>NZ_JBWZCL010000015.1:0-1047 GCF_059383595.1 Pseudarthrobacter sp. MDT1-40-2 | reverse complement strand
GCGGTCACCGAACGAACGGCGCTCACCGCCACCTTCACGCTGCGGACGGTCACTGAAAGGCTTACGCTCGCCGCGGTTGTCGCGGTCACCGAACGAACGGCGCTCACCGCCACCTTCACGCTGCGGACGGTCACTGAAAGGCTTACGCTCGCCGCGGTTGTCGCGGTCACCGAACGAACGGCGCTCACCGCCACCTTCACGCTGCGGACGGTCACTGAAAGGCTTACGCTCGCCGCGGTTGTCGCGGTCACCGAACGAACGGCGCTCACCGCCGCCTTCACGCTGCGGACGGTCGCTGAAAGGCTTACGCTCACCGCGGTCATCACGATCACCAAAAGGCTTACGCTCACCGCGGTTATCACGATCACCGAACGACTTACGATCGCCTTCGCCTTCGCGGCGCGGACGATCACTGAAAGGCTTACGCTCACCGCGGTTATCACGATCACCAAAAGGCTTACGATCGCCTTCGCCCTCGCGGCGCGGACGCCCTCCCTGTCCGCCACCATCGCGGTCGCGGAATCCCCGTGGCTGTCCGCCCGAGTTGTTGGGACCTCGGAAGGCACCACCATGGGGCCGGCGCTCGTTTCCGGAATTCGCGCCCTTGTTGCCGCCGTCGTGCTCAGCCATGATGGATTCCTCCTGTTGTGAGCCGACCGCAAGCATCTGGTGCAGCCGTCCTCATCATTATGTTGTTCTTCCTACTGGGCCTGGATCCAGCATTCTGTCACAGGCCCAAACGTCTCATTCAATTCTAGGCGAGAGCCCGCCAAGGCCATCACCGTCCAGCCCAGCCACCAGGCCTGTTATCCAGCGCTGCACTGTGTTTTTGGGCACGGTGGCTAGCTGGTGCGCGGGCCGCGGCCGACGCGGGTGGTGTTTTGGTGTTTAAAGGGGTCAGGCCCCGACACGTGGTGTCGGGGCCTGGCCTTTTAATGTTTGTCCGGCGGTGACCTACTCTCCCACACCCTCCCGGGTGCAGTACCATCGGCGCTGTGGGTCTTAGCTTCCGGGTTCGGAATGGGACCGGGCGTTTCCCCCACGCTA
>NZ_JBWZCL010000014.1:0-4481 GCF_059383595.1 Pseudarthrobacter sp. MDT1-40-2 | reverse complement strand
ACCATCCTCGGTAGTGATCCGGAGCGTCACAAAATTCCGCGACGGACTCGTCACGAAGACATCAGCGGCAATAATTTTCACTGCAAATCCTTTCAAAAACTGACTCAAGGGTTAGACGGAACGGCGGTGACGGCCTGCCCGACCCTGCAGATCCTAAAGTCAGAAACGACTTCGGCCAGCGGAGGCAGGATCAGTTAGCGCAAGCGGGTGATCCGCCATCATGCTCAGCCGCGATGTGGGAACTTGCCTTCTTCCACGATGCGCTTGTTCAACTCGGCGAGGAACAGATCGTCATCGAAGTCCAAGGCCACTTCACTTCCCGTCCAGCTGGAAAGGTGGATGGCATTAGCGAGACGGACGCCCTTGATGCCGTCCGAACCCGGGGCCAGGAGGGGGGTCCCGTCAAGGATGTTCGCAGCGAAGTTCTCCAGTACACCGGCGTGCTGCACTCCCCAGGCGGAGGGGAATTCGATGACCTCGGATGTGTAAAGTTCATCAGGATTCAATTGTCCGGTGACTACCTTCCGGATGTCGTCCATGCCCATCGAATCGCTGAGTTCACGCTCCGGTTTGATCAGCCGGGTCACCGTGGCCGTCTTGGAGTTTTCGACGATGATTTTGCCCTTGTCGCCCAGGATCTCGAAGCGGTCCGTGCCGGTCAGGTCGTGGGTTGCGGTGACGAAGACGCCGGTGGCGCCATCTCCATAATCAACTACAGCTGTAACTTCATCTTCAACGGCGATGTCCCGGCGGAAGCCGTAGGCAACCTTTGCGTATACGGACTTGGGCACCCCGCAGATCCACTGCCAAAGGTCAAGCTGGTGCGGTGCCTGGTTCACGAGGACGCCGCCGCCTTCGCCGCCCCAGGTGGCACGCCATTCACTCGAGTTGTAGTACCCCTGCGGCCGCCACCAGGTGGTGATGATCCAGTTGGTGCGTCGGATGTCGCCGATCTCCCCGTTCTCAACGATCTCCTTGAGCCGCTGGTACAGGGGGTTGTTCCGCTGGTTGAACATGATGGCGAAGGACAATTCGGGCTTGCTGGCGGCGAACTCGTTGAGTTCCTTCACCTGCTTTGTGTATACACCCGCGGGCTTTTCGACGAGCGCGTGGATGTCGCGCTTCAGCGTTTCGATACCCATCTCGGGGTGGAGGAAATGGGGCACGCAGGTCACCACAGCATCCACATCCCCACTGTCGAGCATGGTGATGTAGTCATCGTAAAACGGGATGTCCGGGTACTTGGAAACGGCTTCTTCCTTCTTGGACGCATCAATGTCGCAGACGGCGCCGATCACCATGTTGGGGACTTTGCCTGTGTTGATGAAGTGAGCGTACATGCTGCCCTGTTGGCCGAGGCCGATGATGCCGAGGCGTACTTTTTTGCTCATCTGGTAGTGCTCCGTATCTTGTTGTCTGCTCGAATGAGCTGGAATTAGAAGAGGTCTGAATGGCCCATGGCCACGAGGTTGTCGTAGGACGTTTGGAGCGCGTCCCACAAGGTCCGTCCGTAGAGTTCATCCTGTTCGACGAGCAGGTACTCCGCTCCTGCGGCCTGGGAAGCGGCGATGATGCCAGGGAAGTCGAGGTTGCCTTCGCCCACTTCGGCGAACTCGATGACGTTTCGGAACTCGTTGCGGAACCCTTCTGCGTCGCCGGCGGCAAGTTTCGCGAAAGCGGACTCCGGCACTTCGCCCACGCGGTAGTCCTTGAGGTGGATCATGGCCGCACGGTCTGCATACTTTTCGATGGTGCGGACGGGGTCATGACCGCCACGCTGTACCCAGTGAACGTCAAGCTCCAGGCCCATTGCAGGGGAATTATCGGCGATGATGTCCAGCATGTACTTGCCGTCGAACTTCGCGAATTCAACATGGTGGTTGTGGTAGTAGAGACCGATGCCGTGTTCTTTCAGCCGCTCTGCGTATTCGTTTGCCTCCTTGGCAAAGTCGACCACGGCATTTACCGATTTCAGGGCCGGGAAGGGCAAGATACCGATGCGCAGGAATCTGGAACCCAGACGATTGGCGTCGTCGACAATTTTGGTGAAGTCCTTCTTGAGCGTGTCGCCCGGCCGGCCAGCCGGGATGTCAATCGCCACGGACAGGGCCGCCATGTCCATGCCAAGTTCGGTCCGGGCGCGGTCCAACTCCCCCACGATCTGTGCAGACATCGGGATCTGAGAAATTTCGACGGCGTTATACCCGATTGCGCTTACTTTCCGAAGCGTCTCAAATGCCCCATCCTGCGCAAAGCCCTGCATCAACATCATCGCCTGTACGCCGATTTTGGCCATGTTTATTTTTCTCCGTCTAATTGTTTTGTTGGGCCGGCGCTCCAGGGAGGACACCGGGAATAGCCGCCGCGTGATCGTTGAGGGAACGAGTGCTACCGAAACTTAGGACACAGCTTCAAGTCGCCCGGGGTAGCTCTGGCGGTAGAGCTCCTTGACGATGGACAATGATTTGAAAGCCTCATCCGGGTCAATCCAGAATGACCCGGGGTCCCCGATCCGGGCATAGAAGTCTTTGATAAGTAATCCGTGTGACAATCCCCAATATGCCCGTCCGCCCGTCGGTGTCTCTTTGTCGGGATCAAGCTCGATCTCCGGAATCACTTGCACGCGGCCATCACCATAGGTGATGGTCAGGTCGCCGCGGAGGCTCAACGTAGCCTTCTCCGTAACGATGTCCAAGGTGACTGGGGCGTTCACGGAGTTTGCGAGGCTTGCGTAGAAAAGGCTTCGAGCACCGTTGGCGTGTTCTGCCACGAACTCGGCTGTGTCCTCGACGGCGATAGTCTCGCCCAAAACGCGTGTGGATGAGTTGCCCGTAACCGACACGACATCGCCTACAAGCCACTGCAGGAGGTCTAGAGTGTGGATCGCCTGGTTCATCATCAGACCACCGCCACCGCCCTCCCAGCTGCCGCGCCATGGCCTGTTGAGATAATAATCAGCATCGCGATGCCACATCACAGTGGCAGATGCCCCCACCACCTCACCCAAGTCTCCTGAGTGAATAAGTCTGTGCATAGCCTGGGCCGTGGCGTTGTACCGGTTTTGGAAGCAAACGGCGATTTTTGCGTTGCTTGCCCTGGCCGCTTCCACCAGCCGACGGCCTTCTTCAAGGGTGTGCGCCAACGGCTTTTCAACAATCACGTTGACGCCGCGCTCCAGGCAATCCCCCGCAATAGAGGCGTGAGTGTTGTGTGGCGTGGCGATATGGACCACGTCCGGCCTTACCGTTTCAAGCAACGTGATGTGGTCGGAAAATCCGGGGACGCTATACGCTGTCTCTGCCGCCACAAGCCTGGCAGGGTCCGTGTCGCAGACAGCGGCAAGACGGGCGCCGGGCAGATCGGATATTGCCTGAAGGTGTACCGTCGAAACGTCACCACATCCGACGACAGCAGCTTTCAGGTCAGTCATGAAAGCTCAATTCCATTGTCTGCAGCCAACGAGGCAAAAGCGCGGGCGGCAGCGCCGAAGGCGAGCGGGCCGGAGAAGCCACCCAGCTCGTGGGCGCTGGCGAGGTGTGGTTCCAGCGAGGCGAATCCGGCATAGCCGTCTGCCTTCAACGCAGCGATGGTTGCGTCCAGCTCCCCGTCGCCCTGCCCTGCTGGTACAACCTCTCCCGTGGCCATCAGTGCGTCCTTGATCTGAAAATACTCGAGGTAAGGACGCAGCAGGGCATAGCCTTCGGTATACGGCTTTACTCCTACCTGCACGAAGTTGGCGTTATCCCACGCGATCCGAAGGGCTGGAGAGTCAACCGACGTCATGAGGTCCAGGACCCGCTCAGGAGTGTCCCCGTAAATCCCTTTTTCATTCTCGTGAAGAAGTACGACCCCGGCTTTGACGGCTTCTGCCGCAAGCGCTCTCATTCTGATGATGACATCGTCACGGATCTCGTCCTGGCTCTGGCCCTCCCCCGGGTAAAAGGAAAAAATCCGAATGTACCTTGCCTCAAGGACATTAGCGACGGAAATGATCTGACGGAGCCGCTGCACCTCATGTTCTACCGGAAGGGTCACCGAGACTTTGCCAATGGGACTTGCCACCGCGGATACTTTCAGGCCCTTCCCGTCGAGAATCTCCTTCAGCCCTGCGGCCTGCCCCGCTTCGAATGCGGAGACATTGACCCCCCAGGCGCTGCGAACTTCGATGTGTCTCGCACCGAGCGCTAAGAGGACCGCTGCCTGCACCGCTGGGTCTGGGTCAACTTCGTCGCCAAATCCAGAGAGGGGCCATACGGTGGGTGATGCTTGAGTCATGGGGTCTCCTAGTAATTTCCTCCCGGGCAGCTGCCTTGCGGCTCCGGCAGGGATGGGTCTAAATTCGCGACTGGTAAGTCGTTAACGCGGACTGGTTACCAGTCGTGGACGGTGCCGTCGATGAGGCGGTTGTAGGGCAGGTAGGCCTGCTGGTAGGGGTAGGCGGTGGCGGCTTCTTCGTTGAATTCGACGCCGATGCCGGGTTT
>NZ_JBWZCL010000013.1:0-4584 GCF_059383595.1 Pseudarthrobacter sp. MDT1-40-2 | reverse complement strand
TTCCAGGCCATTTGAACAAGGGGGTCGGTCGCTATTTTCCCGCATCAGCGGCGGCGACTCAAAAAACAATACACCCACCCAACCCCCACCGCAAATCAACCACCACCCACAACCACAACCCCCAAAACCCCCGGATTCACGGGGATTCCGGGGGTCCGAGCTGCCATATCCAGGGCCGGGCCGGGAGTATCTGCTTTATGTGGACCGGGTCACATACTCGCGGCGGTCAGATACGGGCCCGCAACACGATGGAGAAGTCCGCCTCCCTGGGCGCCAGCCGGTACGCCTCAAGCACGGCGGGCCCACAGGCTGCCGTCCCCACACCTCTCCGGGCATGGTCCAGGTAGACGTAGCTCCGCCCGTCCGGCACCAGGTCCCTGCGGTGAGTGGCGGCGTCGAGAACTGCCTGCCCGTAGGGGCGCACGGTCAGGGCAAAGGGTTCTCCGCTGATGTCCAAAGTGCCGGCGTCGAGGTTCAACGAGGCAGTTCGGACGCCGGCACGGGCTCCGGATTCCTGGGGCCGCACATAGTCCACATCCATTGCTTCGAGCGGCAGCCCGAACCATCCTGTCCTGGTGCCTTGGCCGGTATCGGCATAGGCCTGGTGCGGGCCCTGACCGAACCAACTGACAGTGCGCGTTCCGGTACCCAACACGATTTCCAGCCCGATCCGTGCCCACTCCACATCATGGCCGGCACTGGTCCATTCGCCATCGGGTCGGATACTGGTACGGAGGCAGACATCCTGCCCGTCACTGCTCCACGAATAGTCGACGAACACCCCGTATTGTTTGTCGGCGGCGGCCATCCGGGTCCGTACACACAGAACCTCTCCGCCAGCGGGCGAAGGTTCGGCGCTGATGCCGAGTAGCCGGCTGTGCATGCGGTTGAGCCCGGCCTCCTGCCACCGTGCTGCCATGGGACGGCGGTCTTCCCCCGTCCACTCAGCGCCGAGGTCGTTGTCAGTGGGCGCCCACCAGAGCACCAGGCTGAGCCCCTCGACAGCGACATCACCGAGCGACGTCGGAACTCCGGTAGCGCGGTCAAACGTCACCGGGCCAAGGTGCAGCTCAGCCTCATCCACACGCACAGCTTCAAGGGCGGCGGGCGCAGCAACTGCGGGCAGTTCACGGACAGCCTGGCCCCATGCGACCTCGTGCCCGGCCGATGCCCAGTCGGTGTCGGCAGCAAGGCAGGCACTGACGGTGAGCACCGCGGAGTCTTTCCCGGCCAGTGCCGGGAGGCCGGCGGGCAGCTGCACGAAGCAGTCCCCTTGGGGCGCCAAGGGCGCGACCGCAACCGTGCCGGCGTCGAGGGTCACACCGTCGGCCTCCACCTGGTAGCGGAAGCTGAGCGCTGAGGTGTCGGCAAAATCAAAGCCGTTCCGCACAGTGAAGCCTGACCAGTCCTCCTCCACAGTGATCCGCAGCGGCTCGATGACCTTCTTGAAGTCAAGGAGGCCGGGGCGGGGCTTGCGGTTGGCGTCCACCAGGCCGTCCGTCACGAAGTTCCCGTCGTGCACTTCCTCGCCGAAGTCGCCGCCGTATGCGAACTGCTCGGTGCCATCCGCCGCGGTCACGGCGATCCCGTGCTCCAGCCACTCCCACACAAAGCCACCCATCAGCCGTGGGTAACTCTCGAACAGCACCTGGTATTCAGTCATGCCGCCGGGTCCGTTGCCCATGGCATGCACATACTCGCATTGCATAAACGGCATGGCGCGCCGGCGGGCATCGAGCCCTCCATCGGCTAGCGGCTCCTCCCTGCCCTGGCCGACCAACTCGGTCTCCGCGTGGCTGGCGTACATCCTTGAGTAGACGTCTACGTCCGGGCAGCTCCAGTCCCCCTCATAGTGGATGGGCCGGGACGGGTCCCTGTCCTTGGTCCAGCGCGACATCGCTGCCAGGTTGCGGCCGGTGCCCGCTTCATTGCCGAGGGACCACATAATGACGGCTGCGTGATTCTTGTCCCGCTCCACGGTGCGTCGCATCCGGTCCACCAGCGCGGCTTCCCATTGCGGATCGTCGCTGGGGTTCTGATTCCAGCCGCTATTTTCGAAACCGTGCGTCTCAAGGTCGCATTCAAGCACCACATAGAAACCCAATTGGTCAGCCAGGGCCAGGAAATCGGGGTGCGGCGGGTAGTGCGACGTGCGGATCGCGTTGATGTTGTGCTGCTTCATGAGCCGGAGTTCCGCTTCCATAACCTCGCGCGGCACCACCCGGCCCAGCTTCGGATGATGCTCGTGGCGGTTCACGCCGCGCAGCAGGATCCGCCGGCCATTGACCTTGAACTGGGCGTCTTCGATAAGGATGCTGCGGAACCCGAGCTGCAGCTGTACCGTCTCGCCAGGCGTGTTGACGGTGGCTTCGTAGAGCCGCGGCACCTCCGCCGACCACGGCGAAATGTCCGGAATCCGGTATTCGGTGCCTGCCTCCAGTTCCAGCCCCAATTCCGGAATGCGGACGACGGCGGCAATCGCCTCGCCGCCCCGGCCCGCCTCCACCCGGAGGAGGCCGTGCCCGGTGTGGTGGTCGAAGTCGGCGTGGACAAAGACATCGTCAATGCCGTGCTCCGGCCGTCCCTGCAGCGTAACGTCGCGGAAGATGCCCGGCAGCCACCACATATCCTGGTCCTCCACGTAGCTGGCGGCCGAGAACTGCGCCACGCGTACCGCCAGGACGTTACGGCCTTCCCGGAGGACGCCCGTAACGTCAAATTCGTGCGCAAGCCGACTGCCGCGGGTGGTTCCCAGTTCGGTGCCGTTCAGCCACACCGTGCCTGCAGAGTCAATGCCATCGAAGCGGAGGAGCGCGCACGGAAAGAACTCTGGCCCGGCTTCGAATTCGACCAGGTGGTCGCCGATCGGGTTGGCCTCGGGGACATGCGGCGGCTCCACGGGGAACGGGAACTGCACGTTGGTATATGCGGGCTTCCCGTGTCCGTGCATCGGCCAGTTTGAGGGGACGGGCAGGGTGGTGAAACCCGCAGCGTCGTCGCCGGACTGCCAGCCGTCCTGAGCCTGGCGGACGCCAGGGCTGAGCCGGAACAGCCAGTCGCCGTTGAGCTTTAGCCTGGGAGCGTCGCTGTGCAGGTAGGCTCGCGGCGGGAGGGTGCCCCGGGAAGGTTCCAGCGAGGCCAGGTCGAGGACAGCCTGGGGCGCCAGTTCAAGCGGGCGGCGCTGGTTGCCCGGGGCGCCCTGGGCAGAGGGTTCGATCGTTACAGTGGGTGACTCAACTGGCATAGCGTTCCTTGCTCCGGGGCTTGGGGAGCGACCGCGTTCGCAGACGCCGCATTTCGTGAACCTTCACGGTCCGCGGAAAATGCTACCGGTCCGGCAGCTCTTTGGATAGGTCGTGGCGACAGTTCTACGCCGATTGACGGAACACCAGCTCATGGCGCAGGGTCAGGTCAGCTGCTGCGCTTCCCGGAGAGACGGTGCCGGACAGCAGCCCTTCAAGCAGTCCGACGGCGGCCCTTCCCACTTCCCGGAGGTCAATAGAGAGGGTAGTCAACTCAGGCGTCACCAACTCGCCAAGGGGGATCCCGTCCATGCCAATCACCGCACAGTCCGCAGGCACAGCACGCCCGGCTTGCGCCAGGGCTTTGAGCGCGCCGGCTGCCATCAGGTCGTTGAAGGCCAGGAGTCCGTCCACCTGCGCCGATTGCGACAGCAATTCGCGGACAGCCCCGCATGCAGCCAGTGCGGAGTCCGCACTATGGGCAACAATCAGCTCGATCCCGAGCTCGCGGGCAACATCCACAACAGCCGTACCGCGGGTTGTCATCCACTCCCGCGGCCCCGAATCCAGATAAGCAATGTGGCTGCGGCCGGCCCCGGCCAGATGCTCCAGCGCGAGCCGTGCTGCATGGCTGTAGTTGAAGGAAATCCTGCCTGCGCTCTGGCCTGATGGTTGATCCAGCAGGATCACCGGGCGCGTTCCCAGCATCGCCTGGGCCTGATCCGAGTCCGGGCCAAGATAGCCAATAACCGCATCCACCTGCGGCGCGAGGCGTTCAATGGCATCCAGGCCCCTGCCGGCACCATGTCCGTAGTCATCCACCACCACGTTCCAGCCCCGCTGGGTTGCCATCTCAACAACGCTCGAGGCAAAGGCAGGGAAATAGGGGTTGGTGAGATCCGGAATTGCCAGGCCCACAGAGGTACGTGCCCCTTGGACCAGGCCTTTGGCGAACCGGCTCGGCGAGTAGCCAAGTTCACGCGCCAACTCCTGGACGCGTTCCCGGGTGGACTGCTTGATTCCCGGCATGCCGTTCATGGCCCGGGTGACTGTCTGCCTCGAGACCCCTGCGGCAGCGGCCACATCAAGGATGGTGGCCCGCTTCCGGGCAGGCGTACGGGAGCTGGAAGTCATGCTGGTAAGTCTAAGTTCCCGGGAGAGTACACCGTACCGGGCTGTGTTTTTGGGCACTGGGGTGCTTGGGTTTCTTGGGCGTGGGTGGTGGTGTTTGGGTGTTTAAAGGGGTCAGGCCCCGACACGTGGTGTCGGGGCCTGGCCTTGAGTGTTTGTCCGGCGGTGACCTACTCTCCCACACCCTCCCGGGTGCAGTACCATCGGCGCT
>NZ_JBWZCL010000012.1:0-5721 GCF_059383595.1 Pseudarthrobacter sp. MDT1-40-2 | reverse complement strand
TGTGTCTGTTGTTTGAGAACTCAATAGTGTGCCAAGTTTATTGATACCGATTTATTTATATGAATTGGTTGTTTTTGACTGGATCTGTGCCGCCCCTGTGGTGCGGGTCTGGTTTTTTTCAGCTGGTTTCAAATTTTGTGCAGCCATTTCCTGCGTTATTTCCGTGGGTGTGGTTGTGTCTGTTTTTGTTTTACTTCAACGGAGAGTTTGATCCTGGCTCAGGATGAACGCTGGCGGCGTGCTTAACACATGCAAGTCGAACGATGATGCCAGCTTGCTGGTGGATTAGTGGCGAACGGGTGAGTAACACGTGAGTAACCTGCCCTTGACTCTGGGATAAGCCTGGGAAACTGGGTCTAATACCGGATATGACTCCTCATCGCATGGTGGGGGGTGGAAAGCTTTTTGTGGTTTTGGATGGACTCGCGGCCTATCAGCTTGTTGGTGAGGTAATGGCTCACCAAGGCGACGACGGGTAGCCGGCCTGAGAGGGTGACCGGCCACACTGGGACTGAGACACGGCCCAGACTCCTACGGGAGGCAGCAGTGGGGAATATTGCACAATGGGCGAAAGCCTGATGCAGCGACGCCGCGTGAGGGATGACGGCCTTCGGGTTGTAAACCTCTTTCAGTAGGGAAGAAGCGAAAGTGACGGTACCTGCAGAAGAAGCGCCGGCTAACTACGTGCCAGCAGCCGCGGTAATACGTAGGGCGCAAGCGTTATCCGGAATTATTGGGCGTAAAGAGCTCGTAGGCGGTTTGTCGCGTCTGCCGTGAAAGTCCGGGGCTCAACTCCGGATCTGCGGTGGGTACGGGCAGACTAGAGTGATGTAGGGGAGACTGGAATTCCTGGTGTAGCGGTGAAATGCGCAGATATCAGGAGGAACACCGATGGCGAAGGCAGGTCTCTGGGCATTAACTGACGCTGAGGAGCGAAAGCATGGGGAGCGAACAGGATTAGATACCCTGGTAGTCCATGCCGTAAACGTTGGGCACTAGGTGTGGGGGACATTCCACGTTTTCCGCGCCGTAGCTAACGCATTAAGTGCCCCGCCTGGGGAGTACGGCCGCAAGGCTAAAACTCAAAGGAATTGACGGGGGCCCGCACAAGCGGCGGAGCATGCGGATTAATTCGATGCAACGCGAAGAACCTTACCAAGGCTTGACATGAACCGGAAACGTCTGGAAACAGGCGCCCCACTTGTGGTCGGTTTACAGGTGGTGCATGGTTGTCGTCAGCTCGTGTCGTGAGATGTTGGGTTAAGTCCCGCAACGAGCGCAACCCTCGTTCCATGTTGCCAGCGCGTAATGGCGGGGACTCATGGGAGACTGCCGGGGTCAACTCGGAGGAAGGTGGGGACGACGTCAAATCATCATGCCCCTTATGTCTTGGGCTTCACGCATGCTACAATGGCCGGTACAAAGGGTTGCGATACTGTGAGGTGGAGCTAATCCCAAAAAGCCGGTCTCAGTTCGGATTGGGGTCTGCAACTCGACCCCATGAAGTCGGAGTCGCTAGTAATCGCAGATCAGCAACGCTGCGGTGAATACGTTCCCGGGCCTTGTACACACCGCCCGTCAAGTCACGAAAGTTGGTAACACCCGAAGCCGGTGGCCTAACCCCTTGTGGGAGGGAGCTGTCGAAGGTGGGACCGGCGATTGGGACTAAGTCGTAACAAGGTAGCCGTACCGGAAGGTGCGGCTGGATCACCTCCTTTCTAAGGAGCACCTACAGATGTTCTGCTGCTGCGTTGTGTGGTGGTGGGGGTTTGTCAGGAGTATATGCCCGTTGCGCAGACGTTTGTTCTGCGGCGGGTGCTCATGGGTGGAATATCAATGAATAGCGGCTGTTTGTGGTTTCGCCTGTCCAGTACGGTGACTGTTCTTCCTCTTTGCGGGGGTTGGTGGTTGCCTGGAACGATGTGGTGGGGTTCGTGGATGGTTTAGTGTTTGGCACACTGTTGGGTCCTGAGGCAACAGGGCCGTGGGTGCTTCGTTCTGCTCTTTGGGGTGGTTCGGGGTTGTTTGCGGGTTTGTTTGTTTCTGGTTTCCTGGCTGCATCGATCACGCGTGGTGGTCCCGTTTGGACGGGGCCTTGTGTGGGGTGTGTGGTTTGGGGTTGTTGTTTGAGAACTACATAGTGGACGCGAGCATCTTTTATAAGAAGCAATTTCCAAGAATATGAACCTGGATCTGGACTGTGTGCCTTCGTGGTGTGCGGTGCGGTTTCTGTGGTTCTCTCGAAAATCTGTTTTGAATTGATCTTTGTGGTCAAGTTTTTAAGGGCACACGGTGAATGCCTTGGCATTAGGAGCCGAAGAAGGACGTGGGAATCTGCGATATGCCTGGGGGAGTCGATAACCGGACTTTGATCCCAGGGTCTCCGAATGGGGAAACCCCGCCAGGAACGCGAGTTACCTGGTGACCCGTATCTGAACACATAGGGTACGTGGAGGGAACGCGGGGAAGTGAAACATCTCAGTACCCGCAGGAAGAGAAAACAATAGTGATTCCGTCAGTAGTGGCGAGCGAACGCGGATCAGGCTAAACCGTTCCATGTGTGATAGCCGGCGGGCGTTGCATGGTCGGGGTTGTGGGACTTTCCGTACTGTCTCTGCCGGGACAGTGAGGTGTGATGTGCTGGCATAGGTGAACGGTCTTGAAAGGCCGGCCGTAGAGGGTGTGAGCCCCGTAACCGTAATGTTTAGTGCCGCCTGGAGAGTATCCCAAGTAGCACGGGGCCCGAGAAATCCCGTGTGAATCTGTCAGGACCACCTGATAAGCCTAAATACTCCCTAATGACCGATAGCGGACCAGTACCGTGAGGGAAAGGTGAAAAGTACCCCGGGAGGGGAGTGAAACAGTACCTGAAACCGTGTGCTTACAATCCGTCGGAGCAACCTTGTAGTTGTGACGGCGTGCCTTTTGAAGAATGAGCCTGCGAGTTAGTGTTACGTCGCGAGGTTAACCCGTGGGGGGAAGCCGTAGCGAAAGCGAGTCTGAATAGGGCGTTGCAGTGGCGTGATCTAGACCCGAAGCGAAGTGATCTACCCATGGCCAGGTTGAAGCGACGGTAAGACGTCGTGGAGGACCGAACCCACTTCAGTTGAAAATGGAGGGGATGAGCTGTGGGTAGGGGTGAAAGGCCAATCAAACTTCGTGATAGCTGGTTCTCCCCGAAATGCATTTAGGTGCAGCGTTGCGTGTTTCTTACCGGAGGTAGAGCTACTGGATGGCTAATGGGCCCTACAAGGTTACTGACGTCAGCCAAACTCCGAATGCCGGTAAGTGAGAGCGCAGCAGTGAGACTGTGGGGGATAAGCTTCATAGTCGAGAGGGAAACAGCCCAGACCACCAACTAAGGCCCCTAAGCGTGTGCTAAGTGGGAAAGGATGTGGAGTTGCGAAGACAACCAGGAGGTTGGCTTAGAAGCAGCCATCCTTGAAAGAGTGCGTAATAGCTCACTGGTCAAGTGATTCCGCGCCGACAATGTAGCGGGGCTCAAGTACACCGCCGAAGTTGTGGATTTCAGATAGTAGACAAGCCTTCGTGGTTCAGTCGTCTGGAGTGGTAGGGGAGCGTCGTGTGGGCAGTGAAGTCGCGGTGTAAACCAGCGGTGGAGCCTACACGAGTGAGAATGCAGGCATGAGTAGCGAAAGACGGGTGAGAAACCCGTCCGCCGAATGATCAAGGGTTCCAGGGTCAAGCTAATCTGCCCTGGGTAAGTCGGGACCTAAGGCGAGGCCGACAGGCGTAGTCGATGGACAACGGGTTGATATTCCCGTACCGGCGAAAAACCGCCCATGCTGAACAGGGGATACTAACTGCCCGATACCTGCCCGATCGCCCTTGTGGTGTGAGGGTTTTGGTGGAGCGCAGGACCTGATCCTGGGAGGCAAGCGTATTAACAGGTGTGACGCAGGAAGGTAGCCAAGCCGGGCGATGGTTGTCCCGGTCTAAGGATGTAGGGTGAATGGTTGGTAAATCCGCTGTTCGTGATGCCTGAGATCTGATGGGACCCCCGTTTGGGGGGATTTGGTGATCCTATGCTGCCGAGAAAAGCATCGACGCGAGGTTTTAGCCGCCCGTACCCCAAACCGACACAGGTGATCAGGTAGAGAATACTAAGGCGATCGAGAGAATTATGGTTAAGGAACTCGGCAAAATGCCCCCGTAACTTCGGGAGAAGGGGGGCCCCAACCTTGAAAGAACCACGCGTTCTGGAGGGGATCGGGGCCGCAGAGACCAGGGGGAAGCGACTGTTTACTAAAAACACAGGTCCGTGCGAAGTCGCAAGACGATGTATACGGACTGACTCCTGCCCGGTGCTGGAAGGTTAAGAGGACCGGTTAGCCGCAAGGCGAAGCTGAGAATTTAAGCCCCAGTAAACGGCGGTGGTAACTATAACCATCCTAAGGTAGCGAAATTCCTTGTCGGGTAAGTTCCGACCTGCACGAATGGAGTAACGACTTCCCCGCTGTCTCAACCATAAACTCGGCGAAATTGCAGTACGAGTAAAGATGCTCGTTACGCGCAGCAGGACGGAAAGACCCCGAGACCTTTACTATAGTTTGGTATTGGTGTTCGGAGTGGCTTGTGTAGGATAGGTGGGAGACGTTGAAGCCCGGACGCCAGTTCGGGTGGAGTCATCGTTGAAATACCACTCTGGTCACTTTGGACATCTAACTTCGGCCCGTAATCCGGGTCAGGGACAGTGCCTGATGGGTAGTTTAACTGGGGCGGTTGCCTCCTAAAGAGTAACGGAGGCGCCCAAAGGTTCCCTCAGCCTGGTTGGCAATCAGGTGTCGAGTGTAAGTGCACAAGGGAGCTTGACTGTGAGAGAGACATCTCAAGCAGGGACGAAAGTCGGGACTAGTGATCCGGCGGTACATTGTGGAATGGCCGTCGCTCAACGGATAAAAGGTACCTCGGGGATAACAGGCTGATCTTGCCCAAGAGTCCATATCGACGGCATGGTTTGGCACCTCGATGTCGGCTCGTCGCATCCTGGGGCTGGAGTAGGTCCCAAGGGTTGGGCTGTTCGCCCATTAAAGCGGTACGCGAGCTGGGTTTAGAACGTCGTGAGACAGTTCGGTCCCTATCCGCTGCGCGCGCAGGAAATTTGAGAAGGGCTGTCCTTAGTACGAGAGGACCGGGACGGACGAACCTCTGGTGTGTCAGTTGTACTGCCAAGTGCACCGCTGATTAGCTACGTTCGGATGGGATAACCGCTGAAAGCATCTAAGCGGGAAGCCCGCTTCAAGATGAGATTTCCATACACCTCGTGTGTGAGAGGCCCCCAGCCAGACCACTGGGTTGATAGGCCGGATGTGGAAGCGGGGACTAAAGACCCGTGAAGCTGACCGGTACTAATAGGCCGATAACTTACACCACACACCAGTGCGTGAACGAAACCTTCAAAAGACGTTCACACCAAAGCACTGCGTGAAGATCAAGACTGCTTGCGTCCACTATGTGGTTCCCAAACAACAAACCCGCACCACGGGCACGTTGCACAGGAACCAACAACAAAATAACAACACCACATGTTGTAACACCAGACTTCCCACACCCCCAACAGGGTGACGGGTACAAGGGTTACGGCGGTCATAGCGTGGGGGAAACGCCCGGTCCCATTCCGAACCCGGAAGCTAAGACCCACAGCGCCGATGGTACTGCACCCGGGAGGGTGTGGGAGAGTAGGTCACCGCCGGACAAACA
>NZ_JBWZCL010000011.1:0-34604 GCF_059383595.1 Pseudarthrobacter sp. MDT1-40-2 | reverse complement strand
CAGACCCGCACCACAGGGGCGGCACAGATCCAGTCAAAAACAACCAATTCATATAAATAAATCGGTATCAATAAACTTGGCACACTATTGAGTTCTCAAACAACAGACACATTCGAATATTCCCGGAACCAATTCATTGCTGAATTTCTTTTCCGTATTTCTTCGCTGCGATGTTTCAATCTTATTTCATAATTCTTCACTTTGCAAATCCGGGATATTTACCCGATATTCACTCTCCGAAAAGAATTTCCCCACCAAGATTCGAAGCAATTCTTCATTCCCACGCTTTGCGTGAGTCGAATTGCTTCGTAGTTGTTGGGGGTGGTCACCGCTCAACGGCGGCAACTCAGAAAACATTACACGCTCCCCCGCGGCCGTGCAAATCGACCGGGGGGAGCGTGTAAAGGGGCGGTTCAGTGGCCGGAAGGGCCGGGATCAGGCGACCCGAACAGTAGCAAGGTTCTTCTTGCCCTTCCGCAGCAGCAGGTACTTCCCATGCAGGAGCTGGGCCGGGTCAACAACGGCATCCGGATCCGAGATTTTGGCGTTGTTCACGTAGGCGCCGCCCTCCCCTACGGTCCGGCGGGCTGCAGACTTGCTTTCCGAAAGACCGGTTGCCACGAGCAGGTCGATGATCCCCAAGCCGGCCCGGTCAACGGCGACGGAAGGAAGCTCGGACGTCGCTGCTGCCAGGGTGTCCTCGTCCAGCACAGAGAGGTCGCCGTTGCCGAACACCGCAGCGGAAGCAGCGATGACTTTTTCAGTGGCGTCCACTCCGTGCACCAGCGATGTCACCTCGTACGCAAGGCGGCGCTGGCCATCACGTGCAAACGGCTTGTCTGCGACCTGCTGTGCCAACGCTTCGATTTCCGCCCGGGAAAGGAAGGTAAAGATCTTGAGGCGGTCAACGACGTCGGCGTCAGCAGTGTTCACCCAGAACTGGTAGAAGGCGTACGGGCTGCACATGGCCGAATCCAGCCAGATGGCGTTGCCTTCGCTCTTACCGAACTTGGTTCCATCCGCGTTGGTGATCAGCGGCGTGCCCAGGGCGTGGACACTCTTTCCCTCAACCTTGCGGATGAGCTCCGTTCCGCTGGTGAGGTTGCCCCACTGATCCGATCCACCGGTCTGCAGGACACAGCCGTAATCACGGTACAGCTGCAGGTAGTCCATACCCTGCAGGATCTGGTAGCTGAATTCCGTGTAGCTGATGCCTTCATCGGAGTTCAGGCGCGACGCCACCGCGTCCTTGCGGAGCATGGTTCCCACGCGGAAGTGCTTGCCGATCTCGCGAAGAAAATCGATAGCGGACAGCGGAGCGGTCCAATCGAGATTGTTCACGATGCGCGCTGCGTTATCCCCCTCGAAGCTGAGGAAGCGGCTCACTTGGCTCTGGAGGTAGCCGACCCACTCGGTGACGGTGTCCTTGGTGTTCAAGGTGCGTTCCGCCGTCGGACGCGGATCCCCGATGAGGCCGGTGGATCCGCCCACCAGGCCCAGGGGGCGATGGCCCGCCAGCTGCAGGCGGCGAAGCACCAGCAGCTGGACAAGGTTGCCCAGGTGCAGGCTCGGTGCCGTGGGGTCGAATCCACAGTAATACGTAATGGGGTCACCGGAGAGCAGTTTTTCCAACTCGGCTTCGTCGGTGGATACGTGGATCAAACCGCGCCATTTGAGTTCCTGCCAGACGTTGGCGAAGGAGGCGTCGTTCTGCTGGGATTGAAGGTTGTTGAGTTGCGGCACGATTCCTAAGTTAGCAGGAATCGTGCCGCCAGGGCTCAGCGCTCGATGCCTGCCGGCACCTCTCCGGCCGCGATCAGCCGCAGCCGCTGCGTGGGGCGGGTCATGGCAACGTAAAGGTCGCCCACCCGTCCGTGTTCCTGGTTCAGCAGCGCGGACGGCTCCAGAATGATGACGCCGTCGAACTCCAGCCCCTTTGCTTCCCTGGGACTGATCACCACGATGTCCTGGGCGTAGCTTCCGGCACCCGTGCCGACCCTGTTGCCATAGGCACCCCGGAGTGCGGAAGCCGCCTGCTGCAGCAGTTCCCCCTCCGCGATAACCGCGAGGAGGCCGCCGTCGAGAACGTCAAGTTCCTCCGGCAGGACTTCCAACAGCCGGTCCATCATGGCCTCCGACTCAACGTGGTCGATGATCGGGGACCATTTACCCTCGCGGACCGCTTTGGGAGCGGACACCACCAGACCGGCGGCATTGGCCATGCGCACTGCGGCTTCGGCGATCTGCGACGGCGTCCGGTAGTTAACCGTCAATTCCTCCATCTGCCAGCGGTCACCAAACAGCGGACCAAGAGCCGACTGCCAGGAGTTGGCGCCCGCCACCGAGCTGGTCTGTGCGATGTCTCCGACGATGGTGAAGGACTTCAGCGGGCAGCGCCGCACCAGGAGCCGCCACTGCATGGGCGAAAGTTCCTGCGCCTCGTCGACCACGATGTGACCGAACGCCCAGGTCCTGTCGCTCGTGGCGCGTTCGGCCGCCGTCTGGCGGGTCTCACGTTCCTGGTTCTGCTCCATGAGCTCTTCGGCGGACATCATCACGTTGTAGCCGGCAGTTTCCATGTTGACCAGGGTCTGCTTGGCGTTGGCGAGGTCGCGGGCGCGGTCGCTTTCCTGCTGCGCCAGGCCGCGGCCGGCCGCAGGATCGAGCTCGCCCAGCAATTCCGCGGCTTCATCCAGCAACGGCACGTCCGATTCGGTCCACGGCGCATCTGCGGGACGGGCGAGCAGGGCCCGTTCTGCATCGGTGAGATGCGGCGTGCAGGCCTCGAGGATGGCCGGCTTGCTGAACAGTTCGGAGATGAGCTTGGTGGGCGTCATCGGCATCCAGCACAGGTTCAGGGCAATCCTGACATCCCTGGCGCTGCGGACGTCCTCGGCCAGGTAGGAACGGTCGGCGTTGTTGCCCAGGCTGCCGGCCTCGACGAGCTCCGTGAGCTGTTCGGTCAGCTCGCGAAGCAGGATCTTCACGAAGGTGAGCCTGGCCTCGTTGTGCGGCTTCCCGGTGGAACGGGCACGGTCCCGGGCGCGGCGGACCTGGCGCGGAGTGAGGACCAGGCGCCGGCCGTCAACTTCGAGGATCCGGTTCTCAGCAGGAATGCGCTGCCGGTTGGCCACCGCATTGGCCACGACATCGGCCATGTCCAGCCGGCCCTTGAGCGCAGCAACTGATCCTTCCGGTTCAGCTTCCGCCTGAATGCCGGGCATCAGGCGGCCAAGGCTGGCCATGACCACGCCGGTCTCGCCGAGGGACGGCAGGACCCTCTCGATGTACTTCATGAACGACGACGATGGGCCCACCAGCAACACGCCGGCGGTCTTCAGGCGTTCCCGGTGGGTATACAACAGGTAGGCGGCACGGTGCAGCGCAACGGCGGTCTTGCCCGTTCCGGGCCCACCCTGGACCACCAGGGCACCCGAGATGGACGAGCGGATAATGCGGTCCTGTTCGGACTGGATGGTGCCCACAATGTCCGACATGCGTCCGGTGCGCTTGGAATTCAGGGCCGCAAGCAGGGCTCCCTCGCCCTGCAGGGAATCGGCATCGGAGAGCATGTCCGGATCCAGGACGTCGTCCTCAATGGCTTTGACTTCACGGCCTTGGAGAATCAGGTGGCGCCGGCGGCGGACGCCCTGCCGGTCGAAGGCCGTGGCCTGATAGAAATGGCCGGCTTCAGGTGCACGCCAGTCCACCATCAGCCGTTGCAGGTCTTCGGTGGTCAAGCCGATCCTGCCGATGTACTGGGCCTCACCGGAATCAAGGTCAAGGCGTCCGAAAACAAGGCGGTCGTCGACGGCGTCGAGCTGGGCGAGGCGGTCCTCGTACAGTGCTGCGAAGGCGTCACGTTCCGAAACGTTCTGCATGGTGCCCACCCCGCCGGCGCGGCGCACCTTGGCCAGCTGGTCGCGTTTTTCCGCGCGCAATTCATCAAGCCGGGCATACAAACCGGCAACGTAGGTCCGTTCGTGGACCAAATCAGCGTCGAGCATCGAGGCGTTCCCCTATCGCAAAATACGGACCGTCCATTCTACAGCCATTTTGATTAACGCGGCGGAAACAGCACAGATTTTCCTCGGCGCCCCGAAAGGCGTTCAGCATCAGGCGCTACCGGCTCGAGCTACTGCACTGAGCGCGGCCGGGCAGCCTTGTACCTGGAGACTGAGGGATCGCCCGGCAACCAGTACCGCCATGGATAACTGTCGGTTCCGCCATGGCCGGAAACTCCCACCCGCGGTCCGGTTTCCACCTCCGGTGCCGGTTGCGAGGGAAGTACCAGTTCGAAGGGGTACGCCAGCGCATCCCGGCCGCTGTCCGCCGTCGTTACTCCCAGAACAGTGGCCAGCCGCGCGGGCCCGCTGGCGAGGTCCGCATCACGCTTTGACGCAGGGCGGCGGGCGCGCGCCAGCTCCAGACCCTCCACCACGGTCCCGGCGCGCAGAAGAACTCCCGATGCGGCGCCTTCAGGCCCGCAAACGAGGTTCGCACAGTGATGCATCCCGTACGTGAAGTAGACGTACAGGTGGCCGGGAGGGCCGAACATGGGCGCATTGCGCGGCGTTTGGCCCCGGTAGGTATGGGAGCCCGGATCGGGAAACTCCGAATCGTGCGGGCCAAGGTAAGCCTCCACCTCGGACAAACGGACTGACACAGTTCCTGCACGGCCATGATGGGTCAGGACAGCACCCAACAGCCGGGCAGCCACCTCCCGGGCGTCTCCGGACAACACAGTCCTCAGCGCCTCAGGTGTGCGGCCCTTGCCTTGCGTTTCACTCATCCTCCGACTCTAACCGGCACCGCGGTCACCGTTACAGCCGTGTCCGATTTCCGCTAGCCCGGGTGCTGGACGGCTGGCAGGATGGACCTATGGACTTCTGGCAGCGCTACCGGGCTATCGATACCCGCGATACCCGTTTTGATGGCCAGTTCTTCACCGCAGTGCGGAGTACCGGTATCTATTGCCGTCCCTCCTGCCCCGCCAGGACGCCGAAAGCCGCAAACGTCACGTTCTACGAGACCTCGGCGGCCGCCCACGAGGCCGGCTACCGCGCCTGCAAGCGGTGCCTCCCCGAGGCCGTCCCGGGAACTCCGGCCTGGAACGTCCGGCAGGATATTGCCGGCCGGGCCATGCGCCTGATCAATGACGGCGTCATCAACCGCGACGGCGTGGAAGGCCTCGCGGCCCGGCTTGGCTATTCCGCCCGTCAGCTGAACCGCATTCTAAGCCAGGAACTGGGCGCGGGACCCCTCTCGCTGGCGCGCGCCAGCCGGGCGCAGACGGCACGCACACTGCTGGTGTCGACACCGATGAAGATCGTGGACGTCGCCTTCGCGGCGGGATTCACCAGCGTCCGGCAGTTCAACGAGACCATCGGCGAGGTGTTTGCCATGACGCCCACGGCGTTACGGGCAACCGCACGCCACCCCCGCGCCGCTGCGGAGATTGCCACCACCACAGCCCTGACCCTCAACCTGCCCGTCCGGAAACCGTTCGACCCCGGGATCTTCAGCTTCCTTGCGGTCCGCGCCATTGCGCGAATCGAGTCGGGAAGCGAAACGGGCTACGCGAGGAACCTACGCCTCCCGCACGGTGACGCCGCCTTCCACGTGGAGTACGACGGCGGCACGCGCCCAGGTGCCGACGGCCAACTCACGCTGACGGTGGACGCCGTAGACCTCCGGGACCTGGCAGCACTGCTCAGCCGCGTCCGTAGGTTGTTCGACCTGGACGCTGATCCGCAGGCAGTGGATGCCGTACTGGCCACAGACCACCGCCTGGCAGCGTCCGTAGCGGCCTTTCCCGGGATGCGGATGCCCGGTGCCGTGGACCCGCAGGAATTGTTAGTCCGGGCCATGATCGGTCAGCAGATTACGGTTGCAGCAGCAAGGACGGCACTCACGGAACTCTCGGCCGTTGGCAGTGCCAGCCGGGCGCCGTCCGAAGGACTGGACCGGTTGTTCCCCACAGCGGCGGAAATCGCCGCGAACGGACGCGGCGCCCTGCGGGGCCCGCAACGACGGATCGATTCCCTCATTACCGCCGCCGAACGGATGGCGTCCGGCGAACTGGACTTCGGCTACGGCGATGATCTTCCAGGGCTCCAGGCAAAGCTCCTGCCGCTTCCCGGCGTCGGGCCCTGGACAGTTGGCTATGCCGCTATGCGGATCCTCGGTTCCCCTGACATCTTTCTGGCCAACGATGCCGCCGTCCGGAACGGCGTGCGGCGGCTGGCAGGAACTGCAGGAAGCACTGGCCTCTCCCCCGATTTCCTGGAAGTCAGCCCCTGGCGCTCCTACGCAACAATGCACTTGTGGCGTGCGGCGCTGAAGACTTCCCCCACCATGAAAGTAAAACCATGACCGCACAGCTCCTGACCATGAACACCGCGGACGGACCATTCACGATCATCGCCCGTGACGGCATAGTGCTGTCCTCGGGCTGGACGGCCGATCCCGCACAACTGACGGGCCAGATCCACCCGAACCTGCTGCCTGCGGAATTGCGGGCCGTGGGCTCACTGGGCAGTATCTCGGAGGCCGTCGAGGCCTTTTACGCCGGCGATCCCGTCCCGGCCATGGGGGTGCCCGTACTGCAGAAATCCGGCCCGTTCCGCAGCAATGCGTGGAACATCCTGCGGACCGTCCGCCCTGGAAAGCCGGTGACATACACCGAATATGCTGCCCTTGCCGGTAACGCCAAGGCGGTCCGGGCAGCCGCCAGCGCCTGTGCCTTCAACGCTGCGGCGCTGTTCGTCCCCTGCCACAGGGTGATCCGCACCGACGGGTCACTGGGTGGCTTCCGCTGGGGCCTCGCCGTGAAGGAAAGCCTGCTGGCACGCGAGGCGGCCTAGGGGCGGGCCTGAACAAGCTCGACAACCGGCCTGTTCGTTGCCTGCTGCTGCTTCCTGCTATTGAGCTGCCGGAGTCCCGGCCGGCCACGGCAGCAGTCCCGGAAGTTCGACGCCGTCTGCTGCAGCCTGTGCCCTCAGGCTGCCAAGGCTCGGTTCCCGTCCTGCTAGCCACGCCGCGATATCCGTGATCATGCCGCTGACGACGGTGGTGCGGCTTCCGCTGCCAATACTTACCGGTGGCAGGCCAAGGGGCTGTAGCACCACCTTTACCTCAGGCTGGATCCGGGCAGCCAGGAACTCAAACAGATGCTCGCAGAACGGCCGGCTCCAGGTTTCCGGGCCGCTTCCGGTGCCCAGGTCCGAGGTGTGGATCACCAGTTCACGCCACAGTGCCAGGCCGCCGTCCAGAACCACTCCGCTGCGGTAGGCGATGGGGGCCCACCAGCCGATGCGATGAGCCGCAGAGTCCTTGACATCGGGAAGCGAATCAAAATCCTTCAAGACCCGGCGCAGGGCATCCTGTAGATCTGCAACATGCTGGGCCGCACGATGGCCGGCAGACGTCTCAATGGCTTCGGTGCGGCCTTCATAGCCGCCATCGTACAGCTCGATCTTTTCGCCTCTCGCGGCGTACTCGAGCTGCCTGGCCATGGCATTGCAGATGCCGGTGAGATGGGCAAGAACATGGCCGCGGGTCCAGTCCGGCAGGGCTGACGGGGCTGCCACGTCCCCATCCGTAAGCTTGGCGGCCGTGCTGACAGCGACGTCGGCGGCCTGGTGGAGTTCGGCGAGCAGTGCGTCGGGCGCAGGGGAAGTCATGGCGCTCATCCTAACCGGATCCCAGTACCGGATCCTGGCAGGCTCGACCACAGGTGGTCGAGCCTGCCGGAACGACAGAGTTAGCCGGCGTAGCTGCGGACTTCCGCCAGCTCGGCTTCGAGGAACGCCAGTTGACGCTCGACGGCGGCCGGCGCCGTGCCGCCCTGGGAGTTGCGGCTGTTGAGCGATCCCTCGGTGGACAAGACCGTACGGACCTCTGGAGTCAGATGCTCGGAGATGGCCGCGTATTCATCGTCCGTCAGGTCCCATAGTTCCACTCCGCGGCCTTCGGCCTGCTTCACGGCCGCGCCGGAGAGCTCGTGGGCTTCCCGGAACGGCACGCCCTGGCGGACAAGCCATTCGGCGATGTCCGTTGCCAGCGCGAAACCCTGAGGAGCCAGGGACTCCATGCGTTCGGTGTTGAACGTCAGGGTGGCAATCATGCCGGACACAGCGGGAAGCAGCAGCTCCAGGGTGTCGGCGGCGTCGAACACAGGCTCCTTGTCCTCTTGCAGATCGCGGTTGTACGCGAGCGGCAACCCCTTGAGCGTGGCCAACAGGCCCGTCAGGTTGCCGATGAGCCGTCCGGCCTTGCCCCGGGCCAACTCGGCAACATCCGGGTTCTTTTTCTGCGGCATGATCGAAGATCCTGTGGAATACGAATCATGCAAGGTGACGAAGGAGAACTCCTTGGTGGCCCAGAGAATGACCTCCTCGGAGATCCGGGACAGGTCCACGCCGATCATGGCGCACACCCAGGCGAACTCGGCGAAGACGTCGCGGGAAGCGGTGCCGTCGATTGAGTTGTGCGAAGCGGAAAAGAAGCCAAGGTCTGCGGCGACAGCCTCGGGGTCCAGGCCGAGTGAGGAACCCGCCAGGGCGCCGGAACCATAAGGTGACACCCCTGCCCGCTTGTCCCAGTCCTGGAGCCGCTGCACATCGCGCAGCAAAGCCCAGGCGTGAGCCAGGAGGTGGTGGCTGAGCAGGACCGGCTGGGCGTGTTGCAGGTGCGTGCGCCCTGGCATTGCAATGCCGTGGTGGGCCTTCGCCTGGTCAACCAGCGCGTCAACCGTGGCCAAGAGGCCGCCGGCAATGATCCGGGCGTGGTCCCGCAGGAACATCCTGCCCAGCGTGGCCACCTGATCGTTGCGGGACCGGCCGGCGCGGAGCTTGCCCCCTAATTGGGTGCCCGCCCGTTCGATCAACCCTCGTTCCAGGGAACCGTGCACGTCCTCGTCGGACTCGGCCGGCAGGTATGCGCCGGAGGCTACATCCTCGTCCAGCTGCGTCAGCGCCGCCAGCATTCCCTCAAGTTCGGCGTCATCCAGAAGGCCGGCCTTATGCAGAACGCGGGCGTGCGCCTTGGAACCGGCGATGTCGTAACGGGCCAGGCGCCAGTCGAAGTGCGTGGACTTGCTGAGCGCAGCCAAGGCATCCGCGGGGCCGCCGGCAAACCGGCCGCCCCACAGTGCGCCTTCATTTGTAGCACTGGTCACTGGCCTGCAACCCGGATGTCGCGCCCTGCAGCTACCTTGGAGGACATGCCGAACAGCTCGATGAAGCCCTTGGCCTGGGACTGATCGAAGGTGTCCCCGGTGTCGTAGGTGGCCAGGGAGAAGTCGTACAGCGAGGTCTCGGAGCGGCGGCCGTTGACGATCGCCTGGCCGCCGTGGAGCACCATTCGGATATCGCCGGAGACGTACTTCTGGGTGTCCTCGATAAAAGCATCCAGCGAACGCTTCAGCGGGGAGAACCACTGGCCGTCATACACCAACTCGGCCCAGCGCTGCCCGACAGTTGCCTTAAACCGGGCCTGCTCGCGCTCGATGGTGATGTCCTCGAGGTGCTTGTGGGCGGTAATCAGGGCCATGGCCCCTGGGGCTTCATAGATCTCGCGGGACTTGATGCCCACCAGCCGGTCTTCGACGACGTCGATACGGCCCACCCCCTGGGCGCCGGCCCGTCGGTTCAGTTCCTTGATGGCCTGCAACGGGGTGACCCGGATGCCGTCGATCGCTACGGGCACGCCGGCTTCGAAGGAGATGGTGACCTCATCGGGGGCCGGCGGAAATTCCGGCGTGGCGGTGTAGTCGTAGATGTCCTTGGTGGGCGCGTTCCAGATGTCTTCGAGGTAGCCGGTTTCGACGGCGCGTCCCCAGACGTTCTGGTCGATCGAGTACGGATTCTTCTTGGTGGTCTCGATCGGCAGTCCCTTTTCCTCGGCGAAGGCGATAGCCTTGTCGCGGGTGAGGGCGAGGTCGCGGACCGGGGCGATGCACTTCAGGTCAGGTCCCAGGGACTGGATGCCGACTTCGAACCGGACCTGGTCGTTGCCCTTGCCGGTGCAGCCGTGGGCCACGGTGGTGGCGCCGAATTCGCGGGCTGCCTTGACCAGGTGCTTGACGATCACGGGACGGGAAATGGCAGACACCAGGGGGTAGTGGCCCTGGTAGAGGCCGTTGGCCTTCAGCGTCGGGACGCAGTACTCGTTGGCGAACTCATCGGATGCGTCAGCCACGTATGCTTCGACAGCGCCGCAGCCGAGGGCACGCTGGCGGATGGTCTCCAGGGATTCGCCGCCCTGCCCGACGTCTACCGCCACGGCGATGACCTCGGCACCGGTGGCTTCACCGATCCAGCCAATTGCTACGGAAGTATCCAGGCCACCGGAGTAGGCCAGAACAATACGTTCAGTCACGTCAAGTTCTCCTTATGTTGTTGATGCAGTACTCGTCTGAAAGTCTTAGGAAAAGCCTGTCACACCGGCAGGCGTTTAGCCCGTGCCGGCTTCCTCTGCCAGCTGCAGGAACCTCGCAGCAAGCTCGGCGCCGCCCTGCGGATCCCGGGAGACCAGCAGCACGGTGTCGTCCCCGGCGATGGTGCCAAGGATGGACGGCATCACCGAATGGTCGATCGCCAGGGCCAGGAAGTTGGCAGCTCCAGGCGGGGTGCGGAGCACGGCGATGTTGGCGGAAGCCTCGGCGGTGACCAGCAGTTCCCCGCACAGCCGGGCCAGCCTGGCGTCCAGGATCTCCTGGCTGACACCGCTTTTGGCCGCCCTTTCACCGCCTTCACCGGGAACCGCGTACACCAGGACGCCTTCCTTGCCGCGTACTCGCACTGCCCCCAGTTCCACCAGGTCCCGCGACAGGGTGGCCTGGGTGACCTGGACGCCGTCGTCAGCCAACAGGGCCGCGAGCTCCGCCTGTGACCGCACCGATTCACCGGTGAGGATGGCCGTGATCCGGGCCTGGCGCGCGGTTTTGGTGGCGGGGCTGGCGCCCGGGGACGCCGGCTGGGCGGACACTAGTTGTCTGCCTCGCCCGCTGCCGCAGGGACGGGTGCCAGTCCCTCAACCACGGCAAGGCCGGACTGGTGCATCAGCCACGCCATCAGCGCCTTCTGGGCATGCAGACGGTTTTCCGCCTCGTCCCAAACGATCGACTGAGGCCCGTCAATCACACCCGCCGAAATCTCGTACCCCCGGTAGGCAGGCAGGCAGTGAAGCACGACGGCGTCATCCGCCGCGAGTGCCATGGCCTTCTCATCGACGGAGTACTTCCGGAAAAGCTCCAGACGGGCTTCCTTCTCCGCTTCCTGCCCCATGGAGACCCACGTGTCTGTGGCAACGACGTCGGCACCCTTGAGCGCCTCGGCGGCGTCGGTGGTGATCAGCACGGAGCCGCCGGTCAGGGCCGCACGTTCCTGCGCTGCGGCAACAATCCCGGCCTCCGGCTGGTAACCCTCCGGGCCGGCGATGCGGACATGCATTCCGGCTGTGACGCCGGCCAGCAGGTAGGAGTTGGCCATGTTGTTGGCGGCATCGCCCAGATAGCTCATGGTGAGCCCCTGCAGGGAACCCTTGTGTTCCTTGACCGCCAGGAGATCGGCAAGAAGCTGGCAGGGGTGGTACTCATCGCACAAGGCGTTGATCACGGGAACGCTGGAGTTCTCCGCCATGGCCACCAGTCCTGCATGCGGCCCGGTCCGCCACACGATCGTGGAAACCATGCGTTCCAGCACCTTGGCCGTGTCCTCCACGGACTCCTTGTGGCCAATCTGGGCTTCGCCGGGATTGATAATCAGTACGCTGCCGCCCATGTCCGCCACACCTGTAGCGAAGGAAACGCGGGTTCGGGTGGAGGTCTTGTCGAAGATGACGGCCACGGTCTTCCGGCCGCTGCCATCCGCAGCGTACGGCTGCACGCTGTACGGGGCAGCCTTCATGCGGGCTGCCAGGTCGAGGACTTCCGCCTGTTCCCCTGGGCTGAGGTCGGTGTCCTTGAGGAAGTGCCTGACTTTTGTGCTCATTGGGCATCCTTTGCGTTTTGGAGGATTGCCGGGAAGGCGGCAAGGAAGGTATCGGCTTGGTCGACAGAAAGAATCAGTGGGGGTGCCAGCCGCACCGTGTGTGGCCCGGGCGCGTTGAAGATAAAGCCGGCCGCGAGGCCGGCAGCCACAGCGGCGGGGGCGACGTCGGCATCCAGATCGAAGCCAATCAGCAGGCCCTCACCCCGGACTTCGGTGACGCCGTCGAGAGCGGCCAGCCCTGAGCGGAGGTGCTCGCCCACCTTGACCGCATTCTGCAGCATCTGCTGGGTTTCCAGCACGTGCAGGGTTGCCAGCGCCGCCGCGGTGGCCACCGGATTGCCGCCGAAGGTGGTGCCGTGCTGGCCGGCGGACAGCAGCGTCGAGGTGGACTCGCCGAAGGTGATCATGGCGCCGATCGGGAAGCCGCCGCCGAGTCCCTTGGCCAGCGTGATTGCATCAGGAACAATTCCGGCGGTGCCACTGGCCAGCCAGTTGCCCGTCCGGCCCATCCCGGTCTGGACCTCATCCAGGATGAGGAGGGCGCCGGCGTCGGATGTGATCTGACGGGCGGCCTGCAGGTATCCGGGCGGCAGTGGGCGGACACCCGCTTCGCCCTGGATGGGTTCCAGGAAAACGGCAGCAACGGAACTGTCGACGGCGGCACGCAGTGCCTCGACGTCGCCGAACGGAACGTGCGTAACCCCGCCGGGCAACGGCGCGAACGGCGTCCGGTAGGCTTCCTTCGCGGTCAGCGCAAGGGCTCCCATGGTCCGCCCGTGGAAGGCACCCTCAAGGGCGATGATCCGGGTGCGAGGACCATGAGCGCTCCCGTCAGCAGCGCCGTTGTTGCGGCGGGCCAGCTTGAACGCCGCTTCGTTGGCCTCGGTCCCGGAGTTGGTGAAAAAGACTTTGGAACCGGCAGGCGCCCCGGTCACCTCCAGGAGCTTCTCGGCCAAAGCCACCTGGGTGGGGCTGGTGAAGAAGTTGGAGACGTGGCCAAGGGTGGCCAGCTGGCTGGAAATCACCGAGGTCACAAAGGGGTGGGCGTGACCCAGGGCGTTAACGGCGATGCCGCCCAACAGGTCCAGGTACTCCCGGCCGTCGGCGTCCCAAACGAGGCAGCCGGCGCCGCGGACCAGGACCCGCTGCGGGGTACCAAAAACGCCCATCAGCGACGACGAGTAACGGCCGAGCCATTCGGCTCCACTGGTGTGGCCTTGGGCTTCCTCTGGTGATCGAGCCTGTCGAGATCCCTGGGTTTCGACAAGCTCAACCACCGGGTCGTTGCTGCTGATGTTCATGCCACCACGTCCTCGTCCGGGATGACCTGAGTGCCAATCCCCGCCGATGTAAAAGTTTCCAGGAGCATCGAGTGCGCCAACCTGCCGTCAACGATGTGCGCCCGCTCCACACCACCCTGGACGGCCTTCAGGCAGGCCTCCATCTTGGGGATCATGCCTGACTCCAGGGACGGCAGCAGTTCCTTGAGGTCCGACGCCGCGATGGACGAAATCAGCGAGCTCCGATCAGGCCAGTTCGCGAACAAACCTTCAACATCGGTCAGGATCACCAGTTTGGAGGCGCCCAGTGCTTCGGCCAGGGCGGCCGCTGCGGTATCGGCATTGACGTTAAGCACCTGGCCGGTGGTCTGGTGGTTGCCGGTTGGGTTGTCCATACCGCCCTCGATCTCCGGTGCAACGGTGGAGATCACCGGAATCCGGCCCGCGGCGAGGAGGTCCACGATGCCGTCCGGGTTGACGCCCACCACCTCACCTACCAGGCCCAGGTCCACTTCTTCGCCGTCGATGACGGTGCCGGTGCGGACGGCGCGGAGCAGCCCGCCGTCCTCACCGGACATCCCCACGGCGTACGGGCCGTGCGAATTGATCAGGCCGACCAGTTCGCGGCCCACCTGGCCGGTCAAGACCATCCGGACAACGTCCATGGCTTCCGGAGTTGTGACGCGGAGGCCACCCTTGAATTCGGATTCAATATCCAGCCGGCTGAGCATGGCGTTGATCTGCGGCCCGCCTCCGTGGACTACCACAGGATGGATCCCTACGTGGTGCAGGAAGACGATGTCCTCGGCGAAGGCACGGCGCAGCTCATCATTGACCATGGCGTTGCCGCCATACTTGATCACCATGGTGGTGCCGGCAAAACGCCGGATCCAGGGCAGCGCCTCGATCAGTGTTGCCGCCTTGTCCTGGGCATCGCGCATGGACGTGTTGGCACGGGTTTGGGCATTCATGGGTGTCTCTTCCGGTCCAGGGCGGTCAGCTTGAGTAGGCGCTGTTCTCGTGGACGTAGTCATGCGTCAGGTCATTGGTCCAAATGGTTGCCTCGGCGTTCCCGGCCTGCAGGTCAATGTCGACGTGGACTTCACGGGGTTCAAGGTCCACGAGGCCGCGGTCGTCACCGATGCTGCCGTTGCGGCAGATCTGGACGCCATTCATGGCCACGTTCAACTGGTCCGGATCAAAGACGGCGTTGGTGGTCCCCACCGCCGACAGGACACGGCCCCAGTTGGGGTCCTTGCCGAAGATCGCGGCCTTGAAGAGGTTGGAGCGGGCGACAGCGCGGCTGACGATTTCCGCGTCGGCCTCGCTGGCGGCGTTGAACGTGCGGATCGCGATGTCGTGGCTGGCGCCCTCGGCGTCTCCGATCAGCTTCCGGGCCAGCTCAGCGCACACGGCCGTGAGCCCCTCCCCCAGCTCGTTCGCAGACGGGACTGCGCCCGAGGCGCCGGAGGCCATCAGGACCACGGTATCGTTCGTGGACATACAGCCGTCAGAGTCCGCCCTGCCGAAGGTCACCCGCGCTGCATCGCGCAGGACGACGTCGAGCAGTTCCGGCGCGACGTCGGCATCCGTGGTGAGTACCACCAGCATGGTGGCGAGTCCGGGGGCCAACATTCCGGCACCCTTGGCCATCCCACCAATGGAGAACTCAACGCCATTGGAATCAGTGCCGATGAACAGGGCCACTTTGGACACGGAGTCCGTGGTCATGATGGCCGTTGCGGCGGCGGCCCCGCCGTCAAGGCTGAGCCCTGATGCGGCCGCTTCCACGCCCGGCAGGATCTTATCCATGGGCAGTTGCTCGCCGATCAGGCCCGTGGAACACACCACAACATCGGTGGCGGAGATGCCCAGGACGTCTGCGGTTTTCTCCGCCGTAGCATGGGTGTTCTGGAAACCCGACGGGCCGGTGCAGGCGTTGGCTCCTCCCGAGTTCAGGATAACCGCGTCAACACGGCCATCCGCAACCACCTGGCGGGACCAGTGCACGGGGGCTGCAGCCACCCGGTTGGTGGTGAAAACGGCGGCAGCGGCCTTCTTGGGGCCGTCGTTGACAACCAGGGCGAGGTCCGGCTTGCCGGAGGCCTTCAGGCCTGCGGTGATTCCGGCGGCCCGGAATCCGAGAGGGGCAGTAACGGTCACGGGGCGACTCCCTGGAGATTGAGGCCAGCCGTTTCCGGGAGGCCAAGCGCAATATTCATGGACTGCACGGCTCCGCCGGCGGTGCCCTTGGTGAGATTGTCGATGACGCAGGTCACTACCACCCGGTTTGCATGCTCATCGTACGCAAGCTGCATCACGGCATGGTTGGTTCCCTGGACCGACTTGGTGGCCGGCCACTGCCCTTCCGGCAGCAGATGGACGAACGGTTCGTCGTCGTACGCGTCAGCCCAGGCCTGGCGCAACTGCTCTGCAGTAGCACTCCCCTCTGCCTGCGGCTTTACCTTCGCCGTCGCGGTGGTGAGGATGCCCCGGCTCATAGGTGCAAGCGTAGGAGTGAAGGAAACGGTGACCTGCGCTCCTGCGGCCAGTGACAGTCCCTGCTCAATCTCAGGCGTGTGCCGATGCCCGCCACCGACGCCATAGGGGTTCATCGAGCCCATCACTTCGGAACCGATCAGGTTGACCTTGGCTGCCTTGCCTGCGCCGGAGGTTCCGGAAGCTGAAACGATCACGACGTCGTCGGGTTCCAACAGGCCGGCAGCAAACCCGGGCGTCAATGCCAGCAGCGAGGACGTGGGGTAGCAGCCGGGCACCGCGATCCGGTGGGCGTCCCGAAGTTTTTCACGGTGTCCGGGGAGTTCCGGAAGCCCGTATGGCCAGCTGCCGGCATGTGCAGAGCCGTAGAACTTCTCCCACGCCATCGGATCGGTGAGGCGGTGGTCTGCACCGGCGTCAATGACCAGCGTGCCCTCCGGCAGCTGTGCAGCCAGCGCGGCAGAAGCACCGTGCGGCAGGGCCAGGAACACCACATCGTGGCCGGAGAGATTCTCCACCGTGGTCTCTTCCAGGATGCGGTTGGCCAGCGAGTGAAGGTGCGGCTGCACTTCGCCCAGCCGTGACCCAGCGCTGCTGTGCGCTGTGATGGCACCGATGGTGACGTCCGGATGGCCGGCAAGAAGGCGCAGTACCTCGCCACCGGCGTACCCGCTGGCGCCTGAGACGGCAACTGAAATAGTCATAACTCCAACCGTACAGCAAGAATATGCATTAGTCCCGATATTTATACATGAGCCACGCCGGGGTGTCTCTGCGGCATCCTCCGGCGCGGCGCTGCCGGGGCCATGTTGCCGGCGGCGGCGAAGGTACTCAATATGATGGCTTACGGGTCCGGGTGGGGAAGTCCCGGCCGGAGAAGGAGAATTCCATGACTCATGCAATTAGTGCCCGGCAGCCAGGCGGCCCGGAAGTCCTTGAATACGTTCCCGTCGACCAGCCCGTGCCCGGCCCGGGCCAGCTCCTGGTCAAGGTGGCGGCGGTCGGCGTGAATTTCATTGACACGTACCAGCGCAGCGGCATCTACAAGGTGGACTACCCCTTCACCCCGGGCTCGGAGATGGCTGGAACTGTCGAAGCCCTGGGCGCGGGCGTCGAACTCTTCGCGGTTGGAGACCGCGTGGCCACGGCCGAAGGCACCCGTTGCTACGCGGGCTACACCGTCCTGGATGAAGCCAAGGCACTGCCCGTCCCCGACGGCCTTGACGACCGCAGCGCCGCAGCCCTGCCGCTACAGGGAATGACCGCGCATTACCTGATGAACTCCACCTTCCGGGTGGAGCCTGGCCAGACCGTTCTCATGCATGCCGGCGCCGGCGGAGTAGGACTGCTGCTCATCCAGTTGCTCAAGGCGCGCGGGGCCCGGGTCATCACCACGGTGTCCACGGACGAGAAAGAAAGCCTGGCCCGGGGAGCGGGCGCGGATGACGTTCTGCGTTACGAAGGTTTCGCGGAGAACGTCCGGGAACTCACCAACGGCACCGGAGCGGACGTGGTGTATGACGGCGTCGGAAGAACCACCTTCGAGAACTCGCTGGCGTCACTGCGTACCCGGGGAACCCTGGTGTTGTTCGGCGCGGCCTCCGGGCCCGTGCCGCCCTTTGATCCGCAGCGCCTCAATGCTGCCGGCGGCCTGTACCTCACCAGGCCCTCACTGGCGCACTACCTGCTCAACCCGACCGAACGACGCTGGCGGTCCAAAGAAATTTTCGACGCCGCCGCTGGTGGCGACCTTAAGGTCCATATCGGCGCGGAGTACCCGCTGTCCGCGGCAGCAGAGGCCCATACATCCCTTGAAGGGCGGCAGACCACCGGAAAGCTGGTCCTGATCCCGTGAAAAGGGCCTGATGAAAAAGGGCTGAAGGATGACACCAGGCAACGCTGACATGAACGATCCAGGAACGGGCAGTAGCCGTGAAGCAAACTTCGACACCTTTTGTTCATCTCTGAACGGGACACTTTCCCAGTGATCGAGAACCTCGCAGACAGCAATCCTCCTGAGCCGAAGGTGTACCAGCCGCAGATGCCCGGCGGAAGCGCCGCCCCGGCGCCGCGCACACTGATAGACATCCTCGAGCAAACGGCGGCGGCCCACCCGGAGGCGTCCGCGCTGGATGATGGCATAACCTCGCTGAGCTACACCCAACTGCTGGCCGAAGTCCGGACCCTGGGCAGGCGACTTCACCAGGCCGGGCTCGGCGCCGGAGACAAGATTGGCGTCCGGATTCCTTCGGGTACCAACGAGCTCTACATCGCCATCCTGGCCATCCTGCTGGTGGGAGCTGCCTATGTCCCCGTTGATGCCGACGATCCAGAGGAGCGCGCGCGGCTGGTTTTCGGTGAAGCCAAAGTGGCGGCCGTTATCGGCGCAGGGTCCAGCATCGCCTTGACGGCTGACCGCCCCCGGCCGTTCCCGGCACCGCGGAAGGCCGTGGCGGACGACGACGCCTGGGTGATTTTCACCTCCGGTTCCACAGGAACGCCGAAGGGCGTTGCGGTCCAGCACCGTTCGGCCGCAGCCTTCGTTGATGCCGAAGCCAGGATCTTCCTCAAATCCGAGCCCCTCGGTCCGCAGGACCGCGTGCTGGCCGGGTTGTCGGTTGCTTTTGACGCATCCTGCGAGGAAATGTGGCTCGCCTGGCGCAACGGTGCCTGCCTTGTGCCCGCTCCCCGGGCCCTGGTCCGCACCGGCATGGACCTGGGTCCCTGGCTGATCAACCACGGCATCAGCGCTGTGTCAACGGTGCCCACGCTTGCGGCCCTGTGGCCGGCCGAATCCCTCGAGAACGTCAGGCTGCTGATTTTCGGCGGCGAAGCATGCCCGCCTGAACTTGCCCGGCGGCTGGCCGTCGAAGGCCGTGAAGTCTGGAACACCTACGGCCCCACCGAGGCTACAGTGGTGGCGTGCGCCGCTCCCCTGGGGGGTCCCGGCCCGGTGCGGATCGGCCTGCCTCTGGATGGCTGGGACCTGGCCGTCGTTGACGGCAACGGTGTCCCCGTGCCCGAAGGTGCCATCGGCGAACTGATTATTGGCGGAGTCGGGTTGGCCCGCTACCTCGATCCTGCGAAGGACGCTGAGAAATACGCCCCCATGCCCTCACTCGGCTGGGCCCGTGCTTACCGGTCAGGAGACCTGGTCCGCTTTGAAACTGGAGGCCTCATCTTCATGGGCCGCGCCGACGAACAAGTTAAGCTCGGCGGCCGGCGGATTGAGCTGGGCGAAATTGATTCTGCCCTGCAGTCCCTGCCGGGTGTTGGCGGGGCGGCAGCGGCGGTGCAAACTACTGCCGCCGGTAACCAGATCCTGGTGGGTTATCTGGCCCCCGCCGGACCGGACGGACTTGACCTCACGGAAGCCCGCGCCCTGCTGGCCGCCACTCTTCCCGCGGCGCTGATCCCGCTGTTGACCACGGTGGAATCGCTGCCCACCAAAACCAGCGGCAAGGTGGACCGCCACGCCCTGCCCTGGCCGCTTGCCGGTGCCGCCGCAGCAGATGCCGATGCTGCACCGATGAACCTTCCGGAGGATGCGCACTGGATTGTGGAACAGTGGTCGGCCGTGCTGGGCAGCCCGGTGACTACCCTCGATGCGGACTTCTTTGCCTACGGCGGCGGATCCCTGGCTGCAGCCCAGCTGGTCTCGGCCCTGCGCGTACGCTACCCCACCATTACGGTGGCGGACATCTATGCGACGCCCCGGGTCGGTGCCTTGATCGACACCGCACGGCAATCACTGCCTGAAGGAGTTACGGCTGCCCCCGCCACGCAACGCTCGGTACGGCCCACAGCCAACAAGTCGCAGCTGTTCCAGACACTGATGGGCATTCCGCTGCACGTCCTGGTGGGCATGCGCTGGTTGACCTACTTGATGGTGGCGAACAACCTGCTGGCAGCCTTCGCCGGGTTCACAGAAGCTCCCACTGTTTCCTGGTGGTGGGTTGGTGTTTCCTGGCTGGTCTTCGTAAGCCCGGCCGGGCGGATGGCCATTTCCATAGCCGCGGCGCGCATCCTGCTCCGGGGCGTAGCTCCCGGCCGCTACCCCCGGTCCGGGAAGATCCACCTCCGGCTATGGCTTGCCGAACAGATCCAGGACCTCGCTGGAGCCGTCAGCCTTGCCAGCGCACCGTGGGTTCCTTCCTATGCCCGCGCACTCGGCGCCAAGATCGGCAATGACGTCCAACTCCATTCGCTGCCGCCCGTCACCGGGTTCCTGTCCCTGGGCCACGGTGCCAACATCGAACCGGAGGTGGACCTTTCCGGCTGGTGGATCGACGGCGACCACGTCCACATCGGCCGCGTACACGTAGGCGCGGGAGCCACCGTTGGTGCCCGCAGCACGCTGATGCCCGGCGCCTCGATCGGAGCAAGGGCCAGCGTCGATGCCGGCTCGGCGGTTTTGGGCAAGGTCAAAGCCGGCCAGGCAGTTGCTGGATCCCCCGCACAACGCCGCGGCAAAGCGAAGCGGGAATGGCCTGACGCTCCGCCGGTAGGGAAAACCACGGGCCGCGTCTGGTTCGCGGCCTTTGCGGCAGCATCCGCCGTCCTGTCGCTGATCCCTTATCTTTCCGCGGCCGCAGCCGCAGCCGTGGTGTTCCTGTTTATCCGCGGCAGCAGCTCACTGGCAGATGCCACGCCACAGGTCCTGGCTTCCCTGCCGCTGGCCGCTCTCGTTTGGTTCGCGGTCAACATGCTGCTGGTCCTGGGCACCACCCGGCTGCTCAGCATCGGCCTGGTCCCCGGGTACTACAGGGTCCGGAGCCGCATCGGCTGGCAGGTCTGGGCCACGGAACGGGTGTTGGACCTGGCCCGGGACCTCCTGTTCCCCATATATGCCAGCCTTTTCACGCCCGTGTGGCTGAGGCTGCTGGGGGCCAGGATCGGCAAGAACGTGGAGGCTTCGACCGTCCTCCTGTTGCCCAAAATGACCACCGTGGGTGACGGCGCGTTCCTGGCCGACGACACCATGGTGGCTTCGTATGAACTGGGTGGTGGTTGGCTGAAGATCGCACCTGCAAAAATCGGCAAAAGGTCATTCCTGGGCAACTCCGGGATGACCGCCGCCGGCCGCAGTGTTCCCAAGAACTCACTGGTCGCCGTGCTGTCAGCCACGCCAAGCAAAGCCAAGTCCGGCACTTCATGGCTGGGCAGCCCGCCTGTGCGGTTGCGCCGAACGGCAGTGGCCTCCGACTCAAGCCTGACCTACAAGCCGTCCACAAGGCTGAAAGTGGCCCGCTCGCTCTGGGAGCTGTGCCGGTTCATACCGGTGGTCCTCACGGTGGGGATCGCAGCCGGAATCATGCTTGCGGCCGATGCCATCGCCGCAGCCGCCGGATACTGGGCAGCAGCCGCCGTGGGCGGCATCGTGATGCTTGTGGCCGGTGGTGTTGCCGCAGCCAGCGCGGTGGCTGCGAAGTGGCTCCTGGTGGGCCGGATCCGCGCCGGGGAACATCCCCTGTGGAGCCAGTTCATCTGGCGGAACGAAGTGGTGGACACCTTCATCGAGATGGTCAGTGCCCCTTGGTTTGCCCGCGCGGCAGCAGGCACTCCTGCCCTGGTCTGGTGGCTGCGCGCCCTGGGAGCCAAGATCGGCAGCGGGGCGTGGTGTGAAAGTTACTGGCTGCCCGAGGCCGACCTGGTGACCCTGGGCAAGAACTCCACCGTCAACAGGGGCTGCGTTATCCAGACCCACCTGTTCCATGACAGGATCATGAGCCTGGATACTGTCCAACTCGAAGATGGGGCCACCATGGGTCCGCACGGCGTCATCCTCCCCCAGGCATCGATAGGCAGCGGCGGAACTGTAGGGCCAGCGTCGCTGGTCATGCGCGGCGAGCATGTTCCAGCCGGAACGTACTGGATGGGGAATCCCGTCAGTCCCTGGAAGGGTCCGGTCGATCCGGCCGATTCCAAGCCCGCCGGCAGCGGTGAGCCGCTACCCATCCCCGTCTCTGTCCCTGTCTCTGTCCTATAGGTGTGACATCCTGACAACTTCCCTCGTTCCTGACATTAAGGCTTTGATGAGTTTCCCCCACGTCCCAGGACCAGCTGCGGCAATGCCGGATGCGCACCCGTGGCCTGATCCGTACATGCCGGAGCAGGGCACTGACGCCTTCCACGTTGGACTTTACGAACTGGACCTGGATTACCGGCTGGCCAGCAACAAGCTCACTGCACGTGCCCTGCTCCACGCAACCGCCCTGCGGGCCTCATCTGCAATCGTGCTGGATTTCACCGGGCTGCGCGCCGTGAAGGTGCTGTTCAATGGCAAGAAAGCCGGCAGCTTCAGCCAGCGGGCCGAACAACTGGTGATTGTTCCAGCCGACCCGCTGGCCGAAAACGAAGAGTTCATCCTGGACATCCGATACCAGGGCAACCCGGCTCCCCGTCGAGGACTGTGGGGTGAGGTGGGCTGGGAGGAGCTGACCGACGGCGTGCTGGTTGCCGGGCAACCCAACGGAGCACCTTCCTGGTTTCCGTGCAACGACCATCCGCGCCACAAGTCCCAATTCCGGATCAGCGTCACCACGGACGACAACTACCGCGCGGTCAGCAACGGCCGGCTGGTAGGGCGGACCCGCAAGTCCAGCCGGGAAACGTGGACTTATGAGCAGCTCGATCCCATGGCTACCTACCTCGCCACGGTACAGATTGGCCGCTACGCGCTGCTCCCCCTGATAGCTGCCGCCCCGGCTGCGGCGCCGGCCGATTCACCTGCGGCCGATTCACCCGCCCCACCCCGGAACACATCCCAAACCCCGGTGGTGCAAAATGTGGCGGTCAGCCCGGAACTTTCCCGCCAGGCCCGCGAGGGGCTGGCCCGCCAGAACGACATGATGCGGACGTTTGTGCGCTGCTTCGGCCCCTACCCGTTCCCGGAATACACGGTAGTGGTAGCTGATGACGAGCTTGAGATTCCATTGGAGGCGCAGTCGTTGTCCATCCTCGGCCGGAACCATCTGGGCCAGGACTGGGAATCACAACGATTGATTGCCCACGAGCTGGCGCACCAGTGGTTCGGCAATTCCCTCACGTTGGCTTCCTGGCACGACATCTGGTTGCATGAAGGCTTCGCCTGCTACGCGGAGTGGATCTGGTCCGAGGAGAGCGGCGGTCCTGGCATTGAGGAGCGCGCCTACGCCGCGTGGCGGAAGCTCAGCGGCGGCGTCCAGGACCTGATGATCGGCGATCCTGGCCCTGAGCTGATGTTCGATGACCGGGTGTACAAACGCGGCGCCCTGGCGCTCCACGCCCTCCGGGTTCGCAGCGGAGACATGGCTTTCTTCGCCCTGATGCATGAATGGACACGGACCAACGCCCACGGTTCGGTGACCACTGCAGACTTCATCCTGGCCGCTGACCACGCAACCGGGCTGGACTGCGAACAGCTGCTGCACCCTTGGCTGCTGGAGGAAAAGCTGCCCGCCTTCCCCCGCGCCTGACGGCTCTTATCCCGCGGCTACCGCCGCGGCAAGGTGCTGCGGCATTCCAGCTTCCCTCGGCGCCAAATCCCGGAGGCCGGGCAGGCAGAGGACGTCGACGGCGCCCGGTGACGTCCGCAGCCCCCCGCCCTGCATCTTCAGCCACGCTTCTTTGCGTGCCCACAAGCGCGCCCGTGCCTGGTTGCGGACTTCCGCCGGCTCCCTGGCGACTACCGCCGCTTCGGCGGCTGTGAGCACCGTGGCGTCAAAACCGGCAAAGCCGACGGCGGCGGGATCCTCAACGTCCACCCCGAGTCGAAGCCCGGCGGGCGGTTCCGGTAGGCCGGCCAGCAGGATCCAACTGCCGGTCCTGGCCAGGCTCAGGAGTAACGGGAGGGTGCGGCCGTTGTGTGAATACCCTGGGCGGCCATGGGCCCTGTCGCCATCCTCCGCGCATTGCGGGCAAGTGTAGTCAACAGTAAGTTCTGAGCCCGGGATGTCCATCAGGTCAGCGGCGAACTGCCGCAGGGCTATCCTTCCTGCGCGGAAGCGTCCGGAAGTCAGAGGCTCCATGGCGGCGGCGCGCCGCTCTTCTGCGGGGTCCAGCCGAACGGTTTCCCCTGTCCGGGCATCTGCAATGGGCGGCGCAGCAACATGAAAGGCGCGGAACACCACGTCTGATGACATTGGTTCCGCGCCTTCCTGTCGTAGTCCTGTACGTCACCAGCGCCTAACGCTGGACTGCACCAAACCGATCGGCTGCCAAGGCCACGGCTGCTTCACGGGCCGCAGAAGCCTCATCAGCAGTAAGCGTCCGGTCGTCGGCCCGGAAGCGCAGGCCGAACGCCAGCGATTTGCTGCCCTCCGGGATGCCCTTGCCTGAATAGACATCGAACAAGGCAACGTCCTCCAGCAACCCGCCGGCACCTTCACGCAGTGCAGCAAGGACTTCGGCGGCCGGGATCTCCTGCGGCACCACCAGAGCAACATCCTGGGTGGCAACCGGGAAACCCGAGATGGGCTTTGCCACAATGACATCTGCCGCTGCATGGAAGAGCACATCCGCATTCAGTTCCAGCGCTACCGCCCTGGCAGGCATGTCGTGGGCGGCCAGCAGTTTGGGATGCAGCTCGCCGGCGTAGCCCACAACCTCACCGGACCGGAGGGCCAGTTGTGCTGTCCGGCCCGGGTGGAAGGCCTGGTGCGCACCCTGGCCCACCACGAGTTCAACGCCCAGCACGTCGCCTGCGAGCCGGGCAATATCCAGCGCGTCGGCCCAGTCCCAGGGGCGGGGCGTATGGCCGGCAGCGGCGGGAGATTCATGACCGGTGAGCACTGCGGCGACGTACAGCGGCTGGTGCGGGACGCCGTCGTACAGTCCGTCAAGAACCTCATCAGCCGGGCGGACGCCCAGCGGCGGGATGGACGGGGTTCCCAGTGTTCCTTCGGGCAGGAACACCGAGCCGGACTCGAACAGCGCGAGGTCACGGAAACCCCGCGACAGATTGCGGCGGGCCACCTCGAAGAGTCCGGGGAGGATGGAGGTTCGCAGGTACCCCTGTTCCTCGCTGATGGGATTGGCCAGCTTCAGGGCACTGCGCGGTGAGCCCTGTTCCGGGGTGCCAAACGTGTCGTTGGCGGACTTGGACACGAACGGATAGGACAGGACCTCAGTCAGTCCGGAGTCCGCCAGCGCCTGGACCAGGCGCCGCCGCTGCTGCTGGGTGCGGGTTAGCCCGCGGCCGGGAGGAGCGACCGGAAGCGTGGCGGGAATCTGGTCGTAGCCAACCAGACGGGCGATTTCCTCGGTGAGGTCGTCCCTGGTCTCCAGATCGTGGCGCCAGCTTGGCGCGCTGACCCGGTATCCGTCAGCCGTTTTTTCCACGGTGCCGCCCAGGTCCTGCAGGGCGGTGGTGATCTGTTCCTCGGTGAAGTCGATCCCAATCCGTGCCGCCGCGTAGCCCTCCGGCAATTCAATCACGACGGCGTCGGGTGCTGTTCCGACGTCGGTCCCGGTCTGCTGGGCGGTCCCGCCGGCCAGTTCCACCAGGAGATCGACAGCCCGCTGCGCCGCGACATCGGCAATGTGCCAGTCAACGCCCCGTTCGAAGCGCTTGGAGGCCTCTGACGGCAGCTTGTGCCGGCGACGGGAACGCGCGATGGAAACCTCTTCGAAGTGCGCCGCTTCGATGAGGACGGTCGACGTCGCATCTGTCACCTCGGTAGCTGCGCCGCCCATGACTCCGGCGATGCCGATGGCACCGGAAGCGTCAGTGATGAGAAGGTCCTCCGCGTCCAGCGCGCGCTCCTTGCCGTCCAGGGTGGTGAGCTTTTCACCGGCGACGGCGCGGCGCACGGCGATTTCGCCGGTCAGTTTGTCCTGGTCGTAGAAGTGCAGCGGCTGGCCCAGTTCCAACATCACGTAGTTGGAGATATCAACGGGCAGCGAAATCGACCGGATGCCGGCCAGCCGCAGCCGCGAGGACATCCAGGCCGGTGTGGGAAGCGTGGCGTCCACGCCGGTCACCGTGCGGGCAACAAAGCGGTCGCAGCCGGGCTTGCCGTAGATAGGTGCTGCGTCGTTGATCTTGACCGGATAGCCCGCCGCAAGGGACACCGGGACGGCCACCCTGGGGGCAGGGTCCACGAAGGGAGTACCGGTTGCGTGGGCGTACTCGCGGGCAACACCGCGGATGGAGAAGGCATAGCCACGGTCAGGCGTGACGTTGATTTCGGCAGCCTGGTCATAAAGGCCCAGCAGCTCCATGGCGTCTGTACCGATTTCCGGGTCCAGCCCAATCCTGGACAACACCAGGATGCCGTCGTGGTCATCGCCGATTCCGAGTTCCCGGACAGAGGCGATCATGCCTGCCGACAGGTGGCCGTAGGTTTTGCGCGCCGAAATCCGGAAGTCGCCGGGCAGGACGGCACCGGGCAGCGTGACGACGACTTTGTCGCCCTCAACAAAGTTGTGGGCTCCACAAATAATGCCTTGTACGCCGGAGGGGTCGATGCCTTCGCCGGTGAGGGTCTGTTCCTGACCTTCCGGCACCACCCGGACCTGGCACCAATTGATGGTCTTGCCGTTGGATTGGGGTTCCTTGACGAGGCTCAGAACCTGTCCCACCACGATGGGACCCTGCAGGGTGTCCGTGGGACGGTGCACGTCTTCTTCTTCAAAGCCGACCTTGACGAGGTCTGCCATGACGTCTTCGGCCGTCGCATTGGCCGGTACCTGCGCGAATTCACGCAGCCAGGAAAGTGGGATACGCACTGTTAGATCTCCATCCCGAAGTGCTCGCTGAAACGTACATCGCCTTCGATCATGTCGCGCATGTCCCCCACTTCGTTGCGGAACATCAGGGCGCGCTCAATGCCCATGCCGAAGGCAAAACCTGAATAAACATCCGGATCGATGCCGGCGGCGCGAAGCACGTTGGCATTGACCATGCCGCAGCCGCCCCACTCGATCCAACGCGGACCGCCCTTGGCGCCGGGATGCCAGATGTCCAGTTCGGCTGAAGGCTCGGTGAACGGGAAATAGTTCGGCCGCAGCCGGACGGAGGCCTGGTCGCCAAACATCTGCCGGGTGAAATGCTCCAGCGTGCCCAGCAGGTCAGCCATGCTGAGGTTTTTGTCGATGGCAAGGCCTTCAAACTGGTGGAACACAGGAGTGTGGGTGGCGTCGAGTTCGTCGGTGCGGAACACCTTGCCTGGGCACAGCACGTAAATGGGCAGGTCCCGTTCCAGCATGGACCGAACCTGCACCGGAGAGGTGTGGGTCCGCATCACAAGGTGGGCCTCGGGAGGCTCGACGAAGAAGGTGTCCTGCATTTCCCGGGCAGGGTGGTCAGGCTTGAAATTCAAGGCATCGAAGTTGAACCATTCCGATTCGACCTCCGGGCCTTCGGCGATTTCCCATCCCATGCCGACGAAAATGTCGCAGACCCGGTCCTGCAGGGTGGACAGAGGATGGCGCGCACCGGCACGGCGGCGACGCGGGGCCGCCGTGACGTCAACTGTTTCCTCCAGCAGGATGCGGGCATCGTTTTCCGCTTCCAGCTCAGCCGTACGGGCAGCGAGTGCCTGGTTAACGCGGCCGCGCGAGGATCCCATGAGCTTGCCGGCGGCGGCCTTGTCTTCCTTGGACAGCTTGCCGATGCCGCGGTTGGCCATGCTGAGCGGCGACTTCTCGCCGGTGTGGGCGAGCCTGACCGTCTTCAGGTCCTCAAGCGACGCGGCGGCGGCAATAGCCTCCAGCGCCCGCTCCACGGCCGCTGTGATGGCGGCTTCGTCCAGGGGGTTCGGGGCGTCTGCGCCCGGCAGAGTTTCAGTCATCTACTGTTCTTAGCTACGAGTCGGTGGGCCGGCGACATCCACCGGCATGCTAGCGGGACAATGACAATACAGTCACAATGCAGTCCGGGCCCGCCGGAGTACCGGCGGCCACTAGCGTCCAGTCTAGTAGAACCCGCCAGCTACGATGTCCCCATGACAGCGGCGAACATCCCGTTGACGCGGCCCGAACGCCTTCGACAGGCGGCGAACGTGATCAACGGGAGCACTGCATTGGGGCTCCTGCTCGCCGGCGCGGCGGGGTTGAGGGTGGTTCCCGGTCCGCACGGCCTGCTGCTGGCGGCCGGTTACCGGTGGCGTCTGCCTGTTGCCGGCGCTTTTACCATCGGCAACGTCGTTATTTTTCGAACCCGGGGAACCGGTCCCGTCCCCGATCCCCGCCAGGCGGATCCGGGGCTCCTGGGCCATGAAGCACACCACGCCAACCAATATGCAGCGTTCCTTGGCCCGTTCTTCCTGCCTCTCTATTTCCTTGCCGCCGCCTGGTCCTGGCTTCGGACGGGCAACACGGGTTCCGGAAACATCTTTGAACGGCAGGCCGGCCTGGAAGCCGGCGGTTACCCTGTGCGTGGTAATGAACGGAAAATGCGAGGGAGGAAGCCATGGAGAAGGATCAGCCTGTGAACACCATTACCGTGACGGGAACGGGGACGGCCGAGTCCGTTCCGGACCTGCTTTCCCTCTCCCTGGCGCTCGAATCCCGTCGGGACAATGTGGCCGCAGCCTATGAAAGCCTTGGCGAAGCGGTCCGCGCAGTGACGGTCAGCCTCCGCGGCAACGGGGTTCAGGACCAGGACATCTCCACCGCCGGTATCAACGTCAGGGCGGACGTAACCTGGCGGGAGGGCCAAGGCCAGATTGTGACCGGCTACCTCGCAGGCAGTGCCCTCGATGTCCGGCTCCGCATGCCTGATGCCGCGCAGGTGATCTCCGACGCCGTGACGGCCGGCGGGAATGACGTCCGCCTCAATGGAACGGTCCCCGGCTTTACCGATGAAACCGCGATCATGGCTGAGGCCAGGAGATACGCCTGGCACAACGCGGAGGCTGCCGCGTCCCAACTGGCACGGCTGGCCGGAGCCAGCCTGGGCAAAGCGGAGTCGGTTCAGGAAGACCCGGCGTCACAAAACATGGTCCCGCTTGCCGGAATCCGGCGGGCTGCGTCGGTTGAATCTGTACCGATGGAACGCGGGACAACCGCCGCCCATTGCGTGCTGACCATTACCTGGTCCCTCAGCTATCCGGACACCACCGAAGCGTAGAGCCCGGGATGCTTGACTTAACTTCGAACATATATTCGAATTAGGTCATGAGATGGGATGCACAAGCACTGGAACCACCGGCCCTGCCTATGGCGGATGCCAGTGCAGTGGCAGCACCTGCCCTTATCCCCCTCGCCGGTTTGGTCCGTTCAGTCACCACGCCCGAGTTCTCCGGCATCACCTTCCATGAGGTCACTGCCAAATCGGTGCTCAACAAGGTGGTTGCCGGTTCACGAATGCCGTTTGAATGGACCATCAACCCGTACCGCGGCTGCAGCCACGCCTGCGTGTATTGCTTTGCACGGAAGAGCCATACGTATTTGGACTTCGATTCAGGACTGGACTTCGACAGCCAGGTAGTGGTTAAGGTCAATGCCGCGGAGGTTCTCCGAAAAGAGCTGGCCAGGCCGTCCTGGGCGCGGCATCAAGTCGCCCTGGGAACCAATACGGATCCATACCAGCGTGCGGAAGGCCGCTACAAGCTGATGCCCGGCATCATTACCGCCCTGGCTGATTCGGGCACTCCCCTGTCCATCCTCACGAAGGGGACACTCCTGGCCCGGGACATTCCGCTCCTGAAGAGCGTTGCCACGCAGGTACCTGTCGGCGTCGGAATATCTCTGGCGATGACGGACGAGGCCCTGTCCGAAGCGGTGGAGCCTGGCACGCCGGGCCCCAGGGCCAGACTGAAACTCATCTCCCGGCTGCGGGAAGCAGGGCTGCCGTGCGGTGTAATGGCCATGCCAATCCTTCCGTGGCTGTCGGACAGTGATGAGGCCCTTGACGCTCTGTTTGCGTCCCTGGCCGCTGCCGGAGCCACGGGCGTTACTGCGGGCGCCCTGTACCTGAAGCCAGGCACCAGGGAATGGTTCATGCAGTGGATCGCCGCGAAGCATCCTGAGCTTGCAGGCCGGTACCGGCGGCTGTACGGCACTGGTTCCTATGCTTCCAAGGAGTACCGGTCATGGCTTTCCGCCAAGGTCCGCTATTTCAAGGAGCGGCATGGCTTCTCCGGTTCCCAGGGCTTCAGCCACCGGGACCTGGACGACGATCCGCGCGAAGAAGAGGCGCAGTATCCTGCCGGTATCATCCCTTCCACCGGAGAAATTGCACTACATGGCGAACGGCGGGCTGGAGATCTCCAGCCCGCCGTTGCAGGGCAGCGTCAGCAGCCCACTCTCTTCTAGCGCCGCTTGTGCAGGTCCGGCTTTGCTGCCCGGTCCTGCGGCGGTGCTACAGCTGCCCGGTCCTGCGGCGGCGCTTTCGCGCCCCCTTCGGGCGGGCAATCACCCCGGACTCAGCTGCCAGGCGTCCCGGGCGTTGTGGCGTCCAGGTATTGCTGCAGCGCACTGACAATCGGGAGGTCAGCCGGAATCCAGGGAAGAGCGAGAGCATCATCACGTTCCAGGAGGCTGACCCAGCGCAGTTCATCGTGGTCTTCCAGCGGCTGCGGCTCACCCGAGGTGATCTCGGCAAACCACACGCGCATGACCGCCTTCTCATTCAATGGCCAGCCCAGCGGGTGACCTGCGGGCAGTTCCGTCCCCAGCAGGACCTCGATGCCCAGTTCTTCCTTCAGTTCCCGGTGCAACGCCTGCCTCGGCTCCTCGCCATGCTCAACTTTGCCGCCTGGGAATTCCCACATCCCGGCAAAGCGTTCCGGTGCCGTCCGCCGGGCAACCAGCAGCCGGGTGGGTGCGTCCAGCGAATCCAGCACCGCCCCGCCCACCACGTGTATAAGTTCAGTCACCGGCCCAGTGTACGCGGCGGCCACGGGAAGGAATCAGGCTACGGGGTTGTTGCTGCCATAGGATCTAGGGGTGCCTGCCGGTCCATGGCGTCGGCGGCATAGCCTCTGGAACTCTTCCCCCTACACTCTTCGAAATGCAGGTTCATGACGCAGTCATTAAAGTCGGCTACCCTCCGTCCCGCGCAGCCCTTCAGCCTCGCTTGGGCCCTCCTCGCACTGGCCATGGGCGGTGTCGGAATCGGCATTACCGAGTTCACCATGATGGGTTTGCTGACGGAGGTTGAGAAGGGCCTTCGGATCAGCACTCCCGAGGCAGGCCACCTGATCTCGGCGTATGCCTTGGGCGTAGTAGTCGGTGCGCCGCTGTTGGCCGCCGTCGGTGCGCGGATGCCGCGTAAACGCCTTGCACTCGGACTGATGGTGGTTTTCACCATCGCCAACCTGTCCTCGTTCATCGCGCCTGACTACGCCACGATGCTGATTTCGCGCTTCGTTTCGGGGCTCCCCCACGGGGCATTCTTCGGCGTTGCCGCGGTCATCGGCGCTTCACTGGTGGCGCCAAGCCGACGTGGCTGGGCTATCTCCATGGTCATGGCAGGCCTATCCGTCTCCAACGTCGTCGGAGTGCCCCTTGCCACCTGGGTGGGGCAGACCTTCGGCTGGCGATTCCTGTTCGTCATGGTCGCCTTCCTGGGTCTCGTCACGCTTGCCATGATCTGGAGGTTCGTCCCGTTCCAGGAGGCACACCCGGACGCGAGTATCCGACGGGAACTCGGCGCCTTGCGCCGCATCCAGGTCTGGCTGGCAATCCTCATAGGCGTTGTTGGCTTTGGCGGTTTCTTCGCCACCTATACCTATATTGCCCACACGATGACCCTGGTGGCCGGGATGCCATCAACCTGGATTCCGATCGTCGTAGCCTTGTACGGACTTGGCATGGTGGCCGGTAATGTCGTCGGCGGCAGGTTGGCGGACAGATCGGTGATGGGGACGATTTACCGTGTCCTGCCGGGCATTGCAGTCGCCCTGGTGGTTTACGCTGTCGCTGTCCACTGGCCCTGGAGCGCCTTCGTCATGGTGTTCGTAGTCGGCGCAGCGGGGTCGATGCTGGTGCCCGCGCTGCAGACAAGGCTTCTGGATGCTTCTCCGGATGCGCCGTCGTTGGCATCCTCACTGAACCACGCGGCCCTCAACGTCGCCAACGCGCTGGGTGCCTTCCTGGGCGGTCTGGTCATTGCGTGGGGTTGGGGCTACGTGGCCCCGGCGCTCGTCGGCGCGGTCCTGGCTGTCCTTGGCCTGGCAGTCGCCCTCTTCAGCGGGCACCTGGGACGGAAGAGACCACTGGTGTCCTGACCGTGGGCCAATCCGTCTGGCACCCGGAAGAAGGCTTCCAGCAGGCGCCCGCGACACGCATCCGACGTACCATAAGTCTGCTGACAATAAGGTTGCTGTGTGTTAGCTTGAAGCATCATCGGGAAGACACCATCCCGACGAATATGTAGGAGGAGATATGGGCTTTCTAGGCTGGATCATTCTCGGACTCATTGTTGGAGCCATCGTCAAGGCCGTCATGCCCGGCAGGGTGGGCGGCGGCTGGGTCACCAGCCTCGTGCTGGGTGTCGTCGGCGCCATCGTCGGCGGTTGGATCGGCGATCTTCTGTTCGGCGGCGGCCGGATGGAATTCTGGAACATCGGTTCCTGGCTTCTTGCTATCGTCGGCGGCTTGGTTGTAGCCGGCATCTATGGAGCCATCACCGGACGGAACAAGACCACAACCTAACTACTGCCGTTATCAAGAACAGTTGAAGGCTCCCACCCATACGGGTAGGAGCCTTCAACACGTTAAAGCTTCAGTTGGGTACTTGGTGGCTCAACGGGCCGGCCGCTGTGACCGCGCGCTGGCGTAAAGGCAAACTGTGGCCGCGGTGCCCAGGTTCAGGCTCTCTGCAGCACCATATACCGGGACGGCTACCCGGTGGTCAGCCAGCGCGAGCTCTTCTTCCGAGAGGCCTTGGGCCTCGTTGCCGAAGAACCAGGCCGTCGGAGATTCCAGGGGATAAGCGGAGGCTTTGCCGGTGCCGCCCAGCCGCCGTGCGGCATTTTCGTCCTGAAGCTGGTCCAGGTTCAGCGTGCCGTAGCCATCAGCAGCAAGGATCCCGATACCGCGGTCCCGAAGCTTTCCAGCCAGCGCAGCAACGTCGGCGCCAAGCACCACGGGCAGGTGGAACAGGGAGCCGGCCGTTGAGCGGACGGCCTTCGGATTATAGATATCTACGCTCGACCCGGTGAGGACCACTGCGTCAGCACCCGCAGCGTCCGCGGCGCGGAGGACAGTTCCTGCGTTGCCCGGATCCCGCACCTGGCAAAGGACGGCTATAAGGCGCGGACCGCCGTCGAGCACTGAGTCGAGGGTGACGTCAATGAAACGGCACACAGCCACGATCCCCTGGGGATTGACGGTGTCTGCCATGGCGGAAAGGACTTCCTCTGTGGCAATCCTCGCGTCGGTTCCCGCGGCAAGCCCTTCGAACTCGGGAAATTTTTCCAGGCAGGCCTCGCTGGCGTAGACCTCGAGGACCACACCTTCTCCCCCGGCCTTCAGCCTTGCCTGGTGCAACAGGAGCGCTTCCCGGACTGCCTGCGGACCCTCGGCGATAAAGCGGCCCCGCCTTAAACGGACCGGGCGCCCTGCAAGCTTTGCCACTTCCCTCACCCGATCGGCTCGGGGATTGGAGAGTGGAAAGTCTTGCGGGCGCCCGGTTTCGTTCATACAAGAACTTTAGTTGCTGTTGCAGCAGGTTCTTGAACGAGCTAAATCTGGAGCTTTGAGTCAGCTTACTCGGCAGCCGTCTTGACGGCAGGCTTCTTGGCAGCTTTGGCCTTGGGAGCCGGGGCTGCTTCGACGGCCACGGCCGGAGCGGACGTGTCCGCGGGCAGCGAGTCCTTGGCAACCTTGACCAGCGCAGCAAAGGCGTTGGCGTCGGAGACGGCCAGCTCTGCAAGCATGCGGCGGTCAACCTCGACCTCAGCGGCCTTCAGGCCCTGGATCAGTCGGTTGTAGGTCAGGCCGTTGGCGCGGGATGCAGCATTGATACGCTGGATCCACAGGCGACGGAAGTCACCCTTCTTCTTCTTGCGGTCGCCGTAGCTGTACACAAACGAGTGCAGCAGCTGCTCTTTGGCCTTGCGGTACAGGCGCGAACGCTGACCGCGGTAGCCTTTGGCCCGCTCAAGGATAACCCGGCGCTTCTTGTGGGCGTTTACCGCCCTCTTCACACGTGCCACGTGCGTACTCCTTCAAAAATTCATATCCCAAGCATCTACTGCCGGTCTCCCGGCGGCCTGAGAAGGCTGTTTGGTAGTTGACAACTGCCAGGTGGCAGAGTCAGGAACTTGGAACTTAGATGCCGAGCATCTTCCGGATGACCTTGGCGTCGCCCTTGAAGACGATCTTGTCACCGGCCAGGCGGCGGGTAAGCCGGCTGGACTTGTGCTCGAGGTAGTGACGGCGGTTGGCCTGCTGGCGGCGCAGCTTGCCGGTACCAGTCAGCTTGAAGCGCTTCTTGGCGCCGCTGTGGGTCTTCATCTTCGGCATGGGAACCGATCTCCTTACGTGTCCGCAGACTAGGTCTGCAGTTCATCGCGCAGCCTCCCCTGGAGGAGGCGTGCTGGTTGCTGACTGACCGGGCGGAACCCGGTCAGCTTGACTAGTTGGTCTTCTTGCCAGCCGGCTTGGGCGCTGCGGGCCTAGCCGCAGGCTTGGGAACCGCAGGCTTGGCAACAGGCTTAGGCGTGGGCACAGGAACTGCCGGCTTAGGGGCCGGAGCCGGAGTAGCTTTCGGTGCCTCGGTTTTAGGGGCAGCCTTCGGAGCCTCAGCCTTCGGAGCTTCAGCCTTAGGCGCAGCCTTCGGAGTTTCGACCTTGGGCGCAGCCTTCGGAACTTCAGCCTTAGGCGCAGCCTTCGGAGCTTCGACCTTGGGCGCAGCCTTCGGAACTTCAGCCTTAGGCGCAGCCTTCGGAGCTTC
>NZ_JBWZCL010000010.1:0-38224 GCF_059383595.1 Pseudarthrobacter sp. MDT1-40-2 | reverse complement strand
GGAACTTCAGCCTTAGGCGCAGCCTTCGGAGCTTCGACCTTGGGCGCAGCCTTCGGAACTTCAGCCTTAGGCGCAGCCTTCGGAGCTTCGACCTTGGGCGCAGCCTTCGGAACTTCAGCCTTAGGCGCAGCCTTCGGAGCTTCGACCTTGGGCGCAGCCTTCGGAGCTTCCTCCTGGGCTTCCTCTGCACGCGGCTCGGCAGCAGCTTCCGCCGCGACGGGCTGCACTGCTTCCTCAGCAGGAGCCTCGGGTTCGGAATTGACCGTGAAGCCCTCTGGCAAAAGATCTGCCAACGACTGCGTCAGCGGTGCACTGTCATCACCCGAGACGTCCACGCGGCCGGAGGCCTTGGCTTCGTTCTGGGCCTTGGCTTCTGCACGCTGCGTAGCGCGACGGGCCTCTGCCTTGGCTTCGGCCTTGTTCTTCAACGGGCCCACCACCATCACCATGTTGCGGCCATCGATGCGGGGGCTGGATTCCACAACGCCCACTTCGGCAACGTCTTCAGCGAAACGCTGAAGCAGGCGGATGCCCATCTCCGGACGCTGCTGTTCGCGGCCGCGGAACTGGATCATGGCCTTGACCTTGTCTCCGGCGCCGAGGAAGCGGAGGGCGTGGCCGCGCTTGGTCTCATAGTCGTGAGTGTCGATCTTCAGGCGGAAGCGGATTTCCTTCAGGACCGTGTTGGTCTGATTCTTCCGCGCTTCACGTGCCTTGACGGCGGCCTCGTACTTGTACTTGCCGAAGTCCATCAGCTTGCACACCGGAGGCTTCGCCTGAGGTGCTACTTCAACGAGATCAAGGTCGGACTCGGCAGCCAAACGCAGGGCATCCTCAATACGGACGATTCCTACCTGTTCACCTGCAGGGCCGACCAGCCGCACCTCGGGGACGCGGATACGCTCATTGATTCTTGGCTCGCTAATGTTAAAGCTCCTGTGTTCGTTGTTGGTATTCCACCGGCAAACAGAGAAGGCCTCCAATTGCCGGAGCAATCGAAGGCCTCGAAGATCGGAACCGCTGATACTGAGAGCTAAGCCCAAAACACCAACCAATCTAACGGCTGTGCCGATAGACGCCGACCTGTACCCGGCAACCTTGCGCCCCTGGAACGAATCCTGGGACAACGGCTGACGCGGGTGGGAGAGAACTCCGCTTGCAAACTGATGATCATTCACAAATGAAGGATCCCGGTGCACGTAGCGGTCCGGGTTCCGTTCATCGCAAAATAACGACATTCAGTCGGTCTGTGACAAGCTTACCAGTATGACCACCCCAGATAGTAATTCACACGTTTACCAAGCCCCGGAAGAGGCCACTACCGGCGTCGCGCAGCAGATCCGTGACATTGCGGAAGTCCCCGCCATCGAAGTTATTACGACGGCGGCGGTCCACCTTATGAGCGCATCGGCAGTGAAGCTTGGCCTCGCCGAGGAAGAGAACGCAGCTGAGCTGAAGGATCTTGACGAAGCGCGCAAGCTAATCACGGCACTCGCCGGGCTGGTCACCGCTGCGGCTCCCGAAATCGGTTCCCAGCACGCCGGCCCGTTGCGCGACGGCCTGCGCTCCCTGCAGCTTGCGTTCCGTGAGGAATCGATTATTCCGGACGCCCCCGGCAAGGGCCCTGGTGAGAAGTTCACCGGACCGGTTAACTAATACTCACTGAAGCAGTACCAGCGACGGCGGCATGTCCCCTTTCCGGGACGTGCCGCCGTCGTTGTTTCCTGATGTAGTCGTCGTCGCGTCACACCGCAAGCCGGCGGCGGCGCAAAGCCTGCAGCAGCAGCCCGACCATGCAGACCAGAACGCCGGCCGTTCCCACGGCTACAAAACCCCCCGAGGGACCAATGGAGTCGATGAAGACGCCTGCCAGCGGCGCCCCCAGCGCGACGCCCGACGTCAACGCTGAGCCATACCAGCCCATGGCTTCTCCCCTGCGGTCTTCGGCCACTAGCTCCGCTACTTTTTCCGATGCTGCGGACAGCACCGGAGCGCACAGAAGCCCCGGCGCAATGGACAGCAGGGCCAGATCCCAGGTGCCCTGCGCAAAACCCATGGGGATGCTCAGGGCAGCCATGCCCAGCAACAGCAGGATGGGCGAGACCGGCCGGTGCATGGCGCCGTAAAGCACGCCACCGACGACAGAGGCAGCGCACCAGAAAAGAAAGACAATTCCGATCTCACCCTGTCGGTCCGTGAGCTCCAGTGCTGCCACGATCCCGACGTCGGTGCCACTGAGCACCATCCCGGTCCCGGCCGCCACGGCGAAGACTGCGCCGACGCTGGCGGTGAACCAGGTGAAGTTCCGCGCCATCCTGGACCTCAACCCCGGGGAGGTGCCTTCGGTGGTACGGCGTGCTGCCGGAGCAATTTCCGCAGCGGCTTCGGGCAGGTGCGCCGGCGCGGCCGACACCGCCGCCACTTCCGCTGCGTGGAGCTGTTCCTCTGCCATGGCCGGCACGCGTTCGGTGCTGCGTGTAGGCGGGTTGAACCACATAAGGAACAGACCCGCGAGGGAGGTGGAGACGCCAACAATGGTCAGGCCGATAACACTATTGCCGGTCGTGGCGATGATCGCACCCACAGCGGGGCCGATCATGAAGACCACCTCGGTGGTGATGGAATCCAACGCGAAGGCGGTCCGGCGCTGGTCGCCGTCGGCAAGAACTCCCAGCGACTGGCGCACCACGCTGAAGATCGGCAGGGTCAGCAAGCCTCCGACGAAGACCAGCGGGAGCAGCCACTGGTAGCTCACGTGCGGAACGATGGACCAGATCACCGTCTCGGAGACCACGGAGGGGACCAACGCGCGGCGAAGCCCAACGGTATCGACCCGGCGTCCCCGCCAGGGTGCACCTACTGCAATTCCGATGGTCATGACCGCCGCTGCTGCTCCGGCGGCTGCGTACCCTTCGCCCAAAGTCAGCACAATGTGCAGGGTCAGCAGCACCCCTGCTGCAGAGTGTGGTATCCGGGCAACCATACCGACCAGCAGCAGCCGCCGAATGGCCCTGATTGCCAGCAGTTCACGGTAGAGGGCGAAGTTCACCAGTGTGTCCTTTTGGTCTGCTCCCGGGCAGCACGAGGATCACCCCGCTGACCGACAGCTATTGCGAAGCGCGCCTGATCTTGATTTCGATTGAATCAACGCGCTCTGCAAACAATACATTCTGCGCCCACCCTGCGTGGAGGTCTGACACCAGTGCTTGCAGTGCAGCTGCGTCGAGACCGTCCTCCAGGTACAGGACAGCCCGGAGCTCAGGTCCGGCACCGCCTCCCGGGACTGTGGTTCCGTCCGCAGTGGCGGTGGCGACTCCTCCACCAGGGAGGATCTCCAGGCGGCGGACTGCATCATGGCCGGCCAAAGCTCCGGCCATGGCTTCCGCGACCTCAGCATCCGCATAGGACGGCTGCCAGGGCTTCTGCTGCGCCAGGGACCAAACGGCCGGACGGCGCAGCACAAACGGCGCGGGACTGCCTGGGTCCAGGACCATCAGTTCGGCGCCTTCGGCTACAGCGGACAACGCCGCCCGCGCAGCGTAGACGGCAACGGGCCTGGCCTGGGGATGCCATTGCGCCAAGGCTTCGGTGCTGGTGAAGACCGGCAAGGCTTTCCGGCCGTCCGCAGCCTGCAACGTCACCAGGGCCATGTCGGCTTGCTTGTCCGCCACTAGGCCACCGGCACCGGTGGCTTCGCCGGCAACTGTCGCAACTATGGGAACGAAAACGCGCGCGGCTGCAAGGGCAGCAACGACATCCTTTTCACCGCCCGATCCGGCATGCAGGGCTGCCCTTGCAGCCACGTAATCAGGGTTCGCAGCGCCGTCGTCGTCTTCAAAGTTATGGATGCTGGCGTCATCACCGGCAAGGCTCCTGCCCGCCCACGGCCGGCCGGCCGAATCGGTGGCACCTCCTGCTCCTGCCAGAGCGGCGGCGATGTGACCGGGCAAGGGCCTGGCGGGACCGTTGGCGGTGTTCCGAGAGTTGTCATCCCCGGTGCTCATGCTGCTCTCCGCGCTGTTGATCGCAGCCGCTTAACGGCGCCCTGCAACGTCTAGTGCTTCAGGGAGCGTAAACGCGGGGGCGTACAGCGCCTTGCCCACGATGGCCCCTTCCACGCCCAGCGGAACCAGCGCACGAAGGGCTGCGAGGTCGGCCAGGCTGGAAATCCCGCCGGACGCGATCACGGGTTTGTTGGTCTTCTCCACCATCTGGCGCAACAGTTCTACGTTGGGTCCCTGCAACGTGCCGTCCTTGGTGACGTCGGTGACCACGTAGCGGGAGCAGCCTGCGTCCTCCAGCCTGGCCAGCACCTCCCACAGGTCACCGCCCTCCCTGGTCCAGCCACGGCCCGCCAGGGTGGTTCCGCGAACATCGAGTCCGACGGCGATCCGGTCGCCAAAGCGCTCGATAACGCGCCGGGTCCAGTCCGGATTCTCCAGGGCGGCGGTGCCAAGATTCACGCGGGCGACGCCCAGATCCAGTGCTGCTTCGAGGGAGGCGTCATCACGGAGACCACCGGAGAGTTCAACTTTGATGTCCAGGCGGCCAACCACTTCCCGGAGCAGCTCAGCATTGGAACCCCGGCCAAAGGCTGCGTCCAAATCCACCAGATGCACCCACTCGGCACCTTGCTCCTGCCAGTTCAGGGCAGCTTCCAGGGGCGTCCCGTAGCTGGTTTCGCTGCCGGCCTCGCCCTGGACGAGCCTGACGGCCTGGCCGTTAACGACGTCGACGGCCGGAAGCAGTTCCAGCACGGGCAGATCTGTTGCAGTGGTCATCTCAGTCCTCAGTTAGTTTGTGCAGCCGGGTCTGCAGCAGCCCGGTTCCGATGTCCAGCTCAGGCGGCCGGCAGTGTCAGCAGGTAGGCAGCCACGAGCGCCATTCCTGCCAGTACGAAGAACGAAACCTGAGTCCATAACGGCTTACCCTGCTGGCGGAAGGACAATGCCCCGCCAACCAGCAGGCCACCGAGGCCCATCAGGACAATCGACCACATTCAGGACGCCCCGCCGGCAGGTTGTTCCGTTGACGGACGGCGAAGTCCGTCAACCCAGTTCCGCAGCAGGCGGGCACCGGCATCGCCGGACTTCTCCGGGTGGAACTGCGTGGCACACAACGGCCCGTTCTCTACGGCGGCAATAAACGGACCGCCGTGCTCGGACCAGGTAACCAGCGGTGCTGCCATCCTCGGCTGGATGACATCGAAGTTCCACTCCTGGACGCCATAGGAGTGCACAAAGTAGAAGCGCTCATCCTCGACGCCGGCAAACAATCGCGATCCCTCCGGCACCTTAACGGTGTTCCAGCCCATGTGCGGGACCACTTCTGCCCGAAGAGCCTCAACTTTGCCGGGCCATTCGCCCATGCCCGGCGCCTCTGTGCCGTGCTCAACTCCCGCTTCGAAGAGAACCTGGAGCCCTACGCAAATGGCCAGGACCGGCCGCCCGCCGGCAACGCGGCGGCCAATCAGCCGGATAGCGTCCACTGCCTGGAGTTCGTTCATCACCGTCTCAAAAGCACCCACACCCGGTACCACGAGGCCATCGGCATTGAGCACGTCCTCCGGCTTGGAGCTCAGCAGCACGTGGGCACCGGCGCGTTCCAGGGCGCGGACGGCTGAACGGACGTTACCCGAACCGTAGTCCAGGACGGTAACCGTGGGTTTCCCTTCCGGCGACTCCGGCTTGCGGCTTGCCGATGGGTCGGTCACAGCCCCATTACGAAGGACCTGGCCGCTCATAATGCCCCCTTGGTCGAAGGAATACCGTCTACGCGTGGATCGGATTCAACAGCGGCCCGGAGCGCCCTGGCGAAGGCCTTGAACTGGGCCTCGACGATGTGGTGAGGGTCCCTGCCCGCGAGTACGTTCATGTGCAGGCATATCCCGGCATGCAGGGTCATGGCCTCAAAAACATGGCGCGTCAGGGACCCGGTGAAGTGGCCGCCAATCAGGTGGTACTCCTGGCCTGCCGGTTCGCCGCCGTGGACGAGATAGGGCCGGCCGGAAACATCCACCACCGCGTGGGCAAGGGCTTCGTCAAGGGGAACTGTAGCCTCACCAAAACGCCGGATGCCTGCCTTGGAGCCAAGGGCTTCGCGCAGCACTTCGCCAAAAGTAATAGCAACGTCCTCGACGGTGTGGTGCACGTCGATGTGGGTGTCACCTGTTGCCTTAACAGTCATGTCGATCAAGGAGTGCTTGGACAGAGCCGTCAGCATGTGGTCGTAGAACGGGACCGAGGTGCTGATATCCGAAACTCCGGTGCCATCGAGGTTAATCTCCACCAGGACGGACGATTCGCTGGTGGCACGCTCAAGGCGTGCGGTCCGGGCCTGGACGGCGTTGGAACCGGCATTGCTCATGGTGAAGTGTCCTTTAGGGATGGTGATAAAGGCGTGAACTGGCTTATTCCAGTTTATGCCGGAAGCCGGGCGGCTCCGGCCAGGATCTCTTCAAGAGAAGTCAGGAAAGCTGTGGTTTCGCTCTCAGTTCCTGCTGTGACCCGAAGGTGGCCCGGAATGCCGACGTCCCGGATCAGCACTCCGGCATCCAGGAGTCCCTGCCATACCTCGTGCGGGTTCTCCAGACCGCCGAAGAAGACGTAGTTGGAGTCCGACGCAGCCGGCTTGAGGCCCAGCCGCAGCAGACCCTCCACAATCCTGTCCCGCTGGCGTTTGATGTCCTCAACGTCAGCCATCAGCGCCTCGCGGTGTTCCAGGGCCGCCAGGGCCGTTGCCTGCGTGATTGCGGACAGGTGGTAGGGCAGCCTTACCAGCCGCAAAGCATCGGTGACCTCCGGAGCGGCTGCCATGTAACCCAGCCGGGCACCGGCAAGGGCAAAGGCCTTGCTCATGGTGCGGGAGACAATCAACCGCTCCCGTCCCGGGAGCAGTGTCAGGGCGCTGGGCGTTCCGTCGTGGGCGAACTCGTGGTAGGCCTCATCCACGATCACAATGGTTTGACTGTCCTCACCGGCATCGTAGACAGCTTCCACGACGTCGAGCCCCAGCCCCGTGCCGGTGGGGTTGTTGGGTGAGCACAGGAAGACGATGCCGGGCCGCAGGTCGCGGACCTGCCGTGCGGCCGACTCCGCGCTAAGGCCGTAGTCATCGGTACGCTGCCCCTTGAGGTATGCGGTGTCCGTGCCGCTGGCCAGGAGGGGATACATGGAATACGTGGGAGGAAAGCCCAGGGCGGACCGGCCCGGTCCGCCGAAGGCCTGCAGAATCTGCTGCAGAACCTCATTCGAGCCGTTGGCTGCCCAGATATTCTCAGCAGTGAGACCGTGCCCCAGATACTCGGCCAGCTTGCTCCGGAGCTCGGTGAATTCACGGTCCGGATACCTGTTGAGGCCAGCGGCAGCGGCGGTAACTGCCTCCGCGATAGCGGCCTGCACTTCCGGGGGAACGCCGTGCGTGTTCTCATTCACGTTCAGGAGGATGGGAACATCCAACTGCGGCGCACCATACGGAGAAAGCCCGCGGAGGTTGTTCCGCAACGGGAGTCGATTCAGGCGCTCAAACTTTTCACTCACCGTACAAGCTTAAGTCTGCGCGGCCTGGGCGCGGAAACTGTGACGGTATGCCAGCCCGGATTGGCCGCCATGCGTCCAGGAACGCGGGGTCAGTCCTTGCCTGTCGGCACGAACAGCTGCTGTCCCGGGACCACGGTTCCACCGGCAAGATTGTTCAGCTGTACGATTTCTGCCACAACGTCCCGCGGGTCCCGGTCCGGAGCTACAGCGGACGCAATCCCCCACAGGGAAGAACCGGGCTGGACGACGACGGTGACTGTCGGCGTCACCGAGAGGTCCTGGGCTGAATCCGAGGCCTTCGCCGGGGAAAGCAGAAATCCGGCCAGACTCAGCAGCAGTGCGGCCAGGACCAGCAGGGGTACCCCAATCAATACCACCTGGCCGCGCCGGGTAAGGCGCAAGGGGGCGTTCCCCGGACCTTGCTGGGATCGCGTACTGGACGCCTGGCGCATGTGGCGGCCGGACATGGTGGAAATCCGGTTGCGGAAACCTCCGCCGTGAAAAACAGTTACAGCTGACATGGACTGAGCCCTCCTGGACCTGCGATGCTGCCCGACATATACCCGTCCCTGCTGGGCCGGCCATCTGTGCCCGCGACCGACGTTCGAACAAAGAACCGAACCAAGCGCCGCGACTCGAATACATATTCGAAGATTGCTTTGTTCAGTTTTAGCACCTATGAACGAACATTGTCGAGACTCGCTAGAACAAATGTTTGAAAAAGCTGTGTGGCTGCCCTACGTTGGGTGAAGAGAAACAACCACCACTGCAGTTCATCAGCGGGGTCTGACATTTTTGGCTGGAAAGGCACGGGTACCACATGGCAACACAGGCCACGGGAGGCAAGCCGACGTCTCGGAACGTACCGGCTGCCCGCGCCCCAAAAGGCCTCACGGCCCGGCAGAAGAAAATTCTCGAGACGATCCAACGTTCTGTTAACGACAATGGTTATCCGCCCTCCATGCGCGAAATCGGAGACACCGTGGGGCTGGCCAGCCTGTCCAGCGTCACGCACCAGCTTTCCCAGTTGGAGAAGCTCGGTTACCTCCGGCGGGATCCCAAGCGGCCCCGGGCGATGGAAGTGCTGATGCCGCTGACCCTGGACGGTGGAAACGGAAAGGGAGCAGCAGCCGTGCCGGAGCATGGTGCAGCCCCGGCCGCCACGGTCACGCAGTTGCCCACGGCCGTCGACACCGCCATGGTTCCACTGGTGGGCCGTATAGCCGCCGGCGGGCCCATTCTCGCGGACCAGCTGGTGGAAGACGTCATGCCGCTGCCCCGCCAGCTGGTTGGCCAGGGTGAATTGTTCATGCTCCGGGTCGCCGGGGACTCCATGATCGACGCAGCCATCTGTGACGGTGACTGGGTAGTGGTCCGGCGGCAAAGTGATGCCATCAATGGCGATATTGTGGCTGCCCTGCTCGATGACGAAGCCACCGTTAAGACTTTCCGCCAACGCGATGGCCACACCTGGCTGCTGCCGCAGAATACGCAGTACGAGCCCATTCTGGGCGACCACGCCAGCATCATGGGCAAGGTCGTTTCGGTCCTGCGTTCCCTGTAGTCTGCTGCGCTTCCCCTCACGCGAAAGGTTCCCCGGCTCAGGCCGGGGAACCTTTACTTTGCCTCAGCCAGCCTGGCCAGCGCCGCATAGGCGATCTTCGCATCACGCGTGGGCCAGAACGGCGGCAGCGCCGATCGCAGAAAGTTACCATAGCGTTCGGTGGAAAGCCGCGAGTCCAGAACGGCCACTACTCCCCGGTCCCGTGTTGAGCGGATCAAGCGTCCGGCCCCCTGCGCGAGCCGGACGGCCGCATGCGTGGCGGACACTGCCATGAAGCCGTTGCCGCCGGCCTGGGCAACTGAACGCGACCGTGCTGTCATCAGTGGATCGTCGGGACGCGGGAACGGAATGCGGTCAATGACAACGAGCCGGCACGAATCTCCAGGGACATCAACCCCCTGCCACAAGGACATGGTGCCGAACAGACAGGTATCCCTTTCGTCGCCGAACTGCTTTACCAGGCCAGTCATGGTGGACTCCCCCTGGCAGAGAATTTTCACGCCCAATCTGCCACGCATGGCCTCGGCGGCCTCTTCCGCTGCCCGTCGTGAGGAGAACAGGCACAGGGCCCCGCCGGCGGACGCCTTGATCAGGGCCTCAAGCTCATCCAGGGTCTCCGGCGAGGTACCCCTGCCAGGTTTGGGCAGGTGGCCTGCAACGTACAGGATCCCCTGCTTGGGGTAATCGAAGGGCGAGCCTACATCGATGCCCGTCCACGCCGGTGCGCCCTCCCCCACCAGTCCAAGGCCGCCTGCAGTGGGTTCGAACGCCGAACCGATCGCAAGGGTGGCTGAAGTGAGCACAACGGTATGGCCGGCAAACAACCCCTCGCGCAACTTGCCTGCCACACTGAGCGGCGCAATGTTAATCAACGCCGGAGCTGAGTCATCCGGCTGCCCGTAGCCCTGCTGCGGATCGAAGGAACTGGCGCGGGATATCCACACCACTTCACGGTTCTCACGCGCCAGCAACAGCCGTTCACACAGCTCCAGGATCACCAACAGCCGCGACCGTGCGAGCTGGCGTCCGCCGTCGGCAGTTGCCGAACTGTCCCCCTTTGAGTCCGAAAGCGCGCCGCGGCAGGCATCACGCAACTGGTCCACGCAGTCCAACTGCTCCTCGTTGAGCCCGTTGGGAAGGAGTCCATTGGCGGCTCCGACGAGGGAGAGTTCGAGGTTGGCCGCCGCGGCGTTGAGGGCGTCGACCGTGATGGCCGTATGCTTCCGGGCCCCCGCTGCTGCAGCATGAATCATCGCCACCGAGAGCTGGCCTGAGACGGCGCCTGTCACCCGGTCCTGGAGTTCATGCGCTTCATCCACGACCACAACGTCATACTCCGGCAGCACCGCCAGACCTTCGAAGGCACTGACGGCGAGCATGGCATGGTTGGTCACCACAACGTCGGCGTCTGCGGCATCCTGGCGGGCCAACTCGCTGAAGCATTCCTCGGCAAGCGGGCACTTCTGGGCGCCGAGGCATTCCATCGACGTCACGGAAACCTGCCGCCAGGCACGGTCCGTTACGCCAGGCAGGAGCTCGTCCCGGTCTCCGGTGGCGGTCTTCTCGGCCCATTCGCGGAGCCTGACGACTTCCTTGCCAAGGGCAGAAGAAGGCCCGCCCACCGCCGCTGCGAAGTGCGGAACGCTGGTGTCCTCGCCGAGCGAAAAGAGCTGCCCTTCCGACGGCTCCTCGGAGGGAAACCCGCCTTCGAGCTTATGCCGGCAAACGTAGTTGGCGCGGCCTTTCACGAGCGCCACTTTGACGGGCCGCTCCAGTGCCGGAGTGAGGGTCTTCAGAAGCCTCGGCAGGTCCCTGCCCACAATCTGGGTCTGCAGCGCAAGGGTGGCGGTTGAAACCAGCGTTGGCTTATTACTGACCAGCGAATGCGCAATCAGCGGGATGAGGTACGCCAGGGACTTACCGGTTCCAGTGCCGGCCTGCACCAGCAGGTGTTCGCCGGTTTCAATGGCGCGGGCTACCTCGCGCGCCATCTGATGCTGGCCGGCGCGGCTCTGGCCGCCCATCCCGTCAACAGCCCTGTCGAGCAGTTCCAGGACGAACTGCTCGACAGTGCTCTTATCAGGACATTGCGTGTCGCTGGCCGCCACCTCAGTCATTGCTGATGAACGGTTCCAGCTCCGCGGCGAGTCCTTCGCGCACCTTCACGAGGGCACGGGTACCTGTTTCCTCGTGCTCCATGCTGAGGATCTCAACGTCCGAGTCGTGCAACTTGCTGACCAGGTCACCGCGGTCGTAAGGAATCAGCAGTTCCAGCTTGACACCGGGCCGCGGAATGGATTCGCTGATGGCGCGCAGTAGCTCCGAAATTCCTTCGCCGGTCCGGGCTGATACCACCACGTGCCGCGGCTCGCGCTGCTTGAGCCGCTCCACGACGAAGGGATCGGCGGCATCGGCCTTGTTGAGGACGATGATCTCGGGCACCTTGCGCGCATCCACCTCGCTGAAGACCTTGCGGACGGCAGCGATCTGGCCTTCCGGATCCGGATGCGAGACGTCAACGACATGGAGGATGAGGTCAGAATCTGCCACCTCCTCCAGCGTCGAACGGAAGGCCTCCACCAGCTGGGTAGGCAGCGACCGGACGAATCCAACGGTGTCTGCCAGCGTGTAGTTCAACCCGTCTGCGGTCTCTGCCTTGCGCACGGTGGGGTCCAGCGTGGCGAAGAGTGCGTTTTCCACCAGGACACCGGCATCCGTAAGACGGTTAAGCAGTGACGACTTGCCTGCGTTGGTGTATCCGGCGATAGCGACGGACGGGACGGAATTCCGACGGCGGTTGGCCCGCTTGGTTTCCCGTGCCGGCTTCATTGCAGCAATCTCGCGGCGGAGTTTGGCCATCCGGGTGCGGATACGCCGGCGGTCCAGTTCAATCTTGGTTTCACCAGGACCACGCGAGCCCATGCCGGCACCGGCCCCGCCGATTTGTCCGCCGGCCTGACGGGACATTGACTCACCCCAGCCACGCAGGCGCGGCAACAGGTATTCGAGCTGGGCCAGTTCCACTTGGGCCTTGCCCTCGCGGCTCTTGGCATGCTGGGCGAAAATGTCCAGAATCAGGGCGGTTCGGTCAATGACCTTGACCTTGACGATGTCCTCAAGCCCACGGCGCTGGGATGGAGCCAGCTCAGCGTCCACCACGACAGTATCTGCGCCGGTGGCCATCACGATGTCCTTGAGTTCCTGAGCCTTGCCCGAGCCCAGGAAAGTTCCGGGATCCGGTTTGCTGCGCCGCTGGACGAGCCCGTCAAGCACTTCCGAGCCGGCAGTTTCGGCCAGGGCTGCAAGTTCCCGCAACGAGTTCTCTGCGTCAGCCAAGGTACCTTCAGTCCACAGCCCTGCAAGTACTACACGTTCCAGCCGCAGCTGGCGGTATTCGACCTCGGTGACGTCTTCGAGTTCCGTCGACAAGCCCGCGGTGCGACGCAGTGCGCGGCGGTCCTGCAGATCCTGCTGGTCGCCGTCGTACTCGCTGTGTTCCCCATCCTGCCGCGAAATGGCCTGCGCCCTGCCAAAGACGCCGTCTTCCGACTCCCGTCCGGCGGCGTCAGTGCCGCCGGACGGGACATCCTTTGACAGGATCCGGTCGATGACCGCCTGGATCTCCGCAGGACTGAGGTCCTGGGCTGACGGATCGGGTCCGGTACTCTGCTGTGTGCTCATGGTCTCCTTTAGGGGTGTGACACTTCCAGAATAGTGCCGACTGGGCTGTTGTGGCACGGAATTCGCGCTGGGCTGACGGGATCGGGTCATGGGTTCTCCTGTTTGCCGCGCCCTCCAGGAGCAAAGCAGATTCCTGAGGAGGAGTGGCGGTTCTTAGGTGGCCGGAGCAGCCAATGAAGGGGACGCCCGCGACGTCTGCAAGAGGCGCCGCTAGGGCTGGAAGTTTCTTGATTCTCCGGCCAAGGCGGTACTCAGTCCGCTCATGGATTGCTGGGAAAGTCGCCGGAAAAAATCTCGGCGACGGCGGCGGAAAGCCTGTTGAGGCCTGCATCGCCACTGAAGGGAAAGCCTCAGCTACTGGAAAATCAAAATCATGGTTCCAATCCTAGCAGAGTGGAAGCAGCGGCTTCGGCAGCGGAAGGCGCACGGACTTGCCCGGCAGGAATGCCTGCAGCCCACGATTCGTATTCGGCCATGGCCGATACTAGTCTGGCCCATTATGGAGTCTGCACACTATTTCACGGCGTCGCCCGCCGGGCCCTTCCAGCGCAAGCCGCTCACCGTCGAGCTCGCAGGCCACACGCGCCACCTGCAGACCTCCACAGGTATCTTCAGCCCGGACGGAATCGACAAGGGCACGGCCATCCTGCTCTCCGAGGTTCCGCCGCCCGCTCCGACGGGCAACCTGCTGGACATCGGCTGCGGCTGGGGACCCATAGCCCTCACCATGGCCCTCCAGGCACCCCATGCCCGCGTCTATGCCGTAGACGTCAACGAACGCTGCGTCATCCTGACCAACGAGAACGCTGCACGGCTGGGCCTGGAAAACGTCATCGCAGGAACTCCGGAATCGGTGGATCCGGAGCTTCGCTTTGACACCATCTGGTCCAACCCGCCGATCCGGATCGGCAAGGACGGCCTGCATGCCCTGCTGCTGCAATGGCTCCCCAGGCTCGCTCCGGGGGGCACGGCCTGGCTGGTGGTTCAGAAGAATCTTGGCGCGGATTCACTGCAGCGCTGGCTGGCCGAAACCTTGGACGCCAGCTACTCCGTTACCCGGGAAAGCACGGCAAAATCGTTCCGCATCCTGCGGGTCAGGAAAGCTGCCCTTTAGCCACAATCACGGCAGGTCCGCTGAGTTCGACGTGTTCGTGCCCTTCGGGGCCGGCGAAGAACTTGACACCTACAATGCCGCCCGGAACATGGACGTTCCAGGCGTCCGGTGCGCCCGCGCCTGCCCAGTGCCGAATAGCTACTGCTGCGGCGCAAGCACCCGTGCCGCAGGACTGGGTCTCGCCCACGCCTCGTTCATGGACACGCATGGTGATGCTGCCGACGCCGTCGTGGACCAGTGGTTCCGAAGGGACCACGAACTCAACATTCGTGCCCTGGCCTGGGACGGGCTCAACAACGGGGGGCTCGTACAGCCTGGTAGCGGACAGCTCTGCAAGTTCAGCCAGGGCTACCACGGTGTGCGGGTTTCCCATACTCACAGAAAGCGCTGGCCGGGGAACGGAAAGACCATCAGCTGTGACGGTCGAGTCCATGGCTTTGGCGGCGGCCTCGCCAGGGTAGATGAACGACCAGGGACCCATGTCCACCGCATAGTTCTCGCCGGTGCGCACGACAGTCTTGAGACCACCGCGGGTTCCGATGGTGATCGACTCCCCGTCAGCGAGACTGATAAAGCCTTCGGTCCGAAGGAAGTGTACAAATACCCGGACACCGTTGCCGCACATTTCGGACAGCGAGCCATCCCCGTTCCGGTAATCCATAAACCATTCCGCACGCGGGTTGACACTGAGCAATTCCTGCCCCTCAGTAAGGTACCGCGACGGGACGGCACGGATCAGGCCGTCGGCGCCAATTCCCCGGTGCCGGTCACATATCAGGGCAACTTGCTCCGGAGTGATGGTCCGGGCACCCTCGGGATCTGAGATCAGCACAAAGTCGTTCCCGGTTCCGTGGCCCTTGGCGAAATCAACGCCCGCCAGCTGCGGCGGCTGTACGGACTCACGGGTCACTGCGGCTGTTGCATCCATAATTCCAGCCTACCGGGGGAGCCTCCACGTTGACTAAACGGCACAGGGCCCCGGAGCCGGCGGCACTTACGGTCGTTCCGGCGTCGGAAGTTCCTGGGTGGACAGGTGCACTGCCGCCTCCAGAAGTGCGGGATGCTGCCAGTCCAGCCAGTTGATCCGTGGATCGGCGCGGAACCACGTCAGCTGCCGCCTGGCGAACTGCCTCGTTGCCACGATAGTTTCCTCCGCGGCTGCCGCCACGTCAGACTCCCGGTCCAGGACACGCAGGAACTGGGCATACCCCAGCGCGCGTGCTGCGGTTCGGCCACGGCGCAGACCGGCCGCATCGAGGCGCCGGACTTCTTCGAGGAGTCCGGCTTCCACCATGCGATGCACCCGGTCCGCCAACCGTTGCCTGAGTTGCCCCCGGTCTACTTCCAGGCCGATCTGGACCGCCGGACGGAAATACTCACGGGTGGGCATGAAGGAGCTGAACGGCCGACCCGTCAGTTCGTGGACTTCCAGTGCCCGCACAATCCTCCGTTCATCACCCAAACGTGCGGCGGACACCGGATCGATCGTGCGAAGGCGCTCCAGCAGGGTGGCAACGCCGTGGGCGGCCAGGTCCGATTCGATCCTGCCCCTGACGGCCGGGTCGGTTCCAGGAAATTCCAACGTATCAAGTGCCGCGCGGACGTAGAGACCCGAACCGCCCACGAGGATGGCGCGCTTGCCGCGACGGTTGATGTCCTCCACGCAAGTTCTTGCCAGCTGCTGGAAATCTGCGACGCTGGCTTCCTCGGTAACGTCCAGAATGTCCAGCAGGTGGTGCGGAACGCCGCGGCGTTCGGCAGGTGGAATTTTGGCGGTTCCGATGTCCATCCCGCGGTAAAACTGCATGGCGTCGGCATTGATCACCTCACCACCCAGTGCCAGGGCAAGCCCTACGGCCAGGTCTGATTTTCCTGAACCGGTAGGGCCGACGACGGCGATCACCGGCGGATGGGGAACGTTTCCGTCAACTGCCACCCGGGTCAGCCCAAGCGGGGAGGCAGGGTGGGCATCCCCAGGGAAACACCCGCTGTACCGCGCGCCTTGTTTGCTGCGCTGGTGTCCGCGGCCGGCACACCGCATGAGTCTGCCTGGGAACGGTCCCACGCGTCGCCGGCACGCGAGCGGCGCAGGCTGTAGTCCGCAAGGTCCGGATCAGCCACCAGGTGGAAGGCTGCCGCTTGTGTGACGGTGACGGTCACGAGGTCTCCAGGGCGTGGGGCTTCAGCGCCTTCCGGCACCGAGAAATGCACCAGCCGCTGGTCCTGGGCGCGGCCGGAAAGCCGGTGAGTCTCTTCCGACTTCCGGCCTGACTGGGCGGTGACCATGACCTCTACCCGTCGGCCGAGCTGCCTGGCGTTTTCCTCGGCAGCAATCCGGTCCTGCAGTGCCGTGAGGCGTTCAAAACGCTCCTGCACCACGGCCTTGGGCAGCTGCTCCGCCAACTCGGCTGCCGGAGTGCCAGGCCGTTTGGAGTACTGGAAAGTGAAGGCGGTGGCGAACCTGGACCGTGCCACCACGTCCAGGGTGGCTTGGAAGTCCTCTTCAGTCTCGCCAGGGAAGCCGACAATGATGTCCGTGGAAATAGCCGCATGGGGAATGCGCTCGCGGACCTTGTCCAGAATTCCCAGGAACTTGGTGGAACGGTAGGAACGCTTCATTGCCTTAAGAATGGAATCGGACCCCGACTGCAACGGCATGTGCAGCTGCGGCATCACGTTGGGCGTCTCGGCCATGGCGTCGATGACGTCGTCCGTAAAAGCTGCGGGGTGCGGGCTGGTGAACCGGACACGCTCCAGGCCACGGATTTCCCCACAGGCGCGCAGCAGCTTGGAGAAAGCCTGCCGGTCGCCGAACTCCACTCCATAGGAGTTGACGTTCTGGCCCAGGAGGGTTACCTCGATGGCGCCGTCATCCACCAAGGCCTGGACTTCAGCGAGGATATCGCCAGGCCGCCTGTCCTTCTCCTTGCCCCGAAGCGCCGGAACAATGCAGAAGGTGCAGGTGTTGTTGCAGCCGACGGAGATGGAAACCCAGCCCGAATACACCGAGTCCCGCTTGGTGGGCAGCGTGGAAGGAAAGACGTCCAGGGATTCCAGGATCTCCAACTGCGCTTCGTTGTTGTGCCGGGCGCGTTCCAGCAATGCGGGCAACGCGCCGACATTGTGGGTTCCGAACACCGCATCCACCCAGGGCGCCTTGCGAAGGATGGTGTCCCGGTCCTTCTGCGCGAGGCAGCCGCCGACAGCGATCTGCATGCCGGGGTTGGCTGCCTTGATCGGGGCAAGCATGCCCAGGTTGCCATAGAGCTTGTTGTCAGCGTTCTCCCGGACGGCACAAGTGTTAAACACCACGACATCAGCGTGGGCACCTTCTGCGGGCACAAGTCCGGCGCCCTCCAGAAGCCCGGCCATGCGCTCGGAATCATGGACGTTCATCTGGCAGCCGAAGGTCCGCACCTGGTAGGTACGCGGCGGGACAGCTCCGGTTTTTTCCTCCCCGAACTCAGGGGAAGATGGGCTGGCTGCGGGGGAAGGAATGGTCAAACTCACCCATTAAGGGTAACGGCTCGCCGCCTTGGGCGCGTCCGATCAGCCCGCGCCGGATCCACGGTCAGTCACCGGGCAACAAATCGGCGACATCGAATTCTTCGCCCACGATCCTGAAGGCCAAAGAAGGCTGATAGCCCTTACGGGCAAGCATTCCCGCCAGCCGGCGGGTGACCTTTCCGCGTTCAGCCGGGTCCGTGGGCAGCGGTTTCCCGCGAAGCTTCCTGCGGACAAGCTCCCGTGCTGCGGATTCCTCGTCCGCATCGGAAAGCTGCGCCAGCGCTGACTCCGCCTGCTCAGGGGTAATGCCCTTTTCCGACAGCTCACGCCGCAGCGCACCCTTGGCCAGCTTCCGGCTCGAGGCACGGTTCCGGACCCACGCCTCAGCGAACTCTGCATCATCCACCAACCGGACTTCTTCGAAGCGGTCCAGGACAGCTTCCGCGACGTCCTCGGGGATCCCGCGTTCCGCCAGTTTGCGGGCAAGTTGCAGCCTGCTCTTGGCGGAAACAGTCAGTTGCCGCAGCACAATGTTCCGCGCCATGGCGGCCGGATCTGCGTCCGGGTCGAGTTCCGGTGCAGGCCCGGAACCCGCCCCCCGCGGCCGTGATCCCGCCAAGCCTGCCATCCTAGAACCCGTCGACGGCCTTCAGCTTGGGGGTGTCTGCCTTTTCAGCTGCCGCGGCGGTCGCGCCCACTCCAAGTTTTTCCTTGATCAGGCGTTCCAGCTCAGCGGACAATTCCGGGTTGTCCCGCAGGAAACGCCTCGAGTTCTCCATGCCTTGGCCCAACTGGTCACCGTCATAGGTGAACCACGATCCGGACTTCTTGATGATGCCGTGCTCCACGCCCATGTCGATGATGCCGCCCTCGCGCGAGATACCCTGACCATAGATGATGTCGAATTCCGCAACCTTGAAGGGCGGGGCCATCTTGTTCTTCACAATCTTGGCCTTGGTACGGTTGCCCACCGAATCCGAACCTTCCTTGAGCGTCTGGATACGGCGAACGTCAATTCGGATGGATGCATAGAACTTCAGCGCTTTACCGCCGGTGGTGGTCTCCGGTGAGCCGAAGAACACACCGATCTTCTCGCGCAGCTGGTTGATGAAGATGGCCGTGGTCTTGGTCTGGCTGAGCCGGCCGGTGATCTTACGCAGTGCCTGGCTCATAAGCCGTGCCTGGAGGCCAACATGGCTGTCACCCATGTCGCCTTCGATTTCGGCGCGGGGCACCAGCGCAGCTACGGAGTCGATAACAATGACGTCAAGGGACCCGGAGCCAATCAGCATGTCCATGATTTCCAGGGCCTGCTCGCCGGTGTCCGGCTGCGAAACCAGCAGCGCATCCGTGTCCACGCCGAGCTTCGCGGCGTATTCAGGATCCAGGGCGTGCTCGGCATCAATAAAGGCCGCAATGCCGCCCTGCCGCTGCGCGTTGGCTACGGCGTGAAGCGCCACGGTGGTCTTACCGGAAGATTCAGGACCGTAAATCTCTACCACGCGGCCGCGGGGCAAACCACCAATTCCCAGCGCAACATCCAGCGCGATGGAACCGGTAGGAATGATTTCGATCGGGGCACGGACTTCATCACCCAGGCGCATCACCGACCCCTTGCCGAACTGCTTGTCGATCTGGGCCAATGCTGCTTCCAGCGCTTTTTCACGATCCGGGGCTGCCGCCATGGTTCACACCTCTAATTTTCTCGCTGTGGAGCGGCCTCAGCGGCCGACTGTCTGGTCATCTCTGACGCTAACGGCACCCTCTGACATTCACCCGGGATGACTTTGCGTATGTGGATAAGTCTTGGGAAAATCATAACTTTATCCGAACAGGTATTCGAACACTTTGCAGGCGTGTCGGTCCGTCAATCAGTTGAGGGGCTTGATGTCGCGGCCCAGCCGCCGTTCAGGAGGAACGTCCTGGAGGTCGCAGACGGCAAGCCACACGTCCCGGGGGTTGGCTCCGGCGGCAAGCGCCTCTTGCGCCGTCCGCCCCGCCACCCGGGCCCCTCCCGCCAAAACCAGGGACGAACCCAGCACGCGGGAATACCCGGCACCGAATTCGTCGTCCATCAGGCGCCAAAAGTCACTGATCCTCACACAACGAGTCTCTCACGGGCCCCGGCCACGCCGGGCTGCCGCCGGGCCCGATCTAGAATAGTTGCCATGAGCAACCGCGACCCGCATGACGAGGCATTGAACTCGGTCGAACACCAGCTGAGCCTGTTCTTTCGGCGGGCCCGGTCGGTCTCCGCGCAGCTTTCCCGCCAGGTGCATCCGGATATGGAACCGGCCGCCTACGGCCTGCTGAGCGTGCTACGGCGTGAAGGACCCATCCGGCTTACCGAACTGGCATCATGCCTGGGCGTGGGCAAGCCGTCCGTGAGCCGTCAGGTGGCCTTCCTGGAAAACATTGGGCTGGTGTACAAAGAAGCGGATCCGCTGGACGGCAGGGCCTCCTCCATCAGGCTTACCGCCGAAGGTGAGGCCAAAATCAGCGAGGTCCAGGATGCCCGCCGCCAGGCCTTCCGCGAGCGGCTCAATGAATGGCCGGACGAGGAACTGGAAACTCTTGCCGGCTTCCTCGCCCGCATCAATGAGATCTAGCTGAGAAGACAATCCAGGTGTCCACGCAAAGGAAGGGCCCCCGCGCGCTGGTTCCAGCAGGCGGAGGCCCTTCCCTTGAGATTTACAGGGCTGTCCCGGTTTAGCGGGCTCCGGAAAGCAGACCCTTGGAGAGTTCGTCGTTCAGGTCCGTACCAAGGTCGCGGCCGTAGCGCTGCGCAAATTCCTGGGGAACGGTGTCAGGCACTGCGACACCTTCAGCGACGGCTACCCGGTCGCTGACCTCGCGGAGCATGCTGGACAATGGCACGTCCAGTGCGGTGCAGATCGATGACAGCAGTTCGGAAGATGCTTCTTTTTGTCCACGCTCTACTTCGCTCAGGTAACCGAGCGAGACCCGGGCGCTGTGGGAAACTTCGCGGAGCGTGCGCCCCTGACGCTGGCGGACGTCGCGCAGGACATCACCGATTTCATGACGAAGTACAACCATTTTGCGCTCCTTCTGATCGCTCTTGCCCTGATTGGCGATGCCCACATCCTTCCAGCGGACAACGCCGTTTACGGATACGGGCTGCTTTACCATCTGTATCGCCTTGCTCCCTCTTCGATCCGGCACCGCTGGGGTAAACCGGTTGTTTTATCATCCTAGGCGCCCCGGTTGATCAGGGACGACACAAAGTAACAACTATTGGCCGCCAAATTTTGTTCCCGACAGCTTTACCTCTGGTAAAGAACGGACCGGATTTCTGCCAGGAGCCGCTCCATCGCAGCCTCACAGGCCTGCGAACGGATGACGGGCCTGCTGCCGCTGAAGGCGTATTCAAACGCTCTTGCACCCGTCGCACCAGCCACGCCGATGAATACGGTTCCGACAGCTTTTCCATCATGCGGCTCAGGACCGGCAACGCCGGTGGTGGAAATTCCTATGTCCGCGCCGCACGTGTTCCGCGCACCGGCAGCCATGGCAGCGGCTACGTCGCCGTCGACTGATCCGGCACGGGCAAGCAGCTCCTCCGGAACATCAAGCACCCCGGCTTTAACGGAGTTCCGGTAGGCCACCACGCCACCCTGAAGCATCCCGGACGCTCCAGGAATGTCGGCGATTGAGGCCGAGACGAGTCCCGCCGTAAGTGACTCTGCGGTGCCAACCGTCAGCCCGGCGTCGAGCGCGGCCTGAACCACCTGCGCTGAGAGTTCGTGCAGCTTGCTCATGGCGCCTTGGCGCCCTTGGCTGCCCGCCCGGAACTACGGAGCTTCACAGCCTCCACCACATAATCGACGCCGGTCCAGACGGTGATGGCCACTGCGGCCAGCATCACGGCCAGGGCCACTGCGCCCAACCAGGGGACAGAGACAGTAAACGGAAAGAGGTAGAGCAGGATGGCCGCGGTCTGCACAACGGTCTTGAGCTTGCCACCCTTGGATGCAGGAATGACTCCGTACCGGATCACAAAGAAGCGCAGCGCCGTGATGCCCCATTCGCGGACAAGGATCACAAGGGTGATCCACCACGGCAGCTCACCCAATACCGACAGCATGACCAGGGCCGAGCCGGTCAGCAGCTTGTCCGCAATGGGGTCTGCGATTTTTCCGAAGTCGGTAACCAGCCCCCTGCTGCGGGCGATGTCGCCGTCGAGCTTGTCAGTGTAGATCGCGACGGCGAAGCAGGCGAAGGCAGCCCACCGCCACAGTCCGGAGGTACTTTCCAGTCCGGGCGCGTCAAGGACCAGGAACCACACGAAGAACGGGACCAGGACGATGCGGAGCATGGTCAGGACATTGGGGAGGTTCCAGATGCCGGAGGCGTTGGAGCTGGAAGCGGTCACGTCGGGGCTAGTCACCTACCTAGGCTATCGTCTTCACCTGCCACGCTAGCGCCCGGTGAGGGACCAGGCATCCTCGGAGCCGTCATCATCATCGCCAGGCGTGCCGTCTGCGCCATCGTAATACTCAACGCCCTGGGCGCGCCGGTCAAGATCGGCGGCCACCAGGTCCTCCGCGTACCCGCCCTGCGGAATGTTGGCATTGGCGTTGTCGCTCAGTGCCGCCGTTTGCGAATCGGCAACGGCAGGACCTTCCTGGCCCTTCATGGCTGCCAGCACGGCAGCGAGGTCATCAGGCTTCACCAGCACGTCCCGCGCCTTGGAGCCTTCAGACGGACCCACCACTCCCCTGGACTCAAGAAGGTCCATGAGCCGGCCCGCCTTGGCAAAACCGACCCGGAGCTTGCGCTGCAGCATGGAGGTGGACCCGAACTGCGTGGTAACCACAAGTTCTGTGGCCTGCAACAGGACTTCGAGATCGTCCCCGATGTCGTCGTCGATCTGCTTCTTAGTGGCCTCGACTGCAACGTCCTCTCGGTAGACCGCCTGCAGCTGGCCCTTAACGTGCTCCACAACCTTGTGAATTTCCGATTCAGTGACCCAGGCACCCTGGACACGCATCGCCTTGTTGGCACCCATGGGCAGGAAAAGGGCGTCACCCTGGCCGATCAGCTTTTCGGCTCCCGGCTGGTCCAGGACGACGCGGGAATCGGTGACGGACGAGGTTGCGAAGGCCATACGGGACGGAACGTTGGCCTTGATCAGGCCTGTGACGACGTCAACCGAAGGGCGCTGGGTGGCCAGCACCAAGTGAATGCCGGCGGCACGAGCGAGCTGGGTGATGCGGACAATGGAGTCCTCGACGTCCCGCGGCGCCACCATCATGAGGTCGGCGAGCTCGTCCACAATCACCAGCAGGTACGGGTAGGGCTTGATAACCCTTTTGGAATCCGGCGGCGGAACAACCTTGCCGGCCCGGACGGCCTTGTTGAAATCATCAATGTGCTTGTAGCCGTAGTTGGCGAGGTCGTCATAGCGGGCATCCATCTCGCGCACCACCCACTGCAGAGCCTCGGCGGCCTTCTTGGGATTGGTGATGATGGGCGTGATCAGGTGAGGGACGCCCTCGTAGGCGGTCAGCTCTACTCGTTTCGGGTCCACCATGACCATCCGGACCTCGTCAGGGGTGGCCCGCATCAGGATGGAGGTGATCATGGAGTTCACGAACGAGGATTTACCGGCACCGGTGGCTCCGGCCACCAGCAGGTGAGGCATCTTGGCGAGGTTGGCAACTACGTACCCGCCCTCAACGTCTTTGCCTACCCCCATGACCATGGGGTGGTCCGTGCGGCGGGCGTTCTGGCTCCGCAGCACATCTCCCAGGGAGACCGTCTCACGGTCCGTGTTGGGGATCTCGATACCAATGGCGGATTTTCCGGGAATGGGGCTCAGGATACGGACGTCGCTGGAGGCAACGGCGTAGGAAATGTTCTTGGACAGCGCCGTAACCCGTTCCACCTTGGTGCCGGAGGAAAGCTCGATCTCGTAGCGCGTCACGGTTGGTCCCCGGCTGAACCCCGTCACTGCGGCGTCCACGTTGAACTGCTGCAGGGTATCGGTCAGGGCGGCGACGACGGCGTCATTGGCTTCCGTGCGTTCCTTCGGGATGGATCCAGGAGTGAGGAAGTCCGAGGGTGGAAGCGTGTACGTCACATCACCAGCCAGGGACAGCTGTTCGGTCCGCTGCGGGATGGGTGTGGGCAACGGGGCCGGCACCACCGGTTTGGCGGGAACGTAGGGCGCCGCGGCGGGTGCCGCAGGAGCGCTCATGCCAGGAGTGACCAGCGGAATCGCCTCGGTGGCGCCTTCAGGGGCCTTGCCCAGGCCCTGGGCCGCCTTGATCTTCTCGACGGCGATCTCCGCCTGGGTAGGCCGGCGAACGCCCGGTGCGGGACTGCCGCTGCCCGTTTCGGCGGCATCGTCGTCAATGACGGCGTGCTCGAAGGCTTCATCGCCTACATAACCTTCGAGGCCCGGATCGCTGTCCTGGTCCTTGCCGAAGAGGCGGCGGCGCTTCTTTTTCGGGACCGGGGCGGCCCCGTTGCCCTCAAAGAGATAGCTGCGGTCATGGGAGCTGCCGGCCTCAACGGGTTCCTGGAGATCCAGCCCAACGAGGTGCTCATACCCCTGCCGGAGCCGCCGCGGGATAGCAGTAAACGGAGTGGCGGTGACGATCAAAACCGACACAAAGGCCAGCAGCGAGTACAGCGCGATGGGCACTGCGGGATGAATGGCGGCAAGCGGCGCAGCAGCCAGCAGGCCGAGCATGCCTCCGGCTTGCCGAAGGCCGACGAACCCTTCGGCAACTGTGGGCTGCCCGCCGAGGGCGTGACCGAGCGCGGATCCGGACCAGGCCATGATCAGAAAGCCGATGCCGACGCGGTTGTTGCCCCGGCTGTCGGCAGGCTGGCGGAAGAGGCGCAAGGCACAGATGCCCAGCATCAAGGGCAGCAGGAGTGATACCCAACCGAATGTTCCGTTGACCACGCTGTAGACGGCGTCGGGGAACCACCCCGTGAAGCCCCACCAGGCGAACGTGGCGATAAAAACGGCCAGCACGAGGTTGAACAGCGCGGCGCCATCCCGGCGGTCCTCGGGATCCAGGCCGCTGACATCGTGGCCAATGCGTCGTACACCACCGCCGACCAGATGTCCCAGCCCCTGCCACGCGCCACCGATGACCCGGCCGAGCCACGGCTGGCGGTGTTCGACGGCGGGAAGCGGGCGGGTGCGGGCAGAACCTGACCCCGCCTTGGATGTCCGGGACGCGGCGGCTGCGGATTCCCGGGCAGAACCACCGGCTTTACTGGTGGATCTGCCTTTGGGCGCGGAAGTAGTGCGTGTGGCCATACCGCCACGCTACCTCAGCCGAGCCGTAATTCCGCGGATTTCCGGGCCGGGGGCAGCTGTGTTCAGCACCCGCGGCGGCCGGGAAACCTACGGTGAGGCAGTGCCTAAGCCTCGAGCACCACAGGGATGATCATGGGTTTGCGGCGCAGCTTGCGGTTGACCCAGGTACCTACGACGCGGCGGACAACCTGCTGCAGCTGGTGACTTGTGTGGTCCGCGTGATTCAGCACGGCTTCTTCCAGCGCAGCGTTGATCTTGGGGATGATCTCGTCAAAGACTGCATCATCCTCTGCCACGCCACGGGCGTGGATTTCGGGGCCGGAGACCACCTTGCCGGTGGTGCGGTTGACCACCGTGATGATCGAGATGAAGCCCTCATCGCCGAGGATGCGGCGGTCTTTCAGGTCAGCGTCCGTGATCTCGCCAACGCTGGAACCGTCCACGTAGACGAATCCGACTTCCACCTGGCCGACGATGTCCGCACGGTGGTTCTTGAGGTCAACCACGGTGCCGTTGTCCGCGAGGATCACGCTGGCTTCCGGCACGCCTGATTCGATCGCGATCTTGCCGTTGGCGATCAGGTGGCGGGTTTCGCCGTGAACCGGCATGGCGTTGAGCGGCTCAAGGATGTTGTAGCAGTACAGCAGTTCACCGGCGGCAGCGTGGCCGGAAACGTGCACCTTGGCGTTGCCCTTGTGAATGACGTCCGCGCCGAGCTTCAGCAGCCCGTTGATGATCCTGAAGACAGCGTTCTCGTTGCCGGGAATCAGGCTGGAGGCCAGGATGACGGTGTCACCTTCGCCGACCACCACGCGGTGATCGCCGTTGGCCATCCGGGACAGTGCCGCCATGGGCTCGCCCTGGGAACCGGTGGACATCAGCACTACGCGGTTGTCCGCGAGCTGATCAATGTTCTTCAGGTCAACCAGCAGGCCGTCCGGCACGTCCAGGTAGCCCAGCTTGGCGGCGATGGCCATGTTTCGCACCATGGAGCGGCCCACGAAGGCCACCTTGCGGTTGTGCTTGGCTGCGGCATCCAGCACCTGCTGGACACGGTGGACGTGGGAGGAAAAGGAAGCGACGATGATCCGCTTGCTTGCCTGGCCGAAGAGCCGCTCCAGAGTGGGACCGATCTCCTTTTCAGCGGTGGTGAACCCGGGTACGTCGGCGTTGGTGGAGTCGGACATGAAGAGGTCGACACCTTCTTCGCCCAAGCGCGAGAAGTGCCGAAGGTCGGTAATGCGTCCGTCCAGGGGCAACTGGTCCATCTTGAAGTCACCGGTGTGCAGCACAGTGCCGCCGGCGGTGCGGATGAACACCGCGAGGGCATCCGGGATCGAGTGGTTGACGGCCACGAATTCGCACTCAAAGGGGCCGAATGACTCCACCTGGCCCTCGGCGACGGTAAGGGTGTACGGGCGGATCCGGTGTTCCTGGAGCTTGGCTTCAATCAACGCCAGCGTCAGTTGCGAGCCGATCAGCGGAATGTCGTTCCGGAGCCGAAGCAGGTACGGCACGGCACCGATGTGGTCTTCGTGGCCGTGCGTCAGGACGACGGCGACGATGTCCTGCACGCGGTCTTCGATGTAGGAGAAGTCCGGCAGGATCAAGTCAACGCCGGGCTGGGTCTCCTCGGGAAACAAAACACCGCAGTCCACGATGAGCAGTTTTCCGGCGATCTCGAAGACGGCCATGTTGCGGCCGATCTCACCGAGGCCGCCAAGGGGCACGATCCGCAGGGTGTCCGGCGCGAGCCGGGGCGGAGTGGTGAGGCCGGGAAGGGCGGTTTGGGTCATAATGCACTACTTTCCAGGCGGAAGGGTGCCGGGATCACCTTCAGGAGAACACCAGCCCTGCTTCTGCCAAATCCTCGCGGATGATTTCGATCTCGGTTTCGTCCGGCTCCACGAGGGGCAAACGGACAATCGAGTTGGGCAGGACTTCCTGCCATTTAAGAATCTGTTTTGCCGCAACGGCACCCTGCACGCGTGTCATGGTGGCCCGGATCAACGGCTGCAGCTCGAAGTTGATCTTTCGGGCTGTGGCAAGATCATTAGCGTTGATGGCGTCTACGAGCTCGCGGAACCGGCGGGTCGCAATGTGGGTAGTAACGCCCACCAGGCCTACCGCGCCCAACGCCATCCACGGGAGGGTGAGGCCGTCATCGCCCGAGTAGAAGTCGAGGTCTGTTTCAGCCATGACCTGAGCGGCGGCCGCAAAATCGGCTTTGGCGTCCTTGACGGCGACGATATTCGGGTGGGCTGCCAGCCGGATAAGGGTCTCAGGGTCAATCGGAACAGCCGAACGTCCGGGAATGTCATAAAGCATTACGGGAATCTCCGCCGCAGTAGCAATGGCCTCGAAGTGCGCGCGGATTCCAGACTGGCTGGGCTTGTTGTAATAGGGCGTCACCAGCAGGAGGCCGTCGACACCAAGCGCCGCGGCCTGCCGGGACAGGTGCACTGAGTGGGCGGTGTCGTTGGTGCCAGTGCCGGCAATGATGGCAGCCCGCCCGCCCACTGCCTCCTTAACGGCGCGGAACATACCCAGGTTTTCCTCGTCAGTGAGGGTGGACGTTTCGCCGGTGGTCCCCGTGACCACCAGGCCGTCACAACCGTCGTCCACTAGCTTGCTGGCCAGTTCCGCTGCCTGCTTGTAGTCCACGGCGCCGTCCTTGGTGAAGGGCGTGACCATCGCAGTCAGGAGCGTACCAAGAGCAGGAATGTGCGCGGAAGTTTCAGGCATGGAAAAAACGTTACCTTGTCAGTGGCTGGTTACAACAATGCCCCATGCGTGATCATCGTCAAACGGGGACCGGCAAGGCCCCTCCGGCAGCCGTGGTAGGCACCGGTCCTGGTACTGGACGGCGAAAGACGCTCAGGTGTCGGTCACCGTTGGATCCTGGGCAATCGAACCGCGGTTTTCCCGACGACCCGGCCCGCAATCCATGCCCGGGGAACCTGCACCAGGCGCGCAGTACCTTTCCACCGCGGCTTCCCTCAGCCCCTCAGCCCAGGACGCCAGCCGCTGCGCCGCCCTGACGTAGTGGAACAACTCGACGGGCGTGAGGGCCTCAAGATCAGTTTCCGCGAGCCGCCGTGCAAGCTCGGCCCCGGCCGGTTGGGACGAAAGGGTGATGCCCTCCCGATGCCACTGGAGGTCTTCCGCAGATTCTCCGCTGACGAGCTGGCGAAAAAGATAATCGACCACGCCCGGACTCATGGCCTTCATAACGCCCGACGGCGGCCCGGTTTCCGGTGCCTGGCTGCCGCGAGGGGATCCGTTATTCGATGCCTGATGCACTGGGTGCTGGGCTGAAGGCCGGTGGGCTGTACCGGGTAGCCTGCGCGATGGAGTCTGCATGCCCGCCATACTATTCGAACATATATTCGAATACAAGATGCGCCCACAGCTGCGGCGTAGGCGGATATGAGAGTATCGGCGCATGAGCGTCCACTCCCGGTCCACCACCGCCAGCAGCCTGGGCCTCACGCCCAGGCTGACCGGCGTGGACGCAGCACGAGGACTGGCATTGCTCGGCATGATGGCCACACACCTGATGCCCACTTTCGAGCCAAACGCCGAGCTCACCCCCACCTGGGTGGGCCTCGCGTTCTCCGGGCGTGCCTCCGCGTTATTTGCCGTGCTTGCCGGCGTTGGCCTGGCCCTCGCCACGGGCAAGGGTGTCCCGTTGACCGGGCATCCCCTGAACCTGGCCCGGCGCGGCATAGCCATGCGGGCACTGGTGATCGCCGTCGTAGGCTTCACACTGGGCGGGCTGGACGTGAACGTGGCGATCATCCTGGTCGACTACGCCCTGCTGTTCCTCTGCGTGCTGCCGTTCCTGGGGTTGGCGTTGAAGCATCTCCTGGCCTGGGCAGGCGGCTGGATCCTGCTCTCACCGGTGATGGCCTATGTGCTGCGCCCCTGGTTCCTCGCGGGGGAAGCGCCGCTGCACCTGGGACATAATCCGTCCTGGGAAGACCTCTCCACAGCGGGGCCGCTGCTGGGTGATCTCTTCCTGACCGGCTACTACCCTGTCTTCCAATGGCTCGCCTACCTGCTGGTGGGCCTGGCTGTCGGCCGGCTTCCGCTTGACCGGCCACGAATTGCCGGGATCCTGCTCCTCACGGGGACAGCCGTGGCGGTCGCCACGAAGGCCCTGGGAAACGCGCTCATGGAGGACTGGGGTGGCCGGCAGTCCCTGGAAGCCGTCATCGGGGACCGCCGCTGGCCGCTGGAGAACCTTCTCCAGGTCAACCTGACAGGCATTGAACAGACCGATTCCTGGTGGTGGCTTGCCACCGCGGCACCTCATTCCGGGACCACCCTGGACCTGCTGCATTCCTCCTCAGCGGCGGCTGCCGCGCTGGGCGCCTGCCTGCTGCTGGGCTCGCTGGGAACCTGGCTGAACCTTGACATCCTGCTGCCACTGCGGGGAGCGGGAGCAATGACCTTGACGCTGTATACGCTTCACGTCTGGACACTCGCTGCCCTGTACGTTGACGGCCTCCCGGAAGGCTGGACCGACGAAGGCATGTACGCAGCGCAGGCCCTTACGGCTGTGGTTTTGGGGACGGTGTTCGCGGTCCTGCATTGGCGGGGTCCGTTGGAGCAATTGGCACACGCAGCCCACCGGCTGGGCGCGCGGCCACTGACGCCCGTCCGTTAGTTACCCGGAGTGCCAACGTCGGCGCTGGACTTTCAGCTGGCGGCACCGGAACCGGCGCGGAACAGGCGCACGGCATCGCGCATTGAGGAGCGCGCCCGTTTCCGGTCTCCTGCGGCGTCGTAAGCACAGCTAAGCCGGAACCAGGAACGCCAGTCTTCAGGGGCCGCTTCAGCCTCAAGGCGGTACTTCTCAAATTCCTGGTCTGCAGCGGAGCGGACGATACGCCCGGCCGGGGTGCGTGGAAGCTCATCAACGGGCAAACCGCCCTCGGCTTCCAGGATCCGGGCCAGTTGCTCCGTCCTGGCGCCGAACAGCAGTTCACGGATCATGGCCCACGCGCCGATCATAGGCAGCACCAGGTAGGCCGCGCCGAAGGCCTTCGCGATGGGATCCGGATCCGTCATCAGGAGCAGGGCACGTTGGAAAGTGACAACCAGGTAGAAAACGAGCAGGAGCGTAACAGCCCCCACCCAGATCTTGGTGCGGTTGCTGCCTTGGAAAGCCTTCACGGCCATGCTCAGATTCCCAGGTCCAGGTAGCCGTCAAGGCCTACCGTCAGCCCGGGATGACGGGCGATATTCCGGACGCCCAGCAGGACGCCGGGCATAAAGGATGCACGATCGAAGGAGTCATGGCGAATGGTCAGTTGCTCGCCCGCGCCACCCAGGAGGACTTCCTGGTGCGCTACCAGGCCGCGGAGGCGGACGCTGTGGACGCGGATGCCGTCCACCTCGCAGCCCCGGGCACCTTCCAGCTGCGTCTCAGTGGCATCGGGGCTTGCCGGAACGCCAGCTTCGGCGCGCGCCGCAGCAATCAGCTGGGCCGTCCGCACTGCGGTGCCGGACGGCGCGTCAATCTTGTTGGGGTGGTGGAGCTCCACCAGTTCGACGGATTCGAAGTACCTGGACGCGGTGGCCGCAAACGCGGAGGCAAGCACGGAGCCCAGGGCGAAGTTCGGAGCAATCAGCACACCGGTTGCGGGGTTGGCTGCCAACAGTTCCTCCAGCCGCGCCAGCCGGTCAGCATCCCACCCGGTGGTTCCCACCACGGCGTGGATGCCGTGTTCAACAGCGAAGCGGACGTTCTCCTCGGTGCTGCCGGGGACGGTCAGATCCACCACAACATGTGCGCCGGAACGAGCCAGTGTATCCAGGGAATCGTTGCGGCCCAAAGCTGCTACAAGTTTGAGGTCCGGGGCGGCTTCGACGGCTTTGACGGCCTCGGCGCCCATGCGGCCGCCTGCGCCCAGCACGGCGACGTGGAGAAGTTCGGTCATGGCCTTAACCCTACAGTCGCCGAACACCCGGCTTTACAGCGCTGAAGCACCGGCCGGGCTACTCGCCGGCGCCCACCCACTCCACCGTGCCGTCTGTGAAGAACTGTTGCTTCCAGATCGGCACCTGCTCCTTGATCCGGTCCACCAGCTCGGAACACAACGCGAAAGCCTGGCCACGGTGCGCGGCTGCAACAGCGCAAACCAGTGCCGGATCGCCAATCTCCAGCGGACCTATCCGGTGTGCAGCCCAGATCCGGACCGGCGCTTCCGAGGTGTTCTCCTCTTTGCCGTGGTCAGCCAGCAGTCCGGCGACCACGTCCGCCAGCACCTGTTCGGCGCTGGGATGAGCGGTGTAGCTCAGAGCCCGAACTGCCTTCCCGCCGTCGTGATTGCGCACCACACCACTGAAACTGACCACCGCGCCTGCGGTATCAGACTCGACAGCGGCTATGGCCTGGTCCACCGAAATCGGGCGGTCACTCAGGACAGCGGCGACGACGTCGAACTTTGCCTCAGTGCCCATTGCCGCCAGCCAACTGTTCACAGACGTGCCCGATGACCGGATCGAGGACAGCGAGGCCATCCATCACCCCTTGCGGGGAGCCAGGAAGGTTCACGATAAACGTGGTGCCCGCGGCACCGGCATGGCCTCGGCTCAGCGTGGCCAGCGGGGTTTTGGCGGTGCCTGCGCGGCGCACGGCTTCCATAATGCCTGGGACTTCGCGGTCCAGCAGGGCCAGGGTGACCTCGGGCGTGCGGTCGTCGGGGCTGAGCCCGGTACCACCGCTGGTGATGATGACTGCCGGATCCAGCATCAGGAGTGCACGGATCGCGGCGCCGACTGCGTCGCCGTCGGGCACCACCACCGCCGGCAGCGTTTCGAAACCGTGCTCGGTAAGCCAGTCTGCAATCACCGGACCGGTTTCGTCCTTGTAGACGCCCGCAGCGGCCCTGGTGGAGGCGATAACGACGCCGGCCTTGCCGCCCACGGGACCGTGCTGGTGCACGGGCGCGTTCGAACCATTTCCTGTCGATGTGCTCATAGTGACCAATCCCCGCTCTTGCCGCCGCTCTTGGCAAGCACGCGGATGTCCGTCAGGACTGCGTGCTTGTCCACTGCCTTGATCATGTCGTACACGCTCAGTGCCGCCACGCTCGCGGCGGTCAGCGCTTCCATCTCGACGCCGGTGACTCCCCTGGTCCTGACCGTGGCCAGGACCTCAACACTGTCCTCGCGCAACTCGAAATCGACGGTGATTTTGGAGAGCGGGAGCGGATGGCAGAGCGGAATGAGTTCAGGCGTTTTCTTGGCCGCCAGGATACCGGCGATTCTGGCCACGGACAGGGCGTCCCCCTTGGGAAGCCCGCCGCTGCCCAGCAGTCCCAGCACTTCAGCGGTGCTGCGGACTGTAGCGGTCGCCGTGGCCTCGCGGGTGGTTTCCGGTTTGCCTGAGACATCCACCATGTGCGCGGTACCGTCCTGGCGCAGGTGGGTAAGACCGGACGGCCGGTTGTCTGTGTTTTGCCCGTTGGCGTTTGATGCTTGAGTCACAACATCCATACTTCCACTTCTTCGCCCGCGGCGAGTGATGACGTACCCGCGGGAACATGAACCAGGGCGTTTGACACTGCCAGTGCATGCACGAGGTGGGACCCCTCGCCGCCTTCGAGGCTTACGGTTCCGTCTGGAGCGAGGGTGCCGCGGCGGACCTGGTGCTTTCCTTCAGGGGAGGTGAGGCCGGTTGCCAGCCTCGCCCGGGTCACCGGCCGGGGTTTCGGCGTGCCAAACAACTCCGACAGGACCGGCCTCAGGAACATCTCAAAGGACACCAGCGAACTCACCGGGTTTCCGGGGAAGCCAAAGAACGGCACGCCGTTCACGGTACCGATTCCCTGCGGACCGCCCGGCTGCATGCTGACGTGGCCGAAACTGACAGGCTGCCCTGCCAGTGCCTGCCGGACCACTTCGTAGGCGCCCTTGCTTACTCCGCCGGAAGTGACGATCAGGTCCACGCTGCCAAGGTGTTCGAGCAGGAGCGCTTCCAGCCTGCCTGGCTGGTCCGGAACGATGGCCGGATGGATGACCCGCAATCCGGCCTGCCGCATGGCAGAGCCCAGGAGGGTGGCGTTTGCGTCGTAAATCCGGCCGGGGGCAAGATTCCGGCCCGGTTCCACCACTTCATCACCCGTGGTGATCAAGAGGACGGTCAGCACCTGGTGGACGGGAACCGTGCTGATGCCGAGGGCGGCCAGCAGCCCCAGCGGGCCGGGGCCAAGGTACGTTCCCGCCCCCAGGGCAAGCTGTCCGGCTTTAATGTCACTGCCTGCCGGCCTGACGAACATGCCCGCTCCGGTTTTTGGCAAGTGGACCGTGGCGTGGGAGTCCGGGTCCGGGAACGCGTCCGGTTCTGCCCGTTCAATGGGGACGACGGCGTCCGCGCCGTCCGGAAGCATGGCTCCTGTCATAATCGGTGCGGCCGAGCCAGGCTCCAGTGGTGCCGGAGCCGTCCCCGCCGGGATGGCGACGCCCACCCTGAACCGGGTGCCGCCGTCGTGGGTTTCCTTGCTGGCCACGGCGAACCCGTCCATTTGGGAATTGGCGAAAGGCGGAAGGTCCACCGGCGCCACGACGTCCGCTGCCAGGCCCCTGCCCAAGGCGTCGGCCAGCGGAACCTGTTCGATGTGGCGCCGTGCCAGGAGCGGAGCGAGCAATTCCCTGGCCTGGTCCCGGTGCCGGGCTGGAGTGGAACCCGAATGGTGGTGGTGAGAAGGGCTGTGCATGCGGGCCTTCCTGGGAACGGGGCTGTGCTTGGTGACGCGGCTGAAGCGTGCCGTAGTCGCTCAGCACCACTGTAATGGCGGACTGCATTATGGACGGGGGATGATGCATCTGACCAACGTGGCGTAGCCTGAATTTATGACTGTTCAGTTGGGCATGCCGCAACCACGGGAAGGTGATCCGGCGTCGTCGCATCCCGAAACACCAGGAGTCCCGCCGCGCCGCCCGACGGACGCGCCCGCAGGGCTGGCAGACCGCTACGGCCGCCGCGCCACGGACATGCGATTGTCCCTGACTGACAAATGCAACCTGCGCTGCACCTATTGCATGCCGGCCGAGGGTCTGAAATGGCTCGCCAAGCAGGCTGTCATGACTGCATCGGAAATTGAGCGGATTGTCCGGGTCGGCGTCGATGTCCTTGGTGTCCGTGAACTGCGGCTGACCGGCGGGGAACCATTGGTGCGTGCTGACCTGGTGGAAATCATCGCCGGAATTCGGCGCAACCACCCGGAGCTGCCGATTTCCTTGACTACCAACGGTGTGGGGTTGGACCGCAAAGCGGCAGCGCTCAAATCTGCCGGCCTCACGCGCATTAACGTTTCGATTGATTCCCTCCATGAGGAAACCTTCACTAAACTGACCAGGCGGCCGTTCCTGGACCGGGTTCTGGCCGGGGTTGACGCCGCCCGCGATGCCGGGCTGGGTCCCGTCAAAATCAACGCCGTCCTCATGCGCGGCATCAACGACCTCGAAGCGCCTGACCTGCTGGCCTGGGCGCTTGACCGTGGCTACGAACTCCGGTTCATCGAACAGATGCCGTTGGACGCCGACCACGGCTGGACCCGACGCGACATGGTCACGGCCGCGGAGATCCGTTCGCTGCTCTCCCGGGACTTCGTGCTGGGCCCCGATCCACGGGCCCGCGATGGTGCCCCTGCGGAACGGTTTGTAGTCCGACGGCGCGGCGAAGCGGCTCCGGCTCCTGCTGCTGCTCCTGCGGGTGACGCCACTGGTCCCGTTCTGGGTACCGTGGGCATCATCGCTTCAGTGACGGAACCGTTTTGTTCCGACTGCCGCCGGACCCGCATCACCGCCGAGGGAAAAATCATGAGCTGCCTGTTCTCCCGGGAGGAGTTCGACCTGCTGGGCCTGCTCCGCGAAGGCGCGGATGACGACGAACTCGCACGCCGCTGGCAGGACGCCATGTGGGTCAAGCCCAAGGCACACGGTATGGACCACGTTGGCCTGGGCGCGCCTGACTTCGTCCAGCCCGACCGCAGCATGAGCGCCATCGGAGGCTGAATTTCTTGAACGTACGTTACTTCGCTGCCGCGCGTGCCGCGGCGGGCGCTGATGAGGAACGCTTCGACCTGCCCGAGGGCACCACCCTGGAAGACCTGATTGCCGCGGTCGTTGCGGTGGAACGGGCTGAGCCGCCCGCGGGGACGCCGCCGCTCCCCCGCATCCTGTCCCGCAGTAGCTTCCTGCTCAACGGTGTGGCTGCCCGGAACCCGTCAGTAACAGTGGATCCGGGAGACACAGTTGACATCCTTCCGCCCTTCGCCGGCGGCTAATGCGGCCGGCAGCCGGTCCCCGTAGAACCAGCCTAGTAGAATTGGCTGCGGCCGTTCGGCCATAGGACGGTACTGCTCCACGAGGGCACTGCGCATCCGCACCCACCCCTTGATAGGACCGCACCCATGAGCTTGATCCGGCTGAACGACGTCAGCGTCCGCTTCGACAAGGTGCAGGTGCTCCGCGAGGCGTTCTTCCGGCTCGACGCCGGCGACCGGGTGGGCCTGATCGGCAAGAACGGCTCCGGCAAGTCCACCCTCCTTAAGATGGCCCTGGACCAGGTGGCTCCCGATTCCGGGACCGTCACGCTCGAACCGGGTACCAGAGTGGGCTATTTCTCCCAGTTCTCCGAACTCGACGGCAACGCCACCATTCTCGAGATATTGAACGGGCTGTTCGACGCCATCAAGGCCATTGAAGCGGAACTTGCGGAAATTGATGCCGCCATAGCAGCAGAACCGTCTGATCCAGAAGAACTCGACCGGCTGATCCATCGGCAGTCCGGATTGTTCGAAGGCATGGACCGCCTGGACGGCTGGGACTACCCCCGCACCATCGACAAGGTGCTGACCACCTTGGGCTTCGAGGAAGCCCACCGAAACTGCGCGATCGATGATCTGTCCGGCGGTTGGCGCAACCGGGCCGCCCTGGCCAAGATCCTGCTGGAGGCACCGGACGTGCTGCTCCTGGATGAGCCCACCAACTATTTGGACGTGGCCGGCGTCGAATGGCTCGAGGGCTGGTTTCGTTCCTTTAAGGGCGCGGCCATCATCGTCTCGCACGACCGTCAGTTCCTCGATGCTGTGGTGACCCGGATCGTGGAGGTCGAAAACTTCCACCTGCACGAGTACCCGGGAAACTTCGCGGAGTACGTGACCGCTAAGCAATTCCGGCTCAAGACCCTGGAAAGCCAGTTCATGCACGAGGCCGAGCTTCTGGCCTTCGAGGCCGAGGGCATCTCGGATCGGCGCGAAGGGGCGAAGGCGGCCGGCAAAGGCCTGGGAAACCAGTTGGCGAAAATTAAGAAATCCCGTGCGCCGCGGCCGGTGGACCACATCATCACCGAAATCTATGGCGGCCTGCACGTCAAGGACGTTCTGTGCCGGGTGGAATCACTGGGCAAGTCCTACGGAGACCGGGCCTTGTTCAGCGGCCTTAGCTTCGAGATCCGCCGCGGAAACCGGATCGTCATCCTCGGCTCCAACGGCAGTGGGAAGTCAACCCTGCTCCGTGCCCTGACCGGGGAGGAAGCCGCCGATACCGGCACCGTTGCCTGGGCCAAGGGCGCTGGAGTGGTGTCCTACAACCGGATCCTTGACGGGCTCGACGCCGATGACACCGTCTCCCATGCTGTCAACGCCATGCCGGACAGCCTGGCCCTACGGGCAACCAGGAAATCAGTGAACCGTTTCCTGGCGATGTTCCAGTTTTCCGAGGCCGATCTCAAACAGCGGATCGGCAACCTTTCGGGCGGACAGCGGGCCCGGGTTGCACTGGCTCAGTGCCTGCTCTCCGGCGCGTCAACCCTGATCCTGGACGAACCCACCAACCACCTGGATGTCTCCAGCACTCAGGTCATGGAACGCGCTCTGCTGCACTTCCCCGGGGCCGTGGTAGTGGTCAGCCATGATCGCTTCTTCACGGACAACATCGCCAACAAGAGGCTCGTCTTCGGCAGCGACGCCGGCAAACCCGCAGAAGTCCAGGTACGGGCCGCCTAGCGCAACGGCGGAAAAATCAGAGGCCGAACGTCTCGGTTTCCTCGAACGGACCAACAACAGTGACGGTGCGGGGAGCGGCAGCGAGTTCGCGTGCCAGCTCCTGGACCTGCTCTGCCGTGACCGCTTTGATCAAGCGCAGGGTCTCGTCGATGTCCTGGTATTCACCGGACACGAGCTCAGCCCTTCCCAGCCGCGACATGCGTGAACCCGTGTCCTCGAGGGCCAGGACGATGCCGCCACACAGCTGGCCCACGGCCTTGCGCAGTTCATCGTCGGAAATACCATCGGCGGCGAGCTTGTCGAGCTCGACCCCCAGCAGCTGCAGCACCTGCTGGACCTTGGACGGCGTGCAGCCCGCGTACATGCCGAAGTAGCCGGCGTCGGCGTAAGAGGACGCAAACGAGTACGTCGAATAAACCAGGCCGCGCTTCTCGCGCACTTCCTGGAACAGCCGGGAAGACATTCCGCCGCCCAGGACGGCGTTCAGGACGCTCATCACAAAACGCCGTTCGTCAGTGGCCACGATGGTGGGGCAGCCCATGATGATGTTGGCCTGCTCCACGGCACGCTTGACTACCTTCAGTCCGGCTGTTCCGGTGATGGCAGCCGGTGCGGTGGAGCGCCGCGGAACCGGTTTTGCGTCCGGGGTGAGCGACCAGCCGGCCGCTTCGAGGGCGTCGGTGACAAGCCTGCAGACGACGTCGTGATCCAGTCCGCCGGCTGCCGTCACGACCAGCTCCTCCGGACGGTAGTAGCGGCGGTAATGTTCCCAGACAGAGTCCCTGGCAACAGCCTTGATCGCAGCGGGAGTGCCTCCGATGGGACGCCCCAGCGGATGCGCTCCCAGCACGTCAGCGACGAAGTGTTCGTGCGCAACGTCCGTAGGGTCATCGCTGTCCATGGCGATCTCTTCCAGGATGACGTCGCGCTCCTGCTCCATCTCCACCGGATCCAGGACGGCGCCGGTGATCATGTCGGAGATGACGTCAATGGCCATGGGCAGGTCCGAATCCAGGACCCGGGCAAAGTAACAGGTGCTTTCCTTGGCGGTGGCCGCATTCGATTCACCCCCGACTTCGTCGAAGGCAGAAGCAATTTCCAGCGCGGTGCGCCGTTTGGTGCCCTTAAACAGCAGGTGTTCCAGGAAGTGGGTCGAGCCGTGCTGGCCATCCGCCTCATCACGGGAACCCACCCCTACCCAAAAGCCAATGGTGGCAGAACGCTGGCCGGGCATCGCCTCGGTCAGGACCCGGACGCCGCCGGGAAGGACCGAGCGCCGCACCTCAGCTCCGCCGTCGGATCCGTGCACCAGCGAGTCGATGGCGGCATTCTGCTCAAGGGGCAGGGGAACAACAGTCATGAAGGCCTTTCAGGTGCGGCAGCCGGATCTGGCTGCCATCGTAACAGCGGCGGGGGAGAGGGGGAAAAAAACAACCCCCCCCCCCCCCCCCGCTTCGTCTCCTCCCCCTCCACACCCCCCCCCTCCCCCACCCCCCC
>NZ_JBWZCL010000009.1:0-44412 GCF_059383595.1 Pseudarthrobacter sp. MDT1-40-2 | reverse complement strand
TGCTTGGTGGGGACCTGCTTGGTGGGGACCTGCTTGGTGGGGACCTGCTTGGTGGGGACCTGCTTGGTGGGGACCTGCTTGGTGGGGACCTGCTTGGTGGGGACCTGCTTGGTGGGGACCTGCTTGATGGGGACCTGCTTGACCTGGACGGCTTGGTTGGCAATATCGGTCTGGACCTGAACGTTCTCGCGCCTATCAATATCACGTGCAACGCGATCACTGTCATCGGTGACAGCACAGTCAAGGGTTGCAACACTTCCGTAGTGATCCCGAAGGACCCGAAGGATCCGAAGGACCCGAAGGACCCGAAGGACCCGAAGGACCCGAAGGACCCGAAGGACCCTAAGGACCCGAAGGACCCGAAGGACCCGAAGGACCCGAAGGACCCGAAGGACCCGAAGGACCCGAAGGACCCGAAGGACCCGGTTGTGATCGTGATCGACCACGGTGGTAAGAACGTCGTCAACCACCACACGAAGACCGTAATCCATAACAACGCTGCTGCTGCAACCCACTCCAAGGTGGTCACGGCTGGCAACACGGGCGCTGCGAAGGGCGCTGCCTCTGCTGCTTCCACCACTGGAGTTGGCGGAAGCCTTGCACAGACCGGCACGGACGCATCTGTGCTGCTGCTGCTTGCGAGCCTGCTCTTGGGAAGCGGGATCCTCCTCGTTTCCCGCCGGAGCCGCACCGCCCGGAACTAATACCCAATGAGTTGGCCGGAGCCTTAGGGGCCCAGTCAGCAACCTTTGAATAAAGAGCAGTTGGCCGGAGCCCAAGGGCTCCGGCCAACGTTCCATGAAATTATGCAGCTGGAACAGCAACTATCAGGCGTGACACCGGCGGACCAGAGGCCAAGAGCGAGCGCTGATCTCAAGCGCTTGCGGTGCTGCCGGATGAGGCCTTTGCGTGGCGTGCTTGGTGATATGTCCGACGCCGAGTCTGCCGTTTTCCCACTTACGCCCCGTGCTCGCGCCAGGGCCCAAACAATCGCCGATATTTTCCGGCTGGGCAGGGAACATCTGGCCAAGCAGGGGGCCGCCGCACTCTCACTGCGGGCCGTTGCCCGCGACCTCGGAGTGGTGTCCTCCGCCGTCTACCGGTATGTCGAAAGCCGGGATGAGCTGCTGACTCTTCTGTTGGTGGATGCGTACAACGAACTGGGCGACGCCGTCGACGCCGCCATTGCCGCCCGTCCGGAAAGCGACCACCGGGGACGCTTTGATGCGCTGGCCCACGCCGTCCGATCCTGGGCGCTTCGCGAACCTGCCCGCTATGGACTTTTGTTTGGCAGCCCGGTTCCCGGCTACAAAGCGCCGGAAGAGCGCACCACAGTGCCTGGAACAAGGGTGGTGCGGGCGCTGATCAAGGTGGTGGATGACGCCTACCGCGCCACGGGCGGACGGTCGCCTGCAGAGTCGCGGTCGCCCGCCGTCGGACCTGCCCTTCATTCTGATTTTGAGGCAATCCGCGGGCAACTGGGTGGTGCGCTCAGCGATGCCATTCTGGCGCGCGGAACGCTGGTCTGGACGGCGCTTTTTGGCACTGTCAGCTTCGAGGTCTTTGGCCAGTATGGGCCGGATACCTTCCGCGCCAATGATGAACTCTTCGACCAGCATGTGGAGCATCTGGCCCGGCTGGCAGGACTCGCAGCCCTGTCGCCCGATGCTAATGGTAAGTAGACTTTCTTTTGTTCTGAAGATGCCCCATCCAGAGGAGTGAAAGCCATGAGCGAGAACACCGATTCAGGATCAAGCAGAAACCCCCTCGACCCCGACGACATTCTTGGTGCCGGTCCGGATCGAGGCCAGGAGCGTGATGTGGTGCAGGACTCGGGCAGCAGCCCGTCCGGAGACGATGCCGATTACGTCGAGGGCGACTATGGGGACGCCGGCAGGGCGGGGGGTGCTGCCTCCGACGACGAAGGCGGGTACACCACTGGGGACTACGGCAGCGCAGGAGAATCCGAAACCTCGGGGGTGACGCGGGAGGAGGGGGAGTATCCGGAGGGTGATTACGGCAAAGCCGGGCACGGTGGATCCGTCAGCAGTTCCGAACCCGGAGGCGATGGGGACGCTGAATATCCTGAAGGTGATTACGGGCAGGCCGGGCAGGTAGGCCAGGAGAAGTACCCCAAGGAGGAGCGCCCCTGGGAGGGCAGCTAGGGTCGGTAATTCTTCCCCTGCAACCAGCTTCGTAGCCAGCTGCCCTTGACTGTTCGCGGACAGCGGAAGGCCTTCCAACGCTCTTTAGCGTGCCCAAAAACCCTTGCAAATCCAAGGAAGTCTCCCGAGGCTGTCTGGCCTTCCCATCAAACTTGAGTGGACTCGACTCAACTTTTATTGACATCGCGAATTCCCGGAGTAACCTTGAGTGCAGAACGCTCAATGATTGAGCGCCGCAGCAAGTTTCCAAGAAAGAAGGAAGCATCACATGTCACGTGCAGTAGGTATTGACCTCGGAACCACCAACTCCGTTGTCTCCGTTCTCGAAGGTGGCGAGCCCACCGTCATTGCCAACGCCGAGGGTGGCCGCACCACGCCGTCGGTAGTTGCTTTCTCTAAGTCCGGCGAAGTCCTGGTTGGCGAAATCGCCAAGCGCCAGGCCGTCAACAACATCGACCGCACCATCGCTTCGGTCAAGCGCCACATGGGCACTGACTGGAACGTGTCGATCGATGACAAGAAGTACACGCCGCAGGAAATTTCCGCGCGTATCCTCATGAAGCTGAAGAACGACGCCGAGAGCTACCTCGGTGAAAAGGTCACCGATGCAGTGATCACCGTTCCCGCCTACTTCAATGACGCCGAGCGCCAGGCCACCAAGGAAGCCGGCGAGATCGCAGGCCTGAACGTGCTGCGTATCGTCAACGAGCCCACCGCGGCCGCCCTGGCTTACGGCCTGGACAAGGGCAAGGAAGACGAACTTATCCTCGTGTTCGACCTCGGCGGCGGCACGTTCGACGTCTCCCTGCTGGAAGTCGGCAAGGATGAAGACGACTTCTCCACCATCCAGGTCCGCTCCACCGCAGGCGACAACCGCCTGGGCGGTGACGACTGGGACCAGCGCGTTGTTGAATACCTGCTGAACCAGCTCAAGGTCAAGGGCATCGACCTTTCCAAGGACAAGATCGCCCTGCAGCGCCTGCGTGAAGCTGCCGAGCAGGCCAAGAAGGAACTCTCCTCCTCCACCAGCACCAACGTCTCCCTCCAGTACCTGTCCGTCACCCCCGACGGCCCGGTCCACCTGGACGAGCAGCTCACCCGCGCCAAGTTCCAGGACCTCACCAAGGACCTGCTCGAGCGCACCAAGAAGCCGTTCCACGACGTCATCAAGGAAGCCGGCATCAAGCTCTCCGACATCGACCACATCGTCCTGGTCGGCGGCTCCACCCGTATGCCCGCGGTCTACGACCTGGTCAAGGAACTGGCCGGCGGCAAGGAACCGAACAAGGGCGTTAACCCGGATGAGGTTGTAGCCGTTGGCGCAGCGCTGCAGGCCGGCGTGCTGAAGGGTGAGCGCAAGGACGTCCTGCTCATCGACGTCACCCCGCTGTCCCTCGGTATCGAAACCAAGGGTGGCGTGATGACGCACCTGATCGAGCGCAACACTGCTATTCCCACGAAACGTTCCGAGACCTTCACCACCGCCGACGACAACCAGCCGTCCGTGGCCATCCAGGTCTTCCAGGGCGAACGTGAATTCACCCGCGACAACAAGCCGCTGGGCACGTTCGAACTGACCGGCATTGCCCCGGCTCCTCGTGGCATTCCGCAGATCGAGGTCACCTTCGACATCGACGCCAACGGCATCGTCCACGTGTCCGCCAAGGACAAGGGCACCGGCAAGGAACAGTCGATGACCATCACCGGCGGCACGGCGCTCTCTAAGGAGGACATCGACCGTATGGTCCGGGACGCCGAGGAGCACGCAGCAGAGGACAAGGCCCGCCGCGAGGCAACCGACACCCGCAACACTGCCGAACAACTTGCGTACTCGGTGGACAAGCTCATCGCCGACAACGCTGACAAGCTCCCGGAAGAGGTCAAGACCGAGGTGCAGGCCGACGTCGACGATCTCAAGAAGGCGCTGGAAGGCACCGACGACGCAGCCGTGAAGACCGCTTTCGAGAAGCTGCAGGCCTCGCAGACCAAGCTGGGCGAAGCAATCTACGCCCAGGCGGCTCCGGCCGACGCCGGCGCTGAAGGTGCTGCGGGAGCCTCGTCAGACGGCGCGTCCGCCAGTTCCGATGAAGACATCGTGGACGCCGAAATCATCGACGAAGACGAAGTGAAGAAGTAATTATGCCTCATCACGGTAACGAGGAAGAGCACTCTTCAGCCGGCAGTTCAGAGCAACAGGAGCGCCAGCAGGAACAGGCTGGATCCGGACGCCAGGAGCCGGTCATCCGGGACAACCGCAAGGTTGACCCGGTGACCGGCAAGGCACGGCACCCCGAGTCTCCCGCGGGCGAGCCCGCCACTCAGTCGGGGGAGCCGGTCGAGGCCGACGCCCTCGCCCAGGCCGAGGAAATCCTCAACGGCATCCAGGTGCCCGCCGAGGAATCCGTGGCCCAGGGGGTTCCTGCCGGCGCAACCACTGCTGAAGCAGCTGAACTGAAGAATGACCTTCTCCGGCTGCAGGCCGAGTACGTCAACTACCGCAAACGCGTCGAACGCGACCGTGCCGTGGCAGGGGAGATGGCCGTCATCGGCGTCCTGAACTCGCTGCTTCCGGTACTGGATGACATCGATGCCGCCCGCCAGCACGGCGACCTCGAGGACGGCCCCTTCGCCGCGATCGCCGCCAAGCTGGAAAATGCGCTGAAGACGTACAACCTGGTCCGTATCGATGAGACCGGCGTGGAGTTCGATCCGACCATCCACGAAGCCCTCATCCAGCAGCCAGGCGAGGACATCGAGGTTGACACCGTCAGCCAGGTGCTTCGCTCAGGCTACAAAACGGGCGACCGCGTCCTCCGCGCGGCCCAGGTCATCGTCGCAGTTCCGGCGTAGTACTACCCCGGTGGTTGAGTCTCGGTGGTTGAGCTTGTCGGTTGAGCTCGTCGAAACCCAAGAGGCTCAACCACCGACCCACAACTTTGAAAGGAAACGCCATTGGCTAGCCAGGATTGGGTGGACAAGGACTTTTACAAGATCCTTGGTGTTGCCAAGGACGCTTCCGACGCCGATATCAAGAAGGCCTACCGGAAGCTAGCGCGCGAGCACCACCCTGACACCAACTCGGGCAACAGCGCGTCGGAGAAGAAGTTCAAGGACATCTCCGAGGCTTACTCCGTCCTGTCTGACCCCGAAGAGCGCCAGCAGTATGACGCCATCCGGGCCATGGGCGGCGGGGCCCGGTTCGCCCCCGGCGGCGCCGGTCCCGGTGGCAATGCAGGCTTCGAGGACATGTTCGGCGGCCTGTTCACCGGCAATGCCGGACGCCATGCCGGGGGGTTCAGCACGGCCGGCGGCATCCCGCCCGAGTTCGCTGACCTGTTTGGCAACGGGGGTTTTGGCGGTCCAGCGGGATACCAGCGCACCCCGCAAAAGGGTGCCGACAGGACCGCGACTACCAGTATTTCGTTCGCCGGTTCCATCAGGGGCACCACCATTGGCCTGCGCGAGCCCAATGGTGAGGTCATCGACGTCCGTGTTCCGCCCGGCATTAAGGACGGCCAGAAGGTCCGCGTCCGCGGCAAGGGCCAGCCCGGTGCCGCGGGAAACGGCGACCTGATGGTCCAGGTTTCGGTCAAGCCGCACCCCTTCTACACGCGCGACGGCGACAACCTCCGTATCCACGTCCCGGTCACCTTCGCAGAAGCGGCTCTGGGGGCGGAGATTGAGGTGCCGACATTCGACGGCGAGCGGGTCCGGGTCCGTGTTCCTGCCGGGACCCCGTCCGGGCGGACGCTCCGGGTCAAGGGGCACGGCGTGAAGACGTCAAAGGGAACCGGAGACCTTCTGGTGACTATCGACGTCGCAGTTCCCAGCAATTTGAACAAGGCTGCGGAGGAGGCTGTGCGGGCATTCGCCGAGGCTACCGCCGATGCCGACGTCCGTGAGGGTCTCGCCGCAAAAGCCCGGTTGTAAGGCGGGATGGTCATGAACATCAGTGCTGATCAGCCGATTTTCGTGATCTCGGTGGCTGCGGAGCTGGCGGACATGCACCCGCAAACCCTCCGCCAGTACGACCGCCTTGGCCTCGTTTCGCCGCGGCGTGCCCCGGGAAAATCCCGGCGGTACTCCCAGCGTGACGTCAATATGCTCCGGGAAATCCAGCGGCTGTCCCAGGAAGGCGTCTCGCTGGAGGGCATCAAGCGGATCCTTCAGCTGGAGAACCAGGTGGCTGCGCTGCAGAACCGGGTCACCGAGCTCACCGAGGAACTCAACGTCCGGCGCCGTCAGCCACTGGACTCCCGTATCTTCGCAGCGGGCGCAGCCGGCGACGTCGTCAGCCTGGCACGCGGCCAGCGCCCGCGGGCCAGGTCACAGGCCGTAGTGGTGTGGCGGCCTAAGCAGTGAAGCCGGGCTGCCGGCGAAGATGAGCTGCTCCAGACCGTGCGCCACTGTGCGTTTTTCCAGCACCAGGCCACATTTGACAGCTACCCGCTGGGACGGGATGTTGGCCGGATTGATGATAGCCACAACCCGGCCGATTCCCGCCTGCCCTGCGAAATTCAGGCAGCCCGCTGCAGCCTCGGTGGCGTAGCCAAGGCCCTGGTACTCAGGAAGGATGTGGTACCCCACCTCGACCTCGGAAATGCCGTCCACCACTTGCATGGTTAGGCCGCAGTCGCCCAGGAAGTAACCTTCCTTCGTCTCCACAATCCAGAGCCCGAAGCCGTGATAGGCATAGTTGCGCTTGTTCCAGGTGATCCATTGCTGAGCGTCGGCGCGGGTTTTGGGAGCGGGGTAGTGGCGCATAACCTCCGGATTGCCCAGGAGGCCAGCCATCCGGTCCAAGTCCTCGTCCGCCATCCGGCGCAGCCGCAAGCGTTTCGTCTCGACGCTGTAGATGGACACTGAATCTCTTATACCTGCACCAGCGTCGCTAAGGGGACGGGGAGTTCCTGTCCCGCCCAGACACCGTTCAGCCCGGGATCTGCCGGTGCCGCGTCCAGGTCCAGGACCCGGAAGACGAAGAGCTGCATCCTTCCGGCGTCAATGACAGTGACGCGGTTTTCAGTGGTGGGCGCTGCGGGACTGAGCGTCGGCTCGTCGGTGGGGATCCCGCCGTCGGGCGTTCCACTTCCCTTGATACTGACTGTGCTGGGGCGAGGTTCCAGTTTCCCGTCCGCCTGGACAAACTGCTCCGCCTCTTCCTGACCCAGGAGGATCGCATCGGCGAGGGCAGTGGCGTAGACGGGATCGGCGCAGGCGTCGTAGACCCACCGCTTGCCCAGCACCGAGTGGTCCATGGTGCCGGCGAGCCACGCGTCGGCGCCCGGCAGCTCGGAACCGCGGTAGCTCAACGGGACCTGGTAGACGGTGCCGGCGTGGGAAACGAGGTGCGTCTCCAGCCCGACTTCGCCATCCGGATCGTCAAAGCGGTAGGCGCCCAGAAGCTGGGGCGCCGCATCTGTGCCTGCTTGGTTGAACCACGGCTGCAGAGGCAGGAACTGCTCGATGAGCTGGAGCTTTGAAGGGGTCAAGGTTGCTTTGTGGAGGATGGCCATGGTCCCCAGCCTAGGCCAGTCTGCGCTTACAAGCCGGGGGCCTGCCAGAACTAGACTGTCGTCAAAACAATGGATACGGGGGACAGGCTTTCATGACGATCACCATACGGGCTACTACGGCTGAGGACTGGCGCCGGGTGCGGGACCTTCGCCTCGAAATGCTGGCCGACGAGCCTGTGGCCTTTGCTGAGTCCCTGCAGGACGCCCTGCAGCTCAGTGAGCAGGACTGGCGGGCCCGTGGCGCCCGGGGGCAGGCGGAGACGGGCACCGCACTGGTTGCAGTTGCTGAGGATGGCCGCTGGGTGGGGACCATGGGCTGCTACATTCCGGAAGGCGCGCAGGACCCGCTGCTCGTTGGCGTCTACGTGACGCCGGACTTCCGGGGAGGTGTCCACGGCGTGGCTGCTGCGCTGCTTGAAGCAATCAAGGCCTGGGCCGGAGCCCGGGGAAGCCTGCTCCGGTTGGAAGTGCATGAGGACAACCCCCGTGCCCAACGCTTCTATCTGCACAACGGGTTCAGTTTCACTGGCGGCAAGAGGCCCTACAACCTTGACCCGAGCCAGACGGAGCTGGAGATGTCCTGCCCGCTGCCCTGACCGTTTGAACTGCGGCTTTGTGTCCGACAGGGCCGGTTAAGTTACGCCCTGCGCGTTTCCTGGAGGTTAATTCTCAGAAGCCGAAGTTCCGCGGATTTTTGGGGGAGTCCGCCGGCCGGCCGCTGTCCAAGCCCGGAACACCGCTTATCCCGAAACCACCCTGAAACGAATTATCGAGCGCCCTGAAACATTCGGACCCTACGTTTAGCGCAACGGGTCAGTGTCCTTATGGCCCCGGAGGCGTCCCGCTGCCCTGGCTGCAGCGGCGGAGTGAGAAACGGGTTAAACATGAAAGTTTCGGTCAAGAAGCGCGCACTTTTTCCGGTAACCGCAGGCCTGATGGCAGCGGCATTGGCAGGTTGTGGCAGCCAGATCTCAGATCCGGCGGCAGCCGGGTCCACAGCAAGCACCGCAACCTCCTGCGTGGACACGTCAGGCAGCAGCGTCAAGGTAGGTTTCATCAACTCGCTGTCCGGCACCATGGCCATCAGTGAAAGCACCGTCTTTGACTCACTGTCCCTGGCGGCCGAGGAGATCAACGCCGCAGGCGGCGTGCTGGGCAAGCAGCTCGAGGTGATCAGCGAAGACGGCGCCAGCGAACCCACCAAGTTTGCCGAACGGGCGGGCAAGCTCATTCAGCAGGACTGCACCGCGGCCGTCTTCGGCGGGTGGACTTCTTCCAGCCGCAAGGCCATGCTCCCCGTTTTCGAATCCAACGACGCACTCCTCTTCTACCCGGTGCAGTACGAAGGGCTGGAGGCCTCAAAGAACATCTTCTACACGGGCGCCACCACCAACCAGCAGATCATCCCCGCTCTCGACTACCTGGCGGAGCAGGGCACCAAGTCCCTCTTCCTGGTGGGCAGCGACTACGTGTTCCCGCGGACCGCCAACAAGATCATCCAGGCCTACGCCAAGGCCAAGGGCATGGAAGTCCTCGGTGAGGAATATGCACCCCTGGGCTCCACCGAATTCTCGACCATCGTCAACAAAGTCCGCGATTCCAAGGCCGACGCCGTGTTCAACACCCTCAACGGTGACAGCAACGTGGCGTTCTTCCGCCAGTACAAGAGCGTGGGCCTGACCGCGGAGACCATGCCCGTGGTGTCGGTGTCCATTGCCGAAGAAGAAGTTCCCGGCGTCGGACTGGAAAACGTTCAAGACCAGCTGACTGCCTGGGATTACTACCAGACCCTGGATACCCCCGCCAACACGAAGTTCGTGGCCGCGTTCAAGGCCAAGTACGGCGCGAACCGAGTCACCAGCGATCCCATGGAAGCTGCCTACACCTCCCTGTACCTGTGGAAGGCGATGGTTGAGAAGGCGGGCTCGTTCGACGTCGACAAGGTCCAGGAAGCAGCGGACGGCGTGAGCTTCGAGGCACCGGAAGGAACCGTGACGGTCAACGGCGAAAACAACCACATCACCAAGACCCCGCGCATCGGCAAGATCAACGCAGACGGGCTCATTGACACGGTCTGGTCCTCGCCGGAACCGGTGGAACCGGACCCGTTCCTGGAGACCTACGACTGGGCCAAGGGCCTGGGCAGCTAGCCCGCGCTCGCCGCTAATCACCGAAACACCGCAACCGGAAGAAAGGCCTCCCGGAATGGAACTCCTGATAGGGCAGATGTTTGCCGGACTCAGTCTTGGCTCGGTGCTGCTGCTTGCAGCCCTCGGGCTCTCGCTGACCTTCGGCCAAATGGGCGTCATCAACATGGCACACGGCGAATTCATGATGGCCGGCGCCTACACAGCCTTTGTGGTGCAGCAGGCAATCGCTGATGCAGGCGTCTCGCTGCTGGTTTCCATTCCGGTGGGCTTCCTGGTGGGAGGTTTCCTGGGGCTGGTACTGGAAGCGGTCCTGCTGCGCCGCATGTACCACCGGCCGCTGGACACCTTGCTGGTGACCTTCGGGGTGGCATTGATCCTCCAGCAGGCCGCGCGGGACATTTTCGGGGCTCCCAGTGTTGATGTCCGGGCACCGGGGTGGCTGCAGGGCAACATCGAGATACTTGGCGCGCCGCTTCCGCTCACCCGGCTGTTCATCCTCCTGCTTTCGCTGTTCTGCCTGGCGGTCCTGGCCCTGCTGCTGAAGGCCACCCCGTTGGGACGGCGCATCCGGGCGGTAGTGCTGAACCGGGATCTGGCGGAAACCAGCGGTATCTCCAGCCGGCGCACGGACCAGCTGACGTTCTTCATCGGCTCTGGCCTGGCGGGGATCGCCGGTGCGGCAGTCACGCTGATCGGTTCCACCAGCCCGTACCTCGGGACCAACTACATTGTTGACGCTTTCCTGGTGGTGGTGGCCGGCGGCATCGGCCAGATCAAGGGTGCTGTCATCGCGGCCTTCACCCTGGGCGTCCTGCAGTCCGTCTTTGAATACTCGACGACGGCGAGCATCGGCAAGGTGCTCATCCTGCTGGTGATCGTGGTGTTCCTGCAGCTCCGGCCGCAGGGCATCTTCAGCCTCAAGACTAGGAGCCTGGCATGATCGCCTTGCTACGCCGCCTACGCGGCCCGCGCGGAACGGCAGTTGGCTTCGCCGTGGGTGCGCTGCTCCTGCTGGTGGCCGCCCCGGCCGTGCTGTCCACCTTTAACCTCGGACTGCTGGGGAAGTTCCTTTGCTTCGCGATTGTGGCGGTCGGCATCGGACTGGCGTGGGGGCGCGGCGGCATGCTGACCCTGGGTCAGGGTGTGTTTTTCGGCCTCGGCGCCTACATCATGGCCATGCACATGAAACTGGCCGACGCGTCGCTCTTCGGCGGTTCCGGAGTGCCGGACTTCATGGCGCTGTACGGCAGCGGCCAGGTTCCCGGCTGGTGGGAACCGTTCCGCAGCCCGGTGGTGACCATCGTCGCCGTCGTACTGGTACCCGGCCTGGTGGCGCTGGTCCTTGGCCTGGCCATTTTCAAACGCCGCGTGAAGGGCGCCTACTTCGCGATCCTCAGCCAGGCGCTGGCTGCAGCTTTCGCCGTCTTCCTGATCGGCCAGCAAGCCACCACCGGCGGCTCAAACGGGCTGAATGGCTTCAGGTCCTTTTTCGGTTACGACCTGCAGGACCCCGGTAACAAGGTGATGCTGTACCTGATCGCCGCCGTTGTCCTGCTGCTTTCCATCGCGGTGGCGCGGCAGCTGATGTACAGCCGCTTCGGCGAACTGCTGGTGGCTGTCCGCGACCAGGAGGAACGGGTGCGCTTCCTCGGCTACGATCCCGCCACCATCAAAACCGTGGTGTACGTGGTGGCAGCCGTGATGGCCGGCATTGCAGGGGCGCTGTTTGTGCCGATCGTGGGCATCATCTCGCCGGCAGATGTAGGCGTTATCCCGTCCATTGCTTTCCTGATCGGCGTGGCGATCGGCGGCCGCTCCACTCTGTTGGGTCCTGTGCTGGGAGCCATCGGTGTTGCCGCGGCACAGTCCGGCCTGTCCTCCACTTTCCCGTCGTTCTGGGTCTACTTCCAGGGCCTGCTGTTCGTCCTGGTAGTCGGCTTTATGCCCGGCGGGTTGGCATCGCTGCCCGGGCTGGTGGGTCGATGGCGGGGAGAGGGACGCAAAGCGAAGAAAAGCCCGACGGCGGCACCGCCCGGTCCTGCCGCCGGCGCCACTACCAACCTGGAACCTGTACCGGAAGAGGTCAGCCGATGACGGCATCAACCATACTCCCCGAAGGCGAACCGCGTGCCGGTGGCCTCCGCGGCCGGCCGAAGTACCTCGAAGTGCGGGGCCTGTCCGTGTCCTTCGACGGCTTCCTTGCCGTGGACAACGTAGACCTGGACGTCATCCAGGGTGACCTCCGGTTCCTGATCGGTCCCAATGGCGCCGGCAAAACCACAGTTATCGACGCCATCACAGGTCTGGTTCCTGCTACAGGTTCCGTAAACCACACGGGCAAGGAGATCCTGGGCCGCAAGGTGCACCACATCGCCAAACTCGGAGTGGGGCGCACCTTCCAGACCGCTAGCGTGTTTGAAAACCTCTCCGTGCTGCAAAATCTGGATATTGCTGCCGGATCCGGCCGTACGGCGCGGCAAATGCTGCGCCGGCGTAAGGCCGTGGAGCCGGCAGTGGCCGAAGCGCTGGACATCATTGGCCTGGGACACCTGGCGGACAAGCAAGCCGGCATCCTGGCCCATGGCCAGAAGCAGTGGCTGGAAATCGGCATGCTACTGGTTCAGAACTCGGACCTGCTTCTTCTGGATGAGCCCATCGCGGGGATGAGCCAGGACGAGCGGGAACAGACCGGCCAGTTGCTCCGCCGCATTGCGGCCAGCCGGATCACTTTGGTGATTGAACATGACATGGACTTTGTCCGCGAGTACGCCACCTCGGTGACAGTACTGGCTGCCGGAAAAGTCCTCAGCGAAGGAAGTGTTGCACAAGTGCAGGCGGATAAAAAGGTGCAGGACGTTTACCTGGGCACCACAGCGTCCCTGGCCACCACCGCCACGCCAGAACCTTCAGGAAGGGACGGCCACTGATGCTGGAAATTAGCGGACTGCAAACAGGGTACGGGCGCACCCAGGTGATCTCCGGAGTTGACCTCACGGTCCCGAACGGCAGCGTGGTCTCCATCCTGGGCCACAACGGCGCCGGCAAAACCACCCTGCTGCGTGCCGTCGTCGGACTTCTCAAACCCAGCCGCGGGACCATAAAACTGGACGGCGAGGACCTGGCCGGGCTGCGCCCGCACCAACGGGTGGCCCGCGGAATGGCTTACGTTCCGCAGGGTCAGCAGTCCTTCGGGCAGCTCAGTGCGCTGGAGAACCTGCAGCTGGTGGCGGACGGACGCAAAGCAGGCGGCGAACGCGTGGCCGAGGCGCTGGACATGTTCCCTGCCCTCAAACCGCTGCTGTCCCGGCGGGCCGGGCTGCTGTCCGGCGGCCAGCGGCAACAGCTGGCCATTGCCCGGGCGCTGATTACCCAGCCCACGCTCCTGATCCTGGACGAACCCACCGAAGGCATCCAGCCCAACGTGGTTGCGGAGATCGAAGCGACCATCATCAAGCTGTCCCAGCGCAGCGGGATGCGCGTGCTCCTGGTGGAACAGCACATCGGCTTCGCGCTGCAGGCAGCGGACAGCTACTACGTGCTCGCCGCGGGCAGGGTCTCCTCCACGGGCCGGGGTGGTGCGGACTCTGCCGCCACGGTCCGCGAGGCGATGCTGATCTAGCACGGATGCTGCGCTCTCTCTGCGGAGGTGTCTGTGATTCATTCGACAGGTATTCGGGAGGACACACGCGCCGCCATGGACAACAATGGAAGGCATGACCCTCACCACTTTCGCCCTTGTCCGCCATGGCCAAACCGACTGGAACGCGCAGCGGCGCCTGCAGGGAACCACTGACATCCCCCTGAATGACGTCGGCCGCGGCCAGGCCCGGGACGCCGTGGCCGCCCTTTCGGGATACGAATGGGACGCCGTAGTGTCCTCGCCGCTTAGCCGGGCCGCGGAAACCGCCGACATCATCGCCGAAGGCCTTGGCCTTACCGTGACCAGGCGCCTGGCGGACCTCAGGGAGCGCAGCTACGGCGAAGCTGAGGGCATGCAGGACGGCCCCGAGCTGGACGCCCTGCGTCTTCCCGGCGGTTTCGTGGGGGCAGAAAGTGAGGAGAGCGCCGCATCCCGTGGCCTGTCAGCGTTGGAGACTCTGGCCAAGGAATTTCCGGGCCAGCGCGTGCTGGTGGTGGCCCATGGTTCACTCATCCGGCTGACGCTCAACCTGGCGCTCGGCCAAACGCTGGACAGCGTGGACAATGCCGTGCTCAACCTGGCCCACCACCACGTCACTGACGGCTGGCAGCTCGAGTACTTCAACGGCGCACGCCTGACGGCTGACGTTCAGGCCTGATTAGCTTTTCCGGACATCTTTGGGGCGTCAGAACCTGGACGAGCTGCCGGAACCTGAGAAGCTGCCGCCACTGGAGCCATAACCAGTGCTGCTCCCGGACGAGGACGAGGACCGGGAGGATGCCACGGCTTCCCGGCCGGCATCGACACCTCCACTGAAGCCAACCACGGAGACTATGGGCACCCTGGGGTAGGCGATGTCCACGATGCTGCCTCTGTAACGTTTGGTGTGCCACTGGTTTTGGGCGGTTTCGTCCATCTTCTCGCGCATCAGTTCCGCTTCCCGCTGTGTTCGAGTGTTGGCGGCAATAACGGCGTCGGCGTGCTGTTCCAGGAGGGCGGCGATTTTTCCCCGCTCTGCCTTGAGCCCGTCAAGCGCCGCGTCCGGGGTAACGGTGCGGCTGTCCAGACCGGCTTCAAGGGCGGCTATCCGCGTCAAGGCCGCAGCCGAATGGGCCCGCAGGGCTGCGGCAGTTTCAGGGCTGCCTTTGGTGCTGCTGCGCTTCAGCATCCCGTCCACTTCGCTGAGCTCTGCCACAAGGTCGGCGCTCTGGTTCCGCCAGGCCTCCCGCCAGGATGAGTGCAGGTTCAGCAGGGCGTTGGAGTCTGCGATGGCGTCGTCGAGGCCGTCAAGTTCTGCTGTCACCTGTTGGAACTCTACGGCTCTGTTCACGCTGGCCTTGACGGACCGTTCTTTGGGTCCCAGCGCACCCAGGAGTTCGCGTTGCCTGGTTGCCTCATGCAGCCTGGCAGAGAGGGTATGCCATTTCTCAAGTACCTGTGAGCCGTAGGTGGAGTCAGCGGGAATGGTTGAGGCGTTCACCTCGGTTTCATCCAGGCGGAGGGTAACGGATGCATACGAGCGGTCACCGGCGTCGAGTGCTTCCTGGAACTTGCGCCGGTTTCCGGCGCGGATGCCGGCGCGGATTCCGAATCCGGCAAGGACGCCGGCCGCCCCGATTCCGGTAGCCCACAAGGTGCCGGGGTGCAGGTACCAGGGCCTGCCGATGCGGGACGCCGCCGAACGCACGGCGGCCAGCGTTCCATCCGTCCACTGGGCCTCCCGGAACAGATCCAAACTGTCTTCCTGGATGGCTTCCTGATCATCCAGCGGGACCTTCCGGTCCTCGCCAAAGTAGGTACCAACCTGGCGGCCGGTGGTATCCAGCGCAAAGACAAACAGTCCGTCCGCCCACTTCTGGCCGTCCGGACTGAGCCACTCGGGATGTTCGGCGCGCGCGTAGCGGAGTACTTCCTCATTAAGGTTGTCGCTGGAGCGGCCGGCCCGGGTGAAAACGGCAACTTTGGTTGGCTGGTAAAACGAAATTTCCGTCAGGGCGGGCTGGAGCTGCGGCAGATACAGCGCGCCCGCAGTATCCTCCACCACCACCTCCGAGGGTGGTTCCGCCCGGGCGGCCCCCGCCGTGACCAGCAGCGGAACCAGACACAATACGACGGCGAGCAGCAGCATCGGGACGAGGGCTGCGCTTTGACGGAAGGTGCGGGCAGGCATGGCGGCAGCTGTTCTCATAGTTCCCCCGGTGGCGTGTGAACACTGTATGCGCCAGCCTAGTTGCACATCGCGTACCGCTCCACATGCTCCAGCAAGGTCCGGGCCACCGAGGACCTCGAGACTACGAGTGGCGGACACACGGTCACCCTGTTGTGCCCCGGTGGTTTTGGCCGTCGGCGGGCTTGATGTATTGCGCGGCGAGGGCTTCCGAACCGCGCGCCAGGAGGGCGACGTCGGCTCCTACCAGGATGAAATCGGCGCCATTGTCCAGGTAGTGTTTTGCGGTGCTTGGGTTGAAGGCATTCACGCCGGCTGGTTTGCCTGTGGCTTTGGCAACCGAAAGGCAGTGTTCGACGGCGGCGCGCACCTCGGGGTGTTCCTGTTGTCCCAGGAGTCCCATCGAGGCAGCGAGGTCGGAGGGCCCGACGAAAATGGCGTCCACGCCGTCGACAGCAAGAATGTCGGCGACAGCCTCCACGGCGTCCGTCGACTCGATCTGTACGGTGACGCTGATGGTTTCGTTGGCGCGGGCAAGGTAGTCGGGGACGCGGTTCCAGCGCGCGGCACGCGCCAAAGCCGATCCAACGCCACGGACCCCCTGGGGCGGATATCGGGTGGCGGCCACGGCAGCTTCCGCCTCCGCCACCGAGTGAACCATGGGTATGATCAGGTTTTGCACGCCAAGGTCCAGGTACTGCTTGATCACCACCATGTCGTTCACCGGCGGCCGGACCAGGGTATGGACCGGATAGCCGTTGATGGCCTGAAGCTGGGCCAGTATGGATTCGAGCCCGTTGGGGCTGTGCTCGGCGTCTACCAGAAGCCAATCCAGGCCTGATCCGGCGCACAGTTCGGCCACCAGTGGGCTTCCCGAGCAGACCCACATGCCCGCCAGCGGCCGGCCGTCTTGGCCGGTCTGATCGCGCAGTGCGTCGCGGAACGTGGCCGGCGCGTTTAAATGAATTGGCATGTGACAGCTCCCAGTGGTCCGTAGTCTGCGTGGACAGTATCACCCTTGTATACCCACATTGGCCGGGTGAAGGAGCCGGCCAGGATGATGTCGCCGGCTTTCATGCTGTCCCCGTGGGCGGCAATCTTGTTGGCCAGCCAGTGCACCCCGTTCGCGGGGTGGTCCAGCACGCCGGCGGCGACGCCGGTTTCCTCCACGGTCTGGTTCTTGTAGAGAATGGCCGAGACCCAACGGAGGTCCACTGCGTCCGGCTTCACCGGTCGTCCGCCAATCACCATGGCCCCCATGGCGGCATTGTCAGCGATGGTATCCACAATGGTCCGGCCCTCCATCTCGATCCGGGAATCGAGGATCTCAAGAGCCGGGACCACGTAGTCCGTGGCGTTGAGGACGTCGAAAATGGTGCAGCCAGGACCCTTGAGGCCGTCCTTCAGCACGAAGGCCAGTTCCACCTCCACCCTGGGGTGGGTGAACTTGTCCCATTCCACGGAGCAGCCTGTTTCCAGCACCATGTCATCGAAGATGGCGCCATAGTCCGGCTCAGTGATGCCGGTGGCTGCCTGCATTGCCCGGGAGGTGAGGCCGATTTTCCGGCCCACGAGAGTGCGGCCGGCATCTTCATTCCGCCGGCGCCACAGCTTCTGCACGGCGTAGGAGTCCTCTACCGTCATGTCCGGGTAGCGGGACGTCAGACGCGGGACCGGCGTGCGGCTCCGGCCGGCTTCCAGTAGCTCGTCCGCGATGGCTTCGATCGTGTTCTCATCCAGCATGGCTAGAGCTGCGCTCCCAACTTAAAGCCTTCGACGGCGCCACCTGGCCCGCCGCCGTCGTCGTCGTTCCTGCGGGTGTAACTGAAGCCGTCGGCGCCGACCGTGACAGCCATCTCGCTCTTTTCCTCGCGCTCAATCACGGGCTGCGGGTTACCGTCAAGGTCCAGGACCAGGGAGGCCTCCGTGTACCAGGACGGGACCACCGGGTTGCCCCACCAATCGCGGCGCTGGTTGTCATGAACGTCCCAGGTAATGGTGGGATTGTCCGGGTCTCCGGTGTAGTAGTCCTGGGTATAGATTTCGATGCGGTGGTCGTCCGGGTCCAGGATGTAAAGGTAGAAAGCGTTGGATACGCCGTGCCGGCCGGGGCCGCGTTCAATCCGGTCACTGATGCGCAGCGCGCCCATCTTGTCGCAAATCTGGATGATGTTGTGCTTCTCGTGTGTAGCAAACGCGACATGGTGCATGCGGGGGCCGTTGCCGCCGGTAAGGGCGGTGTCGTGGACAGTCTGCTTGCGGTGCATCCACGCGGCGTAGGTTACGCCGTCGGAATCCTTGATGTCCTCGGAGACGCGGAAGCCGAGATCCTCAAGGTAGGCGCGGCCGCGGGGAACATCCGGGGTGACCTGGTTGAAGTGGTCCAGGCGCACCAGTTCACCGGCGGAGTAGAGGTCATAGCGCTGGGTGAGGCGTTCCACGTGCTGGACGTCGTAGAAGAACTCGTACGGGAAGCCCAACGGGTCCTCCACCCGCACGGAGTCGCCGATGCCCTTGGTGAAGCCCTCTTTGCGCCGTTCGGTGCGGCAACCGATTTCCTTGTAGTAGGCCTCTGCAGCGTCCACTTCGGCAGGGGACTTAACCCGGTAAGCGAAGGCGGCAACGGCGGCAACCGGTCCCTTGCGCAGCACCAGGTTGTGGTGGATGAACTCCTCAAGGGAGCGCAGGTAGATGTTGTTTTCGTCTTCCTCGGTCACGTGCAGGCCCAGGACGTCTACATAGAACTCCCGCGACTTGGCGAGGTCTGTAACGACCAGTTCCATGTAGGCGCACCGGACAATATCCGGGGCCGGAACGGTGGGGGTGGGAACAAAGGTGGTCATGATCGTCTCTCTTCTTCGAGCAGGTCCTGATGATGTGGGGGGAGGTTGCTAACCCTCGTTGGCGGCTGAATCTTCAATGCTGCCGAACTTGGGGGTGTGGACAGTGCCAAGGGTGATGTGCACGGCCTGCTGGTCGGTGTAGAAGTCGATGGATCGGTAGCCGCCCTCATGTCCCAGACCGGAGGCCTTGACGCCGCCGAACGGGGTGCGGAGGTCCCGGACGTTGTGGCTGTTCAGCCACACCATGCCGGCTTCCACGTTCTGGGAGAAGTTGTGGGCACGGTTAAGGTTCGAGGTCCAGATGTAGGCAGCCAGGCCGTACTTGGTGTTGTTGGCGAGGGCGAGTGCTTCGTCGTCGTTTTCGAACGGTGTGATGGCAACGACGGGGCCGAAGATTTCTTCCTGGAAGATCCGGGCGTCGGGGGAGACGTCGGCGAAAACCGTGGGGGCGATGTAGTTGCTGTTGTTGATCCCTGCGGGCAGGTTCTCCGGCCGGCCGCCGCCGGCGAGCAGCCGGCCTTCGGTCTTGCCAATCTCCACGTAGGAGGCAACCTTCTCGTAGTGCTCAGGGTGGACCAGGGCGCCCACCTCGGTCTTGGGATCATGCGGATCGCCCACCACAATGTTCTTGGCCCGGGCGGCATACTTCTCGCAGAACTCGTCGTAGACCGCCCGCTCTACCAGGATGCGGGAGCCGGCGGTGCAGCGCTCGCCGTTGAGCGAGAAGACGCCGAACAGTGCGGAGTCGATGGCGGCGTCAAGGTCTGCGTCGGCAAAGACAACGCAAGGGGATTTGCCGCCGAGCTCCATGGAGAGGCCCTTGAGGTTGGCCGCGGCGTTCCGGAAGATGGTCTGGCCCGTGGTGGTCTCGCCGGTAAAGGAAATCAGCGGCACGTCAGGGTGCTTGACCAACGCGTCGCCCGCTTCCTCACCGAGGCCGTTGACCAGGTTGAAGACGCCGTCCGGGAGGCCGGCATCCTTGAAGATGATGGCCCACAGTGATGCGGACAGCGGGGTGAATTCGGCCGGCTTGAGGACCACGGTGTTACCGGTGGCCAGCGCCGGGGCAAGCTTCCAGGACTCAAGCATGAAGGGGGTGTTCCACGGGGTGATGAGGCCGGCAACGCCGATGGGCTTGCGGTTCACGTAGTTGATCTGGGATCCGGGAACCTTCATGGCGTCGTCGAACTGGGCCACAATGAGGTCCGCGAAGAAGCGGAAGTTCTCCGCGGCGCGCAACGCCTGCCCCTTGGCCTGGGTAATGGGCAGCCCGGTGTCGAAGGTTTCCAGCTCGGCAAGCCGGGCTTCCTGCGCTTCGACGGCATCAGCGATCTTGTTAAGGATACGGGCGCGTTCGCGGGGCTTCATCCTGGGCCAGGGACCATTGACGAAGGCTTCCCGTGCCGCAGCTACGGCCAGGTCGATGTCCTCTTTCTGGCCGGCGGCAGCGGTGGCGTAGTTCTGGTTGGAAACCGGATCCAGAACGTCAAAGGTTTTGCCGCCCACGGAATCAACGAACTCTCCGTTGATGAAGTGCTGGATGTGGTTGGGAAGGTCCTGCGGCACGTAATGGCTTTTGGTCTGTTCGGCAGTGAACGTCATGGTCTTTCCTTACTGCTGGGTGTGGCGGGGAGGGTCAGATGGTTTTGGCCTGGCTCAGGTAGGCGTCGAGGGTGGCAGAACGGTGACGCCGGGCAGCCTTTTCAATGTCGTCGGCAGGTGCACCGGCTTCGATCAGTTGAAGGAGTGCTTCATGCTCGTCCACGGATGCCCGGGCGCGGCCGGGAACAAAGCGGAACGTGGAGGACCGCAGCGACGCCAGCCGGTTCCAACCGCGGTGCACCAGGTCCAGGATGTGCGGGTTTGGGCAGTGTTCAAACAAGACGCTGTGGAACTCCTGGTTCAGATGTGTGAAGCGCACCGGATCAAAGTGTTCAAGACATCCGCGCATCTCCTCATTAACAGCCCGTGCCCGGGCAATATCTGTTTCACCAATGAGCGGCGCGGACAAGGCTGTCGCTGCGCCTTCCACGATGCTCAGTGTCTGCATCGTGTACAGGTACTCGGTAGGGTCGATCCCGGCGACCGTTGCTCCGACGTTGCGTTCAAACTTAACCAGGCCTTCGGCCTCGAGCCTGCGGATGGCCTCGCGGACCGGAACCACGCTGAACCCCAGGTCTTTGGCGATGCTGTTGAGAACCAGCCGGTAACCGGGAGTGTAGGTGCCCGCCACTATCCGCGCTTTAACTTCGGAGTACGCCTGTTCGGATTTACTTCCGGCGGCAGCCGGGGCTGCGGAGAGGTTAACTGCAGTTTCAGGCATTGGTTTTGCCTGCCTCCCACTCCTTGAACCGGACCTTCCATTGCGCGTTCATGGGGTAGAGGCCGTCCACACTGTTGCCCTGTTTCACCATCTCGAAAATAAAGGTTTCTTCCTTCTCCTGCTGGAGGCAGTCATCCACCAGTTCCTCGGCGATGGCAGGCGGGATCACCAGGATGCCGTCTGAATCGGCAACGATGATGTCGCCGGGCTGCACTGTGGCGCCACCGCAGGCGATGGTGATGTCAGTGTCCCAAGGAACGTGGCGCCGGCCCAGGACTGCAGGGTGCGGATTGGCGAAATAGGTGGGCATATCAAGACCGGCTACGGCCGTGTAGTCACGGACACCGCCGTCGGTAATGATGGCCGCGGCTCCACGGACCTGCGCGCGGAGGGCCAGAATGTCTCCCACGGTTCCGGTGCCCTTTTCGCCGCGGGCCTCCATCACCAGGATTTCGCCCTCGTTGACGGAGTCGATGGCTTTCTTCTGGGCGTTGAAGCCGCCGCCATGGGTTATGAAGAGGTCCTCGCGGTTGGGGACGTAGCGCAGGGTACGGGCCAGGCCAACGACGCGACGGTCCGGGCGGGTGGCCTGCAGGCCATCGATGCTGACGTTGTTCAGCCCGCGTTTGCGCATCTGTGAGGACAGGGTGGCGGTGGCAACGCTTTCCAGTTTGGCCTTCAGCCCTGGAGTGAGGGCACCGGCCGGCTCAGGGAGTCCTGCAGCCTTACGGGAACCATAGGCCTCCTCCCTCTGCGTGTCATCCACCCTGGGCCCTGCACCAAAGTCCGCGAACGGCGTCGCGCCTTCCTCCACAGTCGTGACCAGGCGCCCGGTGCTGATGGCGCCGTCAACCGTTTCCACTTCGACTTCGAGGACATCGCCGGGCTTGGCGACGGAGGCGCCTGCGGGGGTTCCGGTGAGGATGATGTCGCCCTCTTCAAGGGTGAGCAGCTGGGAAAGATCGGCCACCAGCCGTGCGAACGGGAAGAGCAGGTCTCCGGTGGTGTCATCCTGGACCAGTTCTCCGTTGTGCCAGGTGCGGATGCGCAGTTGGGAAGGGTCGACGGCGTCTGCCGGAATCAGCGCCGGGCCTAGAGGGGTGAAGCCATCGCCGCCCTTGGACCGGACGTTTGATCCCTTGTCCGCATAACGTAGGTCGTACACACCAAGGTCATTACTGGCGGTAACGGCGGCCACGCGGCTCCAGGCTTCCTCAATACTGACGCGCCGGGCTGCCTTGCCTATCACCAGGGCGATCTCACCCTCGTACCCCAGAAGCTCGCACCCGGCCGGCCGTTCGACGGCATTTCCGGTCAGGGCCAACGAGGAGGATGGCTTCAAAAAGTAGGAGGGCTGAGCGGGAGTCCGACCGCGCTGGGCTGCGCGGCTCGGGTAATTGATGTGGACAGCTATGACCTTGCGGGCCGAAGCCAGGGTGTGGTCGGTGACCTGATCCAAACGGTCCTCCTCATCGAGTACGAAATCGTATACGAATTATCATGAGCGCTATTGACCGCCGCGTCAACCCTGCGTTCCCGGGGCAAAAGCCGCCTCTTGTAGTCCCCATCACACATGGCGTACAGTGTGTGCCACAGCCCGATGTTTCGAATACCGAAACACCTGTTCGATTATAGAACACTATTGGATGGCATCGCCCACAGTGAAGTGAGGAAGTCCCGTGCAGTTCCACCACCACGGCTACGTATCCGGTGATCCCAGAATTCAGCCCGCAGCGGGTGTCGGCATCAATCGGCCCGAGGAGCTTCCCGACGAGGTTGACGTGCTCATAGTGGGTACCGGACCCGCCGGAATGCTCGCTGCAGCGCAGCTGTCCCGGTTTCCCAACGTCACCACCCGGATCATCGAGAGGCGCGCGGGCCGGCTGGCCATCGGTCAGGCCGACGGTATCCAGGCGCGGAGCGTCGAGACTTTCCAGGCCTTTGGGTTCGCGGAGCGGATCATTGCCGAAGCGTACGCAATCACCGAAATGGCGTTCTGGAAGCCCGACGTCAACAACCGGTCACATATCGTCCGCACAGCCCGCACCCCCGATGATCCATCAGGCATCAGCGAATTTCCACACCTGATCGTCAACCAGGCCCGAGTGCTGGACTACTTCGCCGAGTTCATGGCTAACGCACCTACCAGGATGCGTCCCGACTACGGGTACGAGTTCCTTTCGCTCAGCGTGACGGACGGGGAGGAGTACCCCGTTTCCGTGACTTTGCTCCATACGGCAGGGCCCAGTGAGGGGCAGGAGCGGGTGGTGCGCGCCAAATATGTTGTAGGTGCCGACGGCGCCCGCAGCAAGGTTCGTGCATCCATCGGTTGCACCCTAGCGGGCGACCAGGCCAACCACGCATGGGGCGTCATGGATGCGCTGGCTGTCACCGACTTCCCGGACATCCGGACCAAGTGTGCCATTCAGTCGGGATCAGGCGGCAGTATCCTGCTGATCCCACGCGAGGGCGGACACCTCTTCCGCATGTACGTTGACCTCGGAGAAGTGGACCCCAATAACAAGGGTGCGGTCCGCAACACCACTATCGAAGAAATCATCCACAAAGCCAACGAAATCCTCCACCCCTACACCCTGGACGTACGCAACGTGGCATGGCACAGCGTCTACGAGGTGGGGCATCGGCTCACAGACCGTTTCGACGACGTCCTGCCGGAGGACCGCGGCAAGCGCACCCCTCGGGTTTTCATCACAGGCGACGCCTGCCACACCCACAGCGCCAAAGCCGGACAGGGAATGAACGTGTCCATGCAGGACGGATTCAACATTGCCTGGAAGCTCGGACACGTCCTCGAGGGGCGCAGCCCGGAAAGCCTCCTGTCCACCTACTCCGAGGAGCGCCAGGTTGTTGCCAAAAACCTGATCGACTTCGACAAGCAGTGGTCCACCCTGATGGCCAAGCGGCCCGAAGAGTTCGAGGACCCCACCGAGCTGGAAAACTTCTACGTCAGCACAGCCGAGTTCCCGGCAGGCTTCATGACCCAGTACACACAGTCCCTCGTGGTGGGCAGCGCCGATCATCAGGACCTGGCCACCGGTTTTCCTGTAGGTAAGCGCTTTAAGTCCGCTCCGGTGGTCCGCGTCGCCGACACTAACCCGGTCCATCTTGGCCACCACGCCACAGCGGACGGCCGGTGGCGAATCTATGTGTTCGCTGATTCCGCTCTTCCCGCGAAAAGCCAGGAAGGCTCAGCCCCTTCGGCGACAGAATTGCTGGCTGAGTGGATGGCCTCATCTCCTGAGTCGCCGCTGGCTGCAACCCCTGCAGGAGCTGACCCTGATACCTGGTTCGACGTTAAGGTGATCTACCAGCAGGACCACCACAGCTTCGACTTCACCGACGTGCCGGCAATTTTCAAGCCGCAGGTTGGGCCGTTCAAGCTAACTGATTACGAGAAGGTATACGCCACCAACCCGGCCGCCGACATTTTCGAGCTGCGGGGCCTGGACCGCGGCGGGGTTGTCGTAGTGGTCCGGCCTGACCAGTACGTAGCAAACGTCCTGCCCCTGTCAGCGACGGCGGAGTTGGCCGAGTTCTTTGCGCCTCTGTTGTCGCGCCAAAGCGCGACGGCGGTGTCCTCCCCGGCACTCGCGAAGCGCTCATGAAGCGGTCAGCAAATACGCCGCAATAACTTCTAAGCAACCCAAAAACAACGGAGTTTTTTATGTCGTTTCTTTCTACCGGGCACCCCACTGCCCGCCGCCAGCCCATGAGCAAGGCCGATCGCCGCGTAGTAGCCGGCACCATGGTCGGCACCACCATCGAGTGGTATGACTTCTTCATCTTTGCACAGGCGGCCGGCATCATTTTCGCCAGCCTGTATTTCAAGCCGCTGGACGCGGAAGCTCCGGGACTGGCACAGCTGGTTTCCTGGGCAGCGATCGGGGTCAGCTTCTTTTTCCGGCCCCTGGGCGCAGTCATCGCCGGACGCTTGGGAGACCGGGTGGGACGCAAGGCAATGCTTGTGTTTACCCTGGTGCTGATGGGCGCCTCAACCGCGCTGATCGGGCTCCTTCCCACCTATGCCCAGATTGGCATCTGGGCGCCCGTCCTGCTGATGGTCCTGCGGATCCTGCAGGGCTTCTCGGCCGGAGGGGAATGGGGCGGTGCGGCCCTGATGGCTGTTGAACATGCCCCCAGGAACAAGCGCGGATTCTGGGGTGCCTATCCGCAAATCGGGGTTCCCGTGGGCATGATCCTTGCCACGCTTGTCCTGTTCCTGCTCCGCAGCTCAATGAGCCCCGAGCAGTTTATGGAATGGGGCTGGCGTGTTCCTTTCCTGCTGTCCGTTGCTCTCATCGTCGTAGGCCACTTTATCCGTTCGGCTGTTGCCGAAAGCCCGGTGTTCAAGGAAATGGTGGAACGGAAGAGGGAGTCGGCAACGCCGCTGACACAGTTGCTTCGCACCAATAAAAAGCAGGTGCTCCTGGCCGCACTCATTTTTATTGGCAACAATGCTGCCGGTTACCTGGTGATCGCGTTCCTGTCCTCCTATGCCCAGAAAACGCTCGGCATGGAGGCGTCGCCGGTACTGCTCGCCACACTCCTCGCGTCCTTTGGCTGGCTTGTCTTCACGCTCCTGGGCGGAGCGTTGTCGGACAAAATCGGCAGAGTCCGGACCTTTCAGGCCGGTTACATCCTCATCTTTGCGTGGATGATTCCCATGTTCCTGCTGGTGGACACCGGCAATATCTGGGCTTACGGCGTCGGCATCTTCGTCCTCACTATTGGACTGGGACTGTCCTATGGGCCGATGTCAGCCATGTATGCGGAGATGTTTCCGGCCAGCGTGCGCTACTCGGGCATTGGCATTGGCTACGCCCTGGGTTCGATCCTTGGCGGGGCGTTTGCTGCACTCATCGCCGAAGCCTTGCTGAAGGAGACCGGCTGGTCAGGCTCCATTGCGCTGTACATCATGAGCCTTTGCGTTATCTCCTTCATCGCCGTGAGTCTTGTGAAGGAGACCAGGGGTGCGCTCCTGGGCGCCACGGATTCCGACGTTGAACCGGCGAAACTGCCGGTGCACTAGAAAACAGCTCCCGGTATTACCTGCAGCACCCGCTGTCCCTGCCCGGGGATGGCGGGTGCTGCCAACCTCGGTGTGCTGGGTATCCGCGCGGTCAAGCCCGCCGCGGCATCAGGCACAGACTTACTCCGTGCCTGATCGATGAATGCCCACGGTGCCTTTCGCCATGACATAGAGCCGCCGGACTGACCAGCAAAGCAGCGCCACCAGCAGGCCGTTGCGGATGGTGAGCGCAAGCACTGCAAGCGGATCATTGTTGCTGAGCGGAGTGAACAGCACCGGGAAAACAGCAAGCGTAGCGATGGCGGTAACCATCACCAGGGTCGCCGGAACACGCCATGCGGTCCAATTGTAGGCGAGCCCCACTGCCACTACCGGACCCAGCCACAGGATGAACTGCGGTGAACCTACCTTGTTGAAGACAATGAATGCAGTTGTCAGGGCCAGCGATCCCATGAGGAGCAGTTCGGTCCGGTCTGCGCTCCTGTGCTTGCCATGGCGAAGAACCCGCCACATCAGGCCGGCCACCGTCGCGGCGGCCAGGAGCAGCAGGGGTTGCATGAGAACGGACATAACTTCAGTTCCCGGTCCGTCAACCTGCATGGATCCGATGTCCACGTTCAGGTAGGTCCGCGTTCCTTCGACCCCCAGTGCAGCGAGCCATACCCATGGAGTGCTGAAGGTACTTTCCAATTGCATTCCCCGCTCGCCCTGCAGCGTGAGGAAATTCAGTAGCTTAGGGAGCCAGCCCATCAACACGGCGATTCCTGCAGCTGCCCCCGTCACGGCCACCCCGGCAAGCACCGGCAGCACTTTGTTCCTGCTCACCGCAAACAAGGCAAGCAGCACCGCTGCCGGCCATACTTTGATCCAGGTGCCAATGCTGAGGAGCAGGGCGGCAGTGAAAGGAGCGGATACGCCCAATGTCAGGGCAATAAGAACGATCGGGGCCGTGACCCCATCGATCCGTGAGAATCCTACGAATCCGAGCACCGAAAGGAAAATCAGCCACCACCAGGCTGCCTTGACGGCTTGCAGTTCACGCCCCCAGTTGGTCAACCAGGCTATGGCCAGGCCATTCAGCACGGAAATCAGCAAGACCCATCCAGTAAAAAACAGCTTGGGCCCGGCAAGTCCGGCAATGGCCATTGGGACCACAGCCAGTATGGGATAGACCGATGCGCTGGGACCCCCGCTGGCGTTGTCGCTGCTGAAACCGGAAAGCATCCAGTCACGGTAGACGGCGGTGTCGCCCAAGGCTGCGCCCCGCAGTGCAAAAGTCAGGGAGAAAACGACGAACGCCACATGGATGACCAGATATCCGATGAGGAGGCCGCGGGGGGAGTTCAGGGCCCGTTCCAGGCGTGAAGAAACCGCCCCGGACCGGAGTTTGGAAAATCTGCTGACGCTGGTAATGGGTTACCTCGAAAATGACGGGCTGGACAGATTGACGGGCTGGTTGCACATTCTCGTCAGTTTCTCACGGTCGTCAGAGCGTCCGTACATGCACAAGGGATATGGCGAAGTGGCCCGGGGCTCGCATCGGCCGTTGACCCGGAGGCTTCAGGCACATATCCTGAACGAACGTTCGGTAATAAAGCGCTGTATAGAGGAGTAACGATGGCCACGCAGGACCTACAGTCAGCATCTGCTAAACGGTCCCCGGAAGAGCAGGAAGATTCCGCACGCCTGATGACCGAAGCCCAGGCAAATTTCGACCGCGTCATGGCCGACGATTCCCGGATCGAGCCGCGCGACTGGATGCCTGATGCATACCGTAAAACGTTGCTGCGCCAAATCTCCCAACATGCACACTCGGAAATTATTGGGATGCAGCCGGAGGCGAACTGGATTTCACGTGCCCCCAGCTTGAAACGCAAGGCCATCCTCATGGCCAAGGTCCAGGACGAGGCCGGCCACGGCCTGTACCTCTATTCGGCCGCCGAGACCCTTGGCCAGTCCCGGGACAAGATGATGGCGGACCTCATTGCCGGCAAGGCACGTTATTCCTCTATCTTCAACTACCCGGCGCTCACCTGGGCGGACATGGGTGCCATCGGCTGGCTGGTGGACGGCGCGGCCATCTGCAACCAGGTGCCGCTGTGCCGTGCCTCCTACGGCCCCTATGGCCGCGCCATGGTTCGCATCTGCAAAGAGGAGTCGTTCCACCAACGCCAGGGCTTCGAGATCCTGCTGGAACTGGCCAACGGCACCCCGGAACAGAAGCAGATGGCCCAGGACGCAGTGAACCGCTGGTACGCCCCGTCGCTGATGATGTTCGGACCGCCGGACGACGATTCGCCCAACTCCAAGCAGTCCATGGCCTGGAATATCAAGCGCTTCAGCAATGACGAACTCCGCAGCCGCTTCGTGGGCATGATGGTGGAACAGGTCAGGGTCCTGGGCCTCACCCTTCCGGATGATCACATCCGTTTCAACGAAGACACCAAAAAGTGGGAGCACGGCCCGCTTGACTGGCACGAGTTCAACGAGGTCCTCGCCGGCCGCGGTCCCTGTAACGCCCAGCGCCTGGAGCGCCGGCGGCAAGCGCACGACGACGGCGCGTGGGTCCGTGAAGCGGCAGTTGCCTATGCAGCAAAACAGCGGGCAAAAGACTCAATGTCGACGAGGGATTTCGCAGCATGAGCCTCCATGTCGACACCCCAACCTCGCAAGCTCGGGCGGGGACCCCTGTCGCCATGGCTCCACACGGCAACCCGGAGATGCCCGCTCCGATGCCGGAGCCTGCAGGAAACCCCTCGCCCGTGGCCTCGCCTGCTGAAACCGAAGCGCCCAAGGCGAGCCCGGACGTAGACCAGCCCTCCGCGGACCGCAACGCTTGGGACCTTTGGGAGGTTTTCGTCCGGTCCAGCCGCGGCCTCAGCCACGTCCATGCCGGCTCGCTCCACGCACCGGATGCCGCCATGGCCCTGCGCAATGCCCGCGACCTCTACACCCGGCGCAATGAGGGTGTATCCATCTGGGTTGTCCCGGCCGACGCCATCGCTGCCAGTGATCCGGACTCAAAGGGCGCGTTTTTTGAGTCGCCGCAAGGTAAGGACTACCGGCACGCCACGTACTACACCAAAAGCGAAGGGGTGAAGCACCTGTGATCCCCACCGGCTCCCACAGCCCGCAAGCCGGCAGCGGGTCCCCCGCCGGCGTGGCACCTGCCAGCGCGGGCCACGGCGACATCTCAACCGGCGTGGCAGGCGGTGACTCCAACGCGAGTGCCACCCGCATCACTCCCGGCAACGCCCTCCGTCCCGAAGACATCGCGCTCGAGGTCCGCACCGGCCTGGCCAAACCCACCCAGGACGTGGCGGAGTACGCGCTGCGCCTGGGCGACGACGCCCTGATCCTCGCCCAGCGACTGGGACACTGGATTTCCCGTTCCCCGGAACTGGAAGAAGATGTCGCCCTGGGCAACATCGCCCTGGACCAGCTGGGCCACGCCCGGTCCTTCCTCAGCTACGCCGGCGGTGCTATGGAAGGGGAAGACGGGACCACGAAAACCGAGGACGATCTGGCCTATTTTCGCCGCGAGCACGAGTTCCGCAGTGTTCAGCTCTTCGAGCAGCCTAACGGCGATTTCGCGGTGACCATTGCCCGCCAGTTCATCGTGAGCTACTACCAGTTCGAGCTCTACCGCCGGCTCGCCGGATCCACCAACGCCACGTTGGCTGCCATCGCCGCCAAGGCCGTGAAGGAGGTTGACTACCACCGGGACCACAGCGCCCAGTGGATCCTCCGCCTTGCCGGCGGTACCGAGGAATCCCGCCGTCGGATCATCCACGGCCTGCGGCTCATGTGGCCCTACGTCAACGAACTGTTCCAGGACGATGACCTGACGAACCGGCTCACTGAGACGGGTGACGCCGTCGCGCCTTCAAGCCTGCGCGAGGACTTCCACCGGCTCACCGGCGACGTCCTGGCCGAGGCGGAGCTCGAGGTGCCGGACGTCCCGGCAGCCCCCGGCGGCGGACGGCACGGCAAGCACTCGGAGCACTTGGGTTACATCCTGGCCGAGATGCAGGTGCTGGCCCGCGAGCATCCCGGAGCGAGTTGGTGATGGTCATGGACATCTACGTGTCGGACGTCGAAAGCAAAGCCGCCGCGTCGGAGAAAACGGCGGAGCAACAGGCGTGGGACATCGCTGCCACCGTCTGCGATCCCGAAATTCCCGTGCTCACTATCGCAGACCTGGGCATCCTGCGGCAGGTGGAGCTGGGTCAGGGTGGAAACATCAAGGTCACCATTACCCCCACGTACTCGGGCTGCCCGGCCATGGACGCCATCCGTGATGACCTCAAGACGGCTTTCGCCACCGGGGGTTACGCCGACGTCGAGGTGGATCTGGTGCTCGCCCCCGCCTGGACTACTGACTGGATGACCGAGGCGGGCAAGGCAAAGCTTCAGGAGTACGGCATTGCGCCGCCAACCGGTTTGGCCGCTGCCGCCCGCCACGCCGGGCCCATCCGCCTCCAAATGGCCGTGAAGTGCCCGCAGTGCTCGTCCCTGAAAACGACGGAACTCACCCGTTTTGGTTCCACGTCCTGCAAGGCGCTCTATGTGTGCCAGGACTGCAAGGAACCGTTCGACTACTTCAAAGTGCTGTAAGGAAGCCCCATGCCTGTTGTCCGCCCCACTGACGCAGAGACGGAGCAGGCCCCCGGCCGCCGTCGTCCGTCCTTCCACACCCTTACCGTCAAGGCGGTGCGCCGGCTTACCGAGGACGCCATCGAGGTGGGCTTCCACGTCCCGGCGGAGCTGGCCGGCCATTTCAACTACCTGCCCGGCCAGTACGTGGCGCTGCGCACCAAGCTCGCGGATGAGACCGGCGAGCTGCGCGAGGTCCGCCGCAGCTACTCCATCTGCGCCGAGCCGCGCAGCTTCGAGGACGGCAGCAGCGAGATCCGGGTGGCGGTGAAAAAGGACCTGGGCGGGCTGTTTTCCACCTGGGCAAATGCCGAGCTGAAGGCCGGGGACACGCTGGATGTCATGAGCCCCATGGGCGCGTTCGTGTCCAAGCACGGCCGGGACGGCAAAGCTGTGGAGCAGAACCGCATGAACTCCATGAACAACCCGGAGCAGCTGGCCGGTGATGTAGCCGCCAACGGGGAAGCCACGTTTGTAGCCATCGCCGCCGGCAGCGGCATCACTCCCGTGATTGCCATCGCCCGCACGCTCCTTGCCGCCAACCCGGAATGCCGTTTCGACCTGATTTACGCTAACAAGGCCGCCATGGATGTGATGTTCCTGGAAGAACTCGCGGACCTGAAGGATAAGTACCCGCAGCGGCTGGCCATCCACCACGTGCTGTCCCGCGAGCAGCGGATCGCTCCCTTGCTCAGCGGCAGGATCGACGCCGACAAGCTCCAACAGCTGCTGGGCACTGCCATCCACGCTGAGAATGTGGACGAGTGGTTCTTGTGCGGACCGTTTGAGCTGGTACAGCTGTGCCGTGACACTTTGGCCGAGCGCGGCGTCCAGCCGGAAAACATCCGTTTCGAGCTGTTCACCTCCGGAAAACCCGACCGCCCCGAAGGCAATGCCGGCCGGCCGGTAGCGGTGGACACATCCCAGGACACGTACAAAATCACGTTCAAGCTTGACGGCCTGCAGGGCGAGGTGGCCAGCCCCACCCACGCCCGTGAATCAATCCTCAACGCAGCGCTGCGGGTCCGCCCGGATGTGCCGTTCGCCTGCGCCGGGGGAGTCTGCGGAACGTGCCGCGCCAAGGTTGTCGCCGGGAGCGTCGCCATGGATGAGAATTACGCTCTGGAGCAGGATGAGCTGGATAGAGGCTACGTGTTGACGTGCCAGTCGCATCCCATCACCCCGGAAGTCACCGTCGACTTCGACGTCTAGCGGTGGAATTGTTGGTCGAGCTTGTCGAAGTCCGAGACCCCCAATAAAAAGGAGCCCGAATGATTTCCCTCTCCATTGGCAACGGTGTTGCCGAGGTGGTGCTGGACGCGCCACACAAGCTGAATTCCCTCGACGAGCAGGCGCTGGCTGATTTGTCCCAGGCGTACGACGACGCTGCTGCCGCCGCCTTCCGGGGCGAGGTCCGGGCACTGTTGCTCAGGGGGGAGGGCCGGGCATTCTGCGCCGGCCGGGACATTTCCGGCGTGAGCGCGGACAGTGATGACGCCGCGGCGTACCTTGGCGGGCTGGTGGAACCGTTGCTGAAAAAGATGAGCTCTTTCCCGGCGCCCACCTTCGCGGCGGCACACGGCGCCTGCTTGGGCGTGGGCCTCGGGCTGCTGCTGGCCACGGACGTGGTGTACGTGGCGGATACCGCGAAGTTCGGTTCCCCGTTTGCGAAATTGGGAGCCACGCTGGATTCCGGCGGGCACTGGTACTTTACCGAGCGGCTGGGCATGCACCGGACGCTGGACCTGATCTATACAGCGGAACTGATGAGCGGGGCGGAAGCCGTGGCACAGGGCCTCTTCAGCCGGGCTATGCCGGCACACGAACTTCTGGACTCCACCAGGGACATCGTGGCCAGGGTGGCGGTGGGTGCCACGGGCGCCTTCGCTGCCAGTAAGGAGCTGGTTGCACACATCCGCGACCAGCGCCTGGGCCTCTGGGACGCGATGGCGCAGGAGAATGCCGAACAGGCCAGGTTGTGCGCCACCGAGGACTATGCCGAAGGGTTCCGGGCCTTTCAGGAGAAGCGGGAGCCGGTATTCCGGGGTTCCCACGCTCGCTGATGCCGGGGAGGTCAAGCAGCTGAGCGTCGAGAGCTGCAGAATCAGTGTCAGGCTGGCTGCTTCCGGGAGCTTGCCGTCCGCCGCCTCCTGTCCGGATAATTGCGCTCATGACCCTTGCTTCCCTCGCCGCGTTTGCCGGTCTGTGCGTTGTTCTTGCCCTGACGCCCGGACCGGACACCTTCCTGGTCCTGCGCATCGCGTTGAGCCGGCCAAGCGCTGGGGTGGCTGCTGCTGCGGGTTCTGCGGCGGCCTCGCTGGTGTGGGCTGCCCTGGTAGGTATTGGGTTGGCGGCACTCCTGGAGCAGTCAGCCGAGCTCTTCCGCTGGCTCAAGATTGCCGGCGGCGTGTATCTCCTCTACCTCGGTGTATCGTCCTTCATCCGCTCACGGAAGGCCGCCAAGGCCCTGGCAGCCAGGACCGGTGTGGACGGCAGCGTGCAGGAATCGGCGCTCCTGTACAGCCGGCTGACCGGCTTCGGTGCCGGAACGCTTTCCACCCTGCTCAATCCCAAGGTCGGCCTGTTCTACCTGGCGGTGGTTCCGCAGTTCATCCCCCGCGGCGGCGACACCATGGGCACGGCGCTCCTTCTCGGCGTCATCGTGGCCGTCGTTTCGTTCGCCTACCTCTCGATGGTTTCGCTCGTGGCCTTCAAGGCGATGCGGTGGCTGAAACGCCCCAAGGTGAGTGCCGCCGTCGAGAATTCCAGCAGCGGCATCATCGCGGCACTGGGCCTGGGCGTGGTGGCTTCCGGCGCTACGAGCTGATGGTATTGCCCTGGGGGAGCGGACCCTTGCGGCTTAAACACGCCGCTACGCCCGTGGCACTCCCGCGACACAATGGCAGCATGGAACCGGAAAGGGTTGGCCAGGATGGAAATGCTGAAATTCCGCAATGCCGCGGAGTGGAGGGACTGGCTGGAAGCCAACCAGGCTGAACGGACAGAAGCCTGGCTGCTGATCGGAAAGCGGCACTCGGGAGCGGGGCTGATCGCGATCGAAGATGCGCTCGATGTGGCCCTGTGCCACGGCTGGATCGACGGCCAACGGAAATCCCACAGCGACACTGCCTTCCTGCAGCGGTATTCGCGGCGGCGGGCCAGGAGTGCGTGGTCGCGGATCAATGTGGACAAGGTGGAGGCCCTGATGGCGGCCGGTCTAATGCGGCCTTCGGGTGTGGCAGAAGTCGAAGCGGCTAAGGCGGACGGGCGCTGGGAGGCTGCCTATGAATCCCAGCGAAAGGCCGAGGTGCCGCCGGACCTGGCGGCGGCCCTTGCAGAGGATGCTGTTGCTTACTCTGCCTTCCAAAAGCTGGGACGGACCGGACGCTACGCGGTGATCCTGCTTCTTCTTAAGGCCCGAACCCCGGAATCCCGTGCCGCTATTCTGGACAGGGAAGTAGCCAAGCTGGCAGGACGCGACTCTTCCTGATCCCCGTCGCGGGCCCGGGTGGTTTACGCGGAGCTCAGGCGCCGGCGGCCTGCTGCAGGCGATAATTGGCGGCCGGGTAAACGCCAAGGATCCGAACCTCGGTGGTGAAGAAGGCCAGTTCCTCCAGCGCAAGCTTCAGCGACACATCCTCAGGGTGGCCCTCCACGTCCGCCATGAACATAGTGGCGGCGAATTCATTGCCCACCATGTAGCTCTCCAGCCTGGTCATGTTCACGCCATTGGTGGCAAATCCGCCCAACGCCTTGTACAGCGCGGACGGGACGTTGCGGACGCGGAAAACAAAGCTCGTGACGGCGGGCCCGTCCAGTTCGTCGCGGGCAGGAAGTTCCTTTTCGCGCGCCAGCACCACAAAGCGGGTGGTGTTGCTGGGGTCATCCTCGACGGCGGTAGCCAGGACTTCCAATCCGTACAGCTGGGCCGCCAGGGGCGGAGCGAGGGAGAGTTTGGTGGGGTCGTTCCAGTCCCGTACTTCGCGGGCGGAACCGGCGGTGTCGCCCGCAATAACAGGCTTGAGGCCGTGGGCGCGGATGATCCGGCGGCACTGGCCCAAAGCGTGGATGTGGCTGTGGACTTCGGTGGCCGCCTCGATACTGCTGCCCGGCAGGCCAAGCAGGTCAAAGTGGATGGGCAGGAAGAACTCGCCAACAATCTGCAGTTTGGATTGGGGCAGGAGGATATGGATATCCGCCACCCGGCCTGCGATGGAGTTCTCGATCGGAATCATGGCGAGCTCGGCCTCACCGCTGGACACCAGCTCAAAGGCGTCCTCAAAGCTGGCGCAGGGAACACTCTCCATGTCGGGGAACATTTCCTGGCAGGCAATGTTGGAGTTGGCGCCGGGTTCACCCTGGTACGCGATTTTCTGAGGCATGGACACTATCGTTCCATGTCCTTCCGAACCACCCAATTCAGTCGTCTTGGATGTCGTTGGACGTGCCCGTCCCGGCCCGTGATTGGCTGGCTCCGGCCGGCTCCGGGATTCCCCGGCCTGTCCGCAGAACCCGGCTTTGAAGCCTGGGACCTGCGGACAAGCCTGGGAGTGCCCGTTGGAAGGGACGGACGGCTACTTGGCCAGGAAGGGCAGCAGGATCTGGTTGATCTCCGCGCCGTGTGTCCAGAGCATGCCGTGGGGTGCGTCGTCGATCTCCACATACTCGGCGGAGCGAAGCCGCTTGGCGAACTCGCGTCCGGTGGCGTCGATGGGCAGGATGCGGTCATCCGTGCCGTGGACGATCAGCGCTGGGACCGTGACCTTTTCGATGTCCGCACGGAAGTCCGTTAGCCAGGAGTCAACCACCGCGAAGGAAGCGTACCAGGAGGAGCCGGCAGCCACATTCCAGGCGCTGCGCAGGGCTTCCTCGCTGAGCCGGTTGCCCAGGAAGTTGTCCGTGTTGAAGAAGTCGTTGTAGAAGTTGCTGAACCAGGCGTAGCGGTCCTCGATGGCCGCATCGCGGATGCCGTCAAAGACAGTGGCAGGAACGCCTGTGGGGTTGTCGTCCGTCTGGAGTAGGAACGGCTCCAGGGATGCGAGGAACACTGCCTTAGCAATGCGTGCTTCGCCGTAGGTCCCGATGTAGCGGCCCACCTCGCCGGTGCCCATGGAGAAGCCGACCAGGACTGCGTTTTGAAGGTCCAGGGTTTCCATCACTGTGTTGAGGTCTGCAGCGAAGGTGTCGTAGTCGTAGCCGGTGGTCGGTTTGCTGGACTTGCCGAATCCGCGGCGGTCGTAGGTGATGACCCGGTAGCCGGCCTGCAGGAGAGCCGCCGTCTGCTTCTCCCAGGAGTCGCCGTCGAGGGGGTATCCGTGGATAAGAACCACTGGCTGACCTGAGCCGTGGTCCTCGTAATGCAGTTCAATGTCCGTGGTGTTCTCCGTGCCGACTTTGATGAAACCCATGATCCAGTGTTCCTTTCGTGATGGGAGAACGATCGTTCTCCGTCATATGTAAGAGCGTATAGAACGATCGTTCTCATTGCAAGTAGAATGGTTGCATGGAAGTTTCCGAGATTCGCACCCGCATCGTCGCTACCGCCGACGAGCTCTACAACGCGAAAGGAATCCAGTTCGTCGGTATGGACGAGCTGCGCACGGCGGCCGGTGTCTCCCTCAAAAGGCTGTACCAGGAATTCCCATCAAAGAGCAGCATTGTCATGGCGGTCCTTGAGAGCAGGCATCAGGCCTGGACGGAGGGCCTGGACGCCAAGGTGCGCGAGGCAGCAACACCGCGCGAACGGCTCCTGGCCATCTTTGACTACCTCTCGCAATGGTTCTGCCAGGACTCGTTCCGCGGCTGCGGGTTTATCAACAGTTTCGCGGAACTGGGGGCCGGCAGCCCGGAAGTGGCCGACTACGCGCGTCAGCATAAAGCGTCTTTTCAGGAGTATGTGGGGAAGTTGACCAAGGAGGCCGGTGGGCCGCCGGTGCTTGCCGCGCAGCTGTCCATCCTGGCCGAAGGGGCGCAGACCACCGCTGCCATCGCCGGCAGCCCGGATGCCGCCGGGCAGGCGCGGCAGGCCGCCGAAGTCCTGATCGACGCAGCGCTGAATGCCGCTTCGTAGCTGCCTCTACACCCAACAACAAGGCTTGGATTACCTGTGAAACTGACCGAAACTGCCGACTTTGTGGTGGTGGGCGCAGGCCTGGCCGGCGCCGCTACCGCCTGGCAGCTGGCCTCGCGCGGACTGGACGTCACGCTGGTGGAGCAAGATGTGCCGGCGGGCCGCCATGGAAGTTCGCACGGTTCAGCCCGGATTTTCCGTTATGCCTATGAAGATCATTTTTATGCCGGCGCCGTGGTGGAGGCGAAAGTCATGTGGGATGCCCTGGAGGCGGTCACTGGAGAAAAGTTCATCACTCCCACTGGCGCCGTCGATTACGGTCCCGGCCGCGATCCCGGCCGGCTGGCGGATGTCCTGGCGGGTGCCGGCGTCGAACATTCCCTGCTGGCCGCCGGCGAGGCGCGCAGCCGTTGGCCCGGGATCGCGTTCGATACCGAAGTCCTTTGGCACCCCGGCGCCGGGGTAATTGACGTCGAATCGGCAGTTGAGGCCATGGTCCGGCTGGCCGTTGCGGACGGCGCACGGCTCCAGACTGGCTGGCAAATGGAGCGCATTGAGCGGAACGGAAGCGGGTACCGGCTCACCGCCCGCAACGGTGAAACGCTCGACGCCGGCAACGTGGTGGTCAGTGCCGGTGGCTGGCTGCCGCGGCTGCTGCAGGATCTGGCACTTCCGGCCGGTTTCCTCGCTGCGCTGCCGGAGATCACGGTGCGGCAGGAGCAGGCGTTCCATTTCCGCTACCTGGACCAGGGTGCTGCCCGTTCCTGGCCCACGTTCATCCACGGTTCCGACGGGATAATGGTCTATGGCCTCCCCGGCGGGCGCGACGCCGGATTCGAGGGGCAGAAAGTGGCCGAGTTCAACGGCGGCCCGGTGATCCCGTCCGCCGCGGAACAAACTGGAATGGTGGATCCGGCTAACCGGGAACACGTGGTGGATTATGTACGGCGCTACCTGCCCGGCGTCGACCCCCAGCCCTATGCCGAAACCACATGCCTGTTTACCAGCACCCCTGACGAGGAATTCGTGATTGACCGGGTGGGCGGCATCACTGTGGTTTCCCCATGCTCCGGCCACGGGGCCAAATTTGCGCCGTTGATCGGGCAGTGGGCGGCGGACCTGGCCGGCGGGTCAGGCGGCGTGCCGCCCAGGTTCCGTCCGTCCCGCTAGGACGGCAGGCCGGTCAGTGGCTCCGGAAGGCGCAGTGCGGGTGTTCCGCGCCTGGCCAGTGCGCCCGCCACCAGGAACAGCGCCGCAAGGAACGCCGCCAGGCCCAGGGCAACCTCCGCGCTATAGGGCCACAGCCCGGCGATACCCAGGAAAGCCGGCACCGTTGCGGTGACCTGGCTGGTCACCACCAGGGACCAGCCGGTAAACAGGTTCACGCCCGTCTTTCCCAGGGCCATGGAAACGAAGAAGAGGCCCCACAAGACGGCCCACCCCAGCCATAAGACCGCCAGTACGGGGTCGCTGCCCAGCCATGCGAAGGCCAGCAGTACGCCGAGAACGGCCACCATGCCGCAGAACCAGCCAAGTCCCTTTGAACCCAGCCCCAGGAAGGTGTCCACTCCTACATAGACATACGTCAGGCCGAACAGGAGCATCCCTGCAGCACTGAGCAGAACCTGGGTGCCGCCGTCGTGCGTGGCCACATAGCCGAGGGCGAGTGGGACCTGGATTGCGCCCACCAGTGCGCTCAATGCGCCGGCATCGCGCCGGGGGAGGCGGCCCAACAGGCCCAGCCCGTTGACCAGAAGGGCGGCTCCGGAAAGGAGCAGGCAGAGATAAGGCATGACGACCTCTTTGTAAGCTGACTGACTTGGGGGCGGTTGCGGGAGCGGAATCCGCTAATCTCGATTCCAAGATATGAAAACTTGATACCGTCAAGTGGAATTGTAGTCGGCCTGGGGAGACACTCATGGATGCAGGCCTTGCCGCCGGTGGATTCGCCGATGTGACCGTACGGCTCGGTCATAAACGACTGGCAGAATCGCATGGCCCGCCCTTTGACAGCCAGCGCGTGGTGGGCTCCGGTTCGGGCAACGTGGCCATCATGCAATCGCCAAGGCCCAGGCGCTCGGCGCCGCCGTGGTGGCCTGTTCAGATTCGAGCGGGTATATCGTGGACGTGCCGGCGCCACCGTGGCGCTGCCGTAGGCAACGCAGAACGAGCTCGACGGCGGAGCTGCCGCCGCCCTGATGCGCAGCGGTCTCCTGACAGTTGGCGAAGGCGCGAACATGCCCTGCACCCCTGACGCGGTGGCCGCGTTGCAGGCGGGCGGCGTGCTGTTCGGACCGGGCAAGGCCGCTAATGCCGGCGGCGTGGCCACCTCTGCCCACGAGATGCAGCAGCACGCCAGCCGCGATTCCTGGTCCTTCGAACACACGGAGAACCGGCCAACGGACATCATGGATGGGATCCATGATGCCTGCGCGGCCACTGCCGAAGAGTATGGTGCTCCCGGGGACTACGTCCGGGGGGGCCAATATTGCCGGCTTCGTAAAGGTTGCCGACGCGATGCTGGCCCAGAGCCTGATCTGGCCACCAACGCCAAAAGGGAAACGCCAAAAGAAAAAGGGGATGAAGCGCTTGGGCTTTGCCGAAGATCTGAGAAGCAGGTGTGCCGCGGACTGGGACGCCGCCGTCGGGCATGAATTTGTTGACCTGCTGCTGGACGGACGCCTCCCGGACTCCGTGCTGCGGCACTACCTGGTGCAGGATTACCAGTTCTGTGATGCCTTTGTTGCCCTGCTGGGACAGGCCGTTGCGTCCGCGCCGTCCTTGTCATCCAGGTTGGTCTTCGCCGGAGTCCTGGGGGCCTTCGCCGCCGACGAAAACAGTTATTTCCGGGACTCCTTTCATGAGTTGTCCGTCCCGGAGGCTGACCGGAACGCACCTGAGCTGACGCCGGCAACCCGGGATTTCGATGCCCTGATGCGCCGTGCCCTGGACGTCCGCTCCTACCCGGATGTCCTGGCTGTGCTGCTGGTGGCGGAGTGGCTGTACGGCGACTGGGCAGCACGGGCCGGTGATGAGGAATCCTGGCCTGCGGCCGCGAGGCACCGGGAGTGGATCCGGCTGCACAACAACCCCGGTTACAACGGCTGGGTGACGTGGCTTAGGGAGGAGTTCGACGCCGTCGAGCCCGCGGATGCCGCGACCCGCGAGCGGGTGGCGGAGACCTTCACGGAGGCCGTCCGGCTTGAGCGGGCATTCTTCGACTCGGCAATGGAACGGCCATCCGGTCCACCGGAGACCCGCTACTGGTCCCGTCCCGGGAGTTAAACGTTGATTTAACCCGGCCGAAACCTATTGCAGACTCCCCGTCCTATGGTGGATTTCAGACGGCAACCGCTGCCTCCTTTGCTCCGCGGTTCTAACTCCGCTTCCCGGCTACAGGCAGGTTCTCCGGGTGGTTGCTGCTCTCTCCTCGCATCTAGAAAGGGGTTTCCATGGACTCCGGAAACGTCGCTTGGATCCTGGCAAGCTCAGCACTTGTGTGTATGATGATCCCCGCCCTGGCGCTGTTTTATGGCGGAATGGTGGGTTCGCGCCGCATCCTCAACATGATGATGATGTGCTTCGGTGGAGCCAGCCTGGTGGCTGTCCTCTGGGCGCTCTTTGGGTACTCCCTGGCCTTTGGCAACTCTGTTGGCGGGCTGGGACTGATCGGGGACATTACCGAGTTCCCCGGCATGGGGCAGCTGCTGGCCGCCGACGAGGAATCATCTATCCCGGTGATTCTTTTCGCAGCCTTCCAGCTGTTCTTCGCCTGCGTGACCACGGCCCTGGTGGCCGGAGCCGCCGCCGGCCGGATGAAATTTGGCGCCTGGATGTTGTTCGCGGGCATCTGGGCCACCGTGGTCTACTTCCCGATTGCCCACTGGGTTTTCGCTTTCTCCTCCGAAGACGGCAGTGTTACCGGCGGCTGGATTGCCAGCGGCATTGAGGCTATCGACTTCGCCGGGGGCACGGCAGTACACATGAACGCAGGTGCGGCAGCCCTGGCGTTGGCTCTGGTTCTGGGCCGCAGCTCAGGGTGGCCCACCATGGAGCACACCAAGCCGCACAGCCGCCCGCTGGTCCTGATCGGCGCAGGCCTGCTCTGGGTCGGCTGGTTCGGTTTCAACGCTGGTTCGGCACTGTCCGCAGGCCATTCGGCGTCGGTGGTCTTCCTCAACACCGCAGTCGCCGCCTCCGCAGGCCTGCTCGCCTGGGCCTTGGTGGAACGCCTCCGTCACGGTGCCGCAACCAGCATGGGCGCCGCCTCGGGCCTGATCTCGGCTCTCGTCGCCATTACGCCGGCTTGTGGCGCGGTGAGCCCGCTTGGTGCGCTTGCCATTGGCGCCATTGCCGGCGCCGTCTGCTCCCTGGCCATTGAACTGAAGTTCCGGCTCGGCTATGACGATTCGCTCGACGTCGTTGGCGTCCACCTGGTGGGCGGCATCCTGGGGACGCTGCTGATCGGCTTCTTCGCCACGGACGCGGCTCCCAACGGTGTGAGTGGACTGTTCTATGGCGGCGGATTGGCGCTGCTGGGCGTCCAGGCACTGGCCACGGTCTCGGTCCTGGCGTACTCGTTCGGCGTCACCTGGATCCTGGCCAAGATCCTGGACCGGGCCATGGGCCTTCGCATCCATCCGGAAGACGAGCTCCGCGGCATCGACATCGCGGCGCACTCCGAGTTTGCCTACCTCACCGATGAGGATCCCGTGGAACTGGGGTCTGCGCGCCCGTCATAGCGCGCGTTTATTCGAGCGCATATCCGGACGTCGCGATTACGCGGAACGCCCGGCCGGAAAACATCCGGCCGGGCGTTATGTGTGCTCCCTGCTTGCCGTGCAGGGACTATTTACGGGTCAGGACTTGGCGGACGAACCCGAGGATGCGGCCACCGGCTGTCCGGGCGCCTTGTCCTTGGACGGTGCGCCTTCACCGGCAGCCGGGGGCTTGGTCCGGAACGTGAATGCCTTTCCGATCTTGCTGCTGCCGCCGGTGCGGTTCTTGTTGAAAATGTCGAATCCGACTGCGAGGAGGAGCACCAAACCCTTGATGAGCTGCTGGTAATCCGTACCCAGTCCGAGGATGGACATGCCGTTGTTGAGCACACCCATGATGAGGCCGCCAATCATTGCTCCGGCCACGGTGCCGATGCCGCCCTGGACAGCCGCACCGCCAATGAAGGCTGCTGCGATGGCATCTAGTTCGAACCCTGTGCCACCTGCGGGCTGCGCAGAGTTCAGCCGTGCCGTAAACACCAGCCCCGCCAATGCGCCGAGGATGCCCATGTTGACGAACAGCCGGAAGGTTACCTGCTTGGTCTTGATGCCGGAGAGCTCAGCCGCGTGGAGGTTGCCGCCGATCGCGTAGATGTGGCGGCCGAAGATGCTGTTGTTCATCAGCGCCGAATAAACGATCACCAGGAGGGCCAGGACAATCAGGACAATCGGGGTTCCGCGGTAGCTTGCCAGTAGGAACGTGATGATGAGCATCAGCACGGCGATGAAGCCGTTTTTGACGGCAAACCATGCCATCGGTTCATTTTCCAGGTTGAACTTCCGGCGGACCCGGCGTTCCTTGATGGCCTGGAACAGGATGGCAGCAGTACCGCCGACGCCCAGAATAACTGTCAGCCACTCCAGGACAGATGTTCCACCCGAAATATCGGGCAGGAAACCGCCGCCCAACGCGCGCAGTTCGTCCGGGAAGGGAGTGATCTGCTGGTTCTTGAGGGTGATCAGGGTCAGGCCACGGAAGATCAGCATGCCCGCTAGGGTGACGATGAAGGCCGGGATGCCCACATAGGCGATCCAGTAGCCCTGCCACGCACCTACCAAGGCGCCCATCAACAGGCAGGCGGGGATGGCAATCCACCAGGCCCATCCCCAGTGGACCATCATGACGCCAGAGACAGCGCCGATGAAGCCTGCAACCGAGCCGACGGAGAGGTCGATGTGGCCTGCGATGATGACCATCACCATACCGATGGCCAGAATCAGGATGTAGCTGTTCTGGACCACCAGGTTGCTGACGTTCTGTGGCTGCAGCAGGATGCCGTCAGTCAGTATCTGGAAAAGGATGACGATGAGGATCAGGGCGACGAAGATGCCAACCTGGCGGAGGCGGCTTGTCAGGAAGCCAAGGGATTCTCGTAGGGCGGACATGTTCGCTATTCCTTCTCTTGGGTCATGAAGTGCATGAGGGATTCCTGGGTGGCTTCGGCGATGGGAACTTCGCCCGTGATGTGGCCCGCGGACAGCGTGTAGATCCTGTCGCAAATGCCCAACAGTTCCGGAAGCTCGGAGGAGATCACAATGACGGCTTTCCCCGCGGCGGCGAGTTCGGCAATGATCGTGTAGATCTCAAACTTGGCGCCCACATCAATCCCGCGGGTCGGCTCGTCCAGGATGAGGACATCGGGGTCGGAGAACATCCACTTGCTCAACACCACTTTTTGCTGGTTTCCACCCGAGAGCTTGCCGGTGATGGCAGCAACAGAGGGTGCCTTGATGTTCATGCTCTTCCGGTACTGGTTAGCCACCGTGGTCTCTTTGTTGCTGTCTACCCAGCCGCCTTTGGCCAGCTTGTTCAAAGCTGCCATGGAGATGTTCCGCTTGATGTCCTCAATCAGGTTGAGGCCGTAGTGTTTCCGGTCTTCCGTGGCGTAAGCGATGCCATGGTCGATCGCGTGCGAGACGGTGGAGGTATTGATCTCCTTGCCGTACTTGTAGACCTTGCCGGAGACCTGCCGGCCATAGGTCCGTCCGAACACGCTCATGGCGAGCTCGGTCCGGCCGGCTCCCATGAGCCCGGCAAGGCCTACCACCTCGCCCTTGCGCACGTTGAGGCTGGCGTTATGCACCACCGTGCGGGAGTGGTCCTGGGGATGCTGGACTGTCCAGTCCTCAATGCGCAGGACTTCTTCGCCGATGGCGGGTGTCCGATCCGGATAAAGGCTCTCAAGGTCGCGGCCCACCATGCCGCGGATGATGCGCTCCTGAGTGATCTGCCCCTGATCCAGCCGCAGGGTCTCAATGGATTTGCCGTCGCGGATGATGGTGACGGCGTCTGCTACCTTGCGGATCTCATTGAGTTTGTGGCTGATGATGATGCTGGTGACACCTTGGCCTTTGAGGTGCAGGATGAGATCCAGCAGGTGATCTGAGTCCTCGTCGTTCAGGGCTGCGGTGGGCTCATCGAGAATGAGGAGTTTCACCTCCTTGGAAAGCGCTTTGGCAATCTCCACGAGCTGCTGCTTACCAACGCTGATGTGCTGGATGGGCGTAACGGGGTTCTCGCTGAGTCCCACGCGCGCCAGCAGCTTGGCGGCTTCCAGATTCGTTTTCCGCCAGTCCACCCAGCCGTTTTTCGCCAGCTCGTTGCCGAGGTAGATGTTCTCCGCGATGGACAGATAGGGGCTGAGGGCCAGTTCCTGATGAATGATCACGATCCCGCGCTTCTCGCTGTCCGAGATGCTGGAAAACTGGCAGGGCTCATTCTCAAAGAGGATGTCGCCATCGAAGGTGTTGTGTGCGTAGACGCCGGAGAGCACCTTCATGAGGGTGGACTTCCCGGCACCGTTCTCGCCGCAAATGGCGTGAACCTCACCACGGTTGACGTCCAGTGTGACGTCCTGAAGGGCTTTAACCCCTGGGAAGGTCTTGGTGATTCCTCGCATTTGAAGAATGGGTACGTTCATCGTCAATTCCCGCTGACTGGTTGGAACTTGGCCGGGCCGATTCTTCGACGGGGCTCTTGGGATGGGCTGTGGGGGCGGACCCACCCCCCACGCGGCCAACACCCAAAAAAAACCCCCCCCCCCCCCCTCCCCC
>NZ_JBWZCL010000008.1:0-63801 GCF_059383595.1 Pseudarthrobacter sp. MDT1-40-2 | reverse complement strand
TAGCGTGGGGGAAACGCCCGGTCCCATTCCGAACCCGGAAGCTAAGACCCACAGCGCCGATGGTACTGCACCCGGGAGGGTGTGGGAGAGTAGGTCACCGCCGGACAAACACTCAAGGCCAGGCCCCGACACCACGTGTCGGGGCCTGACCCCTTTAAACACCAAAACACCACCACCCACGCACCCGCACACTGGCCCAGGCACCGTGCCCAAAAACACAGCCCGGCACCCAAGCCAAACTAGAAAACGGCGGGGCAGGTCGCTGCCCGGAAATCCCAATACGGCGCCTGGTCAACCGCAACGGCCGCGGGTTGCGACCCCGGCACCAGGGAAGCGCGGCTCTCAAAGAGGGCCGCAACCTAAGCCAAAGTCTGTGGAAAACGAGCCGAATCGGGTGATTTTCCTCAAGAAAACGCGGAAACACGCGGAATTTACGGCCTCAGTCGGTGCAAGCTGGTAAGTTTTCGAACAGTGGCTTGTGTGCACACCGCTTGCAGGCTCCAGAAACATGATCGTCCAGGAGGACATAAATGGCTAAGAACCGTAGTGAACTTGTTGCAGAGGTAGCGGGCAAGGCCGGCACCAGCCAGGCTGCCGTGAACTCCGTCCTCGATGCACTGTTCGAGGTTTTCGAGACTTCCGTCGCCGCCGGCGAGAAGATCACCATCCCGGGCTGGCTCGCTGTTGAGCGCACCGACCGTGCAGCCCGCACCGGCCGCAACCCGCAGACCGGTGAGACCATCCAGATCGCCGCCGGCCACAGCGTCAAGCTGACTGCAGGCTCCAAGCTGAAGGCTGCAGTCGCCAAGAAGAAGAAGTAGTCTTCTTCGTAGCATCGAAGGAAGCGGCAACCCGAGCGGTTGCCGCTTCCTTCGTTTAACAGCCGGGAAACGCACCCGGCGCAGGCCCGATTCGCGGCGTGGGCGGACGTAGCGGAGAATGGAGAGGTGCCCTCCGCAGCAAAGTCAGCTTCCAAGAATCCCACTCCGGCGTCTGTTGCCGCCGGAGGCACTGCCGCTGGGATTTCCCCTGCATGGCAGTGGGCCGGATTGGCGGCGCTCTTCGCAGGTTTGGTGGTGGCATTACTCTTCTCCGGAGCGGCTGCAGTCCGCGAGGTCTCCGATCCCGGTGCACTGGTCCGCTGGGGTCTCCCTGTCAGCAAGGCGCTGCACAACGTGTCGCTCGCTACGGTTATCGGCGGCCTAATATTCGCTGTGGCCATCCTGCCAAAGGATGCTGCCGGATCGAGGATCAAAGCGAAGGCTGACGCCGGCGCCGCCGAACACCCGCTCTTCAGCCGGGCGCTGGGAGTCACCGCGGTTGCCGGTGGTGTGTGGACGCTTTCGGCTGTAGCGGTCCTGGTCCTGACCTTCGCGGACGTGGCCGGTCTGCGGCTGTCCGGTGATGCTCAGTTCACGCAGTCGCTGGTTTTCTTCATGACGGACATCGAGACTGGCCGTGCCTGGCTCTGGGTGACCATCATCGCCGCGGTGGTGACCACGGCTCTCTTTGGCCTCAGGTCGCTGACGGCTTTGGCACTCACGCTGGTCCTCGCCGTCGTCGGGCTGGTCCCGACCGCGCTGATCGGGCATTCGTCGAGTTCCTCGGACCACGAGGGCGCCATCAATTCCCTGGGCCTGCACCTGCTGGGCGTGAGCGTGTGGGTGGGGGGCATCGTGATGCTGGTACTGCTCTCGCGGCTCCTGAGCGGCACTGACCTTACCGAACCCGTCCTGCGGCGTTTTTCCGCGCTGGCGGGCTTTGCGTTCACGCTGGTCCTGACCTCCGGTGTTATCAACGCGAGCATCCGCATCACGTCCTGGGGTGATCTTTTTGGCTCCGCTTATGGCCAGCTGGTGGTGGCGAAGACGCTGGCCACTGTTGCCCTTGGCGCCATCGGCTTTATGCACCGGCAATGGGTGATTCCACAGCTGGGCCGCAAAGGGCTTTCCGCCAAGCGCGTCCTGTGGCAGCTGATAGCTGTAGAACTGCTGATCATGGGCGGCACTTCCGGAGTGGCCGTAGCACTGGGGCGTTCTGCGCCGCCGGAGCCCACCGCCTACGCCCCGGACGCTTCGCCCGCCTTCATCCTTACCGGCTACGAGCTGCCGCCGGAACTCACCCCCGAGCGCTGGCTGACCGAATGGCGGCTGGACTGGCTGTGGGTTGCCGCCGTCCTGTTCGGCCTGGTGTCCTACGTTCTGGGTGTTGTGAAGGTACGACGCCGGGGGGACAAGTGGAGCCCGTTCCGCACCATTAACTGGGTGGTTGGCCTGCTAGTGCTCACCTACATCACGTCCGGTCCACCCGCTGTTTATGGGAGGGTGCTGTTTTCCGCTCACATGGTGGACCACATGGCCCTGACCATGGTGGCTCCCATCTTCCTGGTGCTGGGGGCGCCGGTGACGCTGGCGCTGCGCGCCCTGCCTGCCCGCAGTGACGGATCCCGGGGCCTCCGCGAGTGGCTGCTGGTATTTGTGCACTCGAAGTTTTCCCAGCTCGTAACCCACCCGATCTTCGCGGCCGCGAACTTCGCAGGCTCGATTGTGCTGTTCTACTACTCGGACGCCTTCGGCTACGCGATGCGGGAGCACGTGGGCCACGAGCTGATGATCCTGCACTTCACGCTGACTGGATACATCTTTGTGCTGACCATGATCGGGACGGATCCGCTGCCGCGCCGGGCCCCGTACCCGATGCGGCTGCTCCTGCTGTTGGCCACCATGGGTTTCCATGCGTTCTTCGGTGTGGCGATCATGGGTGGCACCGGTCTGCTGGCGGCCGACTACTTCGGCAACCTGGGCCGGGCCTGGGGCCTTTCGGCCATCGAGGACCAGCAAATGGGCGGCGCAGTGGCCTGGGGGATCGGCGAGGTACCGACCCTGCTGGTGGCAATCGGGGTCGCCATTATGTGGTCCCGGTCCGATGAGCGCGAGAAGCGTCGCGTGGACCGGGCAGCGGACAGGAATAACGACGCCGATCTTAATGCTTACAACGATATGTTTGCCAAATTGGCCGAACGAGACGCCAGCCTGGCTGACCGCAATTCGAAGCTGGAAGGACGCTCATGAGCGAAACCGTACGCACCCACCACCGGGTCCGCGCCTCAGAACTGGTGGGCCGTAGTTGGCTCAACACCGGCGGGAAGTCCCTGGACCTGGAATCTTTGCGCGGCAAGATCGTGTTGCTGGACTTCTGGACGTTCTGCTGCATCAACTGCCTGCACGTCCTGGATGAGCTGCGCCCGCTGGAGGAGCAGTACTCGGACGTCCTGGTTACCGTTGGCGTCCACTCGCCCAAGTTCGAGCACGAAGCAGATCCGGTAGCCCTGGCCGCAGCCGTGGAACGCTACGAGATCCACCACCCCGTGCTGGATGATCCCGAACTGGAAACCTGGAAGGCCTACACCGCCCGAGCCTGGCCCACCCTCGTTGTCATCGACCCCGAGGGTTACATCGTGGCGCACCTGTCCGGCGAAGGCCATGCAGACGGCCTGGGCGTGCTCATTTCCGAACTCGTCGCCCAGCATGAGGCCAAAGGCACGCTGCACCGCGGTTCCGGGCCGTACGTGGCGCCCGAGCCGACCTCCGGCACGCTGCGCTTCCCGGGCAAGGCTCTGTACCTTCCGGCAGGCCGTGGAACCGTCAATGACGGGACAAGCAACGACGCCGGCTCCTGGCTTGTCACGGACACCGGACACCACCGCGTAGTGGAACTGCACACCGACTTCCACACTGTTCTAGCGACCTACGGCACCGGAGTTAAGGGATACGCCGACGGCGGTGCCGCCGGCGAGGCGGCCACCGCCCAGTTCAACGAACCCCAGGGCCTGGTGCTGCTGCCGGAGGATGTGGCAGCGAAGGTTGGGTACGACGTCGTCATTGCCGACTCCGTCAACCACCGCCTCCGCGGACTATCGCTGGCGGACGGAAAGGTCAGCACGCTTGTTGGTAACGGCGTCCAGCGTCTGCTCGAAACCGGCCCGGCCCGCGTGGACGAGGACGCCGCCGGGTTCACCGGTCAGCTCAGCGAGCACCCGCTGGAGGTTTCACTGAGCTCGCCGTGGGACGTGATCTGGTCCAGCAAGCTCAACGCCGTGGTGGTGGCCATGGCCGGCACGCACCAGATTTTCAGTTTCGACCCCTTGAGCGGGGCAGTGGCGATTGCCGCCGGCAACGGCCTGGAGGGCCTGCTGGACGGCGCCGCCCACGAGGCCTGGTTCGCCCAGTCCTCCGGCCTGGCCGAAGACGCGGACGGCAACATCTGGGTGGCTGACTCGGAAACTTCGTCCCTGCGTAAGCTCGTGATCGATGACGCCGGCTCGCTCACCGTGGAAACCGCCGTCGGTAAGGGCCTTTTCGATTTTGGCTTCCGCGATGGTGAGGCCGCCGAGGCCCGGCTGCAGCACCCGCTGGGCGTTACGGTGTTGCCTGATGGTTCAGTGGCGATTGCGGACACCTACAACGGAGCAGTCCGGCGCTACGATCCCGCTACACGCACCGTTTCCACGCTGGCGCGCGGCTTGTCCGAGCCGTCCGACGTCATTGTGGACCACACCAAGGTGGCTGGCGCTGAGCCGCTGCTGGTGGTGGTTGAGGCAAACAAGCACCAGCTGATTTACGTTCCCATCCCCAAGGAAGCCCAGCAGGTGGATGAGGGCGCGTCCCAGACACACCGGCCCAAGAGCCCTGTGGCTCCCGGACTGCTGGCGCTCAACGTCCGTTTCGCCGCCCCCACCGGGCAGAAGCTTGACGACCGTTGGGGCGATCCCACCCAGCTGAAGATCTCCTCCACCCCGCCAGAGCTGCTGCTCTCCGGCGGTGGAACATCGGTGGGACTGAACCGGACGCTGGAGTTGAGCGCCGATGTCCCTGACGGCGTCCTGCACATCACCGCCCGTGCGGCGGCGTGCGACGGACCGGAGACCGAAGACGGCGAGATCCCGGATCACGCAGCCTGCCACCTGTACCAGCAGGACTGGGGAATCCCCGTGCTCATGACGGCCGACGGCGACACCGAGCTGGTGCTGGACCTCCGCGGCATGGACTAGAGCGGCGGTACTGCCCGCCTGGCGGGCTAGAAGCTCAGCTGCGGGGTGAGGTTGACGGCTTCACTGGTGACGTCGAGGCGGGTGGTGAAGCTGAACGCCACTTCCTCGTTGAGCGGGAAGTACGCCCCGGAGAAGGAGTCCTGCTGTTCGCCGGTAACCTTGGCCTTACCGTCCAACGGAGCGACTACCCAGCGGCCGTCGAAGGGCTCGATACTGATTTCCGGGTAGGCAGTCACAGTCCAGTTGATTGATCCCGGCGTGATGTTGTTCCGGCTGACATGGTAGAACGGGCAATCGGGCTGCAGCCGCTGTTCTTTGGTTGCGTCCGCTGCGCAGGTGTCCAGGAACTCGCGGACCTTGGCGCCGACGTCGTCCTTCAGTTGCTGCGTTGCCTGGGTCAGCAGGGTCAGCGGGGCCACCGGCAGGTCCCGGCCCGTCACTGTGGCCCGGCTTGCGGCAGCGGCAAAGTAGGTGTCGGTCAGCGACGCTTCATACTCGCCCGGGTAGAAGACGGTGAAGGAATTTTTACCGTCGGGCATGTTGACCGGCACTCCGTTGAGGGTGGCCTCCACGGAGTTGACGACGCTTACTTCTATTTGGGGCAGCGGTGCCGGGACGAAAGCCCACGTGTTGAAGAACAACCACTCCGTGCCTGACTTTTCCAGCAGGAACTCCGTACTGAGCTGGCTGCCGTCGATGGTGTAGTCCATCGGAACCTTGACCCGGTTCCCGTCCTGCGGCTCCGGCTTGCCCAGCTTGACGTCCGCGATGCGGGAGGTGGCGGTCTGCAGCGCTGTGCCATCCAGCATGGACGGGTCACTGGGCGGAACCGTGGCGCGAAGCAGGCCCAACGCCTTGCCGCCCTCACCGTTCTGCAGGGCAGCCAAATACTCCCGGACTGGCTGGTGGGGACTGGCCACGGTGTTGTTGACGATGTTCACGGCAACAATGGCTGCAGCAACGGCAAGCATCAGGCCCAGCAGCCATCCGGCTGCTATCCTGACCAACGCCTGACTCATCTGCACGCCCCCTACGTTACCTGCCAGCCCACAAATTCCCCCTGTCAAGCACGACGGCGGCACGCAATACGGCGGTCAAGGCGCCTTAACGGCGGCGCCGGGAAGAGGTGCCAAAGACGCCGCGGAGCAGCTCACGGCCCAGCTGGGTCCCGATGGAACGGGCCATGCTTTTCATCCCGCCGCCCAGCGCCCCGCCAAGGGCATCCGCGAGATCGCCAACCATGCCGGAGTCCTGGTGGCGGGGTTCGGGCAGCGGGGCGGGAGCCGCGGGGGGTGCCTGCCGTGGAGAGCCAGGTTCCGATGTGGGGTAGGGCCTGCTGCTGGGGCGCCCCAGGATCTCTTCCTCGATGCGGCGCGCTTCTTCATCTACATCCAGTGCCCGCGGAACAGGAGGTTCACCCGGCGTGGCGGGACCCGTGGCGGAAGCGCCCTTTCCGGTGAGTAACTCGAAGGCTGAGACGTTGTCCACTGCCGTGCCGTACTTGCCGAGCAGCGCGGAACCAGCCACGGTGCTTTTGATGAGGTCCTCGGCGCTGGGCCCCATGACGGATTCAGGCGCGCGCAGCCGGGTGTGGGCTACCGGGGTAGGTGCGCCGTTTTCGTTCATGACCGTGATGACGGCTTCGCCGATTCCGGCCGAGGTGAGGGTCTCTTCGAGGTCGTAGTCGCTGACCGGGAAGGTGGAGACGGTGGCCTTGAGTGCCTTGGCGTCCTCAGGGGTGAAGGCGCGCAGGGCGTGCTGGATACGGTTGGCCAGCTGGCCGAGGACAGCAGCCGGAACGTCCTTGGGGGTCTGTGTGACGAAGAAGATGCCAACGCCCTTTGACCGGATCAGCCGGACTGTAGTGGTGATGGCGTCGAGGAAGGCCTTGGAAGCGCCGTTGAACAGAAGGTGGGCCTCGTCCAGGAAGAAGACCAGCTTGGGCTTGTCCAGATCGCCGGCCTCGGGCAGGTCCTCGAAGAGATCGGCCAGGAGCCACATCAGGAAGGTGGAGAACAGCATGGGCTTGGTTTGCAGCGTGGGGAGCTCCAGGCAGCTGATGACGCCGCGGCCGTCGGGGGCAGTGCGGAGCAACTCGGCGGTGTCGAACTCCGGTTCACCAAAGAACTTCTCCAGGCCCTGGGCTTCCAGATTGACCAGCTCGCGGAGGATGACGCCGGCGGTAGCCTTGGACAGCCCGCCGAGCTCGGACAGATCCGCCTTGCCTTCCTCGGAGGTAAGGAACGTGATGACGGAGCGGAGGTCCTTGAGATCGATCAGCTCCAAATTCTTCTTGTCAGCGAAGTGGAAGACCAGCTGCAGGCTGGACTCCTGGGTGTCGTTGAGGTCCATCACACGGGAGAGCAGGATGGGGCCGAAGGACGTTACGGTAGCGCGGACCGGGACGCCGTTGCCGTCGCCGCCCAGCGCAAGGAACTCCACCGGAAACGTCCTGCCGGACCAGGCCTGGCCGATGCTCTCCGTGCGGGCTGTCAGTTTCCCGCTGGCTGTTGCGGCGGTAGCCAGGCCGGACAAATCACCTTTGATGTCCGCGAGGAAAACGGGGACGCCGGCGCTGGACAGCTGCTCGGCCATCATGTGCAGGGTTACGGTCTTGCCGGTACCGGTGGCGCCGGCAACCAGTCCATGCCGGTTCATCATGGAAAGCGGCAGGCGGACCTGCGCCTCCTTGTGAAGTTCGCCGTCCACTATGGCGGCACCGAGTTCGATCGTGGCACCTTCCAGCGTGTAGCCCTTCTGGAGAGTGGCGAGCTTTTCTGCTGTGGTCTTGGTCTCTTTGGCCATGCGGCCAGCTTAGCGGTGGAGCGCGGCATGTTCGCGGCTACTGCCCCACGAGTCCGCCAGGATGGTGGCTCTAGTCCATCGCGCCGGTTTATCCACCGTGGGATTCATTCTTGCCCGCAAGCACCGGCCGAACCATGAAAACGTCCACCGGATCTTCGCTTTCCACGATAAATCCGTGGCGCTCATACAGGCGTCGTGCCGGGCTGCCCTGCAGCACGTTGAGCCGGAACGGCCGATGGTCCGCGTGCAGCTCCAGCACCCGGGTCAACACTTCCGAACCGAGTCCCGAGCCCTGAAACTGCGGGGAGACATAAAAGTGCTCGATCCACAGTTCTTCCGCCGCGGGCCGGACGGCAATCACGCCGGCGGGTTCCCCCTCGGACGTGATGATCCACGTGTGTTCGGGCGCGAATGCGTTGAGGAACCTTTGACGGACGCGATCGGGATCGAACCGCCCAAGCCGCTCCAGATCCGGAGGCAGGACGGCGGCCCGTAACTCCGCCAGCCATCCGGCGTCGTCCGCGGTAGTGGGCAGGAGGTCGACGGCGGCAGGTGCTTCAGGGGGCATGGTTCCGGCTAAGAGGACTTTGGGCCTGGTGTGGCTCACGCTGTGCCGCGCGTTTGCGTGCGTAGGCTCGTGCGGCGCGGACCCGGTCGCCGCAACGGGTTGAGCACCACTGCCGTCGCGCGTGTGTGCGGAGGAAGAATCGTCGGCACCCGTCGGCTTCGCAGGAGGCGAGCACTGATGCCTGGTCGCCGGTTAGCAGGGAGGCGGCGTCCTCGGCGAGGACAGCCATGACGTGCTCGACGACCTGTGTCACGGGATGGCTGGCGCTGCGCGTGAATCCCACGGCCGGGTCGAACTGAAGCAGGAGCGCCCCGGGTGCACAGGTCAGCGCACGGTTAAGAGCATGCACGGCCGGCGCCGGGGGGACGTCCCCGGTGGTGTGCGCCTTGAAGAGATCTTGCAGGTCTGCACGCAACGCTGCGAGCCTGCCCCGGCAGTGCTCCTGCAGCTCGGTCTCCGGCGCAATGAGATCGTGTGCCACCAGCCAGGCCGAAGCGGCCTCGGGTTGGGCCAGTTCGTCGTAGCTTTTTCCCCCGGGCAGTTCCTTGGCGCTGTTGACCAGCGCAAGGCTCGGATGATCTTCGGCGCCTGGCGCCACTGGCAGTGTCTCGGACATGCTTCTCATGCTATCAGTTTCGTTTAACCGTGAGACACCTGCTACGCTCCAATCACGCCAAAAACATGTTTTTCCGTGAGGAGTTTGAATGCAGTTCGGACGACCAACAGGCACGTCCCCGTTCACCCTGTCTGTGCTTTCCGCCGGGGGAACCGGTGTCGGAATGACCGCAGCGGAGGGCCTCGCGGGTACGGTCTCGCTGGAACGGACGGCGGATGAGCGGGGTTATCACCGGTTCTGGATGTCTGAACATCATGGGATGGGGGCGGCGTCGGTGTCTTCACCGCAACTGATGATCGCCCGCCTCATCGCGGAGGCGACCCACCTCCGCCTTGGTGCCGGAGGGGTGATGCTGCCCAACCACCCTCCGTTGCTGATTGCCGAGCAGTTCGGGATGCTCGAGGCTCTCGCCCCGGGCCGGATTGATATTGGTCTGGGGCGGGCCCCAGGCACTGATGCGGCGACCGCTGCCGCGTTACGGAGGGGCACGGAAGCCAACGATGACTTCCCAAAGCAGGTGCTCGAGTTGCTTGGGTTCCTTGGTGACGAGTTCCCTTCCACCCACCCTTACCGGCAGGTCCACGCGGTTCCCGGCCCATGGCAGGCGAGGGAAAACCGTGTCCCTGCGCCCTTGACCACGCCGGAAGTATGGGTGCTGGGCTCTTCTCCGTACTCAGCGCAGTTGGCCGGGCGGCTCGGCCGGCCGTATGCCTTCGCACTGCAGTTTGGTGACGCGGACGTCGACACGGCTATGCGTCTGTATCGAAAAAGCTTCCATCCCTCCGACACGCTTGCCGAGCCTTACAGCCTCGTCAGCGTGCCCGTGGCGGTCAGCGACGATCCGGCGGAGGCAAAACGGCAGGCGGCGACATCAGCGATGGCGATGCTGCGAATGTTCAAGAGTGAGGGCTATCTGCTCCTGCCCCCGGACGAGGTCGACGCGTACCCGGCAACGGTTCAGGAGCGGCAAATCCTCGATGCCTACACCAGCCGCAGCTTTCATGGCACCGCCGTTACTGTCGCCCACCGTCTCGAAGCACTGCACGAGCGTACCGGTGTTGATGAGGTGATGCTCGTCGTCGGCGGCCACTCGGCAACTCTGGACCGGCGAGGGATTTCTTTGATGGCTGATCATTACGAACTCCCGCACCTGAACGCACCGTTACGGGTTGGTGCACGCTAGCGCCACTTCCGCCCGCCGTCTTTCACAACAAACCCCATAAAGGAGAGCACCATGACCGCACCCCACCGAGCCCTAATCGTCATTGACGCCCAACAGGAATACTTCGACGGACTGCTTCCCATTCAGTACCCGGCCAGTGACCAATCCATCGCCTGTATCCAGACCGCGATCGAGGCCGCAGAACAGACGGGAACGCCCGTGGTGCTCGTCCAGCATGAGCTGCCGGCCGAAGCCCCGGTGTTTGGGTCCGGATCGGCGACCTGGCGAAACCACCCCGGAGTAGCCGCCCATGAGGACGGTGTTGCCAAGCGCATCGGCAAGCAGTACTCCAGCATCTTCGCCGCCACCGACCTCGAAACCTGGTTGCGTGAAGAAGGAATCGACACAATCACGCTCGTTGGCTATATGACAAATAACTGTGTGGTTGCCTCCGCCGCGGCCGCCGAGCCCCTTGGGTTCACCGTCGAAGTCCTTGCAGACGCCACCGGAGCGATTGACCTCGCCAACGACGCCGGCACCGCCTCAGCACGTCAGGTCCACGAGACCCTCATGGCACTGCTGCACTCGAACTGGGCCGCGGTCGCCGACACCGGCACTTGGACGAAAGCACTGCGTACAGGCGCGACGCTAACCAAAAGCGACCTCGTCACCTCCGCCCAACAAGGCAGCAGCATCCGGTAGAAGGCCGGGTCCGCCCCGAGCGGCCATGCTCTGAGCGACCTGTTGCCCGGTGAGCCAGGTCCCGCCGTCGCCCCTTCCTTCTTCTCCCTCCGGTATCGTGTTTGGATGGTGCGAGGACTAGCGGACATTGGTGCTGAGGGTGTTTTGCTCGCGGGCGCCGGCCGGGCCATCCTGCTGCAGATAGCGGACCCTGCGGTGGGCCGTGGCGTTGCCGAGCACAGCAACTTTTCCGAGCGGCCGCTGGACCGGCTGCTCTCCACCATGACCTACGTCTATGCCGTGGTGTACGGAGATGAAGCGCAGCTGGCTGCCGTGCGGCGCAACGTGAACCGCGCCCATGCTCCGGTCCGCAGCCGTCCCGGCGCACAGAGCCGCGCAGGTTCCGGGTCCGACGGATACAGCGCCTTCGACGCGCACTCGCAGCTTTGGGTCGTCGCAACGCTTTACGACACGGCCGCCACTGTCTACGAGAAGATCTATGGGCCGCTGGATGATGAGGCCGCGGACCTCGTCTACCGCGACTACGCCAGGATCGGCACGGCGTTGCAACTTCCACACGAGCTGTGGCCCGCCGACCGCGCCGCGTTTGCCGAGTATTGGCACCAACGGCTGGCCGGCCTCAAAGCCGAAGAACCTGCCCTGGGCGTTGCCCGCGATCTCCTGTACCCGGCGGCCGGACCGCTTTGGCTGCGGCTGAGCATGCCGCTGGCCCGGTTCCTGACCGCCGGACTCCTGCCCGAACATCTGCGGACCGGCTTCGGCCTGCCATGGAGTGAACGCCATGGACGCCGCTTTGACCGCACCATGAAGGTATTGGCGGCGGTCTACCCGCGGCTGCCGAAGCGGCTCCGCCACTGGTACAAGAACTACTGCCTGGAGCGGCTTGATGCGGCCTGATTCCGCCGCGGATAGCGCGGATAGCGCTGGCAGGGCACAAGTCAGTAATGCAGCAAGTGCATCAGGTGGTGGTGCAGCCGTTTCGCCCGGTCAGCTGCCCGTCAGCAAGCGTAGTTTCACGGCCGTGGAGCGCTCGCTGGATCAGCGTGCCCGACGGCTCCTGTCCGTGGGCTCCGCCAGTGGTATCCGGGCCGGGCTTACCGAGTTTGTGGCGTTCGGCCTGAAGCAGGCCTGGGCGTGCGTCTTCGGGGCCGTATTGCTTGCCGTGCTGATGGCCGCGCGTCTCTGGTATCCGGAGGACGCCGCGTTGGTCCGGAACGATTTCCTGACCCTCGCCGCCGTCGCCATCCAGGTCCTGATGGTCACATTCGGACTGGAAACCCTCCGCGAGCTCCGGGTGATTGTGCTCTTCCACCTGGTGGGCACGGTCATGGAGCTGTTCAAGACCGACGTCGGCTCCTGGTCCTACGAGGCTGAAGGCTTCCTGCGCATCGGCGCAGTTCCGCTCTTCAGCGGCTTCATGTACGCGGCCGTCGGTTCCTACATGGTGCGCGTCTACCGCCTTTTTGACCTGAAGTTCGCGCACTATCCACGCCGCTGGATGACGGCGGTCCTCGCGGGCGCCATCTACGTCAACTTCTTTACCCACCACTATGTCTGGGACGCACGCTGGGTGCTGCTGGCCGCCGTCGTGGTTCTCTATGGCCGGTGCGTGATGCACTACCGGGTGTTCCGCCATGGTTTCCGGATGCCGCTGACCGTCGCGTTCCTGCTGGTGGCGCTGTTCATCTGGATCGCGGAAAATATCGCCACCTGGTCCGGCGCCTGGCTCTATCCGAGCCAGGTCAACGGCTGGCAACTGGTGCCGCTGGACAAGCTGGTGGCGTGGTTCCTGCTGATGATCATCTCCGTGGTGCTGGTGGCCTGGGTCTATAAGCCGGAGCCGCCAGTTCCTCCTAGTCCGCCAGGATCAGGTACAGAGCACGGCGGGCTTCGTCAATCTTTTGCCGCGCAGCCTCCCGCTGCTCATCCGTAGCCGAGAAACGGAACTGGTGGATGACTCCCATCAGCTTCGCAACGCTCTGGTGAAAAGCGGGGCCTGACCCCTCTGCATCGGTATTCCAGGCCCCGGCCAGTTCCTCGGCGTGCTCGGCCACGTAGGCGCGGCCAGCGTCGGTCAGGGTGTAGTCGGTACGCCGGCCCTCGCCCACGGGCATAATCAGTTCCTCATCCACCAACTGCTGAAGCGTGGGGTAGACCGATCCCGGGCTGGGGCGCCAGGCGCCAGAGGTTTTCTCCTGGATGGCCTTGATCAGCCCGTAGCCATTGCATGGCGCCTCTGCCAGGAGTGAGAGGATGGCGTGCCGGACATCGCCGCGGTTGGCACGCCGCGGGCCCCTGGGTCCGAACCCGGGGCCGAAGCCTGCCCCAAAGCCTGCCCCGAAGCCTGCCCCAAATCCGGGTCCGAAGCCGGGTCCGTGGCCATGCCCGCCGCCATGGCCGTGCGGCCCCCGGCGGTTCCTGCCGCGGCCTGACCTGCCCATGCCCGGGATGTCTGCAAAATCGTTGTTGTGAATGCCTTTCATAGCGGCATTCTCCTTCCAATAAGAGGGTGACGCGAATACTACCGACCATTCGGCGATAGTTAACGATATATCGATAGTTATCGCCGGGTCAATGCATTTTTCGGCAACCCGGGATATTAAAACAACGACGGCGGCCCTCCCGTGGGGAGTGCCGCCGTCGGTGATCCGGCCTTGCGTCAGCCGGGTAAGGACAAGAGCCTACTGCCGGCCCTTGTCCTTACCGTGGCCATCGCCCTGCGCCGATTGTTCGGCAGCCTGCTCAGTGAAGTGCTCCTGGATCTGGCGCTCCACTTCGTCGGACATGGTCTCGGCCACCTGATCGGCCACCTGATCCGAAACGCGCCCCGATACCTCCTCATGGACATGTTCCACCATGACCGCCTGCGCCAACTTGCGCTGGGCAACCACAAAGGCGCGGTGCTCACCGTGGAAAGCCTTGGCCGTGGAGAGGCACATCAGCAGCATGATCACGCTGAACGGCAAGGCAGTCAGGATGGCGGCCGTCTGGATGGACGCCAGCCCCTCAGTTCCCACCAGCAGCAAGGCAATCGCCACAGCCGCAGCGAGGACGGCCCAGAAGACACGGATCCAGTTCCTGGGGTGGGCATCTCCGCCGGTGGAGATCATGCTCATTACCAGCGCCCCGGAGTCGGCAGAGGTGATGAAGAAGATGGCGATCAGCAAGATAGCGCCGATCATCAGGACCGGGCCGCCGGGTAAATCACTCAACAGGGCAAAGAGCGCGTTTTCCGTGTCAACGCTGCCGTCCTCGCTCACCAGCCCGCCCTGGCCAAAGATTTGCCGGTAGATGGCCGATCCGCCCAGGACGGAGAACCACAGGAAGCCAACCAATGTAGGAACCAGCAGGACGCCCGACACGAATTCGCGAACCGTACGGCCTTTGGAAATACGGGCAATGAAGATGCCGACAAACGGAGCCCAGGACATCCACCAGCCCCAATAGAACGTTGTCCAAGCGCCCTGCCAGGCTTCACCTTCCGCGCCGGAGAACGCCAAGGTGTTAAAGGTCAGGCCCAGGACGTTCTGGAAGTAGTTGCCGATCGACTGCACAAACTCGCGAAGCAGGAACAGGGTGGGTCCTGCGAACAGGATGACGAGCAGCAGCACGGCGGCCAATATCAGGTTGATATTGGAGAGCCACTTCATGCCCTTCTCGACGCCGGACACCACCGAGAGAATGGTCAGCGTGGTAATGCACAGGATGAGGCCAATCTGGGTACTCTTTGTTGCCGCCAAGATCCCGGCGGTGTCCAATCCGGCCGAGATCTGCAGGACGCCGAGGCCCAGCGAGGTGGCGACGCCGAAGAGCGTGCCCACCAGGGCGACGACGTCGATGGTGTGGCCCCACGCGCCGTGCACGCGCTTACCGAAGAGTGGCTCCAGCGTCCAACGGATGGAGATCGGCCGACCCTTGCGGTGTACGGCATAGGCGATGGCCAATCCCACCACCACGTAAATGCTCCATGCATGCAGACCCCAATGCAGGAACGTTTGGGTGATCGCCTGCTGGCCCAGCTCAAGATCCGTGCCGGTAACTCCGGGGCGGGGGCTCGCGTAGTGGTTGAGCGGTTCGGCGACGCCCCAGAAAACCAGGCCTATGCCCATGCCCGCCGCGAACAGCAGGGCAAACCAGGACATCAGCGAGAACGCAGGTTGATCGTCATCCTTGCCCAGATTGATATCACCGTAACGGCTAAAGCCCATCCAAAGGGCGAAGACTACGAAGAAGGCAACGATAAGTACGTAGTACCAGCCGAAAGCGCCGATGACATTTTCCTGCAAGCCAGCGAACAGGGCTGAGGCAGCCTCTGGTTGAACGAGCGCATACGCCACAAAAACAACGATTACTGCTGCCGCCGGGATGAATACCGGAAGCGCCAATCGCGACCCTTGTACCGTGCTGGTTCCTGCTTGACCTTCGGGTTTTTGAGGCGGTCCTGCCGCCGAATTATTGGTTGTCTTGGTGGTCATGGTGGTGCTCCCCTTATAGGTGCCAGATGATGATGCCGCATAGCCACGCCGGGCCTCGAGGCGTGGTGGGGTTGTTGTTCCACCATACCCACCGGCTGCCGCAGAAATAACCCGGGGCTGGTTGCTGTTGTCTAGACTGTGCCCCTTTTGTGTGACGGGGCACTACCGATTACCGCTTCTGAAAGGCTCCCTGCCGTGACTGTTCCCCTCTCCATCCTTGATCTGGCAACCATCGGCAAAGGCCAGGCGGCGGCAGAGAGCTTCGCCGGCAGCGTGGCCATGGCGCAACTCGCGGAGCAACGGGGCTACCGGCGGATCTGGTACGCGGAGCACCACAACATGTCCTCGATCGCATCGTCGGCCACCAGTGTGCTGATCGCCCACATCGCCGCGCACACGGAATCCATCCGCCTCGGGGCCGGCGGGATTATGCTGCCCAATCACTCGCCACTGACCATCGCCGAGCAGTTCGGCACCCTGGAAACACTGCACCCGGGGCGGATCGATCTTGGTTTGGGCCGAGCGCCGGGCAGCGACCAGAACACCCTGCGCGCTCTTCGCCGGGACCCAATGTCCGCAGATTCCTTCCCGCAGGATGTCCTGGAGCTGCAGGGCTACCTCACTGGCCCCACCCGGATCCAGGGTGTGGAAGCGACGCCGGGTAAGGGCACGAACGTGCCGCTGTACATCCTCGGATCGTCGTTGTTCGGCGCGCGGTTGGCAGCTCAGCTGGGCCTGCCGTACGCGTTCGCCTCACACTTTGCCCCGCAGGCCCTGCAGGATGCAGTGGCTATCTACCGCCGGGAGTTCAAGCCGTCCGCGCAACTGGACGCACCGCATGTGATCGCCGGAGTTAACGTCATTGCCGCCGATTCCGCCGCCGAGGCGCATGCCGATCTTGTTGCTACCCAGCGGGCCCGGGTTTCGCTGTTCTTTGGTGGCGGCCGTGAATTCACCGACGACGAGGCGGACATGGTGCTCGACTCGCCGCAGGGCCAGCACATCAGCCAGATGATGCGCTACTCAGCTGTTGGAACCCCGGATGCCGTAATGGAGTACCTGGACGAGTTTGCTGCTCATGCCGACGCGGACGAGCTCATCGTGGCGCACCAGAGCTCCGACACTGCGCGGCGGCTTCGCTCCGTGGAGCTGCTCGCCGACGTGGCCGGGCTGGTTGCCGCCTAGCTCCTTGGGTTGCCGCCCCGGACGGTTAAGCGGCGGCCGTTACCGTTACGTGCCGGCAACGAGGTAGTCATTCGGATGAAACCGGCCGCCGAAAGAATGGCAGTGCCCCCTCCGGATCATGGATTTCCGGAGGGGCACCACCGGCCTCGGCCATTCCGGGCATGAGCTCCGGGCAGCGGAGGCCCAATGGAAGGGCACCGCCGTGGCAACTCCCCTAAACCAGTCAGTGGCAGATACCGCACTGCTCACCAAGTCATTGCCGGTTGGCCTGCTGCGTGAGCTGGTCCGGTCCGAGAGCACCGGCGAGGGCCTGACACCGCAGCTCCTCGCCGACCTTCGCGTGCTGTCCAGGGTTCCCGGTCTGCTGGTTGCCTGCAACTACGGCGGAACGCTGTGCGACGCCGAAGGAATCTCCACCGAAACGTTGCCTCTTGGCAATGCAGCCATCGCGCTCCGTGCACTGGCCGCGCTGCCCAACACGCATGCCGCCGTCGTCTCCGGCCGTTCGTTGCGTGACCTGGCCGCGGTGTCGCGGCTTCCGGCAGAAGTGCACCTGGTAGGATCGCACGGCGCGGAATCGGACATGGGATTCGCTCACGGACTGTCCCTCGCCACCGAAACCCTCCTGCAGCGCGTCAACGCCGAGCTTGCTGAAGCCGTGGGATTTCAGCAGGGAATCTGGCTCGAACGCAAGCCGGTGGCGGTAGCCGTGCACACCCGCCCCGCCACCCCGGAAGTAGCTGCTGAGGTCACCGGGATTGCCCACGACATTGCCCGTGCGCACGGCCTGTTCTTCATTGTTGACGGCTCCGTGCTGGACCTCTCAGTAGTCGAACCGTCCAAGGCCCAGGCATTGGAGTCACTGAGGTCCCGGCTGGGAGTCAGCGCTGCCATGTTCGCCGGCGATGCCTACAGCGACGAACTGGCCATCTCCACTCTGCGGGGGCCGGACATGGGCCTGCGGGTAGGCCCTGGAGAGACCTCGGCCGCCCATCGGCTCAGCGATCCCGAGTCCTTCGCCCGGGTCCTGGCCATCCTGTTCGAGCTGCGCCGCGCCTGGCTGTTCGGCGAGGATGCGGTGGGCCTGGAGCGGCATTCGCTGATCGGCAATGGATCGTCCACGGCGCTGGTCACCCCAGACGCCAAAATCTGCTGGATGAGCCATCCGCTACCCGACTCCGGCTCGTTGTTCGCGCACATCCTGGGCGGCGAAGCTGCCGGCCACTTCTCCGTGGAACCGGTCAAAGCCTCGAAGGTCCTGGGCCAACGCTACGTGGACAGCACCATGATCGTGGAGACCCGGTGGGCCGATGTCACCGTCACTGACTACTTGGAACCCGCGCCGGACGGGATCACCAGCCTCGTCCGCGTGCTGTCCGGAACCGGCGCTGCCCGCGTCGTCTTCGCACCCCGCCCGGACTATGCCAACGCGCCCTTCAGTATGGAGGCGCGCGGCGACGAGCTGCATATCGTGGGTACCGCTGACCCCATCATCCTTTTCGCGCCGGGAATCAAATTCGCAGTTTCGTCAGATGGCCGGCATGCCACTGCTACTGGATTTGTGAACCTGCAGGACGGCCCTGTGGTACTTACTCTCCGATGCGGCGATACGGAGCCTGTTGCCGCAGACCCGACGGAAGAGAATGACCGCCGTGCCGGCGTCGCGCATCATTCGCGGCGGTGGGTGCAGGAACTGGACGTGCCCGGCGTCAAACCCTCCCTGGTCCGACGCAGCGCGCTGGTGCTTCGGGCGCTGGTGCATGAACCTACCGGGGCCGTCCTGGCCGCACCCACCACGTCGCTGCCGGAAGGGATCGGCGGCACCCGGAACTGGGACTACCGCTACTGCTGGCTGCGGGACGGGTCCATGACCGTCAACGCCCTGGTGGACCTGGGATCCGTGAGTGAAGCGCATGGATTTCTGCGCTGGCTGGGCCGGATCCTGTCCAATGCGCCCGGCCCCGAATGGCTTCACCCGCTGTACTCTGTGACCGGTGCGCCACTGTCCACTGAGGCCATCATCGAGAGCCTGCCGGGCTATGCAGGATCGCGGCCGGTCCGGATCGGAAACGCTGCAGACCACCAGGTGCAGTTGGACGTTTTCGGTCCCATCGCCCAGCTCATCCATGCGCTCAGCGAGCAGGAAGGCACCCTGGATGAAGCGCACTGGGAACTCCTGGTCCAGATGGCCGCAGCCGTCCTGGCCCGATGGCACGAGGCGGACCATGGTATCTGGGAAGCCCGGATGGCACCCCGCCACCACACTTACACCAAGGTGATGTGTTGGGTGACCCTGGATCGCGCGCTGCGCACTGCACGCCGGCATGGCCGGGAACCGGAACTCACCTGGGAACCCGCCGCCGCGGCCATCCGGGCCGAGGTGCTCCGCGAAGGGTGGGATGAGTCAGTCCGCTCCTACACCGTGGCGTACGACAGCCCGGATCTTGACGCCGCGGTCCTGCACGTCGGGCTTTCCGGGCTTCTTGCAGTGGACGATCCACGCTTCCTGGCGACCGTCGCCGCCGTCGAACGTGAACTCCGGGTGGGGCCCACCGTATTCCGCTACAGGTACGACGACGGGCTGCCGGGCCTGGAGGGCGGTTTCCATATCTGCACCACCTGGCTGATCGAGGCCTACATCGCGGTGGGCAGGCTGGAGGACGCGTGGGACCTCTTTGATCAGCTGGTGAATTTGTTCGGACCCACCGGCCTGCTGCCGGAGGAATACGATCCAGGGACCGAGACCCACTTGGGAAACCACCCGCAGGCATACTCGCACCTGGGTTTCATCCGCTGCGCGCAGCTGCTGGATGGGCTTAGCTGACTTTCAGGTGAGCAACAGCGCCACGGCGATCATCGCGGGAACGGCCACGATCGTGGTCACCAGGACGGTGTCCTTGGCCACTGTCAGGCCGGTGTCGTAGCGGCTGGAGGCCACAAAAACGTTTTGCGCTGTAGGCAGTGAGGTAACCACCACCACTGCGAACAGGGAGTGCCCGTCCATGCCTATGACAAACCGGGCAAAGAGGTACGCAATCCCGGGCTGGACAATCAGCTTGAAGGCGCTGGCCAGCAAGGTATCCGTGCGCCGGCCGGCGGCTGCCCGCAGCGGCCGGCTGCCGTTGAGGCTGATCCCGAAAGCAAGCAGCATGGCCGGGATGGCCGCGCCGCCGATCAGGTGGATAGGCTCCATGACCAACGGCGGTACCTGCCAGTTCATACCGGCCACCAGGAGGCCCAGGCTGCTGCCCACAATCATGGGATTCTTCAGGATCATCAGCACGAAGGTCAGGGCAGTGGTGCGGTGCTTGCTGGTGCTGGCATCGAGCAGGATCAGGAACAGCGGAGTGAAGAATGCCAGCTGGAAGATCAACAGCGGCGCCACGTAGCTGGCGTCACCTAGGACGTACACCGCGATGGGGATGCCCAGGTTGGCCGAGTTGGCCAGCGAGGCTGCCATCGAGGACATCAGCGACTCCGGCAGCGACCGTTTCAGCCAGAACTTCACAAGTGAGAAATATCCGACGGCGGTAGTCACCGCGGCGACAGCAGTCACCAGCAGGGGTGTGGCGAAGACCTGCTCCAGTTCGGCGTTGCTGAGAGTTTCGAAGAGCAGGGCAGGGCTGGCGACAAAGAAGGTGAGGGCGCTGAGCACGGAACGCGCGCCGGGTCCCAGGATGTTGAGGCGGCCAACGAACATCCCCACCAGGATGATGGCCCAAACAACGAAGAATCCGGCGAGTACGTCCAGCACGCGCGCGGGTTAGCTGTACTGGCCTGTGAAGTTGCTCAAGGCATAGGGCGGACGCAGCGTTCCCGGAGTGATGCCCTCGGCGGGGTCATTGCCCAGCCGGACGATCTTATTGTCGTGGTCAACGTGGACCACCTTGGGCTCATAGGCCAGTGCCTCTGCCGTTGTCATCTCGGCATAGGTGATCAGGATGACGACGTCGCCCACGTGGGCCAGGTGCGCAGCAGCACCATTGATGCCGATCACGCCCGAACCGCGCTCGCCGGCAATCGTGTAGGTTTCCAGCCGGGCGCCATTGGTGACGTCCACAATGGAAACCAGCTCGCCGGGCAGGATGTCCGCAGCGTCCAGCAGGTCCAGGTCAACGGTGACCGAACCTACATAGTGAAGGTCGGCATGGGTGACCGTGGCCCGGTGAATTTTGGACTTGAACATTGTGCGATTCATAACGGCTACAGTCTACCGTTCCTGTTCAGGGCTGCGCAGTGACGCAGGAGACATAACGGCCGTTCCTTACTCAGGGCTCAAGATCAGCGTTCGACGCCGATACCGAGTCTGCGGTTGCGGCCAGCGTCTCGCGGGCGGCCAGGATCGCCGGACGTTTGGCGCTGGATCGGCGCACCGACGTAAAGACGGTACGGCGCGGTTTGCCGGGCAGCTCGAGCAGGGTGGCGGTGGTGCCGCGTCCGGTCCAGACCAGGTCCGGCATCAGTGCCACGGCGTTACCGGACTCGATAAGCCGTATCTGCGCCTGCAGGTCAGCAGTTTCAAAGCGGACATCGGGTTCGAAGCCGGCGCTGCGGCAGGCCTGTTCCGCCCAGTGCCGCGAGGCGGCCCCTCGGGGCTCCATCACCCAGGGCATGGCCGCCGTGTCCTGCAGCGAGGTAATCGGGTTTTTTTCGCGGTCTCCGTCTTTGAACGCGGCCGCAGGCGGGACCGCCAGCCGGATGGCGTCGGTGGTGAGCTTCACCCGGTCCAGGTCTGCATAGCGAGGGGCGGCGTGCCCGGGATACTGCTCGGCAATCACCAGGTCGAAGTCGCGGGCCCAGGTTTCGTGCAGGGCTGTTTCGGGTTCCCGCTGGACCATTTCGATCCTCACTTCAGGATATTTGGTGGCCATCCGGGTGAGTGCTTCCGGCATCAGCGCCAGGGCAGCGGACTGGAAAACGGCAATCCGGACGGTTCCCGTAACTGTGGTCAGAGATGCCGCAAGGTCTGCCTCGGCCTGCTCCAGCGTCTGCAGCAGCGTCGCCGTATGGGCCACCAGTACTTCAGCCTGGGGCGTGAGCTGAACGCGTCGTCCGGTCTTCCGTAGAAGCTGGACGCCGGCTTCCTTTTCCAGCAGGGCCAGTTGCTGGGAGACCGACGACGGGCTGTACTGGAGTGCCTCCGCCACCTCGGCCAGCGTGCCCCGGATTTTCAGCTCGCGCAGCAGGCGGAGGCGGCGGACGTCCAGCATTGGTTTCCCCGATATGTTCTGAATAAGTTGATAAAACTAATGGCTATTGTTTAGAAGTATTCACTTTATCTAATGCAACCGTGCTTGCATACTGTTCTAACAAAGTTAAGCCCGTCACACTTGCACTACAGCCGGGCCCCAACTAGCGGGAGACGCTAATGAGTTCATCACCAGCAAGCCAGTCGATCATGAGGCGAAAGCCCATCGACGACATCGAAGAAGAAAACAAACACAGTGGGTTGTTTAAGTCCCTCGGCCTCTGGCAACTGACCGCCATCGGCGTGGGCGGCATCATCGGCGTTGGAATCTTCTCGCTTGCCGGCCTGGTGGCTGCAGGCAGCGAAACCTCCCCGGGAGTGGGTCCGGCGGTGCTGTTCTCCTTCCTGATCGCGGGCCTGGCTTCCGCGGCAGCGGCCCTGTCGTACGCGGAGTTCGCTGGAATGATTCCCCGTGCAGGTTCCGCCTACACCTACGGTTACGTGGCGTTGGGCGAAGTCATTGGCTGGTTCATCGGCTGGGACCTGCTCCTGGAATACATCGCCATTGTTGCCGTGGTGGCCATTGGCATCTCGGGCTACTTCGAGGCCTTCCTGTCCGGCATCGGCATCCACATGCCTGTGTGGATGACCTCCACCCCGGATGAAGGCAAGGGCGGGATCGTGAACATTCCGGCCATTGTTGTCTGCCTCCTGGTCACCTGGATCCTTTCCCGAGGCACCAAGGCTTTTGGCCGCTTCGAGTTGGTGGCAGTGGCCATCAAGGTCATCCTGATTCTCTTCATCATCGGGCTGGGCATCTTCTACATCGACACCAACAACTACAACCCGTTCATGCCCAGCGGCTTCGGGCCTGTCATTGCCGGTGCAGCGACGGTGTTCTTCGCCGTCTTCGGTTACGACGCCATGAGTACTGCCGCTGAGGAAGCCAAAGACGGCAAGAAGCATATGCCCAAGGCGATCATCCTCTCGCTGATCATCGCCATGCTGCTCTACGTGGCTGCCACCCTGGTCCTCACCGGCATGCAGAACTACAAGGACATTGATCCCACGGCCGGCTTTGCGTCAGCCTTTACGGGAGTTGGCCTTCCCGTCATCGCCACGATCATCTCGGTCTTCGCAGTGCTCTCCATCCTCACCGTGATGCTGACGTTCCTCCTCGGCGTCACCCGGGTCTGGTTCTCCATGAGCCGTGACGGCCTCCTGCCGGGCTGGTTCGCCAAGACCGACCGCCATGGCACCCCGCAGCGCGTAACCTGGATTGCGGGTGTTGCCTCGGCCCTGCTGGCCGGCGTCTTCCCCATCAAGGCCGTCGCCGACCTCACCAACATCGGTATTCTGGCCGCCTTCGTGGTGGTTTGTCTGGCCGTGATCATCTTCCGTTACAAGAAGCCGGACGCGCCGCGGACCTTCCGCCTGCCGCTGATGCCGCTGGTTCCGGCGTTCGGCGTTTTGGCTTCGGTGTTCCTGATGCTGCAGCTGCACTGGGAGACGTGGATGCGGTTCGGCATTTGGCTGTTGGTTGGCTTGGCCATCTACTTCTTCTATGGCAAGAAGCACTCCCTGATGAACCCGGACAGCCCGCGCCACCGGGAGGCTGAGGAAATGCACCGGCCCCTCGCCTAAGCGAATCCTCCCGGATCCAGCGGCTATCACTCCGGCCCTCCTGCGCCTCTGGTGCGGGAGGGCCGCGCCTTTTAAGGCACGAAAGGTGTGGGCTCGCGCAGTGCGGATAAGTTGGTTTTTCTAACCGGTATTGCTCAGAAAACGTCGCTTTATCTTATGTGAAAGGAAGCCCATACTGAAGGAAAGGACCCTCCACTTGAGAGAAAGAAACGGGTAGACACCATGGCCCAGACGGCAACCAAGCATTTCCCAGCCAGCGCAGCTGGTGCAGTGGACGTCAACGTCCCGCAGGCACAGTCGCTGGCCAATGAAACCATCGCCCTGGTGCGGCATTGGCTCACTGAGGCTTCGAAGGTTCCAGTTGATGCGTCCGCCCAGCAGCTCGCCGGCGTCCTGAAGGACCCGAACGGCCTGGACTTCACGGTTGGATTTGTCGACGGCGTGGTCCGCCCTGAGGACCTGCATGTCGCCGCCCGCAACCTGGCAGCCCTGGCCCCGAAAGTTCCGGCGTTCCTCCCTTGGTACATGCGCAGCGCCGTCCGCGTGGGCGGCACCATGGCACCTGTCCTGCCCCAGGTGGTCATTCCGGTCGCCCGCAAGGTGCTCCGCGAGATGGTGGGCCACCTCATCGTGGATGCGACTGACGCCAAGCTGGGACCGGCCATCGCGAAAATCCGCAAGGACGGCATCAAGCTCAACGTCAACCTCCTGGGCGAAGCCGTTCTCGGTGAGCATGAGGCTTCCCGTCGACTGGAAGGTACCCATACCCTGCTGGCGCGTCCCGACGTCGACTACGTCTCCATCAAGGTTTCCTCCACCGTCGCACCGCACTCGGCCTGGGCCTTCGACGAGGCTGTGGAGCACGTTGTGGAAAAGCTCACGCCGCTTTTCGCCCGTGCGGCGTCCTTCGCGCGCTCAGGACAGAAGGCCAAGTTCATCAACCTGGACATGGAGGAGTACAAGGACCTGGACCTGACCATTGCGGTCTTCACCAAGATCCTGGACAAGCCCGAGTTCAAAAACCTTGAGGCCGGCATCGTGCTCCAGGCCTACCTGCCGGACGCGCTGGCCGCCATGATCCGTTTGCAGGACTGGGCCGCGGAACGCCGCGCGAACGGCGGCGCGGCCATCAAGGTCCGCGTTGTCAAGGGCGCAAACCTGCCCATGGAACAGGTGGAATCCTCGCTGCACGACTGGCCGCTGGCCACTTGGAACACCAAGCAGGACTCGGACACCAACTACAAGCGCGTCATCAACTACTCGCTGCACCCGGACCGGATCGGCAATGTCCGGATCGGCGTCGCCGGCCACAATCTGTTCGACATCGCGTTCGCCTGGCTCCTGGCCAAGCAGCGCGGAGTTGAAGCCGGCATTGAATTCGAGATGCTGTTGGGCATGGCTCAGGGCCAGGCGGAAGCCGTCAAGAAGGATGTTGGCTCGCTGCTGCTCTACACACCCGTGGTGCACCCGGCCGAGTTCGACGTCGCCATTGCCTACCTGATCCGCCGCCTCGAGGAAGGCGCCAGCCAGGACAACTTCATGTCCGCAGTGTTCGAACTCAGCGAGAACGAGCAGCTGTTCGAACGGGAGAAGCAGCGCTTCCTCGCGTCGCTGGGCACGCTGGACGATCAGGTTCCGCCGGCCAACCGCCAGCAGGACCGCAACCAGGCCCCGCAGCCCATGCCCCACGACCACTTTGAAAACACGCCGGACACCGATCCCTCGCTGCCTGCCAACCGCAGCTGGGGCCGCGCCATCCTGGAACGGGTTCCCGGATCCACCCTGGGCAACGACTCCGTGGAAGCCGCGCTGATCACGGACGAAGCAACCCTCAACGCGGTGATTGGCACCGCCGTCGAAAAGGGCAAGGCCTGGGGCGCCCTTTCCGGCGACGAACGCGCAGAGATCCTGCACCGGGCAGGCGATGTCCTGGAAGCCCGCCGGGCAGACCTGCTTGAGGTCATGGCCAGCGAGACCGGTAAGACCATTGACCAGGGCGATCCCGAGGTCAGCGAAGCCGTGGACTTTGCCCACTACTACGCTGAATCGGCACGGAAACTCGAAAAAGTCGACGGCGCCACGTTCGTCCCAGCCAAACTCACCGTGGTGACCCCGCCCTGGAACTTCCCGGTCGCCATCCCGGCTGGGTCCACCCTCGCGGCACTCGCGGCGGGCTCCGCCGTCGTGATCAAGCCCGCAAAGCAGGCCGCCCGCAGCGGTGCCGTCATGGTCGAAGCCCTGTGGGAAGCCGGTGTGCCCAAGGACGTACTGACCATGGTCCAGCTGGGCGAGCGCGAGCTGGGCACACAGCTGATCTCACACCCGGCTGTTGACCGCGTCATCCTGACCGGTGGTTACGAGACCGCCGAGCTGTTCCGTTCCTTCCGCCAGGACCTGCCGCTGCTGGCAGAGACCAGCGGCAAGAACGCCATCATCGTCACCCCCAGCGCAGACCTGGACCTCGCGGCCAAGGACGTGGCGTACTCCGCGTTCGGCCACGCAGGCCAGAAGTGCTCGGCTGCCTCATTGGTGATCCTGGTGGGCTCCGTGGCCAGATCCAAGCGCTTCCACAACCAGCTGGTGGATGCCGTCACCTCCCTCAAGGTGGGCTACCCCGAGGATCCCAGCAGCCAGATGGGGCCGATCATCGAACCGGCCAAGGGCAAGCTCCTGGATGCGCTGACCACCCTCGGTGACGGTGAAAACTGGGCAGTTGAACCCCGGAAGCTGGACGAAACCGGCAAGCTGTGGAGCCCCGGCGTGCGCTACGGCGTCCAGCGTGGCAGCTACTTCCACCTCACCGAGTTCTTCGGACCGGTGCTGGGCGTCATGACTGCTGAGACTCTGGAAGAGGCCATCGCCATCCAGAACCAGATCGAATACGGCCTCACTGCCGGCCTGCACTCCCTCAACCCGGATGAGCTGGCCACCTGGCTGGACACCATCCAGGCGGGCAACCTTTACGTCAACCGTGGCATCACCGGCGCCATTGTGCAGCGCCAGCCGTTCGGAGGCTGGAAGAAGTCGGCAGTCGGTGCCGGAACCAAGGCCGGCGGTCCCAATTACCTGGTAGGCCTGGGTGACTGGAAGCCTGCCCCAAGCACGGCAACGGCCAAGCCGGCACACTCCGTAGTGCGCCGGCTCGCCGATGCTGCTGCCGAGGTGCTGGAGCCCGCCGAACTGGACGTACTGGACCGCTCGCTGGCCTCTGACGCCCAGGCGTGGGCTGAAGAGTTCGGTGCTGCCAGGGATGTCTCCGGGCTCAGTGCCGAACGCAATGTGTTCCGCTACCGTGCGTTGCCGGTTACCATCAGGCTTTCCGACGGCGCCCCGCTGGCGGAGTTGTTCCGTACAGTTGCCGCCGGCGTCCTTGCCGGATCGGCACTTACTGTGTCTGCCGCCGTCGAACTCCCTGCGCAGTTGCGCGCGTTGCTCGACGGCCTGGATGTCTCCGTAACAGTGGAGTCCGACGACGTGTGGCTGGCAACTTCAGCGAAGCTCGCCGCGGCGGGGAAGCTTTCCGGAGCGCGCATCCGGCTGATTGGCGGGGACGCCAGGGCTCTCGCCGAGGCGACCGGCGGCCGTCCTGACCTTGCGGTTTACTCGCACCAGGTCACGGAGGCCGGCCACGTGGAGCTGCTGCCGTTCCTGCACGAGCAGGCTGTCAGCATCACCGCGCACCGGTTTGGAACTCCAAACGCACTTTCCGTTGGACTTATCTAGCAGTGATTCAGCGCTGATCAAACAGTGATCCAGCGCTGGTCTGAATTGCTTAGCAGGTTGTTAACGCGTTGATTGTGGCCGGGCGGCTTCCCAAGGGGCTGCCCGGCCACTGCCGTTTGCCACTCAGCCGAGGAACCAGCCGGCCGGAGCCCAGGTAAAGGGCACCTTGTGTCCGGAAAATTCTTCACACCGGGTGCAGGTGTAGCTGACTTCACCGAGAGATTTGATGGTTCCGTCCCGCCGGACGACCGGTGGGACGAAGGACTCGAGATAAATGAATTCATCAGTTCCGCAGCCTTCGCAAAGAGGCTTGCCGACGTGTCCGTCGTACTCAGCGGAAACGGGAGCTGGATGGGGTGCCCGGTTTGCCGGGGCTGCCTGAACTCCGGGCCTGCGGCGGCCGTCGCGGAGAGAGTGAAACTTGGGGAGGTGATCATTATGGGCTGTCGTCATTGGCTGCCTTTTCCCGGACAGTGGCCCGAGCAGGGCGCCAGCAAATGTCCGTAAAAAAAATGTTCAACAAGGCCTGTCTGCTTGACCGTCCAGCCAATGTTACGCAACCATCGGCGGTTGATCAATGGCTTATGCGGATTTTTTGAGCGTCCGCCCTACGATAGCCTGCGTCAGCGCTTCGATGACCTCGTTGTTGGCATGCGGGTTGCGCAGCAGGGTGAAATCGACGTCGCCCACGGGCGGGAGGTCGAAACGCCTGGTAATGATTTTCAAGTCCTCCGGGACCAGCGACGAAGGCATCACTGCAACACCGATCCCGGCGCGGACGGCGGCCAGGACACCGCTGATCTGCCGGGTGCTGCAAGTGATCTGCCAGGTGCGGCCGTGTGATTCCAGGGCATCGATGGCCAGTTTCCGGCTCAGGCTGGGGGATGGGTAGGAGATCAGCGGGACCGGTCTGCCCGGTTCCAAGGAGGTCTGTTCCAGGCCGACCCACGCAAAGGAATCGTGCTGTACCACTGTGCCTTCCTTAGCCCCTGCAACCCATTTGACGAACACCAGATCCAGTTGGCCCGCGTTGAGCTTGCGGTACAACTGGTCGCTTTGGCCCACCGTAAGTTCCAGGTTGATCTGCGGATAAATCTGCCGGAACTCACGCAGGATCCGCGGCAGGCCCGTGATTGCGAGGTCATCAGCCGTGCCGAACCGCAGCTTTCCGCGCATCGCTGATCCCGAGAAATATCGGTCAGCGGCGTCATGGGCGGACAGGATGGTGCGCGCAAAACCGGCCATGGCATCGCCGTTATCCGTCAACCGGACGTCCCGGGTGTCCCGGCTCACCAGTCCGCGCTTGGCGGCCAATTCCAGTTTCCGCACGTGTTGGCTGACGGTGGGCTGGGCTAGGCCCAGCCGCTCCGCCGCTTTCGTGAAGCTCAGCGTTTCCGCTACCGCCAGGAAGGAGCGGAGCTGGACGGGATCGAACACTGGGCCTCCCGGCGTCGAGGTACTGTATTACGTTTTGTTATCTTACTTATAGGATCAATAGACTTCCATGATTCGTGGCCCCGTGCCTAGGGTTAGAGAGACCCCCATCCATCCTTTCCTTTGAGGACACCCCTGTGGCACCCCCACCTAGCGCGGCAACGTTGACCCAACCCCTCGAAGTCGTGACGGAGCGGCTGCCGTGGCGGCAGACGTTCATATCGCTCAAGGTCCCGAACTTCAGGATCTTTGCCATCGGCCACTTTGTGGCGGTCATCGCGGTGTGGATGCAGCGCATTGCCCAGGACTGGATGGTGCTGGAGCTTTCCGGTTCCGTGACCGCCGTCGGTATCACCGTGGCCCTGCAGTTTGCCCCGTCGCTGTTCCTTGGCCCTTGGGGCGGCATGATCGCGGACCGCTTCGCCAAGCGAAAACTCCTCATCCTGTCCCAGTCCGTAGCCGCGGTGCTGGCGGCCGCCCTTGCCGTGCTGGCACTGACCGGCGCCGTACAGGTGTGGCACGTATATGTGATCGCCTTCCTCCTGGGCCTGGTGACAGTGATTGACCAGCCCGCCCGGCAGGTTTTCGTGAACGAACTGGTCGGGCCCAAATACCTGCGCAATGCCATCAGCGTCAACTCCACCACCTTTCAGCTGGGCGGCCTCCTGGGCCCGGCTATAGCGGGGGTCCTGCTCTCTGCCGTGGGCGCGGGCTGGGCCTTTGCCGGTAATGCCGTGGCCTGTATCTTCACCGTCTCCATGCTGCTCCTGCTCCACAAGGACCAGCTGCACATCAGCGCGCCCACGCCGCGAAGCAAGGGGATGCTGAAAGAGGGATTCCGGTATGCGCTGAGCAAACCCACAATTTTCTGGCCTTGGCTGATGGCCGCTTTCATCGCCGTGTTCGCACTAAGCCTCCCGGTGCTGCTGGCTGCCTTCGCCGACGACGTGTTCAATGCAGGAGCCAGCGGTTATGGCCTGCTCAACGCCCTGGTGGCCTTGGGTGCACTCACCGGCGCGGTGGCTTCCACACGCCGCCGCCGGCTGCGGCTTCGGTCCGCGGTCATGGCAGCCGGACTCTTCGGGCTGATGCTGGTGTTGGCGTCATTTGCGCCCTCCATGGTTTGGTTCGGCGCCATCATGGTGGTGGCAGGCTTCTGGTCGATGATGTTCCTCACCACGTCCAACCAGCTGGTGCAGACCAGCTCCAACATCGCCATCCGCGGCCGGGTCATGAGCCTGTACCTGGTGGTCTTGATCGGCGGCCAGGCGATTGGGGGACCCATGATGGGTTGGCTGGCCGAACACGTTGGACCCCAAATAGCCATCCTGATCGCCGGCGGCGTGCCGGCTCTCGCGGCGGCAACCATTGCCGTCCTACTGGCGCGGAAAGGCGAGCTGTCAGTTCGCGTGGACCTTAAGGACCGGCGCCGGATAGTGCGGATTGTCGAACGGACCCGGACGGCCTAGAGTCCCTGCCTGACGGCGGCACAGGGCAGTAAAAGGCAACACCCCCGGCCAATGAATCCTTGGACCGGGGGTGCTGTTCCTGCTAACTGGAGCGGCTGACGGGAATCGAACCCGCGTATCAAGCTTGGGAAGCTAGCGCTCTACCATTGAGCTACAGCCGCAGTGCCCCCGTTAGAGCGGAGCAGAACTTAGCTTAGCGCAGTTCGGTGCCTGCCCGGGTCACGCGGGGAGGGCATGTCATAGGGTAACTCTTCGGTTAAGCCGGGCCCGTTCGCTAGGTGGCGCGGGAGGGCGATGGCTAGGCTTGAAACGTAGTTGAAGTGTCTGGGGGAGACGGGCTTCTGAAAATTGCCCGACGTCGAAAGCGGTCCCCATGGCATTTGCCGAGCACGATGTCCTCATCGCCTGTGATGCAATGAAGGTCTACAACTTCCTCCTGGACGGCGCCAACCTGCCCTTGTGGCGGAGCGGAATCCGCAGCATAGAACTGGTCTTCGGCACTGCCGGGGCAAAGGGCGCGGTGTACCAGCAGACCCTGAGCGGGCCCGGCGGCAGGTCCATTGCCGCAGACTTCGAGATCACCCAGGCGCGGCCCGGAGCCGAGATTGAATTCCAGGTCATCGCCGGCCCCATCCGGCCAAAGGGCGGTTACTACCTCAGCACGGAAGGGTCCGGCACCAGGGTGCGCTTCGCTTTGGATTACCAGCCCAAGGGGCTCTTCTCGCTCCTGAATGGCTCTGTCTACCGGACTATCAAGGAGCAAGTGGGGCAACTGGACCGGTTGCGGCAAGTCCTCGAAGGCTAAAGGGCGTCTTGAACCTCCGGCTATGCGGTATTTTGGGAGGCGTGCTTCTCTCTGACCGCGATATCCGCGCCGACATAGACTCCCAACGAATCGTCCTTGAACCGTACGATCCCGCCATGGTGCAGCCGTCTTCGGTGGATGTCCGGATCGACCAGTTTTTCCGGCTCTTCGACAACCACAAGTACGCCCATATCGACCCTGCCGAAGAACAGCCCGAGCTGACCCGGCTGGTGGAGGTGGACCCGGGTGAACCGTTTATCCTGCACCCCGGCGAGTTCGTGCTGGGCTCTACATACGAGACGGTGACTTTGCCGGACGATATCGCCGCCCGACTGGAAGGCAAGTCCTCGCTGGGCCGGCTCGGGCTGTTGACCCACTCCACCGCCGGTTTCATTGATCCCGGATTCTCCGGCCACGTGACGCTGGAACTTTCCAACATGGCTACGCTGCCCATCAAACTGTGGCCGGGCATGAAGATCGGCCAGCTCTGTTTCTTCCGGCTGACCTCAGCGGCCGAGTTCCCTTACGGCTCCGGGGACTACGGGAACCGTTACCAGGGCCAGCGCGGGCCCACTGCAAGCCGCAGCCACCTGAACTTTCACCGCACGGCGATCTAGGCCCGGACCAGCCCCGGGCTGGCTGGGCGGTACACCAGCTTCATCATGGGTTCGATGTAGCGTGCCATCAGCGGGCCCGTCACGGCCATGATCAGCACGTAGGCAGTAGCCAGCGCCGCGAGCTCGCCAGGCACTACTCCGGAGGTCACTGCCAGGCCGGCAATGACGATGGAGAACTCGCCGCGGGCTATCAGCGCAGCTCCGGCGCGGAACCGGCCGGGCTTGCCGATGCCTGCCTGCTGCGCGGCCCAGTATCCGGTCAGCATCTTGGTCAGGATGGTGACCACTGCCAGGATCAACGCCCAGCCGAGGACGGGCGGAATGGATGCGGGGTCGGTATTGAGCCCGAAAGCCACGAAGAAGATGGCCGCAAAGAGATCACGCAGGGGCTCCAGGATGCGGGTGGCGTTATGCGCCGTTGCGCCGGAAATTGCGATGCCAAGCATGAAAGCGCCGACGGCGGCGGACACCTGGAGTGCAGAGGCCAGGCCGGCCACCAGCAACGCGGCGCCCAGCAGATTGAGCAGGAAGACCTCGGAGTTCTCGCTGTGCAGCAGTGACGACACTCGCTGTCCGTACCGCAGCGCTACCACCAGCACCACGGTAACCACGGCCAGGGCGATACCTACCGTCTGCAAACCGCCCAGGAAACTGACCCCGGCAAGGGTGGCAGTGAGGATAGGCAGGTAGATGGCCATGGCCAGGTCTTCAAAAACAAGGATGGACAGCACCGTGGGGGTTTCGCGGTTGCCAAGCCGGCCGAGGTCTGTGATGACTTTGGCGGCGATCCCGGACGAGGAGATGTAGGTGACGCCGCCCATCACCATTGCTCCAACCGGCCCCCAGCCGAGCAGCACAGCGATTCCGGCGCCCGGTGTGAAGTTCAGGACGAAGTCGAGGATTCCGGCCTTCCAGGATCGACGCAGCCCGGTGACCAGCTCGGGGGCGGTATATTCCAAGCCGAGCATCAACAACAGCAGGATGACGCCGATCTCGCCGGAGAGATGCGCGAAGTCGTGCATGCCATCGAGCTTTATCACTCCGCCCGCACCGAAACCGAGGCCGCCGAGGAGGTAGAAGGGAATGGGTGACATGCCGATCCGGCCGGCCACCCGGGCCAGGAGGCCGAGGCAGAACACCACGGCCCCCAACTCAATGAGGGTCAGCGCGAGAAGATCCATCCGGGTCAGCCGTTGCGAAGGATATCGGCCGCTTCGTCGAGGCCCTCCTGGGTGCCGACCGCCACCAGCAAATCGCCGGCGTGGAGCACGACGTCGGGTCCCGGCGAGGGCACAACCTCACCTTCACGCATTATCGCCACGATGGAAACGCCGCACCGGGTGCGGATGCGGGCCTTTCCCATAGGTTCATTGTGAAACGGCGAGCCAGCCGAGATGGAAAACTGCCGTGTGACGATTCCCGGAACATCCTTATGTTCCTCCGCCAGTTTTATGGCCAGGTGCCGGCCGCCAAGAAGATTCCCCAGAGCATTCGCCTCGTCGCTGGTCAACGCGATGGAAGCCTGGCAGGTGTCCGGATCGTCCCACCGGGAAACAATGAGCTCGGTGGTTCCTTCCCGCAATTCCACGACGCCGATCCGGCGTCCTGAAGCGGTAACAAAATCCTTGCGCCGGCCTATGCCGGGAAGATCGGTTTCATCCACATCCATGCATCCAGCCTAGTCTGCAACGCTTGGTCTTGGGGTGACGCCGACCACTTCAGGCCGGTACCAGGGGCTGCCACGTGGAGAGCCGCCCGCACATCCCGTAACCCGCCGGGCCTGGCTTGGGGAGGGCTCGGGCAACAGCTGACCCGGAGAGCGTTTCGGCGGAGCCGTTTTCCAGGGCATTGAGTGCGCGTTCGGTGGCTGCCACGTCGGTGCGGACCCTGTCTTCCCAGATCCCGCGCCACTTGGCGATGTTCGGGCGGACCAGTGCGGCGGCAACCTTATGAAAGCGGGCCAGGGCATCTGTTCCCTCGGCCAGGATGGCTTCCCGAAGCTCGAAGTAGCCTTCCAGGGCAAGATCACGACGACGGCGGGCCGCTTCCGCGATGGCGGCCTCACCGTGGTCCCGTCCCGGCAGTGCGGCGTGGGAGGCATACAGCTCCGGGTCCGCGAGAACATGGGCCGGGAAGGTCAGGACGGCATCGCCCGCTTCCGGGAGGCCAGCATTGGACATGATCACGTTCAACGCCAGTGAGTCCGTGGTGACCAGCCGGTGCACGGTTCCGGGGCTGAACCAGAGCATGGAGCCGGCGGAAAGCTCGTGCTCCGCCGGGCCGGTCATGCTCAGCGTTTGGACAGTACCGCTGCCCGAGGTTACGAGGTAGGCCTCGGAAGAGACAGTGTGCAGGTGCGGCGAGCCTCCGCACAGGCCGTCGGCGGCTTCCCAGTCGTAGACTTTCAGCCCGCTGACTGCGGTCCCGCCGGGGAACGCAGGAACAGCAGGAACACCGTTGCTGTCCGAGAACCCGGGGGAGGCCATCAGCCTGCCAACCCCGCCAGCAGTCCGGTGGCACGGTCCGCGAGCTCGGTGGCCCTTCCGACGTCGGACGTTCCATCCGCGATGACTACGGCGTAACGGAACCGGAGGGTGGAACCGGCGGTGAACAAGACCTCTTCGCTGAAGAAGGGTGCCGGCCCCATGCACGGGAACGGCTCGGTGCGGACAAACCATTCCGGTTGCGGGTGGCCGGTGGAGGAATCGTTCACCATGAGGATTGTGGAGAAGCGGCAGGTCTCGTCATGCTGGCCAACGAATGCCAGCCAGGGCGCGCGCTTGCCGCGCAGTTCCTCGCCGGTGGCGCCGCCCGGACCGAGGATGGTGCCGCCGGTAAAGGCCCGCGGTCCGCGCCAGAACAGCCCGCCGTAACCGGCGTTCTCGCGGCCTTCGGTGGTGGGGGACCCGATGTGGATGTCAGCGCCGGACACGTTGGTCATGGCGGTTTCGAAGATCAGCGTCCAGCTTTCAGGGTCATCGCCGGGCACCGCCTGGAAGGAGCGTTCTTCCTCCACCACGAGGGCGCCGGCCTCTGTGATCCACTGCAGGTTGTGCGAGAACGTGAACATGCCGCCGTCGGTTTCTTCGGTTCTCACGGACTGGTGGCGCATGGCGCCGTTGTTGGGCAACCACTGGTAGCCCTGGCCCCGGCGGTAGCTGGGCCCGCCCCAGAAATTGTCCGGGCCCAGGTGCGGCAGGGACCAGGCGATGCCCTTGTGCCAGGTGTGGTCGTGCGGGCGGTAGGCGGTGACGGCATCGCCGCCGCGGGTCCGCAACGGGTGGAAGAATGGTCGCGGGGATTCGTTCTGTGCATCCGTGGCAACGTAGGTGTAGTTGAGGAGGGCGACGCCGTCGAGCGTTACCTCTACCGACTGGCCGTCATCGCTCCAGTCCAGTCCGGAAGCTGCGGACGCCGGATTGGACGTGGTGTCAGGAAGTGTTTGGCTCATGCGTTGCTCGTTTCCAGTTTCCAGGGTTCCAGCCGGCCGTCGGCGCGGTCAAAGAACGGGTTTCCTTCGGTAATGCTGCCGCTGCGGACGCTCTGCCCGGTGATTGCGCTGGAGTAGATTCCGGCCGCGAGTTCCATGGTGGCATAGGCATCTGACAGCGTGACGGGGAGGTTTGTTCCTGCGGCCAGCGCTGCGATTATTTGCCGGTACTGCGCCGCATGGCCGCGGCTTCCTTCAGAGGAATCCGCGTCCCACACTTCCTGCAGTTGCTCCATGCCCGGTGCGGGGGTAAAACGCCAGTGCGAGTCGTCATAGCCGTAGAGGTGCTCCACCTCCACGGTGGCGTTCTCATAATCAAGGCGCAGCTGGGACGTTTCCCGCGGTGAAATGACCGAGTTGATCACCGTGCTCAGCGCCCCGGACTCAAACCGCACCACAGCCATGGACACGTCTTCTGTCTCAGTGCGGCGGGCCAGCCTGGCAGCGAACGCGGTGACTTCCTGCCAAGGACCCCACAGGTCCAGGAGGAGATCGAATTGGTGGATGCCGTGGCCCATGGTGGGGCCGCCGCCTTCGATGTCCCACTTTCCGCGCCAGGGCACGTCGAAGTAGGCCTGGTCCCGGAACCAGAGTGTGTTGCAGTACCCGGTGAGCGGGGCGCCCAGGACGCCGGCTTCCTGCAAACGCTTTAGTTTCAGTGCCGCGCCGCCAAAGCGGTGCTGAAAGACGCAGCTGACGCGCTTGCCGGAGGCAGCTTCGGCCTCCTGGAGTTCGGTGAGTTCGCGCAGGGAAAGCGCAGGCGGCTTCTCCACCACGACATTCAAGCCCAGTGCCAGTGCCTCTTTGGCAAGGGGAGCGTGTGACGACGGCGGGGTGCAGATTGCCACCACGTCCAGTCCCAGCCGCGCGGCTTCCTTGAGGCTGGCTGCGGTGGTGGAAACAGCCCAGGTGCCGGCGAAATCACGGGCACGTTTCTGGTCAATGTCCACTGCGACCACCAGCTCGGCTCCGCCGGCCTTCAAGGCCTGGGCGTGGGCACCCACGATGCCGCCCGTTCCGATGATGCCGGCGCGGATGGCAGCCGCTTTCGCCGGAGGCTGGCGGGTGGTGTGAGTGGCGGCATGGTTCACCGGGGCGGTTTCACGGGGAAGCTGTGGCACGTTCATGGATCCTTCGGGAACGGAAAAGTCGGTGCCACCAAGTATGTGATCGATCACTTTATGTTGTCAAGGGTGATGCGGAAACGGTTTCTCCCTCGCGCTGGCGGCGGGTCAGGCCTGCGGGACTACTGCTACGGGCGTCTTGTTCGGCGGCTTGACCGGAAAAAGCACCAGCAATCCCAACAACAGGACCACCATGATTCCGAGGATTCCCCAGCGCTGCGCCTCGCCGGGCGCCACCAAGGGGGTGGCGATCGCGATGCATAGAGTGAACAGTGCCGGCGCGAGGAAGCTGACTGCCCGGCCTGTGGTGGCGTACAAGCCAAAGAGCTCGCCGGATTCGCCGTCAGGCGCGAGTCGGGCGAGGTAGGCCCGGGACGACGCCTGGGCGGGACCCACAAACAGGCACAGGAACAATCCGAACACCCAGAACGTGGTGCTGCCGGCCCAGGCCATACCGAAGAACGTGTAGTCCCCGTTGCCCAGGACCAGGATCACTGTGCCGGCGATGAGGAGCCCGATCAGGGAGGCGATGATGACGTTTTTGGGGCCCACCCTGTCGTCCAGGAAACCGCCGACCATGGCTCCGATCGCCGCCACCACATTGCCGAAGATCGCAAAGATGATCACCTGCGGCAGGCTGAAGCCGAAGGTGCCGGCAGCGATCACGCCGCCGAACGTGAAGACCGCCGCCAGCCCGTCACGGAACACGGCGCTGGCCAGCAGGAAGAAGATGGTGTGCGGGCTGGTCCGGTAGATGGCCTTGATCCGCTTGAACAGGAGCCTGTAGGAATCGATGATGCCAAGCGTTTTGGCCTGCGGAGGCTTGGGTAGCTCGGGGACGGCGAACATCACAGGGAGCGCGAAGATCAGGAACCACAGCGCCGAGAACAGCGCCACAAGCCGGATGTTGAGCCCGTCCTCTGTCGCGGAGCCAAACCAGTCAAAGCTGGGTTGGACGAACAGCTGGAGCACAGCGAGCAGTGCCACGATGCCGCCCAGGTAGCCCATGCCCCAGCCGAAGCCGCTGACTTTTCCGATGGTTTGCGGCGTGGAAACCTGGGTCAGCATGGCGTTGTAGTTGACGCCGGCGAACTCAAAGAACACGTTGGCCAAGGCGATCAGGGACACGCCCAGCAGCAGCAACTCAGCCTGCGGGTAGACGAAGAAGCACAGCCCGGTCAGGATGGCCACAACCACGGTGTTGACGCCAAGCCACAGCTTGCGGCGGCCGCCCGTATCGGAGCGCTGCCCGGTGACCGGCGCGAGGAGGGCGATGGCAACGCCTGCCACAGCCAGGGCCCCGCCCAGCATCGCGGACGCGCGGTCCTCGCCGCCAAAGGCATCAGACGTCAGGTACACGGTGAAAACGAAAGTGGTCATCACGGCGTTGAAGGCGGCGGAGCCCCAGTCCCAGGCCGCCCAGGCCAACACCCTGCCCTTGCTGGTGACCTGCGGTCCTGCCTCAAGTTCCGACGTCGGAAGGCCGGCCCCGGCCCCGCTCGCACTGTTCATACGCTGATGCTAGCCGCGCGGGCGGCATGGGGTGTGCAGCGCCACCGGATCACACCCACGGTAAGCAACGCCGTGGCCAAACTGTCAGTGGCTGATTGGTAAACTGTCCGGACTGACATCTACGAATGAACCGCCTGCCCTGACTTTTGATAATCGAATCCCTGACGTTGCGGAGATACCAGTGATCACAGTCCTTGCCCTGCACTTTGTGGTGGCTGCTGTGGCTCCGGTCCTGTTCAGGAAGTTCGGCCGAAGTGCGTTCTACGCCCTGGCGGTGGTCCCCGCCGGATCGTTCATCTGGCTCCTTTTCCAGTACCCCGCGGTGTACTCCGGGGAAGGGCGGGGCCAGATAGCGGAGGTCATCCCGTGGATACCGGGGCTGCAGCTGGAGCTCGCCTTCCGGATGGACGCCTTGGCGTGGGTGATGTCCCTGCTGGTGCTCGGGGTCGGTGCCCTGGTGCTGGTTTATTGCGCCAGGTACTTCCACAAGCATGATCCCGATCTTGGCGGCTTTGGCGCGCAGCTGCTGGCCTTCGCCGGCGCCATGTTTGGTTTGGTCACAGCGGACGATCTTCTCCTGATGTTCATCTTCTGGGAGCTCACCACAGTCCTGTCCTATCTGCTGATCGGCTACTCGCGGACCAGGCTGTCCGCCAGGCGTTCCGCGCTGCAGGCCCTGATCGTCACCACTGCAGGTGGCCTGGCCATGCTGGTGGGCCTGATCATGCTCGGCTCCAGCGCCGGGTCCTACCGGATTTCCGACATCCTGGATCAAGCTCCCACGCTGACAGCCGGTCCCGCCGCCGGAACTGTTGCTGCCGCCGTCGTGCTCATTTTGGTGGGGGCGATCACCAAGTCCGCGCTGGTCCCGTTCCATTTCTGGCTGCCCGGAGCCATGGCCGCCCCCACACCGGTGAGCGCCTACCTGCATGCAGCCGCCATGGTGAAGGCCGGCATCTACATCGTGGCGCGGCTGGCCCCCGGGTTCGCGGAGTCCGCCTTCTGGCTGCCGGTAGTGCTGGGACTGGGACTGGCCACCATGCTGGTGGGCGGATACAGGGCCCTCCGGCAGACGGACATCAAGCTGATTTTGGCCTATGGGACCGTCAGCCAGCTGGGTTTCCTCACCATGGTGGTGGGGCTCGGGACACCGGATGCGGCGCTCGCCGGACTGGCCATGCTGCTGGCCCACGGACTCTTCAAAGCCACACTGTTTCTGGTGGTGGGCATCATCGACCACCAGGCCGGCACCCGCGATATTGCCAAGCTGTCCGGAGTGTTCAGTTCCGCCCGTGCACTGGCGATTGTGGCGGGAGTCGGCGCGGCCTCCATGGCCGGCGTGCCGCTGATGGCCGGTTTTGTGGCCAAGGAGTCGGTACTGGAAGCCTTCCTGCACCATTTCGAGGCGGGCTCCGGGAGCCCGTGGCCCGTGGTGGTCTTGGCCGGAGTGGTCCTGGGCTCTGTGCTCACGTTTGCGTACAGTGCGCGGTTCATGTGGGGTGCTTTCGCTGCCAAACCTGGTGTGCCCCGCACGCCGTTCAAGCCCATCGCGCCGTCATTCCTTGCCGCGCCTGCCGTGCTGTCCCTCCTCACCATTGTGTTCGGCCTGTGGCCGCTGCCCGTTGACGGCTGGATCCAGCCCTACGCGGCACTGTTCGCGGAGGCCCGGGACGGGTCCGACGCCGGCGCTGCCGTTGCCGAGGCCGGCCACCTGGCGCTGTGGCATGGGCTGACGCCGGCGCTGGGCCTGACGGTCCTCACCTTCGTGCTGGGCGGTGCCATGTACGTGGGCAGGAACCGGATTTCCCGGGCGCAGGAGCGGGTGCCCGGCTGGGTGGACGGGGACCGGGCCTACCAGCTCACCATCGGAGCGCTGGACGACGTCGCGGTCTGGGTCACCGGGCGCACCCAGCGTGGTTCGCTCTACTTCTATCTGGCCGTAATCCTGAGCATGGCCGTGGCCCTGCCGCTGTCCGCCATGCTCGTGGCCCGCAAGCCGCTGCCGGGTGGGCTGTATTTCATCGATCCCAATTCTCCGCTGCAGCCGGTGGTGGCGGCCGGCATCGTGATCGGTGCCGTGGCCGCAGTGCGCGCCAACAAGCGCTTCCTGGCCGTGCTGATGGTTTCCGTAACCGGCTATGGGATCGCCCTGCTGTTTGCGCTCCAGGGCGCGCCGGACCTCGCATTGACTCAGATGCTGGTGGAAACCATCATCCTGGTGGCGTTTGTGCTTGGTATGCGCAGCCTGCCCGCGGAGCTGCGGGACCGGACCGGCGGAAAGTACCGGCTGGTCCGCGTCATCATAGGGGTGGCCTTCGGTGTCACCATGGTTTTTGTTGCCATCTACGCCATGGGTGCCCGGGTGGCCGCGCCGGTATCGCTCCGATTCCCGGAACTGGCATACGAGGGCGGCGGGGGACTCAACACGGTCAACGTCACCCTGGTGGACATCCGGGTATGGGACACCTTCGGCGAGATTGCCGTGCTGGCTCTGGCGGCTACCGGAGTTGCCAGCCTGATCTTCATCCGCGGCCGCGGGGACCGGATCCGTCCGGCAAGTACCGTGGCCGGCTGGAAGGACCGCGCAAAATCCGCTGATCCAAGCTCCCGGGAGGGCGCCGCATTGGGCCTCTCCCGCAAGTTTGCCGCGTCGGCCCGGGATGCCTGGATAGTCGCCGGGCACACGCTGGCCCCGGAGCGGAGGTCCATCATTTTCGAAGTGGTCACCCGGTTGATGTTCCACTCCATCATTGTTTTCTCCCTCTACCTGCTCTTTGCCGGGCACAACCTCCCCGGCGGCGGCTTTGCCGGTGGATTGATGGCAGGGCTGGCACTGACTATCCGCTATCTGGCAGGCGGCCGTTTCGAGCTCCGGGAGGCGACCCCGATCAGCGCCGGGAAGCTTCTAGGTGCCGGACTGGCAACAGCGGCAGCGGCCGGCGTCGTACCCCTTTTCTTGGGTGCTGCAGTGTTCCAGAGCGCTATCCTGCAGTTCTGGCTCCCGGTTTTCGGGGACATCAAATTTGTTACTTCCACCCTCTTCGACATCGGCGTATACACCGTGGTGGTGGGGCTGGTGCTGGACGTGCTGCGCAGCCTCGGCGCCGAGATTGACGAGAACGTGGAGGCCAACTCCGTCCAGGATGGGCCGACCATGCTGGACGAGGACGACTACCCCGACGGAGAACTCACCGTTCACGCCGAGTCCCGCACGGGAGGCGCCCCATGAGCATCAACCTCACGCTGCTCTGCGTCATGGGAGCCCTGTACGCCTGCGGAATCTACCTGCTGCTGGAACGCAGCCTCACCCGCGTCCTGCTGGGTCTGATGATGCTGGCCAATGCCACCAACCTGCTGATCCTGGCCGCGGGTGGCTATGCGGGACTCGCTCCGCTCTACACCAAGGGCACGGACCCGGGGGACTACAACGATCCGCTGCCGCAGGCCCTGATCCTCACTTCGATCGTGATCTCCTTTGCAGTGACCGCCTTTATGCTCGGCATCATCTACCGCACCTGGGTACTGGGCCGCCGGGATGAAATCCAGGTGGACCTGGAAGACCGCCGGGTGGCTCGCACGCCGAGCTTTGACGCCGAGGACGATGCCGAGATCCCCCTGGAAACATCCGAATTTCCGCTGCTCCCCAGGGACGAGGGCGGCACCATCAAGGCAGGCGGCCGCCGGATGGCCGTCAGCGATGCCGTCCTCGAAGAGAAGCCAGGGTCCAAAAATGTCACTCCCCGCCAGGATGGAGGGCTGAAGTGAACCTTGCCAGCCTGGCGCCGCTCGCCGTCATCCTTCCCATTCTGGGTGCTGCCGTAACCTTCGTCCTCTACCGGCATTCCCATGCACAGCGCGCGGTGAGCATCGGACTGCTGTCGTTGACCCTGCTGCTGGAGTGCCTGCTGCTGGCTTCCACCTGGAGCGGGGGAACGTATGCCGTGAACATCGGCGGCTGGCTGCCACCGTGGGGGATTGTCCTGGTGGTGGACCAGTTCTCGTCCCTGATGCTGGTGGTTTCCTCTGCTGTCAGCCTTGCCGTGCTGGTTTACGCCACCGGACAGGACATGGCCGACGGCGACGAAGACTCGCCGGTGTCAATCTTCCACCCCACCTACCTGATCCTGGTGGCCGGCGTTTCCAACGCCTTCCTGTCCGGGGACCTGTTCAACCTTTATGTGGGCTTCGAGATCCTGCTGACGGCAAGCTACGTGCTGATGACTCTCGGCGGAACCGGCCCGCGGATCCGGGCAGGCGTGACATACGTGGTGGTATCCGTGGTGTCCTCCGTGCTGTTCCTGATCTCCATCGCCATGATCTACGGTGCCACCGGCACAGTGAACATGGCGGACCTGGCCATTAAGCTGGCCGATCTGGATCAGGGAACCAAGACCCTGCTGCACATCATGCTGCTGGTGGCCTTCGGCATCAAGGCCGCTGTATTTCCGCTGTCCTTCTGGTTGCCCGACTCTTACCCCACGGCCCCCGCTCCGGTCACTGCTGTGTTTGCCGGCCTGCTCACCAAGGTGGGCGTGTATGCCATGGTCCGGACCGAAACACTGCTCTTTCCGGGGGACTCGCTGAATACGCCGCTGATGGTGGCGGCGCTGCTGACCATGGTGGTGGGAATCCTGGGTGCGCTGGCCCAAAGCGACATTAAGCGGCTTTTGTCCTTCACCTTGGTCAGCCATATCGGCTACATGGTTTTCGGGCTGGCGATGTCTTCAGTAGCCGGCCTGGGGGCGGCCGTGTTTTACGTGGCGCACCACATCACCATCCAGACCAGCCTGTTCCTGGTGACGGGCCTGATTGAACGCCGCGGCGGCAGTTCCTCCATGGACAGGGTTGCCGGGCTGGCCAAACTGTCCCCGGTGTTGGCCCTGCTCTTCTTCATCCCGGCCATGAACCTCGCCGGAATCCCGCCGTTCTCCGGATTCCTGGGCAAGGTGGGCCTGATGCAGGCCGGAATTGAACTGGGCACCCCGCTGGCCTACGCCCTGGTGATCGGCGGCGTCGTTACCAGCCTGCTGACGCTGCTGGCCGTTGCCAGGGTGTGGAACCGGGCCTTCTGGCGCAGCCCGGAGGACGCCGAGTACCCGGACCCGGTGCTGCTCGCGGCTCCCGACGCCGACGGTTCTGCCGGCAGCGGCACCAGCAGCAACGTGACCGTCCTGCCCAGGACCATGGTGGGTTCAACGCTAGGCCTGGTGTTGGTGGGCGTCTCCCTGACCGTGTTTGCCGGCCCGCTGTTCACGGTCTCGGACCAGGCGGCAGCGGAGATGCTTGACCGCTCCGCTTACATCCACGCCGTCCTGGGCGGCGACGCCCCGGTTCCGGCGCTCCAGACGGGAGGCCGGCCATGAGCCGCAGGCGGATATCCCTGCGCCAGGAGTTGCCGCTCCTGGTGTGGCTGGTGGTGGTCTGGTGCGCGCTGTGGCAGGACTTCAGTCCCGGCAACCTCCTGTTCGGTGCCATGATCGCCGCTGCAGTGGCCCGGATGTTCTACCTTCCTCCCGTTGAGCTCAGCGGCAGGTTCAACATCCTGCAGGCCATCCCGTTTGCCGGGGTGTTCCTGGCCAGAGTGGTGGCCGCGAGTTTCCAGGTGATGTATTTTGCCGTGGTCCTCGGACCCAGGATGACCAGGGCGGTCGTCGCTGTTCCGCTGCGCAGCCATCAGGACCTGCTGGTGACGGCCACGGGACATATCCTTTCGCTGATTCCCGGCTCGCTGGTGGTGGAGGTGGACCGATCTTCGTCCACGCTGTACCTGCATGCCTTGAACGTCGCGGACGCCGATGGCGTGGCCCGCATCCGGCAGGAAGTCCGGAATATCGAAGCCGGACTGATCCGGATCATGGGCACCAAGGAAGAACTCGAAGCTTTACGACAGGAGGCCGCCAGATGATGCAGGTTGTCTTGACCGTCACGGCGGTCATCCTGTCCCTCGCGGCGGCCGGTGCCATTCTCCGGATCTCGCGCGGGCCGTCGCTGCTTGACCGGGTGTTGGCGGCGGACGTGCTGCTAGCCATAGTGGGCGCGGCCCTGTGCATCGACATGGCCGTCAACCGGCACCTGAACAACCTGATCCTGCTGGTAGCCATTTCACTCATCGGGTTCGTGGGGTCCGTGACCGTAGCCAGGTTTGTGGCCGACAGGCGGGAAGAGCCCCTTGAATCCTGAACTTTCAACACTGGACGTGGTGATCGACGCGGTCTCCGCCGTGTTTATGGTCGTGGGCGCGCTGATGTCACTGGCCGCAGCGATCGGCCTGCTGCGGTTCCCGGACTTGCTGACCCGTATGCACGCTGCCACTAAACCGCAGGTCCTGGGCCTGTTCCTGCTGTTGACTTCCATCGGGTTGCAGATGCGTACCCTCTGGGTGTGGCCCGTGCTGCTGGTGGCCTGGTTGTTCCAGCTGCTCACCGTGCCGGTCTCCGCCCACATGGTGGGCCGGGCGGGTTACCGGACCAAGCACCTGCACCGCGAAATGCTGACCACGGACGAGCTGGAAGCCGTGGTCCAGTCCGCGACGAGGACCGGCCGCGAGGACACCGCTGCCGCGCCCCAGACGGAGCTTAAGGCCGGAGAAGCGGACGTTGAATCGGAAGCGGAGCGGTTAGGGGACAGGTAGGTTCCACCACGCGTCGTGCCCGATGACGCTGACAAGATAGGGACATGTTGATCGCCAAGTCAGTAGCGTTATTCATCCTGGCCGCCGCCGCGGAAATTGGAGGGGCCTGGCTGGTGTGGCAGGCCGTGCGGGAGGACAAGGCCTGGTGGTGGGCCGGCGTGGGCGTCATCGCGCTGGGGATCTACGGCTTTGCCGCCACCCTTCAACCCGATCCGCATTTTGGCCGCATCCTTGCAGCGTACGGCGGCGTGTTCGTCGCCGGCTCCCTTGCGTGGGGCATGATCTTTGATGGCTTCCGCCCGGATCGCTGGGACCTCATAGGGTCAGCCATCTGCCTGATAGGCGTGGCAGTGATCATGTTCGCGCCCCGCAGCCAGGGCTGAATCAGGCAAGTTCCTCCATGCGCCTGGCCAGGATGTCGTTCATCGCGAGCAGGCCCACGAGTTGGTTTCCTTCCACCACCACAAGCCGGCTGAGGCGGTAGCGGCTCATCAGCGCAGCCGCCTGGCGCACGGACAATTGCTCGTTGACCGTGATTGCCGGAATGGTGGCGGCGTCATAGACATTCAAGAGGTCCACATCCCCCTCCTGCGCCACCACGGTGTCCAGCAGTTCCCGGTAGCTCAGCAGCCCGTAAGCGTCATGAGCGTGCTGCCGGTCCACCACCAGGCTCTTCACCTGGCGGTCCTTCATCATGGACAGCGCCTCACGCAGCGTGCTGTAGGGGGAAATGGTGACCACCTCGGGGACCATGACATCTTTTACTGTGAGCATCCTTTTCCTCCTTGTGCGTGCCGCGTTTCGTGTTGGAGCGGATCAGGCGTCATCACGACGCAGGTGCTCCTCAAACCTGACCACCTGCCGCATATCGATCCCCGTCAAATGCTCGATCGGTACCGCGAAGGCCAAACCGCGGGATTCGGTTCCGCGGACCAGGATCTGGTGCAGTTCCTTCAGGATCGGGGCGCTGAGATGTGTCCCCACAACCATCAGCAGCACGGACTGCGTTCCCTCGAAGGTGAGGCCAAAGAAGGTCTTCTTGGCCTCCCCGCCGATTCCCTTGCCAGCCAGGATCGTCACCCCTGTGGCGCCCGCCCGCTGGGCGTGCTCGATGACTTTGTCTTCCAGGTCATCAGGGGCAATCACGATTATCGCGGTGAATTTCATGCCGGTTCCCTCCTCAGCCGGGGAAATCTCTCCATCACCATGGCATACACCATGACTGATATGACAGGAAAGATCGACGCGAAAGCGATCAGGCCGAACCCGTCGATCAGCACGTCCCTTCCCTCCACCGCTGCTGCCAGGCCGATGCCAAGAGCCGTCACCAGCGGCACGGTGACTTCCGACGTCGTTACGCCCCCAAGGTCGAACGCGAGCGCGATGATGTACTTCGGCGCGAAGAACACCAGCACGGTGGCTACCGCGTAAGCGGCCATGATGAAGTAGTGGAACGGCCCGCCCACCAGAATGCGGAACACGCCGAAGGCAATGCCCACCGCCACGCCGGTGGCGACGATCACGCGGATGGCGAATCCGTTGATTCGGCCGGGTGACGCCTCCTGGGCCTGCTCACCGATGGCTACCAGGGCCGGTTCAGCCATGGTGGTGGCAAAACCGATCAGCAGCCCGAACAGCACAATCAAGGCAGGGGTACCCTGTGCGATGAGTTGCTCAGCCATCACGGTCCCAATGGGGAAAAGGCCGAGCTTCAATCCCACCACGAAGGCGTAGAGCCCGACCAGGACCATGACGAACCCGACCACGACGCGCAGGGGGTGGGCCAGCCGCTGCCGCAGGGCCACGTACTGGAAGAACAGGACCACCCCCACGATGGGGAGGACTTCCCGGACCATCCCGGCCAGACCCAGGAACATGCCAATAACCCAGTCGGCGGGATCTTCCCCCGGCCCGCTGACCGGCACGGCGGCGCCAGGGTCATCGAAGGCATACACCCAGGTCCCGTAGAGCTGGACTCCGATCATCGGGACCATCACGCACAGCGCCACCAGGCCAAAGCCGTCCGCCAGGACACTGCGTCCCCGGATGGAGTTCGCCAAGCCCAGGCCGATCGCCGCTACCAGGGGCACGCTGACGATATTGGTGGTGACGCCACCGGAGTCGTAGGCCAGGCCGATGATCTCCGGCGGAGCCACGTAGCTCAGCCCCAGCACAATGAGATAACCGGCGATCAGGATTTTGTGCACGGCCCACCCCCGCAGGACCCGCAGGATGCCCAGGATAAGGACCAGGCCCACCGAGACGGCGATGACAAGGCGCAGCCCCAGTCCGTTGATCCGGCCCCCACTGACCAGTTCGGCCTGCTCCGCGACGGCGATCACGGCAGGTTCAGCAACGGAAGCTGCGAAACCGATGGCAAAGCCGAAGGGCAACAGGAGTCCCAAAGCGCCCCGGCGGACGAACTGGTTGCCGAGGTTCTTGCCTACCGGAAAAATGCTGAGATCCAGCCCATGCAGGAACAGCGCAATACCCACGGCCACAACCAAGAGCCCCGCCAGGATGCTCAGGGGGTCAGCGGGCAGGCTGCGGAACACCAGCAGCTGGAACAAGGCAACAACGACGACGATGGGCAGCAGGTTCCGGAGCGCTTTGAGGAATTCATCGCTGAATCTGCTGAGGTGCTCCATCGGGTCCTCTCCCGGGAATGATCCTTTGAGTACCTGGGGCCTTTAGTTTGCCCGTCCTGTCAGCAGGTGTCTACGGGGTGGAGCGCAGTTGGAGTTGGAGCTAGACGATGTCCTGGCTCTTGGCGAAGCGCGCGATGGCCCGTTGCGTTCCCCTGTTGGCCAGCACCTGGATGACGGTGCTTACCACGGCGGAGATCAGGGCGAAGGTGAGGGCGGACCGAAGAGTGGTGGGGGTGTCGTCGTCAGCACCTGTGGGCGGCTTGTTTCCCGTGATCTTTTCCCAAATCTTGTTAACGGCTTTGGTGCCTGCAAATCCGGCGCCGAGGCTGACTCCGGTGCCGATCAATTTCATGAGAACGTTCATAACGTGGGCTCCTTGCTGGGGGAACAATGACTTCCCTTAGCCTAGCGTCAGGGCACAGGCCTATGGTGCCTTGACCAGCCCTTCTGCCCTGACAGTCCAGTCTTCCGGAAAACCCGGCGCCTGCCGTTCGGGGCCGTCGTCCCAGCCGGCTCCCATCAGGGCAACAGCGGCCAGTAGCCCGCCGTTGCCGGGCAGGTACAGCGGCAGCGAGTCTGTCTGCCTGTTATGCCCGTTGGCCAGGAAGGTGTTTTTTCCGGCGGGCAGCAGCAGGGCGTCGACGGCGGTGTCCGGCTCGCCCAGTCGGGCGGCCGTCATGGCCATCACCGGGTAATCCCAGCCCCAGGTACTGTCCCAATCCCAGTCGGCCAGCACCCCCTTCAGTGTGGCGCGCATGGTCTCCGGGTCGATGATGTCTGTCTGCGGCAGGAAGCCCAGGGCGCACAGCAGGGAGGGGTGGTCGGTCCGGATGGTGAAGGGTTCGACGTCGATCGCCCTGTAGCTGCCGTCCTGTACCCGGGGGGTCACCATGCCGTCCGCGACCTCACGCCAGAGGAGCGGGACTTCCAGTCCCAGGCGCTCGCGCCATTGAGCAGCGACCCGCAACGCCCACTGCCAGTAAGCCAGCTCGAACGTGGGATTTGTGACCGAGGACCGGCTGGCCTCGTAGCTTTCCTGTGCCGGGATCAGCGGCGGGCCAAGTTCAAAGCCGCGGGCTGTCCGGTGCGCAAAACTTGCCATGAACTCGGCGGATCCGGACACCACCTCGGCGAATTCCTCGAGAATCTCCTGCGACGGTGTCGCCCGGTACACGAGCTCAGCCAGGTAGATGGGGTGCGGTTGCTGCCAGATCAGGAAGGTGCCGATAGGGCTGGGGCTCTCCCGCCCATCCGGCCCCACCTGCTTGGGCCAGCGGACGCCGTCGAACCCTTGGTTCCGGGCAGTGGCACGGGACGTTTCCAGTACGGTGCGGTACCAGCGCAGTGACGGCAGCAGCAGCTCCGGCCGGTTCCACAGCGCGAAATGGGCTCCATGCCACCAATGCATCTCAAGATGGAAGCGGCCGCGCCACGAGTTGCACACCAGCCCGGTCTCTTGCGGCGGGAGCGAGCCGGCGCAGTTGATGGCGGTGAGGTACTGCGACAGGACCACCCTGCGTTCCAGTTCTGTGGCGCGCGGATCGCCATGCCCATCAAGTTCGACGGCGGCACCACCGGACCAGAATTCCGGCCAGTAGGTGCCGGAAGCGGCGGCGACACCGCTGCCAGGGCTGTGGTGCCCGCTTGCCGGAGCGTCGTGGCTGGTGGACCGGTTCGATCCGCGGGGTACGCAGTCGCCGCTGCCGGAGGGAAGGAACCCGAGTGAGATATCGAGGGACTCCGGTGTTGATTCGGCACTGCTGATCCGGACGCGGTGGCTGCCTGTCTGCTCTGCCCGGGCCTCGCCGTCGATAGTCAGCTGATAGCGGGCATTGTCCAGTTCCCGTTCCACGAGCCATCCCGCCGCTCCGCCGTCCTCAGCGCTGCTGAGAGTGGTGGTGTGGGCGCCGGGGCGGCTCCAGTCGGTGGCGTTGTGCCAGGCCTCCGAGCCGTAGGGGAAAGCCACAGATATCACCAGGCCGTGGCTGAGGGCGGGGGACTGGACCTGCAGGCCAATGTAATCCCGGTCCGGATGGCAGGCTGTCCTCACGGTCACCTGCTGTCCGGCGAGGAGGAAACTGCTGGTCACCACGCCGGTCCAAAGATCCAGGGTCTGGACCGGCTGTTCGATGTCTGCCGGCCGAAGCGGTTGTTCGAAGCCGTCCCGGACTAACGCAAAACCGATCCGGCCCAGATCCAGACGGTGGGGATTGGCCCGCAGCCAGGTCTCCGCCCGTGAAATGCCGTCCTCCTGGCCGTCCACGATCCGGCCTACCATGTCCACGTACGGGACCGGTCCGTGCGGGGAGTCGTAGGTGACAGCGGAGCCGGAGAGCTCGTAGGTGTCACCGGGCGGGGTGGTGTGCCAGCCCCACTGCGCCTGGGTCCCCAGAAGCGTACCGGTCGGCGGCTCGCCGCGGTCTTGTACGGGGTAGGCATCCGGGAAGGACTGGAGTCCGGTGAGGTCAACGGTGAACGCAAACTCGCCGTTCCCCACTGAGACGGGGCTGCGCGGATCAAGAGTGCGCTGTTCAACGTAATGCCGGCGGATGAGGGCTTGGCGGTCAATGCCGGCCGGCGCGGCGGGGGCTGCCGGATTCTCGTTGCTGGCTTGGCTCTGCACGCGTTGCGTCCTCCTGGGTGCTGTCAGCGGTGACGGCGTCGAAGCGGGAAACCGATTTCTGACCGATCCTAGTCTTGAGCGCCGCGCTTCGCCTGTCAATCTCCAGGCCCGGCTTGGCCAATTTCAGGCAAGCATTGCCGTTCCTGAAAGGTGCTGATACTTTCCAAGAAAACGGTTCCCTGGAAAGTGTTGGTCAATGGTGCGAAACATCTTCAAGAAAACGGGTAAGGCTTTTGCCGTGACAGCGATAGTGGGCCTGATGGGGCTTACGGCAGCATGTTCCGGCAGTACGGATCAGGCGCGGGACGGAAAGGTCGAAATCAGGTTCTCGTGGTGGGGGAACGAAACCCGGGCGAAGCTGACGAATGAGGCGATCGCCGCGTTCGAAGCGGAAAACCCGGATATCAAGGTCAAAGCCGAGTACTCGGACATCAGCGGATACTTCGACAAGTTGGCTACCCAGGTGGCAGCCAATGATGCTCCTGATGTCATCACTTTAGGCGGAGCCTATCCTGCCGAATACGCCAACCGTGGTGCCCTGTTGGACCTCGCGGAGGTGAAGGACTCCCTTGACCTTGGCAGCCTCGATGAGGGGACGGTGCGGAACGGTCAGGTCGACGGCGTCCAGTACGGCGTCTCCACTGGAGCCAATGCCTTGGCTATCGTGGTCAACCCGGCGGTCTTCCAGGCGGCAGGGGTGGAGATACCCGACGACGAGACGTGGACTTGGGATGAGTTCGCAGCAGTGGCGGCCAAGGTCACCGCGAACAGCCCTCAGGGAACCTACGGCACCGCCACGGTCCTGACGCACGATTCTCTGGACGCTTTTGCCCGGCAACAGGGCGAGGCCCTGTACACCGCGGACGGGAAACTGGGCATCGAGCAGGACACCGTGGCCGACTTCCTGGAATATTCGCTCAAGCTCAGCGACGCCGGTGGCGCTCCAGGGGCATCGGAAATTGTGGAGAAGCTGAACGTCAGTACCGAGCAGACGTTGATGGGCACCGGGCAGGCCGCCATGATGCTGAACTGGAGCAGCTCCATTACCGCTTTGGGAAAAGCCAGCGGTGCCGATCTGCAGTTGCTCAAGCTTCCCGGCGAAAATCCCACGCCCGGAATCTGGCTGCAGTCCTCGCAGTTCTACACCATCTCGTCCCGCACCAAGCAGGCTGACGCGGCCGCCAAACTGGTGAACTTCCTGGTCAACAATGAGAAAGCGGCCAAGAGCATCCAGAACGATCGTGGCGTGCCCAGCAATTCGGAGATGCGGGCCGCCATTGCGGAGGGCCTCACCCCGCAGGGGAAGGTGGAATCCGCGTATATCGACGAGATCGGGGAAGTGGAGATCGCGCCCTCGTTCATCGGTCCCACAGGATCTACTGCGGTAGCTGAGATCACGGCCCGGGTCAGCACCGAAGTCCTGTTCAAACGGCTCTCGCCTGAAGAGGGCGCCGCGCAGTGGATGCAGGAGAGCAAAGCGGCTATCGGACAATAATCCGGCAGCACCCGGGGCTCATGCCGGCTGCTGGTAGGGTCTGCCCATGGATGAAAATCTGGGGAAGTTCATCGACGATTTTGCCGAGCTGGTGCGCCTGGCCCAGTCCGGCCAGCATCGGGTTCAGACGGGAACACAACTGCTCGAAACCCTGACGAAGCAATCACCGGAGCCTGCTGGGCAGCGGTCCGGAACCGCGATCAGGATCCGCGCCGGCGTGGCCGCCGGCTAAGTAAGGCGTGTTCCCCGGAGCCCGCGTACCGGAACGATGTCCCGCACTGCAGCCACGGCCGCAGCCGCACTGCTAAAGGTCAGGAGCTCTTCAAGCAGGAACTTGGTGGGCACCATCAGCCGCAACTTCCCGGCCGCTTCCGCCTCCAGGATGTCAGCCACCGCCATCCACTGCGAGGTGCTGGCCTCGGTGGTCTGGTGCCGGGGCTCCTGGCCGGGGCGGACGGCGGCCAGGAAAAAGTAGGTGTCGAAGCGCTTGGGCTGGTCTTCGGGGGTCACCCAGTTGGCCCACGGCACCAGCGCACCGGTGTCCAGCAGCAGCCCGGTTTCCTCGAAGACCTCACGCCGGGCGGCGGCCAGCAGCCGGGACGCTGCTTCTTCCCTGCTGACGGGGACCGCCGTTGATCCATCCGAACCCGGCTCACCTGTGCGGTGCCAGGCCTTTGCATGAAGCTGTACGACGCCGGCAGGGAAGTCCCAGCCGGACCCATCCACGGCGTCCACCCGGCCACCGGGAAAAACCACCATGCCGGCGGCGAAGTCCATGGTGGAGACGCGGTGCTGGATGAAGACCTCGAGTCCCTGTCCGGAATTCACGGAACCATCGGAACCGTCGGACCCGGTCGAATCGGCCGGGTCGCGGACCAGGATTACGCTGGCGGCAAGCCGCGCTTCAGCCGGCTCGGACGTGGCGGATCCATCGCTGCTCTTGTCCGCGTCACTCATGCGCCACTCTTCCTGTAACCACCGTCGACGACCGTTTGGCAGGCCCCTGCCCAATATAACCGGCTTCCCGGCACTGCGCGGGCGCTCCTTAGTTCATCCGTTTCAGTTTGGCAGCCGCGCAGACCCAACGGCCAGGAGTTGTTCGTTATAGGTCGTTGCCGGTGATGCGTGGGTCTATGCCGTACTGGGCCGGGACTCCGAGGTGGTCGCGCAGGGTGGTGCCCTCGTAGTCGGTGGGGTAGATGCCCCGCTCCTGCAGCAGGGGAATGACCTCGTCGACAAAGCCATCGACGCCGTCTTCGTAGACGTCCGGGGATATCCAGAAGCCGTCGGCGGCGCCTGCCTCGAACCATTCCTGCAGGTGATCGGCATGGACTTTCCCCGGCCCTACGGTGGTTGGGTGGTAGTCGATGACGCCGTGGGCGAGGATGTCGCGGACGGACCATCCCTGGCGGGCGACTTCAAGGACGTTCCCGGACCGTGGATCCATGGGCGAAGGGTAGGCGGCGGCGATCTGATCCGGGGTGAGCGGCTGGTCGATCATTGCTGGGTCCAGGCTCAAACCGAGCATGCCGCCTAGGTGCGGTACGCGTGCCTCGATGATGTCTCCTCCGATTGCGATCCGGCGGTCGAGCCCGTCGCGTACGGTCGGCGCGACGGTAGTCATGAGACCGGCGATGTACTTGATCTCGTCGGGATCCCGGCCGGCCTCCGCCGCGGCGTTACGCACCATCTCGCGTTGTGCTCGTGCTTCCTCGATGGTCCAGACCTCCGCGATGAAGGCGCTTGAGTAGCGTCCGGCGAGTGAAAGCAGATGAGGGCTGGGGCCTCCCGAGGAGAAGATTACCGGCTGCCCTTGTTCTGACGGCGGGATGGCCAGCGGTCCCCGGGAGGCCACGTACTTGCCCTGCAGATTGATGGGCTGGAGCTTGCCGGGGTCGATGAAGCGGTTCGCCGCCTGATCCTTGATCCATGCGTCCTGCTTCCAGCTGCCCCAGAGGGCCTGGACGATCTGGATCGATTCATGAGCGCGCTGGTAGCGTTCGCTACGCTCGGCCACGGGCTTCCCGTAGTTGGCAGCGACCGCCGGGTCGCTCGTAGTCACGGCATTCCATCCTGCGCGGCCGTGGCTCATCACGTCGAGCGCCTTGAACTGGCGGGCCTGGTTGAACGGCTCCTGGAAAGTCGTCGAGCCGGTGGCGACGAATCCGATCCTCCGGGTCTCCCGCGCGATCGCCGCCAGGGTGAGCATTGGATCCATGACGTTGCTGATCGTGGACTGCTCGAGGTCCCCGCGCACGGCAGGAAAGTCGGGCGTGAAGAGGAACGCGAACTTGCCGCGCTCGGCTGCTTGGGCGTAGCGGACGCTGGCGTCGAAGTCGGCATAGGTGTTCGGGTCAACATGTGGGGCCCGCCATGCTCCGTGCAGGTTGCCGTAGCCGTCGGTGATGGTCATGCCGAGGAACATCTTTTTTTGTGTCACGTGGGTTCTCCAGTCAAGGGAAGGTGTCAGTGTGGGAGCCATACCACTTGGTCGGGAAGCTGTAGCGGCCGCGCTGGCTACGACCCCCAGCAACGGCACGCCCGGTTAAGCCAGCTTCGGGGGTTTGATTGCCCCCAGGATTACGGCGCCGAGTACGGAGGCGAGGCCGCCGAGGATCATGGCTGTCTGTACGCCGGCACCGTCGACGAGGAGCCCGCCAAGGAATGCGCCGAGGGCGATCGCGACCTGGAACACACCTGTTTGCAGTCCTCCGATGCTTTCCAGGCGGCTCGGTTCGGCTCGTGCGAGCCACGTTGAGATGACCGTAGGCAAGGCGCCGAAGCCGGCTCCCCAGAGTGCGGCGGCGACGAAGAGCAAAATGGGACTGCTGCCCATGCAGACAAAGGCGATCATCGCGAGGCCCAGGACGAGCGGGAAGATCAGTGCCGCGGTGCGCAGGGTGCGGTCGGCCAGAGGTCCGGCGACCAGGTTGCCGCCCACAATGCCGAGGCCGTACACCAGGAGCAGGACTGCGAGCTGCTCGGGATCGAGGCCGCCGACCTCGGTCGCTGCGGGACGGATGTAGGTGAAGCCGGCGAAATGACCGGCGCCCATCAGGGCCATGGTGAACAGGCACAGCAGCACCATGCGGGAGCGCAGTGTCTGGATCAGGGGCCGGAATCCGCTCGAGGGGCCGGTCAGCATTGACGGCAGGGCGAAGAATTGGATGACCATGGCTATGATGCCGACACCCGCGGCCAGCGCGAACACAGCACGCCAACCCCAGATCTCACCGAGCAGCGTGCCGAGCGGGACGGCGGCGACGGTAGCCAGGGTCACGCCCACGTTCACGATCGTCAAACCCAAGCCGAGTTTCGATGCCGGGACCAGGCGCGCTGTGATGGAGATTGCCAGCGCCCAGAACCCGCCGATCGCGATACCGAGCAGGACGCGGGCGGCCAAAAGGATCGGGTAGGTCGGCGCAATCGCCACCAGCACGTCCGAGACGACGGCCAGCGCCGAAAGGATGATCATCAGGTGGCGGCGGTTCATGCGTGAAAGCACGACAGGGATGGTGATGCCGGAGATGGCCGCGACAATGGCCGTGATGGCGACGGACTGACCGGCCACCCCCTCTGTCACCCCCAGATCCGCGGCAACCCGGGAAAGAAGGCTCGCCGGCAGGAATTCGGCCATCACGAGGGCGAATACCCCCACGCTCAGCGAGGCCACTCCCGCCCATGATGGTTTCGGCGTCGGGCCTGCACTGTCGGACCGTGATCCGTTAGCGCCGGTCTCTTGTGTTGCTGTTGCTTCGTGAGAAGTCATCCGTTAGTCATCCTGGCTTGCGTGCGAGTACGTATATGAAAGGTGCGCGGGGGCGTGTGGTGGTGGAAGCTGAGGGGCGGCAACGTCAGCTGTAGCAGGCCCGGTTGATTGCGACGAGGAACTTGCCGTCCGGCATTCCACCGGCGGCGATGTACCCGCCGATGGCGTCCATGGCCAGATCCCGGCGGTGGGGGACGCGTTCCTTCTCGGCGGCTGCCAGGAAGGCAGGCATCTCCTCGTGCGTACGATCCGTGCAGTAGACGGGCGCCCCGGGCTGTTGGCGCCAGGACTCAGCGAGGACTCCAGCATCGACGGCGTCGAAACCGGTTTGATCGACGAGGGACATCGCGAGGTTCCGGTGGTCGTCATGATCCGATGCAACAGGAATTGCCACCCGGCCTGCAGCGCCAGCCCCGGTGGCCTTCGCGTCGAACGACTGGGACGTGATGGCGTTCCAGGCCTTGGTGACGGGGCGACCGAACAACTCTGATAACCAGATGCTCTCGGGTTGCCCCTCAACGAAGGCGGGGACGATGCCGTCGCGGGCCGGGTAGTAGTTGGACGTGTCAATGATCACCGCGGCCTCGGGGGCGCGCCGGACGTGAGCGGCGATGTCCTCGTTGCGGTTCATCGGAACCGAGACGATGAGGACGTCGACGTCGTTGGCCGCTTCGGCGGCTGTGACGGCTCGCGCGCCGGTGCTCAAGGCTGCAGCAGCGATCGTCTCCGGGCCGCGTGAGTTCGCGATCCTAACGTCATGTCCGTGGCGGCTGAGCCGCCGAGCGATGGTCGAGCCGATGGAGCCCGCCCCGATGATTCCGATTTTCATGCTTCTCCTCTGGCGATCCTTGTCCCTTCATTCTCAACCTTGCCATTAGTGTGAAGGTCAAATCCTGAGGAGAAAGACGGCCCGATAGCAGGCGTCAACAGAGAGGCAAATCGGGAGCCCTGCTACGACAGGTGTCGGTCGGTAACGAGGCCGCTCGGGGTGCCGGACGCGGCCTCCAGGGCGTGGATGTAGCGAGTGATGGCCTCCCGGTTCTGGGAGAGGATGTCGATCTTTTGAGTCATCCTCTCCCGCTCGCGCAGCAGGATCTCCAGGAGTTCCGGGTCTGCGTCGTTGACGACGACTGTCTGCGGCTGGTTCAGGCAGGGCAGGATGTTTCCGATGATCCTGGTCGGGATGCCTGCATCGATGAGTCCACGGATTTTGCCAACCCGGTCCACGAGATATTCGTCATACTCCCGGTAACCGTTGTCGAGGCGGCGTGGCGTCACCAGGCCCTGCTCCTCGTAATACCGCAGCATCCGGGCGGGTACGCCGGATTTCTGTTCAAGTTCTCCTATACGCACGATGCATCCTCTAGGGGTTGTGACGGAAGCCTGATCCAACCTTCACACTAGCGGAAGGGTTGACGCGGGGGTAGCTATCCGGCGAGGCCCGGACAGGCTGCGCAGGGTTACTCTGTTCGCTCCACAGTTGGGGTCAATTCGGGGTATCCCACGACTGGTTATTCCGGCGGGTGACGCTCGGCACCGCGACCGATAGCCGGCAGTTTAGGTGCTGCTGCTCATCGGGTCATCGTCCGCCTTGCGCTTGTGTCGCGGAAGGAATGCCGCGGTCACGAGGGCGACGACTGCGAGAACAGCGCCGACTGTGAATGCAGCGCGTGCACCATTTGCGATGGAGGTAGTGTCGGTGCCGTCGGCGTTCGAGCTGAGAACCGCGATGAGTACTGCCAGTCCGGCCGCCCCGCCGAGCTGCTGGATGGTGTTGAGCGCGGCGCTGCCGTGCGGAGCGAGAGCACTGGGAAGGGATCCCAGCGACATGGTGAAGAGAGCGACCCAGGCGAATGCTTGTCCGGCGCAGACGAACACGTAAGTGGCAAGGACCACCCACATCGAGGTGTTCTCGGTAAAGGTCGTCATGAACCACCAACCGGCGACGACGACGATGGCTCCCGGGATCGCAAGCCCGCGAGCTCCGATGCGATCGTAGTAGCGGCCGACAAGGAGGGACACGACCCCGATGGTCGCGCCGCCGGGCACCATGAGCAGCCCGGTCTCCAACGAACCGACTCCGAGCGATTCCTGCAGGACGAGAGGGAGCAGGGTGGCGAGACTGAAGGCGCCCATCACCAGGAAGAGGAAGACGATGCCGGGTCGTGCGAACCCGGCATGCAGGAAGATCCGCATGTCCAGAACGGCCGCGTCACGGCGCTGCAATCGGAGCTGCCGCAACACGAATGCTGCGATACCCAGCAGGCCCAGCGGGATCGCGATCCAGAAAGCACTAGAGAAGTGACCGCCGCGGGATTCGCCAGCACTCGCCAGGCCGTACACCAACGCGCCGAATCCGATCGCGGAGAGCACCAGCGACAGCGCGTCGAATCCGATGCGTCGCGGCGTCGTGAGGTTTGGCATCTTGATGGCCCCGATGAGGAGGCCTAATAGCGACAGCGGCAAAATGATGATGAACAACCACCGCCAGGTCAGCTGAGACATCACGAGGCCGGAGAAGGCCGGACCGAGGGCGGGTGCGACGGCAGACACCGCAGTGACTAACGCCATCATCTGTCCACGACGAGACGGTGCAACGAGACCGATCGACGTCGTCATCAGCAGCGGAACCAACACCGCCGTACCGAGGGCTTGCACAACTCGGCCTGTGAGCAGCAGTGCGAAGCCGGGTGCGACGGCCGCGATGAAGGTGCCGAGGGTGAACAATCCGACGCTGACAATGAAAATTGTCCGCAGCTGGAACCGCTGCATGATGTAACCGGTGGTCGGGATGATCACCGCGAGGGTGAGGGCGTAGCCGGTGGTGAGCCACTGCCCGGTCGTAGCCGTGATGTTGAGGTCGTCCATGATTTGCGGCAGCGCCACCCCGACCACCATCTCGGACAGGAACGCCACGAACGCCGAGAAGACCAGGACGGAGATTGTCAGAACCTCGCCCGGAGACAATCGCTTCCTCGGCGCCGGGCTGGTCGCGATCGGGCCGATGACCGCTCCTTCGGGAACGGTGACAGTGCCGAGGGGCCCTGTTGCAGGGGCGAGGCGCGTGTCACTACTCATAAGTTGTTGACTCCTGGGTGCTCGTTTGATTTATAAGCTCGGGGCCGGAATCCACAGGATCACCGCCCGGACAGAGCACCGCGCCATCGGAGAGCCTGCCGGTATTCAGTCTCCACCTTCACACTAGTGTGAAGGTCAAATCGGCTACGCGCTAACCTCTTGGTTTAAGGGGTCGACGCTCGTAGACGGACATTGCTTTACAAATGTGAGGAGTTCCCAGAAGGATCATTAGCGAAGTTGTTCATTATCTGCGCCTGCGCCATTGCGTCACGATCCTGTCTATTCATGAGGCGTCCTTCAGTAGAAGTGGGAGGGAATATGCGAACCATAGGAATGCTTGGTGGTATGAGTTGGGAATCCACCGCTGAGTACTATCGATTGGCGAATGAACTAGTACGGAGTCGTCTCGGCGGCGTCCACTCGGCCAGCATTCTCCTGGACTCCATGGACTTCGCGGATATGGAGCGGCTCCAGTCAGGCGGGGAGTGGAAGGAGGCCGGCAATATGCTGGCCATGAAAGCTTCCTCGTTGGAAGCGGCAGGCGCTGACATCCTCGTACTCTGTACGAACACAATGCATATCGTCGTTGACGCCGTCGAAGAAGCGGTAGCCATCCCCGTGCTGCACATCGTCGACACCACGTCCAACCAGATAAAGCAGCATGGTCTGAACCGCGTCGGACTGCTAGGCACCATGTTCACCATGGAACAGAATTTCTACCGAGACCGGCTCAACGCCAATGGCCTCGACGTCATCGTTCCGGAGCAGCGCGACCGAGCGACTGTGCACCGGATTATTTACGATGAACTTGTCCGCGGCGTTGTGAGGGAAGAGTCCCGCGCCGAGTACCGCGCGATCATGGAGCGCCTCGTCGCCGCTGGGGCAGAAGGAATCATTCTGGGATGCACTGAAATCGAGTTGCTCGTGACGGCGGAGGACAGCCCTGTCCCGGTGTTCCCCACGACGCGGATTCATGTGGAGGCCGCAGTTGATCTCGCGCTCAGCTAGCCGGGAGAAGTCTTTCGTCTCCGCCGCTCACAAGGAACGCCGGGTGTAAACTGAACCAGCCCATAAGGGTGGATTTATCACGACAGGGGAGCGCCGCCGTCGTACTCCGCAGTAATGCGAAGTCGGGTGGGCGCTGAGAGTGCGGGCTGCCGCAGACCCTCGAACCTGATCCGGTTAGTACCGGCGCAAGGGAGTCGAGTTCTCAGAGTTACCGGACAAGGGGCTTTTTGCCCGCCGGAAACTCTCCCCTCCTGTACCTCAGGAGGAAGAAGAAATGACAACTGTAAGCACGAAGAAGACCGGCAAGAGCTGGCGCGTAGTGGACATTGTGGTGGCTGCGCTGATCGCGGTGACCGGCGGCGTGATCTTCTGGGCATGGTCCCAGGGCGCCGGTGTGGTGTCCGCGCCCATGAACGCCGTCTACCCGCCGCTGACCGGCCTGATCGCAGGCGGCTGGATGATTCCGGCGGTGCTGGGAATGCTGATCATCCGCAAACCAGGCGCGGCAATTTTCTGTGAAACCGTCGCTGCCACGGGGGAACTGATCATGGGCTCGCAGTACGGCGTGACCGTGCTGATTTCCGGCCTCCTGCAGGGCCTGGGCGCCGAGCTGGTGTTCCTGTTCCTGGTCTACGGACGCATGAGCACAGGCAGCTTCCTGCACCAGAAATACAACCTGACCGCCGCGCTGCTGGCCGGCGCGGCTGCCGGACTCTTCTGCGGCTTGAATGACTCCTTCATGCCCTGGGGCTGGAACATCCTCTACCCGGGCGCCGACAAGCTGGCCTACATCATCTTCTGCGCCATCTCCGGTGCGATTATTGCCGGTGCCCTCTCCTGGGTAGCCACGCGCGGCTTGGCCAAAACCGGTGTGTTGAGTTCCTTCGCGTCCCGCCGGGCCGCAACGGAGCCCGTCTTCAACTGATGCCAACAGCCGACGACGGCGTCCGCCCTGCCGCCATCACCGCCCAGGGATGGGGATGGCGGCACGCCGGACGGACCACGCCGGCCGTGGCCGGCCTGGACCTGGACGTCCGCCCCGGCGAACGGGTGCTGCTGCTGGGCCCGTCCGGGTCCGGTAAGTCCACGCTCCTCCATGCCCTCGCCGGGGTGCTCGGTGACGAGGAGGACGACGCCGACGAATCCGGAACACTGCTGATCGACGGCGCCCCGCCCCGGGAGCAGCGCGGCCGTGCCGGGCTCATGCAGCAGGACCCGGAAACCCAGGTAGTGCTCTCGCGCCTGGCGGACGACGTCGCGTTCGGCGCGGAGAACCTTGCGGTGCCCCGGGACGAGATCTGGCGGCGGGTCCACGAAGCCCTGGAGGACGTAGGCCTGCGCAACTCTGGTTCAGGCTCTGCCGGGGGCGGGCTGGAACTGGACCACCCGACGTCGGCATTGTCCGGCGGGCAAAAGCAGCGGCTTGCGCTCGCCGGCATCCTGGCCATGCGGCCGGGGCTGATCCTGCTGGATGAACCCACCGCCAACCTTGATCCGGCCGGTGTGCTGGAAGTCCGGGACGCCGTGGCCCGGTGCCTGGATAAAACCGGCGCCACGCTGGTGGTGGTGGAGCACCGGGTATCCGTCTGGAAAGACGTGGTGGACCGGATTGTGGTGCTGCAGCCTGGCCGCGGTGCGTCTTCCGCCGCTGGCGGAAGTCCCTCCGGGGTGCTGTTTGACGGCCCGCCGGACCAGGTCCTGGGGCAGGCGCGCGAACTGCTCGCGACGGCGGGGGTCTGGGTACCGGGCTACGTTCCGTTGACGCGCCCGCGGACAGCGCCGGCAGCTGCGGCCATGCTGCTGACAGCCGAAAACCTCGCCGTGTCCCGCGGAAGGGCCACCCGCCGGGGGCTGCGCAAAGTACCGCCGCCCGCCGTCCAGACAGGGGTACAGGCAACGGTCCGCGCCGGGCAGGCGCTCACCATCACCGGCCCCAACGGCTCGGGAAAATCAACGGTGGCGCTGACTCTTGGCGGCCTGTTGGAACCGGCCGGCGGGACTGTGTCGGCCGCCGTCGAGCTTTCCCGTGGTGCCGGAATCGATCCTTACCGCTGGAAGGCCAAGGAACTGATTGCCCGGATCGGCACTGTCTTCCAGGAGCCGGAGCACCAGTTTGTCACCAGCCGGGTGCTGGATGAACTGACCTTCGGCCCCCGGCACCTTGGCCATGGCGATGAACGCGTGGACGAACTCCTGGAGCGGCTGCGGCTTACGCATCTGGTGGACGCCAACCCTTACACGCTTTCCGGCGGTGAGAAACGGCGGCTGTCCGTGGCCACCGTTTTGGCCGCCCATCCGCAGGTGCTGATCCTGGATGAACCCACGTTCGGCCAGGACGCCAATACCTGGGCGGAGCTTGCGTCCCTGCTGTCCGAACTTCTCGACGCCGGCACGGCTGTGGTGTCCGTCACGCATGACGCCGAATTTAGCAGCGTCCTGGGCGGAACGGAGCTGAAGCTGTCATGAGGCAGGAACTCACGATCCGAAGCAGTGAACAGTCCGAAAAGGCGCTGCTGACCCGGAGCAATCCGCTGGCCAAGTTTGCCGCCGTCGTACTCATCTCGATGGTGCTGGCACTATCCGTTGACTGGGTGTCCGCCTCGGTGGCGCTGCTGGCGGAACTTGCGGTGCTGCCGTTGGCGGGGCTGACGCTTGGCCTGCTGTGGCGCCGCGGCTGGCCCTTGATTATTGCGGCTTTGGTGGGTGGCTGGAGCACCTCGATCATCGCGGCTGATGCCGGGAAGGTACTGCTCGACGTCGGAATCTGGTCTATCAGCGAAGGCTCGCTGGAGCTGGGGCTCGGGTTCCTGTTGCGCGGCCTGGCGATCGCGCTGCCGGCCGTCATCCTGATGAGCTGCACCGACCCAACAGACCTTGCCGACGCCCTCGCCCAGAAGGCCAGGCTCCCGCACCGCTTTGTGCTGGGCACCTTGGCGGCGATGCGGCTGGTGGGGCTGATGGCGGAGGAATGGCAGACCATCGGCATGGCCCGGCGTGCCCGGGGAGTGGGCTCCCACGGCAGTCCGTTCCAGCGGATCCGGGCTACCCTGGGGCAGAGCTTCGGCCTGCTGGTGCAGGCGCTGCGCCGCGCCACCCGGCTGGCCGTCACCATGGAAGCCCGCGGGTTCGGCACCTCGGAGCGGACCTGGGCACGGGAGTCCACCTACTCCCGCCTGGATCTCTGGGTGATCCTGGGCGGAACAGTGATCTCCGCTGCCGCGGTGAGTGCCGCCGTCGTGGCCGGGACCTGGAACTTTGTGTTCTGAGGAAGGGCGGCGAGCTGTATCCACAGGACAAGAAATGAACTTGCCTCCGGCAAGTAAGGTTTAGGGGAGCGCCGCCGTGAACGGGGCGACAAAACAACATTTCAGGGGGATCATTTGTTAGCTTTGTTGATCGGCGGCGGCGCGCTCGCCGTCCTGTTTATTGCGGGATTCATTTTCTACACATCGAGTATCCGGTTCGCCAAGCCCAATGAAGCCATGCTCATCACCGGCAAGAGCGATCCGAACACCACGGATGAAACGTCCGACGACCAGTCCAGGGTCATCATTAACAACAGGGCGTTCGTCAATCCCATCACGGAGCGCGTCAGCCACATTTCGCTGTCCTCGCGCCAGGTCGAAGTCACCATCGAAGCCATCTCCAACAACGGGATCCAGCTCAAGCTGACCGGCGTGGCCCAGGTGAAGGTGGGAGGCGACAAGATCTCTGTCCGTAAAGCAGCCCAGCGGTTCCTTGACCAGCAGGACGCCATTGACCACTACACACAGGAAACCCTCTCCGGTTCGCTGCGTTCCATTGTGGGCACCTTGAGCGTGGATGCGATCATCAAGGACCGAGCCCAGTTCGCTGCCTCCGTCAAGGAAGAAGCCGAGCACTCGATGACCAACCAGGGCCTGGTGATCGATACTTTCCAGATCAAGTCTGTTGACGACACCGGCGGCTACCTGAAGAACCTTGGCCGTCCCGAGGCTGCCCTGGTGGCCAGGAACGCCAGCATTGCTGAAGCCAACTCCCAGCGTGAGGCCGCAGAAGCCAAGGCACTGGCCGACCAGAAGACTGCAGAGGCCGAGCAGAAGCTGGCCCTCCGTCGCGCCGAACTGAAGCAGGAAACAGACGCGCGCCAGGCAGAGGCCGACGCCGCCGGGCCGCTTGCCCAGGCCGAGCAGCAGGAAGCGATTATCCTCAAGAACCAGCAGGTGGTGGCACGCCAGGCCGAGCTTCGCGAGAAGGAACTCGACATTGAGGTCCGTAAACCGGCCGATGCCGCCAAGTACAAGGTTGAGACCGAAGCCGCTGCTGACCTGGCACGCCGTACCCGCATTTCGGAAGCCACGAAGGTCGAAGCTGCCGCAGAACTCGAAACCCGTAAGCTCAGGGCCGCGGGCAACGAGGTTGAGGCGAAGGCCCTGGCCGCAGCCAACACGGCCAAGGGCAACGCCGAGACCGAGATCAACAAAATCCGTGGCCTTGCGGAGGCTGAGGTCACCAAGACGCAGGGCATAGCGGAAGCCGATGTTGTTGGCCTCCGCGGCAGGGCCGAGGCGGAAGCCATCGAAGCCCAGGCCAAGGCCTACAGCGAGTTCAATGAGGCAGCAATTCTGAACAAGCTCCTGGAGGTTCTGCCGTCCATCGCCAAGGAAATCGCCGCACCCATGAGCGCCATCAGCAATATGACGGTCATTTCCAACGACGGCGCCGCCCAGATGAGCAAGAATGTTTCCTCAGGTGTGCAGGAAACCGCCCAGCTGCTCAAGGACACCACCGGATTCGATGTGATCGAGATGCTCAAGGGCTTCGGCAAAACAACGCCCGGCGTTGTGGAACCGGCGGTTACCGGCAACGGAGTGGTTAAGGAAGCGCAGTAGCCGGACCTTCCTTCCCGCTTGCCAACGAAGAAGCGCGGCGGGGTGGAACAACACAACACGGCTTTCCCTCTTGTCGGGGGTAGAAAGGGAGAAGAAAAAGGAGGGCAAG
>NZ_JBWZCL010000007.1:0-85745 GCF_059383595.1 Pseudarthrobacter sp. MDT1-40-2 | reverse complement strand
GTGAGGGAGGGGGCCCCTCCTCCCCGCTCACAAAAAAAGAACCGTGGTGTTGCAACCCCCCCCCCCCCGCTTTCCCGTCTGGCCGGAGTTACAAGTGGCGAAGAACGGCGGCGTCAGGTTCCACCAAATGCCCTTGGGCTCTGGACCGGTGCAGTTCCACTGGTCCTCTACGGGCACGCTGCCGCACCCAGACAAATCATCAGATGTCTGACTAGGATATAGGGGTGCAACATGAACATACTCTCCTCTACCAGGCCCCTGCTGAGAGCTGGCTCGAAGCCCTGCCTTTGGGGAATGGCAGACTGGGCGCCATGGTCTTCGGCGGACGGGAGTTTCCGTCGGCACCGGCCCGCAATCACTCGGGGGCACTGGAGCACAAGTTTCAGCTCAACGACAGTTCAGCCTGGTCAGGATCGCCGCACAGCCAAGCTTTGGCGCCTCATTTCACGCGGGAACAGGCAGATGCGATCCTGGGGACCAGCCGCCGCCTGATCAGCGAGGGACGCCACGCGGCGGCCCACCAAGTGCTCAAAAAGCTCCAGCACCGGCACTCGCAGTCGTACCTGCCGTTTGCTGACCTCTTCCTGGCGGCGTCTCCAGCGCAGAGCCTGGGGAAAACCTCGGCGGGCAAGGTAACATCTGATGTTAAGGCCCGGCGATATCGTCGCTCCCTTGACCTGTCCACGGCCGTCCACACCACGGCCTATCGGGTGGATGGGCATGAAGTCCTGATTGAAGCTTTTGCCAGCCATGATCCCTCCGTGCTGGTCATTACAGTGGATGCCGATGCGCCGGAAGGCCTGGATCTCAATATCCGGCTGGATTCCCAACTGCGGATCCTCAACCGCACCAGCACCTCCACCCTGGCGGCCCTGGAACTGAAGATGCCGGCCGACGTCGTACCGTCCCATGACGGCGGCGGCGTGCAGTATTCCGACGACGATTCCCAAAGTCTCCAGGGCGCCGTCGCCGTCGCCTGGGAACATAACGGGATGCCCGCCGCTGACGCCGGTGGGGGAACGAACGACGGCGGCCTGGCCGCCGCGGGCGTGCGCCACGCCACGATCTACGTCAGCACCGAAACAACGTTCCGTGGAATTGGCCTTACCCCTGAGGGAACTTCCCGGTCCGCTGCTGCCTTTGCCGGCGCGCGCTTGGGGGCGGCCGTGAGAATCGGTGCGACCGCCCTGCTGGCCCGCCACAAGGAAAGCCATGCGCGGCTCTACACCAGCTCCGGTATCAGCCTGGATGTCCCCACCTGGACCGGCACCAGCACAGCCGAGCGGCTGCTGTCCGCCAACGCCCACCCGGACGGGCCGCTGGCCGCCGACCCCGGACTGGCGGCGTTGCTGTTCAATTACGGGCGGTACCTCCTCATTTCCAGCTCCCGGACGCCTGCTCCGGACGCGGGGAAAGGCAATGGCTGGCGCGGAACCCCCGCCAACCTGCAGGGCATGTGGAACGATGAGCTTCCTGCGCCCTGGAGTTCGAACTTCACCACCAACATCAACCTGGAGATGAACTACTGGGGCGCCGAGCCCACCGGCCTGGCGGAATGCACCGGGCCGCTGTTTGCCCTGATCGAGGCTTTGCAGGAAACAGGGGCCGCCACTGCCCGGGAGTACTACGGTGCCCGTGGCTGGACCGCCCACCACAATTCGGACATTTGGGCGTACAGCAAACCGACAGGTTACGGCGGGCATTCACCCGAATGGTCCTTCTGGCCCATGGCCGGACTCTGGCTGGTCCGCCACCTTTGGGAACACCTGCAGTTTGCTGCCGATCCGGTAAACCGTCACGCCTTCGCACGGGACACCGCCTGGCCGGCCATTAGGGGTGCCTCTGAGTTCGCCCTGGACCTGCTAAGCGAATTTCCCGATGGCTCCCTGGGTACCAGCCCCTCCACCTCTCCGGAAAACAACTTCCTGGCCGGGGAGCAGGCAGCGGCCGCCGGGGAATCGTCCACCCTTGACCTGACACTGATCCGGGACGCGCTGCACATGCTCTCTTCCCTGGCATCGGAGTTGGGAAAAGAAGATGACCCTGTAGTGGCCAGGGCCCGCGCCGCCCGGCCGCTGATTCCTGCGCCCGCCGCAGGACGGGACGGGAAGCTGAGGGAATGGCTCGCGGACCCGCCTGAGTGGGAACCGACCCACCGGCACCTGAGTCACCTCTACCTCGCCTACCCCGGAGATACGTTGCTCGATCCTGTCCTCGAAGCTGCTGTGAGCCGCAGCCTCGACGGACGCGGCGACGAGTCCACCGGCTGGTCATTGGCCTGGAAGATCCTGCTCCGGGCCAGGCTCCGCCAGCCGCACAGGGTTGGGGACCTCCTCAGATTGTTTTTCCGGGACATGGCCACGCCGCGGGGCGGTCACAGCGGAGGTCTGTACCCAAACCTTTTCAGCGCCCACCCGCCCTTCCAGATCGACGGCAACCTCGGCTTTGTGGCCGGCCTGGCCGAATGCCTCCTGCAGAGCCACCGCACCTCTGAAGGGATACAGGAAATCGAGCTGCTGCCGGCGTTGCCGGAGGAACTTCCCGACGGCGCCGCGGCCGGACTGCGGGCGCGGCCAGGAGTGGAGGTGGACCTGGAATGGAAAACCGGCGTCCTCACGGCGGCCAGCTTCAGATCAGCCGTCGACCGCCGCGTTCTGGTCAGGTATGGCCGCAGAACTCAGGGGCTTGACCTGCAGAAACGGAAAACCGTTGCGCTGGACCTGGCCGGATTTGTCACGGACGGGCAGGACTGAAGCCTGGGTAGTTGGGCCAACGGTAGCTCCACTGGTGATCCCTTGGTTTCAGCCACCGGCCTGGCGTCAGAACATCATCAAAATGAACCCCGCCAGGGTGCACACAATGCCGACGGCGGTCAGGATCCACCCGACGATCATGACGGGGTTGTCGTTCCGCGGTTCGGCCAGGCTCCAGCGGGCAGGATGGCAGGCGTCGTAGTGGAGCTGGACTTCAGCGCCTGGCTCCAACCCGATGGTTTGCTCGGCGGTGTGCAGGGAAACGTGAGGCGTGTTCCCGTCGTCGGACCACCTGAAACCCTTGAACCCGCCGGCTTCGAAAACCTCCGCTGTGGTGCTGGTCCACGGACAGCGGTACCTGGCAATGATCCAGCCGGCGATGACCAGCGGTATGCCAGGGACGAGGCCCACCCAGCTCATCAGCTCCAGGATGGCGCCAATGTGATCTACAGGCTCCGGCATGATCTGATTTTATGCTTGAACCTGCGGATAGCGAGCCACCCGATTGGGTTTCTGCCCGGCGGAAGGGTGATTAGGATGGAAGTGTTAGCCGCTGGCGGCGCCGGCGGGAACCAACCGTAGGGAGAAACACCATGGGTTTGGATGACAAGATCGGTAACGCTGCCGAGAAGCTTGGCGGCAAGGGCAAAGAAACCACCGGTCAAGCAACCGGCGATAAAAGCCTGGAAGCCGAGGGCAAAGGCGATCAGACAAAGGCGGATCTGAAGCAGGCCGGCGAGAAAGTCAAGGACGCCTTCAAGAAGGATTGATTCCTGCTGCCTGAGGAAGGGTGCGGTTCCCATGGGAGCCGCACCCTTCCTGTATCTGCCTGTCCTGTTACTTCAGGCTCCGCGGCAGTGACAAAAACGGCAACGGGACCGGCTACCACGGTGCTTCCGTTGACCCCGCCGGCCCTGTCCGGCACGGCAATAACCCGGGCGACGCCGATCCCTGGGCGGACACCTGGTTCTACGCCAACCCGGTGTTCATCGACGTGGCGTAGGGCAGGGAGTGTCAAGGGAGGCCAGAATGCGCTGGACGGTTGCCAGAACCTGCCCGTTCAGCTTCAGGACGGCCACGGGATCAAAGGGATGGGAAACGGCCTGCAGGTAGTCGCTGTACAAGCTGCCCAGTTCATGCAGCAGCCCCTCCTCCACGGGTACCTTGACTGCGCTAATCGAGGTCACCCTCGCCCTGCCTCTATGCGGAACGCGTCGACTGTCCTGTACGCGCAGGTGCCGCATGCACGTGTCATACGCCCCACGCCTTGTGCAGTTTTTTCCAATGCTCTTCCGTCATGAGGCTCGCGGGTGTTACGGACACCGAACCTGAACCACCGGCTGCTGCTTCCCGCAGCGCCTGTCCAAGTTGTTCCGGGGAGATGACTCCGTCGTCCGACCACAGTCCGATGGAGATGGAGATCCGGCCCGGTGCTCTGTTTTCGGCCGCTTGTGCCAGTTCCTTGGTGCCAGGCGCGCCGTCGCGACGTAATCCCATGTAGTCCCACAGGTGGAGACGGGCCACGGACTGTAAGAGCTTGTCGTAGTCCTGCCCACTGTCTGCGCGATCCTTTGTGGCGTCTACCACCGGCGCCCGTACGTCCATTTCCAGTTCGACGCCGAACGGCTCAACGGCTGCGGACAGCCGTTTCACGAGATCGCTCATAGCTTCGGTGCGCCAACGGGTGATGGTCTCATGACCGGTGTCGATCCCGTTTTCTGCCGTACGAGGCCAATCCTCCGCTCCCGTTGTTGATTTGAAGTCCGTTAGGTCGCCGGGGCCGTAAGTGAACTCGTCAAACATGAGCTCGGTAAGATTGATGGCCTTCGGTCGATACCTCGAGGCGACTTCGGTGGTCATTTCAACGAGTTTCCGGCCGGCGTTGCCGCTGCGGAGCGCAGCAATGCCCGGGAAAGACTCAGAGGCTTCCCCCTCCGGACTGATCCCAGCCAAGACCGGCTCGCGATCAAGTGCCCGCCCGAGAAGAACGTCGATGGTCAGGACAATATCCCTGTCCTTCCCGGAGGGAGATGGGCGAAGAGCTGTAATGGCCTCCTTCACGTAGTCCCTGCCGGTGGCCTGGACTTGGTCAGATACCGAATCGTCGTGCGCGGCCCACGGGAAGGCTGCCCAGTCCGTACGGCCGACGCTGATCGAGACCGCCGTGGGATCCACGCGGTTAATCTTCCTGGCCAGATCGGGAACATGGTTTGGATCGTTAACCACGACGTCTTCGAAGCCGAGGTTAATCATTCGATCCCCGGGTTTCTCTCCTGGTTCGAATGAACAGGATGTCCCGCCGAGGGCAAAGACCAGCATTCCGGCGATCATTGCACCTACCTTCCGGGTCGTTCTTGTGGCTTTCATGCGCGGGACACCCCTGCCCTCTGGATGCTCGGGCCGGCTATTGCTTGGACGGAGACAACGCCCGTCCGCGTGAGCTTGTTCCAGCGTGCGGGACGGCCTCTGACTTCCTTCCCCACAGCACTTGCCAAGGCCAAACCAACAAAGACCGAGTAGAAGGGCCACAACGGCACCGTCCACAGGAAGCGCAGGTCTTTCCAGGAGCGGTTCAGGCCGACGGAAATAACTGTCAGGCCGATCGAGACGAACAAGCCGAGCCAGCCCAGGACGGCGAGTGTTCCACCGTTTACGGGTCCGTAACCAGCCGCGTAAAGATATGGCAGGGCGGCGAGTACCAATAGCTGCAGCAGGGGGATGAGAACCATGGTGATGGTGTTGAAGACCAGGAACGCTCCGAACACTCCGTATCTAAGGTTGCCAACCATCCTGTGATGTAGTTTCAGCGTTTGAAGCAAACCGCGGGACCACCGGACGCGTTGACGCCACAAGCCCCTGATGGTCGACGGTGACTCGGCATAGACCAGGGCCCGAGGTTGGAACTTAACCCGGAAGCCCTCCCGGTAGAGTCGCCAGGTTAGTTCAAGATCTTCGCCCAGTGAACTCTCGTGGAATCCGCCGGCCTGTTCTACGGCTTCCCGCCGGAAGGCGCCCACGTTGCCGGAAACGATGGGAAGGCAATGCGCCAGGGAAAGGGCCCGGCGTACCAGGCCTGTACCAACATGGCTGAGGATGGAAAGCATTTGGGTCTGGACCCGGTTGAGGTTCACTGGACGGTCGTCACCGCAGACCGCCCCGATTCGGGGGTGATCGAAGGCCACGAGCATCTGGGTGAGCGTATCCGTAGCGAAGAGCCCGTCGGCGTCCACGAACACCAGGACCTCCCCGGCCGCATGGCTGATGCCCAGATTGAGGGCGGCTCCTTTCCCCGCGTTCGCTTGACTGAGGAAGCGGACCTGCCCATTGCTCGCGGCGAGCTGTTCCATGATGGCTGCCGTGTCGTCATCGGACCCGTCGTCAACAAGAATAATCTCGAAATTTTGATAGTCGCTGGCAAGAATGGATTCAACGCAACTGCCCAGTACCACTGCTTCGTTGTAGCTGGGTACCACCACCGAGACCAGAGGATGCTGGTCCAGCATGGTCGACTTGTGTTTCGGGAGCCGCCCGCGGTAGTGCCAATTGAAATAGAAACCCAACGGGACGTACACCAGTTTTACTGCTCCGAAGGAAAGAATGATCAGTCCGCCGATGGTGACAAAGGCAAGGAGGAAATCGAGCAGAGTCACAGGGCCTCGGCTGTCTCAGGAGTGAGAACGGCATCCAGTAATTCAGGAGCGTGGGCACTGTTGGCGCCAAAGCGGGCGTTCACTTCCAGCACCACGGGAGTCCCGTTAGCCAGCCGCCGAATGTCGATGTCCAGCGGCCCCGTCAGTCTCATGGCACGGGCCGTTGCCAGCGCCAGGATGGCAACGTCGCCAACTGCCTCGGTCCCCGGCCGGATGACGCCAAGGGCATTTCCCACGCGGCCTTCTTTGAGCCCGGTCTTTTCCAGCACAACAACCACATCTTCGGTCGGAGAAGATGACGCAAAGACAACGGGCGCGTATTCAACCCCGGGCGCGAAAGCCTGGACTACCTGGGAGTCCGTGAAACGGCCCCAGTCCTGACCTTCCGCGCTATCAATCACCACGACTCCCCGTCCTCCGCGTGAGACCCGGGGTTTGATGATGATGGGACCGCCCATGCACTCCCGCGCATCCCGTGTGGACGCAAAATCGGAAGGCAAGCCATAGAGCGGAATACTCACTCCGGCGGCCTGCAGGCGCTGCATGGTTGCGTACTTGTCATCCGCTGCTGCCACAGCGGCCGCCTCGCCAATGAGTACCCGCACGCCAGGACCAAACACCGACTTGTTCCTTGCGACAAGTGGCAATTCATCACTGACGGTGGGGATGACGAGGTCGATCCCGTGCACAGACACCAGATTACTGAGGCTTTGCAGGTACCCTTCAGCGGCTGCCGCTGGAACTTGCACGACGTCGTCGGCGTCCCGGTGGTGGGTTACCAGCATGTCCACTCCCAGCACGTGGTGGCCACGTTTTTTGAACTGGCTCGCCAGCGACGACCCGGCCGGACCGCCGATGCCTGTTATCAGAACCCGCGACATCAGAACACCCCTGCTGCAGAACTGAGAAGACGGACTGGTTCAAATCCCTCTGCGAAAGCTGTGCGCACCTGCGCGCCCCGGAAGGCAGCCAGGCTGCGGACGCGGTCCGCTGTCATGTATGGCTTGCCCTTTTGGTTGCGGTGCATGGACACCGCGTGGACTTTGACATCCACGTAACCGTCAATGTCCACGAAGACGCTGGGATTGAATTGATGGCTGGCTGAGGGGCTCTCAAAGCAAAGAATTGACGAGTGTTGCCGGGCTGCGCGCATGGTGGCGTCGTGGACTGCTTTATGGTCCTGGTGGTAGTCATTGCCCGAGTGGGTAATGACGACGTCGGGGTTGAATGTCCGGATAGCCTGCTCTATTGCATCGACCATCTCCTGGTTGTGGTCCGCCAGGGACGTGTCCGTGAAATCGTGGATGCATACCTCGGCGGCGCCCATGTATTCGGAGCCACGGGCGGCTTCCATGATCCGTACGGAGCTGTCGCCGCCTCTGCTGCCACCACTCATGACCATGGTGCGTACCTCGTGCCCGGAATCAACCATCTTCGCCAAAGTGGCACCGCATGCCAGTTCCAGATCATCCGGGTGGGCCCCGATAGCGAGAATTTTGCGGGTCCGGGCCAGTGCCTCGGGCCTAATCCGGTAAGTCGGAAAAGCGAGGGCCGCAACAACGCAGAGCCCAGCCAAAACCATTGTGGCGCCCTCCACCCAGGGGTGGACAGTCGGCAGAAAGTACCAAGCCAGAGAGGAAACCAGGAGCCAGATACCGACGGCGGCGACAAGGAACCTCAGCCTGCGCGGCTCCCGGAACCTGCGGCTAAGAATCTTTTGACCCATAGGAGCAACGGCGGTAAGGACCGCCAAAACCCCCATGCTTCCTATCATGGCGAACAGAGCTGACTTCATGTAATTCTCCTCAAACGTGGATGATCCGTGCCCGCCTCCCGGGCATCTGCCGAAGAGTTAGTGGGAGAACACACGAATTCATGACGCAAAGAAGAACAGGCCAGTTTGGCGACGGAATCAGTACCGTTGGCTGACCGACGTTGGGGCCAGGCCAGTACCGGAGATGCTGACGTGCAGGGTCCTGTCTGTCCACGTGGCCGGAGGATAGGCGCGGAAGCTGAAGGGATATGTGCCTTCCTGCAGGCTGCCTGAGGTGCAGGTCAAGACCGTGAACAGCCCGCTCCTGCACGTCCAGCCCGGTGGTGACGTCACCGACCGGAAGGCCAGGACAGGGCCTGGAGTGATGGAAAACACAACCCGGACGTCGCTAACAACAGCCCCCGACGGGACGGTGACCAGGACATCAGCTTCTGTCCAACCATCGACGGTGGAGACCGTTACGCCAGCCGAGGCAGAAGGCAGCGGCGTGGGTTCCGGGTCGGTGGTTGGCGGAGGGGTGGGCGTTGGGTCAGGCGCCGGCGTGGGTGTCGGGGTCGGGTCAGGCGCCGGCGTGGGCGAAGGCGTCGGGTCGGTGGTGGGTGTCGGCGTCGGGGCGATCGGGGGCGTGGGCTCCGCGCCCGGACTGGCTGTTGTTGGCGCCGCCGGTGGCGTGGCCGGGGAGGCGGCCCAGGGGCCGGCCACATCACGAAGGGGCGAAATGGTTAGTGGCAAGGTCCCGCGCGGGACAGCGTTCGGGTCTGGGCCGGGCGGTGGAAGCACTCCATCGGGCTGGCCGAGGGGGGTGGGGCTGGGGGAGTCCTCCGGGCCGACGGTGGGAGATATTCCTGCTGGCCCCGGTGGTTGAGCGGTCCCTGTTCCTGGATCTGTTGTCCCTGCCGCGGCGGCGGGAGCAGAATGCCCTCCTGACGTGAGGGCGTTGACGCCGGCGACGGCTGCGACTGCAAGCCCCAGACTCAGGACTCCGGCGGCGGCCAGTGCCAGCGGCTGGCCAGCCAGGACATGCTGCAACCCCCTGGGCCGCACGCCGGTGCCAGGAACAGGAAGGAGCGCCGAAGCGCCGGCGGGCCATGATGCGGCGGAGACCCCCACGATGAGGGGAAGTAAAGTGGCCCGCATAGTTCCCTGGACGTCCTTGAGGTCCAGGACTACGGCTGTGCACTTAGGGCACTCCTCCAGGTGGGCGTGGACCTTGTCCTGCTTGGTGCGTGGAAGCCCACCGCGCAGGTAGGCGCCCAAGTGCGAGGAAACCTCAACGCAGCCTTCATCTGCAACCTCTCCAACGTGCAGTTGCAGGTACCCACGGCGGAGACCCTCCCGCGCGCGAACAGCCAGGGCCGATACCCCATTCGGGGAAAGCCCCAAAGCGGGGGCAGCGGCCGCGGGCTTCATTTGCTCTACGTCGACGTACCACAGCACGGCCTGCCATCGTTCGGGCAGGGCCCGGAAGGCCCGGGCTACGGTTTGGGACTCGAAAGCTTTGATGACGACGTCGTCCCCCGGAACTTCGCTGTCCAAAAAGGACTGCTCGCCCGTTGGTACAGTCCGCCCGGCCTTGCGGTTCCAATGATGCGCCACCCTTGTCACCGTGCTGAGGAGGTATGCGCGAAAGAACGTGTCCGGGCCCTTCCCAGCCTTCAGGCTTTGAAGGACGGACTGAAAAGCCTCAGCGACGACGTCTTCCACATCGCTGGGGTTGTCCACGTTCTTGCGGGCGACGATTGTGGCCATGGCCACGTGCCGGGAGTACAGATCCTCAAACGCCTCAGCGTTGCCCTTCCGGACGCTTTCAGCGAGCTCACCGTCACTGGCCCGCGACGAAGTGCCCGATTTGGTTGACCCCATGACAAATTTCCCCCAAAAAATACTCTTCCTTAGAAGGTAAGTGGTTGGTTGCCGCGCTTCATGACGGCATTTCCGGAAAAACTTTTTTGGGATTTTCTCGGTCCGCCGTTGGGGCATGACCTGCGCCACATTTTCGCGCGCATTTGGTCCCCTTCCGTCACGAAGACGAGGTACGGCCCACTCATTTCTCGGTGACCAAAAAACCAAGACCCTAAGGACAGGAAGCACATGATGACCCTTAAACCTCGGAGAAGTTACGGCCGTGCCGCGGCCGTGAGCGTACTTGCCGCAGCTCTCTTCTCATTCCAACCCGTCAGCGGAACGGCCGCGACCATCGATGGCGGCGTCACTTCCGTCACAGCTACGTCCTCGGTGGAGAGCCGATGGGACGAAGTGCAATTCAACTGCACCTGGCAGGTGCCGGACGGTTCCCGGCCCGGGGACTCCTTCAGCCTTCAGCTGCCCCCGGAACTGCGGTGGTTTGGCAGCCCTGATTTCGACCTTAAATCGCCGGAGGGGGATACCGTAGCGACGGGCCGGGCCTCAACATCCGGTCTGGTTGTCTTCACGTTGAGTGATTACGTGACGGCGCACCCGCGCGACGTCAGTGGCACCTGCAGCTTTTCCACCCAGTTCGTTGACGCTCCAGGACAACCCGGGATCCGGGATCTTGCCTTCACCTCCGGCAATTCCGTTGTGGGGGCTGCCGTGCCGGTTGTTCCGTGCTCGACGAATTGTGGACCGGTGCTGCCTGTCTCGCCCGGGAAATCCATGTGGTGGGCAGACGGGATGCAAACACGCCTTGAGTCTGTTTTCTACCTTCCAGCAGTGCAGGAAGCGTCGAATAATGTCACGATCACCGACACTCCCGCGTCAGGAATGGTGATCGACTGCAAGGCGGTCACGCCCAGAACGGGAAGGATCCTCGATCAGGACGGCAACATTGCTCAACCTTTCGACGACGCTGCGTATCCCGCAACCATCGACTGCACCCCGGAGCAACTGACGGTCTCCTGGGCAGGGCTCCCGGCAGGTCAACACGTTGAACTGTTCGTTGATACCGCAGTGAGCGACCCCACGCTGGACGCCTACACAAACAGTGGCGTTGTCACCGTAAATGGGACCGGCACCCCGGTCGGCGATAAGGAATCACGTTCATTCGCGTCTGGAACCGGCGCCGGAAAGACTGGTGCGGAACCGTCGCCGTCCCCAACACCAAGCCCCTCGACGCCATCGGAACCAACACCTGCCCCCACCGCCTCGCCCACACCATCTGGCCCTTCGACCGTGCAAAGCCCAGCGCCGGATGCCGGCTCGGGCCCTTGGAGTCCCTCGCCTGAAGCGAGCATCCCGGTCCAGAACAACGATCCTGAAGCAACAAGGTCCGATAAGCTCGCCGTCACAGGATCCAGCACTGCTGCTTTCCTCTGGACCGCACTGTCCCTCATGGTGGTGGGTGCGGCTACGTTGGCCGCCAAGCATAAGATGCGCCACAGGCCGCGCCGAGGATAACGCCCGTTGGGGCAGTGAGAGCAGTGGCTGCCACTGACCGGGCGTACGCGGTCAGTCCAGCTTCAACGCGCTCACAGTCACCGGGCCCTCAAGGACCACCCGCAACGCATCCAGCCGGGCACCAGTGGCAGTAAGCGCCAACGTCACCTCGCCGCTGACGGCGGGATCCACTGCGGCGGAACCGGCATCTGCCCAGGTACCGCCGTGGCCCGGTAGTTGGAGCGCCACCCGGGCAGGACCTGACGCGGAAAGCCGGAAGGTGGCGCGCTTCGGTGCGCCACCTTCCCAGCCCCGGTAGACCGCCGTCGCCCTCTCCTGCGGGGAGGAAGGCGCGACGGCGGTCCCGGCCAGCGGTGTTTCCGGCACCAGCGCGAGCTTGCTGTGGTGATCAAAATGTTCGGCGCGGATCCACTCACCGCGTTGGCGTTGGCCGCTGCCTTCACCCGCGACAGCCAACTCCACGCCCAGGGGGAGGTTGCCGGCAGAGGGGCCTGCCATCAACTCATACTTTCCGGGCTCAACCACCATCCGGCGTTCCGTCACGCTGAAAGTGGCAAGCCGGTCCACAGGAACAGGAATGGTGACTGTGCGGCGCTCACCGGCGGCCAGGTCTACGCGGGCGTGCGCCACGAGCAGGCGCCGCGGAAAGTCGAAGCGGTGGCCGGCGCAGGTGGCGTAGACCTGGACCAGTTCGTTGACAGGACGGGTACCGGTGTTGCTGACCACAACCTGCAGGGAGATCTCCCCGTTTTCCTCAGCGGCCGAAACCAAACCACAGGACTCGTAGGCCACCGTGCTGTAGCCAAGACCGTGGCCCAGCGCGAACAATGGCTCGGCGTCGCTGTAGAGGTAAGTGCCACTGGAGGCGATCAGGTCGTAATCAAGGATGTCCGGCAGGTCTTCGTCCCTTGCCCACCAGGTCTGGGCCAGGCGGCCGGTGGGCTCGGCGTCGCCGCTGAGCACGTCGGTCACCCCGTTGCCCAACTCCTGCCCCGCATGGGATGTCCATACAATCGCGGGAATGTCAGCCAGCGGCCCCAACGCGTACGGGTAGGAGGAGACAATCAACAGGACCGTCCGCGGGTTTGCTTCCCGGACCAGCCGGATGAGTTCCTGTTCCTGCTGGGGCAGCGCGAGCGTGGAGCGGTCGATGGTTTCCCGGCCGCCCAGATGGGGATCGTTGCCCACGACCACGACGGCGACATCAGCCGCGGCGGCTGCCTCACGGGCGGCCTGCTGCCCGGAGCGCACAGTCCGCAGCAGGAACCTGTCGGCAGTTTCCTCAGTGTTGGCCGAAAGTGCGGCACTTCCGGTATGGGACTCGATCCGGAGCCACTTTCCGGAACCGATGTGCTGCAGGGCCACGGTTCCGTCCGAGGCGGTGTGGAACCGGAAGGTCTCCTGGACCACCCAGCCGCCCACCCGGTCAGCGGACGCGGAGAGGTAGTAACCGTCCGCGGCAACAAACTTCCCGCTGGACGTGGATTGCAGGGTGCATTCGCCGCCCCAGTCCTTGAGGAGGAAGGAATGGCCCTGACCAGGGGAGGCTTCTTGCGCAGCGAGCCCGGAGGCCCCTGCGTCAACGCCCAAGTAAGTGTTGGTACGCACGCAGCGCAGTGTCACCTGGTCAACGCCGGCCTCGGCCACCACATCCCCGTACCTGGCAGTCAGGCCGTCCGCGAGGCTGACCTCGTTCTGCAGGGTTCCGCTGTACCAGTCGCTAAGGACTGTTGATCCCAGTGCGCCGATCACCGCGATCCTTCCGGGCCGATCCCCGAGCGGAAGGAGGGGCTCGACGCCGCACGGAGCGTTCCGCAGCAGCACCACCGATTTTCGGGCTGCTTCACGCGCCAGCTCCACATGGGCCGGGTCGCCCACAAGGTCCGCGGGCAGCGATCCGTACGGGCCGCCGTCCGGCTCGAACTCACCGGTCCGCTCACGCAGGACCAGGAGCCGCAGGACGGCCCGGTCAATGTCCTCCTCGCTGATCAGCCCGCGTTCCAAGGCGGCATGGAGGTGCTCCAACGACGGCAAGGGATTGTCTGAGTCTTCGGTGAAACTGTCCACCCCGGCACGGAGGGCGGCGGCATAAGCTGACGGGCCGTCGTCGAAATACCTTTCCGCGGTGTACAGCGACGACGGGGCTCCGGCGTCAGTAACTATGGCCAGTTCATCCCCTCCGCGCCACGTGCGAAGCTCGGCGGCCACCAGGTCCGAGACGTGGGCTGGCCTGCCGTTGACCAGGTTGTAGGAGAGCATCACGGCTCCTGCCACGCCGTGCTCAATGGGGCCGCGGAAGGCAGGAAGCTCGTACTCGTGCAGCACGCGTGCACGGAGTTGGCTGCTGGTGACGTTGCGGTCGGCCTCGTTGTTGTAGGCCAGGAAGTGCTTCAGGGTGGGTACCGTCAGCCAAAAGCGTTCATGGGTGCCCTTCAAGCCTGCGCAGTATGCGCTGGCAAGGCTGGCCGTGAGATGCGGGTCCTCGGAAAATCCTTCCTCGTTGCGCCCCCAAAGCGGGTGGCGCAGCGGGTTCACCACCGGCGCCCACACGTTGGCGCTGACTCCAGGATCCAGGGACTTTTTTCCCCGGAGTTCCAGGCCCACAGCGGTTCCCACCCGGCGGATCAGGTCTTCGTCCCAGCTGGCGGCGAGGCCCACTGGCTGCGGAAAAACAGTGGCCGGGCCCAGCCACGCAACGCCATGGGCGGCCTCCGCTCCTGTGTGGAACGATGCCAGGCCCATTGACTCCATGGCAGGCGCGTGCTGGTGCAGCATCGCGATTTTCTGGTCGCGTGTCAGCCTGGCCAGCAGGGTCGAAGCGGTTGTGGGGGAAGTGCCGGCCTGGGCAGTGGCGTCGGCGGCTGGGGCGGTGGAAGTGGAAGGCACGCTGATCCGTTCGTTGGCAAAGTTGTTTAAACGCTTGCGCGCTGAGGACATTTCAAACATTGTGGCATCTCGTTATGTGAGCTGCAACACATGAAACGCTTGCGCTCCAACCGGCCCTCCCCTAGGCTGAACGCAATCGAATCGTTTCGACATTTCCTTACCACCCCTGTGGTCCTGCTACGACCAGCAGTCCGTCCGGCACATGCGCGCCGGTGCCAGGGGTGCCATGAAAGTCCACACAAAGGAGTGCAGATCATGCTTGGAAACTTCACCTCCCCCGAACCCACGCCGCCTTTGACGCGATTGGCAGGTGGAAGCGTCGGGCGTCGTTCCTTCCTGGGAATCATTGGCGGCGCCGTCGCCATGGCGGCCCTCAGCGCGTGCAGCAGCGGCGGCGCGGCGCCCCAGGCCACCAGTTCGGCTGGCCTCGCCGAGGCAGCAGCCAAGCTGGTGCCGGATTACATCCCGTTGAGCATCGTCAAGCCGGATATCCCGGGCGTGAATGGCTCGGCCCCCGGTTTCACAAGCATCCCCAAGCTGGTGAAATCCGTGCAGGGTGTCCCGGGCAAGGGTGGAAGCTACACGGTAATGACTCCTGCCTGGTGGGCCGTTCCCCAGGCTGACAACAGCTATTTCCAGGCCGTCAACGAACAACTGGGAACCAAGCTGCACTTCCAGGTCAGCGACGGCAATACCTACGCGGACAAGATCCAGACGGTCCTGGCTTCCCCCAAGGACGTGCCGGACTGGGTTGTTATTCCTTCCTGGAACCTTCCACCGCGGTTTGGCCAGGCCGCCAAGAGCCTGTTCACTGATCTCTCTGAATACCTGGCCGGGGACAAGGTCAAGAAGTATCCCAACCTCGCAAACCTGGAGACCGCAGCCTGGAAGTACAGCTGCTTCGAGGGCGGGCTGTACGGCCTGCCCTATCCCGCTGCGCTCATCACGGACGCCATCTTCTACCGCAAGGACCTTTTTGATGAACTGGGCGTTGAACCGCCCAAGAGTGCCGACGAGTACCTTGCCTTGGCGAAGGAGCTGACGGATCCTGCCAAGAACCGGTGGGGCTCCGATGATGTGTGGAACGGCGCCCAGCTCATGCATGGCGTAGTGCCCAAATGGAAGCTGGTGGACGGGAAGCTCCAGAACAAGTTCGAGACTGACGAATACCGGGCCGCCCTGGAATGGGGCGCGAAACTCTTTGCTTCAGGGGCCGTGCACCCTGACTCCGTAGCCGGCAACTCACAGCAGGCCAAGCAACGGTTTGAGTCCGGCGCCGTGCTGATGACCAATGACGGACTGGGCAGCTGGCACGAGGCCCTGGCCCGGGTACTGCCCACTAATCCCAAATTCCAAATGCAGCCTATGGACTTTTTTGCTCCCGACGGCGGAAAGCCCACGCTGTTCCGTGGCTCACCTGCCCAGATTTTCAGCTTCATCAAGAAGACCGAGGACCCGGCCAGGATTGAAGAACTGCTGGCAGTGGCCAACTTCGCAGCGGCCCCCTTCGGCACTGAGGAATACATGTTGATCAACAACGGTGTTGAAGGAATCCACTACACGCTCGATGCCCAAAACATCCCGCAGGCCACGGAGAGGGGCAAGCAGGAAGTCACCAGCACTTACTCCTTCCTGGTGAATTCGGCAGCAGTGAACAATCAGGTGCAGTACCCCGGCTATGTGCAGACCAAGACGGAGTGGGAGGCCCGGCAGGCTCCCCACGTCGTCGAGGACCTCTTCTACGGGCTGCAGATTCAGGAACCGAACAAGTTCGGCTCGCTGGGAGCTCCGTTTGAAGACCTCTCCAAGGACATCCTCCGAGGCCGGAAGAGCCTCTCAGACCTCGATGGCGCGATTGATACCTGGAAGCGCAACGGCGGCGATGAACTGCGTGAGTTCTACGCAGGCTTCCTGAACGCCTAGGACCTGCCATGACCACTACCGAATTGAGCCGGATTACGACGGCAGTTACGGACGGCGGGCGCAGTCACGCTGCCGGGGCAGGCCCCGGCGGCCCCGTTTCCGCACCCCGCAAGAAGGCAGGCCTGAAAGCGCGGCTGATGCGGGACAAGTCCCTGGTGCTGATGACCCTGCCGGCCATTGGGTTGCTCCTGGTTTTTGCCTACGTCCCGTTGCTGGGCAACATTGTGGCGTTCCAGGACTACTCGCCCTTCGTGGGGATCCCGGACAGCCCCTTTGTTGGCCTGGACAACTTCGCCAGGGTCCTTGGGGACCCGGGCTTCTGGCTGGCCGTCAAGAACACCCTGGTAATTACCGCGTTCCAGCTGGTGTTCTTCTTTCCCATCCCCATAGTGCTGGCGCTGCTGCTGAACTCCATGCTGTCTCCGGCACTGCGGTCCACCATCCAGGCGATCGTCTACCTGCCCCACTTCTTCTCCTGGGTGCTGGTGGTCTCCGTGTTCCAGCAGGTATTCGGCGGCGCCGGCCTGCTGAGCCAGAGCCTGCGGGCGCAGGGCTGGCAGGCGGTTGACCTCATGACCAACCCGGACGCCTTCCTGTTCCTCATCACTGCGCAGGCGGTGTGGAAGGACGCCGGCTGGGGCATGATCGTGTTCCTCGCGGCGCTGGCGGCCATTGACCAGGAACAGTACGAGGCCGCAGCCGTGGATGGAGCCAGCCGCTGGCGAAGGACCTGGCACGTGACACTGCCGGGGCTGCGCGGCGTGATCATCCTGCTGTTGATCCTGCGGTTGGGCGATGCCCTGTCCGTGGGCTTTGAACAGCTCATCCTGCAGCGGGATGCAGTAGGCGCGGAGGCCTCAGAGGTCCTGGACACCTTTGTCTATTACACGGGCATCCAAAACGGTGACTGGAGCTACGCCGCGGCGGCCGGTCTTATCAAGGGCGTGGTGTCCCTGGCCCTGATCCTTGGCGCCAACAAACTTGCCCATCTATTCGGAGAGAGCGGGGTGTACTCGAAGTCATGAGCACCATCAGCAAACAGGCAAAAGCAGTTTCAACACCGTCAACTCGAGTCCGGCTGCCGAAACCTCCGGGCCACCGGCGCAGGAATTCATCGCGGCCCGCTTGGGAGGAGGAGCTTGGCCCGGTGGGCAAACTCGGCAAGGCGGCTGTCCTCACACTGGTGGTCCTGGCCGTGCTGGGGCCGCTCTACACCATCGTCCTGACCAGCCTGTCCTCGCAGGCAACCATCACAGCTGCAGGCGGAATGGTCATCATCCCCGGCGAGCTGACCATCGATGCGTACCGCCAGATCATCAGCGGGGGTGTTGTTACCCGCGCCGTGCTGGTGAGCGTGGGGGTGACTGCCGTTGGAACCATGCTGAGCATGGTGGTGTCCGTCCTGTGTGCCTACGGACTCTCGCGGCCCGGTTCTTTTGCCCATACGCCGCTGTTGTTCACTCTGCTGCTGACCATGTTTTTCAGTGCCGGGATGATCCCGGCTTTCCTCCTGGTATCCGGGCTGGGCCTGATTAACACCTATTGGGCACTGATCCTGCCGGGCGCCGTCTCGGTGTTCAACATCATCATCTTGCGCGGCTTCTTTATGGGCATCGACCGCGGCATCCTGGACAGCGCACGGATTGACGGTGCCAGCGAATGGCGGATCCTCGGCCAGATCGTGCTGCCCATGTCCAAGGCCGTCACCGCCGTGATCGCGCTTTTTTACGGAGTGGGTTACTGGAACGCCTTCTTCAACGCGGTCCTCTACATCAACGACAGCGCGATGAACCCGCTCCAGGTAGTGCTGCGCTCCTACGTCCTGCAGGGTGTCATGGTTCCCGGACAGGTTGCCGTGGGGCAGGGCGCCGCTCCATCGTTGGCCCTGCAGATGGCAGTCCTTGTGGTCGCTGTCGTGCCCATCCTGCTGGTCTATCCGCTCGTACAGAAGCACTTCACCAAGGGAGTCATGATTGGCGCGGTGAAGGGATGATCCCGGTCAGCACAAGCTGCCAGGCTTTAGGCCGGTGCCGCAGAGGTGGTGCGTTGAACCAGCGACGGGACAATGAGGCGGATCTCTACCGGTTTGTCGGAATTGAGGCGGTCCATCACCATTTCGACGGCGGCACGGCCAATGTCGTGGGCGGGAATGGATACCGCCGTCCAGGGCTGGGCGGAAGCCATGGCCGCGTCCTCGGGTGCGATAGCCACAACGGACACATCCTCGGGGATCTGCAGGCCACGGAGCGCCAGCGATTCCCGAAGCAGCGGGAGAAGTCCTTCGTTGTGGACCACCAGGCCGGTGACCGGCCCGGGCGCCGCGAAGATGGCGTCCAGGGCTTCGGCGAGGGCAGCAGATGTGGGTTCGCAGGCCTGGCGGACACCTGTGACGCCGGCTGCTTCACAGGCATCGTCAAAGCCTCTGCGGGCACGGTCGGCATAGGTGGCGTGGCGTTCCAGGGAAGCCTGCGGCGAGCCGATAAAACCCAGGGTCTGGTGGCCGAGCCCGGCCAGGTGCCGGACGGCGGTGCGGGAGGCTCCGGCGAAATCGAAGTCAACACAGCTCAGCCCCTGGGGATCATCCGGGAAACCGATCAGCACGGCAGGCTTACGGAGCCTGGCCAGCTGCGGGATGCGGGGGTCCCTGGCCTCGATGTCCATCATCAGCAGCCCGTCCACAATGGACTGCGACGTAACCCGGTGGATGCCGTCGGCGTCGTCCTGGGTAAGCAGCAGCACATCCTGGTTGTAGTCCCGGGCCGTGGTGACCACCGCGGCCACGAACTGCATGATCACGCTGACATTAACGTCAGCGCGGAGGGGAACCATCAGACCCAGCACGTTGGACCGGCTCGATGCCAGGGAACGGGCACCGGAGTGGGGGCTGTAGTCCAGCTTCCTGATCGCTGCCATGACTTGCTCCCGGGTTTCCTCCGAAATGGTGCGCTTGCCGCTCAGCACGTAGGACACCGTGCTGGTGGACACTCCGGCCGCCCGGGCAACGTCAATCATGGTGGCCACGGGCCACTCCCTTCATTCGCGCGTAGAACTTCAAGCATAGCCAGCACGGAAAGTCTTCCGCGTACTTCCGTTCGACAACGTTCGACGTGATACCCCTGAGCGCACCTACCCACCCTCTACTTTTGATTGAAGCGATTCGACCATGACAAACCATTCCTCACCTCCATCGCCTGGCGCCCGGCCAGTACTGGCCTCCCTCACCGGTACCGCCGGACTGCTTTTCGGAGCGGACTACAACCCCGAGCAGTGGCCCGAGGAGAGCTGGCCGGAGGACATCCGGCTGATGCAAAAGGCCGGGATCAACCTGGTCACGGTGGGTGTGTTCAGCTGGGCCCAGCTGGAACCGCGGGAAGGTGCCCGCGAGTTCGGCTGGCTGGACCGGATCCTGGACCTCCTCCACCAGGGCGGCATCCGGGTATCCCTGGCCACGCCTACCGCGTCACCGCCAACCTGGCTGGGCCATGCGTATCCGGAGACCCTGCCGGTGGACGCGGACGGCCGTACCCTCTGGTGGGGTTCCCGAAACCAGTTCAATCCCTCCTCGGCGAAGTACCGCCGGGCTGCGGCCGGAATCACAGAAGCCCTGGCCAGGAGGTATTCGGGCCATCCGGCGGTCGCCATGTGGCACGTCGGGAACGAGCTGGGGCAGGTCAGCTACGACGACCACAGCGCCCTCGCCTTCCGGGCCTGGCTGATGCATCGCTACAGTTCCATAGACGAGCTCAACCGGGCCTGGGGCACGTCGTTCTGGAGCCAGCGCTACGACCACTGGGACGCGATCATGCCGCCACGGCGCGCTCCCTACCTGGTCAACCCCAGCCAGGCGCTGGACTTCCAGCGGTTCACCTCACACCAGCTGCTGTCCCTTTACACGGCTGAACGGGACATCATCCGCCGCTATGACCCCATCAACCCGGTGACCACAAACTTCATGGGCTTCTTCCGCGGCGCCGATTACTTCGCGTTCGCCAAGGAGACGGATGTGGTGGCCAACGACTGGTACACGGATCCGGCCGATCCACGGTCGCACCAGTTCGGCTCGCTGACCCACGATCTTTGCCGGGGGCTGGCCGGCGGGCAGCCGTGGCTCCTGATGGAATCAGCCACCTCCGCCGTGAACTGGCGGGAACACAACGTGGCCAAGGAACCCGGCGCCCTTCGCGTGGACGCCCTCTCCGCCGTAGCCCACGGCGCTGACGGCGTCTGCTGCTTCCAGTTTCGCCAGTCCAGATTCGGAGCCGAACGCTTCCACTCGGCTGTGGTGCCATTGGCCGGGGAAGACACCCGGGTATTCAGGGAAGCCGCAGACCTGGGGACAGACCTGAAGAACCTTCGCCAACTTGCCGGCGCGGACGCCCGGGCCAGGATCGGGATTCTATTCGACTGGAACAGCTGGTGGGCTGCCGAATCCCCGGACAGGCCCAGCAGCCGGCTGGACGTCCTGGCCCAGCTGCAGGCTTACTACAGTCCGCTCCGCCGGCGAGGGCTGGCGGTGGAGGTGGTGCATCCGTCGTCGGACCTGGGCCGTTTCGACCTGCTTGTGGTGCCCAGCCTTTTCATCCTGGCGCAGCCTGACGCAGACTCGCTCGCTGCCTTTGTCCGACGAGGCGGGCGCCTGGTGGTGGGCCCGTTCAGCGCCGTTGCGGACAGCAACGGTCATCTGGCTCCCGGCCGGTTCCCGGCAGTCCTTTCCGGACTGCTGGGCGTGGACGGTGAGGAATGGCGCCCGCTGGCGGAGCCGGTTGACGTGATCTTCGAGGATCACGGGGCAGCCGGGGAACAGCGGCACCCGGCGCAGACCTGGACAGAAGATCTGGCCCTTAGCGGAGCCACCGCAGAGGCGATTGCCGTATTCGGTGAGGGGTGCCTCGAAGGCCATCCCGCCGTCGTACGTCATTCCACCGGCGAGGGCAGCAGCTGGTATGTCGGGGCAGACCTTCCGGCCCCGGCACTGGACCTGGTGGTGGCTGATGCGCTGAATTCCGCGGGAATTGGTTCCCTGCTGGCCGAGCCGGTGCCGGAGCAGGTGGAGGCAGCCAGTCGCGGCGGACACCTGTTCCTGCTCAACCATTCCAGCACGGAACAGGCCGTTTATGTGGGCTGGTCCTCGGTGGACCTGCTCACGGGAACTGAGCAGAACAGCCGGCTCACCCTTGCCCCCTTCGGGGCCCTCGTACTCAAAGAACCAGGAAAATAGAGGAACAGCATGAAATTCACTGATGGCTACTGGCTGCTGCGCAAGGGCTACACCGCCTTGCACCCGAAGGACGTGGTGGATGTGGAAGCATCCCCGAACAAGCTCACCGTCTATGCACCCACGCAACGGATTGCTGACCGGGGTGACGCCCTGAACTGTCCTCAGCTGACGGTCACTTTCGAATCCCCCCTCCCGGACGTGATCGGCGTGACCATCGAGCACTTCCAGGGCGGCGTGGACAAGGGCCCGCATTTTGCCCTCAGGGACGGAAGTGCCGAGGTAACCATCACCAACGACGGCGGCAAGGCCACCTTCACGTCCGGAAGCCTCACCGCCAGCATTAACACGGCCGGAGACTGGAACGTTGACTTCCTGGGGGACGGGCGGCTGCTGACCAGTTCGGTGCCGCGCAGTATTGGCCTGATCACCGACCAGGACGGCCGGCAGTTCGTGCACGAACAACTCACCCTGGGCGTGGGTACCAATGTGTACGGCCTGGGTGAACGGTTTGGCGCCCTGGTGAAAAACGGGCAGTCGGTGGACATCTGGAATGAAGACGGCGGCACGTCCAGCGACCTCGCCTACAAGAACGTGCCCTTCTTCATCACCAATTCCGGCTACGGAGTGTTCGTGAACCACCCGGAGCGGGTGTCTTACGAGATCGGCTCCGAAGTGGTGTCCCGTACCCAGTTCAGCGTGGAGGGCCAGCGGCTCCAGTACTTTGTTATTCACGGACCCACGCCCAAGGACATCCTCCGCCGGTACACGGAGCTCACCGGCAGGCCCGCCAAGGTTCCCGCCTGGTCCTACGGGCTGTGGCTCTCCACGTCCTTCACCACCGACTATGACGAAAAAACGGTGATGTCCTTCATCGACGGCATGGAGGAACGCAATCTTCCGCTTTCCGTCTTCCACTTCGATTGCCACTGGATGCGGGCCTTCCACTGGAGTGACTTCATTTGGGACCCGGCCACCTTCCCCGACCCGGAAGGCATGCTTAGCCGGCTCCACGAACGCGGCCTGAAGGTCTGCGTGTGGATCAATCCATACATCGCCCAGCGGTCTTACCTTTTCCGGGAGGGCGCGGAACTGGGCTATCTGGTGAAGCGGCCGGACGGCTCCGTCTGGCAGTGGGACATGTGGCAGGCCGGTATGGGGCTGGTGGACTTCACCAACCCCGACGCCGTCACCTGGTACCAGGGCAAGCTGCGGGTCCTGCTGGACCAGGGTGTGGACTCTTTCAAAACGGACTTCGGCGAGCGGATTCCTACGGACGTCGCCTGGCATGACGGCTCCGATCCGCAGCGGATGCACAACTACTATGCACAGCTGTACAACCAGACGGTGTTTGACCTGCTGTCCAAGGAACTGGGAGAGGGCCAGGCGGTCTTGTTTGCACGCTCCGCCACTGCCGGCGGGCAGCAGTTGCCGGTGCACTGGGGCGGTGACTGCGAGTCCACCTTCCCTGCCATGTCCGAATCGCTCCGTGGAGGGCTGTCCCTGGCTTCTTCAGGTTTTGCTTTTTGGAGCCACGACATTGGCGGGTTTGAGGGCACGCCGGACCCTGAACTCTTCAAGCGCTGGATCGCCTTCGGCCTGCTGTCCTCCCACTCGCGGCTGCACGGTTCCAACTCCTACCGGGTGCCCTGGCTGGTGGACGACGAATCCAGCGATGTGCTGCGCCACTTCACGCAGCTGAAGATGCGCTTGATGCCCTACCTGCTGGGTGCGGCCGAGGAAGCGCACCAGACGGGCGCGCCGCTGATGCGGCCCATGTTCGTGGAGTTTCCTGATGACCCCGCCTGTGCCTATCTTGACCGACAGTACATGCTGGGAGCTGACCTCCTGGTAGCCCCCGTGATGACCGCCGGCGGCTGGGTGGACTTCTACCTTCCCGAAGGAACGTGGACACACCTGGAAACAGGCGAACAGCTACCGGGCCAGCGTTGGCACCGCAAGGAGTTCAGCGTCATGGAGGCAGCTGTCTACGTACGCCAGGGGACCATTCTGCCCTTGGGAATGGTCAGCGACCGGCCGGAGTACGACTGGTCCACGGAGGTGGAGTTCAAGGCCTTTGCGGCGGAGGAAGGCCACAACCGCACCATCACCATGCCCGCCACTGACGGTTCTTTTATCCCCCTGGAGGTAACCGTCACGGCTGGCCGGGCGGTGACAATCAACAAGTGACCCTTGCGCTCTGACGAGACGCATGTCACAGTTGTAGTCGATACGCTTCAACGATACGTATCGACTATTGTTCCGGCGACCATGACGAAAGGAAAACCATGCCAACCAGCAAGGACGTTGCGGCCTTAGCCGGCGTTTCCCAGAGCACGGTTTCCTACGTCATGACCGGCAAGCGGCCCATATCGGAGAAGACCCGGCTGCGGGTCGAAGCGGCCATCGAGCAGTTGACCTACAGGCCGAATGCCGGTGCCCGAGCACTCGCCAGCCGTAAGTCCCAGGTGATCGGTCTGGTTATCCCGATTACTCCTGAGGTGCACCTTGGCTCCATCATGGAATTCATTGCCGTTATTGCCGCCACCGCCCGGCGTTTCGACCATGATGTGCTGCTGGTGACGGACGAAGAGGGCAATCAGGGGTTGGAGCGCGTGGTGGGGCAGCAGCTCTGCGACGGGCTGATCCTGATGCAGGTCCAGGCTGACGATGAGCGGATCCCCGTGGTCCGCAAGCTGGGTGTGCCTGTGGTGTTTATCGGCATTCCGAACGACTCCACCGGACTTAACTGTATCGACGCTGATTTCTCCCGGGCCGGCGAGCTCTGCGTCGAGGAGATGGCCGGCGCGGGGCACACCAGCGGCGTGATCATCGGCTGGCGTCCCCGGTTGGTGGGGAGCAGGCTGAACTACGTTGACAGGTTCTTTGGCGGCGCGAACGCTGCCGCGGAGAGGCTGGGGGTATCCCTCGAGCATCTGCCGGCAACGTCGGACCGCCGGAGTATTGAAGCCGCGGTGGATGCCTGCATTGCTTCATCGCACGGACTGCCCGCCTTCGTTTCGCCAGATGTGACCGTTCTGGAACTCCTGCCCAGGATTCTTCGTGAGAAAGGCCTGGAGCCCGGGAGGGATGCCTCGGTCATAGGAGTGGGGCCGGTGCCGGAAGCCATGGTTGACCTCGAGGAGTCCACCATCCTGGATATCCAGCCAAGCCTGGTTTCGCAGCGGGCTGTTGAACTTCTCCTTCGCCTGATGTCCGCGGATCATCCGGATTCCGGCGGAACGCTCGAACTTATCCCGCCCCAGGTCACCCACCGGCACGGTACCGCCGGGTATTCACCTCCCGCACCCCAGCCCGCGTCCTGACTGCCCGTACCTGCCCGGCCTGATGCAGCCGAAAAAGGAAACTCATATTTGAGCAGCGTCGATACGTATCGATTAATCAAATGGAAAAGCGATCTCCTTCCAAACACAACCGCAACAGCCCACAACCGGCCCCGGCGATGACGCTCCGGCCCCTCACAAAGGATCTGATAATGAAGTCAGCAATCACCCGTACCAAAGCCGCCGCATTTGCCGTCACGGCGCTCGCCGGCATTCCCTTGGTCCTGTCCGGCTGCGGATCAAGTACTGCTTCCGGAGGCGGCGGCCCGGTAACCGAGATCTCCGTCGTCGATTACTACAACAACGAGCCGGACAAGTCGGTCATCGGCGACACCCTTGCGGCCTGCGGAACGCAGTCCGGAGTGACCATCAAGCGCGAAACCGTCCCCGGCAAATCCCTGATCGCCAAGGTGCTCCAGCAGGCATCCTCGAAGACCCTGCCGGATGTGCTCATGCTGGACAACCCGGACCTGCAGCAAATTGCCAAGACCGGCGCGTTGGCTCCGCTCTCTGACTTCAACATCAGCACCGAAGGCTACCCCGAAGGCATCCTGAGCGCAGGGACTTATGAGGACGAAGTGTACGGCCTGGCTCCGACGGTAAACACCATCGCGCTCTTCTACAACAAGGACGTCCTGGCCAAGGCCGGAGTGACACCCCCGCAGACATGGGATGAGTTGAAGGAAACGGCTGCAGCCCTCACTGCCGGCGACCAGTATGGCCTGGCGTTTAATGCCAACGCCACGTATGAGGGCACCTGGCAGTTCCTCCCCTTTATGTGGTCCAACGGCGGCGATGAGAAGAATATCGCCACGCCTGAGGCGGCCGAGGCGCTGCAGCTCTGGACAGACCTGGTCAGCAGCGGCTCGGTTTCATCCTCGGCGCTGAACTGGACCCAGGCCGACGTGAATGACCAGTTCATCGCGGGCAAGGCGGCCATGATGGTGAACGGCCCCTGGCAGATCCCCGTCCTGGAAAAGCAGGCTGCGCTTGAGTACGGCGTGGTGAACATCCCGGTCAAGGAATCAAACCAGACGCCCGTCGGCCCGCTGGGCGGCGAGGTCTGGACGGTGCCGCAGACCGGAAACAAGGACAAGCAAGCAAAGGCCGCTGAGGTTGTCGCCTGCATGAACAGCGATGAAAACCAGCTGGCCATGGCCAAGGCCCGCAATACCATCCCTTCGAAGACCACGGTTGCCGCCCGGTTCGCTGCCGAGAACCCCGAACTCGCCTCGTTTGCCGAACTGGTGGAGACGGCACGGGCCCGGACCGGCCAGCTCGGTGAGGAATGGCCCAGCCAGGCAACCAAAATCTACACGGCAATCCAGACCGCTTTGACTGGCCAGGCCAGCCCCGCGGACGCCCTCAAGCAAGCCCAGGAAGGCTGAGGGCAGGTCCCATGACAACAACCGTCGAGCAGGTATCCCCGAAGGTGGTGCAGGCAGCCACCGGCTCCGCCACCAAGCGCCGCCAGGGTTACAGGCGCCGGGAGCGGGGCTACCAGTGGCTCTTCCTTGTTCCCGCAGTGACTTACCTGGCATTGTTCTTTGGCTATCCCGTGGTGAAGAACGTCCTGATGAGTTTCCAGGATTACAGCACCAGCACCTTCTATACAGGTGAAGCCCCCTGGGTAGGGTTCGCCAACTACGCCACTGTTATCTCGTCGTCGCTGTTCTCCACCGCGATGGTGAACACCGCACTGTTCACGGCAGGCTCCATAGCCGGGCAATTCGTGCTTGGCCTGGGCCTTGCCGTCTTCTTCAAGCGCAGGTTTCCGCTGAACGGGATCCTTCGCTCGCTGCTTCTCCTGCCGTGGCTGCTGCCGCTCATCGTTTCCAGTGCCGTCTGGCGGTGGATCCTGGACAAGGACAGCGGAGCCCTGAATAACTTCCTGGAAAGCCTGGGCCTCATCAGCACGGGAATTCCCTGGCTGACCAGTACCTCGCTGGCGCTCGCGGCCGTGATGGCAGTGAATATCTGGATCGGCATCCCGTTCAATGTCACTGTGCTCTACGGCGGGCTGCAGGACATTCCGGACGAGCTGTATGAGGCGGCATCCCTGGACGGCGCCACCGGCTGGAAGGCGTTCCGCCACGTCACCTGGCCTATGCTCCGTCCGGTGGTGAGCGTGGTCCTGGTACTGGGAGTGGTTTATACGTTGAAGGTCCTGGACATCATCCTTGGCCTGACCAACGGCGGCCCGGCCAACTCCACGCAGACCATCGCAACGCAGTCGTACGCGCTGTCCTTCCAGGACTTCAAGTTCGGCGAAGGCGCGGCCATGGGCAACATCCTGGTTGTGATCTCGCTGGTATTCGCTGTTCTCTACCTCCGCGCCAACCGACGCGCCGTCGACGAGTGAGGACTCCATGACCATCAAAACAACTTTCGACGTTGGAACCCACCGCCCGCCCCGCAGTACCGCCGGCGCAGCCAGGGAGTCCAAACGGTGGGGAACCACTGCCCTGGCAGTACTCTTCCTGGCCATCATGCTGTTTCCGGTGTACTGGATGATCAACGCCTCGTTGCAGCCCAACGGTGCGACGCTGCAGACCTCGTGGCTACCTCTTTCTCCCGACTTCACGGGCTATGCAACGGCCATCAAGCAGCAGGGCGGAAACCTGGTGACCAGCCTGGTGGTGGCACTGGGCAGCGTGCTGTTCAGCCTTGCTATCGCGGCGCCTGCAGCCTATGCGCTGGCCTACTTCAAGGTCCGCGGCGCTGGCATTGTGCTGTTTGCGATCCTGATCAGCCAGATGATCCCCGGCATTGTGGTGGCCAATGCGCTGTACACCGCGTACAACGACCTGGGGCTGCTCAATTCCATCCCCGGACTTATCCTGGCCGACTCCTCGCACGGCATCCCGTTCGCAATCCTCATCATGAGGGCCTTCATGAACAACCTGCCCGCGTCAGTGATAGAGGCCGCCAAAGTGGACGGCGCCGGGCACCTCAGGGCTTTCTGGTCCATCGTCCTGCCGTTGAGCCGCAACGCACTCATCACTTCCGGGCTCTTCACGTTCCTTTTCACCTGGAGTGATTTCCTCTTTGCGCTGACCCTCACCACCACGGACCAGGTCCGCCCCGTGACGTTGGGGATCTTCCAGTACATGGGTGCCTACGTGAACGACTGGAGTTCAGTGATGGCGACGGCGGTTCTCGCCTCCATCCCCGCCATCATCCTCCTCATTGCGGCGCAGAAATACGTGGCAGCAGGCACCACCGGCGGCGCCGTCAAGTGACAACCAGCACCCATCAGCAACAGTTTCGAAAACCAATAAACCAAGCACAGGAGATGCAATGACTGACAACGCCACCATCCGGGTCACCGTCTGGAGCGAAAACCGCCACGAGCAGGAACACGAGCACGTGTCCGCCTTGTACCCCAAGGGTATGCATGGAGCGGTGAAGGAAGGCATCGAGGAGAACCTGGGTGCCGCCGTCGAGGTTCGGACCGCCACCCTGGACGAACCGGAACATGGCCTCACCGAAGAAGTCCTGGCCAACACTGACGTGCTGACCTGGTGGGGGCACATGGCGCACGGCGACGTCGACGACGAGACCGTGGAACGCGTGCACCGGCACGTCCTCTCCGGGATGGGGCTGATCGTGCTGCATTCGGGTCACTGGTCCAAGATCTTCACCAAGCTCATGGGTACCACCTGCACCCTGCGCTGGCGGGGGGAGCAGGACCGCGAACTCGTGTGGACGGTTGACCCAACCCACCCCATCGCCAAGGGCGTGCCGCACCCCATCATCATCGATGAGCAGGAGATGTATGGAGAGTTCTTCGATATTCCTACGCCGGAGGAACTGGTCTTCATCAGCTCCTTCAGTGGCGGCGAAGTGTTCCGGTCCGGCTGCACCTTCCGCCGTGGCCACGGCAAGATCTTCTTCTTCAGCCCGGGGGACCAGGACTACCCGGTCTACCACCACAAGGACATCCGCAGGGTCATTTCCAACGCCGTTCTATGGGCGGTCACGGACAGGCCCCGGCGCGAACTGCCCGAACTCCTCCGCTACGACACCAACGTGTTCTTCAAGGGCGCCGCGTACCAGGGCGCTACCGCCATCTACGAAGGCAGCGACGCATGAGCCGGCCATTTGCCACCATCGAGGAGGACGGCACGCCCCTGAAAGTTGTGGTGGTTGGCGCCGGAGCCATGGGCCGCGCGTGGCTGGCGGCAGTGGAGGCCTCGCCGCTGGTGGAATTACGTGGCATCGTGGACCTGGACCTTGATGCAGCGCACGCCAGCGCCGCGTTGATCGGAAAGCCTGACCTTCCGGTGGGTGCCGGAACCGCGCAGTTGGCGTTCGACGTCGGTGCCCAGGCGGTTATTAACGTGACCGTCCCTGCCGCCCATCATCCGGTGACCACTGAGGCTCTCTTCGCCGGCCTCCCGGTGCTGGGCGAGAAGCCCGTAGCCGCCACGGTGGCGCAGGGCCTTAGCCTTGCCGCCGCCGCCGATGTCACGGGTCAACTGTTTATGGTCAGCCAGTCCCGCCGTTACAACGCCCACCTGTTCGCTGCCAAGGCGCAGGCTGCCGCACTGGGCCGGCTGGGAATCCTCTCCGCGGATTTCTTCAAGGCCCCGCACTTCGGCGGATTCCGCGACCAGATGGATCATCCGCTGTTGCTTGACATGGCCATCCACCAGTTCGACATGGCCCGTTTCCTCCTGGATGCAGATCCTGTCTCCGTATTCTGTGAGGAGTTCAACCCGCCCTGGAGCTGGTATCGGGGCGACGCGGCGGCCGTGGCATCCTTCGAGATGTCCGGCGGCCAGCGATTCATCTTCAACGGAAGCTGGTGCAGCCCTGGCCAGGAGACTTCCTGGAACGCGGTCTGGCGGCTGGGTGGTGAGCACGGAACCGTGTTGTGGGACGGCGAGAACCTGCCGACGTCGGAAAGTTCCGTGGTCCGGACGGATACCGGCGTCGCCGGGGAGCAGTCTGCCGTGGCGGACCTGGGCGCCGACGTCCACGGTTCCCTGCGCGAGTTCGTCACCGCCCTTCGGACGGGCAGGGCTCCGATGGGTCAGGTTCATGACAACATCCTCAGCCTGGCCATGGTGGAGGCTGCGATCGAAAGCGCCGCCGCAGGCCAGCGCGTCAGGATCGATGATCTGCTCCAGCGCAGCTATGACACCGCGGTCCAGGATGAGCGCCGGCCTGATGTTGCTGAAGTGTTGGGTTCATGGACTGTGGACGGTGCCTTTTCCGCCGCTACGCTGGGTTCCGCGGGATTGCCAATCCACTGAGCTGACCAAGTTATCGCACCAAATGGATAAAACTCCCTCAATCTCAACTTGAAGGTAGGATATTTCGACCAAATAACTCATGCATGATATTTTTTAACCATGACGCAACAAACTGCTGAACATGTTGGAGTGCTCCTGCGCAACGCGCGCAGTGAGAAGGGCTGGACTCAGGGCCAGCTGGCTGCGGAGCTCGGAACCAGCCAAAGCGCCATCGCCAGGATGGAACAAGGCAAGCAGAACCTCAGCCTGAAAATGATCCAGCGGCTGGAGAGCATCTTTGGCCGGAGCATCGTCAAGGTGGGCCGGCCGCAGATGACGCACCTGCGGGTGGAAGGCGGTCACACCCTCTCCGGCGCCGTGGATGTCAACAGCAGCAAGAACGCGGGTGTGGCGCTCCTTTGTGCCAGCTTGATCAACCGGGGCACCACCATCCTGCGCCGCCTCGCCCGCATCGAGGAAGTCAACCGCATCGTCGAGGTGCTCAGCAGCATCGGCGTCGAGTGCACCTGGTTGAATGACACCGACCTTCAGCTCCGCCGTCCGGCCGTTCTTGACCTGGCCTCGATGGATGTGGAAGCCGCCCGCCGCACCCGCAGCGTCATCATGCTGCTGGGCCCGCTGCTCGATGAATCCGACCGGTACCAGCTCCCGTACGCCGGCGGCTGCGATCTGGGCACCCGCACCGTTGAACCGCACATGCAGGCTCTTCGCCAGTTCGGGCTGGCAGTCGAAGCAACTTCAGGCTTCTATTCGGTGCAGGCTCCCAAGGACGACTCCCTGGATCGCTCCTTTGTGTTGACCGAACGCGGCGATACCGTCACGGAAAACGCCATCATGGCAGCGGCGCACCGCAGTGGCACCACAGTCATCCGCAACGCCAGCCCCAACTACATGGTCCAGGACCTCTGCTTCTACCTGCAGATGCTCGGCGTCCAGATCGATGGCGTGGGCACCACCACCCTGAAGATCACCGGCAAGCCCAGGATCGACGTCGACATCGAGTACTTCCCGTCGGAAGACCCCATCGAGGCCATGAGCCTGATCACCGCGGGAATCGTCACGCACTCGGAAGTAACCATCCGCCGCGTGCCCATTGAATTCATGGAAATTGAACTGTCCATCCTGGAACAGATGGGCCAAAAGCTCATGGTGTCCGGCGAATACATGGCCCGGAACGGCCGTACGCGCCTGGTGGACGTCACAACCGTCCCCTCCAAGCTGCGCGCACCGGAGGACAAGATCCACCCCATGCCGTTCCCCGGCCTTAATATAGACAACCTGCCGTTCTTCGCCGTGATCGCGGGCAACGCGCAAGGCCAGACCATGATTCACGACTGGGTCTACGAGAACCGCGCCATCTACCTCACCGAACTGAACAAGCTCGGCGCCCAGGTGCAACTGCTGGATCCGCACCGCATCTACATCAACGGCCCCACCAAATGGCGCGCCGCAGAGGTTGGCTGCCCGCCCGCCCTTCGCCCGGCTGCCTGCCTGTTGCTGGCCATGCTTGCCGCCCGTGGTGTGTCCGAGCTGCGGAACATCTATGTCATAGAACGCGGCTACGAGGACCTGGCTGAGCGGCTCAACACCATCGGGGCGAAGATCGAGTACTTCCAGGACTAAGCCCGCATTGACGCCGGTAGCACAATGGAAGCATGCGTACTTTCGGCGTTGAGGAAGAGCTCCTGATCGTAGACCCGCAGACGGGGGAGCCGCTGGCCCTTGCGGATGCGATGCTGTCCGGGCGCGCTATAGCGCCCTCCTCCGGTACAGCCCCTGAACCGGAGGTAGCCGATGCCCACGAGGTAGCGGAGGACAGCCATCAGCTTGGCCTGAGTGCCGAACTCAAGCTGGAGCAGATCGAGACGCAGACCCGGCCCTGCCTGACCTACGACGAACTGCTGCTCCAGATCAGGGCAGGCCGGGCCATGGCAGACGAGGCCGCACAACGGCACGGGGCAAGAGTGGCGGCACTCGCTACCTCACCGCTCGCCTCCACCAGCCACACGACTCCGGATCCCCGGTATGCGCGCATGCTGGAACGCTTCGGATTGACCGCCCAGGAACAGCTGACGTGCGGCTTCCACGTGCACACCTTCATCGAATCCCCCGAGGAGGGGGTAGCGGTGCTGGACCGGATCCGCGACAAGCTCGCTGTGTTGACAGCAATAAGCGCCAATTCGCCTTTCTGGAATGGCGCCGAGACCGGCTTCGAAAGCTACCGGACCCAGGCCTGGTACCGGTGGCCGTCCTCCGGACCGTCAGCCATCCATGGGAGCCTGATCGCCTACCGCCGGCTTGTAACCCGCCTGATGGAAACGGGGGTGGTCATGGACGAGGGCATGATCTACTTCGAGGCGCGGCTTTCCCGGAACCACCCCACCGTGGAGGTGCGGGCGCCCGACGTCTGCCTGCGCTCCGCGGATGCCGCACTGATCGCCGTTCTGGTCCGTGCACTCGTGGAGACCGCAGTGCGGGAATGGCGGAACGGCGTAGACCCGCTCCCTGTGCCTACCGTGCTGCTGAGGATGGCTGCCTGGCAGGCAAGCAATGTGGGAATCAAGGGCGATCTCCTGGATTTCGGAACCTTCCGTCCCGCCCCGGCAAGCGACGTCGTCAATGCCCTGGTGGAGTATGTAGAGCCGGTCCTGGCGGAGCAAGGTGAGCTTGGCCTGGTAAGGCGCAGTATCCAAGACATCCTGAAGCGCGGGACTGGTTCCACCGAGCAGCGCGCTGCACGGGACCGGGCACTGGAACGCGACGATCCGGATGACGCCGGGCTCGGGGCCGTGGTGCGGCAAGCCGTGAGGCTTACCATGCTGGAGGCGGAGACCCTTGACGTTGACGAGGAAACTGCGCCGGAGCTGCTGCGCGTCCGGCGCGCCCCCGAGCCGCCGAATCCGGGCAGTTACTCCAAAATGCCCATCTAGATCTGCTTGAGTGCCTGCTCCAGGTCAGCCAGCAGGTCCTCGGGATCTTCCAGCCCCACGGAGAGCCGCACCACGCCGTCGCTCAGCCCGATTGCCGCCCGGCCTTCCGGGCCCATGGCCCGGTGGGTAGTGGTGGCCGGATGGGTGATCAGCGACTTCGCGTCGCCCAGGTTGTTGGAGATGTCGATGATCTTCAAGGCATCCAACAGCGCAAAGGCGGCGTCCTTGCCGGAGCGGCCGCCCGCCGTCGAAAGCTCCAGGGTGAGGACCGTTCCGCCGGCCTTCATCTGTCGCGCCGCGAGCTGGTGCTGCGGGTGGGACTTGAGGAGCGGGTACTTGACCCAGCTGACAGCCGGCTGCTGCTCCAGCCATTCGGCCAGGCGCAGCGCCGTCGCGGAGGAATGGTTGACCCGCAGCGCCATGGTTTCCAGGCCCTTGGTGAGGACCCACGCGTTGAACGAGGACAACGACGGGCCTGTGTGCCGCATCAGCTGCTTCACCGGGCCGTCAATGAATTCCTTGGTCCCGAGGATGGCGCCGCCCATGACGCGCCCCTGGCCGTCAATGTGCTTGGTGCCGGAGTAGACCACTACGTCCGCGCCCAATTCGCCGCAACGCTGCAGCAGGGGCGTGGCAAAAACATTGTCGACGACGACTGTGGCCCCCGCCGCATGCGCCAGTTCGCTGACCGCCGCGATGTCCACAATCTCCTGCATGGGATTGGAGGGAGACTCGAAGAAAACGGCGGTGGTGGGTACGGACAGGGCCTGGCGCCACTGCTCCAGGTCCGGTCCGTCAACGAATACCGTCTCTACACCCCAGCGCGGCAGGATTTCGTTCAGGATCACGAAGCAGGAGCCAAAAAGGGAGCGGGCCGCAACAACCCGGTCCCCGGCAGCCAGCAGGGCACCCAGGGCGGTGAACACCGCGGACATTCCCGACGCCGTCGCAAAGCATGCCTCGGTGCCTTCGAGCAGCCGGAGGCGCTCCTGGAAGGTGGCCACGGAGGGGTTGCCGTAGCGCGAGTAGACGAACCGTTCGTCCTCGCCGGTGAACGCCCGTTCGGCCGCCGCCGCCGATTCGTAGACAAAACCTGAGTTGAGGAATACCGGCTCGGTGGTTTCCTGGAAACCCGTGCGGTCAAGTCCGCCCCGCACGGCCTGGGTATCGGGGCTCCAGCCGGCCGCGTCCTGATTGAAAGCCATTTACGCCGTTCCGAGGTTGGTGGGCAGCCCGCGGTTCTTCCAGCCGTTGACCGTGCGCTCGCCGTAGCGGTCAGGCTCGCCTTCGAACCCTTCCAGGACGTTATAGGACGTGAACCCGACCTGCGCGGCGGCGCTGGCTGCTGCTGCCGACCGGACGCCGGAGCGGCACAGGAAAACAAGTTCGACGCCGGCGTCCTCCGGGGCGAGCTGCTGCAGTTCGCTGATGAAGTCCGGATTGGGGATACCGCCGGCGAAGGTCCACTGGATGAAAATGGGGTCGTTCTCCGTGGACTTGGTGTCCGGAATGCCGATGTGTGCCCACTCGCCTTCCGTTCGGACATCCACCAGGACGGCGCCGGCTTCGAGTTTGGCCCACGCCTCCTGCGGTGTGAGATCGCCTGCGTGGTTCATGCGTGGCCACCGCCGGCAATGTCCGCTTCGCTGAAGTCCTCAGCGCTCAACTGATCCACGGCAGTGGCGACGGCGGCATCCGCGCTGGCGATCGCTACCGGCAGCAGCAGAGCCTGGGCCACGATCACGCTGGCGCCGTTCCACGTGGCCGCTGGGCTGCCATGCAATACGTAACCTTCGGCCAGCGCGGCGGAAATGCGTTCACAGAAGGCGCGGTCGTCCGGGCCGGTGATCAACCGGTAGGCGAGCTTTTCCTCAGCCTTTTGATCGGAATTCTGGTCGGGGGCGGGTACGTCAGACATGACGGATCTCCTTCTCTCGCGCTTGCAGCTCGAATGGTCGATATGCCGAGTATTCACCTGAGGCACCCCGCCGCGAAAGGGAGGGTTGCCGACCGGACAGTCAGGGCTTGGCACCGGTACTCATTACTCACCAAAAAACGTAGCACTCCGCCGTGCGCCGGACCGCCCGGACGTCGTCATGTTGCGTAACCGTGGGGGGAGTTGACCGGCTGGGCTCCCCATGGAAGGCAAAAACCACGAGGGCCTGACCCCGGTGCAATACCAGGCTCAGGCCCTCGCGGCTAGGGCGGCTTATGTGGGCATTCCAACCTTCGGAGCCCGGCAGCCGGGAGTATTACCGGGCAGTGTTTCCGGCGCGGGTGGTGTTGCGCGAAAGCAGGATGGCCAGGGCGATCATTGCGACACCAAGGAAGAAGTGCAGCCAGTTGTCAGCGCCGTTGAAGGGCACAAAGTTGGCGGGTGTGTCGAGGTTGATGAGAAGTCCGTAGATCCAGAGGACAAGGTAGATGACTCCGCCGTACAGCAGGTAGCTGCGGGACTGAGCGTTGTTGCGGGACAGCAGGATCCCGGCGACGCCAAACAGGAGGTGGACGATGTTGTGCAGTACGGACACCTGGAAGATGCCCAGAAGAAGCGCCTGGGAATCGTGCCCGGCAAAGGACATCTGGTCGTAGTTGCTGGTGATGCCCGGGATGAAGCCGAGAACTCCTACCAGCAGGAAAACCGCTCCTACTGCCTGGGCTGCTTTTTGGAGGTTGGTCTTGGGCCCGGTTGTCCGGTTCGTTGTAGCCATTGGTGTGCTCCGTTTTCATTGAGGTGTGCGTTGATGTTGCGCGGTTGCGCGTTGCTCTGGGACGGGTTGCGCCCATGAATGCCGGCCCTGGGGAGAGGCTGGTGCTCAGTGTTCCTGAGTTTTGTGATGTGTCGCTCGAGTTGCCTGCGGAACTCCATCTCCGATCGGCCTTCGGTTTCAGAGAGTTCCCGGACCAGGTTCTCAGCGGTGGAGAGGACAGCCCGTCCTGCTGAGGTAAGACGAATGTTGGCGCTTCGCCCGTCTGCTGCAGGTTCCCTGGTAAGAAACCCGAGCCCTTCAAGGCGCTGGAGGACTTTGCCCAGGCTTTGCCGGCTCACGCAGAGCAGTTCTGCCATATCGGTTGCAGTGGCCGGTTCAAGTTCTGCCACTGCCTCCAGGACATCCAGCGCCCCTTTGGTGAGCTTAAGGCGGGCAAGCTGGCGGTTAAGCCTGCGTTCGGTGAGCCGTGCTGCGATGCCCACCAGCCGGTGGGTGGCCCACTGCTCCGGCCAAGGGCGGGGCGCATTCATGTGCCTCGGACCAACGGCGGGAACAGGCGATTCCGGATCCGGGGACAGCCCCGCGGGGTTGCGGGGCTGTTCCGGAATCCTGTCCTGCCCGCTCACGGGTTCTGGACGTTGTCCTTGGCGTCGACGGCGCGGTGTTTGACGTCAGCGGCAGCGTCCTGGCTTTCGGCCTTGACGTTCTCCACGCCCTCGGCAGCACTGGTCTTCAGCCTGTCCATAGCTTCCTGGGCCGGCTCTTTCAGATCCTGAACCATGTCCCTGGCCACGTCAGTGACCTTTTCAGTCAGGGGCTGTGCAGCGGTTTTGAGCTGGTCCGCTGCTTCGCGCTCTTTCTGGCTGGCAGGGATCAGGGCAGAGATCAGCATCCCGGCGCCGAAGGCGACCAGGCCGGCGGCCAGCGGGTTGCCCTGGGCCTGCGCCCTGGCCTGTGCCGGTGCGTCGGAGAGTGCCGTGCCGGCATCGGAAATCCTGGCGGAAACGCTCTCCTTGGCTCCGTGGAGGGTATCGCCAGTGCTGCTCAAGGCGTCGCTTGCATGGGTCGTGCCGGAGTCGGCTGCACCCATGATCTTTTCCCTCACCCCGGACACCGTGCCCATCACAGAGCTTTTGACCTTGTCGGTCTGGCGGTGGACGATGTTGGACGGCGTGACTTTGTCAGCTACCGCGTCAACGTTGGTGCCCAAACGAGCACGGGTGGCTTCGATTTCCGAACGGATTGCATCAGGGTTGTCGCTCATCGGTTTACCTCACCTGGTTTTAGAGTCGGGGGTATCTCTGACAATGTTTCGCTGGTCTGGGGCAGACCCTTGATCTGTTTCAGTTCCTTGCGTCCAAGCGTTGCCAACACTGCGGCAATAATGCCCCAAATAACGGCGACAATCACGGCTGCCCAGCCCAGATGCATGATGGCGCCCAGGGCGAACATCAACGCCAGGGACAGGAACACCAGGACGAAATGCCCGGCCACACCGGCCCCGGCGAGCATGCCGCCGCCTTTGCCGGCCTTGGTGCCGGACTCCTTCAGCTCTGCCTTGGCCAGCTCGACTTCCTGGCGTATCAAGGTGGACATGTCGCGGGTGACATCTCCGAGCAAATCACCAAGGGACGTGTTGTCCGCCTTCGCGTGGGCAGCCGTTGGGGCCGGTTCCGGTATCTGGCTGCTCACAGTTGACGTCCTTCGCTCGACCGGTACGGGTCATCCTCGAGCCGCAAAGGGGTATCTGCTGCGGTACCGGAGGGCAGTGACGTGGTGGATGCCGGGGCTCCGGTTCCTGCCAGGGGCTCGTCGTAATAGTCCGCGCCCGTTCCGGCCGCGAACACCGTCTCCTGCTGCACCGGCGCCGCGTACGGAGCGGTTGCCGGAGCCTGCGCTGGGGAAGGCTGCGCCGGGCTCTGGGAAGCACTGGAGCCGCCACCACTAAGACCGCGGGTCAGCCGACCGGCCAAAACACCGGCGCCTGCGGCCAACAGCAGGAAGGTTCCGGGACGGTTCCTTGCAAAGGTCTGGACTTCCCGGAGCACATCACCCGGTTCCCTGTTTTCAAGCCAGGAAGCGATGGATGAGGTGCGCTCCGCGGCCTGGCGGATGAGATCGCTGGCAACCCCCTGCTGTTCGGGAGCATCAGCCATGGTCTGGAGCTCACCGGAGATCGTCCGGATTCCCTCGGCAACCTTCTGCTGCTGCGTGCCGGCCTGGCTGGACAGCTCCGAGCCCGCCTGGGACAGCAGGTCCTGAGCGCTGGTCTTCGCCTCGGAAGCGACGTTGGCGACTTCCTCTTTAGTGGTCTGGGCAACGCCCTGCGCTGCCGAAGCGGCCTGGCCGGCAACCTTGGATGCTTCCTCCATTGCCACGTCCTTGGTGGACGAGGAACCACTGGGTGCATCTGCCGGCATCGCGGGAACCGGAGTGCCGGACGGGCCGGTGGTGCCTGGCGTCGAAACCTCGGGCCATGAATTATCAGTCATCGTTACTCTCTTTCGGAAGGTAGCTGGTATCTGAACTTCTGGGCCAAACTGCGTTAGTAAGCATGTTTACTAGTTAGATAGTAAGCACACTTGCTATCTGCTGCGCAAGAAAGGAACTGAACTGTGTGTCGCCAGACATGCCAGCGGGAGGCGGCCTGCTGTCCAACTTTCCGGCGTTGGGGCGGTATCAGTACAGCCTGTTATTGCGGCGCTCCCCGCCGTATTCTGGGGACATTCACCACCTCCAGGAGGCATCATGCGTACGGCAGAAACCCTGACTGAAAACGAGCAGGCTCATCGACTTCTTGAAAACTTCGTGACCCATCTGTCCCATGGCAAGGAATGGGCCACTCCTGGGGTGCAGGCTGCTCTCCAGAGAGTGGTGACGGGGCTGGATACAGGCGTCGAAAGTGCATCCCCGCGCCTGCAGATGCTTCTACGCCGACTGGCCGAGGATCTTGCCGGAGGCGTGGAAACACTCACCCCGCGGGTCCAGGAGAGTCTGAGGCGCGCAGTACCGAAAGCCGCCCCTACCCAAAGGGACCTTGCTGCTGTTGAGGAAGGGCAGTCCGGGTCCCGCATGTGGTTGTGGGTGGTTGGGCTGCTTCTCGTCGCCGGGGCAGGGGCGCTCGCGTGGCGCTCCTCGCGGACAACCAGCGGTGAAGAGGAAGCATCGTCGGCAACAGGGCAAGGGGCCGCGGAGCCCGCAGTGAATGTGGATCCGGATCTGGCGTCCGGCCAGATTTGAGAGAAGGACAAGGATGGGCCTGCGCTCCTGCTCAAGCAGGAGGAGCGGGAAACCCACGAAGCACCGTCCGCTTCCCGAAGGAGGCGGACGGTGCTTGTGTCAGGGGCGGAAATGGCCGGCGCCGGACCTCGCTTTTGCGAATGGCCGCGGGCAGTTCCGGCGCCGGCAAGTCCCGGTTAGCGCGGACCGAAGTTTCCGGCCAGGGGCGGGAGGCCGTCGTCGGGCCGGTTATCGTCTTCGCGTCGCTCTGCTGCGCTGAGGTTCTCTCCTTCGAGCGTCTCATCAGACTCTCCGGTCGTGTCCACCAAACCGTTCGTCTGGTCAAAGGCGTGACCGATCCTGTCGTCGCCCAGATCGGCGAGTGAACCGGTGGAGCCGGCTGCCGTCGTCGCGCCCGTTGCGGTCGTATCGGTGCTGACCGGCTCTGCCGGAATGGGCGTAACCGTGACGGGCTCAACGGGGGTAGTTGCTTCTATCGTCTCCCCGGCGTCCTTTTTTGATCCGGCCATTGCTGCTGCCGCACCTGCTGCCGCAGCAACGCCCAGACCGGCGGCTACCTTGGAGATGCCTGCCTTGCCAGAGTCGCCGCGGGTTTCCGCCGCATCCTCGACGCCGGGGGTGCCCGAGGGTGCTCCGGAGCTGACGCTGCCCCGCCACGCACCGCTGGCGTAACCTTCATCCTCGATGAATTCCTTGAACCGCTTGAGGTCTGCTTCTGCCTGGCGGTCAACGACGTTGAGCTTGTCGCCCACTTTTTCAATGATGCCTTCGGGCTCGTACTCAATGGTCAGCTGCACCGAGGTCTGGCCGCCGCCGACGTCCTCAAATTCAATGGCGCCGGCATTGGTGGCGCCTTCAGTGGCGGCCCAGGCCACCTTGCGATCGGGGATCTGCTCCAGGATTTTGGCTTCCCACTGCCTGCGGACGCCGCCGATCTCGGCCACCCACTGCAGCCGGTCGTCACTGAGCTGCGTAACGCTCTTGACGCCGCCCATGAAGTGCGGGAAGTCCTCGAACTGGGTCCACTGGTTGTAAGCGGTGCTTACCGGTACGTTCACCAGAATGCGTTTTTCCACCTTCGTGCTCATAACGTCTCCTTTGTTTTGTTACCGGAAGCTGATGCGTCGTTCCAATTCATCAGCATGCTTACCAACTTACCTTTTGGACCGGCTGGTTTCTAGAGCAGGAACAACGACGACGGCACCTGGCGCCGGGGATGCCGTCCACAGGAGGGCAGGAAGTGCGGGCCATTTCTATAAAATTTGGCAAAACGCCTTCACGATTTGGATCTATACGCCACCCTTAGTAGGGAGTGTTGAAACTTGTTTTTGGGGGCAGGCCGGCAGTGAGGCGTGAAATGAGTCAAAGTGGTGCAGGCAGGCCCTTCCGACATAGCAATTTGAGTGACCCGCAGCTGATCCGGCGGGTCAGGGAGGGTGAGCCGGAAGCCTTCGAGCAGCTCTATGCCCGGCACCATTTGGTGGCCCTGAACGTCGCCCTTGGGCACGCGGATGTTCCCAGTGATGCCGAAGATGCTGTGTCCGAGGCCTTTGCTGCCGTGCTGCGGTCACTACAGGCGGGCAAAGGGCCTGACGAGTTTTTCCGGGCCTACCTGCTCACCACCGTGACCCGGATGACGCACCGGACCAACCGGGCGGCGTCCCGGGTGCGGGCCACTGGCAGTGACTCCGATATCGACAGGGCAGTACTGGACCCGGACCCTGCGGTAGCGGCATTTGAAACGAAGGCGATTACTCAGGCCTTCGCTGCGCTGCCGGAGCGTTGGCAGGCAGTTCTCTGGTACCTGGACGTAGAACTCCAAAAACCTGCAGCCGTGGCACCGTTGTTGGGCATCTCTGCCAATGCAGTGTCTGCCGTGGCCTTGCGGGCACGCAACGCTTTGCGGCGAAACTACCTGCAGAGCCACATTGATTTCCAGGACGAAAGCTGCCGCCCCTACTCGGAACGGCTGGGCGGTTACGCCGTTAACAGTCTTTCGGCCCGGGACAGGGCGCAGGTCCAGGAACACCTGGACGACTGCCTTAAATGCCATGCCCTCCTGCTGGAGCTCTACGAACTCCGTTCGTCCATGCGCGCGGTGCTGATTCCGTTGGTGACCGGCCTGCCGGCGTCGTTCTTTATCAACACCGCCACGTGGGCACTGCCCGCAGGATGGGGCGGGATGTCCTGGTTCCCGGGAAGGCCGGGAACCTCCAGCCCGCGGCGGACCGTGGCCCTTTCCGTTGCCGCGGCCTCTGCTGCAGTTGTGGTTGCAGGAGGGATCGCCGCCGCAACCATGTGGTCCGGAAACGCCGAACCCCCGGCCGTCGCCGCACCAGCCAAGGAGGTGCCCGCTGAACCTTCCGCCGATCCCCGGCGGACGCGACCCGAACCCACATCTGTCCTGCTGCCTGTCCCTGATGACGTTTCCGCTGCCTTCCTGTCGGAACCTGAAATACCCGCTTCGCCGGTGGCAGCACCCGGATTCCCGGTCATATCGTCGCCATCGCCATCGCCATCGCCATCGCCATCTACGGCTTCGGCTTTGGCGGTGGTGCCTTCACTTTCCGTGGCACCGACGCCAACGCTGGCTCTTCCAGTGGCGCCGACGCCGATTCCTACAGTGGCGCCGACGCCAGCCCCCACTCCTGCGGTGACGCCAACTTCAACACCAACACCAACACCAACGCCTACTCCCTCGCCCACGGTGGCGCCGTCGCCGGTGGTGGCTGAGCCGTACGTGAATGTTGTGGGTGACCAACGGGTGGTCACCCTGGGTTTCACGGTCGCGGACGGGCTCGACTTGCGTGCGGCTTCCATCGTTTTCACCGGCCGGGAACTCAACGGTGTCAACCCTGACGGAGTGCGCCCGCCCAGCGGCTGGAGCTGTTCGCGGGCCAGAGCTGGCGCCGAAGCGATGGTATGTGATGCCGAAAAGCCGGTGTCCGGCAACTTTTCTTTCAGCGTCACACCCCGGGTGGTTAACGGCGCAGCAAGCCCCAGTCTGACTGCAATCTTTACTGCAGAAGGAATCGATCCGTACGTTGTTTTCGTGGAGCTCTAAAAGTTTCTCCAAAAAGTGCCAGATAGTGGCGTCACGTTGCTTCGGGAACCTGCACTCCTGAACGTAAGCATCGTGACGAACCAGGGGTTGTTTCATGGAGAAGATTGAAGGCGTCCTGCTCCAGGACGGTTCCATTACCGCGCCGGGCGCTGACCATTTTCCTGCAGGCGTGCGCGTCAGCGGCATCAGGGCAGGGAATGTTCACCTGCTGGAAATGCATGCCCCCGAGGCAGCTGAGCCCCGGATGGCAGTTCCCCACGGGGAACTTATTGTGGGCTGGGCCGGCAAAGGGCAAACCCGGCTGCGGTTCGACGGCGGCCATTCAGCCATAGTGCCTGCCGGCCGGCCGTTCTATGCCAGTACCGGGAAGGACAAAGCCAGCAGCGTCGTCCATTGGGATGGCGGCGTCTCCGGAATGCTTCTCCGTATTCCGTTCGATGACGTCTTTGTGGGGATGCCCACCCCCGTGCTGCCCTGTGGCGAGGTGGACCGGGCGGCATCACTGATTGAGCCTGCGCAGGAGTTCCTGAAAGCATCTGTGGCCTCGCAGGCAGAACCAAGTCCCCTTGCGTCCTACGCGCTGGAGCGGTTCACCGCAGAAATGCTGGCAACGGTTTTCCTTGACGCGGGAGGCGGGGCGGGACTGCCGGACGGCGGGGAGCCCACCACGCTGGAGAAGGCCCTGGCCGTTATCCATTCCCAAGCGCGGGATCCGGAACTGAATCCTACGCGCCTGGCAGGCATCGTGGGCATTTCGCTGCGCACCCTGCACCGCGAGTTCCGGTCGAACGATCTCTCCGCGGCGGCGGCCATCCGCGTGCAGCGGGTGGCCATTGCGCGGGCAATGTTGGAACGTCCCGCGCAAGCGGCCCTTCCCCTGGAACGCATTGCTGCCAGCGCCGGCTTTTCCACGGTGGTCACAATGACCAGGGCATTCCTGTCCAGCGGATTGGAGACCCCAGCCAAGTTTCGCCGCACGGCGTTGAAGGCACAGCGGATCCGGCAGTAAAGGCATAGCGGCTTTCCTGCTCCTGATGGAGGAGTTCAGTCCCCGAGTATCAGCTGATGCAGCATATGGTCCTGCCACTTGCCGGCAATATTGAGGTACTCCGGTGCTCTGCCGATTTCGGTGAAGCCGAGGTGAGCCAAAACCTTCCTCGACGCGGCGTTGTGCAGCATGGTGGAGGCCTGGAGCCGGTGCAGGCCCATCGTGCGGGCCGATTCGGCGGCGAACGCCACCGCTGCCGTGCATAGACCCTGCCCGGTATAGCCCTTATCGACCCAGTACCCCAAGTCTCCGCTGAGAAAGGGCCCCCGGATAATCCCGGTGAGGGTTACGGCACCCACGACGTCGGCGCCGTCGAACAGTCCCCACGGCACCTCGGTGCCGTCCAAGAGCCGCTGCAGCTTGCCGGCGATCAGCGCACCTTGGCGCTTGGCGGTAAAGAACTCCTCAGGCCGCACCGGCTCCCAGGGGGCGAGGTGTTCGCGATTGCGGCGATAGGCCGCGGCCAGCGCTTCGGCGTCGTCAATGCTGAAAGGCCTCATAATGACGTTTTCCAGCAATTCCGATGACAGGTGGACGGTCTCAGACATGGTGTCCCTTCTGTAGATGGACTGCGGCTATCGTATGCCGCCGTCCTGAAGGGTCTCCATCTGCCCCTCGAAGAGGGCATCCGCCTCAGTTGTTGATGAGCTGGAGGGTTCCAAGGGCGCTGAGCTTTCTGGCAAACCCAATGGCCGCGTCGGTGAGCTCGGCCTGGGCAATCTTGCGTGTGCCGTCAACGTCGCCGTTGAGGACAGTAGGGGCGAAGCGGACATGGGTGGCGTCCTCGATGCCCACAAAGCTCAGCCAGTCAGCGAAGAAAGTACTGCTGAAATCAGAACCGAAGGCTGCCGGGGCCCCGGGGGCGTAGACGCCACTGGTATGGATGGCGACGGCCTGCTTTCCCTCCATCAGCCCGCGGTAGCCAGTGCCCGGAGTGAAACCGAAGCTCCAACCGGGCTGGGTGATGATGTCGATCCACTGCTTCAGGACGTAGGGGACACCAGCGTTCCACATGGGGATGTTGAAAACATAGGCATCGGCGGCGGCGAACTGGTCGAAGACGGCGCGGGCCGATTCCCACGCGCTGGCCTGCTCCGGTGTTTGATTCTGGCCGGAGAAGACAGCCATCTTGGCTGCTGCTGCCGTGCGGCCGAAAGCCGGTAGCGCACCGTGGTCGAACAGATTAAGTGTCTCCAGCTCAAAACTCCGCTGGCCGGCACCCTGGACGGAATCGATGAAATGCCGGGCCAGGCGCAGGGAGTCGCTGTGGGCGTAGCGGGGAGAGGCATTGACGTGAAGGATGGCAGGCATGGGTTTCCTTTCGAAGGACTGTTACGGAGCACTTCGGCTCCGCTACCGATCCTGACCCACGTCTTTGCAGTGCGTAAGAACGCACTATTTTGTGCCTGGGGCACTTCACGGTGCCTTCCTGGAAGGGACTGCCGCCGCTGAAAGTATGCTGGTTCAACAGGTGAATCGGAGGGGAAGAGTGTTGGGGAAATGACTCTCACGGCGGAACAGAAGCGTCAGACGGCACAGAAGCAGTACAACGCTTCCCTGGAACTCTGCCCGGCACGCCAGCTTCTTGAGGCGATCAGCAGCAAATGGGTGACGCTGGTTATGCTCGCCCTGGTGGACGGTCAGCAGCGCCACAGCGACCTCCGCAGGAGGATCCCCGGGGCAAGCCAGAAGATGCTCACTTCAACGCTGCGCTCGCTGGAGCGTAATGGTCTGGTCTCCCGGCACGTCACCGCCTCAGTGCCCGTCCGCACTGATTACGAACTCACGGCGCGTGGCCGTTCCCTCCTGCGGATTGTCTTTGACATGAAGGAATGGGCAGAACAGAACATGGACGGCGTTGCGGCCTCCCGTAGGGAACATGCCACGCGGCAGTTTCTTCACTCCTGACCTGATGGTCCAACGACCCGTTTGATAGTGCACTATGAGTGCATTATGCTGCACTGATGGATGAAAGTACTACAGCCCTGGCAGCAGCCATTGGAGGGCGCGTCAAGCAGGAGCGGCAATCCCGGGGCTGGACCCTGGATCGGCTGGCTGAAGCCACCGGCGTCAGCCGGCGGATGGTGGTCAATGTAGAGCAGGGCACCACCAACCCCAGCGTTGGCACCCTGCTCCGGATCAGCGACGCACTCGGCGTGGGGCTACCCGCACTGGTTGAGATCCCACGGCCCAAGCCGGTCACAGTGACCCGCAGCGGTGAGGGCGCAGCCCTGTGGACTTCCGCGGCCGGCGGCCGCGGAATGCTGGTTGCTGGCACCCAATCACCGGATGTGCTTGAGCTCTGGGACTGGACGCTTGCAGCGGGGGACGAGCACACCAGTGAGGCCCATGCTGCAGGCACCAGGGAACTGCTCCAGGTCCACGCCGGAGCGCTCACCCTTTCCGTGGCTGACGAGACGTACATCCTTCATGGCGGCGACGCTGTTTCATTCCCTGGCGACGCCGCCCACTCCTACGCCAACCACGGCGCGGACCCCGCCCGGTTTTCGCTTGCTGTCTTCGAACCCGGCGTGGGCAACGGGCACCGCCCGGAGGCCGACGATGCGTGAGGTGGATACGCTGCAGGAGTTCCTGGGCCGGGCCTCCGTGGACGCCGAAGTCTTCGCCCTGCGGCCCGACTACCGTGCCGTCCTGCTGGCTGTTGACGGACTGGTCCCCGGCCCGAGCGACGACTCAAGCGAGCGGCTCCTGCAGGCTGCAGAGACCTCGGCCCGCGAAGCCCTGACCGGCCGGCCTGTGGAAAACCTGCCCCATGTTGCTGCCTGGCGGGATGCCTACAAGGCGTTCGGAGCCAAGCCACAACGCACGCGGAACAGCCTGGAAGCGCTGCTGCGCCGCGCCGACGCCGGCCTGCCCCGGGTCAACCGGCTCACGGACATCTACAACGCCATTTCAGTCCTGCACCAGGTTCCGCTGGGAGGCGAAGACCTGGCCGGGTATTCCGGGGCACCGCGGCTTATGCGGGCCACCGGCAGCGAAGCGTTTGATACTGCCGCCGCCGGTGAAGACGTAGTGGAGCACCCTGATGCCGGTGAAGTGGTCTGGTGCGACGACATCGGCGTCACCTGCCGTCGCTGGAACTGGCGCCAGGGGCGCCGCACCCGCCTGCACGATGACTCCACCGCCGCGCTGTTCATCCTGGATGCGCTGGAACCCATGCCTGGTAAAGCACTGCAGGCCGCCGTCGAAAATCTCTCCACCGAACTGGCCCGGCTGGGTCCTGATGTCCGCATCGCCAGCCGGTATATCAATGCTGCAACCAGCGAAGGAAGCTGACATGTTCAAAGTCCCCGTACCGCCGTGGGGCCTCGCCGTGACGGCAATCCTGTCGGTCCAGCTGGGATCGGCCTTGTCAGTTGACCTGATTTCAGCGGTGGGCCCGGCCGGGACGGCATGGCTGCGCCTGACCATGGGTGCAATCATCCTGCTGATTTTCGTTCGTCCGCCGTTGCGATCCATTCGCCGCCGTGACGTCCCGGCGCTTCTGGGCTTGGGCATCACCACCGGGCTGATCACGGTTGGGTTTCTCGCCGCGATCGAGCACATCCCGCTGGGCACCGCCGTCGCCATTGAATTCCTGGGTCCGCTGACGGTGGCTGCCCTGCGAAGCCACAGCCGGCAGATGCTGGTCTGGCCCGCCGTTGCTCTCGTCGGCGTCGTCCTCCTCACCCAACCTTGGCAAGGCACCATCAACCTCACGGGTGTCCTGTTCGCAGCGCTCTCCGGTACCGGGTGGGCTTTCTACATCCTGTTGACGCAGCGGATCGGGGACCGGTTCAGCGGCATAGGCTCCTTGTCGCTGACCATCCCGATAGCCGCTGTGACAGCCGGAATCATCGGCGTCCCGCAGGCCGCCGGACATCTAAACCCCGGAATCCTTGCCGCGGCCGCCGGCCTGGCCATCCTGCTGCCGGTGCTGCCGTTCGCGTTGGAGATGCTGGCCTTGCGCCGGATGACGCCCACGGCCTTCGGGACGCTGATGGCGCTGGAACCGGCCGTCGGCGTCCTCCTTGGCCTCCTCATCCTGCACCAGCAGCCCTCCGCAATCCAGGTAGCCGGCATCCTGCTGGTGGTCCTGGCCGGAGCCGCTGCACAACGTGGAGGCCAACGACGGCGGCCCGCGCCACAGGTGCCCGCCAGCCCCGAGGATCTGAAGCTCATCAGCTAGTTACCGCCCCGTTTAGCACACCAGGAGTTCCGATGTTCACTGGCCTCAGCGCCTTCCCCCTCACGCCCCTGAACGATGACGCGGTGGATGAGACCGCCTTCATTGGCCTGATCAAGCGCCTGGCGGCAGCCAAGGTGGACTCCATTACCGCGCTCGGCTCCACGGGTTCCTACGCGTATCTGAGCGGCGGCGAACGGAGCAGGGTTGCGCGGCTGGCCGTTGAGCACGCCAACGGGATTCCGGTGTTCATCGGTATTGGAGCCCTGCGGACTTCCCAGGTACTGAGCAACGCGAAGAACGCCGCAAAAGCCGGAGCCTCCGGCCTCCTGCTCGCGCCGATGACGTACCAGCCGCTCACCGATGACGACGTGTTTGAACTTTTCCGCACGGTCACGGAACAGTCGTCGCTGCCGGTGATCGTCTATGACAATCCGGCCACGACGCACTTCACCTTCAGCATTGAACTGTATGGGCGGATCGCTGCCCTGCCCCGTATTGCTTCCATCAAGATCCCGCCTGTTTCAGCCGATCCGCAGCAGGCCCAGGATAGAGTCCAAGCGATCCGCGCCGCCGTCCCGCCGCACGTCACCATCGGAGTGTCCGGGGATGCCAAGGCGGCCGCAGGCCTGGCAGCCGGATGCGATGCCTGGTATTCGGTGATCGGTGGAACGCTGCCCGAGCTCGCCCTGCGGATCACGCGGGCGGCGCAGGAAGGGCGTTTTCCGGAGGCGCTGGCCGAGTCAGACCGGCTGGATCCGCTGTGGCAGCTGTTCGTGGAGTTCGGCGGGAGCCTGCGGGTGGTAGGCGCTATCGCGGAACACTTGGAGTTCGCGCCACATGCCTGCTTGCCGCTGCCTATCCAGGGGTTGACCCCGGACCAGCGAAACCGTGTTGCGGATGTTGTGGATGCGCTCGGCCTCCGCGGGTAAGCAAGCCAGTTCGCCGGGACCGAAGCGTCCGGCCTGGGGCCTGGCCCGGTACGTTTTTGCGGCAACGCTGGTCAGGAGTGCCGACGGCGGCGCAGTTGTTGCCATCGTGCTGCTGGCTCACGCTTCGGGAAAGTTTGGTTGGGAATCCGGCTTGCTGGCGGCCTCGATTACGGCCCCCCATCTGCTGGGCCCGTTTGTGGCCCGGTACTTGGATGCCGCCCTGGACGGACGCAAGCTGATTGCCATGTCCGCGGCCTTGCACGGGTTGCTGCTTGGCGCTGCGGCCGTGCTGATGTCGACTGCAGGCGCGCTGTGGCCCGCCCTTCTGCTGCTGGTTTCGGGGGTTTTCGGACCGATGCTGACTGGTGGAATCAGTAGCCGTCTCCCTGCCATTGCCGGTGACAGCCAGCTCAGCCAGCGGAGGGCCCAAGGTTGGGATGTCGCCAGTTACGGGCTCGGCGGCACCCTGGGGCCCGCCATGGTGGCATGGATCGCTGCTGTCTCCGATGCGCTCATGGCGACTTTGGTCCTCTCCGGGGCGGCCGTCTTGGGTGCCGGTGCCGTCCTTATACTTCCCCGTGAGCCTCCGCCCGCGAGCGCTCACGAGGTCTCTTCCCCTGGTCAAGTCCTGAAGATGATGTGGACGAGAGGGCCGCTGCGCCGCACCTTGGGCTTGACGATTGCCGTGGCCTTCGCGGTGGCCGCACTGCCCATTTACGCCGGCGTCGCTGGCCCTTTCCTGGGCGATGCCACAGTTGCCGGCACCCTCGTGGCGGGCTACGGTGTGGGCACTCTCCTGGGATCTGTGATGCTGATGGTCCGGCCGCTGCGGCGGGATGCCGATGCCATGCTGGGCCCCTTGGCGGCGTTGGTCGCCGCAGCACTGGTGCTGGTGATACTAACGCCCACCTTTGCCAGCTCGCTGTTGGCGTTCTGCCTGGCTGGAATCGCCAACGCTACGTTCTTCGGGGCCACCCTGGCGGCGCGCAGCGAGTATGCGCCTGCCCAGACTCGTGGTCAGATTTTCGTGTGGGTGGGTGCGCTGAAGATCGCAGCCGGATCCGCCGGAACCGCCGTCGCAGGAACTGCCGCGGCCGCGGGAGCTGCTGCACCGCTGGTCTTTGCCGTGGCGCTCATCCTGGTGTCCACGGCGATAGGCCTGCTGGACAGGGCCCGGGGCTTCCGAACCGCCAGCTAAGCGCTCAACAAACCCCGAAGCAGGCAATCCAGACGGATTGGTCCGCAAAAAACTTTCCAGCCCTCACCCATCCACCTCCTTGCCTCAGCCGAATAGTAGCTGACGCACCAAATACGGGCCATGTGTCGCAGGACATGCGAAAGCAAGTTCGTAGGCGCAATACCCAACTATTTCAAGGAGAACTCACATGCACACGATCAAGCGCACAACTTTTACGATCGCAGGCGTTGCCGCCGCCGGGCTGCTCAGCCTTACTGCTTGCGGCGGATCGGCCACGACCTCCAACTCTTCTGCCCCCGCCGCCGCGCCGACCACTTCAGCGACCAAGTCAGCCGCCCCGTCAGCTGGCACCATGGACCCGGCGGCCAACCTCGTTGGATCAGGCTGCGCCGCTTACGCCGAGCAGGTCCCCACCGGAGCCGGTTCAGTTGAAGGCATGGCACTGGACCCCGTGGCCGTCGCAGCCTCCAACAACCCCATCCTGACCACGCTGACTGCGGCCGTGTCCGGCAAGCTCAACCCCAAGGTTGACCTGGTCGACACCCTCAACGGCAGTGAATTCACCGTCTTCGCACCCGTTGATGAGGCCTTCGCGAAAATCGATGCAGCCACCATCGAAACCCTCAAGACCGACGACGCGCTCCTCAGCAAGATCCTGACCTACCACGTGGTACCCGGTCAGATCACCCCGGACGAGATCGCCGGAACCCATGCCACCGTGGAAGGCGGCTCGGTCGAGGTCTCCGGCAGCGGCGATAACCTTAAGGTCAACGATGCCAACGTTATCTGCGGCGGGGTAAAGACCAAGAACGCAACCGTGTACCTGGTTGACTCAGTTCTCATGCCTAAGTAACTGAACTGGTTACCTCGTCACACCTGCAAGACATATGCTGGTCCCCCTAAAGGCTTGACCAGTCCAGGACGGACGACGCTCCGGGGCCTGAGCACGGTATCGCACCGTGCTCAGGCCCCTGTTGCTTTTAACAACTGTTTTAACCAATCCCTGCGTCGGGCCGTTGCGAACTACTAGCATGACAAAGCTCAGGACCCGCATCACAGGCACCGAAGGTATGGCCGCTCTGGCAGGCGTGGTGTCGGCCGCCGTCGTGCTCGCCGTTGCGGAGCTGATCGGCGCATTCTTCACTCCTAGAGCAACCCCGGTATTTGCCCTGGGGTCCACGTTCATCGACTTCACGCCGTCTTGGCTGAAGGACTTTGCGATCGCTACGTTCGGTACCAACGACAAGGCTGCACTGTTTGTCGGCATGGGCCTGACGATCGCCGTGCTGGCCTGCGTGCTGGGCGTAGTGGCCTACCGGAAGTGGGCTCTGGGAGTTCTGGGCGTGCTGTTCATGGGGGCCGTGATTGTGGCCTGCGTTGTGACCCGCGCCGGGGTGGAACCCGCCGACGCCATCCCTACCGTGCTGGGAACCGTCTCCGGCCTGGTAGTCCTCCGTCAACTCACAGTGCTCTTGCGGGGGTTGAAGGCGTGGCCGGAAGCGCCCGCCGACACAGCAGCCGACGCCGACGACCGGGTTGGAGGCGCCGGCACCAGCCGCCGTCGGTTCTTTGCTGCTGCCGGAATCATCGCGGTCGCTGCCGGTATCTCGGCCACTGGTGGGCGGCTGCTGGGTGCCGCCCGGAACAACATAGCCCAGGCGCGGGAAGCCCTCCGTCTGCCGGCACCGGCTAAGGCTGCAGCCCCGGTACCGTCGGGCGTCCAGTCCCCGGTGCCGGGAGTCACCCCCTGGCTGACACCAAACAGTGAGTTCTACCGCATCGATACTGCCCTGATTGTCCCGGAAATCAACGTTGATGACTGGGAACTGCGAGTCCACGGAATGGTTGAACGGGAAGTCATCCTCACCTTCCAGGACCTGCTCGACGCGCAACTGATCGAATCGCACGTTACCCTCACCTGCGTATCAAACCCGGTAGGCGGAAATCTTGCCGGAAACGCCCTGTGGTTGGGCCTGCCCATCCGCGACGTCCTCGCCAAAGCCAAACCTCAAGAAGGCGCGGACATGGTGCTCTCGAGGTCCATCGACGGTTTCAGCGCCTCCACTCCACTGGAGGTCCTGCAAGATGATCGCGATGCGATGCTGGCCATCGGCATGAACGGAGAACCGCTGCCTGTGGAACACGGCTACCCGGTGCGGATGGTGGTACCGGGGCTGTACGGGTTTGTCTCCGCTACTAAGTGGGTGGTGGATCTGGAGGTCACCCGCTTCGCGGACAGCAAGGCTTACTGGACCGAGCGCGGCTGGTCAGAACGTGGCCCCATCAAGACCATGGCACGTGTGGACGTCCCCAAGTCCTTTGCGAAATTGCCGGCCGGGAAAGTCGCTGTGGGCGGCACCGCATGGGCGCAGACGCGGGGCATAACCAAAGTGGAAGTCCAGATCGACGACGGCGAATGGGCGGAAGCAACCCTTTCCACCGAAGCCTCAACCACTACCTGGCGCCAGTGGTCCTACGAATGGGACGCCACGCCCGGCCCGCACTACGTAAAGGCCCGGGCTACCGACGGCACCGGTGAAGTCCAGACGGACCAGCGCGCCGATCCGGTGCCTGACGGAGCTTCGGGCTGGCCGTCGGTGATGGTCACTGTGCAGTAACCGTGCAGTTGAACCCTGTAGCCTTCCCCCGGGTCAGGGCGTCAGAAACCCGCGGAGGCAGGCAATCCAGTCGGCAAACGCATCGAGGTGCGCGTCGTGTGAAGCCCCCGCGATATCCACCCGGCTCACGTTCCGGCCGCGGCGCACGAACTCTGCCTGCTGCTCAGGACTGAACATGCCGTTCTGGCTGTAAACCACCAGGACCGGGCAGCTGATGCTCTCCCACTCGGCCCACCTGGATGCACTGTCCACGTGCATCATCACAGCGCCCATCACGTCCGCGTCGAATCGGGGCCACAGCCCGCCATCGCGTTCTTCTAAATCAGCCACCCAGGCACGCTGCAGCGCGCCGTCGCCGAGATACTCGGCGGCGGAGCTTCTGTCCGAAAAAGGCACCGGCCACGCGTCGAAAAAGGCTCTCAGGTCCGCGCCGTCCTGTCCCGGACCAGATCCGCCGGCGTCGCACTCGAGCAGAACCAGCCGCGTCACCAGGTCGGGCCGGGCAGCGGCCACGAGCATGGCAGTGTGAGCACCCATTGACTGACCTGCCAGCGCCACGGGTCCGGCGTTGAGGGACTCGATGAGCTTCACGATGTCAGCCACAAAAGCCTCCCGGCTGACATCGGCGGGCCTTCGGGTGCTACCGCCATGCCCGCGCAGGTCCGGAATCAGCACGTGATACCCCGGCAGCGCTGCCGCAGTCGGTAGGAACTCCCGCCCGCTACCCGCCAAGCCGTGCAGAATGACGGCCACGGGGGCGTCACCACCGGGAGCCGCAACACCGGGCGCGGGACCGCCGGCACGAACCGGTGCGCCGCCGTCGTAATAATGCAGCACAGCGTCGCCGACATCCAGAGTGCGGATCTGCCACTTCCGGATGTCGGCGCTCACCTTTGCGCCGCCCGCCATTCCCGGGCGTGTGCCAGCACCGTTGCCACCACCTGGTCCTTGGCCTCCGCGTAGTAGTTCATGTCCGGCCATTCGCGCTGCGCCAGCTCCTTCTTCACGGAGGCGTAGAGTTCACGGTCTCCGGCGCTGACCCGCAGCCAGTCGCGCAGGTCCAGGTAGTCCGTGATTTCAGGCGCTCCGGCCGAGTAGACGTGCAGGTGGACATCCTTTTCCGGGCTCCGGAACATCCGGTGATCGGGTTCGAGGACGCGCAGCACCAGGCCGGCAGCCTGCAGCGCTGGCGCGTAATCCGCTTCGGTGGCGACGTCCGGAACCACCAGGAGCATGTCGATGACGGGTTTGGCGGCCAATCCCGGAACTGAGGTGGAGCCGATATGTTCCACCATCAATGCACTCTTTCCGACGGCGCCACGCACCCTGGCAGCCAGCTCCCGGTACCTCCGTAGCCACTCGTCCCGGTACTCGACCACCACCACGGGGCGTTGCTCACGGCCACCGATCAGGACGGCGTCCAGCGACGCGTCGTCGAGCTTCCCCACGGACTAGCGGATTCCGGCGAACAGCTCGCTGAGCTCGGCGGTGAGCTGCTGCCGGACCTGCAGCGTCCCGATTTCCTTGCCGTCAATGTGGTTCACCGGGGCCAGCAGCCGGATACTGGAAATGAGCCATACGGCGTCCGCCGCGTAGAGGTCCTCCGGCTCCAGGGGACCGTAGCCCAGCTCCCAGCCCGCTTCCTTGGCGGCCGCGAACAGCGCGCCCTGCGAAGTTCCGGGCAGGATGCCGCTGTCCAGCTGCGGCGTGATCAGGCGGCGCGTTACCCGGGTGCCGCCGAAGCCGTCGTCGGACGTTTCATAGTGCGCCAGCAGCACCGTGGACGTGGGGCCTTCCAGGACACGGCCGTCGGCGGAGGTGAAGATGACGTCATCGGCGCCCACCTTATGCGCGTGCCGCAGCGCCGCCATGTTCACGGCGTAGGAGAGGGTTTTGGCCCCCAGCAGCAGCCACGGCGCCCGCTCCGCCACAGTGCTGTCATACCCGCGGTCAAGGAGTACGACGTCGATGCCCGTCTCGCGCTGCCGGCGGCCGGCCGCCGGGGGAGGGGAAGCCTGTACCCAGGCGGTGGGGGTCGCAGTCCCTTCCGGGCCGCGGGTGGCGATCAGCTTGACCACGATCTCGTCGTCCTCCGGTGCGGCCGCCGGGTATTGCTCGCGGTACGCCGCTACAGCCGTGCCAACAGCGGCGCGCCAAACGGACTGGTCGGGAATTTCCAGGTCCAGTGCCCGTGCGGAGCCCTGCAGCCGGTTGAGGTGCGCCTGGATTTTCCGGACCTCGCCGCCCACGGCCAGCATGGATTCAAACACGCCATCGCCGCGGGTGGCGCCCTGGTCAGTGGCCATCAGCTGCGGCTGCGACGCGTCAGCCACACGGCCGGCAGGGTGGACGGGATCCAGGAAAACAAGCACCAATGGGGCGTGGGAAGTCATTGGTCCAGCTTATCGGCCAGACCCACCGATATGCTGTGGACATTGCCGTCCGGAACAGTTCCGGACGGTCTGCTATCTCCGGGGGTTTACCTGTGTTCTGGCCTTTTTCGCTGGAGGGGGCGCTGCCAGGCTGGCTGGTCCTGCTCCTGACACTGCTGGACCTCGCGATCCGTGTGGTTGCCGTCGGTGTCATTCCCGGCAACCGCCGTCCTACCACGGCGATGGCATGGCTGCTGGGAATCTTCTTCGTCCCGTTCCTGGGCATCATCCTGTTCCTGCTCTTCGGCAACTTCAAGCTCTCCAGCCGGCGCCGCCGCCAACAAGAGCAAGTCAATGAGCGGGTGCGGGCCGGCACCTCAGGGCTTGCCGACGTCGTAAGTTCCTTTGAGGGCCCCGAATGGGTGCAGTCGGCGGCGGAACTGAACCAACGGCTGGGCTCGCTGCCCATGGTGGACGGCAACTCGGTGGAACTGCTTCCCGGCTATCCAGACTCCATCGGGGTCATGACCGAGGCTGTGCGGAAGGCCAAGCGGTACGTCAACGCCGAGTTCTACATCATGAGCTCTGACCACGTTACTGACGAACTCTTGACCGCACTGGAGGAAGCGGCCGAACGTGGCGTCGAGGTTCGGGTGTTGTTTGACCATATCGGCACGCTGCGGGTCCGCGGATACCGTACTTTCTTGAAGCGGCTCCGCCGGGGCAAGATCAAATGGAAGCGAATGCTGCCGCTGCTGCCCACCCACGGCCAGTGGCGTCGGCCGGACCTGCGCAACCATCGCAAGATTATGGTGGTGGACGGACTGGTGGCTTTCACCGGTTCGCAGAACCTCATAGAACCGTCCTACAACAACCCCAAGCACCGCAAAGTTGGCCGTGAGTGGGTGGAACTGATGGCTCGATTGGAGGGCCCGATAGTCACCACACTCAACGTGGTTTTCGCCACCGACTGGCTGAGTGAAACTGATGAATCTCTAGAGGACCAACTGCAGCCCGAAGGCGAGTTGGCTCCCGGGAACATTTCCGCGCAAGTTGTTCCCAGCGGACCCGGATTCAGCACCGAAAACAACCTGCGCCTCTTCAACACCCTGATCTATTCAGCGCAGCATCGCATCTCCATCTGCAGCCCCTACTTCGTGCCCGATGATTCGCTGCTCTACGCGATCACCACCGCCGCGCAGCGCGGCGTTGACGTGGAACTCTTCGTCTCGGAAAAAGGCGACCAATTCCTGGTACACCACGCCCAGCGGTCCTACTACGAGGCACTTCTGCAGGCCGGCGTGCGGATCTACCTTTACAAGGCCCCGGCGGTACTGCACGCCAAACACTTCACCATCGACGACGAAGTGGCCGTCCTCGGCTCCAGCAACATGGACATGAGGTCCTTTTCCCTGAACATGGAAGTCTCGGTGATGCTCCTCGGCGCGGACATTGTGGCCAAGATGCGGGCCGTGGAGGACACCTACCGGGAGATCTCGAGCGAGCTTCTCCTTGAGGACTGGGTCAAACGGCCGCTCGGCGCGCGGTACGTGGATAACGTGGCGCGGCTGACGGCAACGGTGCAGTGACGGGTTCCGTTGCTGCACCGGGCACCCTCGGTGCTTTGACCTGTCTCGACGTCTCCTCGGCCGAGTTGGTGTGACTTCCCGGGTCCTCCTGCTCGTACAAGCCTTCCGGCTACTCAAACCCGCGGCACTAGCCGACTAGCGCCTCTCTGAAGGGCGCCGGGTCCTCGGTGCTTCAACGCACGCCGTGGATCGCACCGGGATCGCGTTATCGGATCTGAGGTGGCTATGGGTGGGTGGAGGCCAGTGAGAGTTGGGTTAAAAGGCCCGTGAGTAAGATGCTTAGTCCCTGTTCGAGTTCGGCTGCGCCGTCGTAGTCTGCCAAGACAGGCCCGAGTGCGCGAAGATGCGGGAAATCCTTGGCTGGCAGGCGGTGCAAACCAAGTCGGAGGATGGCTTCGTTCTCCTCGGGGTCCACAATGTACTCCTGTAGTTCGTTCAGGATGTGGCCGTAGAGGAATCCGTAGTAGGCGCGGTAGACGTGAAGTGCATCAGCGGGTGCGAAACCGGCTTCTATCAGCAGTGCCAGGATCTGCTCCAGTGGGCGCAGTGTTCCCAGCGGGCGGAGCCCCAGGGGAGTCGATAGCGGACGGGTCACAAGCAGCGGCACGACGTTGGGGTGCCGCAGGGCCAACAGGCGGAGGTCGTGGGCAATTCGTCGCAGCTGGGACTGCCAGTCCGGGTCATCAGCGAAGATGGCCAGTTCGTCAAGGACGAGTTCGGATACTCCGTCCAGCAGTGCCGCACGATTGGCCGCGTACCGGTAGAGGCTCATCGGATCCCGCCCAAGTTCCTGCCCCAGCCGGCGCATGGTGAGGGCCTCGAGGCTCTCGGCGTCAACAATTTTCAGGGCGGTAGTGAGTACGAGCTCCCTGCTGAGGCGGGCCTTCAGGGTTGGCGCTCTGCTGGGTTCGTTCTCTGGGTCCATGGTGGGTCCGTCCTGTCGATTGCGTCATGCTTACCGTCGGGAACTACCGAAGGTTGCTTTATTGTTTAGTCTACGCTTAGCGTCTACAGTGTAGAGACGTTGTTCGACGATGCTCCAAAGGCGAGTGACAACGTTCAAGCGGGAAACTGTTTGATCGCTTGGTGTCCTGTGCAAGGCACTGAGTTTGAGGTCGCTGTAGCAAAACGGCGGGCACCTGCACCGTAGTGAAAAGAGCCACCATGGCGCCTTCACAGTTTGACCAGTTTCTTCGCGAAGCTACCTACCTTGACCCCGACTCAGATCAGGCCCTTAACCGGGATGCCCTCTATGGCCTGTACACCAGCTGGTGCTACGTGACCCAAAACCCGCAGGAACCGGAGCACATCTTCTGGGCGGCTATGACAAAGCGTGTCAGCCCCGGGCAGTGCCTTCGAATGAAGGGTCCCGCAGCCTTGGACTACATCGTGACCAGCTACCCGGCCATGGTCTGAATCTCATGACCACGACCCCCAGCAGCTACATTCCCAGGGAAGCTGATCAGCCGCGAGGAAAACGCCCCTGGTGCGCGGACTGCGACACTGATCTGTACCTCACAGCCCAATCCCCTGCCGTTACCGACCCGCGGACAGGCACCCTCGTCGTCGCCGTCCTATGCTCCCGGTGCAGCCAGTCCCGCGTACTGGACACCACAACAGAACACGCAGCGGCACTTGCCGACGGCCTGGTAAAGGGTGAGGATGTGGCCCATCGGACCGAGGGCTATCTGCATTGCGGGGAACTGATGCATGCACCCGTTCCCCAGGTCCCTACGGTGCAAACGTTTCCTATCCAGCCTGGTTCGGAGAACACACTAGGGGCGTACTTGACCACACAAGTCCTGCGTTGCCGGTGCGGATTCCAGATGGAACTGCCCCGTTGACCATTCCCGAAGGACCCACCCTTTACGGAATGTTGAAAGGACCGCGGTGCAAACCGACCTGAACCAAACCGATGACACCGGGCACCCTGGGGCTGCTGCGGCGAGCCGCAAGAGGCTGCCGGACAGCTACCGGCGAATCATCCCGCGGGTTGTTACGACCGGATCCCTGACATCACACGTTCACTCCCTGGCAGGTCCGCCGGGGTCTCCCGGACCTGTATTCGTGTTGTTGCATGGTATCGGCATGTCTCACCGGTACTACCGGAAACTGCAGATACGGCTGGCCGAATACGGTGATACCCACGCCATCGACCTGCCCGGTTTCGGTGGAACACCAAAACCGGGCAGGCAACTAAGCATCGGCCAATACGCAGTCCACATTGTGACGGTTCTGGAAAAGATGGGGGCCAACCGGGTTGTTGTAGTTGGGCATTCCATGGGTACCCAATTCGCAACGGAACTCGCGGTCCTCAAGCCCGCTTTGGTTTCACACGTCGTTCTCCTGGGCCCTGTCGTGGATCCGGAACGGCGCACTCTCCGTCAGCAGTCACTTGCCCTGGGTCTTGATTCCCTGCGGGAAAGCCCGCTCGGAAATGCCATAGTCGTCTCTGACTACGTCCGATCCGGAATGCGCTGGTACCTTACGGAACTTCCAGTGATGATGGAGTACGACCTGCAGGCCAGGCTTGCCCTGGTGAACCAGCCAGTCCTGGTAGTCCGGGGCTCGCGCGATCCCGTAGCCCCGCAGAACTGGTGCCAAAAGCTTGCTGTCACTGCCCCGCGGGGACGGCTGCTGGAGATAGCAGGATTACCGCACATCGTCCAGCACGGCGCCGCCGCATGCACCGCAACCGCCATCATCTCCTTACTAGACGACGACTGAGGAATTGTGTGTATCGGGAAGCGCCATTCACCAGCTCACATCATTGGCCCGGGGTCAGGCGTTCTACGGGAGGGTGGGGTCGCCGCCGCCGCGGCCACTTCTCCTGTTGGCCTTATCAATGGCTTGAGCCGCTTTGGCCTGGGCTCCGGTGATGTGGCGTGAGTACTTTCCGTGCGTCTTCTTGTTGGCGATGTTGCCGACCTTCGCGATGCCATTTTTCACTTTGTCAGGGTTGTTGCTGACGAACTTGAATGCACTGGCCGCGAGGGACGCGGCCTTGCTTCGTCCACTGAATATGCCCACGGATAGTTCCTATCGGTCAGGGAACCCGAAGCTGGGTTCCTGGGATATCCAGCGTAGATGATCATGAACTCGTTGAGGGAGATATGGGAGTCGGGCTGAGTAGCGCAGATGACCGCCCCCGAACACGAGATGGCAAATCTTGTAGTCAGTCCACAGTGTTCTGATTGTTGCGGGCCGGATGATGCCGGGTGGTTGCGAACACAGCCACCCGGCATCACTTGCCTGCAAGGGCTACCCGGTGACCTCGAAGGTGATCATTTCGGTAAATTCCCGGCCATGGACGTCAGTAGCGGTGACAGTTGCGGTGTGCTCGCCGATGGCCAGATCGGCCGGGAGCTTCAGGCGCCACAGGTGGGAGGTGCGGTCGTGCAGGCCGCCGCCGTGCACCAATTGCTCGAGGTTGGCGACAGGATCGGTGTACTCGGCGCCGATCTGCGGCACGTCGCCGGCTGTCATCGATTGCGTGCGGGTGGCCTCGGTGGCCTTTCCGCCGTCGATCGATACCTTCACGGTGGAGCCGGTGGAGCCCATCCAGAAGTTGGTAGTCAGCCAGGTCTCCCCGAGTTCGCCCTGGGTCACGGCATTCGGGTTCTGCAGGGCCGGAGCCGTGCCGTGCTGGTCCGCGTACTCGGCAACCCAGGCGCGGTAGGTGGGGGAGTTGATGCCCAGGGCCATCTGGTCGGTACCGTCATCACCGGTGGCGGTAAAACGTTCCCGGATTTCGGTGTTCTTGATGTCCAGGGTCACTACGCCGGGAGGAGTCCCGTCACGTTGCACGGAGGTGGGGTAGCCCTCTTCGAGGACGCGCCCGCCGAACCAGTGGCCGGAGACGGCGGGAACGGTCAGGTGGGTGAACGGCAGACCGTCCTCGCCGAGAGTGTCAGCCCAGCCCGCCAAAAGGTCGCCCTTCCTCAGGTTCTCGGACATGTGGGTGTGCCCGGCCAGCGAAATCACCTCACGGCCTTCAAGGATCTCGTAGATCTCCTTTAGTGGCTCAGTGGAGTGGGAGTCGCTGTAGAAGAACTCGAGAAGGGGGCTGTGCGCAGCCAGGACGATGACCTGGTCCTTGGACACAGACGCGATGTCGGCGCGAAGCCACTCCAACTGGCGGTCGCTGACGCCGGAGGTGTAATTGCTGCGCGCCGGGCCGGTGTACACGATGTTGCTGAGCGCCACAACGTGGGCCTTCCCGGCGTCGTAACTGTAGTACTCCGGGCCAAACTGGGCGCGGTAGGTGTCGAACTCATGCTCGCCGTCGAGGGAGTCAAAGTCGATGTCGTGGTTGCCGGGCAGGAAACGGGCCGGGCCGTTGAGCATGGAGGTCAGGTTGCGGGTTTGCGAGAAGAGGGACAGGTCATTGCCCACAATGTCGCCGAGGAACAGGGCGCCGCAGCCGGCATAGTCGGTGCGGGCGGCGAGATCAGCAAAGACACCGTTGCGCGCGAATCTGACTTCTTGCTGGTTGTAGGTCTGGACGTCGGCACCGAGTACACAGTGCTGCTCCGGAGACTGGGTGAGGTCACTCTTGGCCAGGGGGAAATTCACCTTGTCGGGCAGCGCTCCGGTAGGGGCAATACCGCCGTACTTCAACTTGGGGGAGCCTTCGGGCAGGTGGTTGTAAAAGAACTGGGCGACGTTGTCCTCGTCCACTGGAACCTGGTAGCCGCGCGGCTGGGTAACGAAGACGGTCATGTTGTCGAAGGCCGGCAGCTCATAGCGGCCCTGCCCGTCAGTAATAACGACCTCCCGGCCGTTGGAGACAGTCACCCCGGGTCTGCCAGGCTCACCGGCATCCTGGGTGGAGTTACGGTTCCTGTCCTCGAAGACGGTGCCATCGAGGGTCTGCTGGTTAGCTTCCGCAGCTCTGACGACGTCGACGCCTCCACGGTAGGCGGAGGCAGCCCAGCTATTCTCTGCGGGTGCTGTGTCAGCACCTTCGACATCAACGCGCCGGACTTCGGTGCTGACCGTATTGGTTCCGTCGGAGACGGTGAAGAAGTACTCGTACCAGAGCTTGTCCACGGGTTCGAACACGTCGAGGACGTGTTCGTAGCGGTCGTCCTGTGCCGCCACCAGGTTCCGGGTCTGGAATTCCGCGTCAAGGTTGCTGCGCAGGTTCAGGGTGACCGTCCGAACCTGCTGGTCGTCGGTGGCTGTCACTGCAAATGAGAAGTCTGCCGCGGGATCAATGCTCTGAGCGGTCCCGTCCGTCACCGAAGGATTTGCCGAGTCGGGCGAAAGCACCATGAGGCCTGCCGGGACCTGATCAGGGGTGACCCTGCCCGGCGTCGCTGCCGCAGTTTCTATCAGGGTCTGCCGGGATAGGTCCTCAGGGTTGACCGCGTATTGGATGCCCTGGTCAACGAAGGTGTTGTCCGCGCCAGCGAGATTGTAGTACGCGCGGTTCTGGCCGGAACCGGTATTCGTGGCGATCTCCAGCCCGCGTGCCGAGCCGTTGGCCATGCCTCCTGTGAAAATCTCGACCAGGTTCTCACCCATAACCAGGGAGGAACCGAACTTGGCGTTGAAGTCAGCGTCGGTCAGTGCATCGTTCTGACCGTTTTTGATCCAGAAAACGAGTGTGCCACCCGGCGCGATCAAGACGTCACGCTGTGCGGCGGGCCAGTCCACCACGTTGGAGTTGGTCAGGTCGGCACGGGGGTAGAGGTAGCGGAGCGTGTAATCGCTGAAATCGACAGCTTCGGACGTGGCGTTGTAGACCTCGATGAATTCGAAGCCATCGGCACCGCCCACGTTAGATGTATCGGGTGTGATTTCGGTGATCTGCAACGGTGCCGTGGTCAGCGTCGGGTCTGGCTGCACGGGCGAGTCGGGAGCCGCGGTAGCGGGGCTAACCACAGCGCAGGTGGTCAGCAGAGCCAGCGCGCCTGCGGTCAAGCCCAGGGGACGGAACAACCGGGTTTTTTGGACAGAAATGGGTGGGTACACGTAAGGAACCTCTTGTTGAGTGATAGCCGCCGTCGGGGCGAGAGCACTCTGACTCTTCACTATCCGAATGAACGGGAGCCGAAGGAGAGGTGAAGGGCGCCCAATCTTGTATTTGCACTGCGGCGCAATTACGCTTATAGACAAATGGATGAGCTAACCACAATCTTCCTCGCTCTGGCTGATCCCACGCGCCGTGCACTGTTGGAGCAGCTGAAGGGTGGAGAGTCTACGGTTACTGAACTGGCGGCTCCGCACTCAATCAGCGTGCCGTCTGTTTCACGCCACCTGACGGTACTTGAGCAGGCGGGGCTTATCACGAAAACGAGGACTGCCCAGTGGCGAACCTGCCGCCTGGACCCGGCGCCACTTGCACAGATTGAGGATTGGATGCGTCCGTACCGCAATTTCCTGGGCTCTCGTCTGGACCGTCTCGATGCCCAACTTAGCGGAACGCCCAGCCCACCTGACCAGGGTACTGAACCAAAGGAATAGATGATGACCGACCACACACAGGATCGAAGCTTCACTCTCACCCGGGTTCTGCCGGCATCCCGGCACGCTGTCTTTACCGCCTGGACTGACCCTGCGCACCTGTCCTGGTTCTATAACCCCGACATGCCCACGCCTTCCACTCCCATTGAGGTTGACCTGCGGGTCGGGGGAATCTGGAAACAGCAGATGGTCGTCAATGACGACCTCAGCTATCCCACAGGAGGGATTTACCTGGAAATCGTGCCGGACGAACGACTCGTGTTCCGCTGGGGAGCAGTTGGCGGCTGGCCGGAACTGGCCGGCGAGAATGAGCTGCTTGCCCCTGTTGTCACAGTGGAGCTCAAAGACCTTGACGCGGGCAGCGGTCCCGGCACGGAACTGGTCCTCACTGTGCAGTTCTCAGAGCGCCTGGACATCAACGAGGTACAGCAACTCATTTCAGGCGGCACCCGGGAGGGCTGGGCTGCAACGATCGACCGCATCAACGGCAGCACTGCTGTTATGGCTCATCAATTATGAGCCCGACGCATGTCTGATTCACATCTGCTGGCCCAGCTGGCCAACGAACGCACCCACGTGCTTCGAGCTGTGGACGGGCTCGCTGAGGCCGCAATGGTTCGAGCGATGGTCCCCTCGAGCTGGACCATAACGCGTCTGCTGAACCATCTGGCTTACGACAATGAGATGTTTTGGATATCAGCTGTTCTTGGCGGTGACCCGACGGCCATTGCTTCCCTAGGCAACGGTTGGGCGTCCGAGCCTATGTCAGGCTCAGAAGCAGTCAGAATATACAAAGAAAAGATCGCGCTGAGTGACGAAGTATTGGCGCAGGCTGACCTGGATGCACCGCCTCTCTGGTGGCCGCCCCCGACTGTTTTTGGGGGACCCCCCATGTCTGATGGCCGTGAAGTTGTGTTCCGCGTGCTTGTCGAAACGTCTACCCATGCGGGCCACCTCGACATCGTGCGCGAACTTATCGACGGACATCAGAACCTGGTTGTGGACTGACGGACGATGGCCTGAAACGCGCAGTCAGCAGCTCAAACCCTAGGCAAGAGCCCTGAGGTAGCGCCCCCGGACCACGTGCTGCGCGACGAGAAGGAACGGGAAGAGCAGCCGCCATGGCTGGCTCGACGCCGCCCGGGTGAGCGAGCGGATAGTGAGGTGGATTTCGTCGTCACGGCGGTGGACGTAGAAAGCTTCCTCGCCATCGACCGGGTGCCCGGGCAGCGTGCGGTATGAAAACCCGCACCGTTCCGGTTCGTTGACCACGGCCACAACCTCCACGGGCTCCACAACGGTGACGCCGAACATTTGTGCTGTGACGGGGGAGGCAGGGCCGGTGGAATCCACGGAAAATCCACTGGCCGTTTTGACCTTCCACAGCAATACGGCGTGGGCGGCACGCTGCCAGGCAGCGTCGCCACTGCCGATAAGCGCCGTCACTTCGGAACGGCGGTACCTGGCATCGGTTGGGGGCCATCGGTCAAGATGTGGGCTTGTCATGCGTCATCTTCTGAGGCGGCCCTCACCATGCGGATTTCCCGCACGCCTTCGTCGACCTGACTGGTGCCGTCCGGCACGAATCCGTGCTTCCGGTAGAAGGCCTCGGCGCGTGGATTCGGATCGGCTACCCAAAGCGCCGCTGATTCGTTGGGTCTGACGACGGCGTCCAGCAGGGCCGATCCTGCACCTGACCCGTGAGCGGCGGCAAGGACATACAGCACGTAGAGTTGCACGCTCAGTTGGAAACCCCCATCCGTCGCGGGTCCCGACATCGCGACGCCGACCACCTCGCCTTCGCGTTCTGCCACCGCAACGCGGTTCTCGCGGTATCGCTCGTCGGACAGGGCCGCTGTCCAGAACCGCTCGCGGTAGCCGACAAGCCCTGGATCGTCGAGCGCACTGTCAGCCATCATGCCGCGGTAAGTCTCCTGCCATGAGCGGACGTGCATCCGTGCCATGGCCGGCGCATCTTCAACCTGGGCGAGGCGGACTGTGACGAAAGGATCCATAGGGCTGCCAGCCTACTGCAAGGACTCGGCCGGGTCCTGGTCCGGGTACTCCGCACCCAGCGCCGAGAGCACGCCAAAGGCCTTGTCGCGGATTTCCTGGTATTCGTCGTCGGGATCCGAATCGGCAGTGATGGCACCGCCGACGCCGAGCGACAGTTCCGTCCCGCCCGCCCTGTTCGCGCGGGACACCAGGGTCCTGATCGCAACGGAGAGGTCGGTAGCGCCGTTGAGCGAGAAGTAGCCAATCGCTCCGGAGTAGACACCCCGGGGAGCTGCTTCCAGCCGGTCAAGAATGGCCATGGTGCTGATTTTCGGGGCGCCGGTCATGGACCCGGCGGGGAAGCAGGCAGCCACAGCCTCGGCCCGCGATGCTCCGGGGAGGAGCTGCGCGTCAATGGTGCTGACCATCTGGTGAACGGTGGCGTAGCTTTCGACTGCACACAGCCGGCTGACCTGGACCGAACCGGGGACGGAGAAATGGCTAAGGTCGTTGCGCAGCAAGTCAACGATCATGATGTTCTCGGCCCGGTCCTTCAGCGACTCCTTGAGGTCTAGCCGGAGGGCTTCGTCGGCCACGGGATCAGCACCACGGCGGCGGGTTCCCTTGATGGGCTCGGCGCGCATGCCGCCGTCGGACGTGATCTTGAGGAAGCGCTCCGGCGAGGTGCTGGCCACCGCCAGCGCGCCGAACTGAAGGTAGGCCGCGAACGGTGCAGGGTTTCGGCGGCGCAGCTGCCGGTAGGTCTGCCAGGGGTCAAAAGCGCCGGCCGGGACGTGGGCCGTCAGGGAAGTAGTGAGGCAGACCTCGTACGAGTTGCCGTCGGCGATCTCGCGCTGCGCCTTCAATATCTTGGCCTTGTACTCCTGCCCGCTGTCCCGTGCGGTGAACACGGGCGCAACGGGACCCGGCACTGTTGGTACAGGGGAAGGCCCGACGGCGGCAACCACCTCCGCTGCCTCACCAAGCCACGTGCCGGCCTCAGGAGAGTCCAGGGCCAGCAGCCACACGGTTCCGGCCACGTGATCGAGCACCACAGCCCGGCCCGCGAAGAGCAGCGACACGTCCGGCAGCGGCGACGGCACGTCCGTGCCACCGGTCTCTCGCTTGAGTTCGTAGCCCAGGTACCCGAGCCAGCCCAGCGTAAAATCGCCCGGATAATCCTGGGGAGTCCGGACAGCTTTGCGGCCCCACGTGCCGTCCAGCCAACGGAAGAACGGGCCGGAAATCCGGGCGGTGGCGCGGCCGGTTGTGATGGTTGTGGTTCCGGAGGTGTGGCTGACCGTCTGGCCGAAGGTGCCGCCGGCGTCAGCCAGGATGCTGAACCGGTTACGGGGGTGGGAGCTGGCCACCTCAGGTTTTTCGGCGTTGGAGGAATCGAGCCAGACGGCGTTTGCCGAGCCGCCGTAAAGGCGCTCGAACAGGGCGGCTGCATCCGGACGGGAGTCGATTTCCCGGGTGAGCAGCTTCAGCCCGCCGCGGCGCTCGGCGAGTTCCGGCTGCAACACCGTTGCCAGCGCCGGCAGGTGGGACAGTGCGGCGAGGACATCATCCGGAGCGGTGCCGTCGGCCAGGTTCCGGATCACAACGTCGGCGTGTTCGGGCACGTTGTCTGCGTGCAGCAGGGCGTCTTCCTGGGCAGCCCACCGCTCCCAGAAGGGGTCGTAGCTGCCGCCGTCGCGGGCCAGCGCGCGAAGCCGCCGCTCGGCCGTCGGTGACTCAGCCCAGACAACCGCGTTCAACAAAGGGCGGGCTGCGGCGGCGGCCGCCCCGACCCCCTCGATGAGCACTATCTCTGCCGGTTCCGTGACCCGCGCGGCGCCGTCGTCGTCCCTTTCCCAGTCCCAACTGGTCCAGGTGGCGCGCTCGCCGCGCCGCAACGGTCCCAGCACGGTGCTCACGTAGCGGGTGATCCCGTCAGCCAGGCCGTCCCAGCCCGGGTAGATGTCCTCGAGGTGGAAGAGCGAGACCTTGTGGTGGGCGCGGAGGCGGGCCGCGAGCTCAACGGCCAGGGTGGTTTTGCCCGCACCGGAACGGCCGTCGACGGCAATAATCACGGGCGCGGGGATCATGACCACGAGCGTACCCGCTGGGGTCAATGGATGAGCGCGAGCATGATGCCCACCGCAACAAAGAGGACGCCGAAGATCCGGTTCAGGATTTTCTGGCCGCGGACATCGTGCGTGAACCGCTGGAACCAGTGGGCGGCCAAGGCGAAGAAAAACCACATCACCAGGATGTCAATCAGCACCACGGTGCCGGCGAGGACGAGGTATTGGGGGAGCAATGGCTCGTCCGGGCGAATGAACTGCGGCATAAACGCCAGGAAGAAGACGATGGCCTTCGGGTTCAGCAGGTTGACCCACATACCACGGCGGAACATTGACCAGGCCGGTTCATTGCGGAGCGCGGCTACGGTTTCCTGGTCCAGGTCCGGTTTGTGCAGGAACTGCCGGATGCCCAGGTACACCAGATAGGCTGCGCCGGCGTAGCGGATCACGTTGAAAGCCACCGGTGAACTCGCCACCAGCACGCCCACGCCCAACGCGACAATGATGATGTGCACCACCAAGGCAGCCTGCTGCCCTAAAATCCCGAAGATGGACCGCTTGAACCCGGACTTCAGGGAGTTGCTCATGGTGTTAATGGCACCGGCGCCGGGGGTGAAACTGATCAGGACGCCAGCTCCCGCGAGGGCCAGCCAAAGGGAAAATTGCACGTTGACCAGTTTAGTCCGCAGGACCCGGTGGAGGCAGATCGCATTGACAGTGCAAATGAGTGGAGGTCATTCCGCACGGTGGTTCTGTCACTCATGCTTCCGGGTATGGTGACCGGGCGGCCGATCAGGCCACGTCTAACCTCCTTCTGTCATTGTGGCTAATAGCATGGGATGGACAGACAGGATTTCAATGACGCCTCAGCAAGCCCCCCGCAGGAACGGCCGCGCCACCATTTCTGATGTAGCTGCACTCGCCGGTGTCTCCCCTGCTGCCGTTTCGAAGGTCTTCAATAACACTGGGCGGATTTCCGAGGCCACGAGCGCGCGGATCCGCGACGCCGCGAGAAAATTGAACTGGACCCCCAACGCTGCTGCCATCGCCCTCAGGACCTCGCGGGCGCAAGCAATCGGGCTTGTCCTCAACAGTTCGTCGCAGTTTCCGGATGTGGGCGCAGCGAACGTGGGATTGATATCCGGCATCGAGTCGATTCTCGCTCCGCGCGAGTATGGGTTGCTGCTCAACATCTTCATTACCGATACACACGATGAAGCTACTTTCTACCGGAACCTCGCTGAGCGGCAGCGCATGGACGGGATCATTCTCACCGATTCACTAGTGGGGGACACGCGCTTTGATCTGGTCCGGCAGTTGGGACTTCCCGCGGTGCTGATCGGTACGCCCTGGAAACCCGATGTCGTCGAGTACGTTGACGCGGACCCACCGAGTGCAGGGATACCCGAATCGGTGCAGCATCTTTTTGACCTTGGTCACCGGCGCATCGCCTATATCGGGGGACCCGCCGAGTCGGTGCTCCCCAGCATCCGGCGTGCGGCTTTCGAAGACACTTTGGAATCCCTTGGGCTCAAGCCGTACGCCGTGATCAGCACCAAGTACTCACCGGTCAAGGCCGCCAGCGAGACGGCGCGCCTGCTCGACGAAGCGCACCCTCCCACGGCCATCATGTACGGCACGGATACGATGGCGATTGCCGGCATGCGCACAGCCCAGAGCCGAGGGCTTCGGGTGCCAGATGACCTGTCTGTGGTGGGTTTCGAGGGACTTCAGATCGGTGAGTGGATTGATCCGCAACTAACGACGGTGCAGCGCTTTGCGGTACAGCGTGGCCGCGCCGCGGCGGCCAAACTCATCGGGCTTCTCGGCGAGACCGTCGCTGAGGAGGTCCCACTCGAGAAGCCCGTGCTGGTGGTTCGGGGGTCAACCGGCCCGGCCCCGGAACGCTAGGTTCACCAGTCCAGGCGGATAATTCCCAGCTCACGGACGGGCGGGAGCTGCACCCGAATCACGCCGGATGCGTCAAGTTCCCATTCTGCTGCGCGGACTTCGCCCGCGTCGCCGAGGGTTCTGATGGCCAGATCAGCGGCGCTTAGCTCACGTCCGGCGGCCATAGCCAAACGCCCGACGTCGATGCTTGCGGTGAGTCCCTCAAGCGGCCACACCGTGCGCTGCTGCCCCCGCAGCGCGGCGCTTCCAGTTAGATTGGCGAAGACAAAGCTGTAGCCGTTGTCCTGTACCCAGCTGGCGCAGTCCACCAGGCCCGCGCCTTCCAGCCGTACCGCCGAACCACCTCCGAGGCCCTCGCTTACGACGTTTCCCAGCAGGGTCAAGTGGTCCTGGAGCAGGACTTCCCCGTACAGCTCGGCGGCGTTGAAGGCGACAACCCTGACGTGGCCCTTACCCACCGCGCCACCAAAGACTGCTGGCACAACGGCTTCGGACCGCGGGTACACCTCCTCCATGGGAAGGTCCGGATGATCGGGCACAAACCGCCAATCCACGGCTACGGCCGGTGGAGTCTTGAGCACGGCGAGCCTGGTGCCGCCTATTATTCGCGTCGCACCGTCGAAGCCGGCACGAAGAGTGCTGCCTTCCACAGGCGTGATGTAGTTGTTCTTGACGATGGCGTCGCGACGCTCGAGCATCTGCGCACCGAGCAACTCGGTGACGAGGAGCTTGCCGTCAGGCCTTGTGGGACCTGCCCCGATCACGATGAGCGAACCGCCGTTCCGGACGAACTCCTCCAGTGCGTAGGCGGACTCTGTTCCGATGTCCGCAACTTCGGGCAGGATTACCAGGCGGGTTTCGGGTGCGGTGAGACGGTGTTGGCTGCGCTCGCTCACGTACTCGAACGGTACGCGGAGTTCAACGAGAGCCTGGTAGATGCCATTCCCTGCTTCCCTCACGCTGGCGCTGACGTGCGGACCATCGACATCCCAGACAGAGACCTCCGCTGCCGGCCGTGCGTCCTGCAACAGGGGTGCTGCGGTCCGGTGCAGCTGGAACGCCCGTTCCACGGCGGGGACCCAGCGGGAATCGTGAATACGTGCCGCGAACTTCGTGAACCAGGGAAAGGCGCCGTGCACAAAACCATCAACGATCCAGGTCACCGTCTCGGCTGAGGCGTTGACTGAATCCTTCCAGCGATACCCGTGGGACTCGGGTCCAACAGAAGTGATGAGTCCTACCGGCTTAGTGGGGTAGATCGACCGTGTTCGTTTGGCATCCCGTCCGGCCGCCCACTGCGCCTCGCCTTCGTTCCGTGCCTGATGATCGACGAGGAAAAATGGCACATGGTTGCTTGCCACAGATTCATCGAGCTCGCGGGCCGCGAACGAACCAAGGTTGGGGATGAACCGTACGGATGGTTTGACCGACCGGACCGCCTGGTCCCAATGCGCGACGAGATCACTCAACCGGTGACGTCGCCACCGGTGGTAAGTCAACCAGTGCTCTCCTTCGAGAGGATCTGCGGAAGTGGGCAACTCAAGCCCGCTGGCGTCGCGGAACAGCCGCCGGGCGGTGTCGGTGTAGGACGGGCCGTGCCCCTGCCACCGGTTGGCGAAGATTGCATCAACGTCATAGTCCCGGGCGATCTCGCGGGCTACCTCTGTGGTGAACTCCCAGTTGTAGCCGCCGTAGGCGTCCGTCACGTAAATGCCGGGATAGGCCCAGTGCTCGAAGAGCTCGCCATCCTCCGTTCGAGCAATCCATTCAGGATGTGCATCGACCACGTCCTGGTGAACCGCATGCGGATCCACCCGGGCCATGACGGCCATTCCACGGGAGCGCGCCAAATCTACGACTTCCCCTAAAAGGTCGCGGTTCCCCAGGTACGAGCTCCGGTAGTGAAGCGGAATTTTCGTCGGGTAGAAGGCGATGTAACCGCCCGCACTGATGCAGATCGCTGTCGATGAGGTGCGCTCCATCACTTCCGCCCACTGTGCGAGGTCGAAGGTGAGCGGGTCGTCCTCGACGAACGTCAGTTGCGTCCAGCGTTGCTCGCCGTGGTACCACGCCGGGGTCAGAAGGGGGGTCCGCTGCGTGTAGCTTTCGGTGGTCATTTAATTCCTGTCGTGGCGATGCCTTTGATGATGTACTTCTGGGCGAAGAGGAAGAACAGCAGAATCGGGATCAGGGACACCAGCGACATTGCGAACATTATTCCGATCCCGCTCTGCGTCTCGGTGTCAACCAGCGATTTGAGTGCAACCGGAACCGTGTAGAGCTTGGTTTTGGTCAGGTAAAGAAGCGGCCCAAAGTAGTCGTTCCACGTCCAGATAAAGGTGAAGATCGTCGTCGTAATCAGGGCCGGCTGCATGAGCGGCAGGATCACGGACCAGAAGATGCGGAAAGGACCGGCTCCGTCGATCATGGCTGCGTGGTCGAGTTCCTTCGGAATGGTGCGGATGAACTGCACCATCAGGAAGATGAAGACGGCGTCGGACGCCAGCAGCTTCGGTATGAGCAGTGGGGCGTAGGTGTTGGTCCAGCCCAGCTCTGCAAACAGGATGTACTGCGGAATGATCAGCACGTGGAACGGCAGCATCATGGTCAGCAACGTCAGGGAGAAGTACAGCTTGTTGCCCCGGAAATTTAGGCGGGCGAGCGCGTAGGCGGTGAGTGAACATGAAAACAGGTTGCCCAGGATTGACCCAACGGCGATGATGCCAGAGTTGACGAGGAACATTGTGAACGGCGTGCCGAGAGCATCCCAGCCCTCTGAGTAGTTGTCGAAGGTGACTTCGGAAGGGATAAGGCCTGTTTGCGAAAGGATCAGGTTGCCCGGCTTGAACGAGCTGATGAGCATCCACAAAAGCGGGTAGAGCATCAGCCCGGCGAAGAACAAGAGGAAGATGTGCCGGCGCAGGTTTTTGCCGCGTTCGCTTCTGCGCCGTCGGGACTGGGTTTCCATGTCCAGGCCGACGTCGAGCTTCGTCACAGGGTTGAGTGTGGCCATTATTCGTCTCCGTAGTGGACCCAGCGCCGTGAGGCGATGAAGTTGATACCTGTTGCGATCGCTATCACTATCAACAGGACCCATGCCATGGCTGCGGCATAACCCATGTCGAAGTTAACGAAGCCCTCCTGGTAGATGTAGAGGGTGTAGAACAGTGTCGAATCGAGCGGGCCTCCGCTGCCGCCGCTGACCACGTGTGCTGGGGTGAACGCCTGGAATGAGCCGATCATCTGAAGGATCAGGTTGAGGAAGATGATCGGGGTGAGCAGTGGGATGGTGATGGAAAAGAAGCGCCGGACGCGCCCGGCGCCATCCACCTCTGCGGCCTCCAGCAGTTCATCGGGTATCTGCCGGAGGCCGGCAAGGAAAATCACCATGGGTGAGCCGAAGGTCCAGACGTTAAGGACGATGAGCGTCCACAGTGCGGTGTCCGGGTTCTGGAGCCAACTTCCGGCCTCGATTCCGAAGACGGCAAGGACCGTGTTGATCAGACCGGCGTCTCCGAACAGTTGCCTCCAAAGAATTGCGATGGCAACGCTGCCACCAAGGAGTGAGGGGAGGTAGAAGGCACTCCGGTAAACCGGCAGGCCTTTGATGCCCTTGTCAAGGATGATGGCGAGGAACAGCGCAAAGGCCAGTTGCAGCGGCACCGAGACAATGACGTAGAGTGCCGTAACCCTGGTGGAAGCCCAGAATCGTTCGTCACCCATCATCCGGGTGAAGTTGTCGAACCCGATGAACTTGGGCGCGGTGAGCAGGTCATAGTCGGTGAAAGCGAGTACCGCGGAGGCGATGAGCGGCCCGGCGGTTACTGCCACCATCCCGAGCATCCAAGGCAGGAGGAAGATATGGGCTACCCAGCCCTGGCGCTGGTGCGATGGCTTCCCCGGCTTAGCCGGCACCCCTGCCGGCGTCGGGGGACTCCCGGAACCCCTGGCGGATTTCGGCTTGAGGATGGTCGACATCAGGACTTCTTAATTTCAGCCGTCACACCGTCCACGAAGTTGGTGGCCGCCTCGGATACGCTCCGCTGTCCAAGGGTGACAGCTTCCAGTTCGCGAGTCAGCATAGTGCGCCAGGATCCGGATCCGGCCGGAGCTTCGTGCCGCGGGCGCTGGTCCGTGGCTGCGATTTCCTTGGTGATGGCAATGACCTTCTGTTCGTCCGGGGTGGCAAACGGTTCGTATTCGGCGAGGAGTTTGGAACTTGGCGGCGCTCCCGCTGAGAGTCCGACAAGCTTGAGCAGGTCGATGGAGTTGAGGTTGAAGCTCATCAGCTCTCCCGCTGCCTGGATCCTCTCCTCTTCTATTCCTGAGTACATTGCAAAACGGCTGAAGTAGGTGAAGTGGTAACCGGCAGCGGCATCCGTCAGGGCGGGTATGTCCCGCTGGTCAAACTCGTAATCCGGGAATGCCTGGGCGTCGTCGACGATGTGGTTGGAGTTCGCGAAGGTAACCAGGACTTTTCCGCCGACGTCCGACCATCCCGGCTCGATCCCGTCCTGTTCGCTGACGGTGGTAGTTACCCCGGCCTTGCGAAGCTTCTCCCACCAGTCGATCCACGCTGACACTCCGTCGACGCTGGCGCCAAGGGTGCCTTCCTGGGTCCACAGGTCCTCGCCGCGCTGGCGAACGAATGACTCGAACGGCATGTCATGGTACGGCCCGTAGGTTGTGCCCTTGCGCCCGTGCGGGTTGTTCTGCGCATAATCCGTCAGGAACTCTGCCAGGTTGTCCCACGTCAAGGTTTCGGGCATCTTTGCACCTTCCTCTTCGAGGAAAGTCTTGTTGAAACGCAGGACCGGACTGAACATCGATTTGGGAAGCGTGTTCAATTCGCCGTCCAACCGGTATAGCTCGATCTCCTTGTCGCTGAAGGCGGTCAGGTCAAGGGTGTCGATCCCCTCAAGGTTGCGGTAAATTCCAGCTTCCCGATACGTCAGGACAGCGGGCGAGGGAATCCAGAAGACCTCGGGCACATCCTTGGCCGCCATTTGGGTTGTCATGCGCTCCTGGTAGGCGCTGTAGTCCCCGAATTCCGGTTCGACGGTGATTGTCGGGTTCTGCTTGCTGAAGCTTTCGAGCGAACTAAGGTAGGCCTTCTGCCGCTCGGCGCCTCCCCACCAGGCAAAGCGGATGGTGCTGTTGCCACTGCCAGCTCCTTCTGAGGATGCACAGCCCGTCATGCCGAGCACTCCGACAGAGAGGGCACCCAGCCCCGTAATGGCCAGAAAATTCCGACGATTGATGTCCTGCATGTTGTCCTTCTTTCAATACGGCGTTGTATGGATTGCTTGAGAAGCTTCAGGATGGAATTGTGCTTGTCTGACTGGTTCGGGGCCGCGCAGCACTTCACTTCCGGGTGGTCACCCCAGAGACGTGACGTCGACGCGGTTCCGGTAGGGAAGGTGGGAAAGCCTTTGTCGCAGGTTGGCAAGGAAGATTTCTGTAGCGCGCGCTGCAGTTGCGACGGTCGTCGCTCCGTTATGCGGCGTGATGATGACCCCAGGGATCGTCCAGTAGGGCGAGTCGGATGGAAGCGGTTCCTGTGCGTGGGCGTCGAGCCCGGCGGCGACGATCTTGCCGGAGCGTAAGGCGTCCAGCAAGGCAGCGTCACAAATGATGTTTCCGCGTGAAACCACCACGACATGAGCCCCGGGTTTCAGTGAGTCGAGCGCGACCGCATCAATTTTCCCTTCTGTCTCTCGAGTCTTTGCCGCCGCCACCACCAGTACGTCGCACTCGGCAGCGAAGGCGCTGAGATCATCCGGCCCAAACATGCGCTCGACCAGGTCCGCATCCCTGTCGGGTCGGCGTCGGAGTGCGATAACCCGCATGCCAAACGCTCGGGCTCGAACAGCAAGTTCGCGTCCGACGTTGCCGAACCCGTAGATGCCCATCGTCTTGCCCTGCAGCTCCGAATGGGTAAAGCGTTCCCAGCGGTGTTCGCGCTGGGCGTCCAGCCAGCGATGTGCCTCGCGGTCGAGCATCAGGGTAAGCATCATTGCATGTTCCGCAAGTGGAATGGCGCCGTTGCCTGCGGAGGAAGTTATCGCTATCCCGCTGCTGCGCAGCCGTGGTCCGACTTCGGATTCGACCCCAGCCGTCCAGCAATGCACCCAGTCCAGCGCAGGCATGGCGGCAAGTTCGCTGTCCCGCACACTGCCGGCGGCGATCGTCACCGACGCGAGATCGACGTCGTTGCTCCAGTCCGTGAGCACCCGCACGTCCGGATGCTCCAGGCGCAGCCGCTCCGCAAGCAGTTTCTCCTGCCCGCCGCGGATGAGGACGACATCGCCCGGGCCGGTCATGATCTGCCGCTGTCAAGCACGATGACCTGGAAGTCGGAGACTGCGTCGACCTTGATGAGGAGGTCATCTCCCAGTGCCACGGCCGACATTTCAGATGGTTCCACGAGACAGCGTGCCTTGTGCCTTCCTGCTCCCGCAATCCGGATAGTCACTCCAGAGAGCGGGACGACCGGGCCAAAACCGTTGCGCCGCTGACCGGAGTGGTTAAGCAGATGGATGACCAGGCCGGCACTCGAACGTCCCAGGATGATCTCCAGCTGCTCCGGGGCCTCTACCGTGATCTGGGAGTCGCTGCCCAGGAGTTCAGTGACCAGATCCACTGCGATATCCCGGATCCGGGTGAGGGACAGATTATGGTACGCCGCGCCAGGTGTCCAGGGAACTTGAATAACGCGTCCGGCACCGTACTCCCGTTCACCAAGAGCGTGCTCAGCACCGTGGACATGCCCGTACGCCTTTTCCGGTGGCCCATAAGGGGCGGCCGGGATGACGCGGTGCCGCAGCCGGGAATCACTTCGCCAGGCAATGGAATGGTGACGGCCGTAACGGGGTACCAGGATAGAGCCCTCGATGTGTTCGGCTTCGCTGAGCTGGACATAGGACGATTTGAGGGCATGGGCGTCATCGACAACGCCGGTCTGGCGGTCGCCGGGCATCCAGGTGCTTACGGCTCCGTCCGTGCGGATGCCGCTGGCTCCGGTGGCTAATACCCGTCCGCCGCCGCTGACGAAGGACCCGAGGGCAGTCTCCTGCGCCTCGTCCAATACGGGGAGGTCGGGGAGGACCAGCACCTTGAACTGTTCGAGCGGGATGGTTTCGAGGGAAGTTGCCGGAACAATATCAAAGGGAATGTGCTTCTCGACCAGCGCAGAAAACAGTCCCCGGTACTCAGCAAGGGCCTGATTGTGGCGGCCAGGAACAGAGGCGAGCGGATCCGGCTTGACCAGTCCGACGGCGGAGGCCGGCAGTAACTCGTGGTAGATGCTTGCGTGGTCACGGTGGAAACGCGTCACGGTAGCGGCGGCCGGTAGGCAGTCGTAATTGATACGCCCGGGCGCTCCCATGACGTATGTTGAGGGGTTTGCCCCGCGTGCTATCGCCTGGATGAAGTACTGGGCGAACATGTGTGGCTGTTCGCCAGCCAACCGGTAGGGCATGTCGAAGAACGCCACGGCGTTGACGAGGACGGGTTTCTGCGGCTGGGATACGCGGAATGCTCCCACCGCTTCGGACGTAGCATGGGGCCACAGTGTCCGGCCGAGGGCACTGTTCGCTTCGTGGAACAGGATGTCTGCTGATCGGCCCAGGATAAGTCCCGCCTCGGGGTTGCGGGCTTCGATGTGGGCCCGGATCTTCCCGGTGAGGGTGTCGACGGTATGCGCCGTGAACCGCTTCCACTCGAGGTAGTCACGTGCCAGATTGTCAGCAGGCAGTTCGGCTATTCCGGTGAGCTCGGTGAAGCCCTCCTTACAGGCCTGGCAATGGCAGACGCCGTGGACCTTTGAGCCGTAATCCACCTCATTGAACCCGAACCAGTTGAAGAAGAAGCCATCGACGGGATAGCGGTCAAGGATCTCGTCGAGGATGTCCAGAGTCCGTTCCTGGTAGTACTGGCCGCTGGGGCAGACACTCACGAGTCCTTCGAAAACTTGCAACTCCCCGCTCCTGGAGACAAAACACCACTCCGGGTGTGCCTGCGCAATGCGGGCGTGCACTTTGGAAAAGTCCATTCGGGCGAGGAGCTTCACGCCACGTTTATGGGCTTCGACGATGGCGTCTCCAACCAAGTCCCCACTTTCCCTCGAGTCCAGGACGGGGTTCCGGGTTTGATATGGCAGATCGGTCGGAAAGTGCGAAAGAATCCCGCCGACATTCAGCAGCCAGACTCCTGCGCCATGTTCCTGGATTGCATCCAGGGCATCCTCGACGTCCAGATCTGCATCTATTTCTCTCAAGTTTGTCTGGAACATCTGGAAGGGCTTATTCCACCATCCCATCCGGATCATTTCGGCAGCAGGTGAGAGCGGCATCTTGGTAGTCATGCTGCGGCCCCTTTATTGATTTCACGCGCGAATGTCACAAGGGACGAGTGATCAAGCGGACCATCGCCGCGTGTGACGAGGCATTGCACGAGTTGCGCGACAAGCGCCGTCACCGGCAGGGAGACCCCGGATTTTCGGGCTGCGTTCTGGACGATTCCCAGGTCCTTATGATGTAGCTCCGTCCGGAAGCCCGGCGTGAAGTTGCCTTCCAGTACGCCAGCTGCCTTGCGGTCGATGACGGTGCTTCCACCAAGTCCTTTCGCGATGACTGACAGAGCGAGGGCGACGTCGGCCTTCTGGGCTTCGAGGAACACGATTGCCTCTGCAAGCATCTGCAAGTGGCCTGCAACCATGAGCTGGTTGGCAGCTTTCACCACCTGGCCGGCTCCCGACGCTCCGACGTGCACCACGGTACTGCCCATGGCAGCCAGGACGTCCTGCCAACTCTCAACAGCGGAGGCCTCACCGCCGACCATGATGGAGAGCGCCGCCTCACGAGCGCCCGCTTCCCCGCCGGAAACCGGAGCGTCAAGAGCGCTATGGCCTCGATCGCTGAACCTGGACGCTAAGGCGCGTGCAGTCTCCGGCGTGATCGTACTCATGTCGATGTAGCCTGCACCTGCCGGTATCAAGGCGAGGATGCCGTCCTCGCCCAGTGCCACCGCTTCAACGTCAGGGGAATCTGGAAGCATGGTGATGACGAGGTCAGCAGATTCCACTGCCGCCTTTAGCGAGTCAACAACTGGAATCCCGAGGGCCGACGCCGCGTCCCGGCTGGACTGGCTGCGGCTGAATCCCTGGACTGAGTGGCCTGCTGCGATGAGGTTCGCCGCCATGGGCCGTCCCATGACACCGAGGCCGACAAATCCGATAGCGGACATCCTGGCAATCTCCTTTGATTGGGTTGTAAATCGATATATCAAACGAGAACTCAGCCTTGTGAATCCGCGGATGTCCACTAGTATTTCGATATACCAAAGGTTTAGTCAACCCTTTCCCCGAACCAAATTCGAAGGGAGTTTGCATGTTTTCGGCAAACATCTCCATCCTGTTCTCCGAGGTCCCGTTCCGGGAGCGACCGGAGGCCGCCCGGGCAGCAGGGTTTTCAGCAGTGGAGTGTTGGTGGCCCTTCAAATCTCCCGACCCATCAGGACAGGAAATCGCGGACTTCACCACTATGCTCGACCAGGCAGGGGTATCACTGAGCGGGCTGAACTTTTTCGCGGGCGATATGCCTGCCGGAGATCGTGGCATCCTTTCCCACCCGGATCAGGCGGAAGTCTTTGCTGCCAATCTCTCCGCCGTGGTTGAAATTGCGGAGCGAAGCGGGTGTCGCGTCTTCAATGCCCTGTACGGCCAACGTCTTGCGGGGGCCGATCCGCATTCCCAGGACGATGCGGCAATTTCCAACTTGAACCTTGCCGCCACAGCGCTGGAATGGACGGGTGGAGTCGTAGTGCTCGAACCGCTCACCCGCGGTGAGAACGGCGATTACCCACTCGTCACGATCGGCGATGCGCTAGCAGTCATTGACCAGGCAGAAGAAGCATCGATAAAACTTTTGTTCGATGCTTATCATCTCCATAACAACGGTCTCGACGTCGTTGCCGACGTCGGCCGATACTCACAGCGCATCGGACACATCCAGATTGCCGACAGCCCCGGAAGGGGGCAGCCGGGCACCGGCGATATCGACTTTGCGGCCTTCTTCTCGGCAATCGCAACGTCCGGCTATGACGGTTTGATCGGTTGCGAGTACCGCCCGCAAGGACCGACGGCGGAGAGCTTTGATTGGATCAGCCGCGTCCAGCAACACGGCTAACCACCGAACCGCCTACGCCCGTGCGACAACCTCGCCGTTGGGGATCAGGAACCAGCCGTCGTCAGTGGATCCCCAGCGGTGCCAGCCCGCGGCCAGCCGGCTCAGGTCGGCTTCCTGAGCGAAGCCGTACTCCAGTGCCTGTTCGGCGAACGCGGAGTGCAGCACGCGCTCGCTCCAGACCCGCGCCTGCCACCGGCGCTGCTGGCTTGTGGCGTAGAGCCAGTTGCTGCTGGTGGGAGCAACATCCGAGAAGCCTGCTGACTGCGCCCAGGAGACCAGCCGGCGTCCAGCGTCCGGCTCCGCCCCATTGCGCCTGGCGATCCGCTGGTAGAGGTCCATCCATTCATCCAGTTCGGTAGTCTCCGGGTACCAGCTCATGCCGTGGAAATCGGCCTCGCGGACCGCAACGATTCCGCCGGGCTTGGCCACCCGCCGCATCTCCCGCAGCGCCTCGATGGGGTCGGTGAGGTGCTGGAGCACCTGGTGGGCGTGGACGAGGTCGAAGGTGTCATCGGGAAAGTCCAGATCGTACACATTGCCTGCCACGAACTCCACGTTGCCCACGCCGCGCTCAGCAGCCAGCGCGGCGGCCTGCGCAATGATGTCCGGTGAACGGTCCAGCCCGGTGGCCGTACCCGGGGCGACCAGCAGCGCAAAGTCGCAGGTGATGCTCCCGGGCCCGCAGCCGACGTCGAGCACGTCAGTGCCCGGGGTGAGGTGCGGAATGACGAATGCCGCCGAATTCTCTGCCGTCCGGGACGCATGTGCGCGAACCACCGATTCATGGTGTCCGTGCGTATAGACGTCTTCCTGCGGCTGCTGCTCGCTCATGGATAAACGCTACACCCCCCGCTTTGCGGCCGCTGATCCGTCCGCCGGTGCCTTTCGGGCATTGATCTCAGGATGGTTCGGAGGCTGTGGCTTCTTCTCCGGCATCCACCGTGGCGGCGATCATCGCCTCCATAAAGCGGGCGGCAACCTCAAGTTCCTCGGCGGAAAATCCGGCCATTGCTGCACCCATATGGCGGGCCAGCGGGAGAAACAGGGCCCTTCCATCCTGGTGCGCCTTGGCCGTCATCCGCAACTGCACCTGACGACGGTCTGTACCCAGCCGTTCACGGATCACGTGGCCTGAATTGTCCAGCCTGTCGATCAGGGCAGTGGTGGCCGGGGAGCTGAGGTGGAGTTCCTTGCGCAGCACACCCGGGGTCACCACCTGCCCCTTGGCCGTGTACCTGATGATGACGGCGAGCGCGGTAAGGTCCGTGCGGTGCATGTCATGGCGTCCGCCGGCGGCGTCCACGTAGCGGTTCGCCTCGAGCGAGAAGTCCTGGAGGAGCCGGACCAGTGTTTGGGGCGCGGGGTTCTCCGGGTGCCGGAGCTCTTCGCCTGCCATGCTCCGCCTCCTTGTTCCCTGGTTCCTGCATTCTTCGCCCAACTATGTAGCACTGCCTGCCCTTTGGGGGCGCTCATGGCGGCAACTAATGCTACCCAGTTAGAAGGGGGATCGCGGGCGGTGGCCGTTATCTCGATGATCGAGATAGTTTATGATGGAATCAATTGTACCCGCCACGCGTCTAGCCTGAAGGAACCATGACTTCCACTCCACGCCACAGCGCCCCCGTTCCCTTCTGGCTGCGCTGGCTCATCCCGGTCCTGTTGGTGCTGACGTGGCTGGCAGTTGCCGGCGTCGGCGGGCCCACCTTCGGCAGGCTGGACGAGGTTTCCTCCAATGACCAGGCGTCCTTCCTTCCGGCCGGCGCCGAGGCCACGGTTGCCCAGGAATGGCAGGCAAAGTTCCGCGATTCCGAGGAAATCCCGGCGGTGGTGATCATTGAGAACACCTCGGCTTTCACTCCGGCGCAGCTGGGCGAAGTTGCCGCGCTGAAGCAGGGTATTGAAGGGCTGCAGCTGGGCGGCCCGGTGATTGGCCCCCTTCCTTCGGAGGATGGGGCGGCGGTGCAGTTCATAGCCCCAATTGCCGAATCCGGTGAATTGAAGGAATCGGTTGAGGAGTTGAGGGACCTGGTTTCCGGAGTTGCCCCGGACGGCATGGCGACTTTTGTGACCGGTCCGGCTGGCCTGACTGCAGACCTCGTCAGTGCCTTCGCCGGAATCGACGGCATATTGCTGCTCGTGGCGCTCGGCGCGGTTTTTGTGATCCTCCTGATTGTGTACCGATCGATCCTGCTGCCTCTGGCGGTGCTGCTGACCTCGATCTTCGCGCTCTGCGCCGCTATCCTCCTTGTTTTCGGCATGGCCAAACTGGAGTGGATCCAACTCAGCGGCCAAAGCCAGGGCATCCTGTCCATTCTGGTGATTGGTGCAGCCACCGATTACGCACTGCTTTACGTTGCGCGCTTCCGCGAAGCCCTGACGCACACCACCAACCGGACCTGGGCCGTGCTGTCCGCTTGGAAAGCGTCCTTCGAACCCATCCTGGCCTCGGGCGCCACCGTGATCATCGCCCTCCTGTGCCTGCTGTTTTCCGACCTGAACTCGAACAAGGCGCTGGGGCCGGTGGCGGCGGCAGGCATTGTCTGCTCGCTCTTCGCCGCCCTCACCCTGCTGCCCGCTTTCATGGCCATCCTGGGCCGGGCAGCCTTCTGGCCGTTCATCCCCAAACTGGTTCCGGCACGCGAGCGCGAACCGGAACTGGTTACCGGGCTGGAAGGGCAAAAAGGCATCTGGCGGGCCACCGGCTCCCTGGTCTCCCGCCGCCCGCGTGCCGTGTGGGTTGCCTCGGTTCTCCTGCTCGTGGTGGCTTCGGCGGGAGTACTGCAGCTGAAGGCCAACGGGGTGCCGCAGACCGACGTTATCCTCACCGCCTCCAACGCCGTGGACGGCCAGGACGCGCTGGCGCGGCATTTCGACGCCGGCAGCGGCAGCCCCGCCGTCGTGGTTGTGGATGAAGCGAAAGCCGAACAGGGGTTGGAGGCGGTGAAGGCCGCCGACGGCGTGGGGGACGCCTACCTGCTGGCGCCTGGTTCAGTACCCATCACCGGCGCACCCGGTGGTCCCGCAAATGCCGATGTCCGGGAGGGGAAGGTGCTGATTAACGCCACCCTGGACTACGCGGCGGACTCGGCCGAGGCTGAGGAGGCGGTGAAGACGTTGCGCGGCGAGGTGAAGGTGGTGGACCCGAGCGCCCTGGTGGGCGGAGTGACTGCCACCGCGCTGGACACAAACATCACGGCGCAGCGGGACCTGGTGATCATCATTCCTGTTGTCCTCGTGGTGATTCTTTTCATCCTCATGTTGCTCCTGCGGTCAGTGCTGGCCCCCGTCCTGCTGGTGCTTTCCGTGGTGTTGTCCTATGGCGCTGCGATGGGCGTCTCCGCCTTGGTGTTCAACAACATCTTTGGCTTTCCTGGCGCGGACGCCACGGTCCCGCTCTTTGGCTTTGTGTTCCTGGTGGCGTTGGGCGTGGACTACAACATTTTCCTGATGAGCCGGGTCCGGGAGGAATCCCAAAAGCACGGCACCCGGCCGGGCATCCTCTACGGGCTTGGCGTGACCGGCGGGGTGATCACATCCGCCGGTGTGGTGCTGGCCGCCACTTTTGCCGCCCTAGGCGTCATCCCCATCATGTTTCTGGTGCAGCTGGCTTTCATCGTGGCTTTCGGGGTGCTGCTGGACACGGTGCTGGTTCGTTCACTGCTGGTACCCGCCCTGGCATACGACATCGGACCGAAGATGTGGTGGCCGGGAAAGCTCGCCAGATCCTCGTGACCGTCAGACGGTTGCCGTCCTCCGCCACCACGCCACCGTGGCCGTTGCGGCTTCGGGAAGGGGCGTGGGTTGTTCGGACGCGGGCCCCAAAAAAGTCACCGGCCACAGCACTCACAGTGTCCGTGCGGGTTGGTGCCCGGGCCGCCAGTAGCTTGGTCCGCACGCCGCGCTAGCCCCCGGTGGCCTCGCGCTGTAAAACCTCCTTCATGACGCGGTCCGGCTCACTGTAGGAGTAGAGGCTCTCCGGGAAAATTACGACGGCGCCCGACTCCTTGGCGGCGGCCAGCACCTTCTGTTCCGCCCGGGGGAGGTCGGCCTCCCAGCCTCGGGTGTTGTAGCGGCGAGAATGCAGTGGAAGACGGCCTTGGCGCCCTGCATCAAGGTGCGGAGGGCGCTGGCGTCCCGAACATCGGCCCGGACGCGCTCCACGAGCGGGTGGTCCGGGCCCGTACCGGGGCGGGTGGCGATGCGGACGTTCATGCCCTGTTCGGCGAGGTGTTGGGTGATGGTCCAGCTGACGGGGCCGGCTCCGGCTACTGAATACGTGGCGGTCATGGCATGCCTTCTGGTTGTTTTGTGTTGTGGGTTCGGTGCTGGGCCTCTCCGAGAGAGCAGTGCTCACGAGTGCAGTGATGTTGGCTGGCAGGCTGGCAGCTATTAAGTCAAGAGCATCGCTCCCTAATGTTTGCAGCGCTCTGTTCTCTTCAAACTATGCCCTTGGTCCGAGGCGGTTTCCGTTGCCGTGGCCAGAAGTTGTGAGGGTTCATTGCCGCTTTGACAATGGGTGTTTACAACTTTCAGGAAGCATGCTTTGCTTAGTTTGAATTGGTCTTAGTGTGTGTCCTCGGGGGGTGGTGACAGATGGGCAGGGGTCTTCTTCGCTCTGCTGCTGCCGCTCTTCGGGTGTCACTGATCAGTGGGTGTGGTGCGTTGGGATTGTTGGTGTTGTCTGCAGGTGCAGCGGCAGCCGATGACAGCGCGCCGCACTCTTTGTTGGGGTCCCTTACGCCGGCGATCGAGTCGGTCACGGCCCCTGTGCAGTCTGTCGTCCAGGGTGTTGTTGCTCCCGTGGAGCCCGTGGTGAGCGCCGTTATCCCGGTATCGCCGTCCTCGTCTTCTGGATCTTCCGGTCTGGTCAGCAGTGTGCCGGGGCTTACGAACGGAGTGAGTGTTTCCGGCGTTGTCGCGCCTTTGACTGGTGTGCTTGATTCCACACTGTCCCAGGTACCGATTGTTGGTGGGATTGTTCCGTCGGGAACGACTGCCGGCATTACCCAACCGTTACTGCAGGCCGTGGATTCGGCGGTAGCTCCGGTACTGGCCCCTGTGGGGCAGGTGGTTACCCCGGTTGTGGGAGTTCTTGACCCCGTTGCGGGAGTTCTGACCCCGGTTGCGGGAGTTCTTGACCCCGTTGTAGGCGTTCTTGACCCGGTTGTGGGGGTTCTTGACCCGGTTGTTGGAGTTGTGAAGCCTGTCGAACCGGGAGGTCTTCTGCCTGATTCGTCGGATCTGGTGGAGCCACTTCTGCCCGGGAACGCAGCGGCAGTTACGGCCGGTATTGAGACGTCCGGCTCTTCCGGGGTCAATGGTGACCCCGTCGCAGGAGTGGAGAACTCCGTCCTTTCTTTGCCTCCGGGTGACCCGCGGGGGGCGAACGCCAGGGGCGTCGATGCCCTGAGCGGTGGCGGTTTTAGTCTTGTGGTGGATGGTGCCCGGTCCCTGATGCAGGGCGCTGCCCAACTGGTCGACCCAGGTTCCGTGCCGGTGACTGATCCAGTGGTTTCGCCTGGTGTTTCTGCCGGTGCCGGTGCCGGTGCCGGGACGGCAGGCTCGTCGGGTTCTACCGGCGCCGCTGCTGATGCACCGTCTCTTTTTGCTTTCGTTCTTCCTTCGGCGGTTTCGCCGGAGTCCAGCCCGCGCGTGGATTTGCCGCAGGGCCCTTCTTACGATCCCGGTTCAACTCCTGATTAGCGCGCCGTTCGCCGCCTGATACGTGGGCGGCAGACGGCCCATCGCAGCAGCCATCGTGCGCTGCATCAATCTTGATCTCAGGAGAAACAACCATGCAAACCTGCATACAACGAGGAATCCAAGTATTCCTCCTGGCCGGGGGCATTCTCGTTCTCGGCGCCGGGGCGGCATCCGCCGACGAACCCGGCACCACAGATCTCATCGGAGGGGTAACGGGTGTCGTGAACGCGGCGCTTCCCGTGAACGCCAGTGGTAACGCGATCACCGTCATTGGTGACTCCACCACCACCGGAACCGAAGCCACGGCCACGGGAACCGCCTCCAGCACCACCGCGGGATCAGGTCCCACTACTAACGGAACCATCCTTGGCGGCGAGGGTCTGCTGGGCGATGTCCTCACCACTGTCGATGTTGCTGCGCCGGTGAACGTCAGTGGTAACGCGATCACCGTCATTGGTGACTCCACTTCCAAGGACTCGAAGTCCTCGACGACGGGTTCTGCTGCGGGCACGACCGGCGGCTCCGCTGGCGGTTCGAACGAGGGTCTGCTGGGCGATGTCCTCGCTACCGTCGATGTTGCTGCGCCGGTGAACGTCAGTGGTAACGCCATCAGCGTCATCGGTGACTCCACGTCCAAGGACTCCAAGTCCTCGACGACGGGTTCTGCTGCCGGCACGACCGGCGGCTCCGCTGGCGGTTCGAACGACGGCCTGGTCGGTGACGTTCTTGGCACTGTGAACGTCGCTGCGCCGGTGAACGTCAGCGGTAACGCGATCAGCGTCATCGGTGACTCCACCACCAAGGACTCGAAGTCCTCGACGACGGGTTCCGCTGCCGGCACCTCCGGCGGCTCCGCTGGCGGTTCGAACGACGGCCTGGTCGGTGACGTTCTTGGCACTGTGAACGTCGCTGCGCCGGTGAACGTCAGCGGTAACGCGATCACCGTCATCGGTGACTCCACCACCAAGGACTCCAAGTCCTCGACCACGGGTACCGCTGCCGGCACGACCGGCGGCTCCGCTGGCGGTTCAAATGATGGTCTGCTGGGCGATGTCCTCGCTACCGTCGATGTTGCTGCACCGGTGAACGTCAGCGGTAACGCGATCAGCGTCATCGGTGACTCCACCACCAAGGACTCCAAGTCCTCGACGACGGGTTCCGCTGCCGGAACGACCGGCACGGGCACCGGTGGTACCGCAGGCGGTAACGGTAGCCTGCTTGGTGGGGATCTGCTTGGTGGGGACCTGCTTGGTGGGGACCTGCTTGGTGGGGACCTGCTTGGTGGGGACCTGCTTGGTGGGGACCTGCTTGGTGGGGACCTGCTTGGTGGGGACCTGCTT
>NZ_JBWZCL010000006.1:0-111147 GCF_059383595.1 Pseudarthrobacter sp. MDT1-40-2 | reverse complement strand
GGGCGAAAACCCCAATTGCCTGAAGCCAACAGGAAAAAAAAAAAACCCCACCGCCGCCCCCACCCCCTTCCAAGAGGGGGGTGGTCCCGCCGTCGTCGGCTGCATTTTGTCATCTAGTTGACAAGTCCACTAGGCGAAGTGTCACTATGAGCCTATGACCCTTTCGCGATTGATCCTCGGGCTGCTGAGTCTGGCGCCCATGACAGGCTATGAACTGAAGAAGCATTTCGATGCCACGATCAGCCACTTCTGGAATGCCGACAAGGCGCAGATTTACCGGACGCTGACCGCGCTGGTCAGCGAAGGGCTGTCCCAAGTGCAGACGGTAGCGCAGCAGGGATACCCGTCCCGCCAGGTGCACCACATCACGGATGCTGGTCGGGCAGCGCTCCAGGAGTGGCTGGCCTCAGAGCCGCCACCGGACACGGAGCGCAACGCTTTTCTGGGCCGGGTATTTTTTGCCGCCCATCTCGAAACGGAGGACGCCCTGCGGTTGCTCGAAGCGCGGAAAGCCGCGGCGGTGCGCTTACTGGCAGAACTGCAGCAGCAGTTGGCAGCCCAAGCCCCTGCTGCGGCAGGCGATCCCCGCTACTTCCAGCTGGCCACCCTGCGCAATGGCATCCGCCATGTACAGGCCGAGCTCGAGTGGTTGCAGGAGCTGGAAGGGGAGCTGGCATGAGGCATGATCCTGGTTCATATCCGGAAGTCCATCCCCGTTCGGAAGGCGGCGGCACCGACAGCAGGGCCACTGGCGCTGCCACCGTTGTGTTCCTGCATGGCGGCAATGTGGCGAACTGGATGTGGGATCCCCAGGTCCGGGCGCTTCCCGATTTTCAGGTCCTGACTCCCCATCTCCCCGGTTTCGGCGCCAAGGCCGGAGAGGAATGGGTTTCGCTGGAGGACACTGCCGACGCCTTGGCGGTGTTCATTGCCCGGCATGCCGGCCCAGGGCCCATCCACGTGGTGGGACTCTCGCTGGGGGCGGTGGTTGGTCTCCACCTCGCGGCCCGGCACCCTGAGCTCGCTTCTTCTGTGCTGGTCAGCGGCGCGGTAGTTACCCGGGTGGGCAGGCTGTCACGCTCCCTTGCTGCGCTGCAGTTCGTGTTCTGGGACAAAGCCTGGTTCTGGCGGGCACAGGCCAAGGCCTTCGGGCTGCCGGCCGATTCCGTCGAACCCTACGTGCAGCACGGCTTGACGTTGCGGCGCGAGAACGTGGAGCGGATGCTGCAGCAGGTCTACGCCGGGCACATGCCCGTGGGGCTGGAGCGGTTCGGGAGCCGGGTTCTGGCCGTTGCCGGTGAAAAGGAGCCCGCCCTGGCGGTCGGCTCCCTCGCGCTTTTGGCCGCCAGGCTTCCGCTGGGGGAGTTCCGGCTGGCGCCAGGGATGCACCACGTCTGGAATGTAGAGAATGAAGCCCTGTTCACCGCCATGGTCCGTCAATGGGCTGCCGGGACTGTGCATCCCGGGTTGGTGCCGGTCTAACCCGGCCACCAGCGGGCTGCGGTCTAGTCCACCCAGATGGTGGCGTCGCTGGAGTCTGCAGCGAGCTCGTCAAAGGTCCACGCGCTGGTGGCCGGATCGGCAGCGTACGGCAGGACAGCGGCAAACAGCGAGCCGTCCTGGTGCTCGGCAGCCACATGGATGGCATCGGAATTTTCCTCCACCAGCGTGATATCACTGACGATCGCGGCGGCGCGGAACTCCGTCCGTTTCTGCTGCAGCAGGGCCGTGAGGTCCCCGATCATGCCATCGGCGTCGAATTCGGCGTCTGCTGTAGCAGCCGCGGCATCTGCCGGCGTCACGGCAAGCAGCCGCACCTCGCCGTCGTGATCCATCACCAGGGCGAAGGGCAGGAACCCGCCCTGCCCTTCCAGTTGTTCCTGGGCGGCGCCGATTCCGGTGCCAAGCAGGGTTTCCAGATCCCGGGCGGTACTTTCGGACACTGTTTCCCGCCAGGGCCGGGGTTCCTCGCTCACGGCTACTGCCCGCGTACCAGCGACAGGACGCGGTCGCGGATGCGTTCCATCGTGTCGAGGTCTACAGCCTCGGCGTTCAACCGAAGGAACGGCTCGGTGTTGGACGGGCGCAGGTTGAACCAGTAGCTGCCGTCGTTGGCCGTGAAGGTGCTGCCATCCATGGTGTCGATGGTGAGGTCTTCGGAGGCGAAATCCTGGCGGACACGCTCGATGGCCGCGGCCTTGTCCTCGACTTCCGAGTTCAGTTCGCCGGAGGAGACATAGGGCTCGTATTCGCGGCCAAGGTCGGACAGTGGGCCGTCCTGCTCGCCCAGCGCTGCCAGAACGTGCATCGCCGCAAGCATGCCGGTGTCCGCGTTCCAAAAGTCGCGGAAGTAGAAGTGTGCCGAATGCTCGCCGCCGAACACGGCACCTTCCTCGGCCATGACTGCCTTGATGAAGGAGTGGCCTACCCGCGTGCGGACTGCCCTGCCGCCGTCGTGCTCGACCAGTTCCGACACCGCACGGGAGGTCAGCAGATTGTGGATGATGGTGGGGGTTTCCTCGCCCAGTGCCTTGGCGCGGGCGATTTCCCGGCGGGCCACCATGCCGGTAATGGCCGACGGCGACACAGGGTTTCCGTTCTCGTCGATCACAAAGCAGCGGTCGGCGTCGCCGTCGAAAGCCAGTCCGATGTCCGCACCGTGTTCGATGACTGCGGCCTGCAGGTCGCGGAGGTTCTCCGGCTCCAGCGGGTTCGCCGGGTGGTTGGGGAAGGATCCGTCCAGCTCAAAGTAGAGCGGGATTATCTGGAACGGCAGCTTGGGCAGCAAGGTGTCGCCCAAGACTGCGGGCGTGGTGAGGCCCGCCATGCCGTTGCCGGCGTCGACAACGATCTTCAGCGGGCGGGACCCGGAGAGGTCAACCAGCGTGCGGAGGTATTCGGCGTAGTCCTTCAGGACGTCCTGGACGCCGATCAGGCCGCGGGTTGCAGCTTCCGGGATGGTGCCGCTGTTCAGGTATTCCTCGGCGAGAGCCTGGATTTCATTGAGGCCGGACTCGGAGGAGATGGGCTGGGCGCCGGCCTTGGACATCTTGATGCCGTTATAGGCTGCGGGGTTGTGGCTGGCCGTGAACGTGGCTCCGGCTGCGTTGAGCGAGCCGCAGGCGAAGTAGAGCTCATCCGTGGAGATCAGGCCCAACAGCTGCACATTGGCTCCGCGGGTGGCCGCACCGTTGGCGAAGGCCTTGCTGAACTCCGGGGAGGACGGGCGCATGTCGCCGCCTACCAGGACGGTCTGCCCTTCAAGCTGCAGGACGTCAACAAAGGCAGCGCCAACTGCTTCGACGATTTCCGCGGTGATGGAATCGCCCACGATTCCACGAACGTCGTAGGCCTTGAAGGAGGCCGAAAGATCAAAGGTCTTGGTCTGGTCGCTAGTCACGGCTCCTATCTTACGGTGGCACGGATGCGCCTTTTATCCATATGGCTTTATCCACATAACGCCGCCCCGGGGTGTGGGTGTCAGCGGTGGCTGGGATACTGAATCAATGGCCGATAACCAGAACACTTTCTCGCAGGATCCCGCCACCAACCAGTCCGCCGGCACCTCTGCCGTAAGTGTGGAAGATGGCAGTGGAACCAGGGGCCAGGCGCTGGCAGTGCTCCGCGAGCTCGTGGGGAACCCGTCCGCGGACTTCCATGACGGCCAGTATGAGGCCATTGAGGCACTGGTCGACGGCGGCCGGCGGGCGTTGGTGGTGCAGCGCACCGGCTGGGGAAAGTCGGCTGTTTATTTCGTCGCCTCGCTGCTTTTGCGGCGCCGCGGAGCCGGTCCCACGCTGATTGTGTCGCCTTTGCTTGCGCTGATGCGGGACCAGGTTGCAGCTGCTGCCCGCGCCGGTGTGCGTGCCGTGGCCATCAACTCCGCCAACCAGCTGGAGTGGGACTCGGTGCGCCAGCAGCTGGCCGAGGACCAGGTGGACGTGTTGCTGGTCTCGCCGGAGCGGCTTACCAATCCATCCTTTCGCGAGAACCAGTTGCCGGAGCTGATCCGGCGCACCGGCCTGCTGGTGATTGACGAGGCCCATTGCATTTCGGACTGGGGCCATGATTTCCGGCCGGACTACCGCCGCATCTCGGACCTCATCGCCGGCCTTCCGGAGACTGTCCCGGTGCTGGCCACTACAGCAACGGCCAATTCGCGGGTAGTCCATGACATCGAAGAGCAGCTCGGGAAGGACGTGCTGACCATCCGTGGCGCGCTGGGCCGGGATTCGCTGCGCCTGGGGGTACTGAGCCTGCCGGACTCGCGGCAGCGCCTTGGCTGGCTCCTGACCCATCTGGGCGATCTTCCAGGCAGCGGCATCATCTATACCCTGACTGTTTCGGCGGCGGAAGATACCGCCAGGCTCCTGGCGGACGCGGGCCACAAGGTGCTGTCCTACACGGGCCGCACGGATCCGGCGGACCGGGAACGCGCTGAGCAGCTGCTCAAGGACAACCAGGTCAAGGCGCTGGTAGCCACGTCCGCATTGGGCATGGGCTTCGATAAGCCGGACCTCGGTTTTGTAGTGCACCTTGGCGCGCCTTCGTCGCCGGTTGCCTACTATCAGCAGGTGGGCCGCGCCGGACGTGGGGCCGCCAACGCCGATGTCCTGCTGCTGCCGGGCTCCGAAGACCGCGATATCTGGCAGTACTTCGCCACCGCCTCGATGCCTTCCGAGGACAAAGCCAACGCCGTCCTGGGCGCCCTCGCCGAGGCCGGTGCGGCCGTCTCAACAGTGGCGCTGGAAGCCAGGGTGGACCTGCGCCGCACCCCGCTGGAGCTGCTGCTGAAAGTGCTGTCCGTGGACGGCGCAGTGGAGCGGGTAGGCGGTGGGTGGCGGTCCACCGGGCAGCCGTGGGTTTACGACGCCGAGCGCTACCGCCGGATTGCGGAGGCCCGGGTGGACGAACAGGACTCCATGGTGATTTACCAGGACACCGCCGGATGCCGGATGGAGTACATCACCTCGGTCCTCGATGACGAAACAGCGCACCCCTGCGGCAAATGCGACAACTGTGCCGGGACCTGGTTCTCCACAGACATCGCTGCGCAGGCCACCGAGGCCGCCGGAGAGAAGCTCCGCCAGGCCGGCGGAGCGCTGGAGCCCCGCCTGCAGTGGCCCAGCGGCATGGACCGGCTGGGCGTCCCGGTCAAGGGCAAGATCAAGCCGGAAGAACAACTGGCCGAGGGCCGGTACCTGGCCAGGCTGACGGACCTGGGATGGGGCGGAGCCTTGCGTGAACTGTTTGCTGCCGGAGCTCTGGACCGTCCTCTGGATCCTGCCATGCTGCAGGCCTGCGTCCAGGTACTGCGCGAGTGGGGCGGGGGAGATTCACGGAAACCTGGCTGGAGCGGAGCCGGCAGGCCAGCAGCCATAGTCAGCATGCCGTCCCGGAGTATGCCGCAACTGGTGGAATCACTGGCCCGGGGCATCTCCGAAATCGGCCGGATTCCCTACGCAGGCCAGCTGGAGCCGGCCCATGGTGGACCTACCGGAAGCCGGGGAGGCAACAGCGCTTACCGCCTGGCCGGGGTTTGGGACAGGCTGGTGGTAGGGGAGGAACTCGCAGCGGGCCTGGCCTCTGTGCAGGGCTCAACGGTCCTGCTAATCGACGACCTCGTGGACAGCCGCTGGTCCATCACGGTCGCCGGCCGGGCCCTCAGACAGGCCGGCGCCGGAGCGGTGCTGCCGTTGGTGCTGGCGCAGGCGGGGTAGCAGGCCTGGTTGCCTCAAACCTTGTTGGCGGGAGAGGTCTTTCGGCTGCCTGCTCCTCGGCTGATCTCCGCGCCGGCCTGGCGCTGCAGGGTCAGGCTGTCTATGGTGCTGAACAGCATCAGGGCCGCCATGACAAAGAAGGCTCCGCGGAAGGCGCTGGCCGGATAACTGCCGTCAAGCCCGCCTGTAATGCTGCCACTGAGAGCGTCGGCCAGCGGGCCGGCCGGACCGTCCGGGCTGAACAGCCGGATGAGCAGGGCGCCGACGGCGATGCCCGCGCCGGCTGCGAGCTGGGCCAGCGTGGCGGACACAACGTTGGCGGAGGTCAGTTGCGCGGGCGAGATGTCCGCATACTGGAAAGACATGTAGGCGGAGAAGCCAATGGAACGGAAGGCGCCGCTGGCCACCAGCAGGGCGATGATCAGTGGTTCGGGAGTGTCCGCCCGGATGAAGCCGCACATCACGAATGTTGCGGCCGAGGCCAATGACGCGAATACCAGCACCGGTTTGAAGCCAAACCTCCGGATAATGGGCGTGGTGGCCGGTTTGATGCCGATGTTGCCAACGAACACCGCGGCCACCAGCCAGCCCGCATGCAGAGGGGTCCAACCGAAGCCCGCCTGGAACAGCAGTGGCAGCAGGAACGGGATGGAGCTGATGGTCAGCCGGTAGATGAAGCCGCCGGTGGCCATCGCCCGGAATGCCCGGGCACGGAACACGCCCAGATTAAACAACGGGTGGCTGCAGCGTCGCATCCACAAGACGGCAAGCGTGAGGCAGAGGACCCCGGACGCCACTGCGAGGGACGGCCAGGGGCCCTCCGGGTGTGAGGCCGCCAGCTCCATGCCCGCCACGAGGGATCCCACCCCTGCAGTGGTTAGCACCAGCCCCAACCAGTCCAGCCGCCGTCGTGAATCTCCCGGTGTCCCGGGAACCATGCGGAGCGCGGCGAAGAACGCGGCCACACCCAGCGGGAGGTTGATGAGGAAGATCCAGTGCCAGGACAGGTAGGTGGTGAGGGCGCCGCCCACCAGCGGGGCCAGAACGGGCGCCAGCAGCCCGGGCCAGACCAGGAAGGCGGTGGCGCGCAGCAGGTCTGCCTTGGGTGTTCCCCGCAGGACCACCAGCGTCCCTACAGGCACCATCATCGCCCCGCCCAGTCCCTGCAGGATCCGGCTCAACGTCAGCATGGTGAGGTCGGCGCTGACGGCGCACAACAGGGAAGCCACCGTGAACAGCGCAATGGCCAGGCAGAAAACCCTCCTGGCGCCCAGCCGCTCGGCCAGCCAACCGCTGAACGGGATACCCATGGCGACGGTCATCAGGTAGCCGGTCATGGTGATGTTGACGTCGGCGGCCGGAATGTTGAAGTCGGACGCGATACTGGGAATGGCGGTGACCAGGATGGTGCCGTCGAGGAACTCCATGAAAAAGGTGGCCGCCACCAGGAGGGCCAGCCGCGGACTCCACACGTGCGGATCGTCCATGCGCGGACTGCCCGGACTGCCTGGGTTGCTTTGCGTGCTGGCCATTGAACCATCCTGCCACCGGCGGCGGCTCCCACGGGCGTCTGTGACCTGCAAAAGAGAGTGACTGCTACCCCGCTTTCGCGGATTCGGGCCGTTCTGCTCCCGATACAGGAAAACAGCCCTGCAAACCAGAACACCCCCGGTCCAGGGACCGGGGGTGTTCGTTGGCGGAGACGGGGGGATTTGAACCCCCGGTGGAGTTTTGCCCCACACTTCATTAGCAGTGAAGCCCATTCGGCCGCTCTGGCACGTCTCCAATTGCTGTTCCTAGCCCACCAAGAATACGCAGAACGGGGCAGGCAGCGCAAAACGAGCCATTTTGCCGCCGAAGGTCCGCATCCAGGGCGGGCCCAGGTCAGCCGTTGACGACGGTGATCTCGTTGGGGATGCCGGGCAGCTCTTCGGATGTGGTGACCTTGCCGGAGGCGAGATCAACAGCATGGAGCAACTTCTTGGCCGGCTCCGTGATGTAGGCGGTACCGTCAAGGACTGACAGGGCCGGGTGCGGGTCCTGCCACTTGGCCGGTCCTTCCCAGGCGCCGATGACGGGCACGGAGGCGGTGATGTTACCGGTTGCCGCGTCGAGGGTATGCAGCGAGCCGTCGGTGCCCAGCAGCAGGATCTCACCGGCGGGTCCGCGGGCAACATCCCGCCACGTGTATTCGATCCCGTTCGGCAGTTCGATGACCTTCATGGTTTTGGTTGTGGTGTCGATGAGGGCCAGTTCGTGGAGGAGCGAGCCTTCCGAATCAGGATCGGAGTTGTAGTCGCCCACGGCCAGGGTGCTGTCCTCGGTAACGTAGGCGTTGCCCATCCGGCCGTACTCGTCCGGTGCGGTGATCTTGGTGATGGTGCCGGCGTCGTAGACCAGAACGCCGTTGCTGCAGCCAAACAGCACTACCTCGTTGGCCGCAGTGCCTTCTCCGTGGATGGACGGGCATTCGTCGTTCCGGGCGATTTCCTTGCGGTCGGCATCCAGGACGCGGATTCCGGAACGGCTTTGGGAGTTGCCCACTGTGGTCAGCAGGGTGTTGTCCTCCAGCACGATCGAGACGCCGTGATGGGCTTCGTCGCCGGGGATGACTTCGGTCTTAGGCAGGCTGGTGCCGGAGTTCAGGAGGTCGTCGGTCTCGAAGATCGTGGTGTCGCTGGTGCCGTCCGCGTAAAGGACGGTCTTGCCGCCGTGCCGCACAACGTGGCCGGCCTTCTCTGCCTTGAAAATGAGGTCGGTCAGCTTCGGTGTGGCCATATCCAGGACCTGGAAGCCCGCGGTGGTGGTGACCAGGGCGTGGCGGCCGTCGCCGGCGGAGTTGAGGCGGTTGAAGCCTTCGAGGGGCAGGTCCCCGTCAAGCTTCAGCGATTCTCCGTCCAGGACGGCGATTCCGCCGTCGTACGTAAGTGCCACCCGGGGGCCCGTGGTGGCCGGGGTGGTGGCGGCGTCGGAAGTATCTGCCGCCGGAACTGCAGCGGATCCGCAAGCTGAGATCAACAGTACGGAGGCGGAGACAGCGGCAGCCAAGCCCAGGCGCCGGAAGCTGGGGCGCTTGGGGCTGAGTGGGAGTGATGGAGCGTGCTTCATGGGTTCCTTCTGGTTGGGGCCGCTCATGGCGAGAGGCCTGTGGCGATGCGCTCCGTGTTGGTGCGCATCATGGTGAGGTACGACTCAGCGCCCTCACCGGGGGCTGTGAGTGATTCGGTGAAAAGTTCGACGACGGTGACGTCCAGGTTTGCCCCGTCCGCCAGGGCCTGGACCAGACGGTCAGGTTGGGACGCTTCGGCGAAGATCGTGGACACGTTGGCTTCCTCGATGGCGCTGACCAGGTCCCTTAGGTCCGAGGCGCTGGGGGAGGCCAACGTCGTTCCGCCGGGGATGACCGCTCCAATGATCCGGAAGTCGAAGCGGCTGGCGAGGTAGCCGAACACGTGGTGATTGGTGACCAGGTTCCGTTGCTCCGCAGGGATGGCGGCAAAGGACGAGGACATGTATTCGTCCAGTTCCGCCAGCTCACTGCGGTAGTTGTTTGCGCTGGCGGCGAGCGCGGCCGCGTCGACGCCGCTGAGGCCAGCCACGCGCGCTTCCAGGCCATCAACCACCTCCACCACCTTCTGCGGGTCCATCCAGAAGTGGGGATCGGCCGCACCGCTCGCGTTCCCGGCTCCGTTGTCTTCGCTGTAGTCCAGGGCCTCGATGACGTCGCCGGCAACAAAGATCGGCACGTCGTCGGCCTGGGCACTGTCGACGTGCTGCTGGAGCCCTTCCTCCAGGCCCAGGCCGTTGGTGACGATCAGGTCGGCCGAGCGCATCATGGCCGCCTCCTGAGCGGAGATCGCGAACGAGTGCGGGTCCGCGTTGGGCTGCATCAGGGTCACCACCTCGGCCTGGCCGCCAACTACGTTGTGCACCACGTCGCCCAGGATGTTCGTGGTCACCACAATGACGGGCCGGTCCGACTGCTGCTGTGAGCAGCCGGCGGCCGCGATGGCGGTCATCGCCGTGGCAACGAGTACGACGGCGGCACGCACCAGGGCAAGAGGCTTGCGTCGCGTGCGGGGCTGGCTTTCCAGGAACCGGCGCGTTCGGAGTTTCATCGGGCTACCGTCCCGTCACTGCGAGGAACGCGGGGACGGCAGGCGTGTCGAACGTGCGGGCGAGGCGGCCGCCGTCGGCGAAGTCGATTTCGTACAGCTTCCGTTCGGCCGGGGCGTTGAGGTAGGCCCGTTGCTGATCGGCGATGAGTTCCACGCCGGGCAGCCGGTCAGGATCGGTGAGGGTCTCCGGAAGGAGTGGTTCCGTAACTGCGAGGGTGGCCCCGGTTTCGGCCGAGAGCACCAGTACCTTGCCCTCGGCGGACAGCGCCACGACGTGGCCTTCCTTGTCATCGACGGCGGAGACCTGCAGCAGCGGCACCTCGGTCTTCAGCAGCTGCCAGGACCGTTTGCGGGTATCCAGGAGCCAGGCGCCCTCCGTCCCGGCGACGGCGGCGACGGTGGGCCGGCTCTCCCGTGCCCGGAACTGCATGGCCCTGGACTCCGAAGCGCTCCCGGTGGCTGCACCGTCCGGATAGGGGATGTGTTCGAGGTCGACGGCCCCGTCCTTGACGGTTGCAAGCAGGGCTCCGTCGGCACAGCCGATCACCGCGCCAACAGACGTGGTGATAGTTCCGCGCGCATCAGCACACGGCGCCCCGGCCCCATCCACCAGGGCGCCGCTGGCATCGTGGACCTGAACGCGGCCGGCGGTGCCATCAGCACCCGGCGCGGTAGCCAAAGCGAAGGTGCCCAGTGGCGTCACCAGGCCCTCGTGGGGCTCGCCGGCCATTTTGGTGGCCCGGCCTATTTCGCCCTTGGCAAGGGAGTCGTTGTCCAGCAGCAGGCCTTCACCGGTTTCCGGAAAGAAGACGCCGGTTCTGGCGGATCCGGGTGTGACAACCGCAGGGCCCTTGCCTTCCACGGTCCCCACCAGCCTTGGGGAGGAACGGTAGTAGTGGAAATGGTCCTCGTGGTCCCAGGTCCAGGTGCCACTGTCCAGGATGGTGACGGTGCCCTGCTCCGTGGAGGAGGCGAAAATGTACCGGCCGTCGGTGGTGACGGCATCCGCATCGGGCAGGGAACCGACTTCCCTGATGGATTCATCAGCAAGGTCAAGCATGCTGGCCGTGCCCTCGGGATCGAGAGTGAGCAGATGCAGCTGAGGTTCGGCTACTTCGCTGGCCCCCGCGATGGTGCCGTGCCCGTCTCCGGTGGTGCCCGCGTCGGAGGTTGCAGTGCTGGGCGGCCCGGCGTCGGGGGAGCCCGCCCCCGCCGGCGCGGAGCACGCGGCGAGGGTTAGAGCCAGGAAGGCGACGGAAAGACTGAGGGTTTTACGCGTATGCACGAACTGCTTTCTGGGTTGTGGGTTCTATCTGCCGAAACGGTTGGGTGGCGGCCCGGACCAGGCTGGACAGTGCTGCCGAGGTGACGGCGGTCAAGGCAATGGACGCTCCTGCAGCCGTGCCGAAGTACCAGGAAATGAGGAGGCCGACCAAAATGGATGCAGCACCGAAGGCCGCTGCCAACCCCATGGTGGCGGGGATGCGACGGGTCCAGGCAGCGGCGGCAACCGCCGGGGCCAGCAGGAGGCCGAGCACCAGGAGTGCCCCCACGGCCTGGTAGGAACTTACGACGGCGAGTGTCACCAGCCCCACCAGCAGCACCTGGGCGAGCCGGGGCCTTAGCCCCATCACCTGGGCAACCCGCGCATCGAAGGCCAGGGCCACAAACGACCGGTGGAACACCAGGGCTATGAGCAGGGTGGCCGGTAGTGCCCAGGCGAGCAGGAGGAGTTCGTCGTTTCCGATCGCCAGGATGTCGCCGAAGAGGATGGCGGTGGCATCGGTGGCGAAGCTGCGCGAGTGCGAGATGATGATCACGCCCGCGGCCAGCATGCCGACGAAGAACAGGCCGATGCCGGTGTCGTGGGAAAGCCGGCCGCGGCGGGCCAGCAAGCTCACGCCCAGGCTCATCACGATGGCACTTCCCGCCGCCCCCAAAACGACGGGAAGGCCTGTCATGGTTGCCAGGGCAACACCGGGCAACATGCCGTGAGCCATTGCCTCGCCCAAAAATGCCATTCCGCGGATCACAACCCACGTCCCAACCACAGCGCAGATTCCGGCACACAGGACTCCGCCTATGAGGGCGTTGAGCATAAAAGCCGAGGAGAAGGGTTCAAGGAGGAAGGTCACAATGGATCATCCTAGACATTAATGAGACTCGTTCTCAAATGCTAGGATCATGGCATGCTTCTTCTTTCACCTTCCGGACGTGTAACCCCTGCCCGCGGGAACGCGGCTGCCCTAGCGGATAGCAGGGGGCCGGGTGCCCCGGTGCCCGCGGATCTTGTCCTGGATGACGTGTGGCTGGACCACCAGGGTGTGGACGCGCTCTGTGGCGTGTCGCTGCGCGTGGAGGCCAACACCATTACGGCCGTGGCCGGTCCCAATGGCTCCGGCAAGTCCACGCTGCTGGAAGTGATGGCGGGATTGCTGCGCCCCCGGCGTGGAACAGTGGACCTGCCGCCGGGGGGCACTACCGCCCTGGTGGTGCAGCGCAGCGCCGTCTCTGACAGGATGCCGCTCACCGTCCGGGACGTCGTCACCATGGGCCGCTGGACGCAGGCAGGACTGTGGCGGCCGTTGCGTGCCGAAGACCGGCAGATCATCGACGAGTGCATTGAGCGCGTTGGCCTTGCCGGCTACGGGAACCGCCCGCTGCATACCCTTTCCGGCGGGCAGCGGCAGCGCACTTTCCTCGGCCAGGGGCTGGCGCAGCAGGCGGACCTCCTCCTGCTCGATGAACCCACGGCAGGGCTCGACGCCGAGTCCCAGGACCGGATCGCGGCCATCCTCCTTGCCGAAAAAGCCAGGGGTACCACGATCGTCTGCGTCTCCCACGATGAGGCGGCCCTGGGGCAGGCCGACTCCGTGATCAGGCTGGATGCCGGGCGGCTGGTTACCGTGTGAGCCCGCCGCCCAACTAGGTAGCGCTATCTGTCGTTTTGAGCGCTCATAACGACAGATAGCGCTACTTACTTGGTCCTACGGGCGGCCGGCCAGCGTCCGCCACAGGAAGTGCTGGCTCCTGGCCTGCAGTGCGGCGGCCTGCCGATTGTCTGAAGCGCCGGCGTGTCCGCCTTCCAGGGCCTCGTGGAACCAGACATTCGGAATGCCCATCGCCTGCATGCGGGCAGCCATCTTCCGGGCCTGCACCGGGCCGACGCGGTCGTCAGAAGTAGCCGTCCAGATAAAGGTTTCCGGGTACTCCACGCCGTCCTTGAGCAGGTGGTACGGCGAGAACGTGCTGATGAACTCCCACTGCTCTGCCACGTCCGGATCGCCATACTCGGCCATCCAGGAGAACCCGGCGGAAAGCTTGGTGTAGCGGCGCATGTCCAGCAGCGGAACACCGCAGGATACGGCGCCGAAAAGCTCCGGGTACTGCGTGAGCATGTTGCCCACCAGGAGGCCGCCGTTGGAGCCGCCCACGCAACCCAGCCGCTGAGGCGAGGTGACGCCGCGCCGGATCAGGTCCCGGGCCACCGCTGCGAAATCTTCGTAAGCGCGGGGACGCTTCTCCTGCAGTGCGGCGCGGTGCCAGGACGGTCCGTATTCACCGCCGCCTCTGATGTTGGCAACGACATAGACCCCGCCGCGGGAGTGCCGGGTGGACTGCGTCCCGGCAGTGCCCTCCAGGTCTACGGGCTCGGTACGGCGCTCCAGCCAGGCCCGGCCGATGACTCCGCTGTATGCGGGAGTGCGGGAAATCTCGAAGCCGCCGTAGCCGGACAGTTGGGTGGGGTTCTGGCCGTCCAGCACCAGGTCCCGTGATGCCACCTGGAAGTACGGCACGCGGGTGCCGTCCGCGGAAACGGCGAAGTGCTGCTGGACCTCATAATCGGCTTCATTGAAGAACGACGGCGAAGTTTTCACCACCGCATGGCTGCTGGTCACGCCGGAACCGGTATCGGAGCCTGAAGCAGAGCCAGTAGCGGCATCAGGAGAAAGTGTGCCACGCATCAGAGTGCTGGGCGTGGTGAAACCGGTAGCCACCAGCCAGAAGTCGTCTCCCGCGCCGCTCTCATCCTCGTCGTCCACGGCATAGGCGTTGACGTCGTGCAGGGGAGGGCAGGCATCCAGCAGCGATGACGCCCAGCCGGCGGCTGGGTCCAGGACCCGGATTTCGGAGGAGACATCGCGGAGCAGATTCAGCAGCAGGTAGCTCCGGGTCCAGCTCCAGGACTGCAGCGAGGTGGCCGCATCGGGGGTGAACAGCACGGTGAGTTCGCGGCTGCCCGCCAGATACAGCTCGAAGTCGGCTGCCAGCAGTGAACCGGCAGGATACGTCAAGGACCCCACTTCCCAGTCACCCTGGGGGCGGAAGAGCAGCCAGTCCCGGTGGGCGCTGACATCCACGTCGGTGGGGACGTCGATGCCAACCCACTCCTCGCCACGCAGCACGGCAGTGGTGCGGTTGAAGAAGTCGAGGCAGTCCACCGCGAAGGTCCGTTCAAAGCCGGGCGTGGAGTCGTGGGCCACCATGCCCACCATGTGGTCCTCGGGTACCTCGAAGATCCGCGGTGCGGTGGCCAAGGCCTCGCCGCGGGCCAGCGCCACAGTAGTCCGGGCATAGGAGGACGTAGTACTGGGCAGTCCCTCAGCCGTGGTGGAAACCAGGAGCGTGTCTGCGTCCAGCCAGGAGATGTTGCCCTTGGCGGTGGGGATGTCAAAGCCGCCGGCCTCGGGATCTACAAAGCTGCGGGTGGCGACGTCGAACTCGCGGTAGCGGTGGGCGTCACCGCCGTCGGGCGAGAGGGCCAGCATCGCGTTCCGGTGGGGTGCGTGGCCGGCGGGCTGAAGGAACGTGGCTCCGTGGAAAACCCATTCCACGCCCTCTGCGGCGGCCAGGGCATCGACGTCGAGCAGTACATCCCATTCGGGCTCATCGGTGACGTAACTGTCCCAGCTGGTGCGGCGCCACAGGCCCTTGGGGTGCTCGCGGTCCTTCCAGAAGTTGTAGTAGTGATCGCCGCGCTTGCCTACCATGGCGATCCGGTCCGTGGAGTCCAGGACCGCCAGGATCTCGCTCTCCAGGCCTGCGTAATCGGCGTCTTCCAGCAGTTCCTCGGTGCGGGCATTCTGCTCGCGGACCCAGGCCAGCGGTTCCTCGCCGTAGATTTCCTCCAGCCAGATGTTCTCGTCGAGGGGCTCCGGGGCCGTCACGGGGGATGTCCCCTGACCAGTGGGAGTGGAATGAGCAGCAGTGGTGGTCATCCTCCATCAGAACAACACTTACCAGCCAAGAGCAAGTCAAGCCCGGCCCGCCGGGCGGATACGCTGGTAGCCGTGGAAAATTCGCAGAGCATCAGGACGGCCGTCATCGGGGCGGGTCCCCGTGGCACCAGCGTCCTGGAGCGGCTGCTGGCCAACCGCGCGGCGCAAGCCGCTGCGCTGCCTGCTGCTGCCGGCGCCGGCGGCTTGCTGCCGAAGCTGCACATCGACGTCGTAGATCCCTATCCCGCAGGTCCCGGCCACGTGTGGCAACCGGAGCAGTCGCGACTGTTCCTCATGAACACGCAGTCGTTCTACCCCACGCTCATCCCGGAGGATCCGGAGCTCGCAGCACCGGTGGCGGGCACCACCTTTAACCGCTGGCGTGCGGCCGCTAAGGCCAATCACGAAGCGGACCCCTCGCTCACCGCCGCCGAACGCGAGGAACTCGCGGGCCTCGAATCCACCGATTTTCCCAGTCGCGCACTGTACGGCCGCTACCTGCAGCGCACCCTGGCGGACCTGCTCCGGCACCTGCCGGACGGTGTCACAGTTGACTTCCACCGGCAGTCTGCTGTCGCCGTCCGTCCCCGGCAGGACGGGGAATTCGACGTCGAACTCGACGGCGGCGGAACCCTGACCGCCGGTTCCGTGGTCCTCGCCCTGGGCCATGTTGAGTCCCAGCTGAACCCGGAACAGCGTAGCCTGCAGCAGGCAGCAGCAGACCTGGGACTGCAGTATTTCCCGCCTGCTGTACCTGCCGACGTCGACTGGTCAGCGGTGCCTGCCGGCGAGCCGCTGCTGGTGCGCGGTATGGGATTGAACTTCTTCGACGCGATGGTCCAGCTGACCATCGGCCGGGGCGGCAGATTTGTGGGCAGTGGCAGCGCCATGGAGTACCGGCCCTCGGGGGACGAACCGCGCATGATTGCGGCCTCCCGCCGCGGCACGCCGTACCGGGCCAAGGCAACGTTGCAGGGCTACTATCCGGAGTCCGTGACGTTGCGCTATCTCACCTCCCAGGCTCTGGAGCGGTTGGTAGTGGCCGGTATCCGCCCGGGCTTCGACCACGACCTCTGGCCGCTGCTGCACCGCGACGCCATTTGGGCCTACTACTCAACGCTGGTGCGTACGCAACAGGCCGCAGTCACCGAACCGGCAGCCTTCCTGGACGGACTCGCCGAGGCACTCCGGCCGCATTCGCATTCCGTAGCGAAGTGGGAGGACGCTGTCGAATCCGTGCTGGCCGTCCATGTCCCGCCGGAGCATCGCCTGGACCTTCGAGGTCTGGCCGCGCCGTTGGCAGGCCGGCAATTCGCGTCCCGTGCCGAACTGGACGCCGCGGTCACTGAATACCTGCTGGACGATGCCTTCCGCTCCGCCCGCGGCGAGGACGATCCGGTCAAGATGGCCATTGGCGCGCTGCACCACGGCCGGGCGGTGCTGAAATCAGCAGTGGCCGACGGCGGCATCACCGAAGCTTCCTGGGTATCCGGATTGCGTGGCTGGTTCGAGTCGTTTGTCGAGGGCCTGGCCAGTGGCCCGCCGGCCCTCCGCGTGGAACAGTTGGCTGCCCTGGCGCGGGCCGGCGTCGTAACTTTTGTGGGCCCCGACCCCAAGTTCAGCGTGGACCGGCGCTCCGGCATGTTCCAGGCGTCCTCGCCCTGGGTGGCTTCGCCGCCTGTGCGGGCGCGAACGCTGGTGGAGGCCCTTGCCCCGGCGAACCGGATTGCGGTTAACGCGTCCCCGCTGCTCCGGCAACTGCTGGATGACGGGCTGGTCCGCTCGCGGATGCTGATGACCCCTGAAGGGATCCCGGCCCAGTCCAGTGGCATGGACGTGGCCCCGCATTCGTACCGTCCGGTGCGCGCCGACGGTTCGGTTACGAATGGGCTGTACGTCCTTGGCCTGCAACTGTCCGCGAACCAGTGGGGCACGGCCATCGCCGCAGAAGCCATTCCGACGCACGGTCCGGTTTACTCAAGCGGCCAGCGCACCCTCCGGGATGCTGACGAAATCGCCCTGGCCGTGTTGTCCGGTTTTGCCGGCACCGCGGCTTAAAAAGGACTGCCCTCCCGGTTCGTGACCGGAAGGGCAGTTCCTTCAGTGCTGATCGTGCTGGCTAGCCCTTAGGTCCCTTGGGTTCCTTGGGTTCCTTCGGCTCCTTGGGCTTCTTCGGCTTTTTCGGATCCTTGGAATCGGCAACAGTCACCGCGGTTTTCACCACCGTGCCGGATTCGACGGCGGTGAGCACCAAGGTGCCCGTGCCGGCTGCCGCTGCGGCCGGTACCGCAAGGTTCACGGTGGCTGCGCCGCCGGAAACCGGTACGGATCCGAGCTGCGTGACGGTTCCGGCGGCATCGGTGAAGGTTGCTGTCAGGGAGGTATTCACCGGGCTGCCGAGTGAGGTCAGATCCAGTTTGGAAACCACCAGGGTCATGGCCTCGCCCGGTTTGACCTCTGCCGCGGTGGTGTTGACCACGGAGATAGAGCGTCGGGCGAAATCAGGCGACAGCGGGCTGTTTGCCTTCAGGTAGCTGATCCACGCGTCACGGTCCACCAGGCCGGAATCCCGCGTGTCCGTGCCTTGGGTGAAGATCCGGAAGTTGTCGCCGCCGGTGGCCAGGAAGCTGAACGTGCCCACCCGGTACAGCCTGGCGGGATCGATCAGTTCACCGTTGACCCGGATGGACGTGATCCGGTCACCTGCGGCGCGCGCGGCGTCGTAGGTGTAGTTCACGTTCTTGGACAGTCCCAGCTGCTGGTAGGCGCGGCTGGGCACCGTGCCGTCCGGGTTGGTCTGCCACTGCTGCTCCAGCATGGTCTTGACCTGTGCGCCGGTCAGTGAGGTAGTCCAGAGGTTGTTCACGAACGGGAGCACCGCATTTGCTTCGGCGTAGGTGATGGAACCGTCCGGTGCGTACAGCAGTTCGCTGCGGAGCCCGCCGGGGTTCACGACGCCGATTTCCGCGCCACCCAAGGTGACCGGTTTTAGGGTTTCCACCAGGGCATCGGCTACCAGGTTGCCCAGGGTGGACTCGCTGGAACGGTCATCGCGCTTGGGAAGCCCGGTGGCAGGGTCAACCGTAAAGGCCGTGGTGATGTCCTTGGTGACCGAGCCGATCTTCTCGTTGCCCACTATTGCAGCTGCATCCAGGGCCTTTTTGACGATGTCCGCCACCACCGCAACACGGGGATAGGCGGCTATGAGGTCTGCTTCCAGGTCCTTGGTGCGCTGAACGTTGCCGGCGGTGTAGGCCGTCACTTCCTTTGTGGCGGTGTCTACGGTGAGCCGGATCTGGCCGATGTTCTCGCCGTAGTTACCGGTCTGGACGATGGGCCGGGTCTTGCCTTCGACGCCCGGAACCGGTGCGTCCCAGACGTATTCCTTATGAGTGTGGCCGGTGAAGATCGCGTCCACGTCGGCGGTGGTCTCGGTGACCAGCTTCGCGAACGCTCCGCCGGCGGCCACTTCCTCCTCCAACGTGGCACCTTCCGGGGTACCGGCGCCGGCGCCGTCGTGGTTTTCCACCACAATGACGTCTGCGAGGTTCTCCGTGGTGATTTTGGCGGCCACCCGGTTGATGGCGTCCACCGGATCACCGAACTCCAGGTCCGCCACTCCGGCAGGGGTTACCAGGGACGGTACCTCTTCGGTGACGGTGCCGATCACTGCCACCCTGATGCCGTTGATGTCCAGGACGGTGTACTCCTGCAGGGCAGGCGTGGTGGTGCCCCTGGTGTAGACGTTTGCTCCAAGGTAGGGGAACTTGGCGTTGGTGCCGCCAGCAATCACGCGGTCCTGCAGGTCCGCGAAGCCGCCGTCGAATTCGTGGTTGCCCACGGCGGAAGCCCGCAACTCCAACGCGTTCAGCACATCGATGGTGGGTTGGTCCCGGGCCACCGCCGAGGCGAACAGCGATGCCCCGATGTTGTCGCCGGCAGACAGGAGGGCGGTGGCGCCGGGGGCTGCGGCGGCGCGGAGCTTCTCGATGGTGCCTGCGAACAGCGTGGTGTTCGCATCGATCCGGCCGTGGAAATCGTTGATGTTCAGCAGGTTTACTTCAACGCTGGCCGGGGTGGCTGGGAGGTCCAGGCCAACAACTACGGGATCGTGGTCGCTGGCACGGAACTGGTCTGCCGAGTAGTAGTTGGTGATGTTGTTGTTGTAACGGCTGTATTCCAGCGCCACTGATTCAACGGAGTTGATGTTCCAGATGTCGGCGCCGGTCACATGCGCGTCAGCAGCCGGGGAAGCCAGGATATGGTCCAGCGAGCCCACCAGGCCGCCGAAGAGGTAGGAGTGCTTGGCGGAACCATCGGCGTTGCGCGCTTTTTCGTCCTGGTTGACGTAGCCGGCGGAGGCGAAGACATTCATCGGATCCTCCTTGGCGTAGGCGTTGAAATCGCCGATGAGGAACACCTTATCGATGCCCTTGCTTGCCTGGAGGTCATTGGCGAAGCCCAGAAGGGACTGTGCCTGGGCTGTACGGGCCAGGTTGGAAGCGCCCTGCCCCTTGTCCGTGTCCTCCGGAGTAGCGGCGGAACCCTTGGACTTAAAGTGGTTGGCGATCGCGATGAAGCTCTTGTCTTCGGCTGCGCCCACCGGCTTGAACACCTGGGCCAGCGGCTTGCGGGCGTTGGAGAATGCCACGGTGTCGTTGTGGATGATGGACTCGCCCACGGTCTCCACCACCGCTGACTTGTAAATGAAGGCGTTACGGATGACGTCCTCATCGGTCAGCGGCGGGGCGTTTGCCGGGGAAGCGGCAAAGCTCCAGACGCCGGGGGCTGCCACGTTGAGGGCCTCCACCAGGTTGGACAGCGCGTAGTCACGGTTTTTGCCGAAGTGCGCCGAGTTTTCGATTTCCATCAAGGTGATGACGTCGGCGTTGGACTTGGTGATGGCGTCGACGATCTTGGCCTGCTGCCGCTCGAAGCTCTCGGCGTTCGCAGCGCCGCGTGCGTCGCAGCCGCCCCGGACAGTGATGGGGTTGCCGGCGCGGTCGGTGTAGAACTGGCAGCCGGAAAGTTGATCGCCGGTGGTGGGGAAGTAGTTCAGCACGTTGAAGGAAGCCAGCTTGATGTTGCCTCCCACTTCTGCCGGGGCCTCGGTGCGGGTAGCGCCGAAGCTGGCAGGCTGGACGGTTTCCTTGTTAGCCGGCGTCAGGTGCGTCAGCGGCTGGAACTTCCAGGAATTGTTGGCGTAGCCGAGCACCACGTTGGTGGTGAAGGTGACGGGCGAACCCACCCGGACGGGATCCGTGGTGGTCAGATAGGGCAGGACCTCGGCCTTGGTGGAGGCGTCCCGAAGGAAGTTGGTGCTGGAGCCATCGTCCAGCTTGATGCCGCGGGCGGCATTCTCCGCAACGGTGGCTGTGTACTCCGCCGAACCGTAGGGCGCCACGGCGGTGGGCTGGACCAGCGGGGAGGTTCCGCCGGCCAGGCCGATCTCGCCGTACTGGTTCAGGGAGTAGTTGTCCGTAACCGTCACCGGGCCCTGTGGTGCAAGGAGCATCGCTTCGAGGGTCTCGCGGACGGTCTCGGCGGCAGGCAGGGTGAAGTTGGTGGCTTTCACCTCGGGGGCGGCTTCGGCGAGTTTGCTCACACCGGCTGCGCTGGTGACGCTGACCTGGGTCATGCCGAAGTGCTCGGACACTGAGCCGGTGACCTGTACATAGTCACCGATCTGCACAGAGGCGGCAGTGCTGGGGGAGTACACGAACACTGCGTCGGAGGCCGTACGCGCAGCAGGGTCCTCGTCGCCGCCGGTGCCGGGGGTCTGGATGTAGTAGCCGGCAAAGCCGCCGGTGGGGAACGCGGCAGTGACCTTGCCCCGGGTGATGACGCTGGTGCCCGCCAGCGGGCTGACTGGTCCGGTTCCCTGGATCTCCGCGATGGTCTTTGTGGTGGCGCCGGGGTCCGGTTGGGGTTCAGGCTCGGGAACCGGGCTGGTGCCGCCGCCGGTGCCCGTGGGTGAGATGGTAGCGCTGAGTGCGAAGTCGGCGAGGTTGTTGTTGCTGTCCGCCTCGCTGGTCCGGTTCAGGCTCTTGACGTCGGTGTTGCTGGCAGGTGCGGCAGCGGGTTGCGTCTCAAACGTGTTTGAGGTGCCGTAACCGAGGAGGTCTGCTACGTTCGCCGGTTCGATGACGGATCCGGCAGGCAATCCGGACAGCGCAGTCGCCTGCCTGGCCAGGATGATGGTCCCGGTGGTGCCGCTGGGGCTGAAGCCGGTGGCGGTTGCGTCTGCGGCTGGAAGTTCGGCGCCCGCGGGGGTGGTTCCGCCGTTGCCAGCGCCCTTGAACAGGTAGTAACCCTTGGCCGGGATAGTGCCGGTCAGCGCTGCTACCCCCGTGGGGGCGGCAGTCCCAGTGGCCGACCGGTACTGGAGGGACCAGCCGTCCAATGACACGGCGGCGTCCGAGGAGTTGTACAGCTCCACGAATTTGTTCTTATAGGCCGCGCCGGCGCTGCCTCCGCTGAGGTAGGCCTCGTTGATGACAACAGGCGAGGTACCTGCGGCAGGCTCCACAGCCATCGCGGGCACCGCGCCCAGTGGCGCTGCGATGAGACCCGCAGACAGTGCTGTGCCCAGCGCCAGTTTCAAAGGTGAATAACGCATTTGCTCCGACTTTCATTGAGGTATCCCGGTGGGGAAGTGACGGAAAGCGTCCGGGGATTGCGGCGAGAGGCGGCCCGGAGTTTACTTTTGGTCAAGTAATGTCCGGGTCATCACAGCAGCCTTGAATGAACGCAAGGTTGACGGCACATACATTGGATAAAACGTTTCCCTGCAGGAGTCTGCCACCGCGAACAGGACAAAGCTACCCGTCGGTATCTTTTGCCCAGGCGACCGGCAGGTATGTCATTGAACTAACTACGCGGCGGAAACAGGATCGTTTCCTTGGGGGCTGGCCCTGCCCGGCGGGCTATTCGGGAAAAATCTCCCCAACGATTTTGAACATGGCTCCGGTGGGATCGTTGAGCGAGGCAACGCGTCCGTGCGGAGTATCCTCCGGTCCGTCCAGCAGGGTTGCACCCATCAACAGGGCGCGCTCCAGGCTGGCGTCGGTGCTGTCCACTGCGAAGTAGACCGCCCAGTGCGATGGGATCTCCACGGGAAGGTAACCGGAGGCGTCAATGACGCCGGCCTGGGCGCTGTCATCCTTGCCCAAGGTCGTGTACCGGAACTCCGGGGAGTTGCTCAAAACATCCGTTTCCCAGGCGAAGACATCCTCGTAGAACTTGACGGCGGCGTCGTAGTCCTTGCTGTGGAGTTCATGCCAGGCCGGCGCTCCGGGTTCGGCGGCAACACCGTAGCCCGCCATGCCCCTTGACTCCCAAATGCCAACGGCCGCACCGCTGGGGTCAGCCACGAACCCCATGACGCCCTGCCCGGGAACCTCCATCGGCTCCATATAGACCTGGCCGCCATGGGCTGGAACGGCGGCGGACGTTGCGGCCGCGTCCTCGGACAAAAGGTAGGTGGACCACATGTCCGGCAGGCTGAACTGGTCCTCCTGCTTCTGCATGATGCCGGCCACGTTCCGGCCGTCCTTGGTGGCTGTGATGTAGCCGCCGTACATCTCCTGGTCGCCGTCCTGGAACTCCCAGCCGAACAGCCCGCTGTAGAACTCGCGTGACTTGTCGGTGTCAGAGGTCATGAGGTCGATCCAGCAGGGTGAGCCCGGCTTGAGGTGGGGAGTAGGCATAGGAAGCTCCTGTTCGGGGCGGCGCGTGCCGCTGTCTATGATCCGGTGGAACAGCACTAAACCTATGTGGGGGGTCTGACACTTTCAATAGTTCCGCAGGTCAGGGAGGAATTGGGCGGTCTGGCGCAGGACTGGAAGGCCGAATGGGAAAGGATACGAAAGGGGCCGGGCCCGCCAATCTTTCGATCAGCGGGACCGGCCCCTGCTGCGCTAAGTATGCGCTCCGCGGAAGGTAAGAGATTCGAACTCTTGGTACGGGGTTACCGCACACTGGTTTTCAAGACCAGCTCCTTCGGCCGCTCGGACAACCTTCCTCGCCTAGTAGTGTTTCATAGGCACTCGGCAGTCACAAAAAAGCGGCGGACCAAACGCCGGGGCACACTAGTTTGGTACGCCAGTTCGGAAAGCGGGAGTCGTCCATGAAAGCTGTTTACATTTCACGTCCCGGAGGTCCGGAAGTCCTTGAGGTCCGCGAGGTCCCGGCTCCGGTGCCCGGCCACGGCGAGGTGCTGATCGACGTCGTGGCTGCAGGACTGAACCGTGCGGACGTGCAGCAGCGCCGCGGACATTACCCGCCGCCGCCCGGTGCTTCGGAAGTTCCCGGCCTGGAGGTTTCGGGGCGGATTGCCGGCTTTGGACCGGATGTGAACAAGCCGTTCTCGATGGGGGACAAGGTGGTGGCCCTGCTGGCGGGCGGCGGCTACGCGCAGCAGGTGGCCGTTGCTGCGGAGCAGGTGCTTCGGATTCCCGACGGCGTAGACCTGGTCACTGCCGCATCGTTGCCTGAGGTTGCGGCCACTGTCTACTCGAACCTGATCATGACGGCACAGCTCCAGCCCGGCGAAACCGTGTTGATCCACGGCGCTACCGGCGGCATCGGCACCATGGCGATCCAGCTGGCCAAGGCGTGGGGTGCGCAGGTGGCTGCCACAGCCGGGAGTGACGAGAAGGTGAGCACCGCGAAGGCGTTCCTTGGTGCGGACATTGGCATCAACTACAAGGATGAGGACTTCCCGGAGAGCCTGCGGGCACAGAACGGCGGCAAGGGCGCTGACGTGATCCTCGACGTCGTGGGTGCCAAGTACCTCGCCCAGAACGTGGACGCGCTCGCGGAGTACGGGCGGTTGGTGGTGATCGGTCTGCAGGGCGGCGCCAAGGGTGAGCTGGATCTTGGCCAGCTGCTGCGGAAGCGGGCGGCTGTGATTGCTACGGCGTTGCGTCCCCGCCCGGTGCAGGAAAAGGGCGTGATCATGAACGCGGTTCGCGAATCGGTCTGGCCCCTGGTTGCCGATGGCCGCATTCGTCCGCTGGTGGACAGGACCTTTCCGCTGGATCAGGTGCGGGCCGCCCATGGGTATTTCGACGACGGAGACCACGTGGGCAAGATCCTGCTGGTGATGTAACCCGCCCCCGCTCGATAAATACTGAGTATTGCGTAGTCCCCGTTTTCCCGCTAGCTTGGATCCATACGCGGTATGTATGGATCATTGGGGGTCCCTGCAACCCGTGTTTCGCCTGCCGCTAGGAGCTTCATGTCCATCCGTCACAGCCTGCTTGCCCTGCTGCAGGATCAGCCCCGTTACGGCTACCAGCTGCGGGTCGAGTTCGAGTCCCGCACCGGCGCCACCTGGCCGCTGAATATCGGGCAGGTCTACACCACATTGGACCGCCTGGAGCGGGATGGGCTGGTGCGCAATGACGGCGGCGACGGCGAAGGCCACGTCATCTACAGCATCACTCCTGCGGGCAGCCTGGCCGTCCGCAGCTGGTTTGACGCCCCGGTGGAGCGGAACAATCCACCGCGCAACGAGCTGGCCATCAAGTTGGCGCTTGCCGTCACACTGCCGGGGGTAGATGTGGCGGCCATCATCCAGGCCCAGCGCGTCGCCTCGATCCGGGCGCTGCAGGACTACACCAAGGCCCGCCGGGATACCGCAGCCAACCAGCGGCCTGCAGACACCGCTTGGCTGCTGGTGCTGGATTCGTTGATTTTCCAAACTGAAGCGGAGGTTCGCTGGTTGGATCTCTGTGAGGCCCGGATGGTCCAGCAGGCGCAAACAGCCAAAGGCCAGGCTCCACGCCGCCAGTCCACCGGGGTCACATCGGAAGAGGTTCGCCACGCGGAAGCACGCCGGTGAGCGTCCAGCGCGGCCAGCAGGTGCTGGAACTCGCCAAGGTCTGCAGGACTTTCGGGGAAGGCGCGACGTCGGTCGCAGCACTTCGCGACATTGACCTCACCATTGACACGGGAGAGTTCGTCGCGGTCATGGGCCCTTCCGGCTCCGGTAAGTCCTCCCTCCTGGCGCTGTCCGGCGGGCTGGACCAGCCGACGTCGGGCGGAATTTTTGTGGAGTCAACCCCGCTGGCGGATCTGGGGCTGAACGAGCTGGCCAGGCTCCGGCGCCGGGCGGTTGGCTACGTCTTCCAGGACTTCAACCTGGTTCCCACACTCACCGCGGCTGAGAATGTCGCGCTCCCCCTGGAACTCGATGGAGCGCCCAGCCGGGAGGCTTACCGGCAGGCCCGCGATGCCCTGGAACTGGTGGGCATCCCTGAACTGGGCAACCGTTTTATGGACGAGATGTCCGGCGGCCAGCAGCAGCGTGTTGCCATCGCCCGGGCCATCATCGGCGAGCGCCGCCTGATCCTGGCCGATGAACCCACCGGTGCCCTCGATTCCACCACCGGCCAAGGCGTGATGGAGGTGCTGAGGTCCCGGGCGGATGCCGGCGCCGCCGTCATGCTGGTCACGCACGAGGCCCGCCATGCGGCCTGGGCCGACCGCGTGGTGTTTATCCGGGACGGCCGGATCGTGGACCAGGCAGCCGCGATGCACGATCCGGCCATGCTCCTGGCGCAGGCCGGGCTTTAGTGCCCCTTGACCTGACGCCGGCTCCCCGCGGCCGGCGTCGTAGCTTCAGTGTGGCCATGCGGATTGCCCGGCGGGACATCCGCCGGCACCGTGGCCGCTCTCTGCTGATCGTGCTGCTCATCATGCTTCCGGTGGCCGGGATGACCGGCGCCCTCACGCTGGTGCAGAGTTCCATGCAGACCCCTGCCGAACGGGTGGAACACGAGTTGGGGCAGGCCCAGGCCCGGTACCAGGCGTTCTCCAGCGGCAACGCCACGTTCGTTCAGGATCCTGTCAATGAAACGCTGATCGCCTCGAACAACGGCGAGTGGGATCCCGATTTTGCAGGAGCTGACCCCCGGGACATCCTCCCCGCCGGATTCAGCATCCTGACGGAGAGCGCCTTCGACGTCAGGGTGAAACACGGGCAGATCGACGTTCCGGTGATGGGCAATGAGGTGGAAGCGCTGAATCCGGCGTTTGCCGGCAAGTTCTCCCTGTTACAGGGCAGGGCGCCGGTTGCAGCTGGTGAGGCGCTGGTTTCCCCTGGCCTGCTGCAACGATTCGACCTGAAGTTGGATGACAGATTTACGACGTCGGCAGGAACCTTCGTCGCCGTCGGTACCGTACGGGACGCCGCGCTTTCGGACCGGAACACTGTTTTGTACTTGTTGCCCGGGCAGGTGGACCGGGAGCCTGACGAACAACTTTCTGCTGATGTGAGGCCCCCTCAAGGCGGTGCCCAGTACTATCTTGTGGGCCCGCGGCCGGTCATCTGGGAACAGGTGCGGGCGGCCAACACTGTGGGCGTCGCGGTCCTTTCCCGGCACGTGGCACTCAACCCGCCACCCATGGACCAACGAAGCGTTGACGGAACGCCGCCGGAGGATGTTTCCGACGTGCCATTTGGCGCCTATCTGACGGCAGGTTACATCGGCGCCCTGGCACTGCTGGAAGTCGGGCTGCTGGCTGGGGCCGCGTTCGCCGTCGGGGCCAAGCGTCAGGTCCGCGAGCTGGCGCTTCTGGCGGCTTCCGGTGCCGAGGCACCAACGGTTCGGGCCGTGGTGATGGCAGCCGGACTATGGCTGGGCGGCCTGGCAGTTGCAGGCGGGGCCGTCGTCGGACTGACGGGGGCGGCCGGCGTCGTCTTCGTTGCCCAGGCAATAGGCTCCGCGCGTTTCCCCGGCTACCACCCCGACTCCCTGCTTACCGTTGGCGCCATGGGGATGGGCCTGATCGCTTGCCTGCTGTCTGCCTATGCGCCTGCCCGGCAGATATCGCACCAGGCGGCCCTGGGCGCACTCAAGTCCGGAAGGGCGCCGTCGTCCTTCCCGAGGCGCAGCGCCATGGTTGGTGCCGGAATCCTGGTCCTCGGTATCGGACTGCTGATGGCGGGCGCGACGTATGCCGTGAGCACGGATCATCCCGATGTGCTGGCCGAACGGGTGCCGCTGATTTCCGTCCTATTGGTCAGCGGCGCCGTATTGGCCGTTGTGAGCCTGCTGTTGCTGACAGGTCCGGGAGTATTGTTGATGGCCCGAAAGTCCGGATTCCTGCCGCTGGCTGTCCGGATGGCCTGCCGCGATGCCGCGAGAAACCTGGGCCGGACAGTGCCCGCCGTCGCAGCGGTTCTTGCGGCTGCCACGCTCGCCAGTGCCGGCATGGTCGCCGCTGCCACTGAGAACGAGAGGTCGTTCCGGAATAGTTCCAACCCGCTGTTGGTAAACCAGGCGCAGCTATGGCTTGGCCCGTCCGGCGCCGGCCGGGCAGTGAGTACCGAGGATCCGAAAGCGATCGAGACGGCGCTCAGGAGAACTGCAGATTCCTTGTCTTGGACTCAGGTACTGACGTACCCCCGATCTATTGAAGAATGCCAGGGAGGACCCCTCGCCGAGATGGACGAACCGGCCCGTACCTTAACCACCAATTGTCTCCAGTACGTTCTGGCTGTTCCAGTCGGCAATGAGTGCATCTTCACTGAACAGGGTCGCATCCGGTATCCCGACGACTGGCGCTGTTCTGGCCCCATGGTGCCTTATGGCGGGGGAATGCACTCGATGTTGGTGGGCGGAGCAGATGTGATCCGGGCAACCTTCGGCAGGGAAGCGTCGGAGGAAGCAGTAAACATTCTTGATGCTGGCGGCATAGTTGTCACCAACCCTGTATTCGTCAAGGGCGGCTCGGCAGTGCTCCAGGTGCAGGATCTGCGGCGGCCAAAAGAGACCACTTCTCCTGCCAATAGCTATGAGGTGATCTCCTCCACTGAACTTCCAGCTGTGCTTCTCGAACCTGTCACTGATGTCCGAATTTATGGAGTGGTCTCGCAGGCGACGGCAGAGCGCCTGGGCATGGAGCCTGAGGCAGGCACGCTGAGATTGCAGTTCAACTCCTTCCCCTCCGACGCTGAGATGGACGCACTTCGCACTGAGATAACAGCGCTTTTTGGTGACTCGCAAGGGTTCTACGTTCAGCCGGCTGGCACTGAAGACCGCGTCCTGCTTATCTGGGGAATCGTGGGCCTCGCCGCACTCATCACCCTCAGCGCAGCAGGCATCACCACAGGCTTGTCGCTGGCCGACGCCCGGACTGACCATATGACCCTGGCCGGGGTGGGTGCCTCTCCTGGGCTCAGGAAAGCGCTCGCGGGCTCGCAGGCGCTGTTGACCGTCGCCGTGGGGACCATCCTTGGCTGTGTGGCGGGCGTCATTCCGATGCTTCTCATCATGTACGCCACCGAAATGAAGCCCTATACGACAGTGCCCTGGTTGCATCTGGCGGCGCTGGTGGTTGTTGTCCCGCTGGCCGCAGCCGCCTTGGCCTGGCTGTTCACCCGTGCCCGGCTGCCCATGTCCCGTCGCGCCATGGGCAGTTGAGCTCCCACATTGGTAAGGTGCCTTCAGAAATAATGTGAATCTCTCAGTGCGATTTCTCAAGGAGGAGACATGGCCGGAATATCTGGCGGCAACGGGGACACCCCGGGCCCAGGGACCCAACGAACCAAGGAACCAGTGCTGCCCGCTACGGCGGTGGACGAGGAGGCCCTCGAGGCAGAGGACCGCAGGTGGACGCCGGCCAAGATCGGGATCTGGGCGGGCATCGCGTTGCTTGGCGGCATTTCCTGGGTAATGCTGGCAATCGTCCGCGGCGAAACTGTCAATGCCATCTGGTTCGTCTTCGCCTCGGTCTGCACCTACCTGATTGCCTACAGGTTCTACTCGAAGTACATCCAGAAGCACCTGCTCCGGCCCAATGACCGACGGGCCACCCCCGCCGAGTACAAGGCTGATGGCAAGGACTATGTCCGCACGGACCGCAACGTGCTGTTCGGCCACCACTTCGCTGCCATCGCCGGCGCCGGCCCGCTGGTGGGCCCGGTCATCGCGGCCCAGATGGGCTACCTGCCCGGCACTATCTGGATCATCATCGGCGTCGTCCTGGCCGGTGCCGTGCAGGACTACCTGGTGATGTTCTTCTCCATGCGCCGCGGCGGGCGTTCTCTTGGCCAGATGGCCCGCGAGGAACTCGGCGTCCTCGGCGGCACCGCTGCCCTGATAGCCACGCTGCTCATCATGGTGATCATCGTTGCGATCCTGGCGCTCGTCGTCGTCAACGCCCTGGGCGAAAGCCCGTGGGGCGTGTTCTCGGTGGGCATGACCATCCCGATTGCCCTCTTTATGGGTGTGTACCTGCGCTACCTGCGTCCCGGCAAGGTCATGGAAGTGTCGCTCATCGGATTTGTCCTCCTGATGGCCGCCATCATTGGCGGCGGCATGGTGGCCGAGACCGAATGGGGTGCCGCGTTCTTCCACCTGGACAAGGTCACCATCGCCTGGGGACTGATCATCTACGGCTTCATCGCCGCGATCCTGCCCGTCTGGCTGCTGCTGGCTCCACGGGACTACCTCTCCACCTTCATGAAGATCGGCGTCATTGTGATGCTGGCGCTTGCCATCATTGTGGTCCGGCCGGAAATCAACGTCCCAGCCTTCAGCGAATTCGCCAGCAGGGACAACGGGCCGGTGTTCCCCGGTGCCCTGTTCCCCTTCCTGTTCGTCACCATCGCCTGCGGTGCCCTGTCAGGGTTCCATGCCCTGATCTCGTCCGGTACCACTCCCAAACTCGTGGAGAAGGAACGCCAGACCCGGTACATCGGCTACGGTGGCATGCTCATGGAGTCGTTCGTGGCGATCATGGCGCTGGTGGCGGCGATCTCGATCGACCGTGGCCTTTACTTCGCGATGAATGCCCCGGCAGCCCTTACCGGTGGAACCGTGGAAACAGCTGCCACCTGGGTTAACAGCCTGGGCCTGGCAGGGGTCAACATCACGCCGGACTTTCTGTCCCAGACAGCCGCGAATGTGGGCGAGGAAAGCATCGTTTCACGCACCGGTGGAGCTCCGACCCTGGCCGTGGGCCTGGCCCACATCATGCAGCAGTTCATCGGCGGCACCGCCATGATGGCTTTCTGGTACCACTTCGCCATCATGTTCGAGGCCCTCTTCATCCTCACCGCCGTCGACGCCGGTACCCGTGTTGCCCGTTTCATGCTGCAGGACTCGATCGGCAACTTCGTCCCCAAGTTCAAAGAGCACTCCTGGCGGCCTGGAGCGTGGCTGTGTACGGCCATCATGGTGGGGGCGTGGGGCGCCGTACTCCTGATGGGCGTCACTGATCCGCTCGGCGGCATCAACACTCTGTTCCCGCTGTTCGGCATCGCCAACCAGCTGTTGGCGGCCATCGCTTTGTCCGTCTGCCTGGCAATTGTGGCCAAGCGCGGGACATTCAAGTACCTGTGGATCGTGGCGCTGCCCCTGGCCTTCGCCGCCGTTGTCACCATCACCGCGAGCTACCAAAAGATTTTCTCGTCCACCCCTGCCGTGGGCTACTTCGCCAACAACGCAGCCTTCAGCAAGGCCCTGGCAGAGGGTAAGACGGAACTCGGCTCAGCGAAGTCCGTGGCAGCTATGGAGGCCGTAATCCGCAACACTGCCATCCAGGGCTGGCTCTCTGTCATCTTCGTGGTGCTGAGTATCGTTGTGATCGCGACGGCAATCCTCGCCACGGCCAAGGCGTTCCAGGACATCTCCGCCGGCAGGACCCCGCAGAGCCACGAGGATCCGGAAGTTCCTTCGCGGGTCTACGCGCCGGCTGGAATTGTCCCCACCCCCGCGGAAAAGGAGCTGCTGGCCGAATGGGAGAAGCTTCCGCTGGAGATGCGGGTGGAGAAGGCAGGGCACCACTGATGAGCGCGTCGACGGGGCCGGCCCGCAGGGCCGGCCTCACCGGGCTGGCTACCGGTTTCCAGGGGGTGGCCAAGTACTTCCGTGGGGTGCTGGGCGCAGACGCCTACGACAAATACCTCCAACACCACCGCGAGCTGGGCCACCGGCACGCACCGCTGAATGAACGCGAGTTCTGGCGGGACCAGACCGACCGCCAGGATGCCAATCCGCAGGGTCGGTGCTGCTGAGTGGCTCATGAGAGTATGAACGCATGAGCGATCCGAATGTCACTGATTCGAATGTCAATGAACCCGGTGAGGAACGTCCGGTTGAGGGAACCACGCTCGACGGCGATGCAATGCCGGGTGCCTATAGTGCGGTGTCTGGAGCGATCCCGGTTGAGCCCGGGCGGGCCGGCGTGCCGGTGAACCAGGGCGGTTCCGTGCCCGGCGCTGACGGGCGTCAAAGTTCCCAGTCGCCTGAGCAACGCATCAACAAGCTGCACGAACTGGTGGATGAGCCCGCTAAGGTCATGCGGATCGGCACCATGATCCGGCAACTCCTTGAAGAAGTGAAAGCCGCCCCGCTGGACGATGCCGCGCGCGGACGCCTGGCGGAGATCCACGAGAAGTCCATCAAGGAGCTTGAAGACGGGCTTTCACCGGAACTCGTTCAGGAGCTGGACCGGATCAGCCTGCCGTTCCCGGAGGACGCCACGCCGTCGGATGCCGAGCTGCGCATCGCACAGGCGCAGCTGGTGGGCTGGCTGGAAGGGCTCTTCCACGGAATCCAGGCAGCCATCGCCGCCCAGCACGCAGCGCGCGAACAGGCCGCGGCGCAGCTGCAGCTGCGCCAGCTTCCGCCGGGCACTGTGATAGCTCCCGGCGTCGTGATTGGTGAAAACGGCGAGCCGCAGCGTGCTGCCGGACCGGCTGCCGGGCCGCGCCTCCAGGGACGGCCGGCTGATCCGGATCACGGCCCTGGCCAGTACCTGTAGGACGCCGCTTGGGATTCTTCACCGCCGCGCGGCAGGGTCGCAAGGACGACTCGGAGCTGGGCAAGGGCCTGTGGCGGCGCGCCCACGACCGCTTCCACCGCGGACTGGACCGGTACCACCAGGTCCTTGAAGGCGTGGAAGACGACCAGCTGTATGCCGAGCTGGTGGAGATCGCCAATGCACTGGGTGCCCTGTCCGAACGGGTGCGGGCTGTTTGCGTCGAGGCGCAGCGACGCTCGCCCAGCGACGGTATGGACGTTCCCGGAGCCCTGGCCGGAGTCCACCGGGCCCTTTCCCGGGCGGGCAACTCACTGGCCACCACGGCCGAGGCCGCGGCCATGCTGCGCCTCGCCGTCGGACCCGTGCCGGTGGGAGCGGCATCCGTATGGCGGCGTGCGGAATCGGTATTCGAACAAGTTGCCGACGCCGAACGGCAGCTGGCCGAGGCGCCGCCGGCTCCATGACAGGCCGGGTACCCGGAAAGTTGGCGCGTCCATCCCATTTCATTCCCGGTTACGCAAATGGCGGATACGGCCTGTGGGGGTTCCGGCGTCGGCATACTGTTTGGCAGGATATAAATATGACAACTTCACCAAACCTGACATTCAACGACGGCAACTCCATCCCCCAGCTGGGCTACGGCGTCTGGCAGGTAGAGGACGATGTAGCGGAGAAGGTGGTAGGCCAGGCTTTTGAAGCCGGCTACCGGCACATCGACACCGCCAAGATTTATGGCAACGAGGGCGGCGTGGGGCGCGCGATTGCCAACTCCGGCCTCTCTGCCGAGGAACTGTTCATCACCACCAAACTGTGGAACGCGGACCAGGGCTATGAATCCACGCTCGCTGCGTTCGAGAAGTCCATGGACCTCCTGGGCCTGGAGACCCTTGATCTGTACCTGATCCACTGGATGCGTCCCAAGCAGGACAAGTACGTTGACACCTGGAAGGCGCTGATTGAGCTTCAGAAGCGCGGCCGGGTGAAGTCCATTGGTGTTTCCAACTTCACCTTGGAGGGCTTGGAGCGCATCATCGATGAAACCGGAGTAACGCCGGCCATCCACCAGATCGAACTGCACCCGTACTTCAACCAGTCCGAGCTGCGCGCCTTCGGGTCCGCCAAGGGGATTTTGACCGAGGCGTGGTCGCCGCTGGGCCAGGGTGGGGAACTGCTCAACGACGAGGTGATCACTGGAATCGCCGCCAAGCACAATGCCACCCCGGCGCAGGCTGTTATTGCCTGGCACCTGGCGATCGGGAACGTAGTAATCCCCAAGTCCGTCACCGAGTCGCGTATCCGGGAGAACTTCGAGGCGCTTGACGTGAAGCTGGACGACGCCGACATCGAGGCCATCAACGGACTGGATCGCACCGCTGCCGGCTCGGGCCGCATCGGCGCTGATCCGGCAGTTGCCGACTTCGGCTAAATCGGCGCACGTAAATGGCCGCAACCCGCAAGGGTTGCGGCCATTTGCTGTATTAGCAGCTGTGCCGTTCCGCCGCCGGCGTCGCGTTTATGACCGGCGGTGATGCTCACGCGGCGATGCGGGTCTCTGCAACCTCGACGGTGTCCACCACGGCCCAGGAGTCTTCCTCCGAGCACCAGCGGTTGGCGAAGCGTTCAGCCTCGGCGGCTGTCCCGAAGATTTCCATCCGGGCCCGGCCACAGTCGGCATCGAAGTACGTGACATGGAATTCAGCGTGGGATTCATTGTGGAATCCTGCGTCGGTGAACTGGGGTGTAAGGCTCTGGCTGTTCATAAATCCAGTGTGCAACCGGGGTCTGACATTTTTGCGTCATCACCTCCGCGTGTTGCTTAAACGCAGCACCCGCTCGTGGGCGAGGTCCGCGTTGCGGAGGGTCTTGTCCGCCGCACGGCGCAGTTGGCGGGCCTCTGCTGCGGCGGCCGTTTCCTGCTTACGCGTGCGGTCAAGGCGTTCCTCCACGTCCTTCAGTTCCTCCCTCAGGCGCTTCGCCTCGGCCGCCAGCCGCACGGTTTCAGCCGAGAGCGCGGCCGCATCGTTCTCGCGTTCTTCGGCTGCCCGGGCGGAGTCGTCCGCTTCCTGCCGGGCTTCTTCAGCCCTGGCCTGTGCCTTCTCAAGAAGCGAAGAGGACGCCGGACGTGCCTTGGGCTGAACGGCCACAAGCCGGGGCTTCGTGGACTTCGTGGTGGTCTCCTTGGCTGCGTCCGGTGCCTTGGACCCGGACTCAAGTGTTTTGGCTTTCGTTCGGACTGCCGGTGCTTTCACTGGTGGAACGCTCAAGGCTTCCGGCACTGCAACGGCATCCTCCAGCGACACCTGCTCCACGCCGTCTGCGGACAGGCTCCGCAGCAGTCGGCCGGTCCGGACAGCCGCGGCGGCACCTTCGTCGGCAGTCAGCGCGCGGAGTGTGGCCTCCACCTCGGTGGCCAGGGTGTTGCTCAGGGGGCGGCCCAGTTCTGCAGCAACATCTCGGGCGGCATCGACGGCGGAGGCGAGGGCCGTCCTGCGTTCCCGGCCCAGCTCGCGCAGCTTCCCGGCGTCGAACTTTTCCTGCGCCTCCCGCATCCGGCTGCCGACTTCTTCCAGTTCTTCGAGAACGTCGTGACGGGAGCGGACCAGCATATTGACGGTCCATGCGGCGGCTGAAGGTTTGGCCAGGCCCCGGACGTCTGCGGACATCTTTTTGCCTGACGTCCCACCTGCGGCCTCCTTCGCCGCCGCCGTGCGGGCCGCAATGAACTCCTCAAAGGGGAGTGCATAGAGCCGGTTGGCGATCTCTGCCAGTGCCTGGAGGTCCATGGATGCCATTTTATGACCACCCGCTGGGTCTGCCTTTAAGAGGTGCAGACAGTGTGGACCATTGGCGCCGAAGCCCCGCGCTGCTAGCGTGAAATTGTCTAAGGAATAAAGGAGGAGCCATGAGTATCAATTCACCGGATTCATTGCCCGGCGACGAATCCCGGGAAAGTGCCAACGGCGGAACAAAATCCGGGAGCGGCGCAAAGGACGACGGCGGCATCCCGGGAAAGCAGGACGGCGTGGGCATGGGTGCCGGCGCCGAACCCAACACCTTTGAGCCCGAAGAGGCGGGCGAAGCTGTTGACGGGGACGACGAGGAGGACGGTCCGCAGTAAGTGACAGGGTAAACGAGGGAATAACGGCCGGGTGCCGAAAGGACAATGCGGCGGGAAGCTTTGACTTTGCTGTAAATTTGCCTGTCAAATTCTTGTCAATTTGTGCCACATCTCCTGTAGGGTCTTTTTTGTAATGCACGTCCGGTACAAAGAAAGGCTCACCATGCTGTCATCACTCCTCGCACTCGTTGGCACCCTTGTAGGACTCGTTGGTTCGATCATTGGCGGACTGCCCGCGCTGCCCACCTTCCCCGGCCTGGGCTAATTCCTTCAACAGCAACCAAGCAAGCGGGCCCCCCAGCTGTACTGGGCGGCCCGCTTTCTTGTGTCCTGATGATCGGCGCTGCCGCCGGGCAGCCAACCTCCGACGGATCAAAGCGGACGCCTGGTCCACCCGTCCAGGTTGGGCTCACCTCCGTAGAGCAAGGCCCGGACGGGGTCAACGACACCGATGGCAAATGGCACACCACCCCCGGAGCTCTGCTTGAACCGGCCGCGTCAGGTGGTACCCATATCAGGAGGCACACTTTGAGCGCACCCAAGCGTAAAGGCATGGGCCTCGGGGACGCCCTGCTGGCCATGGATTTATCGTCGTCTCCGGCGGCGGAACCTACGCAGCCCTGCACCTAGGCTCCTGGAGGGCAGGCATTGATGCCCCGCCAGCCCATCCCACCTCTCCAAGGAAGGCGTCGGCTCAGCCGCCCCGCTCACCACAGCCTTGACGGTGGCCATCGCTGAGGCCATGGAGGAACGCGCAGAGCGCAGCGGCGGACGTCTCCCCAAACCTGCTCTGTTCGCCCTCAATGAGTTGGCCAACGTTGTGCGTTGGGCAGCCCTGCCGGACCAGTTCAGCCACTACGGTTCCAAGGGCCTGATCGTCATGGGGATCCTGCAGTCCTGGTCCCAGGGCGTGGAGCTGTGGGGCGAAGCCAACATGCGGAAAATCTGGTCGGCCGCGAACGTCAAAGTTTACGGCGGGGGCGTGGCCGAAGAAGGCTTTTTGTGCGCGCTTTCTGACCTGATGGGGGAGCGCAGCTACATCAACGTCTCCACATCCTCAGGTAAGACCGGTTCCAGCCGGCTGCGCCAGGAGAGCAAGAAACGCATCTTCGACGTTTCCAACCTGGCCGAGCTGGACCGCGGCCGCGCTGTCGTCCTCGTTTCCGGCGCACCGGCCACGCTCGTCCGGACGATGCCCTGGTACGCCGGGCCCCACAAGGAAGCGGTTGAGGCGTCGATCAAGTAGTACAGCCCGCGCCCGGAAGAACCAGCCGTCCCGGTGCCGGCTGCATCGGCTGCCAATCCCCTGGGTCACAGGGTAGGAAGGGTCTCCACTCATGGCCAATGATTTCGACCTGTACGACACGGACACGCCGGCCCCAGCTGCAGCTGGCCAGGGTGCCGAAAAGGAACCCGAGCTGGTCTACGGATCCGCCGAAGAGTTCCTTCATGAGCAGCTGCTGCCCACGTACGTCCGCAGCGTCACCGACAAGTCAGTCAAGTGGTGCATCGAGTGGTATTACCACCCCGAGGCCGTCTCACGCGTAGCTGCTCTTTGGCGCTCGTGGGAGCACCTGCGCCTTGATCCAGCGACCGCCCGTTTGATCAGGGTCGATTCGAATTCGCCGACTGCCCATCACGAAGAGCACGACGATGTCGCCCGCAAGTCCTTGCCGGTGAAGGGGCCACCAGTCAGGCCTTAGCTTGTGGCGACATCCCGAGGCGGCAACAGGACGGTCAACTTACGTGCGGCTGCGGTGAGTTCGGGCACTATGCTGATGCAGTCCTCGATGGACATCCTGAAGCTGGGTGAGGCGATGGATATGGCTGCCAGTGCGGTCCCGTCAGGTCCCAGTACCGGGACTCCGACGGCATGGATGCCGGTCTCGTGTTCCTCGTCGGCCAGGGCGTAGCCGTTCTGCCGAACTGTAGCAATTTCCTCGGCGAACTTTTCCCGCCGGGTGATGGTGTTAGGCCCGGTTGGCTCCAGTGGAAGATTTGCGACAAGTTCTTCGCGCACGTGGTCGGGGGCGAAGGCGACCAGCACCTTTCCCATCGAAGTGTTGTGCAGCGGACCGAGTCGGCCGGGCTCCCCGATGACATTCACCTGCTGCGGGCCCTTGATGTAGTGCACATACAACTGGTGATGCCCTTCAAGGACCGACATCAGTGCCGCTTCCTGGGTTGTTGCGGCCAAGTCGCGCAATACGGGTAGCGCTGCGCCGGCGAAACCGTGTGCGTTGGAAACGCGTGCGGCGAGGGCAAAGAGCTTGAGTCCGAGGTGATAACGCCGGGTGGACTCGTCAAAGGTGGCAAAGCCCTCCCGCACGAGGGACATGGCCAGCCGGTGAGCTGTGCTGAGCGGGAATTTGCCCTCCCGGGCCAATTCAGCCAATTGCACCCCCTGCGGGTAATTCCCCATGGCCTGGAGCACCCAGAGTGCTTTCCCGACCGTGTCGGTCTTTCCTGCTGTTGACACCTCGTTCACCTACGTATGGTCCCACATGTTGGAAGTAGATTCCGCATATCAGCCATTGACGACGCCAAAAAATCTTTATACGCTACTTCCATTATTCAGAAGTGACTTCCGATAAATGGAAGTGCATGCATCGAAGGAGATGTACGTGTATAAAACCGAACTCACGTCCCCTGTCCGGGGATCCGAGGATCCAGAGTACGCAGCGAACCTGCGGCGGGCTACGTTGGCCAGCACCGCCGGCAGTGCGTTGGAATACTTTGATTTCGCTCTTTACGGCCTCGCCTCGGCGCTCATTTTCTCCAAGCTGTTCTTCAGCAACATGGACCCCTCGGTCGCACTCATTGCCAGCTTCGCCACGTTCGGCGTCGGCTTCGTTGCCCGTCCCTTGGGCGGGCTGTTCTTCGGCACCATCGGGGACAAGCTGGGCCGCAAATGGGTCCTCGTTGCCACGATTCTGTTGATGGGCGGCGCCTCAACCTTGGTGGGCGTGCTGCCGACGTACGAGACGGCTGGAGTCTGGGCTCCGATCCTGTTGGTGTTCCTGCGCCTGTGCCAGGGTTTTGGTGCCGGGGCCGAGCAGGCCGGTGCCACTGTACTGATGGCGGAATACGCCCCGGTGAAACGCCGCGGCTTCTACGCCTCACTGCCCTTCATTGGCATCCAGGCTGGCACCTTGCTGGCCGCGGGAGTCTTCGCGTTCCTCGCCACGCTGCCGGAGGACGTGCTCCTGGGCTGGGCATGGCGGGTCCCGTTTCTGGCCTCAATCGTCCTCATACTTATCGCCTTGTTGATCCGGATGCGGCTGAAGGAGAGCCCCACATTTGTCGAGCTCGAGAAGCATGAGCAGGTCGCAGAGCGGCCGGTGCGGGACATTTTCAGCCACTCCCTAGGTAACGTCCTCAAAGGGGTTGGACTGCGGATGGCAGAAAATGGCGGTTCGTACATGTTCAACTCATTGGCCGTGGCCTACGCCACCGGCACCGTGATGACTAACCCCTCGGTGGGTCCGATCGCGGTCGCCGTCGCGTCCCTGATTGGCATGCTTACCGTTCCGCTGGCCGGCCACTTCTCGGACCGGTTCGGCCGGATTCCCGTTTACCGTTTCGGCGCTGTCGTCCTGCTCGCCCTGGCGTTCCCTGGCTGGTACCTGATCTCCCTCGGAAACCCGGTACTAATAGTGGCCGTTATCGCAGTGGCCATCGGGTTCGGCGTCAACACCATGCTGGGCGCCCAGTGCGCGCTGCTGCCGGAACTGTTCGGTAACAGGCACCGCTACCTTGGCGTTGCCGTGGCGCGCGAGTTCAGTGCCGTCATTGCCGGCGGCCTGGCAGGTGTCCTCGGCGCGATCCTGATAAAGGAATTTGGCGGGTCCTGGTTGCCGCTTGCCATTTACGCCTTCGTGCTGGCGTCGATTACCCTTGCCACCACCTTCGTCACCCCTGAGACACTCAGGCGGGATCTGACGCGGATTGAAGACGCCGCCGGTAACAATGTTCGAGAGCCCGCATGAGGATCGCCCGGATCGCCCACAGCGGTAAAGTTAATTTCGCTGTTGTCGAAGGTGACAGTTATCAGTTAATTGAAGACCCGTTCCTGACAGGGCTGGGCGATGTCCGCCCAATCGGCACAGCGCCCCTCACTGCGGAAGAGGTCGTGTTGTTGGCCCCGGTGCAACCACGAACCGTAGTCGGCATGGCGCACAATACGGGACAAGCAGACCGGGATATGCCTCCAGAGGCCTTTTTCAAAGCTGCGCGGTCCGTGATCGGGCCAGGGGAGATAATTAGGATCCCCTCCGGAATCGGCCGTGTCGACGCCGAAGCCGAACTGGCTGTAGTCATCGGTGCAGACGGTCAGTCCTTCGGCTGGACCCTCGTTAACGACATCACCGGCAGGGACCTGCAGCTGACCGACGCGCGTTGGGCCCAGGCGAAGGGCTATCCAACCTTCACTCCTTGCGGGCCTTGGATCGAGACGGATCTGGACCCGGAGACCGTAGAGGTCGAACTCGTGCTCAACGGCGAAGGGCTCGGGCTTGCAAGCAACGGAAATCTGGCCCGCAGCGTCCACCAAATTCTTGACTATCTTGGCACCTTCCTCCCCCTCGGCGCACAAGACCTCGTACTCGTGGGCGCGCCAGGCCGCTACGGCCCGATTACAGCAGACACTGCGGTCAGTGTCCGCAGCCCCCAACTTGGCATTCTGGATAATCCTGTCCACGACGCCGACCCCACCAGCACAGAGGAGCGTTCGCATGAATCTTGACGTGGTCACCTTCGGAGAGGTGATGACGATGTTCGTTGCCACTGAACCGGGCCCTCTCGAACGGGTAACCACCTTCGCCCGCGCCCTGGCCGGAGCTGAGACCAACGTCGCGACCGGGCTGGCCAGGCTCGGCCATCGCACTGGCTGGATTGGCAGGGTCGGCGCGGATCCGTTCGGACGGTTTGCGCTCGCCGAACTTGCCGATGCCGGGATTGATGTCAGCACGGTAACGGTTGACGCCGATGCCCCAACCGGTTTTCAACTCAAGAGCTTCGCTGACGGAGGCGACCCCGAAGTCGTCTATTTCCGCGCAAACTCTGCGGGTAGCCGTCTCGCCCCTTCCGCAGCTCTTGACAGTTACATCGCCGGCAGCAAGCACCTGCATCTGACCGGAATCCCCCTGGCACTGTCCGCCAGCACAAGGGCATTCGCTTTCAGGGCAGTCTCGGTTGCGCGCAAAGCCGGTGCAACCATCTCGTTCGACCCGAATTTAAGGCCTGGTCTTTGGACCTCACCAGACGAAATGATCGCGACTGTCAACGAGATGGCGGCCCTCGCCGACTGGGTGTTGCCCGGCCTGGGAGAAGGAGCTCTCCTGACTGGCCGCACCGACCCGGCAGGCATCGCGCATTACTATCTGGGGCACGGCGCAGCCCGGGTCGTGATCAAGGACGGAGCTGCTGGCTGCTCCTTATTCAGCACCAATGGGCGGGTAGACCAGCCGGTATTCTGCGTCCCAGTTGTGGACACAGTCGGTGCCGGGGACGGATTCGCCGCTGGTTTGATAAGCGCGCATCTCGACGGGCTCACCGAGGTGGCAGCCTTGGAACGAGCCGCTGCCGTCGGCGCCCTGGCCATCACCAGCACCGGTGACAAGGACGGCCTTCCCACCCGGGAAAAGCTTGACGCATTCCTCACACAGACAATCGCCGCCTTCAAAGGAGGAAATTACTAATGCAGATCCAGATCGCACTGGACCGTATGCCACTGGCTGAGGCCATTCGCACTGCACGAAACGTGGCGCCCTACGCCGACATCATCGAGGTAGGCACCTCCTTGATCAAGGCAAACGGCATGTCCGCCGTCACCGGGATCGCCGATGCCAGCGGAGCCCCGGTTCTCGCCGACATCAAAACCGCCGATGATGCTTTCACTGAGTTCACCATGGCCTACGATGCCGGCGCCGCGTCAGCTACAGTACTGGGGCTCGCCTCACCGATCACCGTTACTACCTGCATCCAGGTAGCGGCCGAGCGCAACCGCGAAGTCGTCGTAGACCTTATGGGTTTGTCTCAGACCCGGTGCGTCGACCTCGCCGCGCAGCTCCCATCGTCGACGATACTGGCCGCTCACTTACCCAAAGACCTGCAGGGCGGAGCGAATTCGCCGGCCGATTTGATCGGTGAGTGGGCACGCGGACGGCGGCTGGCCGTCGCCGGTGGGCTCAGGATCCATGACTTGCCCGCGCTAGCGGTACTGGAACGTGAACTTGAGCTGGAATCCCTAAGGGTCATCATCGGCTCGGCGGTAACGAAGGCTCCCGATACGCGCGCGACAGCTGAACAACTGTCCCTGACGGCCCGAACAAAGGAGGTCCTGCCATGAGCGGACTTAGAACCATCCTCGAAGAAATCCAGACTGTCGTGCCACGGATCGATCCGGCACAGCTCGAGGAGCTCACCGATCGGCTCGCGTTAGCGGAACGGGTGTTCATCACGGGCGAAGGACGCAGCGGATTCATGGCCCGCGCGTTCGCAATGCGTCTGATGCACCTCGGCCTGCAGGTCTATGTGATTGGAGAGACCATCACTCCCTCCGTCCGCGCGGGCGACACGATTTTTGCCGTATCGGGATCGGGAACGACAGCAGGAACCGTTCGTGTTGCCGCACAGGCCCAGTCTGTCCATGCAGATGTACTTGCAGTGACTACTGAACCTGCCTCACCGCTCGGGCTCCTCGCCACGGCGGTAATGGTAATCCCGGCCGCGACTAAGTACCGACGCGAAGGCGAGGCCCCAACCATACAGCCGCTGTCGAGCCTGTTTGATCAGGTCACCCACCTGGCCTTGGATGCCATATGCCTCGAGATTGCCACCCGCCGCGGCGTTGACAACTCAGCAGCCAAATCTGCCCACGCCAACACTGAGTAGCCACAACCCGATAAACGCAGCCCCCCGCACCGGACAGGCGTAAGCGACCGAGCCTAAGGGTTGTTCCGTCAACCTGGCGGGGCTAGAACAAGCCGCGCCCAATGACTCCGATCCGTCACGGCTGGGGTCAATTCGGGTTATCCACGACTGAGAATTGGGAGCCGCTGGGATAGCTCACTGGCAGCAGTAGCGGTGGATAACCAATATGGATTGTCCCCGGCTGTGGGCGGGCGGACGCGGACTTCTCGATGAACGTTCCAATTCCGGTTGTTCCGAGGACCATGCCAGGAGCAGTAGGTCAGCTTTGGCTGTACTATAACGGTGCTCACTGGCGAGGCAGGTTCTACAAATTTCAGGAGTCCCGCTACGCAAGGGTCCGATGTCGCCAAAACTTTTGAACCGTTGCCGCCTTACTGCTGTTGCGCTACGGATACCGGCGAGGAGGACCAACCCCGCGTGCCTGGAGCATTCAGCATACTCTCAGACTGGATGGTTAGGATCAGGCTAACCTTTGAGGCCTGATCAGGTCTTCTAACAGGAGCCGAGTCACCGATATTGAATGAGGAGCCATGACGGAACAGTCGCTCGATCAAAAATTTCGACGTATCATCGCCGCTATTGCTGCAGGGGATTTGGATTCGCTAAACAGTCTCGTCCGGTATGACGTCATTGACCACAACCTCATTGTGGCCCAAGGGGATGGCCTTCCCGGTCTCAAATATTGGGCGCGTTCGCTCCGAGGAGCCATCCCTGATCTAAAGGCCACGGTTCAGGACACGGTGGTGGAGGGCAGCAAAGTCGCAGCCCGCGTGCGATGGACAGGTACCCACACCGGCGCTTCCTTGCCCTTGCCGCCTTCGGATCTCTGGGTGGAGTTCGATTCCTTTTACATCCTTCATTTTGAGGATGGTATGGCAGCGCAATGGTGGGACGGAACAGATACCCGCGAATCCGTGAGCTTTGGCCGTTCCAAAATGAGCCTGCCTCCGCTCCTTCGAACCCGTCATCCGCACGACGCGGCGTGAATATATCCGCTCCTAAGCCCCGAGTACTGGCATGAGACCTTCATTTACAGCTATCGAAGGCTGGCAAGCCAATTGCAACAGCAGAGAACTAGGGCACGAATTGCTCGCCCAGGATGCGCAGTTCCCGAGACAAAGCGCTTAGACCTGTTTCCAGTGCTCGGAGTTCGTCCAGGCTGAGCCCGTTCAGGACGTTTCCGCCGAGTTCAGGACGGGCGGCCATTAGTTCGCGCACGACGGAGCGGCCGAGGGCTGTGGCGTAAATCCGTCGGACTCTCTGGTCCTCGGTATCGAACGTGCGCGTGGTGAGGCCGGCGGCTACAAGTCGGTCTACCAGTTTCGACATGGACGCCATTGAAACGCCAAAGGTGTCGATAAGGCCGCCGCTGGTTGCGCCGTTCTCAGCGGTCACGATGACGGAAAGGACTTTCAGTTGCTGGATGGTCAGATCCGTAGTTAAAAGCCTCTGCAGGACCATGGGGATGGAGCGGACCGCAATGGCAATAGTCAGTGCGTCGATGTTGTTTTGTACCGACTCGCGGTCTTCTCCTGGGCCTGGCATGAGCCCACGATACAGCCCCAATGGCCGCCGCTTCGCAAATTACTTAGCCTGAAGCTAAGCTTTATCTGGAATCAAACACGGAGTCGTGTTGACGCGCAGGGTGCCGGTGGTGCGGCCCGGGGGATGCGGCCACGGCCCGTTCCCGCGCTGACATGACATCACGCATTAGTGAAGCGAGGACGGCCATGGCTAACATCCAAAACAAGGCGACAACAGCGTAAATACTCGAAATTGAAGCGGCGCGGACTACATACCGCACGGAACGCGATCGAAGGGTCCGCCCGGACGGGCTGGGCCAGTACCGGAGTGCGGCAGGGCGGTTCGGGTACTACGCCAAGGACCCCTACACGGAGAAAATTGATCGCGAACCGCTTACGGACCGGGTGGAGGCGCTGGTCATCGGTGCCGGCTTTGGCGGACTGCTTACGGCTTCCCGGCTAAGGCAGGACGGGGTCGAATCGATACGGCTTATGGATGAGGCCGGCGACGTCGGTGGTACGTGGTATTGGAACCGGTACCCGGGAATCCATTGCGACATCGAATCATATGTGTACATGCCGTTGCTGGAGGAAGTCGGGTATGTCCCTAAGTGGCGGTACGCACCGGGCGAGGAGATCCGCCAGCACGCCATAGCCATCGCTAAACGGTTCGACCTGTACCGCGATGCGGTGCTTCAGACCAGGGCGACCGGGCTGACCTGGGACGAGGATTCGACGGAGTGGATCGTTGAAACGGACCGGGGTGACCGGTTCCGGGCGCGTTTCGTCGTCACCTCGTCGGGGACGTTGACACAGCCAAAGCTTCCCGCCATACCCGGAATTGAGACATTCCAGGGACACACCTTCCACACCAGCCGCTGGGATTACCGCTACACAGGTGGCAGCGCAGACGGCGGACTGACAGGCCTTGCGGACAAGCGGGTCGCAGTCATCGGCACCGGTGCCACCGGCATTCAAATCGTCCCCCACCTGGGACGCGACGCAGAGCAACTGTTCGTCTTCCAGCGCACCCCTTCCACTGTTGATGTCCGCGACAACCGCCTCACGGACCCGGACTGGGCGTCTTCACTCCAGCCGGGGTGGCAGCGGGAACGGATGGACAACTTTTTGTCGGTTCTGGCAGGGGAAGCGGTGGAGGAAAGCCTTGTCAGTGACGGCTGGACGGCTACAATCCAGCTGCAAAGAAAGATACTCTCCGGGGCCGTAGACGACAGACTGTCCCCCGAGGAACGTGAAGTCGAGGACGAACTGGCCGACCTGGACACGATGAACCGTCTTCGTGCACGGATCGATGAGGTGGTTGCTGACCGGGGGACCGCCGAGCTGCTCAAACCGTGGTACCGGTATATGTGTAAACGGCCGTGTTTCAGCGATTCCTACCTGCAGACGTTCAACCGGCAGAACGTGAGCCTTGTCGACACTGCCGACTTCGGCGGGATCACTTCCATGAGCGAAAACGCCGTCATTGTTGGCGACACGGAGTACCAAGTGGACTGCGTCATCTTCGCCACCGGGTTCGATGTCGGTGTCTCCGGCGTCGTTTCCGGAACGCTTCCCGTGGTTGGCCGCGGCCGGCGTTCGCTGCTGGAGGCGTGGGCGCGGGGACCCCGGACCCTTCACGGGTTTTATACGCACGGGTTCCCGAACCTGTTTCATCTCGGCGCTCTCCAGAATGCCAACTCGGTAAACTTCGTGCACCTCCTGCAGGAGCAGGCCGAGCACATCGCTGCCGTCATCTCCCGGGGACGGGCCACAGGATCCTCCGTCATCGAACCCACTGAGGCCGCTGAGGAGGCCTGGGTCCAGACCGTGAGGGAGACAGCAGCCGACACCGCCAAGTTCCAGGCCGAATGCACGCCGGGATACTACAACGGCGAGGGGACCCGATCGATCACGGGCGCATCCTTCAGCCCTGGCCCGGTTGTCTTCCATCGCCTGCTCCGCGAGTGGCGTGAAGGGGACATGAGCGATGTACTCGAATCCGCACGGGTTGGGGCATCACGGTGATGTCAACAGCCCGGAGGTCACCCAATCAGCAGGCCGCAGCGCCCTAAAGGTCCTGCGCGTTGATGTCGGAACAGGAGAAGCCACTACTGTCTACACCGACCAAACGATTGTGTTCACTTCCGCTCAGTTCAGCTCGCATGACGGACGCCTATACCTGACAGATTTCAGGGGCGGAACAGTCCAAAGCATCACCGCCGACGGCGGCGATCCACAGGTTCTTTTCTCGGGCCCTATCGAGGGACGCCGATGAACCCGGACGACATTGCCTTCGACAAGGACGGAAACCCGTACATCACAGATTCAATCGGAGCCCAGGATCCCTACTGGAAGCCCAGGGGCGCCTGATCCGCATTCAGAAGAACGGCCGCGAGGCCACCGTTTTGGCCCGGGTGCTCCCTGCCCCGAACGGCTTCGCCCTTTACGCCAGGGTTCGACGGACTCTGGGTCAGCCACAATACCGCCAGCCGGATTGACTACGTCCGTCCCAATGAGAACGGACCAGCGTCCTCTCAGCCCACACCGCAATCTACGTCGACGGCGGCTCCAGCCAGATTGACTCAGCGGCCGTTGACGCTGACGGAAACCTTTATATTGGCCTGCACAACCGCGCCGTCATTCTTGTGTACAACCCACAGGGAGAACAAGTCTCCACTATCTCTATCCCCACGGACGGCGAAGGCCTGTCATCGGCGACGAACATTGCCAGGCAGGTCATGGCTGGTCAAGGCGCAGGACCGAAAGTGCTGCCTGAAGATAGGTAGTGGGTTTCGGATCGTCGCCTGCGGCCCACTGCAGCCAGGCTTCAAAGGAGGCGCCAATAAGACCAGCGCATAAGTATCGCGCTGTTGTCTCGGAGACACCGCGAGCAGTCAGATAGGAACGCGTCTGATCACGCTGCGCCCCCAAAAACTCGTAGCTTCGGCTCATAAGTTCCGGGTGTTCGGCGATCAGCCGCAGTCGTCCGCGGGTAACCGCCAGGTCCGGGAGTGAATCGACGCCGGCAATCAGCGCATCGCGAAGACCGCCTAGGATCTCTTCCGCGGACATATTAGGGGCTGGAGGCGCATCCATTAGCGGTATGGACGCTTGAATCGCCGGCCCCATCCCGCCCCACACCAACTCCGCCTTGGTGCCGAAATGGCGGTAGAGGCTCTTACGACCAACGCCCGCTGCCCGTGCTATGTCCTCCATTGAGGTTTGTTCAAACCCGCGCTCGGCGAACATTTCGAGAGCGAGCGAGGCTACGGCTTCAGGGTCGATACTTACTGGCCGTCCCGTACGTGCGGTGGTGGTCAATGCATCTGAAGACATCTCACCAGTATTCACCCTTCCGTTACGACCCTGTGTGTCATAAGGTGAGTGCACTACATTTCTCAACGTCTGGAAGGACATCATGGGCAACGAAGCCGCATGGCAGGAAGCCATCACCCCTAACCGTTTTGCTGGAAAAACCGTCATCGTTACGGGTGCCGCCTCCGGAATCGGGCAGGCCACCGCCCTTCGCATTGCGAAGGAGGGCGGCAACGTCATCGCTGCAGACATCAGCAAGGAACGACTCGACACTTTGGTGGAAGAGAACGCCGGCCTGGCCCTGGTGCCTGTGGCCGGCGACATTTCCACCGAGGAGACCGTCGCCGCCGTCGTTGCTGCCGCGGGGGGCCGCGTCGACGCCCTGGCCAACGTGGCCGGGATCATGGATAACTTCGCCCCGATCCATGAGGTGGACGACGAGCTCTGGGACCGTGTCCTCCGTATCAACGTCACAGCGCTGATGCGCCTCACCCGCGCCGTGACGCCGCTGATGCTGGACGCCGGGACCGGCTCAGTGGTGAACGTCTCCTCCGAGGCCGGCATCCGCGGGTCCGCCGCGGGCGCCGCCTATACCGCCTCCAAGCACGCCGTCGTCGGCCTGACTAAGAACTCGGCCGTGATTTACGGACCGAAGGGGCTTCGCTTTAACGCGGTGGCACCCGGACCCACCATCACCGGCATCGTGGCAAACTTTGGGTCACAGATAGCAGCAGAACGGCTCGGCCCGCTGATGCAGGCCAACATCCCCGCACCCGCCACTGCCGCGCAGCTGGCTGCCTCCATCACCTTCCTGCTCAGCGATGACGGCACCAACATCAACGGCGCCATCCTCGCCTCCGACGGCGGCTGGTCAGCACTGTAATGAACTGAAGCGGACGACGGCGGGAGGTCCCGTCGTCCGCTTCAGGCCGTTACAGCAGGGTCGAAACGCGCCGCGGAGCTGCGTGCGGAGAAGGGCGGCAAGAAGGCGGCCGATGCCCTTGAAGACCTGCTGCAAAAGATCGCAGAGATGCCGGACGACCAGCGCGTGATTGCGGAGCGTATCCATGCGATAGTGGCGAAGGTGGCGCCGGCCCTGGCCCCCAAGACCTGGTATGGTCAGCCGGCCTGGGCCAACTCAAACGGCAAGGTCGTTCTGTTCTTCCAGGCCGCGGCCAAGTTCGGGACTCGCTACTCAACGCTGGGTGTCCAGGAGGACGCCGCCCTGGACGACGGCAACATGTGGCCCACCAGTTGGGCCATCACCCGACTCGGCGCCGCCGAGGACGCCAGGATCGCCGAGATCGTCAAGAAAGCCGCCGGGGCCATGCTGTAGTAGAGCCTGCTTGGCCGGTGGGTTCGCTGCCAGCCGTCCTACCCTCGCGTTGCTCATGCGATGCGATGCGTTCCGGACGGTGGTTTGGGTGAGGACTTTCGCGTGGCCCGGAATACGCAGTAAAGTCCCCAGAGATAACCAGCGAAACGGACGAACACCTTCACCTGAAAGCGAGCCCCCCATGAACCGGCCAGGAACCCGTGGTGCTTACCACGGCAAGCCACAGACGCGCGCAAGATTCTGGGGCGGGACGGAATGAGCAGCACATCCTCGCCCAGCGCTTCGGCGCCGGTAAAACGCGAAACGTTCTCCACGCGCCGGCTCTTCATTCTTTCTGCGATTGGTTCGGCCGTAGGCCTGGGGAACATCTGGCGCTTCCCGTACATTGCCTATGACAACGGCGGCGGAGCGTTTCTGATCCCGTACCTCGTTGCGTTGCTCACGGCGGGTATTCCTTTGCTGTTCCTGGACTACGCTGTGGGCCACAAATTCCGTGGCTCGGCACCGTTGGCTTATCGGCGGCTCCACCGGGCCGCAGAACCGCTGGGGTGGTGGCAGGTGCTGGTCTGTTTCGTCATCGCGGCCTATTACGCGGTGATCATTGCGTGGGCACTGATGTACACCATCTTCTCCTTCACGGAGGCGTGGGGCGACGACGCCGAGGGCTTCTTCTTCGGGAACTTCCTCCAGATTGCCGAAGCCCCGGGCCTCGGGTTCAGCTACGTTCCGTCCGTCTTCTTCCCGTTGCTGCTGATCTGGGTGGCCGTCATCATCATCATGGTCGCCGGAATCCGCAAGGGCATTTCACGCGCGAACTCCATCCTGCTGCCTCTGCTGGTGGTGATGTTCGTTCTGCTCGTGATCCAATCGCTTTTCCTTCCGGGCGCGGCGGAAGGATTGAACGCCTTCTTCACCCCCAACTGGTCAGCGCTTGCCGACCCAGGCGTCTGGGCAGCAGCGTACGGACACATCTTTTTCTCGCTCTCCGTGGGCTACGGCATCATGGTTACCTATTCCTCTTACCTGAAGCGCAAAACTGATCTGACCGGTTCCGGCATGGTGGTCGCGTTTGCAAATTCCGGATTCGAGATCCTGGCCGGCATCGGTGTTTTCGCCGCTCTTGGCTTCATGGCACAGGCAGCGGGCACGGGCGTGAATGATGTGGTGACGCAGGGGATCGGACTGGCTTTCGTCGCTTTCCCCACCATCGTGTCGCAGGCCCCGTTCGGAGCCCTTATGGGTGTGCTGTTCTTCGGATCCCTGGTGTTCGCGGGAGTTACATCACTGATCTCTGTACTGGAAGTCATTGTTGCCGCAGTACAGGACAAGCTTGGCTGGGGCCGGGTCAAGGCCTCCCTTATCGTCAGCGGCCTGGTGGCGGTGGTCTCGTTGGCACTCTTCCCGACGGCGACAGGCCTTTACCTGCTGGATGTCTCCGATGCGTTCGTAAACAGCTTTGGCATCACGCTCGGGGCGCTGGTGACCGTCGTCGTCATCGCCTGGTTCCTGCGGAAGCTTCCGCTGCTGTCAGCCCATCTGAACCGGATTTCCACCGTCAAGATGCGGCGTGGCTGGATGGTGCTGGTGGCCGGCGTCGTCCCGCTGGCGCTGATCTACATGGTGGCCAACGAGTTCATCAGCAAGATCTCCACCACCTACGAGGACTATCCCGCCTGGTTTGTGGGGGTATTTGGCTGGGGTATGGCCGGGGGCCTCGTTGTCCTTGCGCTGGTGTTGACACTCATCCCCTGGAGCCGCAAGTCCAAGGCTCATCACGACCCGGAATACGACTCCGTGGTGGAGAACGAAGCAAAGGAGACGGCGCTGTGACAGCCATTGCGATCACCATGATGATTATCGCCATATTGACGGTGTGGGGCGGCCTCGCGCTGGCGTTGCTCAACCTTAAACGGCACCCGGAGGATGAGGAGGTGCTGCCCGAAGGGCACGCACCGGAGCTCTGAACGGCGAATGGCAGTCTGCGGAACTTCTGATTGTGCATCTCCCGGATGCACAGTAATGGCAGGTATCTTCCACGGCTTGGTACTAACGGAGTGGCTGATTCCGACGGGCTAGGCGACGACCACCATGACGACTTAACACTGGAGCGTGCTCGTGCTCGTGCAACATCGAGGCTTGGAACCGTCGGTCGATCCGTCAGCGTACATCGCTCACACGGCGGTCATCATCGGAGACGTTCGGATTGCCGCCGGCGTACGAATACTGCACGGTGCGGTAGTGACCGCCGAAGATGGCTCGGTAACGATCGGGGAGGACTGCATCATCATGGAGCAAGCCCTCGTCCGAGGCCGATCAGGGCATCCGGTTGAAATCGGGACGGCGGTCATGGTCGGGCCGCACACTCACATCAACGGCAGCAACGTCGGAGACGGCGCCTTTATCGCCACCGGGGCTTCCCTCTTCCCCGGGAGCCGCATTGGTGCTGGCGCCGAGGTTCGGATCAACGCAGTCGTCCAGGTCAATACGATCATCGAGCCCGGAGTAGTTGTTCCCATCGGCTGGGTAGCAGTGGGCAACCCAGCCGCCATCCTCCCTTCGGAGCGACACGACGAGATCTGGGCCATTCAGAAAGAGCTGGACTTCGGTGGCACTGTCTACGGCGTGGGAAACGAAGTGTCGATGCGCGACCTTATGCGCGGCCAATCGGACTATTACGGCGCTCATGCAGACGACAAGATCATCGACCAGTAGGCAAAGAGCAGCCGCCTTTTTCCGGCGCGTCTTCCGTTGTTTTTGATATGTGACAATGAGGCGGGCTGAGCTGGCGGCCTGCGGACCTATGCTGAGGAGCAATGTGGTTGACCCTATCTGGAGCGGCAGTATCCGCATAGTTGGTGGCCGGAAGTACTTGGGGAGTCCCTGCGATTTTGGCGGTATCCGTTGACGCGCAGGATGGGCGTTGAGGAGGAGTTCCTGATCGTTAATGGCGAAAACGGGAACCCGCTGCCGCTGGGTGAAGTCCTCGAACAGCTCAGCGACTTTTCCCGCCTGACCAGTGAGATGAAGCAGGAACAGATTGAAACCTGTACCTTGCCGCGGATCCTTCTCGCCGATTTGGCCGAAGACATCAGTGCCGGGCGGAAGAGCGCAGACTCCGCGGCCAGGCGGGCTGGAGGACGGGCGGTTGCGCTGGCAACCTCTCCTCTTCCGGTGGTGTCCACCATTGCCCCGGGTGAACGGTGTGCGCAGCTGATAGAGAGGTTCGGACTTACCGCCGTTGAACAGCTAACGGGCGGTCTCCATGTTCACGTGGAGATCGAGTCGGAAGAGGAAGGCGTTGCCATCCTGGACCGTATCCGGATCTGGCTGCCCGTCCTGCTGGCTATCAGCGCCAACTCGCCGTACTGGAACGGCGTGGACTCACGCTACGCGAGTTACCGCTGGCAGGCTTGGTGCCGGTGGCCCACCACCGGATCGGCGGCCATTTACGGCTCCGCTGCTGCGTACCACCATGAGATCGGGCAGATCCTTAGCTCCGGTGTTCCCCTGGACAAAGCAAATCTTTACCTCGACGCGCGGCTCAGTCACAAGCATCCAACCGTAGAGGTCAGGGTGGCGGACGTGTGCCTGTTCGCGGATGACGCCGTCCTGATAGCAGCCCTGGTCCGCGGTTTGGCAGAAACCGCAGCTCGGCAGTGGCGCGACGGCGTGGACCCGGTCCCGGCTTCGGCCACCCAGCTGCAACTCGCGTCCTGGCAGGCCAGCCGGTATGGACTGGAGGGCGAATTGACGGACCCGTGGACAGGAGACCCCCGGGATGCATTCGAGGTGGTGATGGCCTTGCTGAACCACCTCCGGCCGGTGCTCGAGGAACAAGGCGAGTTCAGCACCGTGGAGTTCTTGCTGTTCCAGGTACTGAACCGGGGGACCGGCGCAGCTGTGCAGCGGGACTCCTACGCGCGTGCCGCAAGTACCAGGGACGTCGTCGCCGATGCCATCGACATCACCTGCCGCCCGGCGACACCGCTGCGGACGCGGACAGCAGCACGTTAGCCAGCTGAGGAAAAGATTCAGCACTAACTCAACGCGACTCCGCAGGATGAAGCCCATGCGTATGCAGCACGTGCGAAGGGCCCGGCACCCCCACGGGAACCGAGCCCTTCGCGCGCATCAGAACCTACGCCACCGCGATCGGCACCACGCTGCAGTCCGCCGTCGTACCAGCCAGCTGGGGAGCCCAGCCGTCGGTTCCCTGCAGATAGTTCCTGACCGTGAAGTTGCCGGCCTCGGATTCTGGCAGCTGCGGACGGTCCGCCGTAACCTGCGCGCCGGGCCCGCGGTTGTTGTATTCGTGGAACCGGGCCTCGCGCCAGGAGAACCCGCTCATATCCGTCCACGGTGTGCCGGAGATGTGTGCGCCCAACCAGGAGTCGCGGAACAGAACCTGAGCCACCGCGTTGACGTCACCGCTGGGATGCCACGGCCGGCCCAGGTTGACGCTCCCCCTAGCGGCATCCGATACCAAGCGGCACCCGTCAAACAAGTAACCGTAGGGAATGGACAGGTCCACACTGCCCGCCGTCACGTAGCCGTTATTCGTGGTCGAGCCGCGGTCCAGGGACTTGATTTCACAGCCGCTGAACACAGCGGTGCCACGGCCGAAAATGAAATCAACGTCGCCCTCCAGATAGCAGCCGTCGAAAAGGAACCGCGCTTGAACGCCGGTGTTCGGTGAGTTCACCAGCAGTGTGTCCTGGTTGCCCAGCAGCCGAACGTTGCTCAGCAGGGAGCGGTCCGCGGTGATGTGCAGCGCCACGGCCTGACGGTCCTTCAGGTGCATATTGGCCGCTTCGTCGAAATCGTTGCTGAACGTCAGGTTCCGGGCCACGAAATCCTGCCCGTCGATCCGGACCGAGGCGCTGCCCGAGGTTCCGAAGTTGCCGGTACCGTCCGGCTTGGCCGTGCCCGAGGCGTTGTTGAACACAACCACGACGTCTTCGGGCCGGTCGCCCTGCCCGATGAACGAGACCCGGGGCTTGTTGCTGGACACCCGAACAGCTTCCCGATAGGTGCCCGGCTGGATCCGGATGATGGTCCGCCGGGAGTTGTTGGACGGAACCGAGTCGACGGCGGCCTGGACCGTGGTGAACGTCTTGCCCGGGCCGACGTCGAGCGTTACCGGAACATCGATGGGACGCTCCGCCGGCCAGTACATGTCCAGCAGCGGTTCCACACCGCCGTCGAGGTTCCGGAAGTAGCCCGGCGGGGCGATCTGCTTGGCCTGAAGCTCGCGTGCCACGAGCCGGGCCACCGCCACGGCCCCGGTGGCTTGGAAGTGCGTGTTGTCCTCGGAGCCTTTGGGGTACTGCGGGTGCTCCCAGGGGGCCAGGAACAGGAAATGCTTCTTGGTCTCTTCCGGCCCCAGTTCCTGCCACAGCGCCTTGGATGACACGGTCAGGTCCACCAGCGGAGTTCGGGAGGACTCCGCCAGTTCCCGCACCGCCTGCGGGTACGCACCATGCGAATCACGGGCGTTTCCGAAGGCGTCAAAACGGCGGCGTTCCACCGGTGTCACCAGCACGGGCTTGCCGCCGCGGGCCTTGGCGCCGTCCACGTACCGGCTCAGGTACTCCTTGAACGTGGTGTCCGGGAGGGTGCCGCGGGCGGGGTCTTCCACTTTCTCGTCGTTGTGCCCGAACGAGATCAGCAGGTAATCGCCCCGCTGCATCAAAGTCAGGACCCGGTCCAGCAGGCCGGCGTCGGCAAAGCTTTTGGAGGAGGCACCGGACCACGCGTAGTCGTAGACGGATGCCTGTGGCCCGAGCAAAAGCGGCAATGCCTGTCCCCACCCGGCACGCGGGCGCTCGGACTGCTGGTAGGCCGACGACGTCGAATCACCCACCACGAACACCACCGGTTTGGTGCGTGGTTTCGTGGGGTCGTTTGCGGCCTGGGTAAAGGCATTCGCCATGCCCGTCCCCGAGAAGGTTACGGTTCCCGCGGTAATTGCCAGGGAGGTCAGGATGCTGCGGCGGCTGGGTAGGAACGCTGCCATCAGTTCTGCCCCCCTGCAGTGAAGATGGGGCCGGTGGAGTTGTTCAGCAGCCCGGGCACAGCCTGCGCCGGGGCCACCTTGGTGCTGCGCAGCGTCGGCGTCCAGGAGGTATCCTCGGCCAGCTGGTTCTCCGGCGAGGCGGCTGCGTTGTACACGGCGCGAAGGTCATTGATCTTGCCGTTCACGGTGTTGGCAATGGTAGTGATCGCGGTGCCCTTGTAGCGGCCGATGATGGTGGCGGGATCAATGGTCGCGGGGAGCGTAAAGGCGTTTGCCTCGGCGTAGATGTGGGAATCAGAGCCGGCGCCCAGGGTGTAGCCGTAGGGAATGGTGCTGTCCCCGGTCACCTTAAAGTGGTTGTTGTACACGTCCACCTGGCCGAAGCGGACGCGCGGGGCTCGCTGGCCCACGTTCTCGAACACGTTGTGGTGGATGGTGACGCGCAGCTTGCCGGGGTCGCCACGGTTGATGTTGTCTGTGGACCCGATCAGGAGCAGCTTGTCGTGGTCCGCGAAGCGGTTATAGGACATGGTCACCAGGTCCGAGCCGTTGGTGACGTCCACGGCGCCGTCGTGCACCTGGAACGGGCGGCCGAAGTAGAGCGGCTGGTTGCTGTCCAAATTGGGGGCGTCGGTGAACTCTGAGTGGTCCACCCAGACGTTGGTGGCTCCATTGATGATCTGGAGCATGTCGTATTCGCTGTTCCAGTTGCCCTCGGACCCGTCGGTGGGATCCCAGGACGGGAAGCAGTCGTGGGCGTCCCGGACAGTGAGGTTGCGGAAGATCACGTTGTTGGCGGCAGAGACGCGCATCGCCGCACCGGTGATGGTGCTGTCCGGGGTCGCGCCCACAAGGGTGGTGTTGCTGGGAATGTCCAGCCGGATGTTTGCGGCCTGCTTGCCGGCGGCAGCGCGCCGGGCGGTTTCCTGCGGGCCGGCGGGCGCCTTTCGGCCATACGTTGCCGGATCAAATGCCGTGAGGTACTGCTGAAGGCTGTAGCCGGTGCCCTCCACGTAGTTTTCGCAGCTCATCTGTGCACCGTCCGCCGTGGTGTTGGCGTCGATGGTCCCGTGGACGCGGACAATCTTGGGCTGGGTACCCGCGGCTGCGAAAGCTGCCTTCAACTCGGCCTTGGTAGAGACGTCATAGATATGAGCATCTGCTGCTGCCGAACCGCCGGTGGTGCCTGCTCCTGCGGAGGCCCAGCCGTTGCCAGGTGCCAGGACCTGGCGTTCCAGGGCAGTCTGCGCCGTCTGCGCCGCGGGGCCTGAACCTGGGTTGGGGGCAGCACCCGCGGGAACTGTCATGAGCAGCGATCCGGCCACGGCAATGGCGGCGGACATGGACAAGGAGGTACCGCGTTTTCGCATGTTCTCTCTTCCGTCTTTGGAATCAACCACGCTCCGGTCCGGCGGCGACTATGACGCCGGTCACTACGGAAGCGTTCTGAAGGAGACTATCCAGAAAACGGTTTCTGGGCAAGGGGTGTTCGCCGGCAAGGGTGGCGGGCCACTCGCGTAAAGTTCAGAGTGCAAAATGTGTGGGCCTGAATCGGCAGGGATTAACCTGGATTAGTGCGCAGGCCGTGTTGGGCGCATGGCTCATGGGAGTCATACCGGTGATTCAGGTGGCCCACGCTTTTGCCCGGCAGTGAACGGGACAGGACCGGCGCGCCCGAGGCCATTGACCGGCTCCAGTCCAACGGTCACCATGAGACTATGAGCGACTCTGGAGCCGGCACCGCAAGTAACCCCTTGGGCAATGAGGACGACGACGCCGTGGAGGAGGTTGACATCGCTGAGACGGTTGAAAGCATTGCAGAAGACGTCCGCGAAGACATCAAACTCGGCCACATCGAGGACGACGTAAGCCATGTCCTCGAGGAACGCTTCGAGAAGGCAGGCATTGAGCTGCGGCCCGAAGAAGTCGACGATCTGGCAGAGGAAATCGAGCGGGACGCGTCGACGTAGTTCCTATGGGGGCGACGGCGGCACTTGGCGAAGTGCCGCCGTCGAAAGGTGGCTCTGAAGCGTCGGCCCTATCCGGTCAGCGGGCTCAACCGCTATTCGGTGTCGTAGGTGTTGGCGATATAAACATCGCAAGGGGCGTTGTGGGCCACACTGTTGGCGACGCTTCCCAGGAGCCGGCCAATGCCGCGCATCCTGCGGTTGCCCACCACGATCAACCGGGCATCCAGGCGCATGGCTTCCTTGATGAGCGCTTCAGCCGGTTTGCCTCGCGTGGCGGAGTGGGTGATTTCCAGCCCTTCGCCGACGGCCTTGGCCAGCCTCTTGGCTACCATTTCCGCGCTGTCAGCATTGGAAATCTTGACTTGGTCCGATCCGCTGCCGAAGGTCTCGGCGCGCTCGATGTCGAAGGCAGTCACCACGTGGAGGGAGGCCCCCAACGACGCGGCCAAACCACCTGCAGTCTCCGCGGCCTTCATGGCCGATTCGCTGCCATCGACCCCTACAACGACTACTCCACTCATTGGTGTTGCTCCTTTGCTCTTGCCTGCTCTTGCCATGTGATAGGCGGCCCGGGGCCGACCAGGGGACAGACTCAAGGTACCGTCCAGGGGACAGACTTAAGGTACCGGACTGAGTTGATGAAGTCCTCGTCAGGATCCGGCCTTATGATGGTCTCCCCAAACCCCCTTCGGCCGGAACGTGGCCGGTGCCCCATCGGAATCGCCGCAGGACAGGATACTCGTGACTACTGACCCAACCGCCTACTTCCGTGCCAAACTGCAGTTCGAAATCGACGTGATGGACGTTGCGGAAAAGCTGCCCTCAGGCGGGTTTGTGCTGGTTGACACCCGAAGGCGGGCTTCGTGGGATCACGGCCACATTCCCGGGGCAGTCCACCTGCCCACCGCGGAGATCGAATCCCGCGCGCCGGAGCTGGTTCCCGCAGGAACTCCGGTGGTGGTTTACTCCTGGGGTCCGGGCTGCAATGGCAGCACGTTCGCTGCTCTGGCTTTCGCTGCTCTTGGCTACCCGGTACGGGAAATGATCGGCGGCGTCGAATACTGGGCGCGCAACGGTCTGCCGCTGGAGACCGTTTCAGGCGTCAGTCCCGGGCGATCGGACCCACTGGTGACGGCCCATAAGGCATAACACCTGCCACAAGCACCCAGAACCCCTTAACGCCCGACGGCGGCACTGCGCTGAGTGCCGCCGTCGGGCGTTGCCGCCGTTTCGATGGTTCCCTGCCCACTCGATGTCCGGGGACGTCGTGTGCGCAGGGAACCATCGAACCGGGCACGGGCGCTGGGGGAAACTAGCCCGTCACGGCCAGGGCGTCGATCTCCACCAGCATTACCTCGTGCGGGAGGTCTACGAAGACCGTGGTGCGGCTGGGGAGCTGGCCGCTGGGGACGTTTTCACGGATGAATTCGCCGTAGACCTCGTTCATGGCCGGGAAGTCATCGCGGGTGGTCAGGTAGACGCGGAACATCAGCACGTCTTCAACTGAAGAACCGCCGGCCTCCAGGATGGCCTTGACGTTTTGCAGGGTGCGGCGGGTCTGGACGCGGACGTCGCCGTCGCCGATGTACTGGTTGGTGGCCGGATCCATGGGGCCCTGCCCGGAGACCTGGAACATGCCGCCCTTTTTGATGCCCTGGGAGAAGACGTGTGCGGGGGCGGGGGCGTTGTCAGTCAGTACAATTTCTTTTTCACTCATGATGAGGTCCTTTCGTGGCTGATCCAGCCGAGGTCACGCGAGATGGCCTCGGTGCTGGCTTTGAGGTCCGGCAGCAGCTCCAGCAGTCCTTCGTAGCTGAGCATCACCACCGGTACCGAACAGGAAGCTGCGGCCACAACGGCGCCGCTGGCATCGCGGATGGGCGCGGCGATGCAGTGCACAAAAGCCTCGTGCTCGGCGTTGTCGTGGGCCCAGCCCTGCATCCTGACCTGCTCCAGTTCGGCCAGCAGGGCCTCCGGCGAGGTCAGGGTGTTTTCGGTAACTTTGACGTAGTCCAGGTCCGCGGCAATGCGTTCCTGGCGGCTGCGGGGCATATCTGCCAGCAGTACTTTAGAGACAGCCGCGGAGTGCAGGGACGCCGTGAGGCCGATCCGCGAGTACATCCGGACAGGATGGTGGGATTCGAATTTGTCGATGTACACCACCTCTTTGCCCTCGAACTCGGCAAGGTGCACGGTGTGTCCGGTACGGCCGTTCAGCTCGGCCAGGTGCGGGCGGGCCACCGCGCGGATATCCCGCTGTTCCAGGGCCAGGGAAGAGAGTTCGAACAGCTTGGGGCCGAGGCGGAAGCGCTGGTCCTCATCCCGGACCACAAATCGCTTCTCCTCCAGGGCATGCAGCAACCGCATCACGGTGGTCTTGTGCACGGACGCGTTGGAGGCAAGTTCGTCCAGGCTGGCCGGCTTGGCCGCCAGTTCGGCAAGCAGGTCCATGGCCCGCATCAGGCTTTGGCTCACGGCGCCACGCTCCGGTCTTTGGTGTCGAAGTGCCCGGCGGACACATGGATGCCGGCCCACTGGACATCCGTGGATTCAAGGATGGCAGAAAGTTGGGCGGCCCCGGGCAACGGACCGCGGTCACCGTGCACCGTGAGTGTGCAGGCGGCAGCCACATGGCCGCGGCGCAGGCTCGCTTTCTGGTCGAGCCCATAGAGCATGCCGCTGAGGTAGCCGGCGGCAAACGAATCGCCTGCCCCCACTGGTTCCAGCACGTCAACCGACAGGGCCGGAACCTCTGCCCGGCTTCCGTCCCGTTGCAGTGCGATGGCACTGATGGCCTCGTTCTTGATCACCAGAACTGCCGGATCGGGCATCAGGCGGCGGAGTTCGGCCTCATCGGTGGTACCGAAGGCATGTTCAGCCTCGTCCTTGCCCACCAGGACGACGTCCGCCAGGTTGGCCAGGCGCTGCAGGACGGAGCGGTCCCGGCCCTCCCACAGAGCCGGGCGCCAATTGACGTCGAAACTGATCAGCCGGTCCTCCCGGGGAGCTGCCAGGATGGTTTCGGTCAGCTCGAGGCAGCCGGCCGAGAGCGCGGCGGTGATGCCGCTCAGATGGATGAGGGCGGCGCGCTCGAGCAATCCGGCGACGGCGGGATTTGCCAGGGTGTCCGGACCCATGGCGGAGGCGGCGGAGCCCTGACGGTAGTACAGGACCGAGCTGCCGCCGTCGGGATCAGATTCCTGGGCCGGGACCTTCACATACAGGCCGGTGGGCAGATCCGGGTCGACCTCGACTCCGGTGATGCCAACACCGTGGCCGCCGAGTTCGTCAAGGATCCGGATACCGAAGCCGTCCTTGCCAACCCGGCCTACCCAGTGTGAGTCCAGGCCCATGGCGGCCAACCCCATGGCGACGTTCGACTCCGCACCACCCACACCACAATGCAGCTCCGTGGCCAGGTGCAGTGGAACTGTTTCCACCGGGGTGAGCATGGCCATCGTTTCGCCCATGCATACAGCTGAAAGCATGTGTCTCCCGCACTCACTCTTGCGCTTTTCAGCGGCAGTTTCTGCAGGCCGGGGAAGGAGATTTCCTCGGCCGGGAAATGGCCGGCCGGACATATCCCGGCCTTGACTCCCAATCCTGCACCATGTTAGACATATCACCAACAGGTTTGCAACCCGCGTTGCAAAATACGCAATGCAGCGAATTGCCCACCATGAAGGGAACGAACTGGTGAATACCTCCATGCCCGACGCCGGAGCAACAGTCCCTGCCATTGCGGCAGACGCTGTGGCCCGTCTTGCAGACGTGCGGCTCGACTGGCGGCACAAGGCCGTGCCCGCCGCCGCCCACGGCACCAGCCACCGGGACTTCCTCGCCGGCAAGCCCTCCCTCGCGGACCTGCAGACGCCGCTCCTTACCCTCGATGCCACGGCGCTCCGATCCAACGCGGACCGCCTGGCCGGTTGGTGTGCAGAACACAACGTCCTGCTGGCACCGCACGGCAAAACCACCATGGCCCCGCAGCTCTGGGCCGAACAGCTGGACCGCGGCGCCTGGGGCATCACCGTGGCCAACTTCGCCCAACTCCGGGTGGGCCGCGAGTTCGGCGTCCGCCGGCTCCAGCTGGCCAACAGCCTCACCGACCCTCATGCAATCGAGTGGGTCGCCTCGGTCATCGGGCCGGATCAGACCGTCCTGTCCTGGGTGGATTCCACCGGCACGGTGGACGTCATCAACCGCACCCTCGAAGCCGCCGCCAGCGGCGCCGTCCTGGACGTCCTGGTGGAGCTGGGCGGCATGGGTGGCCGCACCGGAGCCCGAGGTGTTGACGCCGCACTCGAAGTAGCCCGCGCCGTCGCTGTCTCCCCGCATCTGCGGCTCGTGGGCGTGAGCGGCTACGAAGGGTCGCTTGCCCACACAGCCGAGGCCGGGGCGCTCGCCGCCGTCCGCGGTTACCTGAACCAGATGCGCCAGCTCCACGAACAGCTCCTGGCCGACGGCCTCTACGGCACGGACCAGATCATCCTGACTGCCGGCGGCAGCGCCTACTTCGACGATGTGGTTGACGTGCTTTCGCCCTGCATCAGCGCCAACGTGCAGCTGATGATCCGCAGCGGCGCCTACATCATCCACGACGACGGTTTCTACCGCGGCATCTCACCGTTCTCCCGCCACGGCGGCCAGCCGTTCCGGGCCGGGATGCATGGTTGGGCTCGCGTGGTATCCCAGCCGGAACCCGGCCTCGCCATTCTCGATGCCGGCAAGCGGGACCTCCCCGTGGACGAGGGCCTGCCCCGCCCGCAGCTGATCGGCCCCGCCCTGGGCGGGCTCATGACTGCCCTCGAAGGCGCCACCGTCACCGCCGTCAATGACCAGCACTGCTTCATGGCGTTCGACGCCGGTACCACCACGGTGCGCCCCGGTGACGTAGTGCGCCTTGGCCTTTCACACCCCTGCACGGCCTTCGACAAGTGGACACTGATCCCGGTACTGGCCGACGCAGAAAAGGGCCAGACCGTCGTCGACCTCATCCACACCTTTTTCTAGGAGCACCGGATGAAAACACTCATCAGCAACGCCATCCTCATTGACGGCACAGGCGGGCCGCGGCGGAACGCCGACGTCCTGCTGGACGGGACCCGGATCGTGAAGATCGCCGACGCCGGAACCCTGGCTTTGGATGACGCTTCGCCGGAAGCGGACCGCACCATTGACGCCACGGGCCTGGTCCTGAGCCCCGGTTTTATCGACATGCATGCCCACTCCGACCTGCAGTTACTGGTGAACCCGGACCATTACGCCAAGCTCAGCCAGGGCGTCACCACCGAACTGCTGGGCCAGGACGGCCTGTCCTACGCCCCCGTAGATGATGCCACCCTGGCCGGGGTCCGGCAGAAGATCGCCGGCTGGAATGACAACCCCGATGATTTCGACTGGAACTGGCGCACGGTGGGGGAGTACCTTGACCGCCTCGACTCGGAGGACAAGGACGGCGCCAGGATTGCAACCAACGCCGCCTACCTGGTGCCGCAGGGCACAGTGCGGGCGCTGGTGATGGGCTTCAACGAAGGTGAGCCCACGGCCACACAACTGGAGCAGATGCAGGAGGTGGTCCGGGCCGGGATGGCAGAGGGCGCCGTCGGGATGTCCTCCGGATTGACCTACACCCCCGGGATGTACGCCACCACCGAGGAACTGGGTGCGCTGTGCACCACGGTGGGAGAGCTGGGTGGTTTCTACGCCCCTCACCACCGTTCCTACGGCAAAGGCGCACTGGGCGCGTATGCCGAGATGATCGGCCTGAGCCGGGACACCGGCTGCGCGCTGCACCTGTCCCACGCCACCATGAACTTCGCCGAAAACAAGGGCCGCGCCGGTGACCTTTTGGACCTCATCGACGAGGCACTGGATGAGGGCGTGGACATCACGCTGGACACCTACCCCTACCTGCCCGGCGCCACCACGCTCTCCGCGATCCTGCCCAGCTGGGCCTCCGCCGGCGGCACCGACGCCACCCTGCAGCGGCTGCGCGATCCGGAGGCGAAGGCCAGGATCCGCGAAAACGTGGAAATCTACGGCTCCGACGGCTGCCATGGCGTGGTGGCCGAATGGGACACGCTGGAAATCAGCGGCGTGCAAAACCCCGCGCTCGCCGGCTACGTGGGAAAAACCATCGCAGCCATTGCCGCCGCGGAAGGCCGCGAACCGTTTGATGTCTTCACCGGGATCCTTCTCGAAGACCGTTGCGGGACCGGCATCCTCCAGCACGTTGGCCATGAGGAAAACGTCCAGGCCATCATGGTGCACCGCACGCATACCGGCGGCAGCGACGGACTCCTGGTGGGCGGCAAACCGCACCCCCGCGCCTGGGGAACCTTCCCGCGCTACCTGGGCCACTACAGCCGCGAGCTGGGGCTGCTGAGCCTGGAAGAAACGGTCCACCACCTGACCGGCCGGCCTGCCGCGCGGCTCAAGCTGGACGGCCGCGGCCTGGTCCGTGAAGGCTTCGCAGCGGACCTTGTGCTCTTCGACCCGGAGACCGTCAGCGATACAGCTACCTTCGAAAACCCCCGCCAGGCAGCTGCCGGCATCCACTACGTCTTCGTCAACGGCACTCCGGCCATCGACGGCGGCCAACCCACCGGCGCCCGAGCCGGCCGGGCGCTCCGCCGCCACAGCGACGGACTCACCAGAACAGGAACCAGCGCATGACTCCCGAAGAATTCATCCGCCAGCTCGAGACAGACCGCACCCTCGCAGTCGTCCGAGCTCCCTCCATTCCGGACGCGGCAGAGCTCTGCCAGGCGCTGGCCGACGGCGGCATCCGCAGTGTGGAGTTGACGTTCACCACCCCGGACGTGCTCACCCACGTGAAGCGTGCGGCCGAGACGGCAGCGCAGCACGGTGCCGCCGTCGGAGTCGGAACGGTGCTTACCGCCGACCAGGCGCGGGCGGCGATCGATGCCGGCGCGCAGTTCCTGGTGACCCCGGGCCTGCGGCCGGATGTCGCCGCCGTGGCCGCGGCCGCCGGTATTCCCTTCAGCCTCGGCGCCATGACGCCCACTGAGGTGGCGCAGGCGCTGGACCTGGGTTCCGACGTCGTCAAAATCTTCCCGGCCCGGCAGCTCGGTCCGGTGTACCTGAAAGACCTCCAAGGCCCGTACCCGGGCATCCGGCTCCTGCCGTCCGGCGGCATTGACGCCTCCAACGCCAGGAGCTACCTCGACGCCGGTGCCACAGCTGTGTGCTGCGGAACCAGTGTTGTCCCACCAGCCGCAGTCGCCGCCGGCGACTGGACGGACATTTCGGCCAGGGCCGCCGCCTTCACCGGCGCCCTCAAGTAGAAAAGCAACCTCATGAATGAATTCCTGGACTGGCTGCGGAACGACACCGTTGGCCTGCTTGTCCTTGCAGGCACGGGCATTGCCCTGCTGCTGTACCTGATCATCAAGGTCAAGATCGAGCCGTTTATCGCCCTGGTGGGAACCAGTGTGGTGGTGGCGCTGCTCGGCGGCATCACCATCGAAGAACTGGTGGGATCGCCCACCAAGAGCGGTGACGCCCTGATTGAGAAGGGCTTCGCCGGAATCCTTGGGCACATCACCTTGATCATCGGCCTCGGTACCGTGCTCGGCGCGATCCTCGAACGCTCCGGCGGTGCGGAAGTACTGTTGGGCAAGCTCGTGAAGGTGTTCGGCGAAAAGGGCACCCCACTGGCCATGGGCATCACTGGCTTTGTGCTGGGTATCCCGGTGTTCTTCGACATCGGCATCTTTGTGCTGGCGCCGCTGGTCTACGTGGCCGCCATCCGTGGCGGGAAGTCCCTGGCGCTCTATGCACTGCCGCTCCTGGCCGGCCTCTCCGTGACACACGCCTTCCTGCCGCCGCACCCCGGCCCGGTGGCCGCCGCCGGCCTGTTCGGTGTGGAACTTGGCTGGATCATCCTGATGGGCCTGGCCTGCGGCATCCCTGCCTGGTTCGCCTCCGGCATTCTCTGGGGCACGTGGATCGGCAAGCGCGTGATGGTGGAAGTGCCTGAGGACCGGGTCATCCCCGAAGCTGAAGAAGCCAAGGGCCAGGAGCCGTCCATTGGTGTGGTCTCGCTGGCGATTGGGCTGCCCATGGTCCTGATCCTGGGCGCGACTTTCGGCAACGTGTTCCTGCCCGCGGGCACCCTTCGTGACGTCCTGGTGTTCTTCGGTAACCCTGCCATCGCGTTGACCGTTGCAGTGGGCCTGTCCATGTACCTGCTCGGAACCCGGCGGGGCATGACGGCGAAGGATCTGTCCGATCTCAGCTCCGCCTCGCTGAAGCCGGTGGGCATGATCCTGCTGGTGGTTGGTGCGGGCGCGTTCTTTGGCGCCGTGCTCTCAGCGACCGGTGTGGGCAAGGCCGTAGCTGACTCCCTGGCAACCGCCGGACTCCCGCTGATCCTCTCCGCCTACGTGATTGCCTGCGGCATGCGCATTGCCCAGGGCTCCGCCACGGTGGCCATCGTGACCACCGGCGGAATCCTGGCACCCGTACTCACCACCGGCGACTTTTCCCAGCCACAGCTGGCCCTGATCGCTATCGCCATCTCCTCCGGCTCGATCATCGCCAGCCACGTCAATGACGGCGGCTTCTGGATTATCGCCAAGTACTTCAACATGTCGGTCAAGGACACCCTGAAGACCTGGACCGTCCTGGAAACGGTGCTGTCGATGGTCGGCTTCGGCATGGCTGCGCTGCTGTACCAGTTCGTGTAGCCGCCGGCGCAACAAGGAAGGGCACGACGGCGGGAGGCTCCCGCCGTCGTGCCCTTCGCCGTTTCGATGGTTCCGTGCGCGCACGATGCTCGTAAACATCGAATGCGCACGGAACCATCGAAATGGGCGCGGGCGAGTGTTATGCGGGTGCCATGGCAGCCAGGATGGGCGCCATGCTTTCCTGCATGTATTCGGCCACTTCGCTTTGGGTGATGGCGACGTCGAGCACGAACAATCCCTCGGCGCCTGCGGCGAGCCATTCCTTCAGGACCTGAAGGTCAGTCAGCGATCTCATCTTGACTCCGTGCGCGCCCATCGCCCGTCCTATGGCGCTGAAGTCGACTTCCGGTATCTGCATGGCCGTGTCGTCGAGGCCCCGGGCCGCATACTGGTGGATTTCGGCACCATAGGCCGCATCATTGAAGACGACCATGACTCCACTGGAGATGGTGCGGACCGCGGTATCAAGGTCAGCCAGTGCCATCAGGGCGCCGCCGTCCCCGGCAACCAAAACCGTGATCCGGTCCGGCCGCACCACCGCCGCCCCCGCCGCCGCCGGAATGCCCAGGCCGATTGACTGGAAAGCTGTGCCCACCATCATGAGGCCTTGCGGGTCAGGTGCCTGGCAGTACATGGGGATCCAGCCACAGAAGTGGCCGCCGTCCTGAACGATGGTCCGTTCGGCAGGCAGGAGCGAATCGAGCTGTTGGGCGACAACGCGGGGATTCAGTCGGCCGTCGGCCGCAAATTCTTCTGCGGGTTGTTCGTCCGGGAAGGAAGCCAGGGCCACTTCCGGATGCCTGCTCCGCCAGCCATCAATCACGGGGGAGACTGCTGCCGTCAGCGACTGTGCCATTGATGCGGCATCAGACTGAACAAAGCAGGTGACCCTGGGGTTGGTAGGAGCGTGCAGTTCATCGATCTGCACAACCTCGGCTTTGTCTGAGAAGAGGGAACCATAACGGGTCTGGAAGGCGTTGAGGCTGGCGCCAACAACCAGGACGACGTCGGCTGTGCGCATGAGCTGCAGCGGCACACTCCGGGCAAAGCCTCCTGCGATGCCAAGGTCCCAGGGGGTTTCGAGGTAGTTGCGTGCCATCACCGAGGTGGCAAAGAGGGCACCAATCTTGTCACCCAATTCCACGAGGTGCGCGCCCGCGCCGGAGAGGACGGCGCCGTTGCCGGCCAGGATAAGCGGCCGCGTTGCCCGGTTCAGCAGCGCCGCAACACGGCTAACCATGACGGGATCCGGTGCTGTCCGGGGAACAGGCTCCTGCTCTGTTACTGGTTCCTGGGGTCCGGCGGGTTCGCTCGAGAGGTCATAGGGGATGGATAGAACTACGGGGCACCGGTCGCGGCGGGCCGTCGCCCAGGCTTCCTCGGCGAGGCGGGCGGCGTTTCCTGCAGCGACCGTAAGCGTGAGAACCCCCAGGCCCCGGGCGACCATCAGCTGGTCGATGTCCCAGGGCCGCGGCCCCGTGCTGGGGGCCTCGCCCACCACTACGATCATCGGTGTCCGTGCCTTCGCAGCTTCTGTCAGGGCGGTCAAAGCATTCGTGAAGCCTGCCCCGTAGGTCACTGTTGCCACAGCGATCTTGCCAGATGCCCGGTAGTAGGCATCTGCCATGGCCACAGTTCCGGCTTCATGCCGGGCACTGATGTACTGGAGGCCGCGGCTGGTGAGGTTGCTGGTGAAGAAGGCATTGCCGTTGCCCATCAGGCCAAATACGGCCTCAGTGTGCTGTGCGCAGACCTCCGCGACGACGTCGGATACGTTAAGGTGCTCAGTCAATGTCAATTCCTCTGTAGTCAAGGCAGCACAACTATCAAGCCGGCCGCCTGGCGGGCTACGTCCAGAACCCTGTCGTTAGCTTCCGGGGTTCCGATGGTTATGCGGATTCCTTCATCGGGAAAAGCCCGGATGGACAGGGCGTTCTCCTCGAACATGGCTGCCAGGGCGGACGTTCTCCCGCCGCTGTCAAGCCAAAGGAAATTGGCTTCGGACGGCATTACGGGAAGACCGGCGTCACGCAATGCGGAATACATGCGGCGGCGTTCGGCAACGAGAACATCGATCCGATCCTGGAGTTCGCCCTCCGCTTCCAGGGAAGCCAGTCCGGCCTGCTGGGCCAGTGCCGTGACACCGAACGGGACAGCAACCTTGCGGAGGGTGGTGACCAGCTCCGGCGCGCCGATGGCATAGCCAAGGCGCAATCCGGCGAGCCCGTAGGCCTTGGAAAAAGTGTGCAGGACTGCCACGTTGGGATATTTGCGGAACATGTCAATCCCGACGGCGGTGTCAGGGCTGCAATTGAAGTGAACGTAGGCCTCATCCAGCACCACCAGCACGTCCGAAGGAACCGACTGGATGAAGGTGTCCACTGCCTGCGCCCCAACAACAGTGCCTGTGGGATTGTTCGGGTTGCAGATGAAAATGACCTTCGTCCGCGGCGTCACTGCCGCGGCCATCGCAGGTAGGTCGTGGCCGCCGTCGGCTCCCAGCGGAATCGGCTGGGGTGTGGCGCCTGCTGCTGTGGTTAGAAGCGGGTACGCCTCGAAGGACCGCCAGGGGAACATCACGTAGTCGCCCGGGTTGGTGGCCGCGTGGATGATCTGGCTGGCAACCTCAACGGACCCGGCGCCGAGCGCCACGTTGTCCGGTGAAACTCCCCAGCGCCCCGCGATGGCACTGGTGAGGTCCTCGGCAGCCATCTCCGGGTAGAGATTGATGCTGGTTACGGCACCGGCGACGGCCGCGAGCACCGAGGGCAAGGGCGGATAGGGGTTCTCATTGGCGGAGAGTTTGAAGGCCTGAAGACCATCGATGTCCCGGGGAGTTTTTCCTTGGCGATAGGGAGGAAAATTCTCTAGTCCGGCGCGCTGCGGAATGTTCATGGTTCTCCTGGTGTGCGGAGTAGATGGGAGAATGGAGCGCAGGAGCGCTTGTTTTCCCGACAGTAAGTAGCGCTCATCACATGCACAAGCTGCATGGTCAGCGCCGGACAAACTGCTAGGAGTGACCTGCCTCACGCCGTTTCTGGTGCGCAAGCTGCTCACGTTCCATCCGGTGTGTTGCCTGCGCCCCTTTGAGTGACTAGCGTCACTCCCGGGCGCCCGCCGGGTGAATAACCGGCCGGCACCCCACCTTCCTTCGAGGCGGATCACACGTCCGCCTCCCGACTCTGATGAGGCATTTGCATGGACACTGCTGTTACTGCAACCACTGCTGCACCCCCTGATGGACGGCCCGGGCTGGGCCGGTCCATGAATTCACGCCAGCTGACCATGATGGGGTTGGGGAGCGCCATCGGTGCCGGGCTGTTCCTGGGGTCCGGCGTCGGCGTCCAGGCGGCAGGGCCGGCCGTGCTCCTCTCCTACCTGGTCGCGGGCACGCTCGTCATCATCGTGATGCAGGCCCTTGGCGAGCTGGCCGCAGCGAACCCCAGTTCGGGAGCATTCTCCGTCTACACACAGAAGGCCTTTGGAAAGACCGCCGGATCAACCGTCGGATGGCTTTGGTGGTTCCAGCTGGTTGTGGTGATTGCAGCCGAAGCCATAGGCGCCGCATCCCTCCTGGGATCCGTATTCCCGGGCCTGTCAGTATGGCTCCTGTCCCTGCTGTTTATCGGCGTCTTCTCCGTCATCAACGTCGCGGGCGTGAAGAACTACGGAGAGTTCGAGTTCTGGTTCGCCATCCTCAAGGTGGCCGCCATCATCTTGTTCCTCCTTATCGGCGCTGCCCTGATTTTCGGCTGGCTGCCCAATACAAATTCCCCCGGGCTGACCAACATCTTTGATAACGGCGGGTTCGCGCCGGCGGGCTGGCCCGGAATCGCTTCCGCGCTTCTCGTGGTGGTCTTTGCGTTCGGTGGAACGGAAATAGTCAGCGTCGCCGCAGCGGAAACAGCTGATCCCGTCCGCAGCGTAGGCAAGGCAATCCGCACGGTTGTCTGGCGGATCATGGTCTTCTACATCGGTTCACTTGCCATCATCGTGACCGTCGTGCCCTGGGATTCTGAAGAGCTCAATTCTCCGTTCGCCGCCGTCCTGGCTGTTGCCCGGATTCCGGGGGCGGAGACGGCAATCATTCTGGTGGCAGTCGTGGCCCTGCTTTCGGCGCTGAACGCCAACCTCTACGGTGCCTCGAGAATGATCTACTCGCTGGCTGAGCGCGGGGACGCGCCCAGGCTGCTGCTGCACCTCAACAAAGCGAAGGCGCCCGTCGTTGCTGTGCTGGTGTCGGTGGCGGTGGGGATTGTCTCCACCGTGCTGGAACTCTTCTTTCCGGAACGGATACTGCCGGCACTGCTGAACCTCGTGGGGTCAACCGTCCTTCTGGTGTGGGCATCGGTGCTTTTGTCCCAGTTCGTCCTTCGACGGCGCGCGGACCAGGCCGGCCAGGCCCTCACCTTGCGGATGCGGGCCTTTCCCTACCTGACCACCGCTGGCATGGTGATCCTCGGGGCCATCCTCATCCTGACCTGTTTCGATCCCGTTGCCAGGACGCAGCTCCTGTCCACCATTGCACTCACCGCGGGTATCGCCGTCGCCTGCAAGGTAGCGGCAGGTTCCCGCGGCAAGTCAGAACGGGATGTTGAGATCAGGTAGCCGCAGCCTCCAGGAGCGGCAGCGTCCTGCCCTGGAAATGGGTGTTCAGGACGATTACCGAGGATGAGCGAAGAATCGTTTTCGTCGCGATCATGGCATCAAGAACACGCTGCAGATCCGAATTGGACCGGGCAACGATGCGCACCATCAGGTCAAAACTCCCGGAAACAGTGTGTATCTCCATCAGTTCAGGAATTCTTGCGAGGACTGCGACCACTGCGTCGTGGCCCATGTCCTGATTGATCGTCAGCGAGCAAAAGGAGACTACCGGGAAGCCGAAGCGGGCCGGGTCCGGTTGCGGCACCCACGATTCGATGACGCCGTTCTCCACCATCTTGTCCAGCCGCGACTGGACCGTGGCGCGGGAGATCTTGAGAATCCGCGAAGCCTCCAGCACCGATGACCTCGGTGAGTCGGTAAAGAACCTTACAATTCTGGCATCCACACCGTCGACTGACACCACAGGCCTTACCTCCATTGGTAGTTCTGCCGCAGAATGCACGTTGCCCTGCTGAAAACGCGGCAATCTGCAAACTGCTTTCAGAGTGTAGTACGTCAGGCCTGTGCAGCACGAGCGGCAGCGAAAGCGAAGCGGACGACGGCGGGAGGTTCCGCCGTCGTCCGCTTTTTCTCGGCCGGGCCCGCAGCCAAGGGACACCTGCCGTTCACGGCGATGAAACCGCAGCGTCCCCGCTTGTTGGTCCATGGCTGGAAGGCTCTTCAGGCACCCTCCCGCCCGGCGCCGCAAATCCGGGTGGTGACCCCTGAGCTGCATCCGAGGAGAACTCTGTGTTCCTGAAAAGCGCCATTACCGTCCTTGTAGCCGTCACGTCGGTGACGGGAATCGCCGCCCCGGCAACCGCCGCCACCGCACCAAAGCCCGTGGTCCTGGGTCAGCCGCTTGCAGCCGCCCACGCCCACAACGACTATGAGCACGACCGTCCGCTCTTCGACGCCCTCGAACACGGTTTTACCAGTGTTGAAGCCGATGTCTGGCTGGTGGACGGCGAACTGCTGGTGGCGCACGACCTTGAAGACGTCCAGCCGGGCGTGACGCTGGAAAGCCTCTACCTGGATCCCCTCGAAGACCTGGTGCGCCAGCGGGGCCACAGTGTCTATCCGCAGTGGGACGGCAGCCTCCAGCTGCTGATCGACATCAAGAGCGAGGCCGAAACCACCTATGCCGCCATCGAGCAGGAACTCAGCGAACACCCGGCCATCATGAGCCGCTACAGCAATGGCAAGACCAAAACCGGACCGGTCACGGCGGTGGTGAGCGGAAACCGGCCCCTGGCCACCATGGAGGCGGCGGACAAGAGGTTCACGTTCTATGACGGCCGCTCCGGTGACCTCAACACCGGCATGTCCGCGCACCTGATGCCCCTGGTCAGTGACAACTGGACCAGGCTCTTCAGCTGGCAGGGCGTCGGACCAATGCCTGAGTCCGAGCGTGCCAAACTCCAGGCATACGTGGAAACCGCCCACGCCGCCGGCTACCGGGTCCGCTTCTGGGCCACCCCGGACCAGGCTGGCGCGGCCAGGGAGGCTGTGTGGACGGAGCTGCACAAGGCAGGAGTAAACCACATCAACACCGACGATCTCCCGGCGCTGGAACAGTTCCTCGCCGCCCGCACGCTGTAAGAGACCCCACCAGAAACAGGAGCACGTCCATGCGTTCTAAGACATTGAAAATCACGACGGCGGCGCTCGCCCTTGCGCTCGGCCTCCTGGCGTCGCAGCCCGCCAACGCAGCCGCGGAAGCCAAAGCATCCGGTGTGTCCACCAGCTCCACCGGCCAGGCTTTCACCTTCGGCGTCATTGGCGACATTCCCTACGGCGCGGCTGAAATCGCCAAGTTCCCGTCCCGCATCCAGGACATCAATGCAGATACCGCCCTGAAGTTCGTTGCCCACGTGGGCGACATCAAAAACGGTTCGACGGTCTGTTCGGATGAGTACTTCGCCTACATCCGGGCACAGTTCGACACCTTCGAGCACCCGCTGGTCTTCACCCCGGGCGATAACGAGTGGGTGGACTGCCACCGCCCCAACAACGGCGCCTACAACCCCCTCGAGCGGCTGGACAAGATCCGGGAGCTTTTCTTCGACGAGCCCGGGAAGACCTTGGGCGACATGATGCCGGTCAAGACCCAGGAGAGCCTTGGGCTTCCGGAAAACGTCCGCTTCACCCAGAACCGCGTCGCCTTCTCTGTGGTCAACATCCAGGGCAGCAACAATTCACTGCAGCCGTGGAGCGGCCTGGGAGAAGCAGCTCCCACGCCGGAGCAGCTCGCCGAAGTCCAGCACCGCACGGGTGCCGTCCTGGAACAGATCCGCAGCACGTTTGCCGACGCCGAACGCCGCAACGACCGCGCCGTGGTGCTGATGACCCAGGCGGACATGTTCGACCCGTCGTTGCTCGCCGCTGCCACTGCCGACCCCGAAATGGTCTCCGGATTCCGGGAGATTGTGGCTGCAATCATTGACGAAACCAACCGCTTCGACCGCCCGGTCTACCTCATCAACGGCGACAGCCACGTCTTCGCCGAGAACCGGCCGCTGTCTGAGGGCTCACCGTGGCTGGACGTCTACAAGCAGTCCGCCGCAGATGACCTGCAGCGCATCACGGTGGACGGCTCCGCCAACGCCACCAACTATGTCCGGTTCTCGGTGGCCGAAAACAATGCCAATGGCACGGACATCCTGACCTGGGAGAAGGTCCCCTTCAGCCAGTAAGGCACAGCGGCAGCGGACGACGGCGGGAGGTTCCGCCGTCGTCCGCTTTGCTTTGTCAGCCCTCGAGTAAGCCTCCGCTGGCCCACCGCCGCACGGCCTGGGCCTCGGCAGCGTCGAACTCCAGGAGCGCCACCCGGCAGAGTTCCTCTACGTTCGCGGTCCAGGCGGCAGCCAATTCTTCGGCAGTCACCGTGTCGGTGAGCTGGAAATTGACGTAAGCCAGGCCCTGAAGGACGAAGTTCACGGCGTTGCGCGAGACCGGCTGGCCGGCGTTCACACAGTCGTCCCGCACCGCACGGGAGAGTTCAGTGCGGTTGGACAGGTTCTCGCGGAGCCTGGCTTCCAGGGAGCGGAACATCTGCCGGAACTGAAATTCGGAAAGTGCGGGCACGTCCGTGACTCTGGTGACCTGCTCCTCGACGCCGGGCTGGAGATCCGCAGGTGAGGGCAGGTCCTCGCCGGAGAACCTCCGGCCGTCCCAGACCCAACCGCCCTGGACCGGGGAGTACTCCACCCACTGGCCGATCTGGGCCACCCACGAGCCGAACTTACCGTAGCCGCCCCAGTCATTCTTCAGGGAGGGGTCGGCCACCAGGGCGCGGTGCGCCACCATCGCGCCAACGACCGGCCCGGGCGCGGAATGCACGAACTCGATGACCTCGTGGACGGCCGGGGAAACGGCTTTGACCTTGGCCTTGGCCGCGGCGGCAGGAGTCTGATCCCCGGACGCCACGGGATGGATGGACTCCACCGTGGTGCCGTTGATGATCGCCACGAAGTCGTGCGCCTCCACCACATGGTCCGCCATCTCCCGGTACGCAAAGGCCACGGCGCCGGCGGCGATGACGGTGGTCATCCGGTCGGCCGCCCGGAACCGTTGGACCAGCGACGTGAAGTCGGCGTCGGCCGAGGCGATGAAGAATTCTTCTATGCCGCCACCGCCGGACAGGGCATCCATGGCGTCCAGCACCAGGTTGATATCCGTGCTGCTCTTGCCGCGCTGCGTCAGCGAGGGGCAGTCGATTACCCTGAAGCCCGCACGGGTCCAGTAGGTCCGGTACTTGGAGTACACCACCGGGTTCAGGTAGCAGTTGCGAATCAGGAAGCGGCGGGAACCTTCACCGGAGCCTCCCGCGGACAAGGCGTCCGCCCAATGTTTGGGGTCCTCGGCAAACCGTTTTGCCGCCATGGGGTCAAGAGCCTGCAGGCCCGTGTAAACGTTGTCGAAATCCACAAACATGGCGGCGCGGATGCCAGGCCGCCGGGAGGGAATCAGTGCCTCGTTCATGGGCTAAGTTTGCCAGCAACCTCAGCCTCGAGCGACGGTTTGCTCTTCGAGACCCTCTTACCGGGCAATGTCAGGACGAACAGGCTGCCAATGATCATGCCCGCGCCGATCCATGCGGGCACCGGAAGCCGTTCGCCCACGATCACCACGGCCAGAATGGCGGCCACCACCGTCTCCGTCAGCGAGATGGTGGTGGCCGTGCTGGCCCGGACGCGCGCCAGGCCCCAGCCGAACAGGACGTAGCCGGCAAACATCGGAACAACTGCCATGTAGATGCCGGCGGCCAGGTTTTGCCAGGATGCTGTCAATGGCGCCCCGGTGACCGCCAGCACGGGCATCAGCAGCAGGCCGCCGATCCCGAAGATGGACCCCATGGCAGCCGCCGACGGTACCCCGGTGGTCATGAGCCTGTGAGCGGCCCAGGAGTAGAGGGCATACGTCAGTCCCGCGAAGAGCCCCAGCCCGATTCCGGCAACCGTGGACCAGGCGGACGTGGATGCGCCATTGCCGTGCCCGGCGTCCGCGAAGCACAGCAGGAGCGCCCCGGACACTCCCAGGGCAGCACCTGCAGCCCACCTGCGCGTGAAGGGCCGCTTGTCCACCATCCGTTCCACCACCGCGGAAGCCAGGGGAGCGGAGCCGATGGAAACTACCGTGCCCACCGCAACGCCAGCCAGATGCATCGATGAGTAGAAAGCCAGCGGATAGCTTGCAACTGCGACGGCACCCAGGGCGAGGGTTCGCCGCTGGCTTTGCAGGAGCGCTGAATGTGCCACGATGGGCCGGGCCGCTATGGACGCCTGCAGCAGCCCGCCGAACCCCATGGCCACCGCGCCGATTGCCAGCGGGCTGACCCCGGGGGCGAACGTGGCAGCGGTGCCTGTGGTTCCCCACAGGATGGAAGCGGCCAGGACGAAGAATGCTCCCCACGCGCTCCGGCTTATGGTGACCCTGTTTTCCGCCTGGGATCTCACGCTGCGTCCAGCATGGTTGCCGCGAGGCCCCGCGCCTCGAGCAGACAGCGATCCGTGCCTTCCAGTCCGGCGCGGGCCATGGACCCCTCCAGCAGAAATGCCAGATGCCGGGCCATAGGAACGGCGCGGTCCCTGGGGAAAAGTTCTGCCAGGGGGTCCAGCAGCAGTGTTTCAACTTCTTCCTTGTGGCGACGCACCGCGTCCCGGCCCGGCTCCCCAGCGGGAAGTTCTGCCGCGGCGTTCAGCAAACCACATCCCCGGAAGCCATGCTCATAGGCCATGTTCGCGTGATCCGCGTAGGCATCGAAAACTGCGAGGACCCGATCGCGGGGGCTGCCGGCCCCGGCCAGCCTGGCCCGGTACAGGCCCAGCCATTCCTCGTGGCGGGCCGTCAGGTATGCAGCAACCAGCTCGGACTTCGACGCGAAGTTGTTGTACAGGCTCTTCTTGGCCACCCCTGCCTCCGCCGTGATGGCGTCGATTCCGGTTCCGGCGAGGCCGTCTGCATAAAACCGCCGCGCCGCTGCCTCAAGGAGGGCCTCCCGGGCAGGCCGTCGCCGGGTGGCGGGCAGCGGAAGCGTTTCAGGCATCAATTCTCCGTAGTCGCTTGCTTGAGTAGGTAGCCCATTCTACCTACTCAAGGAGGTGTTGCGTAAGTCCCGCAAACTTGAGCGCGAACTCGCCAAAACATACAGCGGCGGGAGGTGCCGCCGTCGTACACGCCTTCGACTTTGCCGGACTGCTGCGGCTACTGCCCTCCAGGACGATTGACTCCCGGCACTGACCCGTGTGCGTTCTGTTCGCCATCGCTGTCCGGCGGTAGCGGTACCGGGAGAACCGCTGCGCGATTGCGGCGCCGGACAACGATGAGTGCTGTTCCTGCACCCAGCAGCACGATCAAGCCCCCGCCGGCAACGGACCACCGCGCTCCGAGTTCGGTGGCTACCCATCCAATTAGTGGCGCGCCCAGGGCGGTGCCGCCGTGCAGCACCGAGAGGTAGAACGCCATCACCCGGCCGCGGAACTGCGGGTCCACGGAGAGCTGAATACGTGTGTTACAGCTGTTGAGGAATGTCATCAAGGCAAGGCCCACCAACGCCAGAACAGCGGCATACGTCCAATACGACGGCGCGACGCTGGCGACCAGCGAGAAGAACCCCAGTCCCAGTGCCCCACCCAGCAGGACCCGAAGCCGGGGGAATGGCCTGCTGGCGGCGAGCAAGGCGGCCGCCAGCGTCCCGACTGCCATGATGGTGCCGAGGAGCCCGAACTCGCCCGGGCCCACGCCGAACTCCGCCGTTGCCATCAATGCGTTGGTCACCTGGAAGTTCATGCCGAACGAGGCCACCAGGGCAACCAGGACCAGAATCATGACCAGCTCGGGGTTGGCGCGCACGTACCGCAGCCCCTCAGACACCTGGTGCTTTCCGCGGGCGGCGGGTGTGGACGGAAACAGCTGCGCCCCGCGGATCCGGGCCAGCGAGACGATGACGGCCAGGAAGCTGGCTGCGTTGAGCAGGAAAACCGGTCCGGTGCCGATCCAGGCAATGAGCAGGCCGGCGATGGCAGGGCCGGCCAGCCTGCCTGCGTTGAATGAGGCCGAGTTGAGCGCCACGGCGTTGGGCAGGTCTTTATGGCTCACCACTTCGGAGACGAACGCCTGCCGGGCGGGGCCGTCAAACGCACTGGCTACGCCCAGGCACAGGGCAGCCACATAGATTTGCCACAACTGGGCCGATCCCAGCACTACCAGGAGGCCCACTACCAGGGCGCAGATGCCCATGGCGCTCTGGGTCCATACCAGGATGCGCCGTTTGCTGTGCCGGTCCGCCAGCAGGCCCGCATAGGGGCCCAGGATCAGCATGGGCAGGAACTGTAATCCGGTGGTGATGCCGACGGCTGTGCCGGAATGGTCGGTCAGGACGGTGAGCACCAGCCAGTCCTGGGCAACCCGCTGCATCCAGGTGCCGATGTTGGAGACCAGGGCGCCGCCAGCCCACATCCGGTAATTGCGGTTTTCCAGGGCGCGGAACGTGGTGATCACTTGGCACTCATTTCCAGCATCAGCTGCGCAGCCCGGCTCAGTATCAGGCGATCCTCGTCGCTTAGCACGGCCACCCGCTGGGCGAGCCAGGCGGTGCGGTGGCTGCGGGCCTCGTCAATTACCGTTTCGCCGGCGGGGGTGATGGACAGCAGGACCTGACGGCCATCATCCGGGTGGCCGGTACGCGTGACCAGGCCCTGTTCGGCGAGGGCGTTGGTGATCCGGGTCATCGAGGGTGCCTGGACGTTTTCGAGTTGCGCAAGTTCGCGCAGGGTGCGGGAACCCTTTTGAAGGTGGGTCAGTGCCGCGTACTGCCCGGGTGAGACGAAGTCGCCGCTCGCTTCAGTGCGCAACCTGCGGGAGGTCCGCATGATGGCGATCCGCAGGTCGATCGCCAGCATGTCTGGACGGGTGTGCTCCTTAGGGTTCCACGTTTCCTTGGCCTGGCTGCCATGCGTCATGGAAGGTCTCCCGTTTTCGTTAGCATCGTTAATTAGCGTTGCTAACGATTATTCCGCAGACGCGGGGAGATTTCCAGCCTGCTCCGCGTTGGCCCGTTTCGATGGTTCCCTGCCCACGCGACGTTAGGGGACATCGAGAGGGCACGGAACCATCGAAACGGCGGGCCGGGTGGGAGGGGAGGCGGGCAGGAGGAAAGCGGACGACGGCGGCACCTGCCGCCGTCGTCCGCTCTTCTCGCCCTTGGGCTACTGGCGCCGGGGCTTCACCGGGTACCGCAGCACCGTCCGCAATTTTTCCGGAGGTACGCGCCGGAAATCGGTCACGTAGATTTCGTGATGCAGGCCGTTATATTCGAGCCCGCGCTCGTCCATGAACTGTTCCATGATGCGCACGGATTCCGGCTCGGTGTCGAAAGGCCCATGGTGCATCATCTGCACGCATTGGCCTTCGTTCAGTTCCTTGTAATGGACCTTCCCGATGGCCTCGTTCTCCGGCTTTTTGGCGGCTGCCGTGGTTTTCGCCGCGTTCAGAGCCTCCTCACTGACGAACTCCGGGAGCCGGATCAGCAGCGTCCAGCTCCATTCCTCGCGCGGCACCTCGGCAGCCGGCAAATGGACGTCGAACCACCACAGGCCCTCCTGTTTGGCCACAGTGAAATCCTGCCCCTGGGCCTTCGCGGCAAACTTCGCGGCGTAGGCCACCGGGTACAAAGCCTCCATGGCCGCGGTGTGCTCAGGACCGCCCGGAGCGCCGCGTCCACTGATGGCCACGTAGGGGATCGTCCCGAAGGCGGCCAGGACCGGCCTGTTCGGAGGGTTGTAGTAGTCCGGATGCTGCAGACGGAGGTCCGATTTCACGGCAGGTCCCTTCATCGCGGGTACAAAACGTCGGTACTTTCGAGCCTATGACAGCCAAAGGAAAACGGACGACGGCGGGAGGTTTCCGCCGTCGTCCGCTTCCTCATCCTTCACCCGCCAGCTTGGCCGTGTATAGTTCGCTAATTGTCCCCGGGTTGGGAATATCCGCAAGATGCTGTACGTTGCAGACGCGACAAGGCAAGAACTAGAGAAAAGAGTTGCACCGAATTGGCAGCCGATTACGACGAACTCCGGTCAGACGTTAAGGAGTCCCAGGACAAGTCCCTGGAGGCCCTGCGTTCCGCGAACACGCCAGATGCCCGCAGCGTGGTACTGGAGCTGGATGAAGCGGACAATGTTGACGGGGTCAACCTTCCTGGCGACTTCATCGCCGAGGAACTGGTTGTCCAGGTCATCCCGCAAGCCAGCGACGAGTTCACCTGCTGGTCCTGCTTCCTGGTCCGCCACCGCTCTCAGCTGGCCCGGGAAAAGAATGGCCATGCGTACTGCGTGGAATGTGAAGGCTAAAACCTGATCCACCCTATGATCCCTCCCGCCGGCTGCACCATCAGCCGGCGGGAGGGATTTTTTGGTTACCCCCACCCCGTGCTTGGCGGCAGGGGTGGCCACAGAAGCATGGACCTTGTCCCAGTCCTCCAGATCGGTTTCACCTCCAGGTGCCTGCCTGCCGGCAATGCCCGCAGTATTGACCGCGTATCGAAACGAACCGTACGTGTCGACGGCGTGACGGACCGGCGGCATTCCAAGGCCCCCCAACCAATCTTTATGGTTTGAATTTATGGAGCCGCGGCGCTGGACACGGGCCAGAACGGGGACGTACCGTCGGCTAGTACGCGTCGGCAACTCTGGCAGTGCGTGTTGCCGGCCGGCAACACCTCCGGCCTACCGAGGAGATGGCTGTGCCGAAAGTTGCGCGCTTCCTGCTCCTGCCGTTTGTCATGCTCGCGGCGATCACGGCTGCGCAGCCAATCCCGACCGCGCCGCCGCCAGTCTCGTCGCCACCGCCGCCGACCTCCATGGCCGCCCTGGGCGACTCCATTACCCGTGCCCTGGCAGTGTGTTGTTCGAACAGCGACAACTCCGTCCACTCATGGACCACCGGACAGGGTCCCGGCGACGGCGTCATCAGCCACTATGAGCGGCTGATGAGGCTGGAACCCGCCATCGCCGGGCGCAACCACAACAACGCCGTCAGCGGGTCCAGAGCCAGGCATCTTCCTAGCCAGGCCACGGTGGCAGTGGAGCAGAACGTGGAATACGTGACCATCCTGATCGGAGCAAACGACCTTTGCGCCTCGTCTGCAGCCACGATGACGTCCGAGACGGAATTTGCTGCGCACATCGAAACCGCTTTGGCGACGCTCGACCGCGGAATACCGAAGGCCCGCATCTTCGTCAGCAGCATCCCGGACCTCTACCAACTGTGGGAGGCTTTGGAAAGCAACGCCGATGCACGTGAGGCATGGTCCCGCGGCACCTGTCCATCGATGCTTGCTGCCGGCAACACCGAAGAGCAGCGGCAGTTGGTGGACAAGCGGAAACTCGCGTTCGACCAGATCCTTGCCGACGAGTGCTCCCAGTACAAGAACTGCCGTTGGGACAACAACGCTGTGCACGGCTTCAAGTTCTCGGCAGGCGACGTGAGCGTCCTCGATTACTTCCATCCGAGCCTGGAGGGCCAGGCGCATCTGGCTGATCTCACGTGGCAGGCGTCATGGTGGGGCAGCCAGCGGTGAGGGAGGTGCTGATGCCCCGCCGCAGAACCCGCAGACGTACTTGCCCCTAAGGGTTCAGCCCAACCAACAAAAAACCCCGCATCATCGTTAGAGTCAACGACAAAACGGGGTTCTTACCGAGCTTCCTATCAGAATCGAACTGATGACCTTTTCATTACGAGTGAAACGCTCTACCGACTGAGCTAAGGAAGCACCGCATGCTCATACCGGGCGTGCCGATCGGATCATGCAAGAGTCAACTGTAATGGAGTCTGCGCGTCCGGGTCAAAATGGGCTCAGCAGGCGCTGGGCGGGTGTCCCTTTTGACGTTGTCCTGAAGTTCACCTTGCGGTCGCGGCGGATTCAGCCGCTGATCCGGGCCGCCGCGGAAGCTGGGGAGATACACAGCCGAATGGGGGATGAAGGGTGAAGATTTCACTGGTTGATGATGCAGCGGGAAGGCCGGGCATCAAGCTGGCCGTCCTGGCAATGGTAGGGACAACGGTGTCCGACGGCGGACTTCTGGACAGCGCGCTGACACGGGTTTTGGCCGAGCAGGGAATCCAGGAGGGCTCGCCGGAGTATGCCGCAATGATGCAGTATGCCCGGCAGGTTTCGGGGACGTCCAAGCTGGAAGTGTTCAGCCGGTTCTTCACTGGACCAGGCAGGGCAGACGAAGCGAACCGCAGCTTTGAATGGCATTGCGACGAACTCATCGGCTCCGGGGCAATCACTCCAATTCCCGGTGCCGAGGAGGCAATAGCGAAGCTGCAGACGGGCGGGATCCAGGTCTGCCTGGCCACCGGATTCGGCCGGCACACCCAGAACACGCTGCTGGAAAAACTCGGCTGGATGGGGCTGGCGGACCTTAGTCTCTGCCCCGCCGACGCCGGCCGCGGAAGGCCGTACCCGGACATCATCCTGACAGCCGTCCTGGCTCTTGATCTCGACGACGTGCGTTCGGTTGCCGTGGTGGGGGATTCGACGGCGGACATCCAGTCAGGCCTGTGCGCCGGAGCCGGTATCGTAGCCGGCGTGCTGACCGGAGCCCACGATGAGGCGGCCCTCCGGGCGGCGGGCGCTACCGCCGTCGTTCCTTCCATTGCGGAGGTTCCGCGACTGCTGACGGCAGTCTGATCTCCGAAGGGATCAGAACGCCGGTCAGCAGATGGTGTTGTCCGCAGGCATGGTGCCCTGCAGGAAGTACTGGTCAACAATGTTCGTGACGCAGTTGTTGGATCGGCCGTAAGCCGTGTGGCCTTCGCCCTGCCAGGTGACCAGGGCGGCGTTTTCCAGCTGCTTGCGCAGCGAGGCGGCCCATTCCACCGGCGTGGCCGGATCACCCGTGGTACCGATCACCACAATGGGCGCTTCGCCGGAGTACTCAACCGGCGCGGGGGTCCGGACGTTCTTGTGGGGCCAGTCCATGCAGGTGGTCCCGCCATAGGCGAGGAAGCTGCCGAACGTGGGGGAGGCCTCGCGGAGCCGCTGTTCCTCGGCGCGCATTGCCGCGGTGTCCGTGACCATTGGGTAGTCCAGGCAGTTGACGGCAGTGAAAGCGAACGTCGCGTTGGACCCGTAGGTTCCGTTGCTTTCGCGGTCCGCACCGAAATCGGAGAGGTTCAGCATGGGCGTTACGTTGCCCTTGATGGCCTCAGCAAAGGCTGCTGTCAGCATGGGCCAGTTCGCATTGCTGTACAGCGGAGTGATGATGCCGTTGACGAACATGGTGGCGTTGACCTGCCGCCCGTCAGCCGCGGCCCGAGGGTGCTGGTTGATGTCGTTGATGAGGGCCTGGATCTGCCCTACTGCCTCGTCCACGCTGCCTTTGAAGGGACAGTCGGTACCGGTCTTGCAGGATGCAATATATGTTCGCAGGGTTTTCTCGAAAGCCACGGCCTGCCCGTAGGTCACTTCTTCATTGCTGAGCGCGGGATCAATGGCGCCGTCCAGGACCATCCGGCCAACGTTGTCCGGGAACAGGGAGGCGTACACGGAACCGAGGAACGTTCCATAGGAGTACCCCAGGTAGTTCAGTTTGGTGTCATTGGACACTGCCCGGAGGATGTCCATGTCCTTGGCTGCCGAGTTCGTGTCGATGAACCCGAGCACGGGACCTGTCTGCTCGGCGCATTTCGCGGCGGTGGCCTGGTTGTCCGCCCTCGCGGAGGCCAGCCCGGCGTCCGTGCCCAGCTCGTAGACCTTGGCCCTGGCCTCGTCACGTTCTTTGTCCGTCATGCAGGTTACCGGCGCCGAGCGCTTCACCCCGCGCGGATCGAAGCCCAGGAGGTCGTAGTTGGAGCGCATTTCGTCGGAGAAATACATTGTTCCGGCATCCAGGACAAAGTCGTAGCCGGAGCCGCCGGGTCCGCCGGGGTTGACCAGCAGCGTGCCCTGCTTCTCACCTGTGGCGGGCATCCGCAGCGCGGAGATCGTGATGCTCTCGGCGCCGGGGTTGGCATAGTCCACGGGCACCTTGACGTCCGCACACAGGTAGTCGGTTTCGCACGGCTCCCAGGAGACCTGCTGTGCATAGTACTCAGACAGGCCTTCCGGGGCTGACGCCACAATGGAAGGGTCCGCCGTTGCCAGCGTTGGGCCCGGCGGCTCCTGCTCCTGGCCGGGCAGAAGCGTGCATGAGGTCAGGAGCATCGCCGCGGCGACAGCCCCCGCCGTCCCGGCAAGCGATCCCTGGAGCCGCCGTGACCTGTCGGATCGCTGGCGGGCGGGACGTGCGGGTAGGAAGGTCATGCATTCTCCTGGGTGGGTCTAGATCAGGCTGGAGGCCATGGATTCGATGGCAAGCAGCGGGGCAACATTGGTGGTGGTAATCCGCTGCCGCGCCTTGTTGATGGCGTCCATCCTGGACAGCGTGACCTCAGCGGTGGACTGGTCCGCGAAGTCCTCGATCTCACTGCGAAGCTCAACGTTCACCAGCTCCACGGCGTTCCCCATCTGAACGATCAGCACATCGCGGTAGAAGGAGAGCAGGTCCGTCAGTGTACGGTCCAGCGAATCGGTAATGGATCTCTTGGCCCGGCGCTTTTGGTCGTCCTCAAGCTGCTTGAGCTGGCCGCGCAGCGCCGGTGGCAGGTTGCCGCCCTCCGGGGCGCCGAGCGTGGCCAGGAGCGCAGCCTTCTCCGCTGCGTCGCGTTCTTCATTGGAACTGCCGGCTTCCGCGGTAGCGATTTTGACCAGTTTGTCCGCCATCATCACGGCAGCGGTGACTCCGCGTAGTCCCAACGGAAAGCGTACGGTCTCCAGCCGGCGTTCACGCGCGTCCGCGTCCCTCGCCAGCCGCCGGGCAATCCCCACATGGCTTTGGGCTGCCCGTGCCGCGCGTTCGGCCAGAACGGGATCGACGCCGTCGCGCCTCACCAGGAGACGGGCGACGTCCGCTGCCGGGGGGATGCGCAGGGCCACCGGACGGCAGCGCGACCGGATGGTGACCAGGACGTCAGCGGGCGACGGCGCGCACAGCATCCAGATGGTGCGTGGGGTGGGCTCCTCGATCGCCTTGAGCAGGACGTTGGTGGTGCGCTCGGCCATGCGGTCCGCATCCTCGACGACGATGATCCGCCACCGGCCGGTGGAGGGCCGGTTGCCGGCCGACGACACCAGATCCCGGGCTTCGTCGATGGTGATAGTGACTTTTTCAGTCCGCACGAACGTAACGTCCGGATGCGTCTCAGCCAGGATCGTGTGGCAGGAAGCGCAGGATCCGCAGCCGCGGTCCGTCAGCTGGTCCTGGTCGCAGTTGAGCGCTGCTGCAAAGGCTTTTGCCGCGTTTGAGCGCCCTGAACCGGGCGGGCCTGTGAACAGCCAGGCGTGGGTCAGGGCCTCTGCCTGCGATGCCGTGCGGAGTTGCGTGACTACGGCGTCCTGGCCCTGGAGATCGTCCCAGACGGTCATGGCACGAGGGTGTTCCGCGCGGCCATCAGGGCCAGCACCCTGTCCAGGATCTGCGCGGCAAGATCGTCTATAGGGAGCTTGGCCGGCAGCACCAGGTACTGGTCCGGCCGGGCGGCCGCCAGCTGCAGGAAGGCGTCCCGGATCCGTGCATGGAACTCGTCCGCTTCGGATTCCAGGCGGTCTTCCCGAGCATCGTTGGCGGTGCGGCGCCGGCGCCCGTCGGCGGGCTCGACGTCGAGGAGGACTGTGAGGTCCGGCGACAGCATGCCGGTGGCCCACTCGTTCAACGAACGGACCGCCCCGGTGCCCAGGGCGCGGCCGGCGCCCTGGTAAGCGACTGAAGAATCAATGTAGCGGTCCGTCAGGACTGTTTCGCCGCGCACCAGCGCCGGACGGATGACCTGCTCGGCATGGGCGGCACGGGATGCCGCGAAAATGAGCGCCTCAGTGCGGGCGTCAATGTGGCCGTGCCCGTGATCAAGGACCAGCGACCGGAGTTTCTCGCCAATAGGGGTGCCGCCCGGCTCGCGGGTGCGAAGTATCGTCAGGCCACGGTTTGCCAGGGCTTCGGCCAGCCGGGCAGCCTGCGTCGATTTCCCGGCGCCATCACCGCCTTCAAATGCGATGAAAAGTCCGGGCTTCTGCGTAGTCACTTATCAAGCCTACCGACAATCGCTGTCAGCTTTTCCCTGCGCAGGCGTAACCGCTTTTTCCTGTGGACAACGGCGGGGCATACCCTATGCCCATGAGTCTTTCGGAGCAGCACGCGCAGTCCCTGTCGGCGGAAACCCTGGTAGTCGCTGCCGGCCGGCCACCCCGGGAACGGGACCAGCCGGTTAATCCGCCTATCGTGCTGTCCTCCACCTACTTCGGCACCGGGCCGCTGGCCGACGGCGAACGTGGCTACGGCCGTTACGCCAACCCCAGCTGGGAGCCGTTCGAGGAAGCCCTGGGCCAGCTGGAAGGTGCCGCGCTGCCCGGCCTGCTCTATGCCTCCGGGCTTGCGGCCGTCAGCTCCGCGCTGACGCTGATCCCGGCGGGCGGAGTCCTGGTGATGCCGTCGCACAGCTATGCCGGCTCGCTGGTGATGGCTTCAGAAATGGCTGAAAAGGGATTCCTGGAGCTGCGCACCGTTGACATTGCGGACACCGACGCCGTGCGCGGTCAACTTGCGCCCGCCGGTGGACGGCCCGCCAGCATGCTGTGGCTGGAAAGCCCCACCAACCCGATGCTTGGCATCGCGGACATCCAGGCACTTACTAAAGCAGCACACGACGTCGGCGCCATAGTGGTCACGGATAACACCTTCTCCACGCCGTTGGTGCAGCAGCCGCTGAAACTGGGTTCCGACGTCGTACTCCATTCGGTGACCAAATACCTGGCCGGACATTCCGACGTCGTCCTGGGCGCACTGGTGACATCGAATCCGGACATCCGCGCGGCGCTGCTGCACCACCGGATCATCCATGGCGCCATCGCCGGACCCTTCGAGGCCTGGCTCGCGCTGCGGGGGCTCCGCACCTTGGCGTTGCGGGTGGAGCGGTCACAAGCGTCGGCCGCGGTCCTGGCAGAGCGGCTCAGCAGGCATCCGCTAGTGGAAGCGATCCGGTTCCCGGGCTTGGCGACGGATCCGGGGCATGGGCGTGCTACCAAGCAGATGAAGGGTTTCGGTTCCATTGTGTGCATCCAGGTGGCACCCACCGCAGGCCTGGGTGGCGCTGCAGCCGCTGACCGGCTGGTCGCGGGCCTAAAGCTGTGGTTGCCCGCTACGTCCCTGGGCGGAGTTGAGTCGCTGATCGAACGGCGGCGCCGGCACGCGGCTGAACCCCTCAGCGTGCCGGAGAACCTGGTCCGGCTCAGCGTGGGAATTGAAAATGTCGAAGACCTCTGGGCCGATTTGGAACAGGCGTTTGCCGCCCTGGACGGCTAGGCTGGACGGGTGGACGGAACTGTGATGATTTCTTATGTGGAGCAAGCCATCTTTTTTGTGCTTGCGCTCGTCGCGCTGGGCCTTGAGATCTGGGCCTTCGTCGACTGTCTCCGGCACAAGGCGGCTTCCTTTGAAGCAATGGGCAAGAGGACCAAGGGTTTCTGGCTGGCTCTGACCGGCGGCGCCACCCTCATCGGCCTGATCTCCTTCTTCGGCAGCGGCGGCGGTCTCTTCGGAACCCTGGGGCTCTTCGGCCTTGCCGCTGTCGTGGCAGCCTCCGTTTACCTCGCTGACGTCCGCCCGGCAGTCCGCGACGCCGGACGCGGCGGCACCCGCAATACGGGGCCCTACGGCGGCTGGTAGAAACTTAACGCCTGGCCTCCGCCAGGGGCTCTACTGCTTCCCACGCCACCGTCAGTTCCCCCAGGCGCCAGCGGGAGACGCCGTCGTGTACCGGCCACCCGCCGTCGCGCAGTGCCCTGCACATAGCCGTCCAGCGCTGGCGGTTGCCGAACCCTGCCAGCGGCGCCGCTTCCAGCCAGGCGCGGTCCATCGCCTGCAGCAGCCGGTGAACCGGCTCGCCCGGGACGTTGCGGTGGATGAGGGCTTTGGGCAGCCGTTCAGCCACCTCGGAGGGCAGCTCAAAACTCCCGAACCGCATGGACATGCTCAGGCTCAGCGGTCCCTCCCGGTCAAGGGCAATCCAGCTCACCCGCCGGCCAATCTCATCGCACGTCCCGTCGATGAACAGGCCGTCTCCGGACAGCCGGTCCTGGACAATGCGCCACACTGCTGCGACGTCTTTCTCCTCGTATTGGCGCAGTACGTTAAAGGCGCGCACCACCACGGGATTGCCTGCCACCGGCAGCTCAAATCCGCCGGAATGGAAGCTGAGGCCCGGTTGCTCCAGCGGCAGGGCAGCGCGCACCCGCTCAGGCTCAATCTCGATCCCGCATACCCGCACGTCCGGTCTAATGACCTTCAATCGCAGGAAAAGTTCGACGGCGGTGGCCGGCGTTGCGCCGTAGCCCAAGTCCACCACGAGAGGGTCAGCTGCACGGCGCAGGCGCCACGCCTGGGTTCCGGTAAGCCAGCGGTCCACGCGGCGCATCCGGTTCGGGTTGGTGGTTCCGCGGGTGACGTTGCCGATGGGCTTGCCGGCAGTGCCGTTCCTGCCTGGCTTTCGCGCGGAGGCCACCCGCTCAGCTTTCTGCACCACCCGCCAAGACTAGCGGGCTCAATGGTTGCGATGTAACGCGCGGCTGTAACGCCCGGCAAGGGATGTTTCCGCTCCGCTAGGATGAAATTCATGACTTACAAGCTGATTCTGCTGCGCCACGGCCACAGCGAATGGAACGCCAAGAACCTGTTCACCGGCTGGGTGGACGTTGACCTGAACGACCAAGGACGCACCGAGGCCGTCCGCGGCGGCGAGCTGCTGGTTGAGCACGATGTGCTCCCGGACATCCTGTACACATCACGCCTGAAGCGTGCCATCAACACTGCCAACCTGGCACTGGACAGGGCCGATCGCGGCTGGATCGACGTCAAGCGCGACTGGCGCCTCAATGAGCGCCACTACGGTGCCCTGCAGGGCAAGGACAAGGCCCAGACCCTTGCTGAGTACGGCGAGGAACAGTTCATGGAATGGCGCCGCTCCTACGACACCCCGCCGCCGCCGCTCGCGGACGATTCCGAGTTCTCCCAGGTGGGCGACCCCCGCTACCAGGACATCGGAGACGGCGCAGTTCCCCGCACCGAATGCCTCAAAGACGTCCTGGTCCGGTTGCTGCCGTACTGGGAGTCGGACATCAAGGAAGACCTCAAGGCCGGCAAGACCGTGCTGGTCACGGCGCACGGCAACTCACTGCGCGCCCTGGTCAAGCACCTTGACGGCATCAGCGACGACGCCATCGCCGCCCTGAACATCCCCACGGGCATTCCCTTGGTTTACGATCTGGATGAAAACTTCCAGCCGATCAAGGCCGGCGGCACCTACCTGGATCCGGATGCCGCTGAGGCAGCGATCATGGCAGTGGCCAACCAGGGTAAAAAGTAACTCTTCGCTGGCGCTGCAGTTTAGTGACGCCGGCCGGTCACCTTGCACAAGGTGACCGGCCGGCGTCGTACGCTATCTGGCGGAAACTAGACCACTTCGCCGTTCGGGTGCCAGTCGCCGGTAACCAGGTAGGTGACCTTCTGGGCGACCGAAACGCCGTGATCGGCGAAACGCTCGAAGTAGCGGCTGGCCAGGGCAACGTCCACGGTGGTGGCCGGTGTTTCCTTCCAGTCGCTGCTGGCGATGGCCTGGAACACGCTGGCGTGCAGGTCGTTGACCTTGGCGTTGGCCTTGAGGATCTCGCGCGCTACGTCAAGGTTGCGCGTTTCCAGCAGTTCGGTCACCTTGGCCGCAATGAGGCTGTCCTGTTCGGCAAAGTTCTTGAACGTTTCGGTCATCGGGGCGGGAATGACGTTGGCGGGGTAGCGCAACCGCGCGAGCTGGGCAAGGTGCCGGGCGAGGTCGCCCATGCGCTCGAGGGAGGCGCTCATACGGAGCGAGCCGACGATCATACGGAGGTCGCTGGCTACCGGACCCTGCAGGGCAAGGATGTCGATGGCGCGTTCGTCGAGGCTGTTCTGCAGGAAGTCGATGCGGGCGTCAGCTGCAATGACATCCTGGGCAAGATCGACGTCCGCTGTTTCAAAGGACGTGGTTGCATTGTCAATCGCTGCACTGACGAGTTTTGAAATTTCGATCAGGTCCTCGCCCACCTGGGCGAGCTCTTTCTGAAAAACCTTACGCACGTAGGCGTCCTTTCCTTGGAAACCCGCGGCGGTCGCCGGATTTCATCTTGCCGGTCGGCAGTCCAACTCCTGACTCTCTCAGTCCAGGGTGAACTGTTCGGCACTGCAAGATGAACGTTAGCTGAACCGGGGCAACATTGGCGAAGTATCGGCAGATTGGTTGATGCGGAGAGCATAAGCTGGTGCCGTGGACCCCATGCTCATTGCCGTCGTCGCTGGCCTCATTGGCCTGTCTTTGGGCATTTTCGGCGTGCTTGCGTTCCGACTCAGCGAACGCCAGCGCCAGCTGGTGGACATCGACTTCGAAGAGCCCATCCTGCCTACGGGTTCTGCAGAAGTCCTGGCCGTCGTAGGACGGGCCTTTGTTGTAGTGGATGCTATCGACGGCGTGGTGCGTGCCAGCCCTGCCGCCTATGCCTATGGCCTGGTCCGTGGACACACTGTGGTGCACCGCGAGCTACTGGACATGACGGCGGGTGTGCGCCGGGATGGCGTCATCCTTGAGAAGGAACTGGAACTCCCGCGCGGTCCGCTCGGCCAGGGCACCATCATCGTCCAGATCCGCGCAGCCATGCTTGGTGAGGAATACATCGTCCTGCTGGCGGATGACCGCACTGAGATTACCCGTACCGAACAGATCCGCAACGACTTCGTGGCCAATGTTTCCCATGAACTGAAAACGCCTGTGGGTGCGATTTCCCTGCTGGCCGAAGCGCTTGAATCGTCAGCGGACGACGAAGAAGCCGTGCGCCGTTTCACCAAACGCATGCACAAGGAGTCAGCCCGCCTTGCGGCGCTGGTCCAGGATATCATCGAGCTCTCCCGACTTCAGGGCGCCGGGCTGGCGCAGCAGAGCCAACCCGTGGACATCAATGCGATCATCAGCGAGGCCGTAGACCGTTCGCAACTGCCGGCCGAAAGCAAAAATATTGCGATCGTCATCGGTGGGAGAGTCGAGGCCAGGGTGTACGGCGACCCCGATCTGCTGGTCACCGCGCTGCGGAACCTGATCGACAACGCCATCCAATACTCCCCGGAAAATACCACTGTAGGAATCGGGGTGCGGGCCAAGGACGGTTTGATCTCCGTGTCGGTGACGGACCAGGGCGCTGGGCTCAAGCCGGAGGACCAGGAACGGGTATTTGAGCGTTTCTACCGTGTGGACACCGCGAGGTCCCGGCATACCGGTGGCACGGGCCTCGGGCTCAGCATCGTCAAGCATGTCGCCTCCAACCACGGCGGCGAGGTGACCGTCTGGTCCCAGCCCGGCCAAGGTTCAACGTTTACGCTTCGGCTTCCGGAGATGGAGGGGCAGGAGCAACAAAAGCCCGCTCCCCGGCCAGGGCACCGCGGTGCCGATCATCGAACTGACGTCCATGGCGTCCACGAGCAAGGAGCTAGCGCTTGAGCAGGATTCTCATAGTTGAGGACGAGGAATCGTTCAGTGATCCACTGTCCTATCTGCTGGGCAAGGAAGGTTTCGAAGTTGAGGTGGTGGACAACGGCCTCGATGCCATCACCGAGTTCGATCGCAACGGCGCCGACCTTGTGCTCCTGGACCTCCAGCTCCCCGGCCAGTCCGGCACCGAGGTTTGCCGTCAGTTGCGCCAGCGTTCCACGGTTCCGGTCATCATGCTCACTGCCAAGGATTCTGAGATAGACAAGGTTGTGGGCCTGGAACTCGGCGCTGACGACTATGTCACCAAACCATACTCTTCCCGCGAGCTGGTCGCACGGGTGCGTGCCGTGCTGCGCCGCCAGGGTGAACCGGAAGAGCTGGTCGCCTCCACGGTGCAGGCCGGGCCCGTCCGGATGGACATTGAACGGCATGTGGTCAGCGTAGGCGGGGAACATGTGTCCCTGCCGCTGAAGGAGTTCGAGCTGCTGGAGATGCTGCTGCGCAATTCCGGCAGGGTCCTGACCCGAGGGCAGCTGATTGACAGGGTGTGGGGCTCTGACTACGTCGGCGACACCAAAACCCTGGATGTCCACGTGAAGCGGCTCCGCAGCAAGATCGAGCCGGACCCGTCCCTGCCGCGGTATCTGGTGACCGTCCGCGGCCTCGGGTACAAGTTCGAGCCCTAGGCCAGGGGCTGCCCGTTTCGGGGGCAGCTGCCAAGTCCACGTAAAAGAGGAGGAGTTCCGAGCGGGAACTCCTCCTCTTTTAGGTTCCGTTACAGGTCCCGGACGGGCGGTACCGCCCTAGTGGCCGCCGGCTGCGCCTTCAGTGGCGTGCGGTTCAGCCGATTCAGTGGTGGAGGCGGTAGGAGATGCGGATTCGGTAGGAGTGCTGCCCTCCGGCAGGTACGCCGCGTACTCGGGCAGTGTTCCGTCAAGAACGGGAACGCTGACGGTCTGCTCCATGTTTGTGGCGCTTTCCAGGACGGTGACGTCCAGCAGGGAACCCGGGATGTCGCCGGTGGTGCTCAGGATCGCTTCATCCGACGATTCGTTCAGGAGGGTGTTGGACTTTGCCTTCACCGGAATCTGGGTTTCAGAACCCTTAGCACCGCGGATGGTGAGGTTGACGTCCTGCGAGGACGAGTTGAAAACAGCGCCGATGACGCGACCGGGGTTATCTTCACCGGTGGAAATAATCATGATGTTGCGCAGCTGCAGCGGGCCGAGGTCAGCGGCGATGCCGTCCGAGGCGGAGTACTGGTGATTGGTCTGCTGCGGGTTGGTGTATCCGCAGCCGGTCACGGACAGGAGGCTGATGCCAAGAGCGGCTGTCGCCATGGCAACCTTGCTGCGCCGGGCCCGGGTCATCGCAGTGAAACGCACGTCACGTACTCCTTGAGAGTCTTGGAACATTATTCAGCCATAGCCTATCCGCAAACGGGCACAATCGAGGATTCGGTGCGGTCATACGACCCTTGGCACGGAGTTCGGTATGCACTATTATCCGGGTTCGTCAAGGGGTTTGAGGGGGTCGATCCTCCACTATTTCCGCGTATTTTCGCGGATCTTGGGCCTATCCCAGGCCAGTCGTATGCCTGAATCGTGATAAACTGGTCTGCGGGAAAGGGGATATGTCCACATGGTATTTGAGGTCGGCGAGACAGTAGTTTACCCTCACCACGGTGCTGCGAAAATTGAAGAAATCAAGATGCGCACCATCAAGGGCGAAGAGAAAATGTATCTCAAGCTCAAAGTGGCCCAGGGTGATCTGACCATTGAAGTTCCAGCAGAAAACGTTGACCTTGTTGGGGTACGTGACGTAGTGGGCAAGGAAGGCCTGGAGCACGTTTTTGACGTTCTCCGTGCCGAGTTCACTGAAGAGCCCACCAACTGGTCACGCCGGTACAAGGCCAACCTTGAAAAGCTTGCCTCCGGTGATGTCATCAAGGTAGCGGAAGTAGTCCGCGACTTGTGGCGACGTGATCACGATCGTGGCCTCTCCGCAGGTGAGAAGCGGATGTTGGCCAAGGCCCGGCAGATTCTGATTTCAGAACTGGCTTTGGCTGAAAAGACTGACGAGGAAGCGGCGGCAAACGTCCTCGACGAGGTTTTGGCCTCCTAAGAATTGAGCCCCGGCTGCACCGAGTGCAGCCGGGTTTCTTTTTACCGGGTGCTTTCTCACCAGTTTGGATGCGGCAGCGGGGGTCAGGCGTCGTAGGCTTGGGCGCATGAGTATTGACACCCCGCGGAGCACTGACACGCCGCGGACCGCCGAGAATCCGCGCCCGGTCATGGCCGCCATTGTGGTGGCCGCAGGATCCGGTGAGCGCCTGGGCTATGGCATCCCCAAGGCACGTGTGCCGTTGGGTGAAGCCAGCATCCTCATGCATGCCCTCCGCGGGGTTGCTGCGGCCGGGATTGTCCGGCAGATCTGCGTGGCCGTGCCTGCCGGAGACGGGGCGTTGGTCACGATCTGCGAAAATTTCGCCGATGAACTACGCAGCGAATCTGACCAGCCGGACGGAACTCTGTCCAACCCGTTGGTGACAGTCGTCGACGGCGGCGCGAGCCGCCCGGAGTCCGTGCGTTCGGCATTAGCCGCCGTCCTCGAGGGCACCGAGGCGGTCCTGGTCCACGACGCAGCCCGGGCGTTGACTCCCGAAAACGTCTTCAAGCGTGTTGCGGATGCCCTTGCCGCCGGTGCCACTGCAGTGATTCCCGCGGTACCCGTCGTGGACACCATCAAAACAGTCACCGCTGCCTCCGGTGCCGGAGATGCCGCCGTCGCACCCGAGATTGTCACCGGTACCGCTGTCCGGGAGGAGCTCCGGGCCGTCCAGACACCGCAGGGCTTTGCCTTGAAGACGCTCCAGCGCGCCCATGAATCCGCAGCACTCCTCGATAACGCCCAGGCCGCCGCCATCACCGACGACGCCATGCTGGTGGAATCCATTGGTGAGCCGGTCTACGTGGTGCGCGGTTCCACCCAGTCCCTGAAGATCACCACGCCACTGGACCTCATCATTGCCGAGGGTCTGCTTGAGGGTCCACTGGGTGTGCGTTGGGTGGAAGGCTAGAAATGAGTGCCAGTCCCTTGATCCTGCCCCGAACCGGCATCGGCGTTGATGTCCACGCCTTCGGGCCCCAGGACCAGCCGCGTCCGCTGTGGCTGGGCGGACTGTTCTGGGAGGGCGAACGCGGCCTGGCCGGCCATTCCGACGCCGACCCCGTGGCCCATGCTGCCGCCGACGCGCTGTTCTCAGCCTGCGGGATCGGCGATCTCGGCGTCCACTTCGGCACGGACAGGCCTGAGTTCGCCGGAGCATCGGGAGTTACCCTCCTGGCCGAGGCCGCCCGTATCGTCCGCGCCGCCGGGTTCGAGATCGGCAATATCGCCGTGCAGTTCGTGGGCAACCGGCCCAAGTTCGGGCCGCGCCGCGAAGAATCTCAAAGGGTGCTCAGTGAAGCGGCGGGAGCGCCGGTCAGCGTCACCGCCACCACCAGCGACGGGCTGGGCTTTGCCGGCCGCGGAGAAGGAATTGGGGCCATCGCCACAGCGCTGGTTTATCCCGCGGGAGCCTCCTGACGGCCACACCAGCCCTGGCTGTCCGTCCGCGCCGCATCGGCTAATCTGGAGCGGTGACCCTGCGCTTCTATGACACAGCATCCGCCGAAGTCCGCGACTTCGTTCCCCTCATCCCGGGTAAAGCGAGCCTGTATTACTGCGGCGCCACGGTGCAGGGCATGCCGCATGTGGGCCACATCCGCTCGGCGGTCGCCTTCGACCAACTGACCCGCTGGCTGACCTACCGGGGCCACCGGGTCACAGTGGTCCGCAATGTCACGGATATTGATGACAAGATCCTGGCAAAATCGGCCCAGTCCTTTGAGCCGGACTTCAACGTTCCGGGCGAAGTCCCGGCGGAAGAATGGTGGGCACTGGCCTACCGCTATGAGCAGGAATTCCTGAACGCCTACGACACCCTGGGTGTTTCCCGGCCCACCTACGAGCCCCGTGCCACCGGCCACATCCCGGAAATGCACGCCCTGATCCAGCTGCTGATCGACCGTGGCCATGCCTACCCGGCACTGGACGACTCCGGCGATGTCTACTTCGACGTACAGTCCTGGCACAAGTACGGTTCCCTGACACGCCAGAACATCGATGACATGCAGGCCGCACCGGACGTCGAACCCCAGTTCAGCAACAGGAAAAAGGATCCGCGCGACTTTGCGCTCTGGAAGGGCTACAAAGAGGGAGAGCCGACGACGGCGCGCTGGGAATCGCCGTGGGGTGCGGGCCGTCCGGGCTGGCACCTTGAATGCTCCGCCATGGTCACCAAGTACCTGGGCACCGAATTCGATATCCACGGCGGCGGCCTGGACCTGCGCTTCCCGCACCACGAGAACGAGATGGCCCAGTCACAGGCGGCCGGCCACGGCTTTGCCAACTTCTGGATGCACAACGGCATGGTCACCTACCAGGGTGAAAAAATGTCCAAGTCGATTGGCAACACCATCAGCCCTGCCGAGATGCTCAAACTGGCCTCGCCCCGGGTGGTCCGCTACTACCTGGGCCAGGCGCACTACCGCTCTGTGCTGGACTACCAGCCGACGTCGTTGCAGGAGGCAGCTGCCGCCGTCGAACGCATTGACGGATTCCTGGCGAAAGCGTCGGCGCGATTGGGCACGGACTTCGGATTTGTTGCAGGGCAGGACAGCGTGATGACGGAAGCCCTGCAGGCTTTCGGGGACGCCATGGACGATGATCTGAACGTCCCGCGCGCACTGGCCGCCCTTCACGAGACGGTTCGGACCGGAAACAGCGCTTTGGCCTCCGGGGATGACAAGGCGGCAGGCAGCGCGAGGGCCGCAGTTGCCATCATGACTGACATCCTGGGTCTGAACGCCGTTGCGACGGCAGCTGCGGGGACCAGCCAGGCGATGTCGGCACTCGACGTCCTGGTGGAAGCACAGCTCGAGGCCCGCGCCACGGCGCGCGCCGCCAAAGACTGGGCTGCTTCGGACGCCATCAGGGACACCTTGAAGGCTGCGGGAGTCGTCGTCGAGGACGGCCCGGACGGCGCCACGTGGAGCCTGCAGCGGGATTGACCGGCCCGGCGGTCGAGCTGCCGGGAAAGGCCGGATCCTCGATTTAACTTGAGTCAGTAGACTGGTATGCAGACTCAGTCAAACAATCAAGGGTGGAATTCTCATGGCCAACAATGGTCGCCGATCGATTAAAGCAAAGAAGGGCCCCACGGTCGGAACCGGTGGCCACGGCCGCAAGGCACTTGAAGGCAAGGGCCCCACGCCCAAGGCCGAGGACCGGCCGTACCACAAGGCCCACAAGAACAAGCAGCTGGCCGAACGTTCCGCTGCCAAGCGTTCCCCGGGTGCACGCAGCGCCGGCGCCGCACGGACAGGTCCCAAGGGCCGTGCCACCGAGGAAGTCGTTACCGGGCGCAACTCCGTGGTGGAAGCCCTGCGGGCCGGTATCCCGGCCAAGGCCCTGCACATTGCCATCCGCATCGAGATGGACGACCGCGTCAAGGAATCCCTCAAGATTGCCGCCGAGCGTGGCATTCCCCTGATGGAGACGGGCAAGCCTGAGCTCGACCGAATGACCGACGACGCCATCCACCAGGGCCTGGTCCTGCAGATCCCGCCGTATGAGTACCAGGACGCGTACGACCTCGCCGAACAGACCGTGGAGAAGTGGAAAAAGGGCTACATCGCCAACGCTCCGATCTTCGTGGCACTTGACGGCATCACGGATCCGCGGAACCTCGGTGCAATCATCCGTTCCGTCTCCGCATTCAGCGGGCACGGCGTGATCGTCCCCGAACGCCGCTCCGTCGGCGTCACGGCCTCAGCCTGGAAGACCAGCGCCGGTGCAGCAGTCCGCGTCCCCGTGGCCCGGGCCTCCAACTTGAACAACGCCCTCAAGCAGTTCAAGCACATGGGCATCTACGTCCTGGGCCTGGACGGCGACGGCGATGTTTCGCTGCCCGACCTTGCGCTGGCAAGCGAACCCGTCTGCATCGTGGTTGGCTCCGAGGGCAAAGGCCTCAGCCGCCTGGTCCGCGAAAACTGCGACCAGATCGTCTCCATCCCGATCGACTCCGCCATGGAATCGCTCAACGCCTCCATGGCCGTGGGCATCTCCCTCTACGAAGTTTCACGGCAGCGCGCCGCTAAATAGTTCCGGCGGGTCGGCTTTTGCCGGCTGCTGCGCTCGTTCCTCACGCAACAACGCAGCCTACGCAAAAGCCGGACCTCCGACGCTGTTTTCAGAACTCATGACGGTTGGCCAGGACCGGGAGGGTTTGGCGGGCTGACTTCACGACTCCGGGGTCCAGGTCCGCCAACACCAGGCCCGGGGCGCCGTCGAGCTCTTCAAGAACCTCCCCAAGCGGGGAGACGACGGCGGAATGGCCCACCCCGGTGGGGGCCCCGTTTTTGGTTGTGATGCCCTGGCTTGCCGGGTCGCCCTGCCCGCAGGCAAGGACGTAGGTGGTGGAATCCAGTGCCCGGGCGCGGGACAGCAGTCGCCACTGATCCACCTTGCCGGGGCCGGCACCCCAGGAGGCACATACGATGCTGACCTCGGCGCCGCGTAGCGCGTTAGTGGTGAACAGGTCCGGGAAGCGGATGTCGTAGCAGGTAGCCAGTCCGAAGGTGAGGCCGCCGACGTCGAAAGTCACCGGTTCCGTTCCCGCAACCACTGTGTCCGATTCGAGGAATCCGAACGCGTCAAAAAGGTGGATTTTGTCGTAGTGCGCCTCGACGCCGGGGCCGGTGGCGAGGAGCGTGTTCCGGACCTTGGCGGGAGAACCGCCGGCGGGCCCCGCGGAATCGGCAGCACCGCCCGGTGTGAACATGCCCGCCACGATCACCACGTCCAGCGAAGTGGCAATCTCCCGGACATTGGAAGCCCAGGGTCCGGTCAGCGGCTCGGCGATGTCCGTCAGCGAATTGCCGAAAGCCCGCATGCTGGCCTCAGGAAACACCACCAGTTCGGCGCCCCCCGCTTTTGCGCGGCCCGCAAAGTCGCGCAGCAGGGCTAGATTCTCCGAGGTATCCCGGCCGGAAATGATCTGGGCAAGGGCGACCCGCATTTTGTACCTCCACGTCGTGTGATTTCCTCAAGTATGCATGGGACCCCGCAGTCGGGGGCCGGACGTCACATATCCAAGGAATTCACGGAGAAACCGGAGATTCAGGCGGGGCGGCTAATATTTGACTAATGGTCATGCCCCTCTTAGAGACAGCTTCCACCATGGACGCCTCCAAAGCCCTGCCGCTGGGTCTCAGCGTCCCGCGCTCGGGGATCCCCGCGTTGGACGATCCCCGGCATGCCTGCGTCAACGTGGCTGTGTACGCTCCAGGGGTGGACCGGCTGGAGGTTTTGTACAAGGCGCCCGGCGGGGAATGGCAGACCAAGAAGCTCCCGAACGTCACCAACGGCGTGCACCACGGCGTCGTTGAGGGTTTCCCGGTAGGCACCCGTTACGGCTTCCGCTCCACTTCCCGGGAAGCGACGCTGCCGCTGTCCTTCCCTACCGCGAATCTTGACGACGGCGGCGGGCAGCCATTGCTGCTGGATCCATATGGCCGGGCGGTGGATGAGCAGGAAGGCTTCCTGACCAGCGTCAGAATGGCCAGCGACTTTTACTGGGGCGGCGATGAACGGCCACGGCTGCACTGGCGGAACACCATCATCTATGAGGCCCACGTCCGTGGCCAGAGCATGCTGCACCCGGATGTGCCCGAGGAACTCCGCGGCACGTATGCGGGAATGGCGCACCCGGCCATTATTGAACATCTCAAGTCTCTGGGCATTACCTCCGTGCAGCTGCTGCCGGTCCACTTTCATCTGGACGAGCCGCACCTGCAGAATCTGGGGCTCACCAACTACTGGGGCTACAACACAGCAGCTTTCTTCGCCCCGCACGGTGCTTACGCCACCAAGGCTGCCCGCGATGCAGGTCCGCAGGCGGTTCAGGACGAGTTCAAGGGCATGGTCAAGCTGCTCCATTCCGCCGGCCTCGAAGTCATCCTGGACGTGGTCTACAACCACACGGCAGAAGGCGGACCCGACGGCGGCGCGTTGAGTTTCCGGGGGCTCGGCGAGGACAAGTATTACCGCACCGACGGCAAGGGTAAGTACCTGGACACCACTGGTTGCGGCAATAGCATGAACTTTGGCGAACCGCGCGTGGTGCAGTTGGTCCTGGACTCGCTGCGCTACTGGGTGGATGAATTCCACATCGATGGTTTCCGGTTCGATCTTGCCGTCACGCTGTGCCGGAATGGGGCCAATGAGTTCGATCCCAGGCATCCGTTCCTGGTGGCCATCGCGGCGGACCCCGTGCTTTCGGATGTCAAGCTCATCGCAGAGCCCTGGGACGTGGGCTATGGCGGCTGGCAGACCGGCCAGTTCCCGCCAGGCTGGGTGGACTGGAACGACCACTTCCGCGACGCCCTGCGGACTTTCTGGGTCGCGGACCGCGGCGCCATTGATGCCGGCGGCCGCGGCACCTCTGTGGCCCGGCTGGCGGACGCGCTGTCCGGCTCGGCCGGCTTGTTCGAAGCATCGGGGCGTTCCAGGCTGGCCTCTGTCAACCTGATCACCGCCCACGACGGTTTCACCCTCGCGGACCTCACTGCCTATGACCGCAAGCACAATGAGGCCAACGGCGAGCAGAACCGGGACGGCCACGGGGACAACAAAAGCTATAACCACGGTATTGAAGGCCGCAGCGAGGACGAGCTCGTCCTTGCCAAGCGCGCCAGAACCCGGCGCAACCTGATGGCGTCGCTGATGATCTCGCTGGGCGTGCCTATGATCACAGCTGGCGATGAACTGGCCCGCACCCAGCAGGGCAACAACAACGCCTACTGCCAGGACAACGCCATCACCTGGCTGGACTGGACTCCGACCAGCGAGTCCCAGGCGATGCTCCGCAACACCAAACGCTTTATCCGGCTCCGCAAGGAATTCCTGGCCGGCCAGCCGTATGACTACCCCCTGCGCGACGAACAGTCCTACATGTACTGGTATGGCCCCGACGGCAAGCCGATGTCATCCGAGCAGTGGAACGATTCGCACCATCGCCTGGTCCAGTTGCTGCTGGGCGCGGAAAACGGCATGGTAGCGGGCTTGGTGGTGATCAACGGCGGGCCTGAGGACGCCAAGATCACCTTGCCTGAGGTATTGAATGACGCCGGCGACGCCGAACGTACCTTTGAGCTGCGGCTCACCACGGCGGACAGCCACGAGCGGCGCCAGGGCGCCACAGTCCAGGCAGGGAGCACAGATCTGGTGGAGGCCTACTCCATCAACATCTACCGCACCTAGGACGTGCCGGTCAGGACGTTGGTTGCGCCCGGGCGGTGAGCATCTGCAGGTAGTGCGGATTGTGCATGATGCCCAGGATGTTGCCGAAGGGGTCGACCACCGACGCGGTCGTGAAACCAGCCTCACGAGCGGTTACCGGTTCGTACTCGGAGGCGCCCATCGCGCGCAATTTGCTGATGGTGGCGTCGAGATCATCGACGTGCCAGAACATCACTGCACCGCCGGGAGTGTTGGCCGCTCCTTCAGGGGCATAGCGGCGGTCTATGAGGCCCAATTCATCCTCGTCGTCCCCAACTCTGAACTCAAGGTAGGCCGGTATCGCTGGCGGTGGCGGGAAGGCATAGTACGGCTCTATGCCTAGCAGTTCGGTGTACCAGTCTCTGGCGGCGACCAGGTCGTCGGCGTAAAAGCTGACGGTGGCAAATCCTCGAAACATTGCTGTGCTCCTGTCTGCGGCGGTGTTCCTATGCTTGTGATTCCCATCATGCCTACCTAAAGTGTTCAACAAGTGAGCACTTTTCCCGGGGGATGTGGCAAGTATGCGAGCGGATCGACTGGTGGCTACCCTCTTACTCATGCAGGCCCGCGGTCGTGTGACCGCTGCTGAGTTGGCAGTGGAGCTCGAGGTGTCGGTAGCTACCGCCCGTCGCGACCTCGATGCGCTTTCTACGGCTGGGGTCCCGGTTTACCCTCAGCCCGGACGGGGCGGCGGATGGTCGCTCGTAGGAGGTGCCCGTACGGACCTCTCCGGTCTCACTGCAACCGAGGTGAAGGCTCTGTTCCTGCTCGCTGGTCCAGCCGCGTCCCTGGCGCCTTCGGTCCGCTCAGCGCTGCGCAAGCTCGTGCAAGCTCTGCCGAACACCTTCCGGGAAGATGCCCGGGCGGCCGCCGATGCCGTCGTGGTGGACCCCACACCCTGGGGAGAACGTGAGCGTGAACGCCCCGATCTGGTCGACATTCTTCAGGACGCAGTTATTCGCCGGCGAAAGGTCTCGCTGGAGTACGAAGACCGCGGACGTCAACTGAGTCGACGCCTTGTTGACCCGTTGGGGCTGGTTGACAAAGATGACGTTTGGTATCTCGTCGCTGGCACCGAAAAAGGACAGCGCACCTTCCGCATCAATCGGATAACCGGGGCTGCCATTACCGAGACTCCCGCTGAACGGCCCGCAGACTTCGAGTTATCACCGGAATGGAGTCGGATCGTTGACGAAGTGGAGCAGCGTCGCGCGCTCCTCTGGGCGACCGTGCTCATTCCCGCAGACCGGCTGACAGTCCTACGATCCCAGTTCGGCCGTCACTGCGAGACTTTGGAAACCGGCGACGACGGGCGCGTCCGCGTTCGCATCGCCGCACCGATGGCCCTGTCCATCGCTGAGCTAATAGCGGGCTGGGGTTCAACCGTCGAGGTGCTGGAACCCGACTCTGTCAAGGTCCACCTCGCCCGCCTTGGGTCCGAACTTGTAGAGCACTACGCACCGAGGTGAAAAATTCGGGATCACGTCAGGCGTTAACGATCAGCCCCAGTTCCGCCTTCGAAGCCAGTGCCGAATGACGGGGTAAGACCCGCACCGTGTAGCCGAACGAACCAGAGCGGTCGATCAGCACCGAGCCGGTGAACAGGTGCCGGCCATTGCCCAGGTCCTCAAGCGGCTTCAACTCCAGGAGCGTGATGTCGCTCAATTCATCGCCGTCCCCGGCGCGGCCGAATGCCACCTCCACCGAGACGTCCTCGGTGGAAAGCGAGTGCAGCGCAACGTAGGCATTGACGTGCAGGGTGTCGCCGATCTGCGGATCTTCGGAAACGCCCAGGGAATCCACGTGCTCCACGTGGACGTGCGGCCAGGCTTCACGGACCGTGGTGGTCCAGGAGGCGAGATGGCGTGCCTGTTCGAAGTCGTTGGCGACGGCTTGTCTGCCGGCAGTGGCGGCGGGGCGGTACAGGGTGTTCACGTAGTCCTGGAGCATGCGGTCCGCGGACACGGCGGGGCCGAGGTGGGCCAACGTGTGCTTGATCATCGAGACCCAGTGCGTGGGCACCTTCTCGGTTCCAGCTTCTGACGGACCTGCTGCGCCGGCGGCTCCGGAGACAGTGGTGCCGTAGAAACGCGGAGCCACCTGGGTCTCCAGGAGTTCATACAGCGCTGCCGCCTCGATGTCGTCCCGTTCCTCCGGGGATGCGTCATTGTTGGCCGTAGGAATCGCCCACCCGTTCTCGCCGTCGTACATTTCGTCCCACCAGCCATCCAGGACCGAGAGGTTAAGGGAGCCGTTCAGGGCAGCCTTCATGCCCGATGTACCACATGCCTCAAGGGGGCGCAGCGGATTGTTCAGCCAGACGTCACACCCGGGGAACAAGGTCCTGGCCATGGCGATGTCGTAGTTGGGCAGGAACGCGATCCGGTGGCGCACCTCGGGATCGTCCGTGAAGCGGACCAGTTCCTGGATCATCTTTTTACCGGCGTCGTCGGCGGGGTGGGACTTGCCGGCGATGACCAGTTGGATGGGATGTGTGGGGTGCAGGAGCAGCGCGCGCAGCCGGTCCGGCTCGCGGAGCATCAGGGTGAGGCGCTTGTAGGTGGGAACACGCCGGGCAAAGCCGATAGTGAGCACGTTGGGGTCAAGCACGTTGTCCGTCCACGCGAGTTCAGCATCGGCAGCGCCGCGCTTCTTCCAGGCAGCCCGGAGCCGGCGCCGGACGTCCTCCACCAGGACGGAACGCATCTCCTTCCGGACCTGCCAAACGTCCAGGTCGCTGACGTTGTAGGCGAGGTCCCAACGGCCGTTAGCCTCGGCCTCGCCGCCAAACTGCTGGCGTGCGAGCTCGGAGATGCGGCTATCCACCCAGGTGGGGACATGGACCCCGTTGGTTACAGAAGTGATGGGAACCTCGGACTGGTCGAAGCCCGGCCAGAGAGCCGAGAACATGCCACGGGAGACCACGCCGTGGAGCTTGGCCACGCCGTTGGCCCGCTGGGCGAGGCGCAGGCCCATCACCGCCATGTTGAAGACTGACGGGTTGCCGCCGTCGAAGTTTTCGCGGCCCAGGCCCAGGATCCGGTCAACGGGTACGGCAGGAGCCAGCCCTGCCTGGAAGAAGTGCTGGATCTGTGCGATCTCGAAGCGGTCAATCCCGGCCGGCACGGGAGTATGCGTGGTAAAGACCGTGGATGCACGTCCGGCTGTCAACGCTTCATCGAAGCCAAGGGCCCGGTCCCCGGCCATCAATTCCTGGATGCGTTCAATGCCCAGGAATCCGGCGTGGCCTTCATTGGTGTGGAAGACCTCCGGAGCGGGGCAACCGGTCAGGCGTTGGTAGACACGCAGTGCCTTGACTCCGCCCATTCCCAGCAGGAGCTCCTGTTGCAGCCGGTGGTCGCCGCCGCCGCCGTACAGACGGTCGGTGACGCTACGGGCGGCGTCATCATTACCCGGCACGTTGGAATCCAGCAAAAGCAGAGGAACACGTCCGACGTCGGCACACCAGATGCGTGCCAGCAGCCGGCGTCCATTGGGCAGCGGCAGCGAGATCTGGATGGCAGGACCGTTGCCGTCATCTGACGGTTCGCGAAGCAGGGTCAGAGGCAGGCCGTCCGGGTCCAGGACAGGGTAGGTTTCCTGCTGCCAGGCATCACGCGACAGCGATTGCTTGAAGTAGCCGGCCTGGTACAGCAGCCCCACGCCGATCAGCGGGACGCCCAGGTCCGAGGCCGCTTTGAGGTGATCGCCGGCCAGAATCCCGAGGCCGCCAGAGTACTGCGGCAGCACCTCGGTGATGCCGAATTCCGGAGAAAAGTAAGCGATCGACGCCGGCGCGTCCGCTCCCAGCCCCTGGTACCAGCGTGGCTCCTCGAGGTAGCGGTCCAGGTCCTGGGCGGCGGCCTGGACCTTGGCCACGACCTCCGGATCGCCGGCCAGCCTATGGAGGTCCTCGCGGCTTACAAGGCCCAGGAAAGTCACCGGGTCATGCTCCGATTCGGCCCAAACCCTGGGGTTGAGCCCTGCAAAGAGTTCGCGCGTGGGCCGGTGCCACGACCAGCGCAGGTTGGTGGCCAACCTGGCGAGCGGCCGGATGGACTCGGGTAGGACGGTGCGGACGGTAAACCTGCGGATAGCCTTCACCTGCGCCACACTAACGGACAAGGTGGTCGGCAGGAACAGGATTGGGTTTCTTTTAACTAATGGTTTCCATCCGGTAATAGCCGGGTACTCTTCGTTTTTACCCCCTTTTACACCACTGCGGTATGCCCATGCGACGTAAAGGAAAAAAAGACAGACGACTTAGCAATCTCCCGTTTTTGTCGCTAACGTCGAGGTGTGACGACTAACGGAGTACATCTACGCCCGGAGAATCCACTGCCGGGGGAGCGAAAGTCTGCGAAGCCCGGGGCCGGGGGTGTGACGTCCGGTTTGCAATTTGGCCGGTTTCCGATCACCGCCGTGCAGCCGGTGGTCGAGGATGGCAAGTTCCCCGCGAAGGCCCTCCCTGGTGAGGCCATCACGGTCGGCGCCACTGCATTCCGCGAAGGCCACGACCAACTCGGTGTCAGCGCCATCCTCTTTGATCCGCAGGGAGTGGAACGCCAGTGGGTCCGGCTCAGCCCGCCCCGCGGCGAGCGCGGAATGGGAACTGACCGCTGGGAGGGACAGCTGGTCCCCGGCGAACCGGGGGATTGGTCCTTTGCCATCGAGGCCTGGCATGACCGTTACGGAACCTGGCACCACAATGCCGAAGTCAAGATCGCTGCCGGAGTGGACGTAGAGCTGATGCTCGCCGAAGGCGCAGCACTCCTGTCCGAAGCCGCTGGTGACGCCGGCCGCGACGCTGCGGACCAGCTCACCTTCCGCCGGGCGGCAGAAGCCCTGGCAGATGCGGGCCGCACCATCGGGGAACGGCTTGCCGCCGGTTTCGCGCCCGAAGTAACTGCCGCCGTCGAACGTCTCCCCATCCGCGAAATGGTGACCACGTCCCAGCGCTATCCGTTGCTGGTGGAGCGGGACCGGGCAGGACGCGGAGCCTGGTATGAGTTCTTCCCCCGCTCCGAGGGCGCCGTATTTGATCCGCAGGACGGCACCTGGACGTCCGGAAACTTCCGCACCGCCGCCAAGCGGCTGGACGCGGTGGCCGAGATGGGTTTTGACGTCCTGTACATGCCGCCCATCCACCCCATTGGCGTCCAGTTCCGCAAGGGACCCAACAACACGCTCGTCGCCGGCCCCAAAGATCCCGGTTCACCATGGGCTATCGGGGCGAAAGAGGGCGGGCACGACGCCATCCACCCGGATCTGGGAACGTTCGAGGATTTCGACGCCTTTGTGGCCCGCGCCAATGAGCTGGGCCTGGAAGTTGCGCTGGACCTTGCCCTGCAGGCGGCTCCGGACCATCCCTGGGTGGAGTCGCATCCTGAATGGTTCACCACCAGGATCGATGGCAGCATCGCTTACGCCGAGAACCCGCCCAAAAAGTACCAGGACATCTACCCGCTGAACTTCGACAACGATCCCGACGGCCTGTCCCGCGAAATCCTGCGGATCGTGGAGCTGTGGGTCAGTCACGGCGTGCGGATCTTCCGCGTGGATAATCCACATACCAAACCGGTGTGGTTCTGGGAGTGGCTGATCAAGTCAGTCAACGCCAAGACCCCCGGCGTGGTGTTCCTGGCCGAGGCCTTTACCAGGCCGGCCATGATGCACGCGCTGGGCAGGGCTGGGTTCCAGCAGTCCTACACGTACTTCACCTGGCGGAACACCAGGGAGGAGCTGGAAAGCTACTTCAACGAGGTCAGCCACGACAGTGCGGCCTACTTCCGGCCCAACTTCTTCGTCAACACCCCGGACATCCTGACTCCCTACCTGCAGTTCGGCGGACCGGCTGCCTTCCGGATCCGGGCCGCCCTTGCTGCTACGGCGAGTCCGTTGTGGGGCGTCTACGCCGGTTATGAACTCTACGAGCACGTGGCCCGGCCCGGCGCCGAAGAGTACATCGATAACGAGAAATTTGAGTACAAGGCGCGGGACTGGGAAGGCGCCGCAAGGTCCGGCCGCACTTTGGCCCCGTACCTGACCCGGCTCAACGAGATCAGGCGGGCCCACCCGGCGCTGCTGGACCTGCAGAACCTCACAGTCCACCGCAGCACTGACGACTTCACCGTGGTGTACTCCAAGCACAAGATGCTTCCTGACGGTACCAAGGACACCATCATCGTTGTCGTCAACGTCGATCCGCACGTCACCCGGGAATGCAACGTCTCCCTGGATCTGGCCGCACTCGAACTGGATAGGGAAGACCTGACTCCTGAGGGCCGCTTCCGGGTCGATGACCTCATCTCCGGCCAAAGCTGGGAGTGGGGCAGCGACAACTACGTCCGTCTGGACCCCCATGCCGAACCCGCCCACATCCTGAGCGTGAGGAGAACGCGTCCGTGAGTTTCAACCCGCAAGGCTCAAGCCAGCACTACACTCCCAAAAACACCTTCGAGCTGAATGCTCCGGGCCTGCAACATGATCCTCTGTGGTACCGGAAGGCCGTGTTTTATGAAGTGCTGGTCAGGGCTTTCGCGGATGGTAACGGGGACGGCTCGGGAGACTTCATCGGGTTGATCAACCAGCTTGACTACCTGCAGTGGCTGGGCGTGGACTGCCTCTGGCTGCCGCCGTTCTTCCAGTCACCGCTGCGCGACGGCGGCTACGACATCTCGGACTACAACTCGGTACTGGACGAGTTTGGCACCATCAGCGACTTCAAGCGCCTCGTGGCCGAAGCCCACGCACGCGGCGTCCGCGTGATCATCGACCTTCCGCTGAACCACACGTCGGACCAGCACCCCTGGTTCCAGGAATCCCGCCGGGACCCGGATGGTCCGTTCGGTGATTTCTATGTGTGGAGCGACACCGACGAGAAATACCAGGACGCCCGCATCATTTTCGTGGACACCGAGGAATCCAACTGGACCTTCGATCCCATCCGCCGGCAGTTCTTCTGGCACCGCTTCTTCAGCCACCAACCGGACCTTAACTTTGAGAACCCCAGGGTCATCGACGCTTTGTTCGACGTCGTCAGGTTCTGGCTGGACCAGGGAATCGACGGATTCCGCGCAGACGCTATTCCCTATCTCTTCGAAGAGGAGGGCACCAACTGCGAGAACCTCCCGGCAACCCATCACTTCCTGCAGGACCTGCGGAAGATGGTGGATGAGAACTACCCGGGCCGCGTCATCATCGCAGAAGCCAACCAGCCGCCCAACGAAGTAGTGGAATATTTCGGCACCGAAGAGGAACCGGAATGCCACATGGCATTCCACTTCCCCATCATGCCGCGGCTCTATTACGCGTTGCGGGACCAGAAGGCGGCTCCCATCATCGAGACAATGGCGGAAACGCCGGCCATTCCCGAAGGCGCCCAATGGGGCACGTTCCTGCGGAACCACGACGAGCTGACGCTTGAAATGGTCACGCCGGACGAACGCGCCGCAATGCTGGGCTGGTACGCACCGGACCCGCGCATGCGGGCCAACATCGGGATCCGACGCCGCCTGGCACCGCTGCTGGATAATTCCCGTGCCGAAATCGAACTGATCAACGCACTGCTGCTGTCCCTGCCTGGCAGCCCGTTCCTGTACTACGGCGACGAAATCGGCATGGGTGACAACATCTGGCTTGAGGACCGCGACGCCGTCCGCACGCCCATGCAGTGGAATCCCGACCGCAACGCGGGCTTTTCAGACGCTGATCCCGGCAAGCTGTACCTGCCGGTCATCCAGTCGCTGGTCTACAACTACAACATGGCCAACGTCGAGGCGGAGTCTGCGCACTCAGGTTCCCTCCTGCGCTGGACCCGCCAGATCCTGAGTGTCCGCAAGAACCACCCCGCCTTCGGGCTGGGCGAGTACAGGCACGTTGAGGCAGACCACGACGCCGTACTGGCGTACCTGCGCCATCTCCCCGAAGGCAACAGTGCCGGTGAGCCCGCACAGACTATCCTCTGCGTCTTCAACCTGTCCCAGCATCCCGTGGCAGCCAGCCTGAAAATCCCGGAGTTCGCCGGCCGTGGGCTGCGGGATGTGTTCGGCGGCCAGCCCTTCCCCGGCATCCGGGAGGACGGTTCGTTGACGCTGACCCTCGGCAGCCATGACTTCTTCTGGCTGCGGGTGCGTTCCGCAGCCTCCAACCCCGCATCGCCCTATACACAGGCCATGCCCGTCCTGTCCCTCGAAGGCTGATGTTGATGTCGCCGGAACTGGATCCCGCTCTCGAAGCACTCCTGCGCGCCTGGCTGCCGCGGCAACGCTGGTTCCCCGTTAAGACCCCCCAGTTTGGCCTGGAGCGGGTGGGGGGATTCAGCCTTCCCGGTTCCGGGAGTGTTGAACTGGAAGTCCTGCTGCTGGCCGTGGAATCAGCCGGTGCCGATACCGGAATCCGCCGGGACATTGTGCAGGTGCCACTGAGCCGGCACCTGTCCATATCGGATACCTTGTCCAAGGCCCTGGTGGGCGAGATGCCGGCTCCCGACGCCGGCCCGCTCTGGGTGTACGACGCCGTCCACGATCCGGCTTTCATTTCTGCATGGCTTGACCTTATGCGGCCCGGCACGCCCGCAGCCTCCGGCACTCCTGCTGCCAGCGGCCCGCCGTCGGGAGTTTCAGGACACCGTAGTTCCGCCGGGCCTGCGCTCCCGGCAACAGCTACCACCAGCCGTGTACTGACCGGGGAGCAATCAAACAGTTCGGTCATAGTCGACGACGGCGCTGCAGCCACCATCATCAAGTTCTTCCGGGTGCTCTCCGAAGGAGAGAATCCAGAGGTTGGCGTCGGCGCGGCACTTACCGCAGCAGGATGTACCGAAGTTCCGGCCACGCTTGGCTGGGTGCGCGGCCAGTGGCAGGCCATGGATGGCCAGGGGCAGCCACATGTTGCCGAGGGTGAGCTGGCAGTGGCGCACGAATTCCTCGCCGGCGGCCAGGACGCCTGGCGCCTCGCGGTGGAAGCAGCCCGCGAGGGTCGCGACTTCAGCGCTGAGGCACGCGAGCTGGGGGCGGCTACGGCTACCGTTCACGTGCGGCTGGCTGAAGCACTAGGCCAGTCGAGCGAGTCTGTCCCGGGCAGGGACATTGCAGCAGCAGTAGCCCAGCGGGTGCGGCAGTACTGGGTCGAGGCGGGTACCGCCGTCGGTTCATACGACGATGCACTTGAAAAGCTGCTGAAAAATGTCGAAGGCAGTCCCGCCGGGCCGCTGCAGCGGATCCACGGCGACCTCCATCTGGGCCAGATTCTCAAAGTGGCGGGCGCGGATGGGAATCAGGATCGCTGGGCCATTCTTGACTTCGAGGGTGAACCCCTGCGTCCGGTCGCCGAACGGAGCACTCCGGACGTTCCCCTGCGCGACGTCGTGGGCATGCTGCGATCCTTTGACTACGCAGCCGGTGCTGCGGAGCGGGAGAGCAAAGGCGTTGAGGTCCGGCAGGAGTGGGTTGATGACTGCGCCGAAGCCTTCATCGCCGGGTATACCTCGGTCACGCCCGGCACCATTGACCGGACATCGCCCCTCTTTATGGCATTGTGGCTGGACAAGGCCCTCTACGAGGTGGTCTACGAATTACGTAACAGGCCAGGTTGGCTGGCCATTCCAGTGAATGCGTCCAGGCGGATCCTTGGCGGTAACGGCTCCGGCGACCAGCCGGATGCAGCAGCGGAAGGTGAATATATGACCAACTCAGTTCCAGCGGAAAACGTGCGCAAGCCCATCAGTGTTGACCCGGGCACGTTGGGACAGGTTGCCAACGGCGAACACCATGCCCCGCACTCGGTCCTCGGAGCCCATCTGGATGATTATGGCTACGTCACCATCCGCACGGTCAAGCACCTCGCCACAGCCGTGTCCGTGGTGACCGCCGACGCCGTCGTTCCCATGGTTCACGAGGCCCACGGCATCTGGGTGGCGGTTATGGACGCGCCCGATCCGGGACACGTTCCGGACTACCGGCTCGAGGTGACATACCAGGGTATGGCGGCGCAGACCTTTGACGATCCCTACCGCTACCTGCCCACTGTCGGCGAGCTGGACATGCACCTGATCGGTGAGGGACGGCACGAAAAGCTCTGGGAGGCTCTGGGTTCCCACGTGCGGCACTACAAGTCCGTTCTCGGGGATGTCGACGGCGTGTCCTTCGCGGTGTGGGCACCCAACGCGGAGGCCGTACGCGTTAAAGGTGATTTCAACGGCTGGGACGGGCGTGAACACTCCATGCGGTCGCTGGGGTCGTCCGGCATCTGGGAGGTCTTCATTCCCGGTGTTTTAGCAGGGGCGTGCTACAAGTTTGAAATCAAGACCCGGCACGGTAACTGGATCGAAAAGGCAGACCCCTTGGCCTTCGGCACTGAGGTGCCGCCACTGACTGGCTCCAAGGTGGTGGAAGCACAGTACGTCTTCCAGGACCAGGACTGGATGGAAGCCCGGGCCGCCCGTGATCCGCATAACTCACCCATGAGCGTCTACGAGGTCCACCTCGGTTCATGGCGCCTGGGGCTCGGCTACCGCGAATTGGCCAAGGAACTGGTGGAGTACGTCCAGTGGCTCGGCTTTACCCACGTGGAGTTCATGCCCGTTGCGGAGCACCCGTTCGGCGGCTCGTGGGGCTACCAGGTCACCTCATACTTCGCACCGACTTCCCGGTTCGGCCACCCTGACGAGTTCCGCTACCTCGTGGACTGCCTGCACCAGGCCGGGATCGGCGTCCTGCTGGACTGGGTACCGGCACACTTCCCCAAGGATTCCTGGGCATTGGCACAGTTTGACGGCCAGCCGCTGTACGAGCACTCTGATCCGCGGCTGGGAGAACACCCGGACTGGGGAACGCTGATCTTTGACTTCGGCCGGTCCGAAGTACGGAACTTCCTCGTGGCCAATGCGCTGTACTGGCTTGAGGAGTTTCACATTGATGGCCTTCGGGTGGATGCCGTGGCGTCCATGCTGTACCTGGACTACTCGCGCGAAGCCGGCCAGTGGCGGCCCAACAAGTACGGCGGCCGGGAGAACCTCGAGGCGATCTCCTTCCTGCAGGAGACCAACGCCACCGTGTACAAGACGCATCCGGGCGTTGTGATGATCGCAGAAGAATCCACGGCCTTCCCCGGAGTTACCGCTCCCACCAGCCAGGGCGGTCTGGGATTCGGCATCAAGTGGAACATGGGCTGGATGCACGATTCGCTCAAGTACGCTTCCGAGGATCCGATCAACCGCAGCTGGCACCACGGGACCATGACGTTCTCCCTCGTCTACGCGTTTACGGAAAACTTCCTGCTGCCCATCAGCCACGACGAGGTTGTCCACGGCAAGGGATCGATGCTGCGCAAGATGCCCGGTGATCGGTGGCAGCAGCTCGCCAACCTTCGGGCGTTCCTTGCCTACCAGTGGGCGCACCCAGGTAAGCAGCTCATTTTCATGGGCACCGAGTTTGGCCAGGAAGCCGAATGGTCCGAGCAGTATGGCCTTGACTGGTTCCTTGCCGACATTCCAGCCCACCGTGGCATTCAGCTCCTGACCAAGGATTTGAATGAGCTCTATAGCTCGACGCCGGCACTGTACGCCCTGGATAACGAACCGGCCGGGTTCCAGTGGATCAACGGCGGCGATGCGGGCCGCAATGTCTTCACCTTTATCCGGTGGGACCGCGAAGGCAATCCTCTGGTGTGCGCGGTGAACTACGCGGGAGCTCCGCACCACGACTTCGCTTTGGGTGTTCCGTCGGCCGGGGAGTGGGTGGAAGTCCTCAACTCCGACAACACCGTCTACGGTGGTTCGGGCGTATTGAATGTCGGACCACAGCTTGCCTCCACGCCTGGTGTGGACGGGCAGCCCGCGTTGCTGACGGTCAGCCTCCCGCCCCTTGGAGCGGCGTACTTCAAGCCGGTCGCTTCGGAGGACTCCGTTCCCCCCGCGATCTAGGACAGACCTTCCCTTCACGTCGCCCACAACGGGTGCTCTCTTCAGAGGCCCGCGACGCTTGGCGGACGCCACCTTCCGGGAGCTGGTTGGCACTCCCGGAAGAGTGGTGGTATAGTTTATTTCCGCGCTGCTCCCCGGAGTCAGCCGGTGAAAGATTCGCTTGGCGGATCGGAAATCGCCGGTTTGACAGGGATGCGGGCAGTGCCTAAGATAGTAAAGTTGCTCCGGAGCGATCCACGGCTGAGATGTTGTGGTGGTGCCGGGTGTGTCTGTTGTTTGAGAACTCAATAGTGTGCCAAGTTTATTGATACCGATTTATTTATATG
>NZ_JBWZCL010000005.1:0-222945 GCF_059383595.1 Pseudarthrobacter sp. MDT1-40-2 | reverse complement strand
TCCCCCCCAAACCCCCGAACCACACCGCAGGTCGGGGTTTCCTCTCCCCCCCCCCCCCCCCCCACCGCTGTTGCGTTAAGGCGCGATAAGTGGCAGCCGACGACGGCGCGGCGGCCGGCTCTTCCACTGTCCGACCCGCCGCTGTTGTCCAATCAGCCGTGGCTGGCCAACCGGCCATTGTGCGGCATGAGGGCCAGGGATACGATGCTGCCGGGGGTAGGTCCTGGTCTCGCATGTCGACCGTTAGGGGCAATTCAATGACTGATTTCTTCACGATGCAGCCCGGCGAGACCGCAGCGCCTTTGCCCCCGGGACCCGTTCTGTGTGCGGGAACGGCTGGCATGAGGCGCATCCACCGGTTTTTCCTGTGGGCGTACGACGAGGCGCCGGGGCTGGTGCGTTCCGCCGCGCCTGGCGACACCGCCCGCGCCGCGTACGTCGGTGAAGTGTTGGGCAACTTCGACAAGACGCTCCACTTACACCACGAGGGCGAGGACCAGACTATGTACCCGCAGCTCGCTGAGCGGGCGCCGGCGTGTGCGTTGCACGTAGCTCAGATGCTTGAGCAGCACCGGCAGGTGACGAACCGGCTGGAGAGCATCGAGCCGGTCCGCCTTCGCTGGATGGAGACGGCAGACGCAGAAGTTGGCCGGGAACTCGCTGAACGCTACGAGGACCTGAAGGCTGTCCTGAACGTTCACCTGCGCCGCGAAGTCACCGAGGTGATGCCCGTCGTGGACAGGGTGCTGACCGAGAAGGAATTGCAGGCGGGCGCAAAGCACGGGATCGATCAGCTCGACAAGAAGTTCCTGATCGGCTACCTCGGGATGGTGCTGGCTTCAAATCCGCTCCAGGACCAGAAGGAGATGTTCAAGGAGATTCCTCCGCCGGTCCGCCTTGGCTACCGGCTCGTGGGCCGCAGGATGTTTCGGAAACAGTACGCGACACTCTTCCCGGGGCGCGAGGTTCCCGAAACCCTCTAGCGTGGGCGCCGCCGGGCCAATCGCTGGCCGGAACGGGAGTCAACGGCAAAGTGCGGGACCTCCGTTCGGCTGTAAACGACTCTCCCGTGTGCGTCCGCCGGTTGACGGGGCAGCATCGGGTTCGCCTTTCCGCGGTCAGCAGCAGTTCACGGTCTTACAGAGTCTCGTGGTCTGCCAACTCGCGTCTTCGTATATCTTGCGTGCCTCAACATTGGTTTCGCGGTGCGATTAGGCGAGGCTCTCGAACACCAGCGTTGCCTGGATGCGGTCACCGCCGCCGATCATTCCCTTGCTCCCGCTGCTCGCGGTGGTGATGGTGTGGAGCCGATACCCCTTCGCGGCCTGATCGTTGATCGTCTTCTCCAGGGAGGTCAGGTTGCCCGAACCGGTACCCCACAATTTCTCTTTAAGAATCACTTGCAGGACGACATAGCGCATAACACGGCTTCCTTCCATCGCTGGTCGATTGGGAGCAATGCTAGTTGACGCGCCGCGCTCCTCCGGTGCGTTGGCGACGGCGCGCCGGGACGCCGTGCATGGCCGCAGCTCCCGGTCCAAACAGCCTTGGTGGTAAGCAATCGCTTATCCCTTGACGGGACAGAACCCGCCCTGTAACAGTTAGGCGTGGGCGAACCGATGGAGAACCACCCAGGGAATGGCGCGGCGTCAATCCCCGGTGGGCCCCCTCAAGGTTCCGCGGCCCCAACGCCACTCCTGGAAGTCCGAGGACTGACCAAGAGTTTCTTCGGGATTCCCGTGCTGGAAGACGCCGACCTTACCCTTCACCGGGGCCAGGTTCACGGACTCGTCGGGGAAAACGGCGCCGGAAAGTCCACCCTGATGAAAGTGCTTGCAGGGGTCTACCAGCCGGACGCGGGAACGGTGCTTTTGGATGGCCGGGAAGCCAGTTTCAGCCATCCCACGAAGGCCCACGAAGCCGGGCTGTCGTCGGTATTCCAGGAGTTCAATCTCCTTCCCGACCGGACGGTGGCGGAGAACATCTACTTGGGGCGGGAGCCCCGCCGCGGAGTCCTGGTGAACAAGGCGCTGATGAACGCGAAGACGGCGGAGCTGCTGCAGTCGCTCGGGATCACCGCCATCCGGCCCACCGCGCAGGTGCGGAGCCTGACCGTAGCTGAGCAGCAGGTAGTGGAGATCGCTAAGGCGGTCAGCTATGACGCCCGGATCGTCTCCATGGACGAGCCCACCGCCGCGCTGGCCGGCGCCGAAGTTGAACTCCTCTACCAAATCGTGTCCCGCCTTCAGGAACGCGGAACGGCCATCCTCTACGTCTCCCACCGGCTTCGGGAGCTCTTCGATCTGTGCGACGTCATCACCGTCCTGAAGGACGGCCGCGTGGTCAGCACCGGCCCCGCCTCAGAACTCGACGATACACAGCTGGTCCGGCTGATGGTGGGCCGGCCTATGTCAGCCTTCTTCCCGGACAAGCTGCCCCGGACAGACACCGACGCCGACGGCAAAAGCGCTGAAGGTGCCGACGTCCCCACTAAACCGATCCTCGAACTGCAGGGTGCCGGAAACGGACAACTGGACGGGATCAGCTTCAGCGTTCAGGCGGGTGAGATTGTGGGGCTGGCCGGCCTCCAAGGCTCCGGCCGGACCGAACTGCTTCACGCCATTTTCGGCGCCGCCCCCTTTAACCGCGGCACCATGAAGGTGGAGGGCCGGGAACTTCTGCCCAAGTCACCCCGGGAGGGCGTCCGGGCGCGCATGGCCCTCATCACCGAAGACCGCAAGGCTGAGGGCCTAAGCCTGAACCAGTCCATCGTAAACAACGCGCTGAGCGTCATCAGATCAGTTTTCCCGCGCCGCACAAGAGCGGTTAAAACCGAAGTCCCCGGCGTGTTCTCCTCCCTGGAGGTCGTAGCCCGGGACTTGGATCAGGAAGTGCAGTATCTCTCCGGCGGGAACCAGCAGAAGGTGGTCCTTGCCAAGTGGCTGGCCATCCGCCCCCGTCTGGTCCTGCTGGATGAACCTACCCGCGGGATAGATGTGGGTGCCAAAGTGGCCGTATACCGGTTGATGCGGAAGCTGGCGGCCGAAGGCAAAGCCATTCTGATGGTCTCCAGCGAATTGCCGGAGGTCATCGGCATGTCCGACCGGATCCTGGTCATGCGCGACGGACGCCTCGCCGGTGAGCTTCCGGCCGGAACGTCCGAAGAAGCCGTACTGCAGCTGGGAACGGGCGCCAGAACCGCCTCGGGAGGAGGAGAGACATGAAACAGCGTGGCAGCTTCATCGATCGCCTGTCCTCCACACAGATCGTCTACCTGGTGGCGCTGCTGACGCTGATCGTTGGCGCTGTGCTCATCAGCACCATTGGGCGGAATTTCTTCAGCCAGGGCAATATCTCCAGCATCCTGACCGGAACAAGCGTCCTGGGTTTCATCGCAATCGGACAGACGCTGGTCATCCTGGCCGGCAGCCTTGATCTCTCGGTTCCCTACGTCACCAGCCTGGCCAGCCTTATTGCCGCCGGGGTGATGGCCAACAACCCGAACAACGTCCTGCCTGGCGTCCTGCTCACGTTAGGCGCAGCGGCGGTCATCGGCCTGGCGAACGGTCTGATCGTGGCCCGCCTTAATGTGCACGGGTTCATCGCCACGCTGGGCATGGGCCTGATCATCAGCGGCTACCTCGCCACTAATTTTAAGGGCAGCTTCGGCCAAACACCCCTCTCGTTCCGGCTGATCGGGGCGACTGGCCTGGGGCCTGTTCCCATCTCGACCATCATCATGCTGGCCTGCGCGGGCCTGGCCATGCTGCTGCTCCACCGCACCCGCATGGGCCACCACCTTTACGCCGTCGGCGGTGACATTTCCGTGGCCCGGACCTCAGGAATCCGCGTCGACTTGCCGGTCATCACGGCCCATGTGATCTGTTCGGTGCTGGCAGGAATGGCGGGGCTGCTCCTGGCAAGCCGGCTGGGCGTTGGCAGCCCTACGGTAGGGTCCCAGGGCGGCTACGATCTGCTCTCCATCGCCGCAGTCGTCCTCGGCGGCACCCTGCTGGCCGGCGGCAAAGGGACCATTACCGGCACCCTCGGCGGCGTCCTCATCTTCGCCATGCTGGACAACATCATGTCCGTCATGCAGATCAACCCCTTCCTCAAGGACGTGGTCAGGGGCGTGGTGATTGTGGTCGCCGTCGCCGTGTATGCCCGCCGTCGAATCGTCAGCAGGCCGGAGCGGTTCAGCTCGAAAGGTTCCGCGGAAACTCCTGCCGCACAGGCTGCACCCCCGGAGGGGCCATGAGCACGGTACTGCCCACCGGGCGCAGCGCAGTCCTGCGGCAGAACCGCGCCAGCCGTTCGCAGCGGCTCCTCCGGGCTGCGCGCACCCCCGGCGGCGCCGTTTTCATCCTGTTGATCAGCCTTTTGGCGGCCATCATTGTGCTGAACCCCTCCTTTGGGGAACCTGGCTCCCTCATCCGGTTCATCGGCAGGACGGCGCCGATCGCGGTTGCCGCCGTCGGCCAGTACTTCGTCATTGTCAGCGGCGAGTTCGACTTGTCGATGGGATCGGTGGTGACCATGCAGGTCATCGCTGCCGGCAACCTCATCGGGCAGGATGATTCCCGGGTGGTTCCGGTCCTGATCCTGATGTTTGTGCTCGGTGCCTTCATCGGGCTCGTGAACGGACTGATCACAACGCTGCTGAAGGTGCCCAGCTTCATTGTGACGCTGGGCATGATGCTGGCCTTGCTCGGACTGGTCCTGTACTGGACCGGCGGCGCCGCCCAAGGAAACCCGGCGGACAGCTTCCGCCAGATAGGGCGCGGCGGGATCCAGGACGTCCCGGTCCTGGGCATCATTCCCTACCCTGTTCTCATCCTGGCGGGGATAGCCACCCTGGCGGTCGTCCTGATGCGCCGCCCCTACGGCCGCACCCTCATCGCCGTCGGTGACAATCCACGGGCTGCAGAGCTGGCCGGCTCCCGCGTCTGGTGGGTGCGGACGCGGGCGTTCATCCTCTCGTCGCTGTCGGCCACCGTCGCCGGCATCCTGCTCGTGGGCTACGCCGGAGTGCATCCATCGGTGGGGCGGGGTTACGAGTTCACGGCGATCACCGCCGTCGTCCTCGGTGGCGTAGTGCTTGGAGGCGGACGCGGCTGGGTCCTGTCCGCGGCGGCAGGCGCGTTCGCACTCGAGGCGCTGTTCACCCTCCTGAACTTCATGGGTGTCCAGGCAACCTGGCGGGACACGGTCCAGGGGGCAATCATCATCATCGCTGTGGCAGCAGCATCCAAGTCTTGGCAGCGGAAACGCAAGGGAGCCACTTCGGCTGCCCATGACGAACGGCACCGGCTAAGCGCAGCACCCATGCCCCACGAGGGCACCGAACAAGAAGGAGATCGAGCCTGATGCGAAATCACTCTATTCGCGCCATCGCACTTGGGGCAGCAGTGCCGCTGTTAGTGCTGACCGCCTGTACCACCACGGATCCGTCGGTTACCGAAACGACGGCACCGGCTGACGGGTCACCGGCGCAAACCAGTCCGGCGAGCCAGGAATGGTTCGACCAGGCCCTCTATGACACGCAGTTTGAGCAACGTACGGCCACCTTTGAAGGGGACGCGGAGCAGCCCTACCTGCAATACATAGCCGGCGACATGACGGACACCGCAGAGTTCGCCTCACCCGGGGCGAAAAAGGTCTGCTTCGCCAATGCCTCCATCTCCAACCCGTGGCGCCAGACCGGCTGGATCACCATGAACCAGCAGCTCAAGGTCCTGCAGGACTCGGGGGTCATTTCCGAGATGGAAACCCGGGATGCCAAGGACAACGACAACACGCAGATCGCGGATATTGACTACTTCATCGGCGAGGGAAACTGCGATGCGTTCGTCATCTCGCCCAACTCCACAGCTGCCCTGACTCAAGCCGTGGAACGTGCCTGCGAGACGGGCAAGCCTGTGGTGGTGTTTGACCGCGGCGTGGAAACCGACTGCGCCACGACGTTCATCCACCCGATCGGCGGCTTCGCTTGGGGCATAGACACGGCCACGTTCCTTACCGACAGGCTGAGCTCCGGCGACAAGGTGGTGGCCCTGCGCATCCTTCCCGGCGTGGACGTGCTGGAACACCGCTGGGCGGCGGCAAAGAAGATCTTTGAGGAGAAGGGAATCGAGGCCAAGGACTACTTCACCGGAGCGGACCCCACCGAGATCAAGAAAATCATCTCCGATGAACTGGCCACCGGTGACGTCCAGGGCGTCTGGATGGACGCCGGAGACGGTGCGGTGGCTGCCCTCGAGGCTTTCGAGGATGCCGGCAAGGACCTGCCGGTGATGACGGGCGAGGATGAGATGAGCTTCCTGACCAAGTGGAAGGAAACCGGAATCGATGCCATGGCTCCCGTCTACTCCAACTTCCAGTGGCGGACCCCGCTGCTGGCACTGGAAAAGATCTTCAAGGGTGAGGAGATCCCGGCCGAATGGGTGCTCCCGCAGGAGCCCATCCTCGCGGACGAACTGGACGACTGGCTGCAGCGCAATGAAGGGATGCCCGGGGGTCACTACGCCAAGTTCGGCGGAGAAGACCTCCCCGGCTACCCGGATGTCTGGCAAAGCCGGCAAATGCCCTGACGGTACCCTGCGGGCGGCATTGAAGGGAGCAGCGTGAAGCGTCTCATCGGGATCAGCACGTGGGTCTGGGACTCTCCGTTGACCGACGCCAACCTGGGCGGACAACTGGAGAGGATCGCCGCGCTGGGGTTTGACGCCGTCGAACTGCCGCTGGAAAACGTTGGCGACTTCACGCCCGCCGCGGTGCGCGATTCTCTGGAGTCCACGGGGCTTACCCCGTTTCTTGTCGGTGCCATGGCACCGGGCCGGGACCTCGTGGCCGCGGCCCCGGCCGCCGTGGAAAGGACGCAGGCCTACCTTATGGCCTGCGTCACCATGGCCGGCAGCATCGGTTCGCCCACTGTTTGCGGTCCTTTCTACGCCCAGACCGGCCGGGTCTGGCGGATGTCGGCCGAGCAACGGTGGGAGGCCTACGCCGAGCTGCGCCAGAATCTGCAGCCGGTGGCGGCCCGGGCCCAGGAAGCGGGTGTGGTCCTGGGCATCGAACCGCTGAACCGGTACGAGACGTCCCTGATTAACACGGTAGAGCAGGCTCTGGAGGCGCTGGAGCCGTTGCTGGGCAACGGCGTCGGGCTGGCTCTGGACAGCTACCACCTTCACATTGAGGAGCGTTCGCTGGCCGCCGCGGTCCGGGCGGCCGGCGAACACGTGGTTCACGTGCAGGTTTCCGGGAACGACCGCGGCGCCCCGGGCGGGGACCAGACCGACTGGGAGGGCTTCCTGCAGGCCCTGGACGAGGTGGGTTACAGCGGCCCGTTGAACATCGAAAGTTTCACTGCGGATAATGCCGCGATTGCCGTTGCGGCCTCAATCTGGCGGCCGCTGGCCCCGAGCCAGGACGAGTTGGCTGCCAGAGGCCTGGCTTTCCTGCGCGGCGTATAGCCGGGCTGCGGCGGGAGTACCTCGAAGCGCTGCGGCTGTGCCTCCAGGTGGCAATCCTTAATCGCCGTCGCCTACGGCTGCGTGAACACGGCCACGGACGCCTGGGCGATGGGTGTCACTGGCGTGGGCTTCATGGCCTGGCTGAACATCATCGGCATCCTGATCCCTCAGATGCCCGCGTTCAAGGCGCTCAAGGACTCCGAGCGGGAGCAGAAGCTATTCACCCAGCCTATTGGGTGAGCGGCGACCAGCCGCTGAGAGCGTACGCCAGCCTACGTGCTGGCAACGTCAAAGATACTTCGGCAAAACCCGTGCGAACGCATCACCCATGCTCACGAGCCACTCGACCAGATCCTGCGCCTCGGCCTCATCCAAGAAATTACCTGCCCGGCTAATTACGAGCTTGGATGCTTTGTTGTTGGGCATAGCCTCCCATTCCAAGCCAAAGCCGAGATCGGCTTCAATGGCCTCGCGCTGAGCCAGCATTTTCGAAAAAAGGTTCTTGTCATCGGTAATCCAGAAGAGTGCGGTAACGAGTTTCTTCTGGGTGGTGGCCTGCAGTGAGATATTTCCCCGAGGATCTCCAATACTGACGTCATACCAATACCGGGCGGCCGGGTTGCGCCACGCCCGAATGCTCGTTGCATTGGCTAAGCCGTAAGCTTGTACCCGTTGGAAGAAGACAAGCTGGGCGTCCTTCAGTGACACCTTACGGCCCGCATTGGCTTGGAGCCGGACGTTGTTACGGCGGGCAGCTATAGCCTCATCATCGACGTCGAGGCCAGCGGCCTCTGCTAGTTCTTCGGCACCGATGAACTGCTCGGGGTCCGCGCGCCCATCCACACCGAACCTAAGCCCTTCCTCCTCAAGAACTGCCTGCAGGTCATCATTGCGGCCCGGTTCGATCCAGCGGAAACCAGGCGAGATCGTGCCGCCGCTCTGCAAGACCCGCCACGCATTCGCCAACGGGTACTTAGCTATCATGGCAGCCAATGGCTGGGCCCATGTGCCTGCCACGATGGCGACGTCCCCGTATGATGTCCAGCGCCCCGAGGGGATTTCAGCGAGGATGGCAGCAACTTGGCTTCGGAGTGCGGACGGCTCGTCACCTGCAGCTGTGAGGCTTTCGTCAGGACCCGGCCACAACTCAATGATCTTCTCTGCCAGTTCAGTGCTGCGGGCATTGATCTCGGCCGCGCCCCAGGCGGCATGGGCCGCAATCGCGTAATTCATCGATACACCGCTCTTTGCTAGCAGCTCGCGCTTCTCGGCGAAGGGCTTGTTGCTAAGCTCGCTGTTGTATCCGCTAAGCGTGAGATTTCCGAGGGTGTGCACAACGCGCTCATGTTCGTAGTCGATATCAGCGTCGGGGCTGAAACCCTCTGCGAACGCATCACGTACCGGCTCATTCATCGTTTGAGGCAGGACATGCTCTATGGTCAGGTGCTTTGGGTCCAGGCCGATAATTTCCTTCGGACGGTAGGCCTCTTCAAGCCACTGAAGGATGAGCTTTTTCTGCGTTCCACGGCCCTGCCAGTAAAAGGCAACCGTCTGAGCGGCCTCGCGGACCTGCTGGTCAGTAGCGAAGTATTTACGTCCACGCGACAAGTAATCCCGAAGTGCGACGTCGATTCGCGCCCCATCACTAATGGCACCTACGGCTTGAAGCAGCGTCCTGTTCAGGTTGGCGGTGGCACGCCCGATCACCATCCGCCGTACGAAGTAGGACTCCAAATATTTCAGGGCGCGCACGGCCTCGTCGTCAGCAGCGGTGCCGGCAGCACGTCGGGCGAGGATTTGCATCACCACTGGATATGCGGTCGTCGAGCCCCAGTCCCTGATTCTGCGAAGACGGTGGCTTATCTCGGAATGCTTCTCCTCCGTAGGCTTTAGAATCGTCGCGAGTACGTCGCCTAGTCTGGCGATACGAATCACTTCAGCCTCGACCTCGTCGACCGTTTTGAGCCTTTCCAGCCGGCGCTGCTGTCCGACGTAAGTGTCGGACTGCTTCGCTCGTTCATCGCGCTGCGCAAGGTCCAGCCAGAACAACAACTCAAGATTCTCCGAATTGAGTTTCTGCTCCAGCGGAAGCCAGATGTTGTTATAGACAGTCTCAGCTCGCTCCCCGAGCCGCATGAACAAATAGTTCTTGAGTAGATCGCTTTGTGTCAGGCGAAGGCCAGTGTTGTTCAGTGACTCAAAAATGCGGTGAGCATTGTCCGAAGGTTCGGCCGTAACGACGACGAGCGCCAGTCCGCGTACGACGGCGGCCTCGAGAAGCTCCAAATCGTGTGGGTCATCAGGGTCGCCGGAAGCTGCGATCTTCGCCCGGAAGAATCGATACGCTGCTCCGATGGTGTCTTCGCCGCCGGCATGCGCGGCACGATTAAGCACCGCCATGTAAGCGGGGCGATCTGCCTGGGTCGGCATGATCTTGAGCGGTTTACCATTGTCGTAGATGTTGATTAGGTACTGAGCATCGATACCGCTGGCCCGATCAGGTTCCCCCGTTTCATGCAAGTGGTCCCGGAGAGCTGCCAGTAGAAGTGTCAGTGTGGTCAGTCGCTGCTGGCCGTCCACGACCAGAAACTTGTTTATTCCGATGGCACCGAAGTCAGGGCTGGTGGCCAAAACAAGTGAGCCAATGAAATGCGAGGCCTTCGGGTCATCACCAAGGGACCGCTCCAACTCCACGACATCCGACCACAACTGGTCGAGTTGCTTTTTCCCCCACGAGTACACACGTTGGTACAAAGGAATTTGGTACTGCTTTTTGCCTTCTAGAACGCCAGCCAGCGTCCCGTTCTCCGCCCGAACCAAAAGTGCCTCCCTAGGCTTTGTGCCATTGGAATGAGACTACCGGGAGAGCCGGCAGATTCCTCAGTGCCGAACACGATCAGTCGAGAACAGTGGCAACCAAAGGCGCCAGCACAGTCGACCATTTTCAGTAATCGCTAGATGCCTAGGCGGACGGCTTTTCGACTGAGCCGCTCCCCTCATTAGGTGGTCCCAAGGTCGGGCTGCCTCTCGCAAGGCTCAGCGCCCTTCGCTACCAGCTGACCATGCGGGGTGGGCAGCTCTTTTCCGCCAAGGTAGAGGCATCCGGCTCTTCCCGGAAGCCCGCGGACGGGTGTCGGCACCTCCTCGGATCAGTGCCCGAGCCGCTTGCGCAGGAGGCAGAACTCGTTGCCTTCGGGATCGGCAAGGACGTGCCACTGCTCGTTGCCGGTTTGCCCGACGTCCGCCGGACTGGCTCCCAGGGCAAGCAAGCGTTCCAGCTCGGCGTCCTGGTCCCGGTCCACGGGGTTAACGTCGATGTGCAGGGGAAGCCGTCCGCTCCGAGGGTTGGTGCTGGGGCTCAGGTTGGTTGGCTGCAGGCCGCCGAACCCGGTACCGGGCGGGCCGATCTCAATCGCACCGTCCTCCCGGTCGAGCTCAACATAGCCGAGGACGCCGCACCAAAACCGGGCGAGCAGCTCAGGGTCGGCGCAATTGAGAACCAGTTCGCTGATACGGGAAACCATGAGACCCAGCGTACGAAGAGCGGACGGAGTCCAGAGCTTTGCTGCTGTTTGTGCTCGGCCACCGGGTTCCTGATCCTCTCCACCCCGGCGCCTACCGCGTCTTCTCCGGAGGTACCGAGGACGGCGGAATCCTGGTGGAGGGCGGCCTGCTCTCGGCCACGGCCGTCGTGGGCCCGCAGTACGTGCAGACCGGGTTCGACTCCGTCTTCCCCGGCTTCGGCGCCTCATTCATCGCAATCACGCTGATCTTCTTCTGCCTGACCACGGTCATCGCCTACTACTACATGGCCGAAACCAACCTGCGCTTCCTGGTGGGCACCTCGTCCAAGAAGCTGATCCCCGGAATCGGCGCCAGCGTGGGCCGCGTGACCACCATGGCCCTGCAGGTGGCGATCCTCACCGCCGTCGCCCACGGCTGCGTCAACACCGCCGACGACGCCTGGGCCATAGGCGACATTGGCGTGGCCTCATGGCCTGGCTGAACATCATCGGCATCCTTATCCAGCATAAGTCCGCCCTGAAAGCGCTCGCGGACTTCGAGCGGCACAGAAGCTGGGCCTGGACCCGGTCTTCGACCCCAAGCCCCGGGCATCACCGGGGCCACCTTTTGAGAGGCCTAAAGATGGCTGATCGCGAGAAGGAATCCGCGCGGACCGGAACATTAGAAGAAACAGGTGCCAATCCAGCGCCAGCCTATGAGGTGAGCTGGCAGTAGCGCGCTGACTGCTCTTTCCAGCGGGATAGGAGCAACCCTCCCCCGTGATCCTGGCTTAGTCCTATTTGGTCTGAAGAAGCACCAAAGCGTCAGCAAGTTTTTTGTATAGTTGCCCCTCGCCCAGCATGTCCCGCCAAGCGGAGCGCCACACTGCCTTACTCAAAGAGCTTTTGTGGGCTGCCGGATTGCGGTACTCCATGTTCACCCGTCGCAAAGGGTCGATTAAAGCAGCCCAAGCACTGGCGTCCAACCCCAACTCTTCAATTCGTCTATTTAGAGCTTGAGCGAAAGCATCACCCTTTCCCTGCAACCCCACCTCCAGTGCGCTAACAACCTGGCCAAACGTGTAGTTGTCCCGCAGCCCTGTTGTTGTGGTTTTTACGGGAACAACAATCGCATCGTGAAGAAGTGCCTCTAGCCCAGCGCAGAGACCAACAACAGCCGCTGAGAAGTCACCGTCCGACGCCATAGTGAACCCTACGTGTTCCGACGTCGCTAACATGACTTGTATATCCTCGCTCAGCGCCTCCCAGTATGAATCACCTAGGATCATCTCCATGCGGTCTCTTGAAGACTTGAGGCTCATACCCAAAACTGCTGAAAATTGCTTCAGCTCGCTAATACGCGCTCGTATGACCTGTTCTTCGGCGTCCGTAGTACTTTCCATCTCGCTTGACGTTTCACACGGCGGGTCAGTGATACCGAGCAGCCCCAGCAGGAGATCTACAACCGGGCGGAGCGCCAGGTTGCTTGCGTCCGTAGCCGCCGGATTGAGTGCTACAGCCATGAGTGCACCATCCTCATCACCTAAACCGTAGTGATAGACAGGTTGCGCGGACGTTAAAGTAGTGTAATTGAGAATCACACCTCGCGGGTTCCTGCTCAGCCCGTAATTATCAAAGTAGCCCAGCAATTTGTACAGCTCTTCTGTGGGCGCTCCAATTCGTTGCCTGAGCTTTGGATCTATGATCAACAATTGCTCAGTACCGTCTGCGAGCACGGACCTGGCCGTGATGTCGGGAATGCCGCCAAGCGCAATTCTGCCCTCGCCCTTTAATTTTGGACGTGTCCAGCGTGGTCTGTGGACTCCGTTGGTTATTAGTTGAAGAGACTGCTGGAATCTCAATTCCAACAATCCTGCTGGGCGCCGCCAAGAGTAAGTAGCCCCGCCTGCTCTCCAACCCTGTCGCACTGCGGGAGGATGCAGTGTGAGCCGCTCGGCGACCGCTGATGCTAGGAAACTCAAGCTCCAAAGTTCAAATAGCGTGGTATCGAAAGCATCCCCGTAGAACGACCAGTCGATGTCACCGACCTCCGCGACGGGCTGGCCACTCAGAATCTCCCCCACCCACACAGTTAAGTCCTTGTAGGGGCCTGGGTTACCGACGTGTCCTGCTGCTACCCGCCTTCGAACTAGCGCGTTGAGGCGGGATAGGGCATTGAACCGAAGCGTTTCTTGGGCAGCGATCTTGCAGGCGGCGAATGTCGGCGTGCGTAGGTTGCGCCTCAGCAGACTTGCTGCACCTCTAGCCTCGCGATGCTCGGGACCTCCCTTAGGGAAGATGTCAAGCAGTTCCGACGACGTCAACTCACGCAGTATCAGGAGGCCCGCCGCATAAGCCAGAGTGTTCTCCGGGGTTTCGAGACCTCGGTTGATGTCGATGACGGGGTATGTTGGCGGACTAGATATGCGGGAGACCTGACGGCTGTATCTAAGGACGTCCAACCGTCCAGCGATTCGCCCCACACTCTCAGACTTCACTGTGGAGTAACGAAAGTTGGGTCGCCGGCTAATCCTGTCCAGCAGAAGCGTCAGCTTTCGACTGGCAGCAATAGCGGTTCGGAGGCGGAGCGCTGCCAACAAGATGCTTGTCTCGGTGCCGAGTTCCTCAGAGCGGGTCACCGCGCTACGGTCTTCGAGGCCGGATACTTCCCCTGCGGAAAAGTAGACCCCGACGAGCGGTAGTGCGGCTGCTATGGCAGCATGTCGCCCCTCCGCAGAAAGCTTCCCTCCTTCGGCTTTGGCTTTGAGCTGAGAAGCATCGTGGTCGCTATGACCGGAAAGGAGATTAGCATCTTCCGCCCCCGATGCCGCCTCACCCTCTGTCATATGGTCGAACGGGTATCACGCAGGTGGCTTACTGCGCTGGAACTTGTGCCGAAGTTATTGTCCTTTAGCCAACTTCCAAGTGAAGCCAGTTGCTCGTCGTCAAGAGTCCCCGCCTGAGGTATCACTCTGTCCGCCAGTGCTTCATCCAACATGACGCTTGCAGTTCTGGAGGATTCGTTTCCCTCAACCAAGAGCGCCAGTAGCAGCGATCTCCATACATCTGTGACTTGCGCCGTGCCCAGTGGCCAACGAACGTCGCCCAGGGGGTCTCTTACAAAATGGATCAAGGATTCGATGGCGGAGCTGGCGGCCTGGAGTTGCGGCTCTCGTGCGGCGATGGAATTCGCTAGGACCTCCTGAAGATCCTCGAACTGAGCCTTCACCCAACCCTCACTCTGTTCACGACAGGACTGATTTTCAAGGCTTATGTCCTCGCCACGAAGGGGCACCCCGACGTACACGAACTGAAAACGTCTAGTCAACCCTTGGCTTATAGTGTTCACAAAGGAAGTGTCAACATCGTTCATAGTGGCCAGAATACGGTAGCGGGCAGGCACCCAAATCTTGTTCCCGTGGCCAAGCTCAAACCACAGTTCCAGGGGCGTCGTTTGCAGATGCGAGGGAGACGTAGAGGACAGGACTGTATAAAGAGGCCCCACCGCTTTATCGATATCTGCACGATTAATTTCGTCGATCAACAGCCAAAGCGCCTGCGTCGGTTGGTCACTTGATCCGTCGTCCCCTGAAGTTTGCGCGGTGTCTCTCACGTATTCTGCACACCGCAAGACCGTGGAGCTGACAGCACCAAGGGTGGGCATGAGGGCGGACGTCTCCGTGGGCCTCAGACCACCCAGAACGTCATAAGTGCTCCACTCGGCAGTGGCAGTAGTGATCTCTAGCTGCGCTCGAAAGGCCTCCGCCAAAATGCGAGCGAAGGTGGTTTTCCCAGTGCCAGGGGGGCCCTGCAACACGAGATGGCCAGCCAATAACCCAATTACCGATCTCTTTACGAGAAGATCCGCATCCGGAAATACGAGCTTCACTTTTTCGACCCGCTCATGGACACTGGCGACGATTTTTTGTACGTCTTTGACGTCCAAGGCGACGCCCGCTACGTCTTGTGTCCAACGATAGTCCGCAGGCGGCTGGTAGCCCACTGCGGCGGCCAATTTGACGCCGTTTCCAGACAACTCTACTGTCACTTAAATCCCCCATGCTGAAAGTGTCGATGCAAACCTGGTCGGTTTCTGTCTGCTGATTCTGTAGGCTTCCATCGCCTTCATGAAATTTTTGCGTCCTCCTGGTCGGTTACCTGACACTCGCTTGATGAATTTGTCCAGGAGTACCGGAGAATCAGATTCCGCAGCCCACCCTTGCCATTGTTCCAAGGTACCCAAACCGTTTCCCAATGCACGAAGTACGACGTAAGGGTTGTACCCCCGCTCGTCCGCGCCGTTCAGGTAAGACGGAAGGTACATGTCCCAAACTTGTCCAGAGAACCAGTATTCGGCGGGTTTCAGCTCCACCAAGTCGCACCAGAAGCCGTACTGCGACACGTATCGCGTCACGTGGGTTGAAAGCGCAGCGGTGATTAAGACTCCGGATCGAATCACCTCGTGACTCGGATATGCCTCCGCGTCGTCGCTTGCCACTCCGAGGTCTAACCACCCCTGCAACACCAGTTCACCCAGTTGTGTTAGTCGAACATCTTCGCCGATGCGCTTTACCAGTTCCATGCCTTGCAAGTCCGTCACGGCTTGCCTCCGATCGGAAACGCTCAGGGGCTCGCTACCCGCGATCTGGCGCAACCAGGGTGCTGTCCGCCCGCAGTTCCTTGCCGACGTGGCGAACGAATCTAAAGGCGAGAGTTGAGAAACGCGCGCACCGGATGCCACTTCCTCAAGCCACAGAGTGAAACCATTCATTAGCGCGTTGCGTGGATTCATGAGGCTCGGTCCTCCTAAGTTTGGCTGTTAAGATCAACTCGTTTACGGATCTCGCCTTGAACCCGCCGTAACTGGCATAGTTCAATCTCGGAACGCTCTTCACTGCCAAGCTCGACGGCTCGAATATGTCTTCGCTCAGCAGTTGTTCAAGCAACGTCTGACCGATATCGTTCGGCCCGGAGTCGAATTTGCTCCAGTGGTTAGCGCCATTGAAGTAGCTGATCATGACGGTCTCGCAGCGCGCGCGGCTAATCATCGTGCGGAGATCGTCTATGAACTTGGATGGTTTGCAGAAACTCGAAGTGAAGTCGTCATCAGGATTTTGTCCACGCACATACGCCAAGTTGTCGAAGTATTCGTCCAGATCATCGATGTCGGCGTACCGGCATATGACGTTCGGCAAGAAGTAATAGGCGGTGTACTGGCGGAAGTTATAGGGGGGATCCAAATACAGGAGGGAATGATTCCCTACCGACTTGATGTATTCCAAGGAGTCTTGCTCCTTCCCGGCGGCGTGCCCTCCGACACCAACCACTAAATCGTCAAGAGCCGGGGCGGCAAGTCTCAGCTCATTCAGTGCCCGTGAATCCCACTTATCCCTCGGAAAATCATGGTAAGTGCCTTGAGTATTAGACACTTTCTCAACCGCACGGATCAGAGTAGAGAGCAGCAGAGCGTAGGTGTGGTTGTCCACAAGTTCCGATCGTTTCCACAAACGGAGCTGGTTAACCACAAGGTCAATGCGGCGAGCATTCGCTGGTGAAAAAAACCGACGTTTGCCGACTGTTCCTCGCGTACTTATGAACGAGGATCGACTCCCCTCTTCGCAGTACGCATCGAAAAAATCCTGCCGCCTGTAGCTCTGGGGAAGGTCCTCGTACGTGATGTGTTGCAAGTGTTGCTGGAGGGCTACAAAACCCTCATACCTGAGTCGCCATTCGGGGTTTAGCAGAAACGCGTACCCCTCTCTACCGACAAGCTCTGATGTTATTGCCTTCGCCTCTTGCAACCTAGCGTCTACCGACGCCATTGGGAGCGCGTCGTAAAGATGAACAACAGGCGGTTCAGAGGGCAGCAAATACGCTTCAGCAATGACAGAAGAGAACAGGTTGATGTCGTTGGCACTGACGCGATATCCGGCCCTCTTGAGCCCCATGGAGACGGCTAAGCTGCCAGAGAAGATGTCCACCACGTGGTCTCCGGGTTGGCAGTATTCAGAAATAGTGTGAAGAAGCGGGGTCATTATGGATTGTTTGTTACCCAAATATCTAGCAAGCATTGACGTCTCCTACGATCACGTACTCAGGGTCGTCGCGGCCAGCAACCTCCGCCGAGGAATGGTTGAACTGTTTATATTTAACGTTGACTCGCTCCACGCTGACATTAGGCGCACCGTACGACTCACGAACAAGCTCAACGAGCCAATCCATGCTTACAGTCCTGGCGTTACCGGTGGTCCCTGATGAATTGCCCGAGTAGCTAAGAACCAGGCGTGCCCCGGCGGAAGCCGACGTGCTAACTAAGTGAGCGAAGGAAGCAGGTGCCTGGACTCTAGAGCAGAATGAAGACTTGAATCGGGCTTCGGGGTAAAGCCCTGCGGTCACAGCGCCGTTCACGAGTTGAAGCTTGGGTGGGACCGCCGATATGAGAGTTTCCAAAAGGTGGTAGAAGCGGGAGTACTGCTGTGCTGTGTAGGGCGGGTCCGCATACACAGTCCGAACGTCACGCTGGCGAAGTCCATCTACGGTAGCTTCGTCAGTCGCCATAACGAGTGCCCGGTGCCCCTCTCCGCTCGGGCGTGAGCTTGCTACGACATTAGCGAAGGCAGATTCAAAAGCTGAATCTACATCCACGCCTCGATCCGCAAGCACTCGGCGAGAGTGGAAGGAGAGATCTTTTCCGGCCCGTATCTGGTGGGGCTGCGCGAAGTGTTTGCCTGCCGAGAACACCGCCTTGGAAGCAGCCGTACAAAGGGCAGTCAGCGCAACGTGCGTTACCCATGGGCTAATTTGCTCCGTGAGGGAAAGCTCGTTGATTGCTGCGCGAATTGATTCCAGTCTCAGCGATTGCCGGAGGCCAAAGTACGTCCCGGCGTACGTCGCTGAGAGTAAACCAGTGCATGACACGATCCGATGCTCTGCTGCCCGTTCTACGTCGGTGAACGAATCTGCCAGATCTGACGGTACGCTGCCATCGAGCAGGCCAGTCCGCCACCGCTGGGGAAGCGACCGGTCGGCTTCAAGAAGTGCAATGCCGTTTCCGGAATTGAGGTGCTGTTCCTCCAGTTCCAAAAACGGCCGCCAGCCGAGGGGAAAGTGATCGAGTTGGGACAGACTGAGGATGAGACGCAACTGTGCATCTTCACGTTCGTCGCTGCATCTGTCGATACCCAGGGAAGCCTTCGCGAACGTAACACTGCTGGTCAGCATGTCGGACGCAAACACAGGGTTCCCCGCACCAGCAACAGCTTGAGCAACAACCGAGGAACCAGTGAAGGCGTCCCAGACCACTCCTGTGTCTTGTCCCGCGAGACCGATAACCTCCTGCAACAGAGGCAGAATTCTCATCTTACTGCCGAGGTACTGCACCGGACGGTTGACGGTCTTGCTGCTGATGACTGGCTTCTCGTTGCGAGTTTCGATGAGCCCCAAAACCGGACTTGTTTTCTGCGCCATTTAATTCCTATCTAAGTGCCAGTTGACTATATCCGTCCCGGCAAAATACTTCGCTTCGCCTCTATCCATGATGACTGGGACGGCTGACATTCAGCAGAGGGCCGCTAACACCAGGCTGCGCCATATATGCCTCAGGAGCAGCAAACTAGCGGGAACCCTACCGTCGAAGTCCCGTTTCAGGCCCGCGGTGAGAACGCTTTGACGGCGTGGGTGTTTCAGAGATCACTTTCAATGCGACCACCCCGACCAACACTGGCACGTCACGCCTCCGTGCAGGGGATCACGACTCCGCACGCTTCTGAAATCTTTGGTGGAACCGCTAACCCGTGCTCACGAGTCGCCCAGCGCTCGCCTAACAGTGCTTTCTACTCCAAGTCATCGACAATGCTCATGCATAGTTGTCCTACTGTGACCTGAGGTATCGGTAAATCGTGGCAGGGCCGACCCATTTCTTGAGCAATAGCACCCACCGGCACCCGTTGGGATCGGCGTTGATTGATGAGAAGCGCCTCCGCATCGTTGATACCCCTAAGCTTTCCGCCGATTCGACCTCGGGCGCGGGCAGCCGCTGGGCCTAACCACTTCTGCAAAGTACGGCGCAATCTCCGCATCGTTGTTTAGCAACTCACAGAGCATGTTGGCGCTGAGCAGTTCGTATAGGCCCTCTGGCAGCTGCTCAACTGCCCCTCCCCCGATGAAAAAGTTACTCACTGAGCCCGGCTATGTGTTGTCAAGCCCGAAGGCCAACGGCAACAAGCATGGACGAGGGTGACTCGCATTCTGTTCGCTCGAGCATAAGGTCCAGTTTGCTGTCTGCTGACTTACCCAGGGGCTAACACTGATGCTTCCGGTCGGTTCAGGACTCTGCACTACTGCTTCTTGAGAATTTGGACGACGGGGGCCTTGCGCCGAAGCTTTAGCCATGGCCGCCGCGACTCCTCGGACTTGGAGTTTTCAAGCTCCCGTCTTAGCGCCTCCTCGTAAAAGGCTAGCGAGTAGCTGATTGGGCATATTTGCGCTGCCCAGACATTACTTGTCCTGTTAGGTACAACCCAGTAATGAGTAGAACTGAGCCGATGAGCACAGAGAGAGGCACAGCCGGACCCTTGTCATCCTGGACAGATAGCAATGCGACCAATGGCAGTGAGACCGTAAGGGCTGCGAACTAGAGACCAGCCATTGGTCCAAGGCCGCCGCCTGAAAGGAGCGATGCCTCATGACGAAGCGTCCGCAGGACCTCGAACCGCTCCGCCGACGTATGGCATAGGAACGCCTCTATATCCTTTAATTCAACAGCGTTGCTCTTGTCGGGCTTGCCCTTACGACTTTTCATGGAATAAGCGTACCCGTCGCCATAACCTAACGTAGACATACTCCTACTCCAGAACCTCGAGGTCTAGGGCTCGATTGCCGCCGTACTATTATGTCTATATTCAAGTGACATGGCTCCCGCGGGACGGATGACTGGGGTAGTTTTTCAGGACCTCATTTCAGAAAAAATTCCCTCATGAAGTTTTAAACTTTTTGCTCTCCTGGGTTTGCGCAGCTTAGTAGAATAACAGAGACTTTTGGCAATCAGGATAACCTCGGCGGACGGCTCCGGATGGACTTTACCGCAATAGAAACTTCCGCAGCGAACGAACTACGAATTCCTGCTAGACATCAGTATATACCTGAATTTCTAGGTTTCTTGAGTACTTATCAGCATCACGGAGCGTGTTGATAACCTCCAAATCAGTAGGATTCCATGCGCTCAGGTTCGTCGACAGAATCAACTTATCAGCACGAAATCTCTTAGCCGCCAACAGCTTCTTTTGGGCCACTCGCCGCCGATTGGAAGAATTCGAATCAAGCATCGCATTTGTTTTGGCTTCCACAACGACAACCTGGTCATCAACTATCGCAAGCAAATCTATTTCAACTTCGGGTCGACTCGTCCCCGCAGGAATAAGTTCAATTTCACTAAGATCCATGTAGGTTCCCGCATCAGTCTGAAGTCTGGCAGCTGTTCGAAGGCATAGGTCACCGTTTTGGTCCCATAGGCTTCGCATCGATGCATGAAGGTCATAGAACCAAGGGGGCCCATCCTGTGAACCACGCCATCTTGCTGATTCAAAAATATTGCTGGCGCTACAGCGAGGACAACTGTAGGTTGTCCCCGCATCGGCCAATGGAACGAAAGAAACGTGTGGACAATCGCTGCAATCGAGTACAAAGCCTCGCCTCATCAGGCCTGCAACACACAATTTGTCGACTAGGCCCACCAAAGCGGCCTCATCCAGAACAAGCCTCTTCATCGCCGGCCACATCAAGTAAGGTTCTCCACTGAGTACAACGCCATCTTGCTCCGGAAATTGCTTCGCAGAAGTCACATCTCGGCGCACAGTTCTATAAGACTCGAGTAGCGGACGGCCTGGTCCGGTCGCCAGCTTACGAAGATGATCCCTGCCCCCGGCCCGGCTCGCTATGAGGTTGGCTGTCCTCCCTGCAGCAGAAGGCTGCACCTGGAGGTTGGCAGAAGATACTCGCGCTTCAGCCCATTCCAACAGCGACGGCACCCTCAGTATTGGCTTCACGACACGGTCCCGGAAGAGTGCTCCTGCCACTACGAAACCCATAGTCTGCGCCTGCCATGACAAGCCGGACCGACTGCGGCGAGGAAGATCCCAGATCTGTGCTCTGCCAGAAATGGTAAACAATCCCGGGCTAACGCCAACCCCAGGTGGAATGGGCCGGTTAATTTCCGAATCCACTATCCAGCGGGCATTCGAAAGTTGCAGGACGTCGGGAGGCAACGGGGTCGTCAGTGGATGCTCGGCGACAATTTGTCCTGACTCCATAAGTCTGGTCGGGACAACATGCTCGACGTTGATGCATTCGTCCACATACAAGTCTGTGCTGCCTTCGCGCTTGGCTGGAGGTCCCGTACCGAGCGTAAAGTCGGGTCGCAGGGGCCGGGCCGTTCCGTTAATATCTACTCGGACGTTACCCAAGGGGTTGCGCTGCAGCGCACCAGCAGCGGCCTCGAGTTGTTCAGCGGATAAGGAAATTGAAGTGCAGCTAGTCTTGCCGCCTGCCCTGCCTATGTCACCGAGGTGCCTCCACAAGGAATACTTCGTTAATCGCTCTCCCTGCAAATGCTCGAGCAATTGCGGTGTAAACCATAAGGCAAAGCCATACACTCTCTGGCTTAGGTAGAAAAGGCAAAAGTCGTTAGCGGTGTCACCTATGACAATCGGTCCTTTATACCGGGAGTAGCCCCGATTCATGCGGACCAGAGTCGGGGATTCAGCGTTCCAGCCGGAAGCAATGGGGCCGGACGTCCCAGGAACAAGAAAGTTATTGCTGCCTGCCTTGCCTAAAACTAGGTCCAAGAGCTCACTAACGCTGGGCTCCGGCCTAAACACTCCATCCGAAGCCTCCGGCGCTATCATCCCCTTGATTGCGCCTACGGCCAATGACAAGTCGGACTTCCACTGTGCCTGGCCGACCAAGATCCGCTTCTCAGCGGAGGCCAAGGCCAAAACTTGCGAATAATCTGTTGCCGCGATGTCGAGCTCAAGAAAGCTTTGGCTTGCTAGCCCCAATGGTTCATCAACTGTGACTAAGTGTCGGAACACGGCTAGCTTGTCCGCAAGCGTGTCGGCCACACGCGCTGAAGTCGGATCTTCAAAAGTTTGACCGGATTCGTCAAAGTCGCTCATCATCGACTGCAGCTTGTCTCCGGATAGCTCCACGTTGTTTTCGTCAACAAAGGACATAGCACCGGGAAATAACCGTAGAAGATCTGCGAGAGGATACTGCGGAGCAACGATGTGATCGGGATCAAAGTCCCGCAGCGCACTCCATATTTCGGAACAAATTTCTCCATCGTCATCATGTGGAATCAGGACATAGCCCTCCGAGCCCCATAGGGGCGTGATACCACACAATATATGGCGGACGGTTTCTCGCCAGTTGCTTGTCGATCGAAACACAAGAGCCACTCGAGGGCCCCGTAGGGACAAGCTGATCTTCTCATGCACGAGCTCTCCGCGCGTTACCATCTCATCCTCTCTCAATAATCTTCAAGCATCGCTAACAATATCCGTCTTGCGCCCTACCCATTTTGGCAACACTCCGGTTCACCAAAAAACGACCGGACGGCTTCGGTTCTGTACGTTCTCGATGTTTGTAACATCGATATCAAAATCTGAAACGTAGACTGCTGCTTTACGAATTTGAAAGGTCTTGTTTTCGCACAAGGATCACTTAGACTACAGCCGCCGCTGCCGCAACATCGGGAACGACTCCCGCACCCGGTCCACCGTCTTCAGTGGCACGTCCACCGTCCGCACCCCGGCCCCCAGCCCGAGGTCAGCTTCCACTACCCCATCGGGTCCACCAGCACGCTCCGCCCCACGGACACGGGCGGCGCCTGGCATATCCCTGCCACGTACACGCTGTTCTCAATCGCCCGCGCCGCATTCAGTGCCGGCCACTGTTCCGTCTTGTGCTCCCCCGGCACCCAGGAGGAGCAGACCAGCAGGACCTGCGCTCCGGCGTCGGTCAGTGACCTGGCCAGCTCCGGGAACCGCAGGTCGTAGCAGGTCATCAGCCCGAACCGCACTCCCCCGTACTCGAACACCACCGGGTCCGTGGACGGGCCCGGCTTGATGAACCTGGACTCCCCAAAGCCCTGCGCGTCAAAAAGGTGGATCTTCCGGTAAAAAGCCAGCCGGCCGCCGTCGGGCCCGTAAGCCACCAGCGTGTTGTACGCCCTGCCCGGCTCGTCCGGGGTCTCCACCACGCCCGTCACCAGCGCGATGCGGTGGCGGCGGATAATGGCGGCGGGCTCCCGGCAGACGGGTCCGTCCAGCGGCACGGCCACCGCAAGGAAGGTCGCATCCACCTTCGTCTTCTCGTAGAGGGCGTGCTCCGGAAAGGCGACCAGCGCGACGCCGCCGCGCGCTGCCTCGGCGGCGAAGCGGTCAATCGCGGTGAGGTTGGCTTGAATGTCGGCGCCCGACTCCAGCTGCCCCAGCGCAATCCTCACAAAAATTCCTTCCCTCGGCCTAACGGCTACCCACAAACAAACGGGTTCTGGCAGCTGCCTCGACCGTCGCCTTCGCCGCGGCCGTCATCTCGGGTGGCGAGGCCTTGAAGCCGCGGGTGATCAGGGCCAGGACCAGCGCTTCCAGCCAGCCAGGACACCCCCAGCGTAATGGCGTTGCTGTCCAGCCGGGAGAGCAGGTAGCGCAGATGTTGGCGCCGATCACCGGCACCACCACGTAGGACAGCGGGTTCAGCTGCTGCCCCGCCCGGCGCTGGTGCACATGGAGGGAACCTAACGGTCAGGACCGGAAAGACCCGCACTGCCGTCTAAGAACGGTAGTGCTCACCCAGCCTCGCCAGTCCCTCATCGATCGAAACAGCCGGGGCCCAGTCGAGGAGCTCCCGGGTTTCGCGCTGATCGAACCAGTGGGCCGTGGAGAGCTGCTCGGCAAGGAAGCGGGTCATCGGCGGCTCCTCCCGTCGCCCGGCCAGAATCCACAGTTTCTCCACCACTGCTCCCGCCGCCCGAGCGACCGCACCGGGCACGGACCACGTCGGTGCGGGGACGCATCCCGCAGCGCAGATGCCCGCCAGCAACTCGCCCACCGGCCGCGGCTCGCCGTTGCTTACCACCAGGGCCTTGCCATGTACGTGGTCCATGCGGTGCAGCGCAGCGACGATGGCTGCAGCGGCATTGTCCACGTAGGTGGTGTCGATCAGGGCCGCACCGGCGTCAAGCAGCGGCAGGCGGCCGCGTCCGGCGCGGGCCAGGACCCGCTCCACCAGTTGGGTATCTCCCGGGCCCCACACAATATGGGGACGCACCGCTGCAACCCGGAAGTCCGGACCGTCCGTTGTCAATGCCAACAGCTCCGCCTCGGCCTTGGTGCGTGAATAATCGCCGTGGGCGCGCTTCGGGTCCGCCGGCTCCGCGCCGAGCCCGGCGATGGCGGCGCCGGAATTGGCCACGGACGGCGAGGACACAAACACCATGTCCCGCACCCCGGCCACCCGGGCACAACGCAGCAGGCGGCGGGTCCCTTCGACATTTACCTCGTCGAACTCGGCCGCGCGGCCCGTGAAGGAAACCTTCGCGGCGAGGTGGATGACTCCTTCGGCGCCGTCGACTGCTGCCCGCAGCGCATCTTCGTCAGTGACGGACCCGCGGACGTCCGTGGCGCCGTCGACCCCTGAGGGACGGCGCTGGAAGGTGGTGACGTCATGGCCCTGGCGCACCAGCAGCCGGGCCACCTCTCCCCCAAGCAGGCCGCTGGCACCGGTGACGAGGACCCTCATGGCTTACCCGGCCTGCCGCCGGCCAGTACCCCCGCAGCCCAACGGGCCAGCCGCGTCCTGTCGATCTTGGCGTTGTGCCGGATGTCCATGGGCTGGGCGGGAACAACGAGCACAGCAGAAACCTGGACCCCTGCATCGAGGGCCGCCGCTCGGACACGTCCGGCAAGCTGCGGCTCGGCAGGACCGGCCTTCCGGGCGGGAGGAACGGTTTCGACGACGGCGACCACGGCCTGGGTGCCTGCCGGTCCGACGCCGGTGATCGCGGCCAGCCCGACGATGTCCAGGCGTTCGATGGCCTGTTCGGCGCCGACCGGCGTCACCACAGCACCGGGAGCCGTGACCACATGCGCGAGGCGTCCTTCCAGCCAGAGCCGGCCGGCGGCGTCGAAGTGCCCCACGTCGCCGGTGCGGTGCCAGCCGGGCACGCTCGAGCTCTCCCGTTGGGTCAGCCAGAGCCTGGAATACGCTTCCTTGACGTGCGGGGCGCTGACCAGGATCTCGCCCGTCAGGCCGGGCTCGGTCACCGGTTCCGTTCCGGGTGCGGTGCCGTCGGCCGCCAGCGGGATGACGGCCACCCGGGCGCCGTGCACCGGCCACCCCACGCACACGCCGTTGCCCGCTCCCGCCACGGCGCCGGGAGTCTCAGTGCCCGCGGCAGCGTCGGCGTCGGCGGCCTGGATCTGCTCGAGGCTGATATTGGTGACCGGCAGCGCCTCGGTCATCCCGTACGGGGTATGCAGCGAGGCCTGGGGCAACAACCGCTGCACCTCGGCCAGCAGCGGCTCGGGAACGGGCGCACCGGCAGACAGCAGCACCTCAACACGCCCCAAGGCTTCCTGCCCCGCGGCGCTCAGCCCGTCCCGGGTGGCAAGAACATTGCGCAGCGCGGCCGGCGAGGCGAAAACCACCGTGGCGTCAATCGCCGCGGCGGCGTCAGCCAGTGCGCTGGCCGTCAGGGTGCGGGGCGCGGTGACGTCCATGGCCGGCGTCACCGACACCGCCCCAAGCGCCGGTCCCAGCAGGGCAAACGGGGCGAAGCCCGCCACCAGCCGGGCACCGGAACGGATTCCGAAGGTGGCCGCCACCGTGTCCCGCATCGCCGCCAGCTGCCGGTGCGTGTACAGCACGCCCTTGGCGGGGCCGGTGGAACCGGAGGTGAAGAGCACGGCGGCCGGGGCATCCGGACCGATGCTCTCCCCGGGCTGCGATGCATCGGGGCCGGCACCGGAACGCCCCAGGGCGTCGAGGGAATGTTCGACGCCGAGCACCCGACGGCGGGCGGCCGGAAGGTCCCGCACGCTGATCCGCCGTCCCGGCCAGCCGAGCACCGAGGCGGCCGCGAGCGCCTTGTCGATACCGATGAGAAAATCCGGGGTTGCGCCTTTCACGGCGCGGCTAAGGCCTTTGGTTCCCAGTCCGGCGTCGGCCACCACCACCACGGCGCCCAACCGGAGGCAGGCGTAGAGGGCTACGGTCAGGTCCACTCCGGGCGGAACCATCAGGCTCACCCGGCTGCCGGTTCCGACGCCGGCGTCCAGCAGCCCCGCGGCGAGGTCCAGGATGTCCCGGTCCAACTGCTGCCAGCTGAGCGAGCGGGCCACGGTACCGTCCGGCGCCATCTCGGCGACGGCGGTTTCTGCTCCCGCCGGACCTTCGGCCTGCTGAGCGAGCGAGTCCCACAGCGGCCGGAAGGCTGGCGGCTCCGGCTCGGCTGTACCGCCCAACTCCCGGCCGCCGGATAGTGCGCCTTCTCCGGCTGCGGATCCGCCGTCGCCGGCACCGCCCGCGCCAACGTTCCCGGCAAGCCACTGGAAAATCGGCGCGGCAATGTTCCGGTCCTCCGCCACGAGATGGCCGGCGCCTTCGAAGCGGTGCACATCGGCATGCGGAAGCCTGGTGAGAAGGTCCTTGAGGTACCGGTCGGAAAAGATGGGGTCCCGGGGGCCCCAAAGCATCAGCGCCGGAACCGTCAACCCGTGCAGCCCTTCCGCCACTGCAGTGAGCCTCGAAAAGCTGGGGTGGCCGGCGTCCACGGGAATGTCCGCCACAAAGTTTCCGACCCCTGCCCGGCGGGAGGCTCCGCGGTAGGGCGCCATGTAGGCCTCGCGGACGTCCGCGGCCAGCGGCGGGTGGGCCAGTGAGTGCGTCACCCGCAGGAACGCGTCCGACGTCGTGGTTCCCCACCCGTGAACCGCCGGGTGCAGGGCAAGCCGCAGGGCCGGCGGGATAGCGGCGTCGGTGGGTTGGTGGACTGCGGTGTTGGTCAGGACGACGCCGGCGAGGTGCTGCCGGTGCGCCAGCGCCCAGCCCAGGCTGATCGCGCCGCCCCAGTCGTGGCCGACAGTGACCACGGGCCCGGTCAAACCGAGGGCCTCTGTGAGGTCGCCCAGATCGTTGATGCGGTCAGCGAGGCGCCGGAGGGTGCCGGTGCGTTCCGAGTAGCCCATGTCCAGCTGGTCCACCGCCACCACCCGCCACGGATGGGCGGGATCCGAGCCGGCGGCCAGCAGCGTCCGCCACAGGTAGGACCAGGTGGGGTTGCCGTGCACGCACAGCAGGGTACCGGCCGGAGTGAGGCCCAGGCGGGCGAGCTGGGCGCCGTTGTCCAGCAGATGCCAGCGGCGCACTGTCTGGCCTCGGGATGCATCGGCGTCGGACGTTGACGGCACCTCAATCTCGCGCGACCATTCCGGGTCCACGCCGGGCCAGTTGGCGGTTACCAAATGATCTCCATCATGGCGGTGTTCAGCCCGGAGCCGACGCCCATACACAGGACCCGGTCCCCCGCTTCGAGGGATTGCGCCTCGGCGGCGAGGGTCATGGGAAGGGAAGCCGGGCCCACGTTGCCCCAGTACGGGAACGTGATGGGCACCCTGGCGGGGTCCAGGCTGATGGCGTCGATGATGGCCTGCGTGTACGCATTGCTCACCTGGTGCGTGACGTAGCGGTCCATGCTGGTCCAGTCCCACTCCGCCCCGGCTTCAGTCCAGGCATCGACCACCAGCTGCAGGCCGCCGTCGAGCAGGCCCTTCGTGTCCGTGGTCATGCCGTCCAGGCCGCCCACGCACAACTCGTGGTGTTCGGTGCCGGCACGCATCACACCGCCCACGATTCGGTGCGCCCCGGGGTGCTGGTCCGCCGGACCCAGGACGGCGGCAGCAGCTCCGGAGCCCAGGGTGAGCGTGGCAAACTCCCGGTTGAAGTCTTCCCGCGTGGTTTCGGGCCGCAGAAGGCGGGCGAGCGTGGCTTCCTGCGTGGCCTCGGCGTCCTCGGCGTTGACGATCACCGCGTATTTGATCTGCCCCGAGTCGATCATGCTGGCCGCCAGGGTCATTCCGTTCACGAAGCCCAGGCAGGCGTTGGCCAGGTCAAAATTCATGGCCGACGACGGCAGGTTCAGTCCGTGATGGATCTTTACCGCGACGGAGGGTTCCAGGTTGCGCCGCGTCACCGAGGTGTTGATCAACAGGCCGACGTCGGCCGCTTCAACGCCCGCCTCGGCCAGGGCTTTCGCACCGACTTCGGTGGCAGCATCATCAAAGGAGGTCCCGGCCGCCCACCAGCGGCGGTGCGTGACGCCGGCAACGCGTTCAAGCAGCCGGGGCGGGAAGTTCAGGCGGCGCAGGGTCGGAGCCAACCTCTGGTCGAAATCCGCAGAACTCACGATCCTGGGGGCCTCGATACTGCTGACCGAGAGCAGCGCGGTGTTGCTGTGCCGGAAGGTTGCATTCCCTGCCAATGAAAGGCCCCTGTTCGTTTCGTTCTACCTGCGATGCGGGAACTTTACCCGTTAGTAGGCGTTCGATAAGCATACTGAGGAGACCGGCGTCAGCGTTAACCTGCACTCCAACTCCCCGTCCCCTGCCTGCCATCTGCCCTCACTAGCGTTGACGGGTCACCGGCCTCACCGGCCGCCCCGATGTTCCCTGGAGGAAACACGCATGCGCACCATCCTGACTGCAGCGGCAGCCGCCGCCCTTCTCGCCACTATGGCGGGTCCCGCCGTCGCGGCGCCGAACGCCGAGGCCGGAACGCCGTCGTCGAACGCTGCCGGAACCGCCACATCCGCCATCAAGACGAACGAACGCAACGGGTCCTTTGACCTGCAGAGCCACCGCGGGGGCCGCGGCGAGTGGACCGAGGAATCCCTGGCCGCGTTCGCCAACTCGCTGGCCCTGGGCGTGACCACCCTGGAACTGGACACCCACCCGACCGAAGACGGCAAGGTGATCGTCTGGCACGACGACACCATCCAGACCGCCAAGTGCGTGGACACCGCCCCGGCCACCGCCAGCGACCCCGAGTTCCCTTACGTGGGCGACCGGGTGGCCAACCTGTCCCTGGCGCAGATCAAGACGCTCAACTGCGGCTACGTGCAGCTGCCCGGCTACCCGGAGCAGGACGTCATCGAGGGCAACCGGATTGCCGAACTCAAGGACGTCTACCAGTTGGTCCGCGACGCCGGTGCCGCCAAGGTCCGCTTCAACGTCGAAACCAAGGTAGAAAGCAGCGAGATCGGCGGCGCCGGCATGGAGTCCCTCACCCGCGCAGTCGTTGCCGAGATCCAGGCCTCAGGCATGGTCTCCCGCACCACGCTGCAGTCCTTCGACTGGTCCTCCCTGAACCTCACCAAGGAGATCGCCCCGGAACTGCCGCTGGTAGCCCTCTCCAGTGGAGACGCCTGGATGGGAGTGGGGCAGCCCGGCGCCAGCCCCAACCTGGGCGGCATCGACATTGACGACTACGACGGTTCCCTCGCCAAGGCGGCAGCAGCACAGGGATACGACGTCGTCTCCCCCACGTTCCGTTCGGTCACCCCACAGATGATCGCCGAAGCGCACGAACTGGGCCTGCCCGTCATCCCGTGGACCGTCAACACCACCGCAGACATGGCCCGCCTGATGAACCTGGGCGTGGACGGCGTCATCACCGACTACCCCACCCGGCTGCGGACGCTCATGGAAGAACGCGGACTGAAGCTGCCGAAGGCGTACGAGGTGCGGGGGTAGAGCCCGCGTTCGCCGGGTCTGGCGGCCTTCTCCAGACCCGGCGCCGCCGTCGTGCGCTTCCGCCATAGGAAATGCACAGCTCCGCCGCCTACCATGGCCCACATGGAAGCTGCCCGGGATGCCCGCTCTGCCGCCGTTGTGATCAACGCCGGTTCACGCCGGGGAAGGGCACACGAACGTGCGGTGGGCACCATGCGCCAGGCAGGTGTGCCCATCTCTGCCGTGCACCACGTGCAGTCCGGGGCAGACCTTGCCGGGACGCTTGACCGGGTGCTTGCTGACGGGCACGACCTGGTGGTTGTGGGCGGCGGCGACGGGACGGTGTCCTACGCCGCCGGTCGCGTTGCCGGCACCGACGTGATGCTCGGTGTCCTGCCGCTGGGAACTGCCAACGACTTCGCCCGCACGCTGGAAATCCCGAACAGCCTTGCCGAGGCATGCGCCACCGTCGCGGAAGGGAAAGTGGTGGACATCGACCTCGGCCGGGCCAACGGAGAGCCGTTCCTCAACGTCGCCTCCGTGGGCCTCTCCGTGGCTGTGACGGAGGCACTCAGCCCCCGCCTGAAGCGGTACATCGGGCCGTTGGCATACAGCGTCGCCACGCTGGGAGCTTATGCCCGGCACAAGCCGTTCCGGGCCCGCCTCGAGTTCCCGGACGGGGACCACGAGCCGATGGAGCTCGAGGACCTGCTGCAGGTGGCGGTCGGCAACGGCCGGCATTACGGCGGCGGCAACACCGTCTCCCCCACGGCCGGGATCGACGACCACACCCTGGACATCTACGCGATCCTGGCCGGGCCGCTCCGTGAGCACGTGAACATTGCACGGTTGCTCAAGGACGGAAGCTTCATCGAACACGACAGGGTGCGCCACCTCACCAGCCGGAGCGTCCGGCTGGTCACCGACGCGCCGCTGCCGGTAAACCTCGACGGCGAGATCGCCACCACCACGCCCACCGACTTCACCGTCCAGCGCAACGCCGTCCACGTGGTGGTGCCCCAGAGCAGCACCGGCGCGTTGTTCGACCGGACCGGGAGCCGAGAACCGGCCGCCTGTTTGAGGGCCAGTTAGCCCCCTGGTCCCGCTGCTGCCCCGGACTACCGGGGAACAAGCCGCCACAGGAGGTGACCTCGGCCGCGCGCCCCTGGAACAAAGGATCAGCACGGTCCGCCGCCTTCGGATGCGTTGGCTTGGTGTCGAGCCGTTCCGTCACTTTCAGCCCGGCCGCAACGATGGCGGCCAGCAGATGATCACGCGACCGCAGGCCTAGGTGCTCGGCCTGCGGAGAGGACAAGCCAGCCCTCATGCGGCCTTGGAGGGCATCGACGTCGACGCCGATCCGCCGCCATTCGTGGGCAACGATCGCCCCGACAAGCTCATGCAGAGACACCACTTTTCGGCCGGAGCTCCAGCGACCTTCTCCCCGGCGCCCACCCGACGGTCCAGGGCATCGAGGATCTGCCGTGTGTTGTGGAAGTCACCGTTCCAGAGCATCGCGGTCCCCTGTGACGCCATCCGGTTCGCATCTGATGGGTGACCCTTGTCACGAACGCCGACGGACAGCTATGCTTGTGCAACATACACAGCGTTGTTGCAACATATGCAACATAGGAGAAAGAGGACGAAGATGTCCCCAGCATTGACCCGTCGATGGAGCCCTCTTGCAGGCGCCGCCGCCCTTACCGTTCTGCTAGGCCTCACAGGATGCGCAGACCGCAATGGAGCAGCAGCGGCAGGAGGTGACTTTCCTTCGAAGACGATCACCTTCATGACACCAACCTCGGCCGGAGGAGCGACTGACCTCACCGCCCGTACCCTGGCCAAGGAGATGGAAAAGGACCTGGGCGTTTCCATCGTTGTGGAGAACCGCCCCGGCGGTTCCGGGAGTGTTGGCATGGAGCACCTCGCCGGGCAGGCCGCGGATGGCTACACCATCGCTGTCCTGCCCGTCGAAGTAAGTCTCCTGGGCCACCAGAACTACGAGATCGACCCCTCCGACTACACCTTCCTGGGGCAGGCGAATACCCAGCCGGGAACCATCGCAGTCCCCGCCAGCAGCCCGTTCCAAACCCTTGACGACCTGATCAACGCGGCCAAGGACCGTCCGGGCGGCGTTTCCATTTCCAACGCCGGGCCTGGTTCCATCTGGGAGCTGGGGGCTACTGAGCTGGGCAACGTCGCGAAGGTAGAGTTCAAAAACGTCCCCTTCGATGGTGGGGCTCCGGCAGTGACGGCCGCGACAGGCAGCCAGGTTGATGCAGTCGTAGCGGGCATCGGCGAGACCGGTCCCGCCCACAAGGACGGCCGGCTGCGGGTCCTGGCCGTCTTCACGGAAGAACGCGCTCCGGCCCTCCCTGATGTGCCTACTGCGGCCGAGCAGGGACACGACGTCGTCATCGGCAGCTGGGCAGCAGTAGCCGGCCCGGCCGGCGTCCCGTCCGACGTCAAGCAGCGTCTGGAGGAGTCTTTGGAGAAGGCCGTTGCGTCCGAGGCCTACACCTCATTCATCGAGAAGGCCGGCAACCTGCCGCTCTACCGCTCCGCGGACGAGACAACGGAGTTTGTTGACGCCGAGAGCAACCGCTTCGCCACATTGCTCGGTGGTGCTTCGTGAAGGGCGTGCCCGTGCTGAGAACAGTAGAGGGGCTGCCCAATGACGCATCCACTGTCACCGCCGGTCACCGCATCACGAATGCGGAACAGAGCAACGGAAGCAACGTGAGGGGCCTTCTCGTGGCCCTCGCTGTAGCACTTGTCGGAGGCGTGTTGATGCTGCCCGTACACGGCCTGGACCTGTCCGCTTCGGATGGGTCCATGGGACCGGGATGGTGGCCAACAGTGCTGGGAGGCACCTTGGTGGCAGGTGCTCTGGCCATCGCTGTGGTTTCTTTCAGGCAACCCGATCCAATGCCCGAGGAACGCGTCAGCTCACACGGCCTCACGCGCCTGGGGTCCGTGCTGATTGCCATAGTTCTCTACGGCGTTGCCTGGCAGTACCTCCACTTCCTTCCGGTCACCGTGGTGTTCCTCAGCGCCCTGATGTTCGTCACCGGCGCGCGGGGAGTCAAGGCCCTGCTGGTCTTTCCGGCGCTTACCGCAATGGTGCTATACGGACTGTTCAAGATGCTGCTGCAGGTGCCGCTATGAACGAGGTTCTTGAGGGCGTTGGCGCCCTGCTGGATCCCACTATTGGATTGTGTCTGCTGGCCGGCGTACTTTTGGGCACCCTTGTGGGTGCTGTCCCCGGAATCACAGCGACGATGGCCGTCGCTCTGGCAGCAGGTTTCACCCTGACCCTGGAACCGCTACAGGGCCTTGCCGTCATGCTGTCCATCTATGTGGCAGCACAGTTCGGGGACCGCGTCCCTGCCATCCTCGTCAACACTCCGGGTACGCCCGCTTCCATCGCCTCCACCTTCGACGGCTACCCGCTGGCTAAACAGGGCAAAGCAGGTATCGCGCTCACCAGTTCCGCCCTGGTCTCCGCCGTGGGTTCCCTGGCCGGAATCCTGATCCTGGTGTTTGCCGCCCAGCCGCTCGCCTCAGTTGCCCTCCAGTTCGGTCCTCCGGAACTCTTTGCCCTGGTTGTCTTCGGACTCACCATGATGGTTGGCGTCTCCGGCGGGAACGTTCTGCGTGGGCTGGTAGCCGGGGCGGCCGGCCTCCTGCTTGGCACGATCGGACGGGACCCCATCACCGGGGACCAGCGCTTTACCCTTGGCTTCCCGGAATTGAGCTCCGGAGTCCCCTTCATCGCGGCGATCATCGGGCTGTTCGGCATCGCGGAGCTCTTCAACCAACTGGCCGAGACCCGAACCAAAAGCATGCCTGCGCCCATCACCCAACTGGGCGAGTGGTGGCCGAACAAATCCCAGCGGCGTGAGCTGATCAAGCCGTCAGCCATCGGAACGGGAGTCGGCGCCGTCGTCGGTGTGGTCCCGGCAGCCGGTGGAGACATCGCCGGCGTCATCGCCTGGGCACAGGCGAAGCGCGCCTCCAAGCGTCCGGAAAAGTTCGGGCAGGGATCCCTTGAAGGCCTTGCAGCAGCTGACAGCGCCAGCACCGCAACCATGGGCGGCGCCGTCACCACCACGCTCGCCCTCGGAGTACCCAGCGATTCCGTAATGGCCGTGATGATCGGCTCGATGATCATCTGGGGGCTGCAGCCCGGCCCGGCCCTGTTTGTAGAGTCGCCCGACCTCGTTTACAGCCTGGCAACGATCATGGTGGTGGCGACGTTCCTGGCCCTGGCCCTGGCCCTGGTACGGATGCAGGGCGTGGTCAAGCTGTTGGCCCTGCCCCAGCAGTATCTGACGACAATCATCATCGCCTTCTGCATCGTAGGCACCTACGCGGTGCAGAGCAGCGTTTTCGATGTGGTCCTCATGCTGGTCTTCGGCGTCATCGGTTTGCTCATGCGCAGGTTCGGCTTCCCTGCAGGGCCCATGGTGCTGGGTCTCATCCTCGGCCCCCTGGCGGAAAGCAATCTGCGCCGTTCGCTCGTCATTGACGGTTCCGGCGCAATCTTCACCAGTCCGATCGCCGTCGGGCTCATTGTCCTTAGTCTCGGCGCTGTACTGCTGCCTTGGCTTCGTTCCACGTCAAAATCTAGGAAGCTCCGTGCTCAAGCTGATGAAGTCCTCCGGTAACGCCCCCTCCGTCCTGTGCCTGGGCGAGACCATGGCCCTCGTGGCACCTGCCGGCGCCGAGCCCCTGGAAACCGCCGACCGTTTTATCGTCTCGGCCGGCGGCGCGGAATCCACCGTGGCCCTCTACCTCGCCGGCGAAGGCCACCGGACAGCCTGGCTAAGCCGGGTGGGCGATGACCCGCTGGGCAGGCGCCTGCTGCGGCAACTGAGCGCCAATGGAGTGGACACCACACTGGTCGAGACTGACCCCACCGCACCGACGGGGGTGTACTTCAAAGACCCCGGAAGCGCCTCCACCACCGTCTACTACTACCGCTCGGGCTCCGCCGCCTCGGCCATGGGTCCTGCCATCCTGCAGAAAATCGACTGGCCGGCACTGCCGCTGCTGCATCTGTCCGGAATCACCGCCGGACTGTCCTCCAGCTGCCACGGCCTGGTTGACGCAGCGTTCACGGCAGCTAAAGCCCACGGCACCCTCGTATCCTTCGATGTCAACCACAGGCCAGGCCTGTGGGACGCGAAAGAAGCCGGCCCCGTCCTGGCCGAATGCGCCCGGCGGGCCGACATCGTGTTCGTAGGCAGGGACGAGGCCGAAACACTGTGGGGCACCGGGGATCCCGACGAGCTGTATGCCGCCTTCAGGCCGCAGCACCTGGTGGTCAAGGACGGAGCTGTGGGTGCCACGGACGTTTCGGCGTCGGGGTCGGTGTTCATCCCGGCTCAGGTTGTTGACGTTGTGGAGGTGGTGGGAGCCGGTGATGCTTTCGCTGCCGGATACCTCTCAGGCCTTCTCGCCGGAAACCCAGCCAGCGAGCGGTTATCCCTGGGCCACACCTTTGCAGCACGGGCGCTGTCCAGCGTCCACGACTTCGATCTGGTGTAGTTGGGCTATGTCACAAAGCATTCAGCGCGCCATTGAGATCCTCGAATACGTCAGCGTCCAGCCCCGCACGCCCAGTGATGTTGGCGCGCACTTCGCCATTCACCGGTCCACCGCCCTGCGCACCCTGCAGACTCTCACCGAGAGTGGCCTGACCCGGCGGAGGGAAGACGGCCGCTATGGCGTGGGATACCGGCTCGCGGGGCTGGCCAACGTCGCCTTGGAGCAGTTCGACCTGGCCAACATCGCGCATCCACACTTGCAGGCCCTCGGAGCCAGTTGCGGGCACACCGTGCACCTGGCCGCCGTCGAGGGTCAGTCCATTGTGTACGCGGACAAAATTGAACAGGCTGGCATGGTGCGGTTGTACTCGCAGATCGGCCACCCGGTAACGATCCACACCTCCGGTGTCGGCAAAGCAATTCTTGCCTACAGGGAACCCGACTTCGTGGAGCACCTTCTGGAGAGCACCGACTTCGCTACCTACACCCCCACGACAATCAGCTCACGCGAAGAATTCCTCAAGCAACTGGCCGACGTCCGGAAACAGGGCTACGCGGTGGACGACGGCGAGTACGAGGACTTCGTGAACTGCGTCGCCATGCCGCTGAGGGACGCTACCGGTCAGGTCACCGGAGCAGTGTCCATCACAGCACTCAAAGCACGGGCAACCATGCCCGACCTGGTGCAGCTACTGCCAGCACTTGAAGCAACGACAACTACGATCTCCGAGGAGTTGGGATGGCGTCGATAGACGACTTCTTTGACCACACTTTCACCGGCACATCCGTCATGGCCATCCTCCGCGGCTACACGCCAGAGCGGACAGTCGAATTGGCCAACCGGGCATGGGAGCTCGGTATTGACTGTGTGGAAGTTCCGATTCAGTCCCCGTCCGCAGTCGAGGCCCTGGCTGCAGCTGTCACCGAGGGACGGGCCAAAGGCCGGGTCGTGGGAGCGGGAACGGTCACCACGCTGGAACGCCTGGAACACGCAGTTGCAGCCGGCGCCGGCTTCACCGTGGCACCCGGTCTCGATCTCACTGTCGCAGCGGCCAGCATCAAGGCCGGCCTGGCGCACCTGCCCGGCGTCGCAACCGCCTCAGAAGTCCAGCTCGCCGCCAACCATGGAATGTCCTGGGTCAAGGCCTTCCCCGCTACTACCCTCGGTATCTCGTGGTTCCAGGGCATGCGCGGGCCCTTCCCCGACATCCGGATTGTCGCCACCGGCGGCATCAACGGGCACAACGCCCCCGACTATCTGGCAGCGGGCGCCAATGTGGTTGCCGTTGGTTCCGCGCTCGAGGACCCGGCCCAGTTCGAACTGCTGGCCAAACTTATGCCGCTGGCATCCACGCAGACGCTTTGAGCAGTCGAATTTATCCGTAGCAATCAGTACAACCAACCAGTACAAGGACATATCTGTGCAGAACACAACAGGGCAATACGTCCCGGCCCCCGACCGCTACGACACGATGCAGTACCGCAAAGTGGGCAATAGTGGCCTCAAACTGCCCGCCATTTCGCTGGGCATGTGGCACAACTTCGGCGATGACACCCCTATGGAACGGCAACGAGCCATTGTCCGGCGTGCGTTCGATCTGGGTATCACCCACTTCGACCTCGCAGACGGATACGGGCCTCCCGCAGGTGCTGCAGAGCGGAACGTGGGCCGGATTCTGTCCGAGGACTTCGCCGGCCTTCGCGACGAGATCGTCGTGTCAACGAAGGCCGGTTATTCCTTCTCCCCCGGCCCCTATGGTGGCGGCAGCTCCCGCAAGCACCTGTTGGCCGCGCTGGACCGGTCCCTGGACAACCTCGGGCTGGATTACGTAGACATCTACTACAGCCACCGCTTCGACCCGGAGACACCGGTCGAGGAGACGGCCTCGGCCCTGGACACCGCAGTCCGTCAAGGCAAGGCGCTTTATGCCGGAGTCTCTTCCTACTCCCCGGCGCGCACCCTGGAGATCGCGGCCGCCTTGAGGGAGTTGGGTACGCCCCTGCTGATCCATCAGCCTTCCTACTCGCTCCTGAACAGGTGGGTCGAAGAGGGAAGCCCGAGCCTCCTCGAGGTCCTGGCCGACGAAGGTGTCGGGTGCATCGCCTTCTCAGTACTGGCCCAGGGTCTGCTGACCGGCAAGTACCTCAACGGCGTGCCCTCCGGGTCCCGGGCTACCCAGGGCAAGACCTTGAAGGACGGCATGCTGTCCCAGCAGAATCTCGACCTTTCCCGCGAGCTGGCCGCCATAGCCGAGGAACGGGGGCAGTCGCTGGCGCACATGGCCGTTGCCTGGGTCCTGAAGGATCCCCGGATCTCATCCGTGCTGGTGGGCGCAAGCCGGCCCGAGCAACTGGAAGATACGGTGAAGGCCCTGCAGAGCCCGCCCTTCACCGACGAAGAGCTCGCGCGCATCGAAGAATACGCGCGCGACGGCGGGCTCAACCTGTGGACAGTCTCGAGCGAGGCCTGAATGACAGGCAACGCCTACCTCGAGCAAATCGAAGCGGACGAGCACGACCTGCAGTTCGCTCACTTTGACCGTCACGAAGCCTGGCGTCTGGGCTGTGAACTGCGGGCCGCCGCGGTGGAAAGGAATCTGCCCCTGGTCATCGGGATCACCCTGGGCGAGCAAAGGGTCTTCCACACTGCATTACCAGGAGCTACCCCTGACAACGACGCATGGCTTGAACGCAAGGCCGCAGTCGTCACGCACTTTGAGCGCAGTTCAATGGGCGTCGGTGAACACTTCCGCGCGCTCGGCCGTGTGTTCGAAGAAGATTCGCGGCTGCCGTTGCACCGCTATGCGGCCAACGGCGGTGTGTTTCCTGTCAGACTCAGGGACTCGGGACTGGTAGTCGGTTTTGTCGGAGTCTCCGGATTGCCGCAAAAGGACGATCACGCTTTTCTGGTGGAGCAACTCAGGGCATTTTTGTCTGGAGGATCTGCGACGGCGGTTGTTGCGTAAGCGCCAGGCTGCAGGCTCTGGAAAGTCCGCAAACCCTGGACGCAAAAAGGAGGCCGACGGCGACACTCAGTGCCGCCGTCGGCCTCCTTTTACTTACGCCCTTTTAGGCGTTACGTGACTCTGGCTCTAGGCCGCGGCCGGGAGCGTGACGTAGCTGCCTTCAATCGCCGAGGCATCAACACCAGGGGCACCGGCTACGGTGACATAGCTGCCACGGGTGCGGGAGGCGGCGTTCCGGTTGCCGGCAACCGTGACGTAACTGCCCTCGGTCCCGGTTGAGACGCCGTCACCGGGAAGGGTGACGTAGCTGCCGCCGCGCGGGGTTGCGGTGGTGGCAGGCACGGAGGTGATGGTTGGGGTTGCGGGGCGTTCGATCAGCAAAGTCATGTGGTTCTCCTAGGGGGCTACAGGATGAGGGGCCATGTCCGGTTGTTGTGCCGCCCATGCAGGAGGATCAGGGATTCTGTCGCCAGCCTGCTGGCCCGGGGGATGCTCACCCGGTGCGGCACTCAAGGTCTTCGGCGGCCTGTAACCAATCTACCGACTTATTCTGAGCTACTCATAATAAAGTGGGGAGACTCACGCTTGCCACCTTGAGTGCAGAACCTTCTAACGGGCCACCTCCCCCCACCCCGCTGCAACCGCCGGCCGCTAGGAGAACCGGCCGGGCCGGAACGTCTCCAGCATCGGGTGCCGGGCGCCGGTCAAAATCTCCCCGGCCAGGAGCTCACCGGCGATGAGACCCAGCGTGGCTCCGGAGTGCGTGAACGCGACGAAGCAACCCGGAACAGTGTCCAGTTCGCCGAATACGGGCTCGCCATCACCCGGGATGGGTTTGTAACCGATCTTCCACGAAGCCGGCTTGAGCTCCGGGTTGCCCTCCAGCAGCTTTGACGCCTCGTCCGCCAGTTCCTGGACCACCTCATCCGGGATGCTGAAACTGCCGTCGGCGTGCTCGGTGATGCTGTGCTCGTACCAGTCGTGGTCCAGTGCCAGGGTGTTGCCGGGGTTGGGCCGGACGGCGGCCCGGGGCGTATTCAGCACAGCGGCGAGGCTGTGCTCTCCAGCCTTGGTGGTCACCAGCATGGACACAGGCGAGCCGTTGGGGATGGTCACGCCCAGCGGGGCCACCACGGCGGGAGTGGCGGCGCCGCACGCCACCAGCACCGCATCGGCGTCGTGCACGGCACCGGAGGCGAGTTGCACACCCACGGCCCGGCCGCCGTCCACCAGCACCGCGGCCTTGCCGGCGTTGAGGACCAGTTCGCCGCCGAGTTCGTGGAAGTCCTCCATCAGGAAGTCCACCAGGTGCGGCAGGCTGACCCAGCCCTCGCCCGGATTGAAGATGGCGTTGTCCGGAACAGCTGAGGCATCAACACCTGGAACCGTTGTGGCGACCTCCGCAGAATCCAGCAGCTTCGAGTCGTACCCGATGGAGCGTTCAAAGGCGTGGCGTTCGGCGGTGGCCTTTGCCTCGCCGGCCGGGTTCCACATCAGGCCGCCGCCGCCGAACTGCAGCCACTCGCGGGATGGATCGGCAGCGAACAGGGTGCGGTACCGGTCGATGCCGGCCATCCGGAGCTGATGGTACGGGGTGCTGCGTTCGCCGGCGGAATTCAGCCAGGACAGCGAGCGGCCGGAGGCTTCACTGGCCAGGCCACTTTCGGTCAGCAGGACCACGTCCGCGCCTTCGCGCAGGAGGTGGACGGCGGTGGATACACCAAGGATTCCGCCACCGATGACAGCGATTTTTTGGGCGGAGCGTGCGGAGGGCATGTTGGCTCTCTTTCGGGAGTTGTTCGGAGTGCCATGACGGGATGCGTCAGGCGAAGGCATGGATTTCTTCGATAATTGTCAGAACGACGACGGCGTCTGCCGGGTCCACGGGAAGGGCTGCTCCGTGCAGGATGGCCCCGGCCAGGAGCCGGTAAAACTGCGGGTAGCTGCCCCGCTCGGCGGGGACGGGGGCGGTGGAGCCCTCGATCCCCAGCGCGCCCCAGACTGACGGAGGTTCGACGCCGTACTGCGGGTCGGTGGGGACGGTACCGGCGTCGAGGGCCGGTTCCTGGCCGTCAAGGCCCCGCTTGCTGTAACCGGCCGAGGTGCCCAGCACATGGAACCGGGGGCCGGTCAGCGCTGCTGCTCCGTTCATCCACAGCCGGGAGCGGACGCCCGACTCATGCAGCAACGAGACGAAGGCTTCCTGATCCGCGGCGAACCGGCCCGGGTCCTGCCCCGCTGTTTCACCATAGCTGCGCGCCACGGGCCCGAACAGCTGGATGGCCTGGTCAATCAGGTGGGCGCCCAGGTCGTGCAGGATCCCACCGCCCTCTGCCGTGGTGGCGGCGTCGCGCCAATTGCCAAACCCTTCCGGTCGCCACCATTCAAAGCGGGACTCGAAGCTGCGCACCTGCCCGAGGGCACCGCCGTCGATCACCTTCTGCAGTGTCAGGAAGTCGGCGTCCCAGCGGCGGTTCTGGAAGACGGTCAGCTGCACTCCGGCGGCGTCGGCCAGCGCGATCAACTCCCGGCCCTGCGCCGAGGTGGGAACAAACGGCTTATCCACCACCACATGCAGCCCGTGTCCGATGGCCGCCGACGCCAGGTCGAAGTGAGTGGCTGGCGGCGTGCCCAGGACCACCAGGTCCAGGTCGCCGGCCAGCGCAAACAGGGCCTCCGGCGTCGGAACAATGCGCGCCTTGGGGTACCGCTCCAACGCGGCTGCAGCCCGCTCCGGATCGGCCGTAACAATCACGTCCAGGGAGAAGGCGGGGTCGGCCTCAATCAGTGGGGCGTGGAACACCCGCCCGGAAACGCCGTAACCGACGACGGCGGTCCTGATCGGAGCCTGCCCTGCGGCGCCCATCAGAGAACCTCGGAGAGGAAACGCTGGAGGCGCTCGCTCTTGGGGTTGTCGAACAGGTCGGCGGGGGTGCCGGCCTCAACCACTTCGCCCTCATCCATGAAAACCACCTGGTCCGCCACTTTCCGGGCAAAGCCCATCTCGTGGGTGACCACCACCATGGTCATTCCCCGCTTAGCCAGCGAGGCCATGAGTGTCAGTACGCCTTTGACCAGTTCCGGGTCCAGTGCGCTGGTGGCTTCATCGAAGAGCATTACCTCCGGTTCCATGGCCAGTGCCCGGGCAATGGCAACGCGCTGCTGCTGGCCGCCGGAAAGGTCCCGAGGCCGGTGGTCAGCGCGTTCCGCGAGGCCTACTTCCGCCAGCCGGCGGCGGGCGCGTTCCACGGCTTCTGCTTTGGGCATCTTCTTGACGCTCCACAAGGCCAAAGCGACGTTTTCCAGCGCAGTATGGTCCGGGAACAGGTTGAAGTGCTGGAACACCATGCCGATGCGGCTGCGCAGGATATCCGGGTTGACCTTCAGGGCGCTTTCGCCGGCAAGAATCACGTCGCCGCTCTTGGGTTCGTGGAGCCGGTTAACGCCGCGGAGCAGCGTGGACTTGCCGGAACCGGACGGACCGATGATGCACGTAGTGGTGCCCGGCGCCACCGTGAGGCTGACGTTACGCAGCACCTCGATGTCGCCGTACGCCATAGTCAGGTTCTTCAGTTCCAGGCTGGAGCCGTGGAAGGTCTGGATGTCCTGGTTGTCCTGGGCGGCCCGCCTGCCCGGGGCCGTGTTGCCGGTGTTGGTGCTGGCGGTGGTGATCATGTATTGCTCCCGGTGGTCAGCGGCGATACCGCGTCGAGTTCCTTGACTTCGTTCAGGCCGCTGGTGGGTGCGGAGGGGCGGCGTTTTCCTGCCCGGAACCTGTTGTCGAAGTAGTTCACCAAGTGCGTGAGCGGCACGGTGATGATGAGGTAGAAGATGCCGGCCATGACCAGCGGGGACAGGTTTCCGGAGAGGACTGCTGCGTCCTGGCCCACCCGGAAAAGCTCGCGCTCGCTGACCAGCAGGCCCAGGAAGTACACCAGCGAGGAGTCCTTCACGATTGCGATGAACTGGTTCACCAGCGCGGGAAGTACCCGACGGATGCCCTGGGGAATCACCACCAGGGCCATGGACTTGCCGTAGCTCATGCCCAGGGCCCGGCACGCCTCTCCCTGGCCCTTGTCCACACTTTGGATGCCGGCTCGGAAGATCTCGCCAATGTAGGCGCTGGCGATCAGACTAAGCGCGATGATGCCCAGCGGGTAGGGCGACGGGCCGAAAATGGACTGGCTCAGCCTGGCGAACCCCTGCCCAATAAGGAGGATGGTAAGGATGGCTGGCAGGCCGCGGAAGAGGTCGGTGTAAATACGTGCCGGGATGCGAAGCCACTTGGACGGTGAGATGCCCATGACGGCTACCACCATGCCGAGCGCGACGCCGATGATGGTGGCGGCGATGGAGATGATCAGGGTGTTGAGGAGACCTACCGCCAGCAGTTGGGGCAGGACTTCAATCATTGCTTCGAAGTCGAAGAAGGTGCGGATGATGGTGTCGAACCAGTCCATGGTTGCTCTCAGACGTAGTGTGCTGGTGGACGGGGCGGCAGCACAGGCCGGTTGCACGCCGGCGCTGCTGCCCCGCTACCCGGGAAGGTTTATTTGGCAGCGGCGGTGCCGGCTGTCTGCTCTGCCTTGGGCAGGTACTGTTCAGGCATCGGGGAGCCCGGGAACCACTTCTGGTACAGCTCCTTCCAGGTGCCGTCCTCCATGGCTTCGGCCAGACCCTTGTTCAGGGCTTCCTTGAGGGCGGTCTTGTCCTTAGCGATGGCGAAGCCGGCAGGTGCGTCAAAGGAAGGAATGTCGGCAGCGCTCACCAGCCCGTACTGCTCCTGGTAAGACTTGGCGGCCTCGTAGTCCAGGAAGTGCGCGTCCACCGAGCCGCTGTTGAGGGCGGAGACGGCGGTGTTGTTGTCCGGGAAGCGCACCAGGCTGGCGGAGGTGAAGTTCTTGACCGCGTAGGCCTCCTGCAGCGTGCCCTGGACAACGCCCAGGCGCTTGTCGCCAAGCCCGTCGGGGCTGGTGATACCGGATTCTTTGGTGGTCATGACCGTCAGGTAGCCGGCCAGGTAGCCGTCGGAGAAGTCGACGGTTTCCTTTCGCTTGTCCGTGATGCCGATCGCCGCAACACCGGCATCAAACTGCCCGTTGGCGACGGCGGCAAGCAGGCCGGAGAAGTCCTGCCCGGTGAAGACCACGTTGTCCACACCGGCACGCTTGGCCACATCGGTAAACAGTTCAACATCGAAGCCGGTGAACTTACCCTCGGCGTCGGTGAAAGTGTAGGGCTTGGAATCGCCCAGGCTGGCGACGCGGATGGTGCCCGCTTCGATCAGTCCGTAAGGGTTGTCGGCCGGTGAGGATGAGGCAGAGGAGGATCCTCCGCAGCCGGAGAGTGCCAGGACGGCGGCGACTGCCGCCGCGACGAGCGCCGCTGGGCGCAGGGCGGTGCGAGTAATCACAGAGTGTTTCCAATCAGGAGGAGCGGGAAGTCGACGGACGTTAATCCACCGCTGGGATGAGCTTTGCCGGGAACCCTTGCTGAGTCCGGTCTCAGTCCCTAGGATTGAGACCGGACTCACATCGATGGATAGAAATGTAATCGAAGCCACAACGGGCGTCAAGAGCCCACCGCGAAAGGCCGACATGAAGTCAGACGTTCCACGGCGAAGAGACGTAACGGTCTCCGACGTCGCCAAAGCCGCGCAGGTTTCGAAAGCGCAGGCTGCCCGGGCACTGGGAAATTACGGCGCCGTCAGCGAAGACGTACGCGAACGGGTCCTGGCCGCCGCGGAGGAGCTGAACTACCGGCCCAATGAGCTGGCCCGCAGCATGAATACGGGAAAATCCAACACCATCGGAGTGGTGGTGGGAGATATAGAAAACCCACATTTTGGCCTGGCAACCCGGGGGATAACAGACATCACCAAGAAGAGCGGCTTCAATGTCATCCTGGTCAACACCGACGAGGACACAGCCGCCGAAATGGAGGCTGTGCGGGTGCTGTTGGACAAGCGCGTCGACGGCCTGATTATCGCCCCCGCCTCCTCCGTGGCTACGGAACATTTACGCGATGTTTTCACGTCGGGGCGGCCGCTGGTGTTGCTGGACCGCAAAGCCGAGGGCCTGGACGCGGAGACAGTCGCCGTGGAAATGGAGGGCATCGCCCACGAGTCCACCCGCTACCTGCTGGAGGCCGGTCACCGCCGCATCGCGTTCATTTCCACACTCCGCATCAATGAGCCCTACTCCCCCGGAGTTCTCCTGGACTCGTCGCAGATCTCCGAGCGCCGGGACGGAATGCAGCGGGCCTTCGAGCAGGCGGGCCTAACCCAGCCCGCTGATCTGGTCCGCCTCAACGCCGGGGACCCGGAGTCCATCAAGGCGATCACCCGGGAACTGCTCCAGCAACCTGATGCCGCGACGGCGATCATCGCCTCCGACGGCCTGATCGGGCTTAGCGTGATGGAGGCCATCCAGGATTTGGGGCTCTCCATCCCGAATGACGTCTCTTTCCTGATGTACGACAATTTCCCCTGGACGCGCCTGACCTCTCCGCCCCTAACGGTCATTGCGCAGCCTGCCTACGAGATGGGCGTGGCCGCCGCCGAAGCCCTTATCCGCCAGATCGAAGGCAGGACGCCTGTGTCCCCGGCTCCGCAACTCACGGCAACGCTGGTGCGGCGTGGTTCGGTAGGTCCGCCGCGGATCGCTTGACCTTGTTCCTTGCCTCCTGCTGACCCCTAGACAGGTGACCAAACAGTCACCTATTCTTGGACTGTGGACGCCCTGTTTAGAGCTCTTGCCGATCCCACCCGCCGGGACCTGCTCGATGAGCTGTTCCGGGAGGACGGGCAAACGCTCCACGCGCTCGAAGCCCATTTCGAGATGACCCGCTACGGGGTGATGAAGCACCTCAAGCTGCTGGAGGAAGCCGGCCTGGTGGTTACCCGCCGTCGTGGCCGGGAGAAGCTGCACTTCCTGAATCCGGTACCCATCCGCCTGGTCCATGACCGCTGGGTCAGCAAATACGCAGAACCCTGGGCCGCTGGACTCAGCGACCTCAAAACCAGATTGGAAAGTCCCATGGAAAAGATCTTCGAAATCTATATCAAGACCACCCCGGAGCGGCTCTGGGAGGCCATCACGGACAGCGACATCCGCAGCAAGTACCAGTTCGGCAACACCCTCAAATCGGACTGGACGCCGGGCTCACGCTTTGAAATGAGCAACCCCAATGCCGGCGGACTCCTGGGTGACGGCGAAAACCTCGAAGTGGACCCGCCGCGGAAGCTCGTCCAGACCATGCGCGCGCTCTGGGGTGATGATGTCAAGGCTGAAGGCACCAGCCGGATCACGTGGGAGATCGAACCGGTGGGCGACTCCTGCCGGCTTACCGTCACCCATGACCAGCTCCGCGAAGGCGCCAACGAGCAGCTCTACGGTGGCTGGCCGATGATCCTCTCCGGCCTGAAAACCTGGCTCGAAACCGGCGAGAAGCTGACCACGCCCGGCTCGCTGATGTACACGTAAGGCGCGTATCAGCGACCTAGGTGGAGAAATAGATCCTCACTGTATCGCCCAATAGATCCGGGCCTTGTCCTGGAAGGAGAACTGATCCTCCAGGAAAATCTTGCCGCCCTCGATGGCTGCAGGGGGAACGTCCATACAGACCTGGTACGACGCGCTCCCGCCATTTTCCAACGTCGGAATCTGCATTGCACCCTGCTCCACAACGGCCCTGCAATCGCTGGCATCGTATTGGCGCGCATCGGAGCCTACGAACGTCGGTGCTAGATCAATCCAAGGAGTTCCTTCTTCGGCGCCAACATAGGTCGTGCTGAGTTGCACCAGCACATATTGGCCAGCTGGTGGCTCGTTGAAAGAATTTGCTGCCGCGATCTGATCGTTGGCGTTCAGAGTCACGCCCGTCACGGCAACCTGGTACTCCTTGCCGAGCGGTGCGACGGTGCCTATAGCAAGCGGCTGCTCGGCAGTGCCCGTTGCTGCTGGCGACGGTTCGCCCCCTCCGCCAGCGTCGGCGTCTTCCTGTTCGGGTTGGACACCCTCGACCGTCTCACCGCCGACTGCGTCTGAAATGCCGCTTAGCATGGACGAGTAGATGGCTTGGGTAGCGAGGACCCCAACAATGGACAAGACTCCGATAACCAATGAGGCTATGGCCATTCCTCGATAAGTCGACCTGCCGCGTACCGTCTGGACAATTGCAATGACGCCAAGAATGACAGCGATGGCTCCGAGGAAGAAAACTGCATTGTTGACAATAGGAATCCAACAAAGGAGGAGCGCAACTCCAGCCAAGATCAGCGCCGTGATTGTTACGGCCTTGCCACGCTGGGTGGGTGGCTCATTAGCTTCACTATCATCGATCCAGAGTTGGTGGCCTGGAGGTGGAGGACCCCAAGACGGATCGGGCTGCCAGTCAGGTCCCGGCCGCCATCCGCTAGGCGGCGTCGGCCAATTGCTGGGCGGGTTATAGCGCTTCATTCGTGCCCCCTATTCGATTGAAATCGCATCAATCCAGCGTTGTCAGTCCGGGAACAAGTGCATGTCCCAAAAATCGCGATGACTGAAAAGCACAGATAGATTCCACTCCGTCTCCAAGAATCCGAAACTGCCTCTTGGACGCCCCCTTGTGTAAATTCGAGCTTAATTGCAATTATGGACCTGAAATCCACCAACTGGAATAGGCAGATTCCATGGAGGTCAGAGGTCCCGTTCCGCGGGATAATTAACCAATGACCGATCAGGACCGGGATCTCTGGGATGAGTTCGACCGGCTCAAGTCGGCAGCCCCCGACCGCGTCGCAGGCCTGCCCGGCGGCGAGCCGCAGGGCTTCGGCTTCCGGACCGGGGTGCGCAGCGCCAGCGTGGCCCTTGGCTTTGCCCTCTATGCGTTGATCCTCGGCAGCGCTCTGACGGTCACCGGAGCAGTCATCTTTATCGCGCAGCGTCAGTGGCTGCTGTTCGGGTTGATGTTGCTGATCGAGGCGATCTTCGTGCTCGGCTTCCTCCGGCTTGCCAGGCTGGCCCGGAACCGCAAGTGCTGAGATGCATTGTGTTCCACCTGCCCGCGCCCTACCGTGAAGGGACGGTCGGCCGAAGTGCAGGGGTGGCATGCAAACTATTTCCCGGTCAGCGCGCTGCCTCCTGATCTGCCTCATAGCCGGCGGCATCTTCGGCGGCGCCACCCCACCTGCGCCCGACCCCGCCAATCCCCCGCCCGCCCCGGCGAGCGCCCAGCAGACCTACGAAACCCTAGACTCCTTCCTCCGGGAGCAGATCGACGCCCTCGGGATTCCGGGAGCTGCCGTCGCCGTCGTCCATAACGGCACACAGATGCACTCCGCCGCCTTCGGCCGCGCCGACGATACCGGACGGCCGATGACCACCCGGACACCCGTCCTGCTGGCCTCCACCAGCAAGTCCCTTACGGCGATCGCCGTAATGCAGCAGGTGGAAGCCGGCCGGCTGCGGCTGGATGAGCCGGTGCAGACCTACCTGCCCTGGTTCACGCTGGACAGCGGCCGCTCGTCCGCCATCACGGTCCGCCAGCTGCTGCACCAGTCCAGCGGCATGGCATCCAGGGACACGGCCTTCGAAGCCTCCGACGCGCAGGGCCCGGAAGCCCTGGAACAGGGGGTCCGCGCCTTGTCAGATGCCGCGCTGGCCGGCGAACCGGGCAGGGCCTTCCACTATGCCAGCGCCAACTTCAACATCCTGGGCCTCTTGGTGCAGACGGTATCCGGCCAGCCGTTCGGTCAGTACCTGGAGCAGCACGTCTTTGGGCCGCTGCAAATGACGCACAGCCACTCGACGCGGGCCGAGGCACGCGCGGATGACGTAGCCGCGGGTTACTCGCTGTGGTTCGGCCGGTTCTGGCGCCATACCGACGTCCCCGCACCAACCACCGGCATGCCGTCCTCCACCCTGTATGCCTCGGCCGAGGACCTGGGCCATGAACTCACTGCACTGCTCGACGGCGGCCGGTACCGCGGGGCACGGATCCTCCGGCCGGAGAGCGTGGCGGCGATGCTGGAACCGGCTGTGCAGGTGGACGGGTCCAAGCGGTACGCCATGGGCTGGTTCACCCGGCCGCTGGTGGAGTCCACAGATCCCGAGGCACCTGCCGTCCCGGACGAGGAGTTGCCGCTGCTCGTGGAGCATCAGGGCGAGTGGGGTAACAGCCACACCTACCTGGCGATGGTTCCGGAATCCGGCCTGGGTGTTGCCCTGGTGATCAACGGCAACGACACAGCCGCCCCATCGCGGCTGAAGGCTATCGACACCAACCTCCTGCGCATCCTCCACGGCCAGGCCCCCATTCCCACGGTCATCCAGGAGGACTGGCTGCAGCGCTACAGCTGGGCCGTCGCCCTGGGGCTCCTGCTCGCGGAGCTGCTGAGCCTGTGGTTGTCGCTGAAGTTCCTGCTCCGGCGGCGGGAGTCATCCCGAAAGCGGTGGTCTCCCCTGGCGTGGACTGCCGCGGCCCTGGGCCTCGACGGGTTCGCCCTGTGGCTCTGCTTCATCTATGCCCCAGTGCAGTTCGACACCCACCTGTTGGTGATCATCCGGCAGTTCCCCGACGTCGGCATCTCGCTGGTGCCGGTACTCGTGCTGGCCGTTCTCTGGCCTATCCCGCGGACCATTTGGCTGCTCAGCCGCCTCCGGGCAGGCACCGGCACTGGCCCCACGACACGGCAAACGGCTAAGCCTGCCGCACTCTAAGGTGACCCGAACCGGCAAGCCGGGGTGCCGCCGTCGTTCCCGGCGTACCCTGAGGCTATGGACTCCGAAGTCCGGTACCTCAGGCTCCGCACCGGCATCACTGTGCCGTGTTCCATCCACGGCGACGCCGGCAAGAAGCCGGTGCTGCTCCTGCACGCCTGGGGTGAATCCAGCGGCAGCTTTGACCGCCTCATACCGCTGCTGACCGGCTTCACCGTGTATGCACCGGACCTCCGCGGGCAGGGCGAGGCGGACAAACCGGAGGGCGGTTATTCCCTGGCACAGCAGGCCCAGGACGCCGCAGCCATCCTGGATGCCCTCAGCGTGCCGAGCGCCTACGTCGTCGGCTCCTCCAGCGGTGGCTACGTCGCCCAGCAACTCGCGGTTGCGCATCCGGATCAGGTCGCTGCACTGGTTTTGGTGGGCACGCCCTTAAGCCTTCAGGGACGCCCGCCGTTCGCTGACGAAGTGGACAAGCTCATGGACCCGCTCGATGGACCCTGGGTCAGGGACACACTGGCCTGGTTTCCGCTGCTGCACGAGGTCCCGCACTGGTTCATCGAAGACCGCGTGCGCGACGGCCTCAGGATGCCCGCCCACGCCTGGAAAGGAATCCTCAACGGGCTCTGCGAGGCCACCCCTCCCACGGAAGCCGGAACCATCCACGCGCCCGCGCTAATCCTCTGGGGCGCGAAGGACGGCCTTCTGCCCCGCAGGGACCAGGAATCCCTGGCGCGCCGGATCGCCGACTCTGTGTTGACGGTCTATCCCGGCGTCGGGCACCTGGTGCTCTGGGAGTGCCCGGACCAGGTGGCAAAAGATACGACGGCGTTCCTCACCGCACTGAGGCAGGTTACTCCCGCCGCGGAGTAGGTACAGGCGGGGCCGGAGCCAGGCCTACCATTTCCCCTATGGACCAGAAACTGCACTTCATCACCTTCGCCACCGAGGACCTCGACCGCGCCCGCCAGTTCTACAGCGTGGGACTGGGCTGGGACCCGCTGATGGATGTCCCGGGCGAAATCCTCTTCTTCCAGGTGGCGCCCGGGATGGTTCTCGGCCTGTTCGACGCCGCGAAATTCCGACAGGACCTCAACAGCCCGGACACCGCCGGAGTCAGCGGAGTGACCCTTTCGCACAACGTCGGCAGCGCGGCCGAGGTCTCCAGCACCATTGAGAAGCTCGCCGCGGCGGGCGGCACCATCCTGAAGCCGACGCAGGCCGGCGAGTTCGGCGGCATCTTCCACGGCCACGTCAAGGACCCCAACGGCATCATCTGGGAAATCGCCCACAACCCCGGCTGGCACATCAAGGACGACGGTACGGTCGTTCTCGGCTGAGTTGAGCGTCATCAACCCGCTCTAATTCAGAAACCAAACGCCCACTGTGATAATCCGTTAGCTATGTCTTCTTCATCCAGTTCTTCCGCGACGGCGTCCGCCGCCGAAGAACGCAGCGCCCGCATCGCCGTCACTCTTTTCCCCGTGCTGATCCTGGCCGGTGGTGCCGTGGCGCTTACCGCTCCCTCAGCCTTCACAGGGCTGGCCCCTTGGATCACCCCACTGCTGGGTATCATCATGTTCGGCATGGGCCTGACGCTTACGCCCCCTGACTTCGCCGTCATCGCCAGGCGCCCTATTCCGGTGGTCATTGGCGTTGTGGCACAGTACGTGATCATGCCGCTGTTGGGCTGGGCGATCGCGGCCGCATTGGGGCTGCCGCCGGCGCTGGCTGCCGGCGTTATCCTGGTGGGTTGCTGCCCGGGTGGAACGGCCTCCAACGTGGTGTCCTACCTGGCCAGGGGCGATGTGGCGCTGTCCGTCGCCATGACCACCGTGTCAACCTTGCTTGCTCCGCTGCTGACCCCGGCGTTGGCGCTGTGGCTGGCCGGCCAGTACATGCCGGTCGACGCCGGTTCGATGGCGTGGTCCATCGTCCAGATCGTGCTGTTGCCTGTGCTGCTGGGGCTGGTGTTCCGGTTCTTCCTGCCACGCCTGGTCACCCGGGCGCTGCCTGCCCTTCCCTGGATTTCGGTCATCGCCATCACCGTAGTGGTGGTCGCTGTGGTTGCCGGAAGTGCAGCCGCCATCTTCTCTGCCGGGCTGCTGGTCCTCCTGGCTGTCATTCTGCACAACGGCCTGGGCTATGCCCTCGGGTACGCCGCGGCCCGCCTGTTCCGGCTGCCGATCCCGTCCCGGCGTACTACAGCAATTGAGGTCGGCATGCAGAACTCAGGGCTTGCGGCAGGCCTGGCCCGCCAGTACCTGACGCCCGAAGCGGCCCTGCCCGGCGCCATCTTCTCGGTCTGGCACAACGTTTCCGGTGCGGTCCTGGCCGCATACTGGCGTCGCCGCAGCACTCCTGACGTGCGCAGCGGTGACGCGGTGCCAGCGGCCGTTACCGAGTAAAGCGGCACGTCGCGCCAGGGGGTCCTCCACTGTCCGTCAGGGATGATGGGGGAATGTTTGAGGATTTCATCGTTGAGGAAGTTGAAGTCGGAGACGCGGTGTTGCACGTCCGGCATGGAGGCAATGGGCCCGCGGTTTTGTTGCTGCACGGACACCCGCGCACTGGAGCGACGTGGCATCAGGTAGCCCCGCAGCTGGTCAAGGCTGGTTTCACTGTGGTGTGCCCGGACCTGCGCGGATACGGTCTGTCAACGGGACCGGCGCCCACGCCGGACCACAGCGCTCATTCGAAGCGAGCCATGGCCGGGGACATGGCCCAACTGATGACCGCGCTCGGGCACGAACGCTTCCACCTCGTCGGGCACGATCGAGGGAGCTACGTCGCGCTGCGCCTTGCGCTCGATCACGAGCACCGCATCGACCACCTCGCCTTGCTGGACTGCATCCCGATCAGCGAACACCTGGGCCGCGCAGATGCCCGTTTCGCGACAATGTGGTGGCACTGGTTCTTCTACGCACAACCCGAGATCCCCGAGCGAGTCATCAACGCAGACCCCGACAGCTGGTACCAGGGCGACCCCCAATCGATGGGTGCCGTGAACTACGCCGAGTGGCGCAACGCCATTCGCAAACCGCAGGTTGTGCGCGCCATGCTGGAGGACTATCGTGCCGGACTCACCATCGACCGAGACCATGAGGAAGCCGATAGAGCTGCAGGGCGGCGGCTTACCGTGCCCCTGCTGGTCCTGTGGTCTCTGCGGGACGACCTCGAACAGCTTTACGGCAATCCACTGACCATCTGGCGGGCATGGGCCCATGACGTCCGAGGACACGGCATTGATTCCGGACACCACGTCGCCGAGGAAGCACCCGATGCACTAAGCCGGGCTCTGGCTGATTTCCTACCTGACTAGACGAACACGTCCGGCTTTTCGACAAGCTCAACCACCGGGCAGGACTACGTTCACCGGTTCCTTGCCTTCCAGCATCAGCCCGATCTGTTTCTTGACCAACCGGACCATCCGCGGGAACATCGCCGAACTCGCGCCGCCAACGTGCGGAGTGATGAGCACCCCGGGCACCGTCCACAGCGGGTGGTCGGCCGGCAGCGGTTCGGGGTCAGTCACGTCCAAGGCGGCGCGGAGCCTTCCTGATGACGTCTCCTTCAGCAGCGCCTCAGTATCGGCCACCTGCCCGCGCCCAACATTCACCAGCAACGCATCGTCCGGCATCGCGGCCAGGAACCTGGCGTCCACCAGCTGGCGGGTCTGCTCACCCAGGGGTACGCTGACCACCACAATCTCGTGCTGGGGCAAATGCTCAAACAAGGAGTCGATCCCGTAAATCCGGCCCCGTTCATCCTCGCGGGCGCGGCTGGCCAACCGGGTGACCTGCGTTTCGAACGGCAGCAGCCTTGCCTCAATCGCCTTGCCCACTCCGCCATACCCCACCAGCAGGACGCGCCGGTCCGCCAGGCTGGGCCGCTGCCGGTTGTCCCAGGTCCCGTCCAGCTGGTTGCGGGCAAAATCGGCCAACCCCCGCTGGCTGGCGATCATCATGCCCACCGCGAGTTCCGCCGTCGACGTTTCATGGACCCCGGCTGCGTTGGCGAAAACGAAGCCGCTGGGCAGAACATCCGCGACGCCGTCGTACCCGATTGATTGCCCCTGCACCAGTCCCACGTCCACGCCGTCCAGCGCCGACAGCACATCGGGTTTGCCCATGTAGGGCGGCACCAGCAGATCGAACTGTTCTGCGGGCGGCGCGCCGGTCAGGTCCCAGAGGAAATATTCGACGCCGGCATCCGGCTCCATCGCGTCCAGCAGTTCCTGGCTGGGCAGGCTTACCCTCAGCCGGGTTTGCGCATTATTGATCGTCACCGCACGAGTTTGCCACGGGTCACATCGGGGCGGCAACGGCGTCTCATCCGCAGTTCCAGCCCGCCCGCCGGCCTGAACGTTACACCCGGACTTCCGCACTCAGGTGGGTGCCGGCGTCGTACTCCTCATTCCCCCGCTTATCCGGTAGATTTAACCGAGGAATTATAGGCAATGAGCGCCCGGTTCCATACCCCTCCTCCTTGAATGGAACTTCCCCATGTCCTCCGCGAAGTCCGCGATTTCCGCGCCGACGGTCCAGCGATTCCCGCTGGCCGCCATGATGGTCCTGGCCACCATCGCCTTCACTGCCATCACCACCGAACTGCTGCCCTCCGGCCTCCTCCCCCAGATGAGTGAGGGCCTCAACGTGTCCGAGCCGGTAGCCGGCTATCTCGCCGCAGCGTATGCCGCCGTCATTGTGGTCACCGTGGTGCCGGCAGCGCGGCTGCTTGCCAACGTACCGAAGCGGCCCCTGCTCGTGGCGTTGGTCCTGACTTTCGCGGTCAGCAACGCCATGGTGGGCCTGGCGCCGGACTTCACCGCCGCCATGATTGCCCGACTGGTGGGCGGGCTGGCGCACGGCCTGCTCTGGACCACCATGGCACCGTACGTCAGCCGCGTGGTCCCGGCTGACAAGGTGGGCAAGGCCCTGGCCATCGTCTTCAGCGGAAACAGCCTGGGCCTGGCCATCGGCGCTCCGGTGGGCACCGCGCTGGGCGGCCTGATGGGTTGGCGTGCGGCGTTTATGCTGCTCGCGGGCTTCGGGCTGCTGCTCGCCGTCCTTGGCTTCTTCCTCCTCCCGTCCGTCCGGCGCGCCGCCGGCGAGAGCCGGCCCTCGCTGCGCGCGGCCATTGTCCAGCCGGGCGTGAAGTCCATCGCCATCGCCTGGCCGCTGCTGATCCTGGCCCACTTCGCACTGTTCACCTACATCGCCCCGTATATCCACGGCGCCGGCCTGCCGGACTACGCCATCAGTCTCTCCCTCACCGTGCTCGGCGTGGCCGGCCTCCTTGGCATCTGGATCGCGGGACTCACCGTCGATTCCCACCCCCGGCGTTCATTGTTGATCACGACGGCGGCAATCGCCGTCTCGATGCTCCTGTTGCCTTTCGTGAACGGCAGCCTCGTGTTCGCCCTGGCGCTGATGACCGTGTGGGGGGCGGGCCTCGGAGCGGTGGGCATTTACAACCAGTCAGCGATCCTCCGCGCCGGCCGGGAAAACAAGGACGCCGCGAACGGAATCACGGTCCTCACCATCCAGGTGGGCATTACCATCGGTGCCCTCTACGGCTCGGCTGCCCTGGTGCTTGCCGGCCCGGTGCTGGTGCCCGCAGCCGCCGCCCTTCCGGTGGTCGCGGCACTCGTTATTGCCTTCGCCGGTCGGAAGGCGGCGTATCCGCCGGGTCCTGGCGAGGTGCGACGGGAAACGTCCGCGCCTCCGCTGCAGGCGCAGCCCCCGGCCTGACCCAGTCGCTTTCCTCAACTGCTTTTGTAGACTGCTGGAGTACGTGTCACTCCACCTATTGAGGAGAAGTCCATGAACTACAGCGGAAGTGCTTCCGAGAAGCCAGTAGCAGCCGGCGATCTTGACCGGAGCCATATCGGCCAGACGGTGAGCTTCCAGTCGAACGACTTCACGGTCGTCTTCGGAACGCTCGCCGGCATCGCCCGCACGGACGCTCAGGTGTACCTGTCCCTCCAAGGCGTAGGTGGCGGCACTCATCTGAAAGACGAATACGACCTCCCCGTCACCCAGGACGTCTACTTGCAACTGGATCCCCTGAGCACGGCCGGGAAGACCCTCTCCGAGGCAGAACGGGTCATCAAGGAGAAGTTCGACGAGATCAAGAAGAACCTCATAGACCGTGAACAGAAATCCGGTGCTGAGTAGCCCTCCGCCTGGTAGCCAAGGACCCCGCAACGCTCAGCGCTGCGGGGTTCTTGGCTTGATACGAATCGTCTTGTCATAGTGTTCGGGCACATCTATGGCGCAGCCCTGGATTCACCCGGGAATGGTGGAACGCCTCACCCGGGGTATGCAAGTATTTGCTTATGAATGCAGATAAGCGGACATGCGCATTGACACCGGACAGTGAATATGTCGAGTTGGCCGTTGAAGTCTTTGCCATGCTGGCCGATGCGACCAGGGTCCGGCTGATTCTTGCCCTGCGGGACGGGGAGTTACCAGTGAATGCGCTGGCGGAGAAAGCAGGAAAGTCTGCTGCCGCAGTGTCCCAGCATCTGGCGAAGATGCGCCTGGCTCGGATGGTCACCACCAGGCAGGAAGGGACAAAGGTCTACTACCGTCTGCAGGATGGGCACGCCTGGGAACTCGTCGCCGATGCGATCCATCAGGCTGAGCACGCCTTGGGCACCGCACCCCACCACAGACTTCACCCGCACCACGGCTCAGAGACAGCAGGGCAATGAACGGCCGGGCTGGTTCCGGCCACGGTGCTAACCCGCACCAGGATGAACACCACGGCCACGGGAGACACTCCCATCCCCACGACGATCACGGGCACTCCCATGGAACGGGGTTCGTCGGTTGGATCAGGCAACAGGTCGTGCCGCATTCCCACGACTCTGCTGATTCCATGGATTCTGCACTGGAAAGCAGCGCCCAGGGGATCCGGGCGGTAAAAATCTCATTGGCCGTACTTGGGGTGACGGCGGCGTTCCAACTGGTCATCGTCCTGATTAGCGGCTCGGTGGCGCTGCTGGCCGACACCGTCCATAATTTTTCCGACGCCCTGACAGCTGTGCCGCTCTGGGTCGCTTTCCTTCTCGGCCGCCGGGCTGCGACCAGGACCTATACCTACGGCTTTGGCCGAGCCGAAGACCTGGCCGGGCTCTTCATCGTCGCGATGATCGCCCTGTCGGCTGTGGTGGCAGCAGTCGAATCCATCCGCCGCTTCTTCGAACCCCAACCCGTGGAGAACCTGGGCTGGGTCCTTGCCGCCGGCATCGTTGGCTTCGCCGGTAATGAGCTCGTCGCGGTCTACCGGATCCCCGTCGGACGGAAAATCGGTTCAGCAGCCCTCGTCGCAGACGGAATTCACGCCCGCACCGACGGCTTCACGTCTTTGGCCGTCGTCGCCGGCGTGATTGGCATCTGGCTCGGATTCCCCCTCGCCGATCCAATCATCGGGATGCTGATCTCTGCAGCGATTGCGGTGCTGCTCTGGGGAACCGTCCGGGACATCGGCCGCCGGCTCATGGACGGTGTCGACCCCGCTCTCACCGACAAACTCGCAGCAGCAGTGCAAAGCCACTGCCCACAAGGGACAGCCTCACGCTTGCGCTGGTCAGGACACCGCCTCCTGGCAGAAGTGACGATTCCTGTGGTTGAGACAACCGTCAGCATGACAGGGCTGGCCCGGCAATCCGCTCGCATCGACCGTGCCGTCCGCACTGCTTTGCCCAACATCGGCTCGGTCACCATTGTTCCCCGGTACATCAACAGCAGCGAGCATGAAAGTCTGCCGAACCCGGAAGGATGAGACCGGCCGGGACTTCGAGCACCCGGAACCTATCCGGGGTATGCTCCAGCGTGGGCAGCTGAAGGCAGGCCCGGGCGTGAACTGCCCGGAAAACGGGGTACGTATCCACATGGGGGCGGCAAGCCATCCATGGTGGAACTTAAATGGTGACGAAATACCGGGAGGTAGCGGTGACGGCAGGTAACGGGCCCAAGGCCCGGCTTTACGCGGCCTGGGCAACCGGTCCCCTAGCTGTTGCCCTCGGCGCCGCTGCGCACGCCGTAAGCGGCGAAGCTGTTCCGGTTCCATCGATCCTGCTGGCGCTGGCTGCTCTGTTGAGTATGGCCGCGTCCATGCTGGCGGGCCGACGAATCCGGACGTGGATGCTGCTCATCGGGTCAGGAGTAGTTCAGCAGCTTCTGCACCTTGCGTTCGCGGCCTTTCCGGTCAGCGGCGGGGGCACATCGCGCGGGCATCCACACGATGCACCTATTGATCTGCCCGAACCGCAGGCTGTACCGGCGGCAGGCGGCCACCACGCCATCGAACTGATGCTTGACACACACGTAGCCGCAGCGCTGTTGACTGTTGTGATCCTGACCCAGTCACCCCGTCTGGTCGCCAAGTTCGCCCAGCCGGCAGCCATGGCTGCCAAGGCGTTGTCCCGGCGCTCCTGAACCCCTAGAGTGTGCCCAGGGAGAGCCGGCGTGCGTCATCGGCCGGGCAACGGCGGGGAAGGATTCCCATGGTGGACAAGTCGGTCCTGCTGGAACGAATGCTGTTCTTCAGCGACGCAGTTTTCGCCATCGCGCTGACGCTGTTGGCCCTGGACCTCAAGCTGCCTGTCGGGATTCCGCCGGAACGCTTCAATGCTGAACTTGTCGGCGGCATTCCAGAGCTGGTTGCCTTCGCCTTGTCCTTCCTGATCATTGCCCGCGTGTGGATGTCCCATCACAATGACTTCTTCCGGATCCGCGAATTCAATGCCCCGCTGGCTTGGCTGAACATGTTGCTGTTGTTTTTCATTGTGATGCTGCCCGCCAGCACCGCTGTGCTCAGTGACTATGGAGGGTACAACACTCCATGGCCGAGCGTCCTTTACGCCGCCACCATTTCCGGCGTTTACATCACCCTCAGCGGCATGTGGACGTATGCCTGGCGCAAGGGGCTCACCGACCACACGGTGGACGCCGCCGAGCACTGGCGGGTGTTCTGGGGCCGGTTGGCGGCGCCGGCGGTGTTCCTCCTGAGCATTCCCGCAGCGTTTTTCCTGCTGAGCAACACGCCCTACCTGTGGTTCCTGATCGTGCCCGCAGCGCTTCTGTCCCGCAAGCTGTCCCGTAAGCGGGCACCAGTAACTGAGCCTCCCGACGGCGGCAGCATCACGCCGTCCCTGCGACCCCCGGAATCTTGACTTCCTGGCGGCGGGTCTTCCCTTAGGTGGCCTCCGGCGCCAGGCCCAACACGAACGCGGCCTGGCCCACGTGTTGCAGGCAGTCAGCAAGGGTGCTGACGAGCCGGACGCCCACGGTGACCGGCGGGTCCCAGTTGGTATCGACGATGCGGTCCAGGTCCGCGTCAGTCAGGCCCTGCAGGAACTCCATTGTCTGCCGGTGAACGGCGTCGTAGTACTCCAGCAACAGCTCCGGCCGGGCCTGGACCACATCCACCTCCCGGGAGGAATGGCCGTAGCCGGTGTCCTCGGCGGGCAGTGGCAGCGCGAAGCGGCCCGCGAACTCGTGCAGCGTCCACGCCTGTTCCAGGCCGGCGATCTCGGCCACCTGCACATCCTCGACCCGGCTGAGGTGCCAGATCAGCCAGGCGATGGAGTTGCCATTGCCTGATGGCCGGCGGGCCAGTGACCTGCTGTCCACTGCATCAAGGGTCTCTTCCACCGTTTCGCGGATCCTGCCAAAAGCGTCCAGCAGTAGTTCGTTGGATTTCATCGAGTCGCCTTTCTCTAATCCTTCAGGTTCCTACTATGCCTTCCCGGGGGCCGCCGTCGAGCCCCGAATGACCAGTTCGGTGCCCAGCTCAATGCGCTGCGGCAGTTCCTCGTCCCCCTCGAGGTGGCGGAGCAGCGTGCGGGTGCCGGTCTCCGCCATCTGCACCACGGGTTGACGGAAAGTTCCCACGCTCAATCCGGACGCACACGCCTCAGATCCTGCGGGTTTTCCGTTCCCCAAGCCTAGTAGCAGCACCACGCACTACGAAAGTTTCGTTGGATGGCGGAAAGGGAAGACTTTACACCGGAGATGGCGGCAGCACCGACGTCGTAAGGTACTGGCCTGCCGCCGCTACCGGACCGTCTGGACCTGGTTGACGGTGATTCGGTCCAGCCACTCGCCAAGCATGGAAGTGACCAGTCCGGGCTGATCCAGGTGCGCGTTGTGGCCTGCACCGTCCAAAACGGAGATCGTGGCCCGCGGATAGTCTTCGAGGAGCTTGAAGGCATCCGGTAGCCGACCACGTGATCCTGGCGCCCCGTGATTATGACCGTCGGACCGTTAAACTCCCCGGTTTCCGGACGCCGGGCCAGTGAATAACGACCCGCAATTCGAGCCACAGCACGGGGGTCGAAAGCCCTGAGTCCGGGAAGGGCGTGGTCCCGGAACAGCTCCCAGTTCTGCTGTGATTCAATGACCGCCATGTCCGTGTATCCGGCGGCATCATCTGCGCTTAGGTTTTCCGTAACTGCCGGCTCCCTGCGCAGCACGGTCCGCGGCGGCACCTCACGCTCAGAGTGCTCCGAGAAGATGACGGGGCAAAGGAGCGCCAGTCCCAATACCTGCTCACCGAACTCGTTGGCGATGCGGCGGGCGATCAGTCCGCCGAATGAATTGCCCAGCACAGCAAATGGTCGGTCACCGAAGGCGCTGCGGGCGAAGGCGGCAACCTTGGCGGCCACAGCCTCGGCACCATCAATGTCAGGTCCTGCAGGAGTTTTACCCATCCCGGGAAGGTCCACGTAAACACGTTGCCATCCGGACCGCCCATTGAACATCGGCTCCAAGCTCAACAGGAACCTGTGGTCCATGCAGAATCCGTGGATCATGAGCAGCGGCGTGCCCTGGCCATGCGTTACTGAATGCATGCCCTGACGGTACCAGCAGTCCTGGCGGTGATCCTCCGTCAGTGCCTTGGAGCTGGCGGAATGTCCTCGTCGCGGCCGATGTTCTGGATTCCCACCGGTTCGCCCGGCCCACCGTTGGACCGGCGGGTGATCAGCCAGGTCACGAACCACAGCACCACGCCAATGGCCATGAGTCCTGCGGCTACCTGGTACTGGATGGGATTGCGGCCCACCCATGGTCCGGCCAGAAAGGCGCACAACAGGGCGGCCAGCAGCGGCAGCTGGCCAGGAGAAGTGAAGAAGACTTTACGGTTCGGATCGCGCTTACGCCGGAGGACGACGCAGGCCACATTGACCACTGTGAAGACACACAGCAGCAGGAAAGCGGTGGTGCCGGACAGGTTGGCCACGATGTTGCTCTCCGGATCGCTGCTGACGTACCAGATGAGACCCAACGCCAGGACGGTGGAGAAGAGGATGCCGGCCCACGGGGTGCGGCGAACCGGGAGCACCTTGCCCAGCGCCCGCGGCAGGACCTGCTGCCGCGCCATACCGTAGATTAGCCGACTGGCCATCAGCATGTTGATCAGCGCTGTGTTGGCTACAGCGAAGACAGCCAGGAACGGGAAGATCCTGTCGATGGGGAAGTCGGGCGAGCCCTTATGGACTACCTCGAGCAGCGCCGCACCTTCGGCTTCCCGGATGTCTGCCAGCTCCGTGGGCGTCAGCACGCTCACCACGGAGATCGCCACCAGCATGTAGAGGATCACCGCGATACCAAGCCCCGTCAGCATGGTGCGCGGGAAGATCTTTTCCGGCTCCTTCGTTTCCTCCACCATGTTCACGGAGTCCTCAAAACCCACCATGGCAAAGAACGCGATGGAGGTGGCCGCCGTAACAGCGAGGAACATTCCCTTGTCCTGGGAATCGTTGAAGACGAAGATCTCGCCAGGGTTTCCGGTGCCCTGCGCCATGACATAGAAGCCGACGCCGATGACGATGGACAGCGCGACCACCTCCACCGCGGTCAACACCACATTGAACTTCACGCTCTCGCCCACGCCGCGCAGGTTGATCGCCGCCAGCAGGATCATGAAGCACATGGCGACGGCGGTTATGACTCCTGGATCCGCTGCCCCCATCCAGCCGTTGATTTCCATTCCGCCGAAGAAGTTCTGCGCCAGCACATTCGCTGAGGTGGAGGCACTGGTGATGCCGGAACAGACCACGGCGAACGCCACCAGGAAGGTGACGAAGTGGATGCCGAACGCTTTGTGCGTATACAACGCCGCGCCTGCCGCTTGCGGATACTGGGTCACCAATTCCAGGTAGGAGAACGCCGTCAACGTCGCGACCACGAACGCCAGCAGGAACGGCAACCAGACGATGCCGCCTACCGTCCCCGCCATGGTGCCGGTGACCGCGTAGACGCCGGCGCCCAGGATGTCGCCCACAATAAACAGGAGCAAAAGCTTGGGCCCGAGGACGCGTTTGAGCGCTGGCTCGTGATTGTCGGGGGTGACGTCGGAAACCTGATCGGACGCGGTACTCATAGTGACCTCCACAGCGGACTCACGGCTACCTGAGGAACCGTGCCCGGGCTGCGGCCACGGCGTGATCCCTATCACTGTGGACCCCTTGCGTCACTTTGGCAACACCTGTGTCGAGGCGACGAGTGTGCGGGTGCTGCCATCGGGACGCCTCCGGCCTGGCCGTCTCGATGGTTCCCTGCCCAGTCGATGCCCGGGGACGTCGAGCGGGCAGGGAACCGTCGAATCGGCGACGGCGGCAGGCTGCGGCAGGTGCCCGCTACCGCTCCGGCGGCAGGCCGGCGTCGTCCATTACTGCCTCCTGGCCGTCCGGCACCCAGCGCAACAGGTCTCCGGGCTGACACTCCAGGACCTCACACAGCGCCTCAAGGGTGGTAAAGCGGACGGCCTTGGCGCGGCCGTTCTTCAGTACGGCCAAATTTGCCGGCGTGATCCCGACGCGCTCGGCGAGAACCCCGACAGGCATCTTCCGCTTGGCCAACAGCACGTCGATATCCACGATAATGGGCACTCAGATCACCTCGCCCAACTCGTTACGCAGGTGCTGCGCCTCGGCGTCTACGGCCACCGCCTGGGCCAGCAGTGTCCGGAGGACCAGCACCAGCAGCGCCACGCCGGCGATCATCAGGGACACGCCACAGATCAGCCCCACGATCCCGGGCGCAACGTCCCCCGGCGCGAGCATCACGGCCAGCGCGAAGACCAGGACCGAAGCGACAGCGACTGCGCCGAAAATGATGTCGACGTAGCGGAACGCGGCATGGGAGAACACGGTGCCCCGGCGCACCATGGTGAGCAGGCGCCACACGCAGACCGCGCTGACCTGCACCGTGACGATGCCCAGGACCACGATCAGCAGGAACGGAATACGGACTTCCGTTGGCGCGCCCGCTTCTTCCATGTCGATGGACACTAACGGCACCATCCATACCTGCACAAACAACGAGCCGGACAGTACCAGCGCGAGCACAATGCGCAACGCGAGGATGGTGAGCTTTCCCATGAGGTCTCCTTGGAGTATCGATTAACAATTAGATTCTATCGATATTCGAGAAGTATGGGCAAGCAGGCTCCCAACCGGGCAGAGCCATGGAAGGGGTCTATCCGGTTGGGTGGCGTTACCTCAGGTGGCGGACCGCCTAGCTGAGGTATCCGTTCGGGTTCAGGACGTACTTGGTGGCCGCACCGGCGTCGAACTCTGCGTACCCCTGCGGCGCCTCTTCCAGGGTGATGGCCTTCGCGTTGACGTTCTTGGCGATGTGCACGCGGTCGTTCAGGATGGCCATCATCAGCTGCCTGTTGTACTTCATGACCGGACACTGCCCTGTGGTGAAGCTGAGCGACTTGGCCCAGCCGGTACCGAGGCTGAGGCTCAGCGCACCCTTCTTCGCGGCCTCATCAATGCCACCCGGGTCCCCCGTGACATACAGCCCCGGAATACCCAATGCGCCGCCGGCCGCCGTGATGTCCATCAGTGAGTTAAGCACCGTAGCCGGCGCTTCCTTCGCATCATGCCCATGGCCCCTGGCCTCGAAACCTACCGCGTCCACCCCGCAATCCACCTCGGGAACGCCCAGGATCTGTTCGATCTGCTCGGCCGGGCCACCCTTGGTCAGGTCTACGGTCTCGCATCCGAAGGCGCGGGCTGCTTCCAGCCTGTCGGCGTTCAAATCCCCCACAATCACGACGGCGGCACCCAGCAGGTGCGCACTGGTGGCCGCGGCGAGGCCAACAGGTCCGGCACCCGCTACGTACACAGTGGAGCCCACGCCGACGCCAGCCGAAACTGCCCCGTGGAAACCGGTGGGGAAAATGTCCGAAAGCATGGCCAGGTCCAGGATCTTCTCCATGGCCCTGTCCTTGTCCGGGAACTTCAGCAGGTTCCAGTCGGCGTAGGGAACCAGGACGTAGTTCGCCTGGCCACCCACCCAGCCACCCATGTCCACATAGCCGTAAGCGCTTCCGGGGCGGTCCGGGTTCACATTCAGGCAAATGCCGGTCTTGCGCTCCTTGCAGTTCCGGCACCGCCCGCAGGCGATATTGAAGGGCACAGAGCAGAGGTCCCCTACCTTGATGAATTCGACGTCGGACCCAACTTCCACCACTTCGCCGGTGATCTCGTGCCCCAGCACCAGGTCCGGCGGGGCGGTGGTGCGGCCCCGGACCATGTGCTGGTCCGAGCCGCAGATGTTGGTGGCCACCGTCTTGATGATTGCGCCGTGCTGAACCTTCCGGCCGATGTTCGCCGGATTTACTCCGGGGCCGTCTTTGAGTTCGAACGCGGGGTAGTCGATATCGATCAGTTCAACTTTGCCAGGCGCCTTGTAGGCGACTGCCTTATTCCCTGCCATCTGTCTCTCCTTCTTGTCCTGCCGGCCCACAACACTGAGAGCCGGATGAAGCATGAAGCAATTTCTGATGCACCCTCCAAGGGCAGATGCTGCCCTGCTGGATAAGCCGCGGGCAGCTACCTGGAGTTGGGGGTTTGGTCAGTCTAGGCAGGGACGGGCCTGAGGTCTACGGCTGCTGGAACTCCGGCGGCGGGGCGGTGGATTCCCGGACCACCAGGTGGGTGGCCAGCTCAACCCGGCGGGAGTCCAGGACCTCACCGCGCATCTGGCGCAGGATGAAACGCAGGGCTGCACGGCCCATCTCTGGCAGCGGCTGGGCCACGGACGTCAGTGAGGGTACGGATTCCTCCGCTTGGTAGGTGCCGTCAAAACCGACCAGGCTCATCTCCTCCGGTACACGCACGTTCTGCCGCCGGGCCTCGGCGAGCGCACCGAGGGCCACGGTGTCGTTGGCTGCAAAGACGGCGGTGGGGCGCTCCTCGAGCAGCAGAAGTTTCCGCATGCCCTGGACGCCGGCGTCGGACCTGAAGCTGCCTTGGAGGATGTAGCAATCAAGTACAGGGACGTTCCTGGCCCGCAGGGCGGCGAGGTAGCCATGGAGGCGGGCCTGGTTGCATTCGGCGCCGTCAGGCCCTCCGAGGTAGGCAATCCTGCGGTGGCCAAGATCCAGAAGATGAGAGGTGGCATCCTTGCCGCCAGCCCAGTTGGTGGCTCCGATGCTGACCACGTTCCCGGTGGGTGGATTGAGCGGATCGATGACCACTGTTGGGACGCCTCGGCGGTGGAAGGCTTCCAGTTGGTCCTCGTTGAAGGCGGACGTCACCACGATCATGCCGCAACGGCCCTCATCAACTATCCGGCGGGCACGCTGCTCCGGGGTTAACCGAGAAGGGCCCTGCCTGCTGGTGACGTTCAAAAGCACTTCAATGTCCGCTGCTCCGGCCGACTCCAGGATGCCGTTGAGCACCTCTATTGAGTAAGCGGAATCGAGGGAATCGAAAACCACCTCCACGGCCTGGCGCCCGGCAAGGTTGCGGCGCAGCTGGACCGGGGACTTGTAGCCGGTGCGGGCCAGGACGGCCATCACCCTGGAGCGGGTATCCGCAGCAACATCGTCACGGCCGTTGATGACCTTGGAAACGGTGGGCACGGAAACGCCTGCCTCCTGGGCTATTGCTGCCAGCGTAAGTTTTCCCTGTTCCACGGTAGTCATTCAGGCTCCTCGATTTCGAAACATTTCGCTCCCCCAGTCTCTAGTACCCCTTGGTTGACGTCAACGGCCCTCAACGGATCCTGACGGCGGTGTCTTGACGCAAGGTGTGATGGTGGTTACTTTTGATTCATTCGCCGAAAGCCTTATCGAAATTTTTCTGCACTACTGGTTCCGCCTCCTCTTGTGTGAATTCCGCACTCGCATCGGGGCGCGCATTTACCATGTCCGGCAGAACCCTGAAAGGACAGCAATGACTCCCGCACAGCCAGTGCAGCCCCTGCGCGTCGGCATGGTGGGCTACGCCTTCATGGGCGCTGCCCACTCCCATGCCTGGCGGACGGCCCCCCGGTTCTTTGACCTCCCCTTGCAACCCGAGCTCACCGCCGTCGCCGGCCGGGACGCCGACGGCGTGCAGGCAGCTGCCCGCAAGCTCGGCTGGGCCTCCACCGAGATGGACTGGCGGCAACTGATCGACCGGGACGACATCGACCTGATCGACATCTGCACGCCCGGCAACACCCACGCCGAGATCGCCATCGCGGCCCTGGAGGCTGGGAAGCACGTCTTGTGTGAGAAGCCGCTGGCCAACTCGGTGGCAGAGGCGGAACGCATGACGGACGCCGCGGAAGCCGCAGCGGAGCGCGGAGTATTTGCCATGTGCGGGTTCAGCTACCGCCGCACCCCGGCACTGGCGTTGGCCAAACGCCTGGTCCAGGAGGGCAGGGTGGGAACAATCCGCCACGTCCGGGCCCAATACCTCCAGGACTGGCTCAGCGACGAAAATGCGCCCATGACCTGGCGCCTGGACAGGTCCAAGTCCGGATCGGGCTCCCTCGGCGACATCGGCGCACACAGCATCGACGCCGCCCAGTGGATCACGGGCCAGAAGATTACCGGCGTTTCAGCCCTGTTGGAAACCTTCGTCAAGGAACGGCCGCTGGCCGGTGACAGGGTAGGTCTGGGTGGTCACGGCGACCTCAGTGATGCAACACCGCGTGGTGCCGTGACCGTAGACGATGCCGCAATCTTCAGTGCCCGCTTTGAAGGTGGCCCCATCGGCGTCTTCGAAGCCACCCGCTACGCCCTGGGCCGCAAGAACGCCATGCGGCTGGAAATCAACGGCACCAAGGGATCACTGGCGTTCGATTTTGAGGACATGAACGTCCTTTCCATTTACGACGCCGAGGACTCACCTGATGCCGGGTTCCGGCGGGTTTTCGTCACCGAACCCGAGCATCCATACGTAGGGAACTGGTGGCCCACCGGCCACGGCCTCGGATACGAGCATGGCTTCACCCACCAGGTGGTGGACCTGGTGAACGCCCTCGCGGAGAACCGGCAGCCGGAGCCCTCGTTCGCCGAGGCCCTGCAGGTACAGCGGGTGCTGACCGCCGTCGAATCCAGCGCCGCCGATTCCAGCCGCTGGCAGGTGGTCTGACATGGCTCGGCCCATCACGCTGTTCACCGGACAGTGGGCAGATCTACCGTTCGAAGAAGTTGCCCGACTTGCCGGGGAGTGGGGATTCGATGGCCTCGAAATCGCCTGCTGGGGTGACCATCTGGATCCCCGCCGGGCCGCTGAAGACGACGAATATGTCAAAGGCCGGCTGGAGATCCTGGAAAAGCACAACCTCCAGGTCTTTGCCATCGCCAATCACCTCACCGGCCAGGCTGTGTGCGATGACCCCATCGACGAACGCCACCAGGGCATCCTGTCCCCCGAGGTATGGGGCGACGGCGACCCGGAGGGAGTGCGCGGCCGCGCCGCCGAGGTCATGAAGGACACGGCCAGGGCTGCCGCTCGGCTGGGCGTCACAACCGTCACGGGGTTTACCGGGTCCTCGATCTGGAAGGCCGTGGCAATGTTCCCGCCGGCCTCCCCCGCAATGATCGAACGCGGCTACCAGGACTTCGCGGACCGCTGGAGCCCCATCATGGACACCTTTGACGAGGAGGGCGTTCGCTTTGCCCTGGAAGTCCACCCTTCCGAGATCGCCTACGACTACTGGACTACCAAGCGGACATTGGAAGCGATGGGTCACAGGGAAAGCTTCGGCCTGAACTTCGATCCCTCCCATTTCATTTGGCAGGACCTGGACCCGGTGATGTTCCTCCAGGACTTCGCGTCCAAAATCTTCCATGTCCACGTCAAGGAATCAGTCCGGCAATTGGACGGGCGCAACGGCAGGCTCGGCTCACATCTGCCGTGGGCGGACCCACGCCGCGGCTGGGACTTTGTCACTGCCGGACATGGCGACGTGAAGTGGGAGCCCATCTTCCGCACCCTCAATGCGATCGGTTATTCGGGGCCCACCAGCGTGGAATGGGAAGACGCCGGCATGGACCGGATGGTCGGCGCTCCCCAGGCCCTGGCCATGGTCCGGGAACTCGCGGCCATCGCCCCGCCTGCCGCCGCATTTGATGCAGCATTTTCAAGCCACTGAAATAAAGGAAAACCATGACAGAGAACAAGGCAGCGCTCGTGGTCCGCGGCGGATGGGACGGACATCAGCCGGTGGAAGCAACCGACTCGTTCATTCCGTTCCTCAAGAACAACGGCTACGACGTCCGGGTAGAGGAATCCCCCAAGATCTACGCCGACGCCGGATACATGGCGGACGTAAACCTCATTATGCAATGCATGACCATGTCAACCATCGAAAAGGACGAGTTCGAGGGGCTCCGCACCGCCGTCGAACATGGCACGGGGCTGGCTGGCTGGCATGGCGGGATCGCGGATTCCTACCGGAACACTGCCGATTATCTCCACCTGATCGGCGGGCAGTTTGCCTGCCACCCCGGCAAGCACCCGGACGAGCGCACCGGCGGGCAGCCGGATAACTACGTTCCCTACACAGTCAACATGCTTCCCGCCGCTGAGAAGCACCCCATCACCCAGGGCATCGGCGACTTCGATCTGGTCACCGAGCAGTACTGGGTGCTGGCTGACGACTACATCGATGTGCTGGCCACTACAACCCAAAAAGTCCGTGAATGGGACCCCTGGAACCGTGAAGTTACCTCGCCGGCCATCTGGACCCGGCAGTGGGGCAAGGGCCGGATCTTCGTTTCAACGCCAGGCCATAACATGGACGTGCTCGAGGACAGCAACGTCCGCACCATCATCGAAAGGGGCCTGCTGTGGGCAAGCCGTTGAAAGTTGGAATCGTCGGATGCGGCGCCATCATTGCCCAGTACCTGGCCAACTTCCGGCGTCTGGACGCTTTGGAACTGGTGGCCGTGGCGGACCTGGATCCGGCGCGCGCGCAGGCTGTTGCTGATGACTACGACGGCGTCCGGGCACTGGGCGTTGACGAACTCATCGCCGATCCCGAGGTGGAGCTAGTCCTGAACCTGACCATCCCGGCCGCGCATGCGGAGGTGGCGCGCAAAGCAATTGCCGCGGGCAAGAGCGTCTACGGGGAAAAGCCACTGGCGGCCACCACGGCTGAAGCGCGCGAGGTGCTTTCCGCGGCGGCCGCTGCGGGCGTGCAGGTCGGCTGCGCTCCGGACACGGTTCTTGGCACGGGCATCCAGACCGCGCGCAAGGCCATCGACGACGGTCTGATAGGGTCGCCGATCTCCGCGACCGCCACCATGGTCACGCCCGGGCACGAACGCTGGCATCCCAACCCTGACTTCTACTACCAGCCCGGCGGCGGTCCGTTGCTGGACATGGGCCCCTACTACGTGAGCGCCCTGGTCACCCTGCTGGGCCCGGTAGTCTCGGTCACCGGAATGGCCAGCCACACCCGCAGCGAGCGCATCATCGGGTCCGGGCCGCGCCAGGGAGAGGTCATCCCGGTGCAGTTCGACTCCCACGTCACCGGGATCCTGGCCCATGCCGACGGTGCCCTGTCAACGCTGGTGATGAGCTTCGACGCCGTCAACACTAAAGCCTCCAACATTGAAATCCACGGCGAGCTCGGTTCGCTGGTTGTCCCGGATCCGAACCGCTTCGATGGCTCTGTTGAGCTGTTTGCCCTCGGCGCCGACGACTGGGAAACCCTTCCGGTCTCTGCCGGCTACGTGGATTCGGGCCGGGGCTTCGGCATAGCGGACCTCGCGGCAACCCCCGCGGGCTCCGAGCCGCGCGCGGGCGGCGAGCTCGCGTTCCACGTGCTGGACGTGATGGAGTCGGTGCTTGAGTCGGCCCGTACCGGAACTGTACTGCGAATCGGGAGCACGGCGGCCAGGCCGGAACCGGTGCGGCTCAAACCGGCACCGGACACGGCTCTGGCACAGGCTTAGCAAGGTTCGGCTGCCAGCCCTGCGGGCAGCCGAACCACCAGGCGGGCACGACTAGCGCCTGTTCCCCTAGTCAGCGGTGTCATCGCCGGTGTCAGCTGTGTCATCGCCGAGGAACAGGTTGTATCGGAGGGTGTAAACTTTGGGCTCCGGCGAGAACCAGCGCTATCAGGATGCACACCACCGGCGGTAGCGGAGTCGCATAGGCGAGAATGAAGGCCAGTGAGGCGGCGAAGACAGCGACAGCTACGCCTATAAGCAGGCGCAGCCGTAAGCGCAGCAATCTGGGCCTCCGTCCCCGCGGGCCGCCCGAATCCGGATACTTGTTCGCAGTCATGACACCCCGGTCATTCTTCCAGTGCTGAGCGCATCACAAGCAGCCCGTTCCACATGATGCGGCAGGCGAACACCAGGATGTCGCCGCCGTCGTTCTCCTTCTCCTTCAGCAGCCACTCCTCCACGCATCCCTTGCTCCATGGTGGGCTCTGCAGGCGGAAGTAATCCGCCCTGATCCGAGACTATCCACACCCGCCCATCCGGGTACAGGCTTCCGTCATTGCCAGCACCTTCCGGCCGCGAGATACTGCACGGATGCCGTCCCCTTCAGCACCACTGCCTGCACACCTGCCCGCAGTCCCAGTTGACGACGTCATTCACGACCCCATCCGCGCCCAGTTCGAGGCGTTCCTCGGCCAGCACCGCAGCATGCTCAACAGCTGCCTGGACGGGCTGACCGAGGAGCAGGCCCGCCGCTCCCTGGTGCCGTCCCGGACCACCCTGCTGGGCCTGGTCAAGCACGCCGCGTTTGTGGAGAGGGTGTGGTTCGACGAAGCGATCACTTCCCGGACACGAGCTGAAATCGGGATCCCTGCATCACCGGATGAATCGTTCATTCTTGACGACGGCGACACCATCGCCAGCGTTCAACAGGCCCACCGGGAAGCCTGCTCGGCTTCGCTCGCTGCCGCGTCTTCGCTGGGGTTGGACGACGCCGTTCAGGGCAACCGTCGCGGCCCGCTCCCGCTGCGTTGGGTGTATCTTCACGTCCTGCGCGAACTGGCGCAGCACTGCGGCCACGCGGACATCCTGCGCGAACAGATCCTGGCCGCCGATGCCGCCACCTGAACTTTCGGCGCCCGCTCGTCCCGGGACTCCGCCGTCGGACAGTTCATCCGCTGTCCACCCGCAGGACCGGTGCTGATCACCGTCGAAGGAAAGACTCACAGGGTTAGTTTCACCAACCGTGCGATCTGCACAGCCTGGAGGCATCCCCATGACCAGTTCCGTTTCCCGTCGAGGCTTTTTGGGTGGCACCGCGGCCACTGGCCTGGGTTTTGCCTTCGCCGGTGCCGGCGCGCTTGACGCCTTTGTCCGCCCCGCCTCCGCCGCAACTCCCACCGCCACCGGTTACGGCCCCTTGGTTTCAGACCCCAAGGGTCTCCTCGCCCTGCCCGAAGGCTTCTCCTACACGCTGATCGCCCGTTCCGGGCAGACCCCCACCGAAGACGGCATGCACCCCAGCGACCCGGACGGCATGGGTGTCTTCGACGGCGGCAATGGCACCTCGATCCTGGTGGCCAACCACGAAAACAGTGGCAGCGAGCCTTTCAAGGTTCCCGCCATCGAGGGCCTCACGTACGATCCCGGAGCCATCGGCGGAACCTCAACAATCGTCGTGGACAAGGCCGGCAACCGCCTGCGTCAGTACACTTCGCTGGCCGGAACGGACAACAACTGCGCCGGCGGCATCACCCCCTGGGGCACCTGGCTTACCTGCGAGGAGACCGAACGCCGCGCCGGCCAGGGCCGCAACACCAAGGACCACGGCTACGTTTTCGAAGTTGACCCGGTGAGCCGCGAAGCCAACATCGGCAAGAGCGCCGTGCCCCTGAAGTACATGGGCCGTTACTCCCACGAGGCAGTGGCCGTGGACCCCGCCACCAACGCCGTGTACCTCACAGAAGATGCCGGAAACCCCAACGGCCTGTACCTCCGCTGGACGCCGCCGCAGGGCTTTGTGGCCGGCAAGGGCAAACTGCGCGAACTGGCCCTGTCCACCGGTGGCGACACTGCCGGTCACTTGCAGGCAATGACCTGCTTCCGCGGCAGCCAGCACATCGCCGACCTCTCCGAAGCCACCCAGGTGGGAACCCGGCTGAAGGTCCAGTGGGTCGATGTTCCGGACCGCGATGCCCGCGAAGTTTCTGTCCGCAAGCAGTTCACCAACGATCAGGTGACCCGCGGCCGCAAGCTTGAAGGCCAGTGGTGGGCCGACGGCGGCGTGTTCTTCGTGAGCAGCTTTGCCCGCCTCACCGACGGCAGCGTCAACGAGCATGACGGCCAGGTGTGGTTCTATGATCCCGCCACCGAAAGCATCACGCTCAAGACCATCTTTGGGGTCAACCCGGATCCGTCCGTTGACACCAACAACTTTGACGGTCCTGACAACATCACGGTCTCAACCCACGGCGGCCTGATCCTGGCTGAAGACGGCAGCGGCATCAGCCACCTGGTGGGCGTCACCTCCCAGGGCAAGGCCTACCCGCTGGCCCGCAACGAATACAACAACAGCGAATTCTGCGGCCCCGCCTTCAGCGCCGACGGCAACACGCTGTTCGTCAACATCCAGTCCCCCGGCTTCACCCTGGCCATCACCGGTCCCTGGGGGCGTCCGAGCAACGCCGCCATCTAGCCCGCATCGCACGGAAACCCCACCTTGGCAACTCCCGGGTGGGGTTTCTGCTTGGTCCTGGTGTCAGGATGCCGCTACGCCTCGCGGCCCCGCCAGAACAGCGCCAGCACAAATACCACGCAACTCAGCCCCAGCATGACCAATACCATGAGCCCCCAGTTGGGCTGACTTACGCCCGAGCCAAAGAGCACGCCCACCAGCACCGTGGCCCCGATCGCGCCAACATAGCGGCAGGTCTGGAAAATTCCGGCGGCCACTCCCCTGTCCTCAGGCCGGGCCGACACAAAGAGCCCCTGGTTCGATGCAGCGCTCACCACCCCATACGGGATGCCGGTGAGGGCAGTGAGGAGCAGCACCAACGGGGGCCAGAAGGAAACAGTCAGCAGGGCCAGCGCAGCGGATGCCAGCCCCAGCCCCAACACACCGGTCAGCAGCACGGGCCGCACGCCAAAGCGGTCGATCATGCGCACCGCCAGCGGCGTGACCACCACAGATGCCGCGGCCAGCGGAAGCATAAAGAAACCCACGACGGCGGGATCGAAACCGCCTGCCTCCTGCAGCAGTTGCGGCAGGCCAAAAAAGGCAAAGTAGTAGACCCCGCTGAACACGGCGAACAGGACATACACCAGCAGCAGCGGGCGGTTCCTGCCCAGCAAGCGCAGGTCCAGGAACGGCGGACTGAACGCCAGCTCACGCCAGGCGAACAGGGCGGCCAGCACCACCGACCCCGCCAGCAGCCCCCAGCGGTAGCCGGGAAGGACATCCAGCATTGCCATCATGGCCAGCAGCAGCGAGCCCACAAACCCGAGGATCCCCGGAATATCCGAGTCCCGCACCAATGCAGACAGCTTCCCGGTCTCCCTTTGCGCGTCGGGTGGCGCCACCCGCCTGACCAGTATCAAGGCGATGATCGCCAGCGGAACGTTGATGGCGAACAGCGCCTGCCAGCCCACCAGGCTGACCAAAATGCCGCCGACGACAGGACCCACCGCAGCTGCCGACGTGTTTGCCATCTGGATCCGGCCCAGCGGACGGGTGGAGCGGGAGCCTGCCAGCCGGCTCAGCTCGGCTACCATCACCACCGCACTGGGAAACGCCGTCGCCGTTCCGAGTGCCATCACCACACGGGCCGTGCAGAGCAGGAAAAAGTTTGGCGAGAAGGGCGCCACGGCACAACTCAGTATGACCAGGACGATGCAGCTGAAGAGGCGCTGCGGGCCGAACCTGTCCGCAAGGCGGCCCATCAGCGGTTGGCCCGCAGCGGAAGCGAGGTAGAAGGCGGTGATCACCCAGGTGACGGCGGCGACGTCGAGCCCGAAATCCGCCCGCAGCACCACCAGTGCCACCGCGAACATCGACGAGTTCAACGGGTTCAGCGCGGTGCCAAGGCTGAGCGCCAGGACAGCCAGGCCGGGACGGGGTCGTGTGCTCACGGGTCCAGTCTGTCGCATTCGGGCCAGAAGGCCGGGAAACCGCCAGCCTTTCCAGGGCATTTTCACAGCGCTAAGTAATCGCACCGCAGGCCGCAGTGAAGTCCCTCAGCGCGCTGCGTTGAGAAGCATCAGCTTCTCGGGGTCTGGGAACGGCACAAAGCCGACCTGCTCGTAAAGACCATGAGCGTCAGGTGTCGATAGCATGACACGCTTGAGGCCTAGCGGCGCCAAGACGTCGACGACGCCGCGAGACAGGAGAAGTCCTATTCCCTTGCCGCGGTACTCCCGATCGACGTATACGTCGCATATCCACGCGAACGTCGCACGATCCGTCACAACTCGTGCGTAACCACACAAGGTGCCTTCGGAATCGAATACGCCGAAGTTGAGCGACCCTTCCGCTGCCTGTTGTACCGTCTGACGGTCACGTCCGTGTGCCCAGTGGGCATCCGACGACAGCCAGTGGTGCACTATGTCGAGATCGATCCGGGACAGGTCCGCGTCGAGCACGACTCTAAAATTGGAATTCATTACAACAGTCTAGAAACGTGTCGAGCTAAGCCCGACTACCGTTCCTCCCACGTACACCCTGTTTTCCGATATTGGCCCTATCCGCTCCCGTCTAGGCCTTCCCCGTCCGCTCGACGTCGGGCTGGCACACTTGGAGACGTGACCGTGCCCTCTAGCGATAACCCACTGCTTCCGGCGTCCTCTGGTGTTATTGAGGTCGCCCGGGCATATGTCGAAGAGCACCATCCTGCTGCCTCAGCGTCCATTCTCGGCGGAAGCGCTGCAGCGGGCACCGCCACATCGACTTCAGATCTCGACATCGCACTTCTATACCCCAGCGGATATTCGAACTATGCCGCCACAACCCGTTTCAGGGAGTGGCTCGTTGAGGCATTTGTGCACACGCCCGAGAGTCTTGAGTTCTGGTATCGCCAGGAAGCGACAGAAAGACGGCCAGTTATCGCTGATCTGTGCGCTCAGGGTGGTTGGGCCCCCGTTAGCAGTCCAGCGCCTATGCGATAGCCAATTGGTTTTCTTGCGTCCAGGTTTCCCAGTAGCGTTTCGGCGTCATGCCGTCCAGGGATCCGTGGGGCCGTTCATGATTGTAGATAGCTTTCCATTCCTCGGCCAAATACTTAGCTTCGGCCATAGTGTCCATGATTTCTCCGGAGAGTTGCTCCCTTCTGAACTGGGCGTTAAAGGATTCGATGAAGCCGTTCTGCCAGGGCGAGCCGGGGTCGATGAACGCAGTGTCCACGCCTGCGGTGTTGCACCACTTGATGAGGGCCGTGGCGGTGAATTCTGGCCCGTTGTCACAACGGAGATAGGTCGGAGCGGTGCCGGTTTCGGCGATAATGTTCTCCAGCACCGCGACTACGTACGAGGCCTTGAACGACCGCCTCGGGATGATGGCCAGCGCTGTTCGGGTGTATTCGTCGATGACGTTGAAGAACCGGATGTGCCGGCCACAGGAGGTCACGTCGGATTGGAAGTCGAAGCTGACCACGTGCATCGGGTACTCGGCTGTGAGGCGTTTCTGTTCCCCGGCGCCGGGCCCTGTGCGTCGCTTCTTCCGCTCCCTGGGTTTACAGACCAGGCCCTCCTCGCGCCAGAGCCGGCACACCCGCTTCCTGTTCAGCGCCTTCGCGATGACCTGCTCGGGGTGTGTCTGCGTGCCATGATTCGTGGATTTCCTCCTGTGTCCATTCTCGGACACGAAACTCACACAAACACTGGACTTCTACCCGCGGACCCAACCAGGCCGACGGGACACGCCGCCTCGACGTGCCCGTCCTATCCCGGCATTGGAATTCGATAGCATCGACATCAAGGAACTGAACGAGAACTTCAATGGGGGACGATGCGTGGTCAATTGATCGGTGCTACTCCAGTTGAAGTACCAATGCCCTATCAGCTTCCTGGCTATGCGGACTACATTAAGGCAACCGCCTCGGACCCCAAGTGCGCCGAGCGACAACGAGTGACACGGTTCCATGCGCGCTGGGCATTTGCACGGGATTTTGAGAGCCTGACCCTTAGCGGGAAGCGTGATTCGCGGACCACCGCTGGCTACGAAGCTCTCCTTCGGGTTACTCTCTCGTACTCCGCGGTGGACCAACTAATCCACATAATTCCAGCCCTGCGAGGCAAGCCACTTCAAGATATGGATTTGGCCGAGAGTCTCAGGGAAGTTCTTGACCTGGATTCCATTAGCTCCGACGAGAACACCTCACGGACTAGCTTTTCCGGAATGCACTCAACGGATGACATTCTCTTCTTTGGGAGAGTGCTTCGTCACATGTTTGCGCATGGCTCAGCTACCCCATGGGGCGTGAAAGTGCAGACTGCTCGGGGAGTGCGGGTCCTTAATGAATTGAGTACTCGAATGCTCGAAGAAGCCGACAGGCAGTTCGAAGACTGGGCCATGCAGCGATGTGCCGATCTAGGTAAGCAGACGGCATGAGCACAGATTCAGGAGTAGAGAACCCTTCCGAGAAGGGACTGCTCGGACCAAGCTGGTTCCCAGGCTTAGGGAGCGGCTGGTCAACCGTTTTCCTGGTAGGTGCGGTCGCAACTGCCAGTCAACTCGCTGCAGTATCGATGGCCGGACTCGAGCTAGCACCTGGGACTCAAACTTGGTCTAGCGGTGGGCTTGTAGCTCTAATTGGCGGCCTGCTTATGTGGAAGTTCGCAAAGACATGGCACGACTTTAGGAAGTGGATCTGGTTACCACTCGTAGTGGTTGCGACCCTGTCATTCCTGGTCGTTGGAGCAACAAATAGTTACGATGTCGAAATTGTCGATCAAGAGGCTCGCGCCGCTACACAGAGTATGCAGCCAACGGGCGCATTCAACGTATTTGAAACAGCCGAACGGATCTGTGAGCCCGGGGACGACTACCTCTATTGCCTCAACGCTCACGTGGCGAGCTACAACTCAGTTTGCGCGAATCAGACACTCTCAATCTTCGGATCCGCAACATGTTCGTCAATGTCCGCATTTATTGAGCAGATGCGAAGCAGCTCCGAAGGGTGCGGCTACGGGTGGTGCACGGTCGATGGAGAAGTGGGCAATTGGGGTTGGCCACACCTTAGGCTCGAAGCAGCGACAGCGATGAAGTCAAATAACGATGCTCAGCCTCGTCGCACCCACACTGAGCACTGCTCATTCGATCTTGGCATCATTCAGGTCGGGACATGCGCTGAGCGTGGTCAGTAGTTCGTATTGGCAAGCCCAGAATCTAACCAAATCAATGAGGCCCTATTGGTTGGCCCCCGTTAGCAGTCCAGTGTCTATGCGATAGCTAATTGGTTTTGCTCGGTCCAGTTGTCCCAGTAGCGTTTCGGCGTCATGCCGTCCAGGGATCCGTGGGGCCGTTCATGATTGTAGATAGCTTTCCATTCGTCGGCCAAATACTTCGCTTCGGCCATGGTGTCCATGATTTCTCCGGCGAGTTGCTCCCTTCTGAATTGGGCGTTAAAGGATTCGATGAAGCCGTTCTGCCAGGGTGATCCGGGGTCGATGAATGCGGTATCGACGCCGGCGGTGTTGCACCACTTGATAAGCGCCGTGGCGGTGAATTCCGGCCCGTTGTCGCAGCGGATGTAGGTCGGTGCGGTGCCGGTTTCGGCGATGATGTTCTCCAGCACCGCGACCACGTCTGTGGCCTTGAACGACCTCCGCGGGATAACCGCCAGCGCTGTTCGGGTGTATTCGTCGATGACGTTGAAAAACCGGATATGCCGGCCGCAGGAGGTCACGTCGGACTGGAAGTCGAAGCTGACCACATGCATCGGATACTCGGCCGTCAGGCGTTTCTGTTCTCCGGCACCGGGGCCGGTGCGGCGCTTCTTCCGGGCCCGCGGCTTGCAGGTCAGACCTTCGTCGCGCCAGAGCCTGCGGATGCGCTTCCGGTTCAGCGCCGCCCCGTCCCACGCCGGCTGGGCCAGCAAGTGCCAGCGGGCCTTCCGCCAGCCCCACGCCGGGTGCTTCACTGCGGTGGCACGCAGCTCCGAGCGGAGCTGCGCCTCTTCGAAGCCCATGTCGGGCTTCTTTTTGCGGAACGCCGACCGGTTCTGCCCCAAGACCTTGCAGGCGAAGCGTTCGGATGCCCCGAACTTCTCCACCGCCATGCGCACGGCACGGCGGCGGGGTTCGGGGCTCAGAATTTTCCCTTCGCCACCTCGTTCAGGATGTCGATGGCCAGTTCCTTCTCCGCCAACAGCCGCTTAAGCCGGGCGTTCTCCTTCTCCAACTCCTTGGTCCGCTTGGACGCCTCGGCGTTCTTCTCCGACCCGTACTGGTTCAGCCATCGGTACCAGGTCGCCTCGGTGACCTGGAGCTCCTTGATAACCTCGACCATCGGGCGGCCCTCCTTGAGCATCTTCTGGCCCTACCGGACCTTGGCGATGACCTGCTCAGGGGTGTGTCTGCGTGCCATGATTCGTGAATTTCCTCCTGTGCCCATTCTCGGACACAAAACTCACACAAACACTGGACTCCTTACCGGGAACCCAACCAAGGGGATCCTCCTCACCGACAACGGCGTCGGGGAGCAATGGCAACTGCGGGCACAAGAACACATGGCCCAGGGCCCAAGGCCCTTGACCGATGACGAACGTGATCTTCGCCGTTACAACCTGAGTGCCCTTATTGACGACGTAGTAGGTAGCCGGAACGGCGCCGAAACCTTCGCCCTGGCATCAGACCTTTTCCGCGACGCGGCCGATCTGCTCCTGCTCGAGGGCGGCAGTTGGCTTGGCGGCGGTAAGTGGAGAATCCGTCGCCTCCTTTTCAACGACAGTGGCCTCGCGACCCGTATACGCACCTGGGCTGAGGGTCCGGCTTGGGAGACCGCGTCTCTCGTTTCACTTGCACGAGAGGTGCTCGACTTGTCCGGTGGCTAAGTTCAGGATGGATTCGTCCGCGGCAAACGCTGAGAGGTGGCGTAGTACCGTGCCTCGTATGATCAAGCCCGAAATTACGATCACAGCGGACCTGGTCCATACCCTGCTGCAGGAGCAGCATCCGGACCTTGCTGGGCTGGCCATCCGTGAAGTAACGGGTGGGTGGGATAACCAGCAGTGGCGCCTTGGGGGCAAGTTGGCTGTGCGTATGCCACGTTCGGAACGTGCCCCGGACCTCCAAGTCAAAGAGCGCCGATGGCTGCCCATTCTGGCTCCGCGCCTGCCGCTTCCGGTTCCGGTTCCTGTACGGCTCGGCGTACCGTCCGCGCTCTTCCCGCAGCCCTGGACTGTCATGACGTGGGTTCCCGGTGAGCCGCTGGATTACACCAGGATCAACCGCGGGAACCACTCGGCCGAGAACCTTGCAGGCTTCCTCAGAGCGCTCCATGTCGAAGCGCCCGTAGAAGCGCCGACCAGTTCGGACCGCGGTGCTCACCCGAAGAGGTGCACCGAGAGCTTTAACCACTTCCTTCGAGCCGTTGCTCCCAGCGGTATCGCCGATGACGTCCGGGCCGTCTGGGCGGATGCCGTTACGGCGCCAGAGTGGGAGGGCCCGTCCGTGTGGGTGCATGGTGATCTTCATCCCGCGAACGTCGTCGTCACGGACGGCACTCTTTCGGGTGTTATCGACTTTGGTGACCTGTTCGCCGGTGATCCTGCATGGGACCTGGCAGCGGCGTGGGTGGTCCTTCCTGCCGGTGCCGCCTCACGGTTTTTTGACGTGTACGCGAATGCAGACGAGGCGACAATCCGGCGGGCCCGCGGACTGGCTGCGCTGAAGAGCCTGTTCCTCATGCTGATGGGTCAGAACGGTGACCGGGGCCTTCCGGGTGGCAAGCCGACATGGGGACCCGCAGGACGGGAAGCCCTCGATCGTGTCCTGGATAGTGCATCAAGCAGTGCTGCCGTGCAACCGCCAGCAATTGCTGGGGCCGCCCAGCAACGCAGGACGTAGCGCACAAAAATCGGGTTACCCCCGGGTCTTCAAGCAGTCGGATGGGCGAGCCGTTTTGTTGCTTTCCGCGACGTACCTTGACTCTGCGCTACCGCCTGTTAAGCATTCGCTACGTCCTGTGAACGCCTGCTACCGGATCGGTTGTGGCGCCCCTTGGGCCTCCGTAATCTCGTCTCAACATCCGCCCGGCAAAGGAAATCCTCATGTCAGAACCCTCGAACAAGAGTCAAGAAAACACGCAGGGGTCCACCCGCATAGTCGCCGGCCAGTCCGCTACTCCAAAACGCCCCTTCGGCCTGAAGATCGGCATTGCAGCGGCAGTCATCGCTCTGGTAGGCGGCGGCGCTGCAGTGGCCTACGCCGTCAACAGCGGTGGCACCCCGGCTACAGCCCAGGACGCCGCGCCCGCCAGGAATACGGCAACGGAACTGAGGCTTGGCTACTTTGGCAACATCACCCACGCCCCCGCCCTGGTGGGCGTCAGCCAAGGCTACATCGCTGAGGAGTTGAGCGGCACCAAGCTCACCACCCAAGTGTTCAACGCCGGCCCAGCCGCCATCGAGGCGCTTAACGCCGGGGCGATCGACGCCACGTACATCGGCCCCAACCCGGCAATCAACTCATTCGTTAAAAGCGGCGGCGAGTCCTTGAACATCATCGCCGGTGCTGCCGCCGGCGGGGCACAGCTGGTGGTGAAGCCGGAGATCAACTCCGCCGCCGACCTCAAAGGCAAGACCCTTGCCTCCCCGCAGCTGGGCGGCACGCAGGACGTTGCCCTCCGCGCCTGGCTGGCATCCCAGGGCTACAAAACCAACGTGAACGGCAGCGGCGATGTCGCCATCAACCCCACCGAAAACGCACAAACGCTGAAGCTGTTCCAGGACGGAAAACTGGACGGAGCATGGTTGCCTGAGCCGTGGGCCTCCCGACTGGTGTTGACCGCCGGGGCGAAGGTGCTGGTGGATGAGAAGGACCTGTGGGACGGCTCACTGTCCGGCAAGCCAGGTGAGTTCCCCACCACCATCCTGATCGTGAGCAAGAAATTCGCCACAGACCATCCGGACACCGTGAAGGCACTGCTGAAGGGCCATGTGAAGTCGGTGGAGTGGCTGAACAAGACAGCCAACGACGAAAAGGCTTCTGTCCTTAACGCTGCCCTGAAGGAAGCTGCGGGGGCAGAGCTGAAGGCGGACGTGATCGACCGCTCCCTGAAGAACATCGTGTTCACCGTGGATCCGCTGGCCGGAACCTACCAGAAGCTTCTGGATGACGGCGTGGCGGCGGGTACCACCAAGCAGGCCGACATCAACGGCATCTTCGATCTTGCCGCGCTCAACGGCATAACCGGCGACAAGATCTCAACGGCTGGGCTCGGCAGGGAGTAGCCACGGTCCAGCCGCACCTTCCGCTGAAGGACTGGAAAGGTGCGGCTGCGCCATGGGGTGGGTCAGGCGCTGTGCAGGGCGGACTCCAGGAACTGCAGGTGGTCCGGGGTCACGGCAGCCAAAGAGGCGGCGTACTCATGGTGCCTGCCCACGAACTTCTTGATGAACGGGCACACCGGAACAATCCCGACGCCGTCACTCACTGTTGCGTCAAGCGCTCCCCTGGCGAGGGTGACGCCAAGGCCCTGCCCGCCGTATTCGTCGTTGACCACGGTGTGGTAAAAAATCCGCTGCGGCGAGCCGTTGTGTGCGTACTCCCGGTAAGCGGCCTTCCCGATGACCTTGCCGCCGTCGAGCAGTTCAAAACGCTGGCGTGCTGGATTGTGGCTAACAGTGATCTCGCCCATAGCTCTCCTTCGGTAGGTGTTCCCTGCCAGTTTGCCTCATCCCTTCCTCCGGGTGCGGTAGGCGGACAGGACCCGCCCCGCGCTAGGCTGGTCATCACGGCTGAAGCCACCGGCCGCCAGAACGATCCTTGCGGAGCCGTAACAATGTCCCAGAACCAGGCCCTTGCCGCCCTCGCCGCTTCCTTTTTCAAACTCCCCGAGCTACGCGACGGCCAGCTCGCCGGCATGGCGGCGCTGGCTGACGGACGCGACGTGCTGGCCGTCATGCCCACCGGCTACGGCAAATCCGCGATCTACCAGGTGGCCGCGCTGCGCCTCCACCAGCAAACGCAACGCCCCGCCGTCGTGGTTTCACCCCTCATCTCCCTGCAGGAGGACCAGCTGGACTGGTTGGCGCAGGACCTTGGCCAAGATGCCGCCGTCGCCGTCAATTCCTCCCGCAGCGATTCGGAGGTGGCGGCGGCGTGGAAGGCCGTGGAGGACGGGGTGGCTGCCTTTCTGTTCCTGGCGCCGGAGCAGTTGGCCAAACCGGAAACAGTGGAGCGTCTATCCGGCTTGGATATTGCACTGCTCGTGGTGGATGAGGCCCATTGCGTCTCCTCGTGGGGCCACGATTTCCGTCCGGACTACCTCACACTGGGCAACGTCCGCGAGCGGTTGGGCAACCCTCCCGTGGCCGCGCTCACCGCAACAGCCTCACCTCCGGTCCGGGAGGAAATCGCGGGACGGCTTGGCATGCGGGACCCGCTGGTACTGGTCAAGGGCTTCGACCGGCCAAACATCCGGCTGGAAGTGGTCCGCCATGAAGCCGACAAGGCGAAGATCCGGGCAGTGGTGGAACACGTGACGGAACTGGCCCAGGGCGGAACGGCTGGAAAGAAGGCCGGCAGCGGCTTGCTATACGCCGCCACCCGCAAGGACACAGAGCAGTATGCGGCCAGCCTCGCGGACAAAGGACTGCGCACGGACGCCTACCATGCAGGCCGGAAGGCGGCTGACCGCGAGCGCATCCACGGCGACTTCATGGACGGTGCGCTGGACGTTGTGGTTGCCACCACGGCATTCGGCATGGGGATCGACAAGCCGGACGTGCGCTTCGTAGTCCACGCGGATATCCCGGAGTCGCTGGATGCCTACTACCAGGAGGTCGGGCGGTCCGGCCGCGACAGCAGCCCTGCCTCCGCGGTACTCCACTACCGCCCGGAGGACCTGGGCCTGCGGAAGTTTTTCGGCACCCACAAGCCGAACGAAAAATCGCTGCTGGCCGTGCTGGAGGTGCTCCACCACGCTGATGGCCCGGTCTCCAAGGCTTCGCTGGCCACCACCACCGGTTTTCCGGCCCGTCGCATCACGGGGCTGCTGAACCAGCTTTCGGAGATCGGCGCGCTCAAGAGCGGGAAGCGCGGAGTCAAGCTCATCTCCAAGGCAAAGCTGCCCGCCCTGGTAAGTGCCGCCGTCGAACTTGCCGAAGCCAGGCAGCGGGTGGACCAGTCCCGGATCACCATGATGCGCGGGTACGCGGAGACGGACGGCTGCCGCCGGCAGTTCCTGCTGGGCTACTTCGGCGAGGACCTGCCGGAGCCGTGCGGCAACTGCGATTCCTGCGAGGAGGAAGCTGCCCGCCGCTCGCTGGAGGCGGATAACAACGACGGCGGCGCTTCCGCTGGCGCGCAGGGTTCTCCTGAGGGAGCAGAACAGTTCCCGCTGCAGTCCGGCGTGGTCCATAAGGAGTGGGGCCCGGGGCTGGTGATGCGGCACGAGGACGGTGTCATCACAGTCCTTTTCGAGCAGGAGGGCTACAAGACGCTATCGCTGACGTCTGTAGTGGACGGCGGCCTGCTCAAGCCAGCTTAGGTAGGCTGGAGGAAGTCTCCGAAGAAAGGCTGCAGCATGGAAGTATCTCCTCTTGTCTGGACCCTGACAATTATTGGAATCGTCGGCCTGCTGGCCTTCGATTTCTTTTTCCACGTACGCAAGGCACACACGCCTACGCTCAAGGAATCCACCATCTGGTCGGCCATTTACGTCGGCATTGCGCTGCTCTTCGGCGTCGGCGTGCTGGTATTTGGCGGGCCCACCATGGGCACCGAATACTTTGCCGGTTACGTCACGGAGAAGGCGTTGTCCGTGGACAACCTCTTTGTGTTCCTGATCATCATGTCCAGCTTCCGGGTGCCGCGCGCGGACCAGCAGAAAGTGCTGCTTTTCGGCATTGTGTTCTCCCTGATAGCGCGCACGGCTTTCATCTTCCTGGGCGCCGCCCTGATCAACAGCTTCTCCTGGATCTTCTATCTTTTCGGCCTGATCCTGCTGCTGACCGCCGGGAACCTGCTCAAACCGGACGACCACGACAAAGACGCCGAAGGCCTCATGGTGCGCCTGGCCAAGAAGTTCCTGCCGGCGTCGGATCACTTCGACGGCGACAAGCTGTTCACAGTAGTGGACGGCAAGAAGGTCCTCACCCCGATGCTCCTGGTGATGGTCGCGATCGGCGGCACGGACATCCTCTTTGCGCTGGATTCCATTCCCGCCATCTTCGGGCTGACGCAGAACGTGTTCATCGTGTTCACCGCCACGGCCTTCTCCCTGATGGGCCTTCGTCAGCTGTTTTTCCTGATTGACGGCCTGCTGGACCGCCTCATCTTCCTCTCCTACGGACTGGCCGTCATTCTGGGCTTCATCGGCGTCAAGCTGATCCTGCACGCCCTGCATGAGAACACCCTGCCTTTCATCAACGACGGCGAGCACGTCAACGTGGTGGAAGTCAGCACCGAAATGTCCTTGAGCGTCATCCTTGGCGTCCTCCTGGTTACCGTCCTGGCGTCCCTCTTCAGCAACAAGGGCAAGGCCAAGAACGCCGTTTCCGCTGCCAGGATGCACGCCATCGACTACCTGGACCTGAACTACGAAACGGACATGGCCGAGCGGGACAAGATCTTCGCCAAGATGTGCCGCGAGGAAGCACAGATCCGGGCACTGCCGGAAAAGTACCGGCGGCTGATCCGCAACGAGCAGGAGTTCCTGGACCTGCTCCGCCGAGCACACGCGGAGCACGACCGGGCTCAGGTGCGAGCAGCCGGACACGGCTGACGCTGCATCTTGCACCTGCGGCCGCCACACATTGTCAGAGCTGCTTGCTAGATTCTTTGGAGTAGCTGCATGACGCCTTTATGGCGCATCCGGCATCAGGCTCTTGATGGGGAGGCCCTGTGTTTTTGCTCGAATCCGCCGTCGCCGGCGGGCCGGAAGATCTGGTGTTTTCCGCCAGCGATCTGGTGGCCGCGGCGGATTGTGAGTACCGCGCGCTCCGCATCCTCGACGAGAAGCTCGGCCGCGCCCCCAAGGCCGAATTCCCCGTGGACCCCATGCAGGAACGCGCCGGGCGGCTCGGGGACAAGCATGAGAACACGGTGCTCGATTCCCTGATTGAACGCTACGGGCGCTGGGATCCGTCGCGTTCGGGAGGCGTCTACCTTATTGACCGGGACGCCAACACCCGCGAGTCCCTGCTGGCAAAGCACGCGGAAACGGAGCAGGCACTGCGTTCCGGAGCGGACGTCGTCTTCCAGGCTACGTTCTTTGACGGCGAGTTTCTGGGCTACGCCGATTTTCTGGTCAATGAGCACGCAGGCACCCCGGAAGCGGGCCGGTACGAAGTGTGGGACACCAAACTGGCCCGGCACGCCAAGGTAGGGGCACTGCTGCAGCTGGCCGCTTACGGAGACCAACTGCTGGCCATGGGGCTGGAACCATCACCCGTGGTCACCCTGGTGCTGGGCACCCGGGTGGGTACTGATTGGCTCCGCAGCCACCACTCCCTTCCGGACCTGTTGCCCGTATTCCGCGAACGACGCCGGCGCTTCCGCCAGCTGACCAGCGTCCACCGGGACACGGGTGCCGTCGTGCAATGGCAGCAGCCTGGGCTGGTTCACTGCGGCAGGTGCGATTACTGCGCGGAACAGGTCCGGCTTCACCGGGACCTGCTGATGGTGGCCGGCATGTCCCTGGTGCAGCGCAAGAAACTCCTGGCCGCAGGCATCGGCACTATTGATGCGCTGGCCGAACTGCCGTCTTCAGAAGCCACGGGTCCGCTCACCAAATTTCGGGATCAGGCCCGCATGCAGCTGGGGCTGGATCAGCCGCATGGTTCCCGGACCTTCACCCGGGACGGCGAGGAGCACCAGGTGGCCTTCAAGGTGCTGGAGGAGAACACCTTGGACCAGATCCCGCCGCCCAGCCCGGGAGACATCTTCTTCGACTTCGAAGGAGATCCGCTCTGGCAGGATCCAGCCACCGGCAAGTGGGGCATCGAGTACCTGTTCGGCGTAATCGAGGCTCCTACGCCCGGCAGCACCGCTCCCCCGGTTTTCAAGCCGTTCTGGGCGCACTCCCTGTCCGGCGAGCGCCAGACGTTCCTGGACTTCCTGGCGTACGTGGAAGAACGCCGCGCCCGCTTCCCGGACATGCACGTTTATCACTACGCCGCCTATGAAAAATCCGCCCTGCGCAAGCTCTCCCTGGCCCATCTGGCGGGCGAGGAAACAGTCGATACGTGGCTGCGTCAAGGCCTGCTGGTTGATCTTTACGCCGTGGTCCGGCAATCCCTGCGCATCTCCGAGGCCTCGTACTCCATCAAAAAACTCGAGCCGCTGTATATGGGCAGCAACCTGCGCTCCGGGGACGTCAAAGACGCCGGCGCCTCCGTCGTGGCCTACGCCGCCTACTGCGCAGCACGCGATTCCGGGGATACCGCCGAAGCACATCGAATCCTCGAATCGATCTCCGACTACAACGAATACGACTGTCTCTCCACGCTTCGGCTCCGCGGCTGGTTGCTGGGGTTGCGGAACCTGGAGGTAAAGCACGACGGCGGTGCCTTCGTGGGGAGCGCTATAGAAGTTGGGAGCGAAGAGGCGGCGTCCGGGCAGGTTCCTCCTGTCACAGTGGCGCCTCCGGCGGGAATCCTACAGGTGGACCCCGACGCCACTGCCGAGGAGATCAGGTTGCGGGAGTACCTGGCCAGGCTTCCGGATGACCGTCCGTGGTGCGATGATGAACGCGCCATTGCCATGGTGGCCGCCGCTACCGGGTACCACCGTCGCGAACGCAAGCAGTTCTGGTGGGAGCACTTCGACAGGACTGGGGCGGAGCTGGACAGGTGGTCCGATCACCGGAACGTGTTTGTCGTGGAATCCGCGGAGGTTGCCCGGGACTGGGCGTTGGCCAAACCCGGCGAGCGGATGAGAACCCGTACCCTGCGCCTGCTGGGCAGCATGACCGAGGGCTCGGACTTTAAGGCAGGGTCCACCTGGTGCCGGCTCTACGACCCGCCGGGGCCTGTTGGAATGTCTGCATCCGACTCGGACCCACTGGCGCGTTCCTACAGTTTCGGCACGGCCATCACGGCCCTGGAAGCTTCCACAGACCAGGCGGGCAAATGGCTGGTCACCATTGCCGAGCGGGAGAGCAAAAAAGTCCCGGCCTACCATCACGTTCCCATGGCCCTCACTGACGACCAACCGCTGGCAACGGCCAGCATCGAGGCCGCCCTGAAGGAACTGGCACAACTGGTGGGTTCCATGGTGCCGTCGCTGCCGGAACATCCCGGCCTCGACATCCTGCGTAAGGTTCCGCCCCGTTTCCACACCTTCTCCGGCCCGGCACCAGTACCAGTTACCAACAGCGGAGCCGACTACGCGTCCGCGATCGCCGCATCCCTGCAGGACCTTGACCGCTCCTACCTCGCCGTTCAAGGCCCGCCAGGCACCGGCAAGACGTTCGTTGGCGCTCATGTCATTGGCAACCTGGTGGCTTTGGGCTGGAAAATCGGCGTGGTGGGCCAGTCGCACAACGTAGTGGAGAACCTGATGTGCCGTGCCATCGATACCGGTGGCGTGGATCCGGATGTGGTGGCGAAGAGGCCCGGCATTGAGCACAAGGTGCCCTGGCAGAGGACTGCGGACGCCGACGTCGCTGCCTTGATCGATTCCCCAGGAGGTTGCCTGGTTGGCGGAACAGCGTGGACCATGACGGGCCGCCATGTTCCGGCCGGTTCCCTGGATCTCCTGGTGATCGACGAAGCCGGGCAGTTCTCCCTGGCCAACACGCTGGCAGTATCCCGGGCGGCCAAACGCCTGCTCCTCTTGGGCGATCCGCAGCAGCTCCCGCAGGTGACCCAGGGCTCACATCCGGAGCCGGTGGATGAATCAGCCCTGGGCTGGCTCGCGGCCGGCCACGCTACCCTGCCCTCAGAGCTGGGCTATTTCCTGGCCGACAGCTGGCGGATGCATCCTGATCTATGCCGCGCCGTGTCAGTCCTCAGCTATGAAGGGCGGCTAAGTTCTGCGCCCGCGGCCTCCCGGCGCAGCCTCGAGGAGCTGCCGCCCGGCGTCGAAACCGTTTTTGTCCAGCACTTTGGCAACACCACGCACTCGGAAGAGGAGGCTGTGGAGGTGCTCCATCAGGCCAAACGGCACTTGGGGCTGAAGTGGAATCCGGGGGACGGTGAGTCCCTGCGCGCTTTGTCCGGGCAGGACATTCTGGTAGTGGCCGCTTACAACGCGCAGGTCCAGCTGATACGCCGTGCGCTGGACAAAGCAGGCTTGAGCGAAATCCGGGTGGGCACCGTAGACAAGTTCCAGGGCCAGGAGGCCCCGGTGGTCCTGGTGTCCATGGCGTGTTCGGCCGTTGCCGAGGCACCCCGCGGCGCCGCATTCCTGTTGAACCGCAACCGGATTAACGTGGCCGTCTCCCGGGGGCAGTGGCGGGCAGTCGTGATCCGCTCCCCCGAATTGACGAACTACATGCCGCACCGGCCAGAGGCCCTGGAAGAACTGGGAGCCTTCCTGGGCCTCAGCCCCAGCACCTAGCGGGCGACGGTGCTGCGGGCTCAGCGGGAGCCGAAACCCTGGAAGCCACCCAGGGCTGCCGACAGATGGTCTTCAACACGCTCCACCCGGCCCGGCGCATCGCCGGATCGGAGCCAGGCCAAAAGTTCGAGCACCCGATCTTCCGATCCTTCCGCCGTGATAGCCACCGAACCGTCGTCAAGGTTTTCCGCAAGCCCGGCCAGGCCCAGCTTCTCAGCAGTGCGTGCTGTCTGGTAGCGGAAGCCCACGCCTTGAACCATGCCGAACACGCGGGCAGTCAGCCGGACGCTGTCTGCTGGCTCCATGGAAGCCACCCCTCAACTGTTGATGGTGATGTCCCGCGTGCGGTGGTCGTACCTGATGGTCAGCGGGCCGCCGGAATGGTGAATCTCGTGGTTGGGGCCGTCGAACGTGCCGAACGCGCCGTAGTTCTCATCCCAGGACCGGTTCAACGCGATCTTGAAGCTGTAGAAGCCCGCAGGGAGCTCGGCCGTCATCTTCCACAGCTGGTCCAGGGCATCGAAGCTGAGCTGGGTTTCGTCGTATTGCGGTGCCCAATTCTCCCGGGCGCCCAGCAGGGTGTTGAAGTCCCCGGCCACTGCCACGGCCTCGGGCTGCGGGAAACTTTCGACGGCGGAGGCCACCGTTGCCGCCGGCTGCTCCATTTCGGGCGTGCTGCCGTTCGTTGCTGCTGCCGACTCAGCGGCCTTGGCCTTCCGGGAACGAACAGCCTTGACCACGGGCTTGACCGCATCTTCGATCAGCTGGGCGGCCTTCTGGCCCACGGTGGCATGATCCGTCGCAGGGGCCGCGTCCTTCACCTGGGCCTTGCCTGCTGTCTTCTGCGCAGTTTTTCCTGCGGCTTTTCCTTTTCCTGCTGTTCCTGCCGGAGCCTCCGGGACGGGAGTGCCGGCCGGAACGGGAGTGCCGGCGTCGAGCGCTTCCGCAAAAGAGTCAGCATCGGGGAAGGCTACGGTGGCGCGCATTCCATCTTCGGTGATGGACCAGCCGGAACGGCTCTTGACCAGCCAGCCGGCCTTCACCAGTTTGGCAGTCGCGGCGGTGAGGGTCTTGTGCCCGCGCGGAATGCCGCCGCTGAGCAGTTCGGCCTCGTGCGTGCTAAACGGTACCCGGGCGGTGGCTTCGGCCAGCACCTGGCCGGCGTTCAGCGGGGTTCCTGACCAAACACTTTCGGTCAGGACGTCCAGGACGGACTTCAGGCGGAGGCTGGAATTTTCAACGGTGATCTTGGCCATGGTTCCCCTTGGTTAATGCGGACGGACTCTAAGCAGTTTGCCTGCAGCCCGTTAATTCGTGCGACGCGAACTGATGAACTTTGTGTGTCGTGAACGTCGAGCTGCCGACGCCGGGACGCTCCGGACGGGTGTGCGGAAGGGCCGTTGGCTCGACCCGTGCGTTGCCGTGAAGTATGCCAACGCGCGCATATTCCAAGATTTTACCCAAACCGATGCCACCGAAGTACAAAGCGGGGGGTTTGTGACAGAGGTGTGGCGAGGTCAGGCGTTGAGCTCTGCCAGAAGCTCGGCCTTGCGCTCTTCGGAGGCGAACGAGGAGTGGATGGAGTTCGCGGCCAGCCGGGCCCTGTCGAAGGCCGACAGTCCCAGCACGGCGTCCAGCTGCGTGAAGTTGTCGTCCACATAGCCGCCAAAGTAGGCGGGGTCGTCCGAGTTGACTGAGACATTCAAGCCCGCCGCGATCATGGCCGGCAACGGATGATCAGCCAGCGTGTCCACGGCGCGCAGCCGCACGTTGGAGAGCGGGCAGACCGTGAGCGGGACGCGGGCATCAACCAGCCGTTCCACCAGTTCAGCGTCTTCCATGCAACGGATGCCGTGATCAATCCGATCCACGCCCAGCAGGTCCAGTGCCTCCACGATGTAAGATGCAGGACCCTCTTCGCCGGCATGGGCAGTAAGTCGGAGACCGGCCTGCCGCGCGCGGTCATAGAGGCGGACAAACTTCGACGGCGGATTTCCCACCTCAGCGGAATCAAGGCCGATTGCACCGATGGGGGCGCCCATGGCAAGCAGCGACTCCAGGACCTCGAGCGCTGATTCCTCCGGGAGATCCCGCAGGAAGGCTGCGATCAGCAGGGTGGAAATGCCGAATTCCTCCTCCGAGCGGGCCAGAACCGAAGCTACGCCGTTGATGCACGTTTCCAGGGAAACACCCCGGGACAGGTGTGCCTGTGGATCCATCATGATCTCAGCGTGCCGGACACCGGCAGCTGCTGCACGGGTGAGATAGGCCCTGGTCATGTCAGCGAAGTCCTGCTCGGTCTGCAGGACGGACATATTCGCGTAGTAGAGGTCCAGGAAGGACTGCAGGTCAGTGAATTCATAGCGCTCACGCAAGTGGTCGAGATCCCTGTAGGGCAGCTCCATGCCGTTGCGTCCAGCCAGCTCGAAGATCAGTTCCGGCTCCAGTGTGCCCTCAATGTGCAGGTGCAGTTCGGCGACGGTGAGGGCTGACTGGCTGTGCTCCGTGTTCGTTTCCATCCCCTAAGACTATGCACTCCAGCCAACAAGGTATTTCCCAGCAATCCTTCAGGAATTATCTCGATTTGATAACGGCCATGACATCGCCTATTTTGGTGGGATGCCCGCTCCGGCGGGCGCCTTGAATGCCCGGTGCTGCCACCACCGCAACTGCCCGCCGGCAGCCACCGCACGATGACCTCTATTTACGTCAGAGGGTGGGCGGTTGCGCGAAAACGCCCGGGGACGGGCCGAGCGCTGGTGGCCCTCAGGAGCATCTGAACAGCATGAAAAACACTTCATTCCGTACTGTCGCGCGCCGCGGACTCTCCGTGGCCGCTGTCTCAGCGTTCTCCGTTACAGGTCTTGCACTCTCCGCAACTGCGGCCAACGCCGCCGACGGAGCTACCTGGGACGCCCTTGCGCAGTGTGAAAGCGGTGGCAATTGGGCTACCAACACGGGCAACGGATACTCCGGTGGCCTGCAGTTCAGTCCCACCACCTGGGCTGCCTACGGCGGCACCGGCAGTGCCGCTGAGGCCAGCCGTGAGCAGCAGATCGCCGTGGCTGAAAACGTATTGGCCGGCCAGGGCTGGGGTGCATGGCCCGCGTGCTCGGCATCGCTTGGCCTGAGCGGCGGCGCCACCGGCGTCACCACCCAGTCAGTGCAGGTCCAGCAGGCGCCGGTCCAGCAGGCACCCGCCCAGCAGGCACCCCTTCAGGCCGCGCCTGTCCAGGGCCCGGCTGCCGGGACCGCGGCGCGCCACGTGGCAGAGGTTGCCCTGAGCGGAGAAACCTACACGCTGCAGGCGGGCGACACGCTCAGCACCGTCGCCGAGAAGCTGGGCATCGAAGGCGGCTGGCAACTGCTGGCCGATGTCAACGCAGGCACCATCGCAGATCCCAACCTGGTGTTTGCCGGCCAGGTGCTGCACCTCCCGGCCTAGTCCCCCACAAACCCGACTGGCTCGCAGTTAACGTCGTCAACATCTGTTGTGACGACATCTACTGCGAGCCAGTTTTGGTTTAGACGGCTACTTGGTGTGCATCGGGACTAATGGCGGCGGGCCGCAGCGTGGGAATTTCGCGCACAATGCGGACCTTCCACGCAGAGTCGTCGGTAGTGTCCAGGAGCGCCACCGTCCCGTGTGCCAGGTTCAAGGCAACACGCTTGACGGCCAGAAGCTCCAGGTACAAGTGCTCGTTCATCCGGGCAGGGGTGTCGATCACGTACTTGACGGCGTCACGCACCTGCCGGTAATTGCTGCTGCTCTCACGGTGCATGTGAAGCTGAAGCTGGCTCTTCTGGCGCAGCCGCGGCTCGTGCCTGTTAAGCAGGGACACCGCGACGTGAACGCCGATGACCAGTGCGAGCGACACCGCGTAGATCCACCAACCGCTGGACAGCAGGAACAACGGCAGGTTGGCGATGGCAACAATGGCTATGACGATCCGCAAGGCGATAATCCGCCGCACGGTCAGGGCCGCGGCCGCCAAGGTGGAACGGAAGCCATGCTGTTCCTTGCGGGCAGCGGAGGAATCGAGCACAAACTCGTCCAGGACCAGGATCCCGTTGGCTTCCGGCGGCAGCATTTGGCCGTACCGGGGAAGCCTGGCTGCATCAGGAGCGGGCGTGGGCTGCTGCGAGGAGGAACTGTGTGACATGGCCGGGCTCCAAAAAACTGGGTACTGGAAGGCTGGAACGTTGCCGGTCATCTTAGTCCCTGCTCCAGGGGAAAGTATGCATGGGTCCAACATGTGAACACTGGCCGAATTGGCGCACAGCCGAACAGCCGTCAGACTGAAAGGATGCAGACTTTCCTCCCCTACCCTGACTTCAGGCAAAGTGCCGCCGCTTTGGACACTGCCCGGCTGGGTAAACAGCGTGTTGAGGCGCTGCAAGTCCTGCGCGCCCTGGTCATTCCGGCCTACGGCTGGCAGACACATCCGGCCGTTCGAATGTGGATGGGCCATGTTCCGGCCATGACCATGTACAGCCTGGCCATGGTGGATGAATGGACCCGGCGCGGCCATGCTGATAACACCCGCCAGAACATCACCGAATTCGCGCCCCAGGCGGCCCACCCCGACTACGCAGCAAAGATCCCCCTGCCTTACTGGCTCGGCGATCCTGCGCTCCACCTGAGCCACCGGTCCAAACTGGTGCACAAGGATTCCAAGTTCTACGGCCCCCTCTTTGGCGACATCCCGTCAAATCTTGATTACGTCTGGCCTGAACCCCGCCACGAGTTCATCCCTGAAGACCCGGTAAACGACGTTCTGTGGATCCTGCGTTCCCCGCACCCTGAGGTGGACCCGGAAACCCTGACCCGGGTTGCCCTGCCTCCGGTGCGCGGTAAGGCGGCAGCGCCGGTTCCGGAACCCGACGGTTACAGTCCTGTGTACGTGGAGGAGACCTCGCGCCGGCCAACGCAGCCCCTGCGGAAGTTGCCTCCCGTCAAGGAGAAAAAGCCTACGCGTAAGCGGGTGGCCCAGGAAGAGGCGTTCCGGACGCTGCCGGGCAACACCGATGTGGCTGTGGAGCTCGAAGGCGGCGCCAGGTATGCGCTGGGCAAGGTGCATGGGCGGCCCATCACCCTTGACGACGGACGCTTCGGAAGGAACTTCACCGTCACTGCCATCCTGGACCGCGACGCCTTCGATTACCCGGCACGGCTGCAGGATCCGCGCGTCTTCTTCCCGGTCACGGCCCCCTGAGCGCAGCGGGACCAACGGATATGCAGGTTCTGATTGCCGGTTGCGGCGACCTGGGCACCGAGGCAGCCCTCCGTTTCATTGCTGCGGGCCACCGGGTGACGGGGTGGCGGCGCTCCCCCGCCAAGCTTCCGCCCGCTATTGAAGGTGCAGCGGCTGACCTGGGCAGTGCAAGCCTGCCGCGGATCCCGGCGGCGACTGCCGCCGTCGTAATCTCAGTTGCTGCTGATTCCCCCACCGAGAGCGCCTATCGGACTGCCTACGTCGACGGCGTCCGCAACGTCCTGGCCGCGCTGGACCGCGACGGCGTGGTGCCGCGGCGCATCCTGTTCGTCTCCTCGACTGCGGTGTACGGCGACGCGGGCGGCGGTTGGATCGATGAAAGCACGACGCCGGAACCGGGCGGATTCTCAGGCCGCATCTTGTTGGAGGCGGAGGAGCTGCTGCAGGACTGGGTGTCCGGCAGGGCGACGGAGGCCATCGCGCTCCGGCTGGGCGGTATATACGGTCCGGGCCGCACCAGGCTGATCGACCAGGTAGCAACAGGCAAAGCAGTCATCCCGGAGGATCCACGGTTCACCAACCGCATCCACCGCGACGACGCCGCGGCCGCTATAGTGCGGCTGTGCACCATGGACGGCCCTGCCGCGCCCGTTTATATCGGCGTGGACAACGACCCCGCAGAGCTGGGTGATGTTTTACGCTTCCTGGCCGTGGAGCTGGGACGCGAGGCGCCGCCGTCGGGCCCTGGAGCAGAGGCCCGCGGCGGCAACAAGCGGTGCAACAACGCGAAGCTGCGGTCCACCGGACTGGAGTTAGCCTTCCCGACGTTCCGGGAAGGCTACCGCAGCATCCTGGCCGGCGAAGGCACGCGGCACCCGTAAGATTTCTTCAGCAGATCAGTCTTCTGGAAGGCGCGCGGGCTCGCCGCTGGAACTATCGACGTCGGTCCAACCTTCGCCCTCGTTGAACCTCGCAACAAGCTTGCCGACGCCGGCGTCGAGTGAGGCGGATGGATCGTCGTACAGCCGCCCGGACGTGGCCCGGCTGTGAAGCAGCAACTGCTCTGCCTCGATCTTGGCCTCGGCCGTGGTGGCTCCGACAATTGCTGACCGTGCCGGCAGTTCGGTGATGTGGATGACCTCCGCGCCGGTTTCGGTGAGCGGGATGGTCACGCCGGAATTGATCTCATCATGCGGGATCTCGAACTCGGCGTCATCTTCCGATGCTGGCACTGTGTACTCAAGAAAATACGTCATGCCCTCCACCCTGTCAGAAATGTTCCGCCCTGTCAGAAATGTTCCGCGGACGTGAAGTCCAGTGACATGGCCGCGCGCCGGGCCCCTTCCAGGCGCGCGCGAAAGCCTGCCGGCACCTGAGCTGGCAATTCGTTGATCGGGAACCAGCGAACGTCCTCGCTTTCATCACTCACGGAGATTTCGACATCCGGAGCGATAGCCGCAGCGAACCCCACATCCCAGTGCACGGCGCATGAGAATCCCCCCTGCAGATCGTGCCGGTCAAGATCCACGACCGCGGAAGAAAGCAGGACGAGCCCGCCAATTCCGGACTCCTCGCGAGCCTCCCTCTGCGCGGCTTCCGCCACCGAGGCGTCCTGCAGCTCGATATGCCCGCCGAACTGCACCCAGAACTGCCCCTTGCGATGGAAACACAGGAGAACCTGATCGAATTCAGGCGAAAACACGAAACAGGACCCCGTGACGTGCTCCGGACCGCCGTTCCGACGTAACGCGGCGTCCCCCGCTTCCTTCAGGAACCGCAGATACGCCTCCCGCGGTCCTGATTCAGGAAGTGCGCCGAGGCTGGTCAGCAAATTGTTCAGAGGCATCCTGCTAGTTTGCAGCACGAACGCGAACGGACAACACGTTCCGGATGATGGAATTGCTTTTCCATCGAGCGGGTATAAACTGCACCAAAGGACAGCAGTATGGCGTGCATCACACCCCTTCGCCGCTGAATCAACCCTTCGGCACTGAAGTGGCGTGCGGTAAGCAATCACTATTAGGTGTTGTCCCTCGCAGGGGCACTGAGGAGACGCGGACATGGACCCTATCCGAATTACAGTTAACGGCGACCTGCACGAGTGTGACGGGGAGAACCCGCATACACGGCTGCTTGACTGGTTGAGAGCAGAGGGTCTGACCGGAGCCAAAGAAGGCTGTGCAGAAGGCGAGTGCGGCGCCTGCGCCGTCATGGTCGCGCGTCCGGACGGGCCCGAACGGAGCCGGTGGACATCAGTGAATGCCTGCCTGCCACCCGTCTTGGCGTTCGACGGCCAGGAAATCATCACCGCAGAGGGTTTGGGCAGAGCACAGGGACCTCGTGCTGTTGAAGACCTGCACCCTGTCCAACGGGAGATGGCCGACCGCGGCGGCTCCCAGTGCGGCTATTGCACTCCAGGTTTCGTCTGTTCCATGGCCGCTGAGTACTACCGCCCTGAGCGGACCGCCTCCACCTTAGATGCTTCGGTGCAGAGCGGCACCGCAGTAGTGGGCGAGGAGCACGCGACCGATCACCAATGCGGTCCGAACGGCTTTGATCTGCATGCCCTGAGCGGCAACCTCTGCCGCTGCACGGGCTACCGGCCTATCCGGGATGCGGCGTACTCACTGGATACCCCGGCCGAGACCGACCCCTTATTGCTCCGGCAGGGCCGGCCGGCCCCCGCCGCTCGATCAACCCGTACTGCCGCCGGTGGTGCACGTTTTATCAGGCCACAGACCATGGAGGAAATCTTGGAACTTCTCCAGCAGAATCCGGCAGCCAAGCTGGTAGCGGGTTCCACCGACCTTGGAGTGGAGGTCAATCTCAGGCACACCCGACCTCAGCTGACCTTGGCCATTGACCGGCTGGAGCCGCTGCGGGTCCTCGAAGTCACAACCGACCGGATAGAGATCGGCTCTGCTCTGACGCTCACTGAAGTCGAACGCGGACTCGCCGGACGGATCCCGCTATTGACCCAGCTCTTCCCCCAGTTTGCCTCCCGGCTGATCCGCAATGCGGCAACCTTCGGCGGCAACCTCGCGACGGGGTCACCTATCGGCGACTCAGCTCCCGCGCTGCTTGCCCTCAACGCGTCTGTCGTACTGATCTCCGCCAGCGGGGAGCGCGAAATTTCTCTTGCCTCCTACTTCACCGGGTACCGCCAGAGCGTCAAGGAACCTGACGAGCTGCTCCGCGCAGTGCGCATCCCGTTGCCCCTGTCGAACCGGACCGCCTTTTACAAGATTTCCAAACGGCGTTTCGATGACATCTCAAGCGCTGCCATCGCCTTCGCCATGCAGCTGGACGGAGGCACAATCTCCTCCATACGGATCGGTCTCGGCGGAGTGGCCGCCACCCCGATCCGTGCCTCGCGAACCGAGCAGGCCCTGGAGGGACAACCATGGACACCTGACGTAGCCCAGGCAGCCGCAACCATCATGTCCACTGAAGGCACCCCCATCGACGACTTGAGGGCCAGCGCCAGGTATCGTTCAGCGATGCTGGAACAGGCAGTTCTCAAGTTTCACGCAGAAACATCCCCCGCCGGGGCTATGGAGGTAACCCGATGAAATCCTTGGCTGATCGCCCCCTCAACTCCGTTGTCGGACTGCCCGTCTCGCACGAGAGCTCTGCCCTGCACGTGACAGGAACCGCGCTCTACACAGACGATCTCATTGTCCGCAGCCAGAACGTGCTCCACGCCTGGCCGGTCCAGGCTCCACATGCCCACGCACTCGTAACATCCCTGAGAACCCAGCGTGCCCTGGAGATTCCCGGGGTGGTCCGGGTGTTAACCGCGGCGGATGTGCCGGGCATTAATGATGCAGGCATCAAGCATGACGAGCCGCTGTTTCCTACTGAGGTGATGTTTTATGGCCATGCCGTCTGCTGGGTACTGGGAGAGACGCTTGAGGCCGCCCGGTTGGGAGCCGAGGCAGTTGAAGTCGATTACGACCCGTTGCCATCGCTTTTGACGCTCACGGAGGCCATCAGGGCGGAGAGCTTCCAGGGCCACCACCCAACAGTCAGCAGAGGTGATGCGGACTCTGCCCTGCAGGACGCCGTCCACCGGTTCAGCGGGGAGATCGAATTCGGCGGGCAGGAACACTTCTACCTGGAGACCCATGCTTCGTTCGTCTATGTCGATGAGAGCGGGCAGGTGTTCGTCCACAGCAGCACCCAGCACCCCTCCGAAACGCAGGAGATCGTGGCTCATGTCCTTGGCCTGAACAGCAACGACGTCACCGTCCAATGCCTCCGCATGGGAGGTGCCTTCGGCGGAAAGGAGATGCAGCCGCATGGTTTCGCTGCCATCGCCGCCCTCGGCGCGACTCTCACCGGCCGGCCCGTTCGCCTTCGACTCAACCGCACCCAGGACATCACGTTGTCAGGCAAACGCCACCCCTTCCACGCCCAATGGGAGGCAGGATTTGACCAGGACGGTCATCTCCAGGCCCTGAAAGCGACGCTTACCAGCGATGGCGGGTGGAGTCTGGACCTTTCCGAACCGGTACTCGCACGTGCGCTCTGCCACATCGACAATTCGTATTGGATCCCCAACGTGCACGTTGAGGGCCGGATCGCGAAGACCAACAAGACATCGCAAACGGCTTTCCGTGGGTTCGGCGGCCCGCAGGGGATGCTGGTCATCGAGGACCTCCTCGGAAGATGCGCACCGCTGTTAGGCCTGGACCCTGCCGAACTACGACGCCGCAACCTCTACCTTCCGGGTCAAAGCACACCCTACGGCCAGCCGGTCCGACATGCTGAGCGGCTGCACTCTATTTGGGCGACGTTGCTCGAACGTGCCGACTTCAGTCGACGGCAGGAACAGGTTCACCGTTTCAACGCCTCGCACCCACACACCCGCCGCGGCCTCGCTATTACTCCCGTGAAGTTCGGCATCTCATTCAACCTCACGGCATTCAACCAGGCCGGCGCCCTCGTCCATGTCTACAAGGACGGCTCCGTCCTGATCAATCACGGCGGCACAGAGATGGGCCAGGGTCTGCACACCAAGATGCGCCAGGTGGCTGCCACTGCCCTGGGGGTGCCCTTGGATGTCGTGCGTCTGGCTCCGACGCGTACGGACAAGGTACCCAACACCTCAGCGACGGCGGCAAGTTCGGGTGCTGACCTGAACGGCGGTGCGGTCAAGAACGCATGCGAGCAAATAAGCGAGAACCTAGCGCAGGTGGCGGCGCGCAAACTGAATATCCACCCCGATGATGTCAGGTTCGTGAACGGTAAGGTGACCGGGATCGGCTTCCACGACAGGGACCTAACTTTCGCTGAACTGGTCCACGATGCCTACTTCCAGCGCGTCCCGCTGTGGGCTGCCGGCTACTACCGCACCGAGGGCCTGCACTGGGACAGCGCCCGCATGCAGGGCGAACCGTTCAAGTATTTCTCCTTTGGGGCTGCCGTTTCCGAAGTTGAAGTGGACGCCTTTACCGGCGCTTACCGCCTGCTGCGGACCGACATCGTCCACGATGTCGGCGACAGCCTTTCCCCGCTCATCGACCTCGGGCAGGTTGAGGGTGGCTTCGTCCAAGGTGCCGGCTGGCTGACCCTGGAACAACTGCACTGGGACGAGTCCGACGGAGAACACCGGGGACGGCTGGCGACGCAGTCAGCCAGCACCTATAAATTGCCGAGCTTCTCTGAGATGCCTGAGGAGTTCAATGTCCACCTCTTCGAGCAAGCCACTGAGAGCGGTGTGGTCTATGGGTCCAAAGCTGTCGGCGAACCACCCTTTATGCTCGCTTTCAGTGTCAGGGAGGCGCTCCGGCAGGCTGTGGCCACGTTCGGTTCCGGCGATCGGCCCGTCGAACTGGACAGCCCCGCAACCCCCGAGGCGGTTTTTTGGGCGATCCAGGCGGCCCGTGAGGCTGCCACGGCCCCTTCCGGCTCCGCACTGATGACGGATGGGTCCGCGGCCTCGCGGGTTCCTACCTCCGCCCACTGATATGGACTGGCTGCGGGCGCTTCAAAGCCTACGTTCGGCGGGCTCACCAGGGGTTTTGGCAACGGTCACCGAGGTAAGAGGCCATGCCCCGCGGGATGCCGGAGCTAAGATGGTCGTCAGCGCCGAAGCATCCTGGGGCAGCATCGGCGGCGGGAACCTCGAAGCAACGGTGATAGACCGGGCACGGGAGATGCTCATGGCGGGCACTACCGTCCCTGAAAGCTTGACCTTCCCGCTCAACGAACATGCAGTCACGCAACACGGGAGGCAGTGCTGCGGAGGCGTCGCCAGCGTCCTCCTCGAACCTGTCCTCCCGCGTCCCACCGTCGCCGTCTTTGGAGCGGGACATGTGGGACACGAGCTGGCCAGGATTCTTTCCCGGCTGCCGATCCGCCTGCTTCTCGTGGACAGCAGATCCGAACAACTTGACCCCGCGCAGCTCGCTCACGTCATGGAGGGGACGGCAGACGTCCACCTTCTGCACACTGCTGTTCCGGACTCCGCTCTGGCAACACTGCCCGCAGGATCGCATGTGTTCATCATGACCCACGACCACGCCGAGGACTTCCTGCTCTGCGACGCCGCTCTGCGCCGGGGCGACCTCACATCAATCGCCTTGATCGGGTCTCGAGCGAAATGGTCCAGATTTCGCCAGAAACTGCAGGCTGAAGGACATGACGATCCGCTCATCGACACTATCCAGTGCCCGATTGGGCTTCCGGGTATCAGCGGCAAAGACCCCGCGGTCATCGCCATCAGCGCCGCCGGGAACCTGCTTCAGCAGCTAACCACGGAGATTTCCACTTCTGGATGAGCGCCGGCCCACTCCCCTGATCCAGGCCCAAACGACGTCCGACGCGTGCTCGTCGGGTCATGCCGAAACCGCGCCTGTCCCTACTTTCCGAGGCCTGCCCTGCGCAGCGCCTCTGCCATTGCGGTGTTGGCGTTGCTGCCCGCCGGCGCCTTCCGTGCATCGCCACGCGGTGTTTTGGAGGGGTTCCGCTGATTGTCGGTGGGCTTTTTGCTGCCCTGGTTCTGGGCCTGGCGGGGCCGTTCCTGCCTGGCGGAGGAAGCCGGCTGACCGGAACCCGCGCGGCCGGCTCCGGTGCCCGGATCGTCGTCGAGCCTCAGGGTAAGGGAGATGCGCTTGCGTTCGGGGTCCGCCTCGAGGACCTTGACCCGCACCACCTGTCCGGATTTCACCACTTCCCGGGGATCGGACACAAAGCGGTTGGCCAGCGCGGAGACGTGAACCAGCCCGTCCTGGTGCACGCCCACATCCACAAAAGCCCCGAAGGCGGCGACGTTGGTGACCGTTCCTTCCAGCACCATTCCGGGCAACAGGTCCGAAATCTTTTCGATGCCCTCTGCGAAGGTAGCCGCAGCGAACGCCGGCCGTGGATCCCTGCCGGGCTTCTCCAACTCAGCCATGATGTCCCGGACCGTGGGCACGCCGAAGGTTCCCTCAACAAACTGCTGCGGATCCAGTGACGTCGGTGCCACGCCACGGGACGCGGTCAGAATCCTGCGCGCAACTCCGTACGCTTCCGGGTGCACGCTGGACGCGTCCAACGCTTCAGCGCCTCCGGTAATCCGGAGGAAGCCCGCGCACTGCTCGAACGCCTTCGCTCCCAGCCGCGGCACCTTCTTCAGTTCGCTGCGCTTGGCGAACGGGCCGTGCTCATTCCGGTAGGCCACGATGTTTTCACTCAGCAACGGCCCGACGCCGGCCACCCGGCTCAGCAGCGCGGGCGAGGCCGTGTTGACGTCCACGCCCACAGCATTCACGCAGTCCTCCACCACGGCATCCAGCGAACGGTCCAGTTTCGCGGCCGTCACATCGTGCTGATACTGCCCCACGCCAATGGATTTGGGATCAATCTTGACCAGTTCCGCCAGCGGATCCTGCAAACGCCGGGCAATGGACACGGCGCCACGCAGGGACACGTCCATGCCCGGCAGTTCAGCGGAAGCCAAAGCCGAGGCCGAATACACGGACGCCCCGGCCTCGGACACCACCAGCTTCTGCACCTTCTGCTCTGCATCGGGCAGCCGCTTGATCAGTTCGGCAGCCAGCTTGTCCGTTTCCCGGGACGCCGTGCCGTTGCCGATCGCCACCAGCTCCACCTTGTGCTGTTGAGCCAGGCGCTCCAGAGTGGCCAGCGCCTCGTCCCATTTCCGTACCGGGGCGTGCGGGTACACGGTGTCGGTTGCAAGCACCTTACCCGTGCCGTCCACAACGGCCACCTTGACGCCCGTCCTCAGCCCCGGGTCCAGGCCCAGGGTGGCACGGTTTCCGGCGGGTGCGGCCAGCAGGACATCGCGCAGGTTCGCCGCGAAAACCCGGACAGCCTCGTCCTCCGCGGCCGCGAACATCCTGCTCCGAAGGTCGGCCGTGAGCCGCGCCAGCAGCCGCGAGCGCCACGCCAGCTGCGCGGTTTGCAGCAGCCAGCCATCTGCCGGGCGGCCACGGTCCGCTACTCCCAGCCGGCGGGCCACAGCGGCTTCGAAGCGGGCACGGGCAGCTGCGAAAGCATCGGCGTCGGCCGGGTCTGCCTCCGCGAGATCCAGCTCCAGGACACCGTCCTTCTCCCCCCGGAGCAGCGCCAGGACGCGGTGTGACGGCATCCCGGCGGGCGCCTGGGCAAACTCAAAGTAGTCGGCAAACTTTTGGCCATCTGCCACTTTGCCCTTCTTCACCTTGGACACCAGCCGGCCCTGCGTCCAGAGCCGCTCGCGCAACGGCTCCCCGAGCTCGGGATCCTGGGCCACCCGTTCCACCAGGATGGACCGGGCACCGGCGAGCGCCGCTGCGGCGTCGTCGATGGCGTGTTCGGCGTTCAGGTATTTGGCGGCTTCACGCTCGGGATCAAGCTCAGGCCTTTGCAACAGAGCCTCCGCCAACGGTTCCAGCCCGGCCTCGCGGGCAATCTGCGCCCTGGTCCGCCGCTTGGACTTGAACGGCAGGTAGATGTCTTCCAGCCGGGATTTGGTATCGGCGGCCACGACGGCGGCCTGCAGCTCCGACGTCAGCTGCCCCTGCGCGGCAATCGCCTCAAGGACGGTGCGACGGCGGTCCTCCAGTTCGCGGAGGTAGCGGAGCCGTTCGTCCAGCTCCCGGAGCTGGGCGTCGTCCAGCGTTCCCGTAACTTCTTTGCGGTACCTGGCGATGAAGGGAACGGTGGAACCGCCGTCGAGCAGTTCCACCGCCGCCTTCACCTGCCATGCCTTCACGCCCAGTTCGGTGGCGATCTGCTGGTGAATGGCTGTGTCAGACGGGCTGTTCGGGAGTTGAGTCACCAGAACATTTTGCCCTACTTGGCTGCCGGGCTCAGTTGGCGTAGAACGGGTAGTCCGTGTAGCCCTTGGCATCCGTTGTGTAGAAGGTGCTCGGATCGGTCTCGTTCAGCGGCAGCCCTTCCTTCCAGCGGCGCGCCAGATCCGGGTTGGCGATGGCGGGACGGCCCACCACTACAGCATCGGCGTGGCCTTCTTCCACCAGCGCCGATGCTTCGTCCCGGGTAGTCACAACGCCGAAGCCGGAGTTAACCAGGAACGTGCCGTTGAAGCGGCTGCGCAGATTCTGCACGAGCGCCCCGGCAGGTTCGGCGTGCAGGACGCTGAGGTAGGCGAGGTTCAGCGGAGCGATGCTCTCCACCAATACCTCGTAGGTGGCCCGGACATCATCGGCGTTGTCTTCTATTGCGCCCTGGATGTTGTGTTCCGGTGAGATGCGGATACCAACCCTGTTCGCGCCGATTGCAGCCACCACGGCGTTGATGGTCTCGATGACAAAGCGGGCACGGTTTTCCGGGGATCCGCCATAGCTGTCGGTACGCACGTTGGAGCTGGGGGCGAGGAATTCGTGGAGCAGGTAGCCGTTGGCGCCGTGCAGTTCGACGCCGTCGAAGCCTGCCTCAATGGCATTGCGGGACGCTGTGACAAACTCCTGCATAACGACTGAAAGCCCGTCGATGGTGAGCGCATGCGGCACAGGAAACGGCTGCTTGCCCGTGGGAGTCCGGATAAGACCCTCAATGGCAATGGCGCTTGGCGCCACAATGGTGTTTCCGCCGGCAATGTCCGGGTGCGAGACCCGCCCGCCATGCATCACCTGGGCGAAGATACGGCCGCCCTCTGCGTGGACGGCGTCCGTCACGGCTTTCCAGCCGGCGATCTGCTCTTCCGTGACCAGGCCGGGCTGGCCGATGAAGGCCTGGCCGGCCGGCGTCGGATACGTGCCTTCACTGACGATGAGGCCCAGCGAGGCACGCTGCCGGTAATGCTCAGCCACCATGGGGCCGGGAACGCCGCTGTCCCCGGAACGGGTCCGGGTCAGGGGCGCCATAACGAGGCGGTTGGGCAGTTCGAGTTCACCAAGGGTCAACGGGGAAAACAGCATGCGCGGGTCCTTTCAAAGACGACGTGGTACTGCCCTAACCAACCTCCCGGAAGCACGGGAGTATTCCGAATGCGGCAGGGATCACACGTCCCTAGACTTAAACCGTGGCGGACAAACTGACTCCTGAGCGGCGGAGCTGGAACATGTCCAGGATCAGGGGTAAAAACACCAAGCCGGAGCTCCTGGTCCGCCGCTTCCTCCATGCCAAGGGCTACCGCTACCGGTTGCACGGTCAGGCAAGGGGCTTGCGGTTGCCCGGCCGCCCGGACCTGGTGTTCGCCAGCCGCCGCAAGGTCATCTTCGTCAACGGCTGCTTCTGGCATTTCCACGATTGCCGGGTAGGCCAGCACGCTCCTCAGACCAACGCAGAGTTCTGGGAGACAAAGCGCACCCGCACGCGGATCCGCGATGCGAGCCAGCTGGCGCAGCTGGAAAACTCGGGCTGGCAGGTGCTCACAGTATGGGAGTGCGCGCTGAAAGACACCTCAGCGTTGGAATCCCAGCTGCTGCAGTTCCTCGAGGATACGTAACGGTCAGCCGCTGAGCTCGCCCAGCCGTGCCTGCCGGAGCACTTCGCCCCAGGACTGGCCGGCAAGGTCAGCCACAGCAGCCAGAATTTCCGACGGCGGGCGGGACAGGTCCAGCGGAAATTCCACGATGTCGATGTCAGTGTTCAAGACCCGCCGCAGCTTGATCTCGCCCGCACCCGAATACACCAGCCACGCTGTGGGTACCCGTAGGGCCGTGCAATAGGCCAGCATCCGGTAGTGATCGCCGGACAAGGAGGCGCCGGCGTCGGTTCGGGCCGCGTAGCGGGCATCGTACACCACCACGGGCCGGCCGCCCAGGAAGTGCACAGCGTCCGGGGTCACGCTGAGCCGGTCCGAATCCTCCACGGCCTCGTTCAGCAGCGCGTTGTAACCAAGCCGGGTATCCCCGGGGTAGGCGGACAAGGCGGCCCGCAGGGCGGCGCCCACAAAATCCCGGAAGACCTCGGCCATGTCCACCACGAACGACGCCGCACGCTCACCACCTTCACCGGCTTCCGCGGAGGCGTTCCGCAGGATCAGCCCGGCAAGCCGCAACACCGCGTGGTAGCGGACATTCCTGCGGTTGGGAGACCACGAGGGCACCGGAGCGCCGGACGGAAGCCGGGTGACGCCGTCGAGTTTTCCCTTCAGCTGGCGCAGCCTGCTCAGGACGTCCGGACGGACGCCGGGAACCTGGCCCATCCTTTCCAGGGCGGCGCGCAGGATCCGGTTCTCGGCGATGTCCGGGCTGAATTCGTCGTACGACACTTCCAGCGGGACGAGCATTCCCGGCCGGCGCGAAATCTGGTCCGAAATCCGGATGCGGCCCTTCACGGTGCGCAGCGACTCCTCCACCGTGAGGTAGCCCTGCAGGACGCCACGGCTCAAGGCACGTTCAGCCAGCTGCGCCAGCGAATCGGCCAGCGCGCCCCACAGTTCCGGGGCGGGGGCAGCATGGACGTCGTCATCCCGGAAACCGGGCTCCCCCGAATAGCTGAGCAGGAACAGCAGCCTCTCCAACCCCAGCCTGTCCTTGGGCCGGACATCCAGCTGCAGTTGCCGGGTCCGCACCGAACCCACCTTGCCGCGGGGCTCCACCCGGTACAACCCCATGCCCAGCGGTGAGACCTGGGCCAAGCCGCTGGTGTTGATGAAGGCGGCCGAACCGGCATCGAGCTTTTCCACGATCCCGCCGGACAGCTCATCCAGCACCACGTGCCGGAGCGGCTGTGCTGGTCCGCGCTGCGGCGTGCTGCCAGGCCACGGCGCGTTACCCTGCTGCATCGAGCTACCCGGTTCCAAGGCGTCCCAGCAACTGGTCGAGGCCGAACCTTTCCTCAAGCTGCGCGCGGGTGAGCTGGCCGTGGTAGTGCTCCTCCAGCAGCGGTAGGAGCTCGTATTTCCAGATGCGCTTAAGTCCCGGGAGGGACTGTGCCGCCGGCTTCATAAAGTAGGACGGCCCGATCATCAGGTCCCGGTCCCACTCATCAATGGCCTCGTTCAAAGCATCCAGCAGCCGCGCGGGCGTGGTGTCCAGCCCCCTGGCTTCGAGGAAACGCAGCAGCGATCCCCTGACCGGCTCCGTCTGCGGGTGCAGCTCAATGAACGCGAAGCGCCGGCGGATGGCGGCGTCCATCATGGCGATGGAGCGGTCCGCCGTGTTCATGGTGCCGATGATGTACAGGTTGTCCGGCAAGGTGAACGGTTCGTTGGGGCTGTACTGCAGGTAGATCCGGTCATCCCGATATTCCAGCAGGAAGTACAACTCACCGAACACTTTGGCCAGGTTGGCGCGGTTCATCTCATCGATGATCAGGAAGTAGGGCTTCTTCTCGTTGCCTGGCTTGGCGGCTTCCTCTGCGAGGCGGCGCAGCGGTCCCGCCACCAGCTTGAAGGACACCTGGCCGTCGTCTGTCTTGTCCGGCCGGTAGCCCTCGAAGAAGTCCTCATAGGCGTAGGACGGATGGAACTGCACCAGCTTGACCCGCTCATCGGTGCTGTCCTGGGCGAGCTCCGCAGCGAGGTGCTTGGCCAAATAGGTTTTGCCCGTCCCTGGCGGGCCATACAACACCACTTGGCGGTTTTCTTCGAGGAGCTCGGCGATTTCCTGCAGTGGCTCCAGGTCCATGTGGAGGGATTCCGCGAAGCTGCTGGTCAGTCTGCTGAAGCCTTCCGGAACTACCTCGGCTTCCGCCTCGGTTCCTTCAAGGTCCGGCTCCGCCTCCGGCGGCAGCAGCGTCTCAAGGGCCTGCACTACCCGGGTCACATCCACCACAATCCCGGGCGTTGCCAGCTGGCGCTGTACGTGCCGGGGCAGGTCCGCTGCCGGGTGGCCATCGAACCAGCGCACCTTGCGACGCAACCGCCGGTCCTCGCCGTCGTGATCCGGTTCACCGAGTACGACGCCGGGATGTACAGTTCCGGCGTGCTGGTACAGCACCAGATCTCCCGGCTTCATCACGGTCAGGAAGGCGAAAACCGCGGTTTTGGTGTCCTCACGCTCTACGTAGCCAAGGTGCTTGCAGTCCTCGTCCACAGCATGCTGGACCAACCCGGCGGCAACTCCGGCCTGCAACGGGCGGAGATGATCGACGTCCAGAGTCACCTTCTCTTCGCCGTGCCAGGACTCGAGCAGGGCTGCCTGGTCGCCATGGGTCCGGAGCAGCCATGCACGCCGTCCTGGATCGGTAACCTTGCGCCACTGGCTGACCAACTGGCGTGAATACCAGTCAATCCGCTGCCCGGCCTGCTCGTCCAGGTGCAGCCTGATCCGGTGAATGTCCGCCGTGATGGCTTCCTCGGTATCCCCCTTGGCGCCGCCCACCAGTGAGGCAAAGGCGTCACGGATTTCCTGTCGCTCGACGTCCGCCACCACCGGTTCAAAGTAGCTGGGCCACACCAGGTATTCGATGGCGCGGCGGATGGCGGGTTGGTCTTCCGGAGTTCCCGCGGCCAGCTCGTGGAACTTCAACGGATCCTTCAGCGCCTTCGCGATGGCAGAGGGCTGCCGCCGGTCCACGTGGCGCACAAAGCGGCACAGCCACTTGAGCTGGTCCCGGATGGTCCAGTTGAACTCCGCTGTCCTGTCGCGGATGACGCCGTGGTCGGTGAGGCCCTTGTACAGTTCAGCCGGCAGTTCCAGTGGCGGCTCCAGCCAGGACGCGGCCTCGGACACACGTGCCTGCTTCACCTTGAGGGATTTCACCTCATGTGCCAGGGGCAGGGACTGCAGATACAAGAGTTCGACGGCGAGCAACCGGGCTCCGCGTGACGCTTCGGCCAGGGATTCGCGCAGGTTGGTCATCATGGGCGACTTGGCATCGTCCACTCCGGAGTCCAGCCGCTCCAAAAGCTCAGTGGCGGCCTCCGTGGTCCAGGTCAGGGTCTGGCCATCAAGCGCGGAGGGCCTGCCCTGAAGGCCGGCGCCGAGCACAAACCAGGCGGCATCCTCAATCTCCGGGGACACCCCGGGGGCACGACTGATGGCGGTCTTGGAGGAGGGAGTCATCCGTTAAAGCTACAGGTTGTGACTGGAAGGGCGCTGTACGCAGTCTTCACGGACGCACCCTGCCAGGGGTGGTCGGCGTCTTGATCCGGCCGAAGACGAAGTAGCCCATGGGCCCCACGAAATTCACCAGCGACGCCAACCGCCAGGCTGCCTTGGGCCCGCGGATCAGTTCTGCAGGCCGCCGTGAAATGTCCCGTTGGGCCATCGTCAGCAGGATGATCTGAGCCGCACCGACGGCCAGGACTCCTGCCCGCCTGGCCGGCGACAGCTCGCCCCACGTCTTCTTGTTGTTCATGGCCATGGTGTTCTCCTTCTCATTCCCTCACTGGGAGTTTTGCGCAGGCCATCGCGGCAGCTTGCACAATGGCTTCATCGGTGACCTGGTAGGCAGTGGGATCGGCGCCATCGGCCGTACCCAGTGCTATGGCTTGCCGCGCCGTGGACACTATCCGCTTGGCGGACAGATGGACAGCCGAAACCCCGGCCTGATGCATGGCCGGGATGTCCGCCGGAGCCAGTCCCCCGCCGGCCATTACGTCTATGCGGCCGGCAGCGTGCTGGACCATGCGCTGCAGCATGGTGGTTCCAGCTCCTGCGGTGGGTGCCTGGCCGGAGGTGAGGACCCTGGTAAAGCCCAGGCCTGCGAGCCCGTCAATCACGGCCAGCGGATCCGCTGCCTGGTCCATCGCCCTGTGGAAGGTGAGTTCCGCCGTCGGGTTGGTTTCCCGGGCAGCGTCGGCCAGCCGCGTGATCGCCTCACGGTCAATGCCGCCGCTGGGCGAGAGCGCACCCACCACAACGCCCGCGCACCCCATCCTCAGCAGCGCCTTCAGCTCTGCAACCATGGTGCGGATATCGTCCTCGGAATAGACAAAGTCGCCCGGACGGCAGCGGATCAGCGGGTGGACGCCGGCATTGTCCTCCGGGCGTTGGGAACCGGCCAGTTCCTCGACTCCGGCCAAGGTGGACTCGGCGAGCCCCTGGCTGGGTGTCAGGCCGCCCAGTTCCAGAGCACTACAGAGCTCAACGCGGTGGGCTCCGCCGCCAATAGCAACAACGGCTCCCGCAGCACTGGCTACGGCAATTTCAAGTTTCAAGCGCGTCCTCCCCCTGACGGTGCCACCTCGACGGTTAACCTGCGTACGGTGCCAACAGTTCCTTTTGTTCCGGGGTGAGCCGCTGAACCCGCCCGGTGGCTTCATCCACGAACGCCAGGTGCGTAATGGCCTTGACGCAATCTTCCCCCGTCACCGGGTCCTTCACCAGATAGTGCACATCGAAGCTTGCACCCTTCACGGCGCCCACCCAGACCAGGACGTCCGCGGGAATGTTGCGGTATTCCAGTGTCCTGACGTAGCGGATACGATGCTCCACCACCAGAGTCAGCGTTCCTTCCGGGACCGCATCAAACAGCGAAACCGGCGGCGGGGTTCCGGGCAGCCCGGCACCCCGCGGCGGACCGAAAGCAGCGATGCGTGCTTCCTCCAGCATCCGGACAATCTGGACGTTGTTGATGTGCCCGTAGGCGTCCATGTCGCCCCAGCGCATGGGCACCTTGACCTCTATGCGCCGGGGCCCGCCGCCAACCGTGACTGCCGAGGCTCCGGCCGCAGCACCTGCGGCGCCTCCTGTGCGCGTCAGCTGTGCACCGCCGTCGAATCATCCACCACTGCGTCCTCGACGTCAGCCCCGGCGAACTGGGACATGTACAGGCGGTAGTAGGCGCCCTTCGCGGCAAGCAGCACCTTGTGGTTGCCCTGCTCCACGATCCTGCCGTTTTCCATCACCAGGATGGTGTCGGCGTCGCGAATGGTGGAGAGCCGGTGGGCGATGACAAAGCTGGTCCGGTCGGTCCGCAGTGCCGCCATGGCCTTCTGCACCAGGACCTCTGTGCGCGTGTCCACCGAACTGGTGGCTTCGTCCAGGATCAGCAGCGACGGGTTGGCCACGAAGGCACGGGCGATGGTGATGAGCTGCTTTTCACCCGCGCTGACGTTGTTGCCTTCCTCGTCGATCACGGTGTTGTAGCCCTCCGGCAGCGCACGGACAAACCTGTCCACAAAGGTTGCCTTGGCGGCCGCCATCACCTGTTCTTCGGTGGCGTCCAGGTTGCCGTAGCGGATGTTGTCGTAAATGGATCCGCCGAACAGCCAGGCGTCCTGCAGCACCATGCCCACTTTTGAGCGCAGTTCGGAGCGGCTGAGTTCCGTGATGTCCACTCCGTCCAGGGTGATGGAGCCGGAATTCAGCTCGTAGAACCGCATCACCAGGTTCACCAGGGTGGTTTTGCCGGCCCCGGTAGGACCAACGATTGCCACCGTATTGCCGGGTTCTGCCGTGAAGGAGAGGTTCTCGATCAGCGACTTGTCCTCGGTGTAGCTGAAGGTGACGTCCCGGAACTCCACGTGGCCGTCTGTCTTGGCGGGCAGCTGCTCGGTGGCGGTTTCGGGATCCTGCTCATCGGCGTCGAGGAATTCAAAGACACGTTCGGAGGAGGCCACACCGGACTGGAGCATGTTGGCCATGCCGGCCATTTGCCCCAGCGGCTGCGTGAACTCACGCGAGTACTGGATGAACGCCGTGGCATCACCCAGGGACATCGAGCCGGAGGCAACCCGCAGGCCGCCCACCACGGCGATCCCGACGTAGCTGAGGTAGGAGACGAACTGCATCACCGGGAAGATGATGCCGGACACGAACTGCGCGCCGAAGCTGGCTTTGTAGAGTTCCTCGTTGCGCTCCTCGAAGCGCTCCAGGGCGTCGGCGTCGCGGCCGAACACGCGGACAAGGTCATGGCCGGAGAACGATTCCTCGATCTGGCCGTTGAGCGCACCGGTGTTCTTCCATTGCGCGGCAAAGAGCTTTTGGCTGCGTGTGCCGATGATGCCGGCTGCCACGGCGGACAGCGGCAGGGCGACCAGGGCGATCAGTGCCAGCTGCCAGGACACGATAAACATCATGATGACGATGCCGATCACGGTCAGCAGCGAGCTGATCAGCTGGGCGAATGCCTGCTGCAGCGCCTGCTGGATGTTGTCGACGTCGTTGGTAACCCGTGAGAGGACATCGCCGCGCTGACGAGTATCGAAGTAGTTCAACGGCAGCCGGTTGAGCTTCGCCTCGGTGTTGTCGCGGAGGTTCCGGATCACCTTCATGACGATCCTGTTGAGCACATAGCCCTGGAGCCACATGAAAATATTGGCCACGAAGTACATCAGCAGCACAATGGAGATCAGCACGGTCAGCTTCTGGAAGTCGATTCCGGTGCCCGGGATGAGCTCCATGCGGGCGATCATGTCCGCCATCTGGGTCTCGCCCTGCTGGCGGAGGCCTGCCACCACCTGTTCCTTACTGGCCTCGGCTGGCAGTGACTTACCGATCACGCCACCGAAAATCACGTCCATCGCCTGGCCCAGGATCTTGGGCGCCACGACGTTCAGCACTACCGAAACCACCACCAGTGCCACCACCGCGTAGATGCCCGCTGCTTCGGGCTTCAGCAGCCCCAGCAGGCGCTTGGCGGACGGCCAGAAGTGCTCCGCCTTCTTGGCCGGGACGCCACCGAACATGTCGCCGTCGGCCTCCGAGGGCTTAAATTCTTCTTCAACAAAGTCGTCGTCCTCGTCAAGGGCATCCACGGATTCGACACCGGTATCCGTGGTGTCGGTGGTGGGGCTGGCCGAGTCGGCGGTCGAGCTTTTCGAGATCCTGTTTCCGGCGCTCATGCCATTTCCTCCACGCTCAGCTGGGATTCCACAATTTCCTGGTAGGTGGGAGAGGTTTCCAGGAGTTCCTCATGGGTGCCGCGGTCTACGATCCGGCCGTTGTCCAGAACCAGAATCTGGTCTGCGCCAGTGATGGTGGAGATACGCTGCGCCACGATGATCACGGTGGCGTCGGCGGTGGTTTCCTTCAAGGCTGCCCGCAGCCGGGCGTCTGTGGCGACGTCCAAAGCGGAGAAGGAGTCGTCAAACAGGTACACCCTGGGTTTGGTGACCAGGGCGCGGGCGATGCACAGGCGTTGCCGCTGTCCGCCGGAAACGTTGGTGCCGCCCTGCGAGACCCGCGAGGCTAGGCCCTTCTTCTTCTCCCTGACAAAATCCTCACCCTGGGCTACGCGGAGCGCCTCCCAGAGTTCCTCATCCGTGGCCTCTGTCTTACCGAAGCGGAGGTTGTATTCAATGGTTCCGGAGAACAGGTAGGGCCGCTGCGGGACCATAGCCACCCGCTTGGTGATCTCTGCGCGGTCCAGCTTGTTGACGGATACGCCGTCCAGGAGCACGTCGCCGCCGGCGATGTCATACAGACGGGGAAGGAGGGACAGCAGCGAGGTCTTGCCGGAGCCCGTGGACCCGATGATCGCCGTGGTCTGTCCGGGCCGGGCGGTGAAGCTGATGTTGCTGAGGACTGGTGCCTCCGCGCCCGGATAGGCAAAGCTGACATCGCGGTATTCCACCACGCCTTCCAGGCGTTCGGGCGTGATGGGCTCCTGGGGATCGTGGATGGACGGCTCAACGTCCAGGACTTCGCCGATGCGGTCAGCACATACAGAAGCGCGCGGAATCATCATGGCCATGAACGTGCCCATCATGACCGCGATGAGGATCTGCAGCAGGTACTGCAGGAAGGCCGTCAGCGCACCGACCTGCATGTCGCCCGAATCCACCCGCTGGCCACCGAACCACAGCACGGCAGCGGTGGACAGGTGAAGGATCATGCCGATGGCAGGGAACATCAGCACGAACAGGGCACCGATCTTCAGCGATACCTGCGTCAGTTCCTGGTTGGCGGCGCCGAACCGCTCGGTCTCGTACGGTTCCCGGACGAAGGCACGCACGACGCGGATGCCGATGATCTGTTCACGAAGGACGGCGTTGATCCGGTCGATCTTCTTCTGCATGCTGCGGAACAGCGGCATCAACCGGACCACAATAAAGCCAACCACCACGACGAGCACTGGCACTGATACCCACACCAGCCAGGAAAGGCTGAGGTCCTCACGGAGAGCCATGATAATGCCGCCAACACACATGATGGGCGTGGCCACCATGAAGTTCAGCCCCATCAGCAGCAGCATCTGAACCTGCTGGACATCGTTGGTGCCGCGGGTGATCAGGGTTGGTGCACCAAAGACGTTGACGTCTTTTGCCGAGAAGCTGGTGACTTTCCGGAACACGCCGCGGCGAAGGTCGCGCCCCACAGCCATGGCGGTCTTCGAGCCGAAGTAGACGCCGGCGATGGCAGTGCCGACCTGGAGGAAGGCCACCAGCAGCATGATGCCGCCGGTGCGCCAGATGAAATCGGTGTCCCCGCGGGAAACGCCTTCGTCGATGATCTGGGCGTTCAGGCTGGGCAGGTACAGCGCGGCAATGGTGGAGGCGAGCTGGAAAATCACGACGGCGACGATGTACGGCATATACGGCCGGGAATACCGCCGTATGAGAGTGAGGAGCATGCCCACTGGTCCTTAGGAAGTCAGTTCGAGGAAGTCAGTTCGAGTTAGTGGTGTTAAGAGATACCAGCGGGGTATGACACCCGCAGCCTTCCAACTCTACGAGCTCCGTTGCCGGTGCGGAACATCACCGGCCAAAGATCATCCCGTGGACTTACTTCCCCCGAGCCTCTACCCCTCGGGACGGATGTCCACGGTCTTGCGCAGCGGCTTTTCCTTGATGAACAGGACGGCGACGAGTGCCACCACTGCGATGATGGCCGAGATGAGGAAGACCAGCGCCGTGGCGTCGCCATAGGCGCCCCGCACGATGTCCGCGATGGGTGCCGGCATGTGGGTGAGGTCCATCGTGGCGCCTGCCGAACCGCCGTCGGACTGGATTCCGGCTGCAGTCATCCCCTCCGCGGTCAGGTGCTTGACCTGGTTGGACATCACGGCGCCCAGGACCGCAACGCCGACGGCGCCACCCACGGAGCGGAAGAACGCCACAGAGGCACTGGCGGTACCGATGTCCGAGGCCCGGACCGTGTTCTGCACGGCAAGGACCAGGTTTTGCATCAGCATGCCGAGGCCGAGGCCAAGGATGAAGATGTAGATGCCGGTAAGCCGGAAGTCGGTGGTGTGGTCCAGTGTGCCGCCTAGGCCCATGCCGCCGATCAGGAAGATGGAACCGGCGATGAGGTAGCCCTTCCATTTGCCCGTGCGGGAGATCAGCAGGCCGGTAGCCACCGAGCCGATCAGGTTGCCGGCGATCATGGGCAGTGTCAACAGACCGGCTTCGGTGGGAGTTGCCCCGCGGGCCACCTGGAAGTACTGGCCGATGAAGGTGGAGGAGCCGAACATCGCCACACCCACCGCCATCGAGGCCACGATCGCCAGGGCTGTGGTGCGCTCGGAAATGATCTTCAGCGAGATGATGGGCTGGGCCGCCCTGGACTCAACCAGGACCAGCAGTGCCAGCAGGATGATGCTTCCGCCCACCATCGCGGCAGACTGCCAGGAAATCCAGTCGTAGTATTCGGGGTTGCCTGCAAAGGAAACCCAGATCAGCAGCAGGCTGACCCCTGAGGTAAGGAGGATGGATCCGAGCCAGTCGATCTTCGCCGGGCGCCGGACGTGCTTGATCTTCAGGGTGAACTGCAGCAGGATCATGGCGACGATCGCCAGCGGGACGCAGACGAAGAAGGTCCAGCGCCAGCCCAGCGGGCTGTCCACAATGAATCCGCCCAGCAGCGGGCCGCCGGCAGTGGCCACAGCCATGACAGCGCCCATGTAGCCGGAGTACTTGCCGCGGTTGCGCGGAGCGATCATGGTTCCGATGATTGCCTGGGCCAGTGCCGTCAAACCGCCCATGGCGATCCCCTGGATGACCCTCGCGGTGAGCAGCAGCGGCATGGTGTGCGACAACCCTGCCATGACGGATCCGGCCACGAAGATGACGATGCTGAGCTGGACCAGGAGTTTCTTGTCGAACAAATCGGCCAGCTTGCCCCAGATCGGGGTACTGGCCGCGTTCGCCAGGAGGGCCGCGGTGATCACCCAGGCGAAGTCCATTTGGGTTCCGTGCAAATCGGACATGATGGTGGGCAGGGCGTTGGCGACGATGGTGCTGCTGAGGATGGCAGTGAAGAACGCTGCCAGCAGGCCGGTCAAGGCCTCCATGATCTGGCGGTGCGACATTTCCGGGGTAGCCTCCCGCAATGCCTCTTCAGCGGGGGCGGCAGTCTGACTTGCCATGGATGTGCTCCTAAGAGGTGGTGATGGTGGTTCCGGCCGCCTTTGCCCGGGCTGAAATTCTGAGTGATTCGGTGAGCTTGCGCAGGGTGCCGGCCGTTGCTTCGGCATCTTCCTCGCTCCACTCACGGAGAAGGTCCTGCAGGGACGCAACGCGCTGTTCTTCGATCCGGTGGAGCTTCTCCGCTCCTGCAGGACTCAACGCAACCAACTGGGCCCGGCCGTCGTCGGGGTCCTGCTTCCGCACGATGTAACCCTGCTCCTCCAGATCGGCGATATGCCGGCTGAGGACCGGCGCGCTGACACCAAGCCGTTCGGCCAGACGCGTAGCACGGGTCTCCCCCTCCCCCACGAAACGAAGGACGCCTTGCAGCGCGACGCCCGTCTCCAGGCCTTTGGTATTGGCCGCGGCTATACAGCGAACAGCCCGCTGGAGGTCGAAGATTTGATAGACCAGCTCCACTGCCGTGCCTGACTTAACTGCCATTGCCCGTCACTCCTTAGTTGCTTGCCTAAAGCAACTATATGGCTAAATGGTTGCTTAGGGCAAGTATTGAGGCGGGAGTCACTCATTTGATCGAGGCATCGCAGATGCGAAAAGCCCCGGTCCCACCAGGACCGGGGCTTTCTCGATAGAACTGACGGTGAAGCTCAGCTGTCCAGATGCGTTGGAGCGAACATCTTCAGCAGGGTTTCAACTACGACGACGTTAGGGCCGTCTGCGGCGAAGCCCGCCTTCAGCGCGTCCCCCACTTCCTCCGGCGACACGCGGCGTGCAGGGACGCCAAAAGCTTCCGCCAACTTCACAAAGTCCGGCCGCGCGAGTTCGGTGGCCGTGGCTTTGCCGAACGCACCCACCATGTATTCGCGCAGGATGCCGTAGCCGCCGTCGTCAACAATCAGCCACGTGACCGGCACATTGTGCTGCTTGGCGGTAGCCAGCTCTGAGATGGAGTACATGGCCGAGCCGTCACCGGAAACGGCAAGCACCCGGGACGGCGCGCCCACAGTTTCCAGCCCCACCGCCCCGCCGATCGCGGCGGGGAAACCGTAGCCGAGTCCGCCGGCACCCTGCGCCGAGTGGAACTGGCCGCTGCGCGCGTCCCAGCAGCTCCAGGCCCAGTACGCGGAAATGGTCATGTCCCAGAAAGTCTGCATGCCATCCGGCACGGCGTCCCGGATTGCCGCCATGAAGTTCAGCTCCTTGGCCAGGTCCTGGGATTCCAGCCGGGCCCGCACGTTAGCAAGGGATTCCTTCACCAGGTCCTCGGGCGAGGTGCCATGCCAGTCAGCAGACACGGCCACGCCGTGCCGGCGTGAACCGGCGAGGGCCTCGGCGAGGGCTTCATCCAACGCTGAGAGCGCCTGTCCGGCGTCGGCACGGATGCCCAGACCAGGCCGGTTCGATTCAAGGACCCGGGGCTCGGCGTCAATCTGGATGATTCTGCCGCGCGGCTCGAAAGTGAAGTAGTTGGAGGTGACTTCGCCCAGTGAGGAACCGATGACGATCAGGACGTCGGCGTCTTCCAGGAGGTCCGTCATGTAACGGTCCTCGATCCAGGACTGCAGGGATAACTCGTGGTTCCAGGGGAAGGCACCATTGCCACCCGGCGTGCAGATCACCGGGGCCCGGAGATGCTCCGCGATCGAGAGCAGGAACTTCTCCCCTTTGCCCCGACGCGTACCGCCGCCTGCGATGATGGCCGGGCGTTCCGCCGTCGTCAGCCATTTCACGGCTTCCCTGATCAGCTCCACCCGCGGCGGATTGTCCGCGGCAACCGCCAGGGCATCCTCCACCGGCGGGACCATGATCGGGTCCAGCAGGACATTCTGCGGGACCTCGATCCAGACGGGTCCCTGCGGCGACGAAATGGCTTCCGTCCAGGCATCCTGGATGGCTGACGGGATGCCGGAGGCATGCTGGATGAGGCGCTGGCTCTTGGTCACGTTCGCTGCGGACGCCTTTTGGTCATCCAGCTGGTGCAGCATTCCCTTGCGCCGGGCACCGAGTCCGTCAAGCGGGATCTGGCTGGCCACCACCACCATGGGCACCCCGGTTGCATAAGCTTCCTGGAGCCCGGCGAGCGAGGTCAACGCGCCGGGGCCGGTGGACAGGAAAAGAACACCTACCTCGCCGGTGGCGCGTGAGTAGCCGTCCGCCGCAAAGGCGCTGTTGTTCTCCACGCGGGAGGACACAAAATGCAGGTTGCCGCGACCCATCGCGTCAAAAAGGCCCAGGGCGTGCTGTCCCGGGATGCCGAAAACCGTTTTGGCACCCAGCGCCTCGAGGGTTTCGACGACGAGGTCTCCGCCGTTACGGACGCCGGTTCCCTTACTGGCAGCAGGAGCCCCGGGATCGATATCGGTCATGGCGTACCTTAGTTCGTGCGTCCGGCTGCAGCACCGGCAGCAGGGCTTGCAAAACCTGCAGGCCTGCGGCTTTCCTGGCCGAGGACCTGGGCAGCGTAGCCGTTGGCGGCACCAAAGCGGTCCCCGTCAACGGCATTGTCCGCCATGAGGGTGATGAGCTCATAGGCCACGTGGCTGGCAGCAACACCGGTGATTTCGGCGTGGTCGTAGGCGGGGGCCACCTCAACAACATCGGCGCCCACCAGGTTCATGCCGCGGAAGCCACGGATGATTTCGAGGAGCTCGCGGCTGGTGATGCCACCGGCCTCCGGGGTGCCGGTGCCCGGCGCGTGGGCGGGGTCAAGAACGTCGATGTCCACCGAAATGTAGAGCGGCCGGTTGCCGATCCGGTCCCGGACCTTGGCCACCGTCTCCAGGACGCCCTGGTAGTAGACGTCCGAGGAGGTGACGATGCCGAAGCCGAAACGGTGGTCGTCGTCGAGGTCCTTCTTGCCGTAGAGGGGACCACGGGTACCGATGTGGCTGATCGCTTCGGTATCCAGGATGCCTTCCTCCACAGCACGGCGGAACGGCGTGCCGTGGGTGTATTCGGCGCCGAAGTAGGTGTCCCAGGTGTCCAGGTGTGCATCGAAGTGCAACATGGCGATCGGTCCGCCAGCGCGTTCGGCGGCTGCCCGGAGCAGCGGCAGGGCGATGGTGTGGTCACCGCCGAGGGTTACCAGCTTGCTGCCGTTGGCCGTGAGGTCAAGGGCGTTCTGCTGGACTGTCTCGATGGCCTCGTCAATGTTGAACGGGTTGACGGCCATGTCTCCGGCGTCGGCCACCTGGATGTTCTCGAACGGGCTGACATCCCAGGCCGGGTTGTACGGCCGCAGCAGGCGGCTTGCCTCGCGCACGTGATTGGCGCCAAAGCGGGCGCCCGGGCGATAGGAAACGCCGGAATCGAAGGGGACGCCCACCACTGTGATGCCGGCTTGGGCCACCTGGTCCAGGCGCGGGAGCCGGGCGTAGGTGGCAGCCCCTGCATAGCGGGGAATACGGGCGGAATCGATGGGGCCCAGGTTGCCGTTGGCTTCAATGCGCAACTCTTCCAAGATGTACCTTCCTTCGAGGACGATCGGCGGATGTGATTGCCATCATACACTTCGAGTTGCCTCATATGCACCATGTGTTTACACCCGCCGCTGCGGCCCTGCGTTTCTGCTTGGCATCTACGACGGCGGAACCCGCGGTATTCCGCGCATCAGCGCACGCGGGGGCGCCTAAGCCGAAGCAAGAGGGAGGAACGACGCGGCAGGGCAGCGGGAAGCAGGCTCGCGGTGAAATTAGCGGCTGGCCGCAGGAAGCAGGATCGCGGCGAATCTAACGGCTGGCCGCAGGCACCAGAACCCAGAGAACTTCGACAGGCTCATCAGTGGGGTTTACCCAGGTGTGTGGCTCGCGGCCCGGGAAGGTGACGGTATCGCCGGCCTCCAGGTCGTATTGCTCGTTGGAGAGGATCAACTGGATGGATCCTTTGACGACGTGCAGGACGTCGACGTCGCAATCCACGGCGTAGAGTTCGGACTCCCCGCGGCCCCGGGGAGCGATCACAGACTGGATAATTTGCACCCGGCGCTCGGATCGGGCAGTGAGCAGGCGCTCCGTAATGCCCTCCCCGCCCAGGGAGATGCGCGGCCCGGAGTCGCGTTTGGTGAGATGGGTTTCCGGTGCGGCGAACAACTCGCCGATCGAGATGGAGAGCACCTGGCAGAGGGTCACCAGCGACGCTACTGACGGCGAAGTAAGGTCGCGCTCCACCCGGCTCAGGAATCCCTTGGTCAGGCCGGTGGCGTCGGCAACCTGCTCGATGGTAAGCCGCTGCGACTGCCGGGCAGCACGGATCCGGGAGCCAATAGCCACGGGGACATTACTGGGCTCAACGGGCAGTGCCTTCATCATCAAACCTTTCACGGCCAGACGCCTGGCCCCATCACTGGAGTAATCCTAACGGGCAGCCCCCTTTGTGACGCCGACCATGCGGGGGAGTCGGAAGCAAGGTCGCCGGCCTCGCGTCACACGTTGACTGTTACTCCAGTCACAATCTAACGTATGGTCAACAATAGTTGCGTATTTGAAACATGAGAGCAGACGCTCCACACGACGTGTCGGCGTCATCCCAGCACTGCACCCTCCCGGGCACTGCGGCTACCCCGGCCGTACCGCCTCCCAGATCCAGGAGCTCCAAACATGGATGCAAGTTTTATCAACATCGCCATCGTGGTGGTGTACCTGATAGCCATGCTGGCCTTTGGCTGGTGGGGCAAGTCCCGTACCAAGAACAACAGCGACTTCCTGGTGGCCGGCCGCCGCCTGGGCCCTTTCCTCTACACGGGCACCATGGCCGCCGTGGTCCTCGGCGGAGCCTCAACCGTCGGTGGCGTGGGGCTTGGCTACAAGTTCGGCATCTCCGGCATGTGGCTGGTGGTGGCCATCGGCGCCGGCGTCCTGCTGCTGAGCCTGCTCTTCGCCGGAACCATCCAGAAGCTCAAAATCTACACGGTTTCCCAGATGCTCACCCTGCGCTACGGCAGCAAGGCCACGCAGACCTCCGGCATCGTGATGCTGGCCTACACCCTGATGCTTTGCGCCACGTCCACCGGCGCCTATGCCACCATCTTCGTGGTCCTGTTCGGCTGGGATCGTGCCCTGGCCATCGGCATCGGCGGGGCGATTGTGCTGGTTTACTCCACAATCGGCGGAATGTGGTCCATTACGCTTGCGGACCAGGTGCAGTTCGTCATCAAGACCGTCGGCATCTTCGCCCTGATGCTGCCGTTCACCCTGAACGCCGCCGGCGGCCTGGACGGCATCCGCAGCCGTGTTGACGCAAGCTTCTTCCAGATGGACGGCATCGGGCTCCAGACGATCATCACGTACTTCGTGGTCTATACCCTGGGCCTGCTGATCGGCCAGGACATCTGGCAGCGCGTTTTCACCGCCAGGACTCCAACCGTAGCCCGCTGGGGTGGGGCGACTGCCGGTGTTTACTGCATCCTTTACGGCGTGGCCGGCGCCCTGATCGGCATGGCGGCAAGCGTGGCCCTCGTGGACATGGAAATTGAAGCCAAGGACGACGTCTACGCAGTTGTGGCGCAGAACCTCCTCCCCGTCGGCATCGGCGGACTGGTCCTGGCTGCCGCAGTGGCCGCCATGATGTCCACCGCTTCGGGCGCGCTCATCGCCGCCGCGACCGTTGCGCGGGCCGACGTCATGCCGTTCGTTGCCGGCTGGTTTGGCAAAACCGTCAACACCGAGGACACCGATAACCCGGAGCACGACGTCAGGGCCAACCGCATGTGGGTACTGGCCCTGGGCGTGGTAGCCATCCTGCTCGCCATCATGACCAAGGACGTGGTGGCCGCCCTCACCATCGCGTACGACATCCTGGTTGGCGGTCTGCTGGTGGCCATTCTGGGCGGTTTGGTCTGGAAGCGCGGCACCGGAATTGCCGCCGCGGCTTCGATGGCCGTTGGAACCGTGGTGACGCTGGGCACCATGATTGTCCTGGAGCTCAATGCGGAGGTACCGCTGGACGGCGTCTACGCTAATGAGCCCATCTACTTCGGCCTGATCGCGTCAGCTGTGGTCTACGTCGTGGTGTCGCTGCTGAGCAAGCCCACCGATCCGGCCGTGATGAGCGCCTGGAACAGCCGGGTAGCCGGCACCTCAGGCAAAGAACCGCTTCGGGACGAGCCAGCGCCCGCCAGTACCCTCTAGCGTTCGGGCCCTCGCGGCCACCACTCAATTACCCGGACGCCCGACGGCGGCGCTCCCCACTGTGGGTGCGCCGCCGTCGGACATTAAGTGCGGATCATCCGGTGATCATTCAGTCCCGCGGAACTCATCCGAGTCCAGGGGGACGGGCCGGTCCTCGTCCGGGAGCACCGGCGGGGTGTGGATCACCACGTTGTCTTCGGCGTCAATAGCGTCACCTTCGCCGTCCCAGTCCTCGTCCACGGGGGTGTCCTCGGCATAGTCAAACGCGGGATCGTATTCGAGGGTGTCCGGTACCGGGAGATCGTTGGGATCTTCTGTGCTGGCCATCTCTGTAAACCTCCTCACTATTGCGCTGGATGGAACTGTTCCTTCATGACAACACCGGAGCTCCAGCCGGTCAAGGAAGTGCCGTTGATCCGCCCCCTTATTGAGGTGTGCCGAAAATATCCGCTAAGGAATACCAGCCGAAAATCCGCGGAAATGAGGGGTAGGCTGGGTCGGGCAATGGGGCCGCACCACGTCCTATTCCAGACCAGGAGTTTCTGTGTCAGAGCACAATCAGCACACCAGGCGGAGCGCTGCCAACAGCACTCAAGACTCACCAGCACCCACTGCGGCGGATTACCGCCGCTGGCGGCAGTACCTCGCGGACGAACGCGCGGAGGCGGCCGTCTACCGGGATCTGGCGCAAAACCGCAGCGGCGAGGAACGTGAAATCCTTTTGGCCCTGGCAGAGGCGGAAGGCCGCCACGAGGCCCACTGGCTTCAACTCCTCGGCAAGCACGCCGGGAAGCCGCGGCCGGCGTCCCTGCGCAGCCAGTTCCTTGGGTTCCTCGCCCGGCATTTCGGTTCAGTTTTTGTCCTTGCCCTGGCTCAGCGGGCCGAGGGCCGCTCCCCCTACGCCAAGGACCCCAACGCCACCCCCGCTATGGCCGCGGACGAGCAGATCCATGAAGAAGTGGTGCGCGGCCTGGCCACCCGCGGCCGCAACCGGCTCGCTGGGACATTCCGCGCTGCAGTGTTTGGCGCCAACGACGGCCTGGTCAGCAACCTCGCGCTCGTGATGGGCATGGCCGCCTCCGGTGTGGCCAGCAGCGTAGTGCTGATGAGCGGCATCGCAGGACTGCTGGCCGGAGCCCTGTCGATGGGCGCCGGCGAATTCGTTTCCGTCCGTTCCCAGCGTGAACTCCTCGCAGCCACCCGCCCGACCCAGGTGACACTGGCCGCCGCCCCCCAGTTGGACCTTGAGCACAACGAGTTGCTGCTGGTTTACCTGGCCCGCGGCATGTCCCACGAAGCCGCCAGGCACCGCGTTGCCGAACGCATGGGCCTGCTTTCCTGCGACTGCGATCCCAGCCTTTCGCTCCAGCCGGAATTGCCTGATGCCGAGGACCAGCATGAGGCAGTGGGCACCGCGTGGGGTGCTGCTTTTTCCAGCTTCGGGTTCTTCGCGTCCGGCGCCATCGTGCCCATCCTGCCGTTCCTGTTCGGACTGACCGGCATCACGGCACTCATCGTTGCGGGCGTCCTGGTGGGCCTGGCCCTGCTCCTTACCGGCGCCGTGGTTGGCTTGCTCTCCGGCACCTCTCCCCTGACCCGCGGACTGCGGCAATTGGGAATCGGGCTTGGCGCTGCACTGGTCAGCTACCTGCTGGGCCTGGTATTCGGCACCGTAGTGGCCTAACCGCTCAGCCCGGAACTTCCCCGAACTTCCCCGACCGACATCATTGACCGCCGTCATGGTGCTGCTAATATCGGTAGAGGAAAGTATGTCCTATCAAGCGAACATATGCGGCGGACCCTTACCCGACCCGGACGCCGGACGGGCAAGCGCGGAATCTGAGGGAACTTCAGTGACGAATCAACTTGGGCTTATCATCGACCGCTCTTCCCCCGTGCCCCTTTACCACCAGGTTGTCCAGGGCATCGAGGCGGCTATCCACAGTGGCGTCCTGGAGCCCGGCAGCAGGCTGGACAACGAAATAGACCTGGCAGCACAGCTGAACTTGTCCAGGCCCACCATGCGCAAAGCCATGGACGAACTGGTGCGGTCCGGCCTTCTGGTGCGTAAACGCGGAGTGGGAACGCAGGTGGTTTCCAGCCAGGTCCGCCGGCACCTGGAACTCTCCAGCTTGTTCGACGACCTCACCACCAACGGCAAAAAACCCACCACCGAAGTGTTGAGCTTTTCCCACGGAGAAGCCGATGCCGCCACGGTGGCCGCACTGGAACTTCCCAAAGGCTCTTCGATCTACCACTTCACGCGACTGCGAAAGGTAGGCGGAAAGCCACTGGCGCTGATGGAAAACTGGGTCCGGGATGACATCGTGGCCATCGACGAGGCCTCGCTGGCAGCAGAGGGCCTGTACGCCATCCTGCGCCGAGGCGGCGTAAATTTCCGGCTGGCCACCCAACGGATCGGGGCAACCGTCGCCAACGAATACCAGGCCGGCATGCTTGACGCCGAGCTCAACTCGGCACTGGTCACCATGGAGCGCACCGCCACGGACGACACCGGGCGCCGGGTGGAAACCGGCAACCACGTCTACCGGGCCGATTCCTACAGCTTTGAAATGACACTCGTACAGCGCTAACGCAAGGAAAAACCGATGACCAATTGGGTCTACCCCCTGGGCACCGCCGCCGACGGCAAATGGGACATCTCGCTCGGCACCGCCGATTCATCCATCACAGTGGACGGCTGGTCCCATACCGGACTGAAGGTGGCCACCCTGGCCGCGGGCACCGCCGTCGAACTTCCGGCCTCCGCCGAAGAGCGCATTGTGATCCCGCTGAACGGCTCCTTCACCGCCGTCGTTGACGGAACCAGCTACTCCCTGCATGGCCGGGAATCAGTTTTCCATGGCCCCAGCGACGTCCTCTACTCAGGCATCAACCGCGCAGTGAGCATCAGCTCTTCCGACGGCGGCAGGGTGGCAGTTGCCACCGCTCCGGCCGGTGCGGAGTACCCCACCCGGCTGGTCACCGCCGCCGAAACCCCCGTAGAACTCCGCGGGGCGGGGAACTGCTCACGCCAGGTCCACAACTTCGGCACTCCTGCGGCCCTGGAAGCCGACCGCTTTATTGTGTGCGAGGTCATTACCCCGGCGGGGAACTGGTCCTCCTATCCCCCGCACAAGCATGACGAGGAAAAGGACGGCGAGACACGCCTCGAGGAGATCTACTACTTCGAGACCAGGGTGGCCAGCGAATCCGGCGCGCCTGCCGGGGCGGACGCCTTTGGCTACCAGCGCGTCTACGCCTCGGACGACCGCCCCATCGATGTCGCGGCCGAGGTCCGCACCGGGGACGTAGTGCTGGTTCCCTATGGCTGGCACGGCCCCGCGATGGCCGCCCCGGGCTACGACATGTACTACCTGAACGTGATGGCCGGGCCCGGCCCCGTGCGTGAATGGTTGATCAGCGACGACCCCCACCACGGCTGGGTCCGCCAGACGTGGGACGGCCAGGAGATCGACCCCCGGCTCCCGTTCGGCGCCTGATCCTTTCAGTACACGACTACTTTCAGCACACAAAGAAGCCCCCTTCGGAACTTTGATCCGAAGGGGGCTTCGTTGGCATCAGGCTGCGGGAGTGGCGGCCAGCGTTACCCGGACGGGAACGCCGGCGGCCAGGGACTCCTGTGCCGCATCGGCCACCCTGGAAGCGGCAACCGCATCCTCAGGCGTGCAGGGGTTCTCGCGCCGGTCCAGGATCAGCTCCACGAACGCTGCCATCTCGGACCGGTAGGCCTGGTCGAAGCGTTCGGCGAATGTCCGGTGCGGCTCTCCAGAAGGGAAACCCACACCGGCTTCCGCAGAGGCCAGCGCCGTTTTCCCGTCGAGACCCACCAGCAGCGACCCGGCAGAACCCTGGATCTCCAGGCGGACATCGTGCCCGGCCCCGTTGTACCGGGTGGCAGATACCGTGCCGAGTGTTCCGTCGTCGAAGGTGACCACGGCGAGCGCGGTGTCCACATCACCGACTTCCCCAATGGCCGGATCGCCGTTGTTGAACCCCTTGGCGTAGACCTCCACAATTTCGCGGCCGGTCAGCCAGCGCAGGATGTCGAAGTCGTGGACTGAACAGTCACGGAACAACCCGCCGGACGTAGCCAGGAACGCCACGGGCGGTGGCGCCATGTCGCAGGTGACCGCCCTGAGCGAATGGATCCAGCCCAACTCACCGGCCTGGTACGCGCGTTTTGCCTCGAGGTACCCGGCATCGAAGCGGCGCTGGTGACCGATCTGGACCACCCCGTTGTTGCGGCGGATGTAGTCGAGCACCGGCCCGGCGTCAGCCACGTTCAGGGCCACAGGCTTTTCGCAGAAGACCGGAATCCCGGCGTCCACGCCGGCGCGGATCAGCTCCGGATGCGTTCCTGTTCCCGTGGCGATGACCAGCCCGTCCAGGCCTGACGCGATCAGAGCCTCCACAGACGGCAGGAACCCAGCACCCAGCCCCGTGGCGATGTTCCGGGCGTGTTCTTCGGCAACATCGGTCAGCCGGAGCCGGACATTGATGCCGCGCGGGTTGAGTACCCCGTTGAGCGCTGAGATGTTGTTGGCGTGCATCACGCCGATCCGTCCCACGCCAATGAGGCCAAGAGTCAGCTCCTTCACACCACAACCTCTGCTGAGAACGCCTGCCGGAATGCTTCCAGGGCCGCTTGGTCATTGCCGCTTGCCCAGGCCTCCATTCCCACCGTGCCGTCGTAGCCCACAGCGGCCAGTGCCCGAGCCACTGCCGCGTAGTTGATTTCCCCGGTGCCCGGTTCACAGCGTCCGGGCACATCGGCCACCTGAATCTCACCGAGGTGCGGCAGCGCACTGCGGACCAGGCTGATCAGGTTTCCCTCGCCAAGCTGTGCGTGGTAGAGGTCCAGCATGAGTTTCACGTTGGGGTGTGCGGCCGCCTCCACCAGCGCCAGGGTGTCCTTGGCCCTGGCCAGTGGAATGCCGGGATGGTCCAGCACGGTATTGAGGTTTTCCAGGCAGAACGTCAGACCGTGCTTTTCGCCCAGGGCGCCAAGCCGCTGCAGCGTGCGGGTTCCGGTCAGCCACATTCGCCCATCAGGCCGGTACACCGGCCGGGCCGCCTTCCCGTCAACAAGTTCAGCCGAGTGCACCACCAGGCGCGTGACGCCAAGCTCCAGGGCGGTGGGAATCAAAGTCTCTGCCGTCCGCACCACGTCGTCCGCAGTGTCCGGATCCACCAGGCTCCCGGCGGTGTAGCCGGTCATCGAGGAAAAGACCGCGTCCGTGGCTTTGAGGGCCGCTATGTCCTTGGTCCTCGAGTCCCAAAGCTCGACGTCAAACCCGGACTCGTGAATCCGGCGCACCCGTTCGGTAAATGGCAGGTCCAGAAAAACCATTTCCGCACATACGGCCAGCCTCATCAGGATCCCGCCTGGGTGCCGCCGGCACCAACCAGCGGAGCCACAGCCACAGAGACGCCACGCGGGGCCACAGCCACAGGTACGCGGTTCTTGACCGAGTCGATGCAGGCCAACGCCACGGCCAGGGCACGCCTGGCGTCAGCTGCTCCCGGGGTCAGGGTAAAAGCAGGCGACGGCGGCTGCGAACCCTGGCCTCGCGCCCGCACCGCCGCGACGAAATCCACCAGCTCATCCGTATAGGCCTCGCGGAACAGCTCCACGTTGAGCCTGGGAGTCTCTGCGGAGACGCCTTCTGCCGTGTATCGGACTGCCGAAGTTTCGGTGGGCCGGCCTGCCTGGACCATCCCTTTGGAGCCGAAGACCTCTCCCCGCACGTCGTAGCCATAGAGTGCGCTGAAGTTGGCTTCCGCCACAGCAATCGCCCCGTTGCTGTAACGGACGGTGACAACGGCCGTGTCCAGGAACCCCTGGTCCCGCAGCCCGGGTTCCACCAGGGCGTCCGCCACGGCGTAAACCTCAACCGGCTCGGCGCCTTCGTTGAACCAGTTCAGGGTGTCGAAGTCATGGATCAGTGTCTCCAGGAAGATGGTCCACGCCGGTATCCGCGCAGCGTGCCCGATGCTCCCGGTCCCGGGGTCCCTGGTCAGCGACCGCAGGAGCTGGGGCTGGCCAATTACGCCCCCGGCGATGTCCTTCTTGGCTGCCTGGAAGTCCGCGGCGTACCGCCGGTTGAAGCCGATCTGGAAGTGCACCCCCGCCGCATCCACAGCCTGGAGGGCCGCATCCAGCTCCGCCAGGTCCTGCGCGGCCGGCTTTTCGCAAAACACATGCTTTCCGGCGGCTGCCGCCTGAGAAATAAGCGCCGAATGGAAGCGGGCCGGACTGGCGATGATGACGGCTTCGATCTCCGGATCGGCAAAAATATCAGCAGCACTGGCGGTGACCTTGGTGGCCCCCAGCTGGGTGGCCACCGCTGCGGCGGATTCCAGGTTCGGGTCCGCAACAGCTGCGAGCACGGCGTCTGGAAGCCGGCGCGAAATGCTTTCGCCGTGGAATGCGCCCATCCAGCCAGAGCCGATGAGGCCGATCTGTACCGGGCTGGGCCGCTCCGTGAAACCCTGTTGGGTGTAGGCCATGGCCTGTCCTTTCAATAGTTCATTCAGCACTTAAGCGGTCGGCTACACGTGGCGTGCGCCGCCGTCGTCCTTTGCTGCAGTTGTTGGTGCACCCATCTGGGCCACTTCGGCCACTTCGGCACTGACTTCCTCCACCACGGCGCTGTGTCCGCCCAGCTGTTCCAGCTCATGGGCCAGCTCGGCGAGTTCGGCGCCGCCCGCCATTTGGGCGGTGAGTTCGTCGAGGGTGATGTCCTTTTTGTCGTAGTAACCAATGGACTTGCCGCGCTTGAGCAGCAGGAAACGGTCCCCCACCGGGAAGGCATGGTGCGGGTTGTGGGTGATGAAGATGACCCCAAGCCCGCGGTCCCTGGCCTGCAGGATGTAGCGAAGGACCACACCGGACTGTTTGACGCCAAGTGCCGCCGTCGGCTCATCCAGGATCAGGACCTTGGCTCCGAAGTAGACGGCGCGGGCGATGGCCACACACTGGCGCTCGCCGCCGGAGAGCTGGCCGATGGGTTGTTCAACGTCCCGCAGGTCGATGCCCATTTCGGCGAGTTCGTGCTTGGTGATGTCCTTCATCTGCTGGACATCCATACTCTTGAACGGCCCAAACCCGCGGGTCAGCTCCGAACCGAGGAAGAAGTTCCGCCAGATGGGCATCAGGGGAACTACGGCCAGGTCCTGGTAAACCGTGGCGATGCCCGCGTCCAGGGCGTCGCGCGGCGAAGAGAATTTCCGTTCGGCGCCCATGATGTTCAGCACGCCCTCGTCATGCTGGTGCAGGCCCGCAATGATCTTGATCAGCGTGGACTTGCCCGCCCCGTTGTCCCCCAGGACGCACGTGACACGGCCGTTGTCCACCGCCATGGTGACGTCGCTGAGGGCCACGATGTTGCCGTAGTGTTTACCGACGCCGTCCAGGGACAGCAGGTGCACGGGAGTGTGCGTGAGGGGATCTGTTTCGTTCTGCAGAAGTGTCTGCTGGTCGATCGCTTTGGCGGTCATTGTTCCGGGCCCCTTACTTCAGTTCCGCGCGGCGCTTGACGACGAGGTTGACGATGGTGGCGAGCAGCAGCATGAGTCCCAGGAAGAACTTGAACCAGTCCGGGTTCCACTGCGCGTAAACAATGCCCTTATTGGCCATGCCGAAGATAAACGCGCCGATTGCGCCGCCCACAGCCGATCCATAGCCGCCCGTCAGCAGGCAGCCGCCGATCACCGCCGCGATGATGTACAGGAACTCGTTGCCCACGCCTTCACCGGACTGCACAGCATCGAAGGCGAACAGGTTGTGCATGCCAAGGATCCAGCCGCAGAAGCCGACTCCCATAAAGAGCCCGATCTTGGTGGCCTTGACGGGAACCCCAACGGCGCGGGCAGCATTCGCATCCCCACCGACGGCGAAGATCCAGTTGCCGACCTTGGTGCGCAGCAGGATCCAGGAGGCCACGGCTACCAGCGCAAGCCAGATGAAGACGGTGATCTTGACGTCTACGCTGCCGATCGTCACGGATGAGGCGAAGATGGCCCGGGCCGAATCGAAGCCGTCCATGGTGGAGATCGAGGGCGAAGAGACAGAGCCACCGATGAGCCGGGTCAGGCCCAGGTTCAGGCCGGTCAGCATCAGGAAGGTGGCCAGTGTGACGATAAAGCTGGGGAGCTTGGTCTTCATCAGGATCCAGCCGTTGATGAAGCCAATGGAGATGGACACCACCAGCGCCAAAATCACGCCCACCCAGACGTTTGTGGTGAAGTACCAGCTGAACAGGGATGCCGTCAGCGCGGAGCTGATGACTGCCACACCGGTGGAGAGGTCAAACTCGCCGCCGATCATCAGCAGCGATACCCCCACCGCCATGATGCCGATGGTGGAGCTGCCGTACAGGACGGTGGCGATGGCGTTCGGCTGCAGGAACGTCTGCGAAACAAGTGCGAAGAAAACAAGCAGTACGACAGCGCCGACCAGCGCCCCTACTTCGGGCCGCTTCAGCAGGTTCTGGACAGGGTTCCGGACGGCCAGGCGTTCATCGACGGCAGGCGGCCGGGTCAGGGTTTGAGTCATGGTGTTCTCCTTAGGGCCTGGCCCCCGGAGCTTCCCGGGAGCCAGGCTGGAAAGCGGATTTAGCGGATGCCGGATTCACTGAACTTGAGGGCATCGCCGGCTGCCGCCTGGTCGATGATGGCGGGACCGGTCAACACCGGCTGTCCGCCGCCGATCGTGAAACCGCCACGCTTGTTCTGCCAGAGCGAGTCAACGGCTCCGTAGCCCTGGAGCCAGGGCTGCTGGTCCACGGTGAACGCCACCTCGCCGTCGGCGATCTTCTTTGCGAGTTCCGCGTTGAGGTCAAACGAGGCAACCTTGGCGCTGCTGCCCGCGGAGGAGACGGCCTTCAGGATGGTCAGCGTGTACGGAGCTCCGAGACCGATCACGGCGTCGACGTCGGCACTGGCCTGGAGCTTGGCGGTAACGGTTGAGGAAACCTGGGTCATGTCGGTGCCGGTGACGTACAGGATCTCGCTGCCGGGAACCTTGGCCTTAACACCGGCACAACGAGCTTCGAGGCCCACATGGCCCTGTTCCTGGATGACGCACACGGGGTGGGTGATTCCAAGTTCGTTCAGCTTGGTCCCCACGGCTTCCCCGGCCAGTTTTTCATTCGAGCCGAAGTGCGTGAAGGCCCCCAGCTGGGCGGAAATTGACTCGCCAGCATTGAGGCTGACGATGGGAATTCCGGCATCTGCGGCCTTTTTGAGCGCATCCTTAAGGGCGTCCGGCTTGGCCAGTGTCACGGCGATGCCGTCGACATTCTGGTCCACCGCCTGTTCGATCAGCTGGGCCTGGCGGCCGCCTTCCGGATCTGACGTGTAGAGCAGTTCAACATTGTCCTTGGCTGCAGCCTCTTCCGCGCCCTTCCGGACGATGTCCCAGAAAGTGTCGCCGGGTGCAGCATGCGTAATCAGCGCTACCTTCATTCGTTCGGTGGTAGCCACTTGGCCGCCGCCGGCGCCGGCGCCGGAATCAGCGGGCTTACCACCAGTGCTTGAACAGGCACTCAGGGCCAGCATTGGCACTACGGCCGCTACCAGGACTGTCTTGCGCCAGGAAAACTTTGCCACGTGAATCTCCTTTGATTTCGCTTCCGGGCAGCTGCGTCGCGGCCATCGGAATAACGCTTACGTCGATCATGGTGACTTTCGCCACACATGTCAATAGTTTGTCCTGACAATAAGATGTACGTACGTAGAATGTGTTCCTTTCGTGACTTCCGGGGCCTTTCCGGGGACAGTGCGCGGCACACCAAAGGGCAGCACCGCCGATGAAACGGTGCTGCCCTTGTGGTCTAGTGCGCGGAGGTTTAGTTGACCGCTGGTTCCGGCTTCCTTCCGGCGATGTTCTTGAAGTAGTGCTCCAGGTCTTCCAGGCTCTTGTCCTTGGTCTCCGGAATGTACCTGGACGCGAAGAGAATCGCTCCCACGCCGAGCACGGCAAAGAAGAAGAACGTGTTGGAGAGGCCGATCGCTGCCAGGAGCTGCGGGAAGCCAAAGCCCACCAGGAAATTGACAATCCACAGCACGAAGACAGATGCCCCCATGCCCAGCCCACGCATCTTCAGCGGGAAAATCTCGGAGAGCATCAGCCATGTCACAGGCGAGATGGCTCCCTGCTGGAAGGCCAGGAACGTGACGGTCAGTGCCAGGATCACGAAACCGCGCCCGGTTCCTTCGGGCAGGATCAGAGAGAAGATGCCGATCAGCAGCAAAGCACTGGTGGTGCCGATCTGTCCGGTGATGAGCATTTTGCGGCGGCCCACCTTGCCCAGGAGCCAGATACCGACGAAGGTCGCCGCCACCGAGATGACCCCGTTCGCGATGTTCGCCGTCAGCGCGGCTTCACGTCCGAACCCTGACTCGGCCAGGATCTGAGTGCCGTAGTACATGATCGAGTTCACGCCGGTAATCTGCTGGATCACGGCCAGGCCGATACCCACCACAAAGATCCGACGCAGCCAGGGGACGCTCAGATCCTTCCAGGACCCCATCTTGGACTTGTAGTCCTCAACGGCCATCGCCTTGACTTCTTCAAACTCCTTGCGGGCTTCTTCCTGGGAGCGGATGCGCTGCAGCACGCTCAGCGTTTCGCCGAAGCTTCCCATGGACGCCAGCCACCGTGGGCTTTCCGGCATGAAGTTCATGCCGATCCACAGGGCGATCGCGGGCAGGGTGGCAATCACCAGCATCCAACGCCAGATCCCGCCTGCTTCACCGAAGGTGTTGCCCAGGTAGGCGTTGAAGATAAAGGCCAGGAGCTGGCCGGTCACGATCATCAACTCGTTCTGCGTGACGATCCGTCCGCGCCGGGCACTGGGCGAGACCTCTGCCAGGTAGACCGGCACGGTTACCGAGGCGCCGCCCACCGCCAGGCCGAGCACAAACCGGGCCAGGATCATCACCTCGGTGTTGGGCGCGAAGGTGCAGGCAAGCGTTCCCAGCAGGAAAATGACCGCCAGGACCATGATCATCCTGCGCCGGCCGCTCCGGTCGGCAAGGCGACCGCCCAGGATGGCGCCGAACGCGGCACCGAACAGCAGCGAGGATGTCACCAGGCCCTCGGTCAGCGGCGTGAGTCCCAGGTCCTCCTGCATGTAGGGCAGGGCGCCGTTGATGACGCCGGTGTCGTAGCCAAAGAGCAAGCCGCCGAACGTGGAAATGATGGTGACCGTACGCAGCGCCCGCTTGTGGTTGAGCGGCTTGTTCCCGGCACCTTTCGGAGTGGCCGCCGCTGGGGTCGCCGTCATGCGCTGGCCTTCTCGACGTACGCATTGATGGTCTCCAGCTGGTAGCGGGACACCTCTTCCGCGTTCTCGTCCTCGGCAAAGACGCTGGAAACCATCACGGAATCCTCCCGGTCCAGGAAGCCGATCTCCTTCAGGCCACCGAAGAACTCGTCCCAGTTCACGTCACCGTCACCGATCTTCAGGTGCTGGTGGACCCGGACCGGGTTTCCCGGCGGATTGGTGATGTAGCGCAGCCCGTGCGAGGCATGATGGTTCATGGTGTCCGCAACGTGGACCAGGCGCAGCCTGTCCCCTGCCGCCCGCATGATCTCCAGCGGGGAGTTCTTCATGTGGAAGCTGTGCGAGGCAACGTAGACCATGCCCACGTTCTTGGAGTTCAGGCCGCGGATCACCCGGATCGCCGCCAGCCCTTCCTCCACAAAATCGTCCGGGTGCGGGTCGATCAGCAGGTCGATACCCTCACGCTCGATGATTGGCAGCAGTTCCTCCATGGAGCGGTAGAAGGCCCGCTCAGACTCTTCTGCCTTTTCCGGCCGGCCGCTGAACTCGGTGTTCATGGTGTTAACGCCGAGGTCCACGGTGATCTGGATGGCACGCTTCCAATAGCGGACTGCCGCCTCGCGTGCGTCCTCGTCCGGACCGGACCAACGGAGCACCGGCAGAACCGAGGCAATCTCGATTCCGGCGTCACGGCAGGCCTTGTTCATCTGGCCCACCAGCTCGTCGTCCGCTTTGGGGTGGTTATAGAACGGGATGAAGTCGGCATGCGGGGTCATCTGCATGTACTGGTAACCGAGATCAGCCACCACCTTCGGAAACTCCAGCAGCCCGTGGCTGTGATGGAACGGTGTGGGGTCCAGTGCAATCTTCATGGTCACTCCTTTGTGTCTTTCAGGCAAAGCCGCGGCGGCCGGCCAATACCCTGGGCCAGCCGCCGCATGTCGGGACTGTTTACTTGTACAGGTCCGGCTTGGAGTTCAGCTGGACAACCACCTTCTCGCCGGACTTCTGGGCCTCAACCCCTGCCTCACAGCATGCCGCGGTAGCGTAACCGTCCCAGGCGGTGGGGCCGCCGATCTCCCCGCGAAGGGCAGCGTCCGCCCAGGCCTGCACCTCGACGTCGTAAGCGGCACCAAACCGTTCCTCGAACCCCGGGGTGACACTGCCGCCCCATTTACCGGCCGACTGTATGGAGGGGCCGCTTTCCGCGCCGATGCTCACAATGCCGTCCTCAAAGGATGCCTGGGTGGCCACCTGATACCCAAACTTTGCGTTGACGAAGATCTCGACGTCGGCCAGGACGCCTGATTCGGTTTCGATCAGTACGTGCTGGGGATCGTGCTGGCCGTTGGGTGCGTTCCGGGTGGGCTTGCCCAGGCGGACCTGCACCGAGGTGACCTCCTCGCCCGTGAAGAAGCGGATGGCGTCGAACTCGTGGACTACGGAGTCATTGATCAGCATCTCGTTGGTGAAGCCAGCGGGGGTGGTGGGGTTGCGGTGCTGGTGGTGCAGCATCAGCAGCTCCCCCAGTTCCCCACTGCCGATGATTGAACCCAGTGCCGCGTATTCAGCGTCAAAGCGACGCATAAAGCCAACCTGGATGCGTTTGTGGCCCAGCGCTGCCTCAGCCTGCACAACCTTCCATGCACTGCCGGCATCCGGGGTGAGCGGTTTCTCGCACAGGATCGGGAAATCCTTCTCCAGCGCTTTGTACAGGATTTCCTCGTGGAGGAAGCCCGGGGTGGCAATCAGCACCGCGTTCACGTCGCCGTTGTTGAGTGCTTCGTCGGCCCTGGCCAGTGCGACTGCACCGTCGATTCCTTCGATGGCTGCCTGCGCGCGGGCCAGGTCAACATCTACGACGGCGGCAACCTCTGCACCGTGGATCCGGGTGTTAAGGCGCTTGATGTGGTCCGCACCCATGCGGCCTGCGCCGATGACGGCAACGCGGAGAGTCTTGGTCACTGTTTCTATCCTTCGTAAGTCGGGGTCATTCCGGGACCGGTTATTGGCCGTGCGTTATTGCACGGTGGTGCGGGAGCCGCAGGACAACAGGTAGTCGCGGGTGCGCTTGGCAATGGGCATCGGCACATCGAAGGCAACCGGGTACATATCCTGTTCCACGATGCCAAAGATGGGCCGGTTCAGGGCCTCCACGGCTTCGATGACGGCGCGAAGATCCGGCAGGCCGTTGGGCGGCTCGGTCATCACGCCGGCAAGGTTGGCCGCCGCCCAGGTCATGTTTTCCTCGTTGACCTTTTTGAGGATCTCCGGGTTGATCTGCTTCAGGTGCAGGTAGCCGATCCGCTCCGGGTATTTCCTTATCAGGTCAAGGCTGGAGGCCCCGCAGTATTCGGCGTGGCCGGTGTCCAGGCAAAGGTTCAGGTACTGAGGATCGGTAGCGGCGAGCAGCGTTTCAATGTCCTCCTGGGCGCCTACGTGGGAGTCGGCGTGGGAATGGAACTGCTGCTTGAGGCCGAAGTCCTCCAGCAGCGTCTTGCCCAGGCGGTTGTGGCCGGCGAACAGGTCGTTCCAGCCGCTACCGCTGAGGGTGCCGCTTTCCACCGCCTCCCCGGTGACGTCGTCGCGCCACATGGCCGGGATGACCACAATGTGTTCGCCGCCCATTGCTGCCGTCAGTTCTGCCACCTGGCGTGCAGGCTCCCAGGCGGTTTCCCAATGGTCCAGGCCGCGGTGGAAGGCGGTGAACACCGTTCCGGCTGTGACCTTGAGGTCGCGCTGCTTCAATTCCTCGGCAAGCCGCGTGGGGTCGGTGGGCAGGTAGCCGTAGGGGCCAAGCTCAATCCACTTGTACCCGGATTCGGCTACCTCATCGAGGAACCGCTCCCACGGCGTCTGCTTGGGGTCGTCCGGGAACCAGACGCCCCAGGAGTCCGGTGCCGTGCCGATGGTCAATGTGTTTTCAGTCATTTGTCTGTTCCTTTGCATCGGTGCGTTTCGACAGGCTCAACCACCGGTGGTTGAGCCTGTCGAAACCCGATCGAGCCGTTAGTTGGACGGGAAGTTGTAGGAGGCACCGGAGGCGTGGGTCGGCTCGGGCCAGCGCGAGGTGATGACCTTGCCGCGCGTGTAGAAGGAGACACCCTCGGGGCCGTAGATGTGCTTGTCGCCGAAGAGTGATGCCTTCCAGCCACCAAAGGAGTGGTAGGCCACCGGTACGGGCAAGGGCACGTTGATACCGATCATGCCCACGGTGACGGAGCGCTGGAACTTCCGGGCGTGGGCGCCGGAGGAGGTAAAGATGGCGGTGCCGTTGCCGTAGGGGTTGGAGTTGATCAGCTTGATGCCATCTTCCAGCGTGTCCACCCGGACCACCACGAGGACGGGTCCGAAGATCTCCTCGGTGTAGGCGGTCATCTCGGTTTTGACGTGATCAATTACGGTGGGGCCAACCCAGAAGCCGTCTTCGTGGCCGGGGACCACCAGGTCGCGGCCGTCCACCACCATTGCAGCACCGGCGGCTTCGGCCTCGGTGACGATCCTGACAATCCGTTCCTTGGAGGCCGGGGTGATCACGGGGCCCATTTCGGCGTCGGGCTCGGTGCCGTTGTTGACCTTGACGGCCAGGGCGCGTTCCTGGACCTTCTTGACGATCAGGTCTGCGGCGTCCCCGACGGCGACGGCCACGGAGATGGCCATGCAGCGTTCGCCGGCGGAGCCGAATGCGGCGGCGGCCAGGTGGTCCGCCGCGTTGTCCAGATCGGCGTCGGGCATCACGATGGCATGGTTTTTGGCACCGCCCAACGCCTGGACGCGCTTGCCGTGCCTGGTGGCAGTCTCGTGGACGTACTGGGCGATCGGGGTGGAGCCAACAAAGGAGATGCCGTCCACATCCGGGTGCGTGAGCAGCCCGTCAACGGTCTCCTTGTCACCGTGCAGCACCTGGAACACGCCGTCGGGCAGGCCGGCCTGCTTCCACAGCTTCGCCAGCAGCATGGAAGCGGAAGGATCGCGCTCAGAGGGCTTGAGGATAAAGGCGTTGCCGGCGGCGATCGCCATGGGAGCCATCCACAGTGGCACCATCACGGGGAAGTTGAACGGCGTGATGCCGGCTACGACGCCGAGTGGCTCGCGGAAGGAGAAGACATCGATCCCGGTGGACACCTGGTCCGAGTAGTCACCCTTGAGGAGCGTGGGGATGCCGCAGGCGAACTCGACCACTTCCAGGCCACGGCCGATCTCACCCTTGGCGTCCGAGAGTACCTTGCCGTGCTCGGCGGTGATCAGCTGCGCGAGGTCCTCGACATGGGCGGCAACCAGTTCGCGGAACTTGAAAAGTACTGCAGTGCGCTTGGCCAGGGAGGTCTCGCCCCAGCTGTCAGCGGCCTCGCGGGCGGCGGCCACGGTGGCGTCCAGGTCGGCGCGGTTGGCCAGGCGCAGCTCAGCGCTGACCCGGCCGGTGGCCGGGTTGTAGACCGGTTGGGTCCGGTCGCCCTGGCCTGGGGTCTCGGCACCATTGATGAAGTGCCTGATGGTGGTGGTCTCAGTGGTGGTGACAGTCATGGCGTCTCTTCCTTGAGGAGTAAGCATGTGGGGTGGAGGACTGGCTCAGCCCAGCAGGTTGCGCTGGCGGCCCTTGTGGTTGGAGTACGTCCGGTAGGCCTGCTTCGTGGAGTCGAGCTCGGAGACCTGGGAGACGGGAACGTCCCACCACGACTCGGAGCTCGGGGCGTCCAGCAACGGGTCGGACTCGACATGGATCAGGATGGGTCCACCGCGTTCCGGGGCGGCCTTGGCGTCACGGATGGCCTGCTCGAGTTCGGCGATGACCTTCTCCCCCGGTTCGATCCGGATGACCTTCACGCCAAGGGACTCAGCGTTAAGGGCCAGGTCCACCGGCAGGGTGTCGCCCTCGTCGAAGCTGTGCTGCTCCTCGTTCAGCGCCCGGTACTGGGTCCCGAAGCGCTGTGAGCCGAGCATTTCGGACAGGGATCCAATGGAGGCATAGCCGTGGTTCTGGATCAGCACCACGATCAGTTTGATCCGTTCGGCGACGGCGGTGACCAGCTCGGTGTGCATCATCAGGTAGGAGCCGTCCCCCACCATGACGACGACGTCGCGCTGGGTACCGCTGGAGGAGGCCTCCGCCAGCGCTGCGCGCTTGACGCCCAGGCCGCCGGGGATTTCGTAGCCCATGCAGGAGTAGGCGTACTCCACGTGGTAGCCGAACGGGTCCCGGACGCGCCACATCTTGTGGAGGTCACCGGGCAGGGAACCGGCAGCACAGATCACCACATCCTGGGCGTCCATGGCGCGGTTGGTGGCGCCGATGATCTCGTTCTGCGCCGGCAGCGGCGTGAAACGGGTGTCAAATGCCTCGTCCACCGTGGCGTTCCAGCGCGTCTTCTCGGCCTCGATCTGCTGTTCCAGGTCTGCGCCCACCCGGTAGCGGTAGCCGCCCATGGCCTGGTTCAGTTTCACCAGGGCCTTGCGGGCGTCTGCCACGATTGGCAGCGTGGTGCCGTGCTTGTACGCGTCGATGGCGGCCACGTTGATGTTGATGAACTTCACGTCCGGGTTCTGGAACGCGGTCCGCGAGGCAGTAGTGAAGTCTTCGTAGCGCGTGCCGATGCCGATGATCAGGTCCGCTTCCGCAGCGATGGCGTTGGCCGCCGTCGTGCCGGTGGACCCGATGGCACCGAGGGAGAGTTTGTGGTCCCATGGCAGGACGCCGACGCCGGCCTGGGTGTTGCCCACCGGGATGCCGGTCAGCTCCGCGAACCTGGCGAGTTCCTCGTTCGCGTAGGCGTAGAGGACGCCGCCGCCGGCGATAATCAGCGGGCGTTTTGCTGCCCGGATGGCGACGGCTGCGCGGCGGATATCCTCATCCTCGGCGTCCGGGCGTCGGATCCGCCACTCCCGCTCAGCCAGGAATTCTTCCGGGACGTCCAAGGCCTCGGCCTGGACGTCCTGCGGCAGCGAAATCGTGACCGCGCCGGTCTCTGCGGGGTCAGTCAGGACCCGCAGGCCGTGGTGAAACGCCGAGAAGAGCTGTTCCGGTCGGGAGACGCGGTCAAAGAACTTGGACAGCGGCCGGAACGCATCGTTGACAGTGATGTCGTACGCGTAGGGCTGTTCCAGTTGCTGCAGCACCGGGTCCGAGGCGCGGGTGGCGAAGGTGTCGCTGGGCAGCAGCAGCACCGGAAGCCGGTTGGTGGTGGCCAGCGCGGCGCCGGTCAGCAAATTTGAAGAGCCCGGGCCGATGGAGGTGCTGACCGCGAAGGTCTGGCGGCGGCGGGTGTGCCGGGCGTAGCCTACGGCCTGGTGAACCTGGGCTTGTTCGTTCCGGCCCTGGTAGTACGGCATGATGGCCGGATCGAGCTGCTGGTACTGCTTCAGCGCCTGGCCCACTCCGGCCACGTTGCCATGGCCGAAGATGCCGAAGGTGCCCGGAATCAGGCGCTCCCGGTAGTCATGCGTACCAACCCGGTCCACCGTGTACTGCTTTGAGAGATACTCGACGACGGCTTGGGCCACCGTCATTCTACGTGTTCCTGTTCGCATGGCGGGCTACTCCGATACTTTCACGGGCGACTTAATGTTGAGCAGGGAAGCTGCAGCGGCAACAGCGCCGGCAACGTCCCCGTCCTTGGGGTACAGCAGGGTGCGGCCAACGGTCAGGCCCTGGACACCAGGGAGCGCCAGTGCTGCTTCCCAGCTGGCAAACACGTCGTCCTGGCTGCCGTCCGGATCTCCGCCCAGCAGGACGGTGGGCATGGTGGTCGCAGCCATCACGCGTTCCATCTCCGCCACCACGGGAAGCTTCATCCAGGTGTAGGCACTGGTGGAACCCAGGCCTTCGGCGATGGCCACGGATTTGATCACGGCGTTGGTGGATAGATCGTTGCGGACCTTGCCGTTTTCGCGGACCGAGAGGAACGGTTCCACCATGGCGATCAGCTTACGCTCGGCAAGGGAGTCGATGGCCTTCGCAGTGGCTTCCAGGGTGGCCACGGTATCCGGATCGCCCAGGCAGATTCGGGTCAGCATCTTGCCGCCATCGGCCCCCAATGCTTCCAGGGCCTCCGCGGTATGCCCGGTGAAGCGGTCATCGATTTCGTTGACCAGCCCGGACAGTCCGCCCCGGTTCATGGAGCCAAACACCAGCTTGCCTTCCAGTGCGCCGAGCAGCAGCAGGTCATCCATGATGTCCGGTGAAGCCAGGACTCCGTCTACCCTCGGGTTAGCCAGGGCGATCTGGAGGCGGTCCAGCAGTTGGCGGCGGTCGGCCATGGCCACCGGATCCGGGCCCACAGCCAGGGCTCCGCGGGCAGGGTGGTCCGCCGCGACGATGAAGTTCTGCGTTCCTGCCTTGAGGCCGGGGTGGCGGCGGCGTGCCTTGGCGGCGCGGGCGATGGCCTCCGGGTCTTCGAGGCGGATGGTGCTCAGGTGGGCGTACCGGCGGGGATCGTCATCGACGTGCAGGGCGGCCGACGTGGAATGAGGGAAGTCGTTCCTGATCACAGTGTTGCTCCTTCGGTAGCGAACTGGCCCGGACGGAGCCGGCCACGTTCCGCAAGCAGCGAGGTAACCTCGTCTGGCGTTGGCATGGCGTCTGCACAGGACAGCCGGGAGGCCACGATGGCTCCCGCGGCGTTGGCATAGTCCAGGACATCGGCAAGGGGCCATCCGGAAAGCAGACCGTGACAGAAGGCACCGCCAAAGGAATCGCCAGCACCCAGGCCGTTGACGGTTTCCACCGGCACGGGGGCGGAGACAACGCGCTCAGTGCGGGTTTTAGCCATCACGCCCTCGGGACCAAGCTTGACCACGGCGATCTCCACGCCGGCTGCCAGCAAACGGTCCGCCTGCTCGTCAGGTGTACCTTCCCCAACAGCCACAGCGCATTCTTTGTCGTTGCCTATAGCCACAGTGACATACGGCAGGATTTTGGCGACCTGTTCGCGGGCGGCTTCCTCGGAGTCCCAGAACATGGGCCGGTAGTCCAAATCCAAAATGGTGTACTGGCCATCCCGCAGGCCGGTGCGGGGCCGCGCTTCATGAGCCGCTATGTGGGCTTCGCGGCTGGGTTCCTGGCAGAGCCCGGTGACCGTGGACCAGAAGATTCCGGCCGTCCGGATGGCGTCCAGGTCCAACTCCGAAGCGCTGATTTGCAGGTCCGGCGCCGTGGGGAAACGGCCATAGAAGTACAAAGGAAAGTCCTCCGGCGGTTTAATGGCGCAGAACGTGACGGCCGTGGGCCACTCCTTCACGCCGGAGACGAACGAGTCATCGACCTTGAACTTGCGCAGCTCGCGGTGCAGGTAGGTGCCGAACGCGTCATCCCCGGTACGCGTGATCACGCCGGTGCGCCGACCGTGCCTCGCCGCCGCTACGGCTACATTGGAGGGCGAGCCGCCGAGGTACTTCCCAAAGGACGCCACGTCCTCCAGGTCCACACCGACGTCGTTCGGGTAGATATCAACGCTGATGCGCCCGATGGTAAGCAGTTCGTGGGTCACGGTGATCGCGGACCTTTCTGGATTGAACTCGGTACCTGTGACAGGTGGAGCTCCGGTGTGACCGTCCCCGTGAGCAGGGACACACAACTACTTTGCACCACAATTAATGTCCTGTCAAAGGTTTGTACTGACATATTGACAACTTGCATTTGCGGACGAAAAAGCCCCCGCTCGGCAAGCCCGGCCTGGCCGCGGGACTACTTTGCCGGAATACCCAGCTCGCCCGTAACGTACTGGGCACGGCCGAACCCGAAGGACCAGTCCCCCGCAGTGTTCTCGACGTAGCCGATAAAAACATCCACTCCGGCAACACCCGCCTTCTCCAACCTGGCGGCCACGGCGGCAAACAAGCGCTGTTTGGCTTCCTGGGACCTGCCCCCCTGGGTGAAGATCTGGATCATCACCACTCCAGCGGTCCGCTCAAACCCGAGCCCGGCGTCCTGGGCGACAATCTGGCCGGCGGGGTGCTCTGTGAGGATATGGAAGTAGTCCCGCTCTGGAATGCCGTATTCGGCGAGAATGGCGTCGTGGATGGCTTGGCTGAGCAGGCGCAGTTCCTCCGGGGTGCGGCCCTGGTTTACATCAATCCGTACGAGAGGCAAGGTCAATCTCCTTTGTAGTTTGTCCTGACATACTAACAAATCTCGATGCCATTACTCAAGGGATCCGCCGGAGGTCTCCCGATTAACCCGAGCAGGGCCGCCTGCGGCCCACCCCGAAAATGCGGGATGGCCTCGGACGGCCCTGCGTAAAGTTGAAAGCGGCGCCGTTCAGCCGGCGCGGGCAGAACCCTGAGCAGCAGGTTCGGCAGCCTCCCTCACCGAAGGGCCGCCGTCGGACATTCCATCAGCGCCCGCTTCTCTGCCTGCGGCCTTGGCCGCCGCAACAGCCATAACGCCCAGACCCAGCAAGGTCAGTCCCGCTCCTGCCCAGATGGGCGAGGTGTACCCCAGGCCGGCGCTGATAGTGACGCCGCCCAGCCAGGCCCCCAGCGCATTGCCCACGTTGAAGGCGCCGATGTTCGCGCCGGAAGCCAGCGATGGAGCACCGGACGCATATTTCATGACCCGCATCTGCAGCCCTGGCACCGTGGCGAAGCCGAAGCCACCCATCAGCAGCAGCGACGCAACGGTAAGCATTTGATTACCGGCGGTGAGCGCAAACAGGACCAGGATTAGAACCAGGACGGCCAGCACCACCAGGAGGGTACGGTCCACGTTTTTATCAGCAGCCCTGCCGCCCAGAGTGTTTCCCGCAAACAGCCCGACACCGAAGACGATCAGCAGCCAGGGAACCGTAGTGGCAGCGAAACCCGATACGTCGGTGAGGGTAAACGCAATATAGGTGAAGGCGCCGAACATGCCGCCGTAACCAAGAATGGTGACCGCGATGGATAACCAAACCTGCGCGGAACGGAAGGCACGCAACTCCCCGCGGAGACCACCGGCCGGCTCGTCACCGCGGCCGGCGCCGGGAACCAGCGCCAGGATTCCGACGAGGGCAATAACGCCTATCACCGTGATCGCCCAGAACGTGGCCCGCCAACCTGCCGCCTGGCCCAGCAGGGTGCCGAACGGTACGCCCAGGACGTTGGCTGCGGTCAGGCCGGTGAACATGATGGCGATAGCAGCCGCCTTCCGGGTGGGAGCCACCATCCCTGCCGCAACCACGGCACCGATGCCGAAGAATGCCCCATGGGACAAGGCGGCAACAATCCTGCCGGCCATCATCACCCAGTAGTCGGCGGAAACAGCTGAGATGAGGTTCCCGGCAATGAACAGCACCATCAAGACCGCCAGGACCGGCTTCCGGTCAAAACGGGACACCGCAGCGGTGAGTACCAGCGCACCAACAACCACCGCCAGGGCGTAGCCGGAGATGAACCAACCGGCGGCCGCTTCACTGACGGCGAAGTCAGCGGCTACTTCCGGCAACAGGCCCATAATGACGAACTCGGTAAGTCCTATACCAAAGCCGCCGAGGGCCAGTGCGATTAAGCCAACAGGCATGGGTGGGACGCTCCTTGAAAATTGTGTGAAGTAGGTCGTCCGCATAGACTATTAGTTGCAGACGCGGTATTTATCTTTGCACGCGCAAGTACATTGCGCAAGCATCTATAAAGCGTATGCAACTAATTAGCGGCTGTGCGTTGCGCAGTCAGAGCGAAAAGGGGCACCACACATGGGCATCAAGGACGACGCCGTCGAAGTCCGCGCGCAGGGCTGGCGTACCCTGGCCGCATTGCATGGCCTGATCGAGGGCGAACTTGAGCGCGCGCTGCAGGCTGAGTCCCAGCTGTCAGTGGTTGAGTACACAGTACTGGACGCACTAAGCCGCCAGGATGGCTGGCACATGCGGATGCAGCAACTGTCCCGTGCCACCGCGCTTAGTCCCAGTGCCACCACACGTCTGGTGAACCGCCTCGAGGACCGCGGCCTGCTGACCAGGATCCTCTGCGCTGACGATCGTCGCGGCATTTACACTGAGCTCACGCCTGCCGGCAACCGACTCCTTGACGCCGCCCGCCCCACCCACGACGCCACGCTTGAACGCGCACTGGACGACGCCGGGCAGGTTCCGGAGCTTGCCGGGCTGGTGCGCGCGCTCCCCCGCCTGCACGCAGGGGTTTAGGGCGTCTCGGCGCGCACCAGCGTGTACTTATCCGGCCAACAGCCTCGAGTCAGCAGCAATCAGCGCGGCGAGTTCGGCGGGCAGGCCGGCGCCGGAGGCCGATTCAGCCCGGGCTGCTAGATCAGCCCAGTCAGTCTTGTCGATGGCCTTGATGAGCTTGTCCCGGACCTTGGAATCCACGCCTTCAGACACGGACAGCAGGTACAGGCCGGCGGCGGAGGGTGCCACCGTGAAGGTGATGGCTGCGGTCGCCTGCCCACCCGGGCCGGTGGCCGTGGCCGCCAGCGTGTGAGCACCGGGCGTCAGCGAGTTGGTGGAGATGGCGACGCCTTCTTCCACAGCGTTTTCATCCAGGGTCAGCGCCACACTTTCCGCGTGGGAGCTTACGACGGCGGGAACTACTGAGGTGCCGCGGCCGTACGTTGCGCCGTCGGTACCTGCCGGGAAGCTGACCGCGGGTTTTGGTGCCGGCGGCGCCGGGACTGCAGTGGCACTCTGGTAACCCACCAGGGCGCCGGCCCGGTTGGTGATGATGCCGTCCACACCAGCCTCGGTCATGACTTTCCACTGCTCTGCGGAGTCAACGGTGTAGGGCATCACGGCGATCCCGGCGTCGTGCAGCTCCTCGATGGCGCCCGGTCGGGCGGCGAGGGCAGGCCAGCTGGGGTTATAGGTAACCACGCCGTACTGTTGAGCGGCCGCCACGACGTCGGCGTCCAGGGTACCGCGGAGCAGGCCGAGCCGCAGGGTGGGCGCATATTCGCGGGAGTACTGCAGGACGCTGGTATCGAAGCTCTGCAGGATGGTTTGGTTCTCCAGGCCACGCTCACGCACCATATCGATAATCCGCCGGACCTCCTCGCGGGTTTCAGGACCCTTGACCTCCAGCAGGATGCCACTGCCCTCCGTGTCGCTCTGGTCCAAAAACTCGGCAAGCGTGGGGACCTTGGCGCCGGCATAGGCCGGAGAGAACCACGAACCGGCTTCAAGGCCTGCGATGTAGCCGGACGTCAGGTTGGCAACACTTCCGGTCCCGGCCGTGGTGCGGTCCACACTGCCGTCGTGGATGACCACGGGAACGCCGTCAGCGGAGGTATTAACGTCCATCTCCACCCAGTCCGCCCCTGCACGACCCCCGGACAGCAGGGCCTGCAGGGTGTTCTCCGGAATAACCGAGGACAGGCCGCGGTGGGCTATGACGGCCGGCCGGCCGCCTTCTCCCACCAGCAGCGATTCGGTATCCGGCAACTGTGTCACGGTGACGTCGTCATAGGAAACGGTGGCGCCGTTGTTCACGAAGCCCAGGACCCCTGTATCGGTACGAACCAAGCGGTTCGTCTCCATCATCTTCTGGCCATTGAAGAACCAGGCGGCCTTGCGGCCCCGGACCTCAACAGCAACCTTCACGTCGGTGCCGGTCCCGGCAGCGGAGGGCGCCGCCGTCGTGTCCGTGACGTTCCAGCTGTTGGCAGCGGTGCGTTCGGCGAATTCCAGCCCATTGCCGGCTGTGGATCCGGACCGCAGGGTGGCGATCCAGTACGGTACGGCGCCGTTGGGCTGGATGTCCATGCCGAGGGCGGACCAACGCCCGGCGTTGAGCACGTTTTCAAAACGGACGGTGGCTTCGAAGCGGTAGCTGGAAAGGTGCGGCCCGAACGTGACCCGGGACAGCTGCGAGGTGGTGGCGCTGGTGCCGTAGAGGCGGCCGTTCTCCACCTTCCAGGCACCCTCGACGGCGTTAAAGCCTTCCGGCATGCCCTCGCCGGAGAAATCCTGGCTGTACACAACGGTGGGCTCAGCGACCGGAGCCGGGGCGGTGATTGCCGGCTGCAGCGGTGCGGCAGTGGCGGACGGCAGCGGGACGAGTGCGACGGCGGCGAGCACGGTGAGTGCAGCGGCGGCCGTTCGCCGGAAGGTTGGGATAATCACACTGCCGACCGTAGGCCGTCCGGGTTCCGTGCAGGTGTGGGGCCGGTTCCCCCCATCCATACGGTGTGTGAACGGACGGTAAAACCCTTGCGCATCCGTGGCGCGCGTTCTATTGTTATTCAACCAAGTAGTTGATCAACCATCTGATTGAGCACTTGGCATTTAGGGAGGAGGTTGGCCATGGAAACGGACAATGACGGCCTGCTGGACGCCGCGTTCATGGCGTTGGCGGATCCGGTACGCAGAAGCATCATTGCCCGGCTCAGCCACGGTTCCGCCACCGTCAACGACCTCGCCGAACCGTTTGCCATCAGCAAGCAGGCGGTATCGAAACATATCCAGGTGCTTGAGCAGGCCCAGCTGGTTACCCGGTCCCGGGATGCCCAACGCAGGCCCGTGCACCTGAATCCCGAACGGCTTGAGGCACTCACCGCCTGGATCGGCCAGTACCGGCTGGTCCGGGAAGAGCAATTCCGAAACCTCGATGCCGTCCTACGTTCCAGCGCCGCATCCCGCGGCCGGCAAAGCTAAGGATCAATCATGACCAACGCATTGAAACTCACCGTCCCCGAAGGCGAGCCATTCATCGACACCGAACGCGAGTTCGACTTTCCGGTGGAAGACGTGTTCCGCGCCCACAAGGACCCTGCCCTGATCACCCAATGGCTTGGCCCCCGCGGGCTGAAAATGGAGGTGGATCACTATGATTTCCGCGCGGGCGGCAGCTACCGCTACGTCCACACGGGACCGGACGGCGTGGCCTACAGGTTCAGCGGCATTTTCCACACTGTCCGGGAGAACGAGTTCGCCATCCAGACCTTCGAATTCGGAGGCTACCCGGATGTTGTGAGCTTGGAGTTCATGACGTTCGAGGATCTGGGCAACGGCAGGTGCCGGCTGCGCGGCCACTCGGTTTATCCCAGCCTGGAAGCCCGCAACGGCATGGCGCAGTCCGGCATGGAGGCCGGTATGACTGAAGGCTACGAACGCCTGGACGAACTGCTCAGCGCCGCCAAGGTCTAGGTGACGCCAACAGTACAAACGACGACGGCCGGTTACCTTCCTGGGGAAGGTAACCGGCCGTCGGTAGTCGAGCCTGTCGAGACCGGGGTTTCGACAAGCTCAACCACCGGTGGTCGAGCCTGTCCAGACCCTAGAGGGCTGCGTAAACTTCGCGCAGCAGCTTGGCGGTCTCGGACGGCGTCTTGCCAACCTTCACGCCGGCAGCCTCGAGGGCTTCCTTCTTGGCCTGGGCGGTACCGGCAGAGCCGGAGACGATGGCACCTGCGTGGCCCATGGTCTTGCCTTCGGGAGCGGTGAAGCCGGCCACGTAGCCGACAACCGGCTTGGTGACGTTGGCCTTGATGAAGTCGGCTGCGCGCTCTTCAGCGTCGCCACCGATTTCGCCGATCATCACGATTGCCTTGGTCTCCGGGTCCGCCTCGAACGCGGCCAGGGCGTCGATGTGCGTGGTGCCGATGACGGGGTCGCCGCCGATGCCGATGGCCGTGGAGAAGCCGAGGTCGCGGAGTTCATACATCATCTGGTAGGTCAGGGTGCCTGACTTGGAGACGAGCCCGATGGGGCCCTTGCCGGTGATGTTGGCCGGCGTGATGCCTACCAGGGCTTCACCGGGGGTGATGATGCCGGGGCAGTTCGGTCCGATGATCCGGGTGATCTGGTTGCCGTCGGCGTCGACCTTGGACTGGGCCAGTGCCCAGAACTCGGCGGAATCCTGAACAGGCACGCCTTCGGTAATGACCACTACGAGGCCGATTTCAGCTTCGATGGCCTCAACAACGGCGTCCTTGGTGAAGGCCGGCGGGACGAAGACGATCGAGACGTCGGCGCCGGTTTCGGCGATGGCTTCCTTGACGGTGCCAAAGACGTGGATGTCGTTGTCGCCGTGGACAACGGTAGTGCCGGCCTTGCGGGCGTTCACGCCGCCGACGATGTTGGTGCCGGCCTTGAGCATCAGGGCGGTGTGCTTGGTGCCTTCGCCGCCGGTGATGCCCTGGACGATGACCTTGGAGTCTTTGTTCAGATAGATAGACATGCTGCTGTCCCTTACTTAGCTGCGTTGGCGAGCTCGGCAGCCTTGTCGGCGCCCTCGTCCATGGTGGCGGCCAGGGTAACCAGCGGGTGGTTGGCCTCGGCCAGGATGCGGCGGCCTTCCTCAACGTTGTTGCCGTCGAGGCGGACTACCAGGGGCTTGTTGGCGGAGGAACCGAGCTCTGCCAGTGCGCCGACGATACCCTTGGCAACGGCGTCGCATGCGGTGATGCCACCGAAGACGTTCACGAACACAGACTTGACCTGCTCGTCGCCCAGGATGACGTCCAGGCCAGCGGCCATGACCTCAGCGGAGGCTCCACCGCCGATGTCCAGGAAGTTTGCCGGCTTGACGTTGCCGTGGTTTTCGCCGGCGTACGCAACGACATCCAGCGTGGACATGACCAGGCCGGCACCGTTACCGATGATGCCAACTGAGCCGTCGAGCTTGACGTAGTTGAGGTCCTGCGCCTTGGCCTTGGCTTCGAGGGGATCAGCAGCGTCCTTGTCCTCGAGCCGGGCGTGGTGCGGGTGGCGGAAGGAGGCGTTCTCGTCGAGGGAGACCTTGCCGTCCAGGGCGACGATGTCACCGGCGCCGGTTTTGACCAGCGGGTTGACCTCCACCAGGGTGGCGTCTTCCTTCTTGAAGACGTCCCAGAGCTTGAGGATAACGGCGGCGACCTTGCCGCGCAGTTCCTCGGAGAAGCCTGCAGCAGCGACAATCTCGTCTGCCTTGGCCTGGTCAATTCCAACGGCGGGATCAATGGCGACCTTGGCCAGCGCATCCGGACGTTCGACGGCGAGCTGTTCGATTTCCATGCCGCCTTCTACCGAGCACATGGCCAGGTAGTTGCGGTTGGCCCGGTCCAGCAGGACGGAGAAGTAGTATTCTTCGGCAATATCCGCACCCTGGGCAATCATCACCTTGTTAACGGTGTGGCCCTTGATGTCCATGCCCAGGATGTTGGTTGCGTGCTCCAGTGCTTCGTCCGCAGACTTGGCCACCTTCACGCCGCCGGCCTTACCGCGGCCGCCAACCTTAACCTGTGCCTTGACGACGGTAACGCCGCCAATCTTCTCGGCAGCTGCTTTTGCTTCTTCAGGGGTATACGCCACGATGCCGGCAAGCACGGGTACACCGTGCGCCTCGAACATATCGCGCGCCTGGTATTCAAACAGGTCCACGGTTTAGTGTCCTTCTACGTCGAAGTAGTTTCTGTACAGTCGGGCACCATCGAAGACGATGACCGGGCTGCGGAATTGCATGTACCGGAGGCTGTTGGAAAAACGAGCCGCGCGGCGTAATGCTCCACTGGGAACTCTAGTCCTTCGCAGACACCCGCCTGACCTAGACTACCCGTTCTGTGAGTAACGACACTATTCTATGGAGCGTAGAAAAACCGCGTGATTACGGGGTTTTTGGGCTGGTTTGGGCGGTACCAGCGGCTGTTTCAGTGCCCTTTTCAGCGGCGGAAACAAGTTCATACTTGCCCTTTGCTACGAAGAATCCGACCCCCGCTGAGACATTCCCGCAGGCCACGCCGCCGTTGTACGCTGAGCATCGCAGTCCGTTGCGTTCCAGGTTCTGTCCGTCCGGCAACACGGCAAGCCTTGAAACCGGACCGTTGGCGTTGCCGTTGGCCCCGTATTCCGCTTCCATCTGCGTAACTCCGGAACGGCATTCGCCATACCGCGCACTGTCCGGCATGGCGATGGCCGTGCCGCCAAGGAAGCCCAGATTGGTCCCGGCACAGTCGCTGGAGACGTCCGCAGGCTCCGGTTTGGGGTACTCCGCCAGCTCGCAATGTGCCACGGGAACAATGGCCAGTTTGTTGTTGGCGGCGTCGCTGTAATTGTTTGGCTCGTACGGGACGTTGACGTGTTCGCCCCGGGCCGACGTCAGCGAACACACAATGTTGCGGTCCTCCGTCACAAAGGCCAGGACGTCCTGGCCTGCTGAGTATGGAGCCGGATCCGCCAGCGGCGCCTGCGCCAGTTGCTCTATGGGGGGCAACGGAGCAGGCGGCACGTAGTTTGGGTCTTCCTGGCTAAAGCTGCAGGACGTGAGGGCAAGCAGCAGCAGAGCGGCGGGCATTCCCCGGAGAACACGCCGCACAGGCTATGCCTCCACCTTGGTCAGCGGTGCGTAGCGAAGCAGGAGCCGCTTCTCCCCCACGCTGAACTTCACCTTGGCCACCGTCTTGTCTCCTGCGCCTTCCAGTGCGAGTACCGTGCCGTTGCCAAAGCTGGTGTGGTTGACCTTGTCCCCCACACTGACGGCAATGACTTCCTTCCGCGGCTGCACGCGGTTCCTGGCGATGGCCGCCGGAACGTCTGCATTGAAACCTGCGTGCGAGTCCGCCGCTGCACCGCGTGCGGCACCCGCTCCCCAGAAGGAGCCGCTGTAACGGTCGGACCCGACGCCGGCTCCGTTGCCCCACCCTGCAGCGCTCCGGCTGGTACCCTCGCGCTTCCACTCCACCAGGTCGCTGGGGATTTCCTCGATGAACTGGCTGGCAGGGTTGTACTGGCTCTGGCCCCACAGGCTGCGGACCTCAGAGCGGGTGATATACAGGCGCTTGCGTGCCCGGGTAAGGCCCACGTAGGCCAGGCGGCGTTCTTCCGCCAGTTCCTTGGGATCGGTGGCCGAGCGCGAGTGGGGGAAGATGCCGTGTTCCATGCCGGTCAGGAACACCACCGGGAACTCCAATCCCTTGGCGGTGTGCAGCGTCATCAACGTGACCACGCCCAGCCGGCGGGCTTCTGCCACGGCTGCCGCAGCCTCAGCCTCGGTGGCTCCGGGGGCGTCCGGAATTTGATCGGCATCCGCCACCAGGGATACCTGCTCCAGGAAGGCTTCCAGTGAGCCCTCCGGGTTTTCCTGTTCGTACTCGCGGACCACAGCCACGAGTTCAGCCAGGTTTTCCACGCGGGATTCATCTTGGGGGTCCGTGCTGGCGCGCAGCCCGGCGAGGTAGCCGGTCTGTTCCAGAACGGCTTCCAACGCCGCCGCCGCACCGGAACCGGCAGCTACTACAGCGAGGTCGTCCAGCAGCTTCACAAACCCCTGCACAGCGTTGACGGAACGCGTTGCCATGCCAGGCGCCTGGTCCGCACGCCGGGCCGCGGCCATAAAGGAGATTCGCTCGCGTTCTGCCAACGCGGCAACCGCCCCCTCGGCACGGTCACCGATGCCGCGCTTGGGTTCGTTAAGCACCCGGCGCAGGTTGACGTCGTCGTCCGGATTGACCAGTACCCGCAGGTAGGCCAGGGCGTCCTTGATTTCCTTGCGTTCGTAGAAACGGGTGCCGCCCACCACTTTGTAGGGCAGGCCGACGCGCACCAGGACGTCTTCGATGGACCGCGACTGCGCGTTGGTCCGATAGAAAATAGCGACATCGCCCGGACGCAGGCCGTCCTCGTCCTGCAGCCTGTCGATTTCCTTGGCAATGAACCGGGCTTCCTCGTGTTCGTTCTCTCCCACATAGCCAACGATTTTGTGGCCGTCCCCCTCCGCGGTCCACAGCCGCTTCTCCGGCCGGTTGGGGTTGCGTGAGATCACCGAGTTGGCGGCGCTGAGGATGTTCTGGGTGGACCGGTAATTTTGCTCCAGCTTGATGGTGCGTGCGTTGGGATAGTCCCTGGAGAATTCCACAATGTTCCGGATGTCCGCGCCGCGAAAGGCGTAAATGGATTGGTCGGAATCGCCGACGACGGTCAGCTCGCTCGCCTGTTCCCCCTCGCCAACGATTTCCCGCACCAGGGCGTACTGCGCGTGGTTGGTGTCCTGGTATTCGTCCACCAGGACGTGCCGGAAGCGGCGGCGGTAGGATTCCGCGAGCGCCGGGAAGGCCCGGAACATGTAGACGGTCTGGGCGATGAGGTCATCAAAGTCCATGGCGTTGGCCTGCCGCAGCCGCTGCGTATATCCCTGGAAGACCTCTGCCACGGCCGACTCGAACGGATCGCTGTGGTTTGCCGAGGACGAGTAGGAATCGTCGTCGATGAGTTCGTTCTTGAGCGCGGAGATCTTGTGCTGGATGGCCTTGGGCGCGAACCGCTTTGGATCCAGTTCCAGGTTCTTGGCCACGAGCGTAATCAGCCGCAGCGAATCCGCGGAGTCGTAGATGGAGAAGTTGGACTTCAGGCCGACGTTCGCTGCCTCTCGGCGCAGGATGCGAACGCACGACGAGTGGAACGTGGAAATCCACATGGCCTTGGCGCGCGGCCCCACCAGCGCTTCGATGCGTTCACGCATTTCAGCTGCTGCCTTGTTGGTGAACGTGATTGCCAGGATCTCGCCGTGGTGGGCCCGCTTAGTAGCGATCAGGTAACCGATCCGGTTACTCAGCACACGGGTTTTTCCCGAACCGGCGCCGGCCACAATAAGCAACGGCCCGCCGGAGTGCTTGACTGCCTCCTCCTGCTGCGGGTTCAGCCCCTCAAGGAGCCGGGCGGCGTCGAGGGCGGGAGCGCTGTGGCGGGCAGAACCTGCGCTGTCACCGGAACCGGCGGCTTCAGGTCCCGCACCGGCCACGCCGCCGGAACCGAAACCGACCCCGTCTCCGGCACTGAAAGCACGGGTGTGAGTGCGCGCGGCAGCGGCGGGTGCGGCTTTGAAGGGGCCGTCGGAATAAGGGTCAAACAACATATCCATGGTGTAGACAAGTCTAGGCGCTGGGGCAGACAGCGGGTGTTCCTAGCCCACCCGCCCGGTCTCGAGGGCTGCGCGCAACTGGCGCACCGCCGTCGGGCTTCCTGCCATGAACCACTCCAGCCCGTTGATGGAGGCGGTGTCCGTAGCGCCGCCGGCGGCTTCCACGATTGCTTTTCCGGGCAGCCAGTCCCACTCCGGGCAGCTGTGCTGGAACCAGCAGCCCAGTTCGCCGTCGGCTACCCGGCCGAGGTCGCAGGACCCGGAGCCCAACATGCGAAGGGCCGCCGCTGAGGTTGCCGCGGCGTGCCACGGCATGGCGCACATCGGATCAGCGAGCCAGCCCGGATGGATGTAGGTGGCCGCGCCGATTTCGGCAAGCGGGCGGTCACCCCGGAGCCCATCGGTATCGAAGGTGCCAAGTGCAACATCGTTGAGCGTGGCCGGCCGGGCTTTGCCGCCCAGCCACAGCTTGTCCTCCTCCGGCTGGAAGATGGCGCCCAGCAGCACGCCATTGCTGTCCTTCAGTGCCAGCGCCGAACACCAGTAGCTGGAGCCGTGCAGGAAGTTGTAGGTGCCGTCCACCGGGTCGATCACCCAGGTCCGGCCGCTGCTGCCGGCGAAAGCAGCGCCTTCCTCCCCCACCACGCCGTCCTCAGGCCGGCAGCGGCGAAGCTGCTCCAGGACGTAGGCTTCAGCCGCGTGATCCGCGGCGGTAACGACGTCTGATATTGAGGTTTTGCGCTCCCCTTGCAGCCCTGCCATCCGCATCAGCAGGGCAAGCTGGCCCGCTTCCCGCACCAGCGCGGAAGCGAGTTGGTAGTCATCGAGGGCGGGATCAAGGTCAAGGGTGCTGTGCCTGCCTGTGGTCATGCAGACAGTCTAGGCGGGACAATAATGGAAGTTATGGCCAAGACCCCAGCGCAGCGGATGAAGAAGCACGGCACCAAGGCTGTGGTACCGCAGCACCATCTGCCGCCGGTGATTAATCCCACCACCTCCAGGACCCCGCAGAAGGCCGGCAGCAACGCCAACCTGATCCTGATCGCCGGTGTGGTGGCCAGCCTTTTCCTGTTCTGGTACCTGCACCTGCTCACCCTGAACCAGCTCTCCCAGATTTCCGGTGGCCTGGCCATGCCTGATTCGCTGCTGGGCGGTTTTGATGCTGGCTACATCGAGCAACTCCGCGCCGCTATGGACAATGATGCGCGTGGCCAGCTGAATTACCTCCACAAAACCGCCGGCACGTTGTTCCCGCTGATTTTCGGCTTTACGTGGTTGCTGCTGATCGGCACCAATGAGGCCCGTAAGGCACTGCGCTGGATCCTGTGGGCCGTTCCACTGCTGTTTGTCGTAGCCCGGCTGTGGGCCAACGCGGCGATCGACGGCGTGATTTCCGGTGAAGCGCTCGACACCGGCCAGGTGGCATTCGCGTCGGGCCTCACCGTGGCCGGGTGGGTGCTCCTGGTGCTGAGCCTCCTGGTTGGCGGTGCCGCCGTGTTCTTGAACTCATCGGCTGCCCGCGCCAAAAAGGGATAGTTCTGCCCATCGCCAACCGGACGCGCTGCTCATAGTCTGACGAGGTAGCGATAAACGAGCCGGAAGGCTCCTGTCCCGAGGCGGAAAACATGGCCGGTCCCACCATGGCCCCCAGCTCCACGTCATATCAACTGAGCACACTGGCCTGGGCCTTGGCCACGGAGCTTGCCGGCGGTGAGTCCGGCCGATTGAGCAGCCTCGACCCGGAAACCCTGGAGGGGCTCCACCAGGAACTGCGGGCAGCCGGAATCACGGCCGGCTCGCTCTCCGGAAGCACAAACCTCGTCCCCGAATGGCTGCAGCTTATCCAGAGGGCAGCTGCCGCCGCTTTGCGCCTGCGCTGCGTCGCCCGAACGGATGCCGAATCCGTGCATACGCACGTGTCCCTCTTCGATGGTCAGGGCCTAGCCGTGACGTTCTCCCGAGACGTGGCCGACGTCGACGGTTCAGTAGAGGTCACCGCTCTCCACAGCACCACCCGGATCACCGTTTTCGCGGAACGGGACTTGTGGCACGTCCTCTCTGGCACGTTCCCCGTTGTTCTCCCCGGCGAAGCGGCCGATCCCCCGCAGGCGGATGAGTCCGACGTCGAACGGGCCGTTTCTGCGCCTCGCGCTACCTTCCACTTCGCCGTGGAAGCCCGTACCCCGGCAACGTCCGAACGCTTCAGCACCCGCCGGGTCTGGTCCCTCGCCGAGCATCTCTATGCGGTCAAAACCGCGTCGAGCGGTGTCCGCGAAGGCCTGCTGACACCTGAGCCGCCCGCCCGAATGGCGGAGCAACTGGTGTGGGACGTGCTGGGGGCACATGATTTCTTGGCCATCCACGGCACGTCCGGCTCCACTGCGGATGCAGCCCAGGGAGGCCAGGCATGAGCCTCTATGGGATGGACCTTGAACAGGGCAGGGCCTTGGCGCAGCAGTTCAACCGGGCCGGCGAACGCTTCTCCACACTCAGCACCCAACTGACTCCCATGATCAGAAATGCGAACTGGAGGGGCACGGACAGCGCCGAGTTCCGGAGCGCGTGGTCCGGCCACAACCAGCAACTACTCAGCATCTCGCGTTCATTGCTGGCGGTGGCTGAGAGCCTCTTGGATGACGTCCGCCAGCAGGAAGAGGCCAGCAAGAGTGGCGGGTCCGGCAATGGATCAGACGACGTCGGCGTCCCCGAGCAGCAGCCCGCACCGAAGGAAGAGTCGAAGGAAGAGTCGGACAAGAAGGAAGACAACGACGACGGCGGGGGGCTGTGGGGCGACATCAAGAACGGCCTGGGAGACGTCAAGGACAGCGTCACCGGCGCTGCCAAGAACAGTTGGGACAATGTTTCCGACGCCGTGGGAGACCAAGCTGACAGCCTCGCGGACATCGGCCGCCTAGGCTGGGACGCCCTGACCACTGGCGAGCCTCCTTCCATCACGGAACTGGTGGCCACGGGAACCCAGGCCCTTGTGGGCCAGGCAAACCTCCTCACCACCGTTGCCACGGGCGGCCAGTACCATCCGCATCTTCTGGACGACGGCTCACCCGTTGCCACTGAAGGCCAGTCCGTGGGCGTCGGAGAGGATCCCGCCGTCGATGGTCACGGCAATACCCCGGTGCCGTCCGACTTGGCCAGCATTATGGGCGCTGTGACGTTAGCCTACGAGGACGGCGGACAGCCCGGTACGCCGGACGCCGCCATTCGCATCACGGAGGTCAACAAAGGCGACGGGCCGGCCTACATCGTCGCCATCCCCGGAACCTCGGAGTGGAACGTTCAGTCCGGAACCAACCCGATGGACACAGTGGGCAACCTATCCTCGGCGTCCGGTGATCTCTCCACGGCTTCGCGTGCCGTTCAGCTGGCTATGGAAAATGCTGGCATCCCCGACGGTGCGCCCGTCATGCTGGTGGGGCACTCGCAGGGCGGCCTGACAGCGGCTGCGTTGGCCTCCGACGAAGGATTCCGCGACGAGTTCAACGTGACCAATGTGGCCGTGTATGGCGCGCCCATCGATTCCGCCCGCATTCCAGATAACATCCAGGCCATATCTATCCAGCACGAATACGACATTGTTCCGCGGTTGGATCTAGGCAACGACAAACCACCCATCCTTCCCGGGACTCCAGCAACTCCGTGGTCCGCCAGCCACAACGCCACGGTGGTCACCCTCCCAACTCCGGACGGTGCCGGACCGGGCAGCGCCGCGGATAACCACGACTACAACAAGTACGCGGATTCGGTGCAGGAATATCAAGGGTCCGGACCATTGGGCGGCTACTCCAACCACCCGTCCATGGAGGCGTTCCTCACCGACAACCCGGCTCAGGTGTCCTCCTCCGTCTACGGCATTTCCCGTGAGCAGTAGGCTCGGGCTATGAGGAACATTGGACTGATCCTAGGTACCGCCCTGGCACTCGTGCTCGCCGTGGCAGCCTGTAGCCCAGGTGGCGCCGGGCATGGGAACCACCCGGGCGGCAGTGACGAAGACTACGCAGCGAAGTACCGTGCCGCCGTCGACGATTTGGCTCACGTGGAGCGCGTGGAGTCCTCGTATAAGTCCACGGCTGGCATGGGGAGAACGGCGCACGTGTTCATCCACTCAGATTCCTCAGACTCCGCCGTGCTGCAGGGCGTGCTGGAGGAGGCGTTCCCGGCCGTCATCGAGGCAGCGGAGGGCGATCCGGACACTCACCTGGGGCTGCAAGTGATCTCCGCGGACGGGTCCACCGCGGTTTCGCCAACGCATCTGGGGTACGAGGGCACCGGGAGCTTGTCCAGCTACCGCGAATTCCTGGCCGGATAACCCTCAGGGGCCGCGCGCAGTTGAACACGGTGCCGGTGGATGCGGCGCGCCACCACCAGGCCAGCCGCTGCCACCCCCAGCGTGATCGGGTAAGCCATCAGCCGTTCGAGCAGGCCCGGGAGCGGAACATCCATGGCCGTCACTCCTCCCGTTGCCAGGGCGCCAAGGGACGCCACCGCGCAGGCGAGCAGGAACCACGCCCACGGCGTTTGCCTCAGCCACAGGAAACCCAGGACCAGCAGAGCCAGCGCTCCGGCCAGGAAGTACATCACCGCTCCGGCAAAATGCAGGCCGGAACCGGCGTCTTCCGGGACCAGGCCTACCAGCACCGTTCCCGCCCCGGCCGCGGCAAACAGGAACCGTACGGCAACGGCTGCGAACCAGGGCCTGCCGTGGCCGGGCGCAACCAGCACCCCGGACCTTCCTGCGACACACAACAGCCCGGAGGAGAGCAGCAGCGCGCCCAGCAGCATACCCAGGCCCTGCACCACGAACGACGCGTTCATCAGCCAGTTCAGGGGCGAGCAAACATTCCGCCCGTCGTAGATTCCGCAATGCCAGGCGCCCAGGTCGCTGATCCAGCCGGTCAGCCTGCTGTAGGGCGCCGGCCCGGCCCAGGCCCCGATCACCGCGGCTTCGGCAGCGAAGTACTGCAGGACGCTAAGCACGGACCACGCGCCGATGTATTGCCTGGTGGATGCAGTATCCGGGATATAGGCCACGGTGCCGGCTGGACTCATGGTTTGAGCGTAGTACCCGGGTACCTTGTATGCTGGTATCCGTGCCCGGGCCGTTATGCCCCGGACACAGGCCCTCGTAGCTCAGTGGATAGAGCACGGCTCTCCTAAAGCCGGTGTCGTTGGTTCGATTCCAATCGAGGGCACTTGATCCCCCAGAATCCCCGCATCATCGTGTCCGCCGTGTGCGTGTACAACGCTGACGGGCACCTGCTCACCGTGCGGAAGCGCGGCACCGACAAGTTCATGCATCCTGGCGGCAAGCCTGAAGCGGGCGAGACCGCCGTTGAAGCCGCAGCCCGCGAACTTGCCGAGGAAGTGGGCATCGTCCTTGCCCCCACTGACCTCAGGCTGATGGGCGTCTGGATTGCCGGCGCCGCCAACGAGGCCGCCACGGACATCGAAGCAACGGTTTTCTCCGCACCGGGGGTGTGGGAGGCCGTGCCGTCAGCCGAGATCGCCGAGATCCGCTGGCTGGACCTGCATGCGGCCCTCCCCGGGGACCTCGCTCCCCTGCTGACGGACCACGTCCTGCCTATGCTGAGGCGCTAGGGCGCTAGACCTCAGGCACGGCCTCTTGTACGGCGGCTGTGGCTTCCTGGAACTGGGTCCGGTACAGCTCGGCGTACCTGCCCGACTTGGCCAGTAGCTCGGCGTGCGTACCACGCTCCACGATCCTGCCGTCCTCCACCACCAGGATGAGGTCTGCGGCCCGGATGGTGGAGAGCCGGTGGGCAATCACGACGGCGGTACGGCCTTCCAGCGCAGCCCCCAATGCCGCCTGCACTGCTGCCTCGTTGGTGGAGTCCAGCGCGGCGGTCGCCTCGTCGAGGATCACCACGCGGGGCTGGCCGATCAGCAGGCGCGCGATGGTCAGCCGCTGCCGTTCGCCTCCGGAAAGCCGGTAGCCTCGTTCGCCCACCACGGTATCCAGACCGTCGGGCAGCGAGCGGATCATGGGCTCCAGGCGGGCCTGCCTGATGGCTTCCCACATCTGGTTTTCAGTTGCGTCGGGTCTGGCGAGCCGCAGGTTGGAGGCGATGGACTCGTGGAACAGGTGGCCGTCCTGTGTGACCATGCCGAGCGTCGCCCGCAGCGACTCGAAGGTCGCGTCCCTGACGTCAACCTCGCGGGAGCCAACGCCCAGCCGAACGGCTCCGGAGTCGACGTCGTAAAGCCTTGCCATCAGCTGGGCGATAGTGGATTTTCCGGCCCCGGAGGAGCCCACCAGGGCAACCGTCTGCCCCGGCTCCACACGGAAACTGATGCCATGCAGCACTTCTTCGCCGCCACGGGTGTCCAGGGTGGCCACGTCCTCCAGCGAGGCGAGCGATACCTTGTCCGCGGACGGGTAGGAGAAGCGGACGTCGTCGAACTCTACGGAAACGGGCCCTGGCGGGACGGCAACGGCGTCAGGCTTTTCCTGAATGAGCGGTTTCAGGTCCAGGATCTCAAACACGCGCTCAAAGCTGACCAGGGCGCTCATGATCTCCACCCGCGCGTTGGACAGGGCGGTGAGCGGGGCGTAGAGGCGGGTGAGCAGCAGGGCCAGCACCACAACGTCACCGGCGGCCAGCTGCCCCGTGATGGCGTACCAGCCACCCAGGCCATAGACCAGTGCAAGCGCCAGCGCAGAGACCAGTGTCAGTGCTGTGACGAAGGTGAACTGCAGCATGGCGGTGCGGACGCCAATGTCCCTCACCCGGCCGGCGCGGACGGCGAACTCGTGCGATTCCTCGTCCGGGCGCCCGAACAGTTTGACCAGGGTGGCCCCGGGTGCAGAGAAACGCTCGGTCATTTGGGTGCCCATAGTGGCGTTGTGTTCCGCGGCCTCGCGGCGCAGGTCCGCCAGCCGGGAGCCCATCCTGCGGGCCGGAATGAGGAAGGCGGGCAGCAGGATCATGGCCAGCAGGGTCACTTGCCAGGAAGTCCCGAGCATGACCACGAGCGTGAGGATCAGTGAGACAACGTTGCTCACCACCCCGGACAGCGTGCCGGCAAAAGCGGACTGCGCGCCGATTACATCGTTGTTCAGCCGGCTGACCAACGCGCCGGTCCTGGTGCGTGTGAAGAACGCGATGGGCATTTTCTGCACGTGGTCAAAAACCTTGGTGCGCAGGTCCAGGATGACGCCTTCGCCGATCGTCGCGGAGAACCAGCGGCTCACCAGGCCAACGGCGGCCTCGGCAATCGCGACCCCGGCAATCAGCATCGCCAGCCGGATCACCTGGTCCGCGCCGGCCTTGGCCACGATTGCGTTGACCACCTGGCCGGCCAGGACCGGAGTGGCCACAGCCAGGAACGCCAGCACCACAGACAGAAGCACAAAGGCGATCAACCTTCCCCGGTGCGGCCGGGCAAAGCCCAGCACCCGCTTCAGCGTTTCCTTTGAGAACGGCTTGGAGCCGCTCTTGGCCCGGGTGATGTTGTACAGCGACCCCCAGGCCACCCGTTCCATGCTCACTGTTTGCTTTCTCCGGTTCCTGCCAGCACTTCGGTGACCTTGCCGGCGTCGACATGCCACTGGGTGTCCAGGCGTACGTTGGCGAGCAGGCGGCGGTCGTGGGTAACCAGCAGGAGCGCACCGTCGTAGCTTTCCAGCGCCTGTTCCAGCTGTTCGATCGCGGGAAGGTCCAGATGGTTGGTGGGCTCGTCCAGGACCAGCAGGTTCACGCCACGGGCCTGCAGCAGCGCCAGCGCAGCGCGGGTGCGCTCCCCCGGCGACAATGAATCCACGCTCCGTCCGGTGTGGTCCACCTTCAGGCCGAACTTCGCCAGGAGCGTACGGACTTCAGCGGGATTCATGTCCATCAGGACCGCTTCGACGGCGTCACCCAGGAGCAGGTGCCCGGCCAGCAGTCCGCGTGCCTGGTCGATCTCGCCGACGGCCACCGAGGCACCCTGCGAGGCAGCGCCCTCATCCGGCTCCTGGACACCGAGAAGGAGCCTGAGCAGGGTGGACTTCCCGGCGCCGTTGGGGCCGGTAATCCCGATCCGCTCGCCGGCGTTAAGCTGCAGGTTGACCGGGCCCAGGGTGAATCCACCGCGACGGACGACGGCGTCGCGCAGGGTGGCAACGACCGAACTGGACCGCGGGGCCTCGCCAATGCTGAACTGCAGCTGCCATTCCTTGCGGGGCTCGTCCACCTCGTCCAGGCGGGCGATCCGGGACTCCATCTGCCGCACCTTCTGGGCCTGCTTCTCCGACGATTCGACACTGGCCGCCCGGCGGATCTTGTCATTGTCCGGGCTCTTCTTCATGGCGTTGCGTACGCCCTGGGAGCTCCACTCACGCTGGGTGCGGGTGCGCTGCACCAGATCCGCTTTGGTGGACGCGAATTCCTCGTAGCGTTCACGGGCGTGCCGACGCGCTACTTCGCGTTCAGCCAGGTAGGAGTCGTACCCGCCATCGTAGACGTTGACCGCGTTTTGGGGGAGGTCCAGCTCCACTACGGTGGTGACGCAGCGGGCCAGGAATTCGCGGTCGTGGGACACCAGCACCACGCCGCCGCGCAGGCCCCGGACAAAGGTTTCCAGGCGTTCCAGCCCGTTGAGATCCAGATCGTTCGTGGGTTCATCCAGCAGCACCACGTCAAAGCGGCTCAGCAGCAGTGCGGCGAGCGCCACCCTGGCGGCCTGGCCGCCGGACAGTACAGTCATTTCGGCATCCGTGCCGGTTTCCAGGCCAAGATCCGCGAGCATGGCCGGGATCCGGTCATCCAGGTCGGCAGCTCCGGAGGCCATCCACCGGTCAAAGGCCAGGGAATAGGCATCATCTGCGCCGGGCGCGCCGGAGCCAAGCGCTTCTGCGGTAGCTTCCATGTCCGCCGTGGCCTGGGCGCAACCGGTGCGGCGGGCAATGTATCCGGCAATGCTTTCACTCGGGATGCGGTCATGTTCCTGGGGCAGCCAGCCGACGAAGGCATCCGAGGGTGCCAGGCTGACGCTGCCGCCCTGCGGCTCATCCACTCCGGCGAGGAGCCGCAGGAGTGTGGATTTTCCTGCCCCGTTTGCTCCCACGACGCCTACAACATCGCCCGGGGCAACGGTCAGCGACAGTCCGCTGAACAAGGTGCGGTGATCGTGGCCGCCGGCAAGGTCTTTGGCTACGAGCGTTGCAGTCATGGGTCCATCCTCTCACCGGCCCGAAGGGCCAACCAGCACAGCCCAACCAGCACAGGCCAACCAGCACAGCCAGCCAGCGCCCGGGCATAAGAGAACCCGTTGATCCGGACTTGGGGGGTGTACGGACCAACGGGTTCGACCATTAATACTAGTCGTCGGCGGTCCTGGCAGCAAATGAGACTAAGATCGTGGAGTCAGCCAAACCAGTCGCCGTCCAAGTAGAGGGCCCCTCATGCCACTTCCCGCCAAGGCGTTCCAGCGCTGGCTGCAAGGCATCGCCCCGGATACCAGTGCCGCTGACGTCTGCCGGGTATCCGGCATCAAGCGGACCACTCTTGCCCAGCAGATGGTCCGGGGCAAGGTTGCGGAATCCTCCGTGGTGGCCATCAGCCGCGCTTATGGCGTGAACCCGGTGGCAGCGCTGTCCACCTTCGAGGCCTTTCGGGTCCTCGCCGGCCCGGCCACCCCGCCGTCGGCAGAAGAATTGGTCAGCCAGGTGTCCACCGCGGACCTGCTCCGGACCGTCCTGGCGCGCTCCGCTACCGAACCTGGTGGCACGCCGGAAGAAGCTCCGCCGCTGGGGCCCGTCCCGCACAGCACTTCGGTGAAGAACTGGGTTGATGCCATTGACGATGGCGAGCTCCGGCACCGCGTGGCGGCGGCCACCGGCATCGCTCCACAGAACTATTCGGCACAGCTCACCGCCAACCGGCTGACCCCGGAGCTTGCGCTGGCCACAGCTGAGGCCGCAGGCGCCTGTCCCACCACCGGGCTGGTAGCCAGCGGACTAGTCACTGAGCTTGAAGCCGGCTGGCACCCGGACGCGAGGCGTGCTGCCTTGAACACCATGTCCGATTCCATGCTGGTCTCCCTGGCCGGTGAACGGCTGCAGACTTTGGGCCGCACCCTGCGGCGCCAGGAACAGGACCAGGAACAAACTGACATGATCTGGGAGAACCTCGGATGATTGCAACGCTCCAATGGGTAACGCTCGCCGTCTGCGCCGCCGTCACCATCGCCCGTCTCCCCAGTGCCCTGCGCCGCGATAACCGTTCCCTCTTCTTCATCTTCGCGCTGATTACGCTCGCGATCCTGCTCAGCATCGAAGGCCCGTACCTGGCCATTGACCGGACACTCGGCGGCATGAACATCGCCAACCTCCTGCTGCGCCTCGTCATCTTCGGGGCCATCTTCTTCCTGGGCGTGAAGATCACCAAGGGCTTCGGCGCTGTCAAGGAGTACCGGCTGATCACCGGGAAGCCGGGAATTGTGGCGCTGGCCATGTGCAGTGCCGCCGTCATCATCACCTTCCTGCTGACGGATACCACTGGTTCGTCCGTGGGGATGAGCCAGGTGGCAGGCAAGCATGAGACGAACGCCGCGCTGGTGGAGTTTTACGGCGCCGCCGGGCGGCTGTATCCGGCGTATGTTTCGCTGGTCCTGGTTCCGGCCATGGCCAGGGCAGTGCGCAGCAGCCTGCCCCTGCTGGTACGCCTCGGCGCTCTGCTCCTGGGTATCGGGTCTGTAGCAATCATCCTGACCCTGTCATTTCCCTGGCTGCCGCCCGAGCTCGGAACCGTGGAGTTCGTCACCAACTACACGGCCATCCTGTGCTTCGTCGTCGGACTTGCGCTGATCTGGATTGCCAAGCTTCACGCCTCCCGTCAACGGAGTAAAAAGTCATTTTCAAAAAAGTAGCGGAAGGGCTTTCACAAAATCATTAGAGGATGGCATAATCATGAATGTGTGAAAGTGCCTAAGCTTTGGTGTTGCGAACGGGGATTATTTCTTGCACCCAGGTTAGCTTTCACGCACATTGGGGGGATGAGTGGTGGCGGGCCGTTGGGGACCCGCCCCCACTCAGCCTGTTTAACGGACGAAACGCAGCGTCACCAGTTTGAATGGGTTCAGGGAAAGCCGGGCAGCAGGGCCATCGGTCTCCATCCCGGCCAGTTCAAGTGGCCGTTCCAGTAGATCCACGGCCCGGATTCCGGTGACTGCGAAGCCTGCAGTCAGGGTGCCGGCAGATCGCTGGCCCAGCGATTCATACAGCCGCACAATCACATCCCCCGAGCCGTCTTCGGCCAGCTTCACTGCCTCAATCACCAGCGCCGGATTGTCCATGGTGAACAGCGGCTCCACGCCGTGTTCGCCCTGCACCAGCCGCGGCGGAAGATTTGTCCGGTAGCCTTCCTCGACGGCCTCGGCGATGCCGGCGCCGGGCCGGACCGTAACCGTCAGCTCATGCATTCCCTGGTCAGCTGCGGGATCCGGGAATTTAGGGGCACGCAACAGGGACAGGCGCACCGTGGTGGTGGTGCCGCCGTCGTTCCTTACTCCCCGGGTGACGTCGTGGCCATATGTCGAAGAATTGGCGATGGCCACCCCATAGCCCGGCTCACCGACGTGGATCCAGCGGTGTGCGCAAATCTCGAATTTGGCCGCTTCCCAGGACGTATTGACGTGGGTTGGCCGGTACACGTGGCCGAACTGGGTTTCGGACGCCGAGCGGTCCGCCCTGACATCCAGCGGGAACCCCAGCTTGAGCAGCTTCTCGCGCTCCTGCCAATCCACGCTGGTAGTGATGGCCAGCGATGGGCTGCCGGCCGCCAGGGTGATGCGCTGGGTCACCGGTAATTTTCCAGCCAGCCGCTCCACCACCACGACGGCGGCACCTGGCTGTTGGTCCACGGCCAGGCTCTGCGCCTCCCGGATGGAGGTAACGTTGCGCCGGTAGAACTCGTCGATGTCCCAGGCGTCCCATTCGTTGGGGGTGTCCCGGTGCAGTTCAAGGTGGTTGCCGGCTTCGCCGGGGGCAATGGCCTCCCGCCCTGTGGCGTGGTCGCGTAGCGAAACAAGCATCCCGGCGGAATCGAGCTCTGCCCGGATCAGGCCGTTATCCAGCACTACCGAGCCCTCCCTTTGCGTTACCTGCACCGGGGTTTCGCTGGTGACGGCTTCCGCAATGGCCAGGGCCGGTACACCGCGGCCGGGATGCGGCGCAGCGTTCAGCAACAGCGTACGCGGGCCTGGTCCTGTCAGTGCGGCCGCAGCGGTGGCGATCATCCGCTCCAGAGCCTCGGCGATGGCCTGGTAGTTCCGCTCGGCGTCCTGGTGGACCCAGGCGATGGAGCTGCCGGGCAGGATGTCATGGAACTGGTGGAGAAGCACCAGCCGCCAGAGCCGCTTCAGTTCAGCGGCCGGATAGGTGAAATTCCCGGCATGGCGTACGGCGGCTGTGGTGCACCACAGCTCGGCTTCCCGCAGCAGGTGCTCGCTGCGCCGGTTGCCGAGCTTGGTGCGGGCCTGGCTGGTGTAGGTGCCGCGGTGCAGTTCCAGGTACATCTCCCCTACCCAGACCGGCAGGCTTTCATACTCCTCGCTGGCTTGCTGGAAGAAGCTCTCCGCGGTGCCGATCCGGACCTTCGGTGAGCCTTCCAGATTCGCGGTCCGATGAGCTGCCGCGAGCATTTCCCGGGTGGGCCCGCCGCCGCCGTCGCCGTGGCCAAAGGGCACCAGCGAGGAGTTGCCGCGCCCATGGTCGCGGTAGTTCCGCTCGGCATGGGCCAGTTCGCGTGCGCTGAGTTCCGCGTTGTAGGTGTCCACGGGCGGAAAATGCGTGAAGAGCCGCGTGCCGTCGATGCCCTCCCAGTTGAAGGTGTGATGCGGCATCCGGTTGACCTGGTTCCAGGAAATTTTCTGGGTCAGGAACCACTGGCTTCCCGCCGCCTTGACGATCTGGGGCAAGGCCGCGGAGTATCCGAAGGAATCGGGCAGCCAGGCCTCCTGGCAGTCCACGCCGAATTCCGCCAGGAAGAAGCCCTTGCCTTCGATGAACTGCCGCGCCATGGCTTCGCCGCCAGGCATATTGGTATCTGATTCCACCCACATCCCGCCCACAGGGACGAACTGGCCGGCCGCCACCTTTTCCTTGACCCGGCGGAACAGGTCAGGATAGTACTCCTTGATCCAGGCAAGCTGTTGGGCCGAGGAGCAGGAGAAGACGAAGTCCGGGTGATCATCCATCAGGGCCACCACGTTGGAGAAGGTGCGGGCGCATTTGCGGATGGTTTCGCGGACGGGCCACAGCCAGGCCGAGTCGATATGCGCATGCCCGGTGGCCACTAGTTGATGGGCAGACGAATACGCAGGCTGGCTGAGCACGTCTTCGAGCGCCCGCCTTCCGGCCTCGGCCGTTCCGCCGACGTCGTCCGGGTCCATGACGTCCATCATGTGCTCGAGGGCACGCAGGATCTGGTACCTGCGGGGCAGTTCCAGCGGCAGCTGGTGCATCAGCCCGTGGAGAGTCCACACGTCCTGCTGCAGCTCCCAGACGGCCTGGTTCAGCTCTGCGATGACGATGCTGCCGAGCCGGTACTGCGGCGCGCTGCCGGCAGTGGATTTGTCGCCGTATGGGGTTGCCGCGAAGGTCCACCCCTGGGCAACATCCGGATTGGCGGCAGCTTCGACGTAAAAATCGATAGCCATCCCGGAGCCCAGGAGCTTGAGCGGGATGTATTGGTTCCGGGGCGAAATGGCCTTGATAAGGCTGCCGTCGGGGCGCCACGCAATGCCCTCACATTGAAACCCGGGGGTCTCCTGGGTGAAGCCCAGATCCACCACGATTTCGACGGCGGTACCGGGCTCAGTGCCCCAGTGGTGCGGAACTTCGCCCTGGAGGCGCAGCCACATGGTGCTCCACGGCCTGCCCCAGGCAGCGCCCGGTTCCTGGTGGCGGAACTCCTGTTGCAGGGCTTCCTCCACCGGCACTGGCTCGTCGGGAACGTCCCAACTGGTCAGGGAAAGCGGCGTACTGCGGGCATAAACGGCAGTAGCGATGCGCTCGCGCATGAAGCGGTCGAGACGGACTTCCGTGAGCCGGCGGTCGTCGTGCAATGTGTGGCCTCATTTGATTGCTGGATCCGTGTAAAAGCGTGTCCAATCGATGGACAAAATCTACTGTTTCAGACCACGATATCCAAGCCGGGCTTCGGGGCGGATTCCGCATCGGCCGGGAGCTCAACGGCGGTGGCAGGCGCAGCATCCGGCACAGCAATCCGGGACTGGCCTGCATATACATTCAGGCTGCTGCCGCGGCTGAAGCCCACCAGGGTCATCCCCTCCGAGGCCGCCAGCTCTACCGCCAGGCTGGACGGTGCGCTCACCGCTGCGAGCACCGGGATTCCGGCCAGCGCCGCCTTCTGGACCAGCTCAAAGGAAGCCCGTCCGGATACCTGCAGTATTAGGTTGTGCAGCGGCAATAGTCCTTCGCGCAGGGCCCACCCCACCACCTTGTCCACGGCATTGTGGCGCCCTACATCCTCGCGCAGGCAGAGCATCTGCACGCCGCCGTCGTCCATCACGCGGAAAAGACCTGCCGCATGCACACCACCGGTAGCATCGAAGAGGCTCTGGGCTTCACGGAGGCGGTCCGGCAAGGACGCCAGGACCTTTGCCGGAATAGCCATCCCGTCCCCCTTGGGCTCGTGGTGCGAGGACTTCCGGACGGCGTCGATCGAGTCAGTTCCGCAGATACCGCACGAGCTGCTGGTGAAAACGTTCCGGCCCCGCTCCGGAAGGACAACGTCCGGGCGCAGCTGGGCTTCAACGACGTTGAAGGTCTGCACGCCGTCTTCGTCCTCCCCCGCGCAGAACCGCATGGACACCAGCTGCTCGGGTTCCCAGATCACGCCTTCGGACACCAGGAAGCCGGCCACGAGGTCAAAATCGTCCCCGGGCGTACGCATGGTCACCGAGAAGGACATCTGGCCCAGCCGGACCTCCAGCGGCTCTTCCACGGCCAGGACGTCTTCACGGTTCCGGACCGGAAATTCGACGGCGGCCGGCGAACCGTCCAGGACGTAGCGGTGGATCCGGCGGCGCTGGGTTACACGTCCCATGGGTTACGGCTCTCTTCGTCGGGGCTGTACTTCGGCCCGTGGGCCTGAAGGTGGTCCTTGTTGGTGTCCTCTTGGGGCGGGCGCCTGTTCATCCTTCCATCATCCCAAGGTGTTCATCCCGGCGCCACCAAATGCGTCAATCGAGGAGGGCGCTCCAGTCCACTGGACCGGCGGGCTTAGCGGTATTACTCCGGCGCTGTTTCCGGGCTGCGGGTTTTTCCTTGGCCTTTGCATCCTCGTGCGTACGCAGCTCCGGAGTCCAGGGCAAGGCAAACGCCGGCACAGGCTCGCCGAGCTGGACGCCGTGCGGCGGGACCACCATCACACCATCGGCGGAAGCGAGGCCGCGCATCATTCCGGCGCCAGTGTGTTGCGAAGGAGACGCCATGCCGTAGAGCATCCGGAAGGGCAACAGGCGGGTATGGCCCAGCTGCGGCTCCATGATGGTCCCGCAAGGTACTTCCCGCACGATCATTGGCCTGCCGTTGCCAAGTGTGGCAAGGAGCGGCCAGCCCACCGTACAGAGCGCCATCATGGCTGCCAGCGGGTTACCGGGCAGCCCAAGTATCAGGCGGCCATCGGGCAGTTCGGCCAACACCGCGGGGTGCCCGGGCCGCATGGCGATGCCGTCAATAACCAGCCGGCCACCCAGCTCAGCAACGGCCCGGCGCAGGTGATCCGTCTCGGAGCGGCCGGTGCCGCCGGTGGTGATAACGACGTCGGCCGGTTCTTCACCGGGTTGGTCCTCGAGGGCCGCGAGCCATTCCTCATAGCTGTCACCGATCCGCAGCGCCCCGCCGGGCATGCCGCCCATCATTTTCACGACGTCGGCCAGCTGGGGGCCGAACGTGTCCCGGACCTTACCCGGCTCCGGGAGCCCGCTGTCCACCACTTCCGAGCCGGTCAGCAGCAGTTTCACTACCGCCTTGCCCCGGACGACGAGCTCGTCATATCCGGCCAGGGCGGCCAGGGCAATGTGGGCAGGATTGAGGGTGACGCCGCTTTTGATCAGCAGTTCTCCGGCGGCAGCTTCCTCCCCCGCCTTACGGATGTGCTGGCCATTGCGTGGTTCACCGGGACGTGCCGTGCCGCCCAGATGCAACACCGGCAAGCCGTCTTCATCGGTGCCCAGCGCCGCACTCTCACTGCGCAGCACTGCCTTGGCACCGGGCGGTACCAGGCCGCCGGTGACAATGGGGCTGGCCTGGTGCGGGGCCAGCCGCTGACCGCGCTCCACAGGGATCCAGGGCCCGGAGCCGTTGACAGCCCAACCATCCATGGCGGATGAGGCGTAGTGCGGCATGTCCTGCAACGCCGGCACGTCCTCCGCAAGCTCTCGGCCCACCGCCTGCCGCAAGGGTACGGGGCCTGGCGGGATGGGAACTGCGCTGTTGAGGGCTGACTGCCGGGCTTCGTCCCAGGTATGGGCATGGTGGTGCGGCGGAGCTGGCGTATCCGGCGTCATTCGGGAGAGTCCGCCACCGGCGCCGCATCAGTGGCAGCGGGCCCGGCTCCGGCGGATAGATCCGCGGCGCTCCCGGTTCGTGGATACTCCGCTGCGAGCTTCCGGGCCAGCTCCATGGTGGCGGCCATGGCCGCCGGAGCCGGGGACTGGCCGGCGCCTGCGGCCTTGCCGGCAGCGTAACCGGCAATAAAGGTGGTCAGCGGGGCGGCCGGACGGACGATCGAGTGCGCGGCCACCCCGGCCAGGGACAGGACAGCACTTACGTCAACTTCCACGCCTTCCAGTTCGAAGGCAGCGAGCAGGAACTTGCTCCAGTCCTCAAGAATCTCGTCCTGCATCTTCACCGTCTGCCTCCAAAGTAGCTTCTTCCAGGCACTGACCAAACCCGTATGGTGGGTCTGCCCGCTCGATTCCCAGGGCTTCCGCATCAGCCCAGGTATCGACGTCGTCGGTGGAACCCCCGGGGACCGGGACAGTCGCCACGTCAAGATTAGCAAGGAGAGCCCGGACCGAACCGTTCGTAAGCTTTCCGAGCGACGCCAGCTCGTCAGCATTCTTTTGTAGCAGGGCAGTGCTATAAAGGGCGGCAAGCGGCTGGCGACGGCCGTCGGGCGAGACGGCCGCAACGCCCCCGAAGCTTAGCTCTCCGAGTCCCGCTCCGGCAGCACAAGCCTTCAGGAGGGCGGGAACTGCCAGGCTCACCAGCGGCATATCGCACGCCAGGACCAGGGTGAATGCCATGGGCGGGCGGTTCCTGGAAAGGGCCCCAAGCCCGGCGGCGATGGCAGCTGCCGGCCCACTGAATGGCGGGTCTTCGCGCGCGTGCAGCACGTCCGGGGGCAACGGGTCCAACGGATCCTCGGGTCCGACTACCACAATCCTGTGCGCTCCCCGGGCCGCGGCAACCGTACGATCCAGCAGCGCGACGCCACCATAGAGCAACCTGGACTTAGGCACCCCGCCCAGCCGGGCAGAGCGTCCTCCTGCCAGAATCAGGGCGTCGTAATCCACCGCCCCAGCGTACCTCCCGGTGCCCGGCTTCGCGCTGGGGGCGGTAAAACCCGCGTGGGACGAAGGTGAGACCGAAGGGCTGCTGCTCAGGCGGCGTTTTCCGGCAGCAGGAAGGGATCCCATGCCGGTGCCGGCTTTTCCAGCTCCTTGATCTGCCATATGGTGCCCTGCGGAGGTTCCGGGACAAAGCGCAACTTCCAGCCCATTTCCGCCGGAGTGTGATCGCCCTTGGCATTATTGCAGCGCAGGCACGCGGCAACCAGGTTCTCCCAGGAGTCAGCCCCACCACGTGACTTAGGGTGCACGTGGTCAATGGTGTGCGCCGCCTTACCGCAGTAGGCGCAGCGGTGACCGTCGCGGCGAAGCACGCCACGCCGGCTGACCGCCGTCGCCCTGTTGTAGCGGGGACGGATGTAGCGGTTGAGCAGGATCACGGAGGGTCTGCCCAGAATCTCCTGCGGTCCGACGACGGGGTCCTCCCCCTCGGCAACCACACTGGCTTTTCCTGTGAGCACAAGCACCAGCGCCCGGCGGAAGGTGATAACCGCCAGCGGTTCATATCCAGCATTCAGAACGAGAGTGCGCATGCACATACCTCTTCACGGCCGCACCCGTCAGGGGCACGAGGGCCGGCTGCCCTCGGCATGTCCGGGCTATGGATCGACAAGTCCAGAGTAAACACCGCAGGCCGTTTAGGGCTAATCGGGCGTCCGGTAAATACCGTGTCCTGCAGTTAAATGCAGCAGGGACCCCCACCGAAGTGGAAGTCCCTGCCGCATCTCACGGGAAGCTGTTAGCCGTTGACGCGGATGAAAACCGGCCCGGAACCAACGTTGACGCTGAAGAGGACCGTCTGGTTGCCGTTGTAGCCGCCGTGGACGGCCTGGCCGTTTCCAGCGTAGATCGCAACGTGTGCAACGCCCGCGCCACCGTCGGCGTAATACACGACGTCACCCGGCTGGGCCTCGGCTGCGCTAACGGTGCGGCCCAGGGACAGGTAACCGGCAGGCCAGTCGTGGAAGTGGATGCCCACTGCTGCCAGCGAATTGGTGACCAGCATGGTGCAGTCCTGGTTGACGCCGATCTGCGCGTAGGCGGCAGCCAGGATGGTGGAGTTGAGCCCGGTGGAAGCGGCGGCCGGAGCCGGGGCAGCCTTGGAAGCGGCCACAGCCTGCGGGGCCACCGGCGCTGCTGCGACTTCTTTTTCCGGGGCTGCCTTGACCTCAACAGCAGGTGCCGGCTCTTCTTCGACCGGAGCCGGCGTGGTGGTCACGGCAGGCCGCTCAAAGGAGATGGCGATGCTGGAGGCCGCGGTGATGACTGCCGGTACCGATGACCGGACATCCACCGAGGAGGCCGTGGCCGCTTCACGCTGAATACCGGAGTCAGCGGCGTTGGCGGCAACGCCGCTGCTCAGAACAAGGCCGGAGGCTGCTGCAATGACAGCGGCCTGGCGGCCCACTCCGCCGGCGTTGTCGCCGACGGCCTTGGCAATGGTGGCCAACGCGCTGGTCTTGGTGACCTCAGCGCGGTGCCGTGCAGACGCACTTGTTGACATGGGGGATCTCTCTTTCGAATCCTCTAGCCGGTTGGGCGGCATGAGGTTTTGAGCGTTGCGGCGTTATTTTGGTACGCCGGCAAGCCCCGAACGGGAATTTAGCGGAGGGTGTAGAAGGAGGACGAACCCGTGGCGGCTACCGAATGCAGCAGCGTGCCCTGGGACGGGTTCAGCGCGCTGATCATCATGCCGTTGCCGACGTAAATGCCAACGTGTGCGCCACCGTTCTGCATGACGAGGTCACCCGGCTGCGGGTTGCCCGTGGGGGTCATGGCGTTCCAGGCACCGGTGCGCGGGATGGAGATGCCAGCCTGGGCGTAGACCCACTGCGTAAAGCCGGAGCAGTCCCAGCCGGCGGGAGTGTTGCCACCCCAGACGTAGGGGCTGCCGATGCCGGTGTAGGCAATAGCTGCCAGGCCTGAAGCTGCAGCCGAGGTGGCAGCCGGCGCTTCGGGAGCTTTGGTGGTGACTGCGGTAGCGGCAGTGGCGGTGGCGGTTGCGGTGGCCCCTGCAGCTTCATCGTCTTCATCGTTGGACCGGGGCTCAATGACCTCAATCACAGGGGCGGCGACGGTGGTGATCACGGGGCGTTCGAACGACACGGTGGCCGTCGGGGCGGCCGTGACAGCCAGCGAGGTCTGGGAAGCCGACTCAAGGGAAGCGGAGACGCCTACCGTGCTGTCTGCTGCGTTGGCCGGAAGGCCGATGCTGAGGATAAGGCCGGAAGCTGCTGCAATAACCGCTGCCTGGCGACCTACGGTCCCGGCATTGGCGCTGACGGCCTTCGAAACAGTTCCCATGGGGTTGGTGCGCACCGGCTGGGCGCGGTGGCGCGCAAGATTATGGCGTGACGACACGTAAGTAGCCTCTCCCAATGCCTGCGAGGTGAGCTGTCGGATTCGGATGGGAGTTCACCCGGCCGCGCCGCTTCCAAGGAAGCTTTGCGACTTAACCCCAAGGCCTTCCAAAGAAGGCCATATTTGGTTCCCCCGTCTCTGCCAGACGATGTCATGCGAACGGACCTTGGGCGGTGGCAGAGTTAGGCAATCCACTCAAGAACGTCAACTTCGGAAAAGTTGACGCGGTTTAGACGGTACAGCAGTTCTTCTTCAATGTCACATTCAGGTCACGGCGTGTTGCACAGAACCGAGAGCCGTTCATCGTTTGGTTACAGCCAGCCGGCGGGATCAACGACTTCACCGTTGACCTGCACCTCAAAGTGGAGGTGGCAGCCGGTGGAAGCGCCTGTGGTGCCGCTGAAAGCCACGACGTCGCCCCGGCTGACCTTCTGGCCTACCGTGGCTTTGAAGGACGACAGGTGGTTATAGGTGGTCTCCAGGCCGTTACCGTGATCCACTACAACGCGGTTGCCGCCGCCATAGGGGTGCCATCCCGCGAAGGTGACAGTGCCGGTTGCTGCGGCGAGCACTTGGGTGCCGCACTGGGCAGCGAAGTCGGTTCCACGGTGGAAATCGCCGGTTCCGCCCGTGATGGGGCTGACACGGTAGCCATAAGGGGAAACCGTGGTCAGTGACGCCAGCGGGCCGGCCAGGCTGCCCACGGAGGCGGCCGGGGTCACGGCAGACGCGGCCTGGGCGCTGAGGAGCTGCTTGAGCTTTCCGTCAGGATCGCCCTGGGTAGTGACGGCCGTGCGGCTGAAATCGACCTGCGCTGCGGATTCCGCGGAAATATCGGGCTGTGGCGCAGCAACAACGGCGGCAGAAGCGCTGGACGCAGCGATGGGAAGGGCGGAATTGGCGAGTACCGGACTGGTCACCGGGACGGTGATCGTCAGGAGCAGGCCCGTGGCGGCAAGCCCGATTCCGGCCTTCTGGCCAATGCCACTCGCGGCAGCGAAGTCAGTAAGCTGCCGGAACGGGCTCCGGTGGCGGCGCGCTTCCCGTTGCGGGTCCCGGGGACGGTCCGCGAGGGGGACTTCAGCAACCCGTGGCTGCGAAGCAGAGCCGACGGCGCGACGGCGGCCCCTGTAATTCTGCGTGCTCAAGTATTTTCCTCTCTGGAAGCCTGCGAAGTTAGCTGTCGGATTCGGATCAGAGAGTTAGCGACCCGGCCCGCAAAGCAGGTCATCTTGACGCACAGATATCCAGGGGATTCGTTTATCAAAAGGACTGCCGCTGCGGACTTCACCCCAAGGCCGCTCGAAAACGGCCGATTGTGGTTCCCCCGCCCCTGCCAGAAGGTGACTCGAACAACCGGTCCGCTGGCAGAGCTAGGCTTTCGGACCAGATAACGCTTAGGTATCGGCGTCGAAGATTAACTATAGGCGATGAGACCGAACAGTAACAATTCCGTTATAAAGGAAGTTGGCTTACCATTTCGCGCCCGCGATCCGTCAGGCCGGTTGCCCATGAAGCAGGACAGAGGTTAGAGGACAATCAGGAGAGCTTCACAAAAACGTGGGCGGCAACTTCCGGCGGCAATTCGAGGGCGCCTTCGATGCCGGCAACCCGGACCGAGATGTACTCGCCCACGCGTTCGAGCGTGACGTCGGTGCCGGGGCGGATCCCGCCCTCGTCCAGCTGGACCAGCAGCTCAGGTTCAACCTGGATGGGCTCCGCCAGCCGGCAAACCCGCACGGTGGACTCCGGACTATAGGCAGCCATGGCTTCCAGAAGGTTGATCACGCCGTCCGTGAAGGCGGAACCCACTTCGCCGCCCAGTGCTGCCAGGCCCGGGATGGGATTGCCGTAAGGCGACTCGGTGGGGTGGTCCAGCAGTTCATAAATCCGCTGTTCAACGCGCTCACTCATCACGTGCTCCCAGCGGCAGGCCTCGTCGTGGACATAGGCCCAATCCAGGCCGATGATGTCCGACAGGAGGCGCTCGGCCAGCCGATGCTTGCGCATGACCTCTGTGGCACGCTTACGGCCTGGCTCGGTGAGTTCCAGGTGCCGGTCGCCTGCAACAACCACCAGGCCGTCGCGTTCCATGCGGCCGATGGTCTGCGAAACCGTTGGCCCCGAGTGGCGCAGCCGCTCCGCAATGCGGGCGCGAAGTGCCACGATGTTCTCTTCTTCAAGCTCCAAAATGGTCCGAAGATACATCTCCGTGGTATCGATCAGATCCGTCATCCAGCTCAGCTCCTTGAGCGCAGTCCCATGCGTTCGTCCACCGTATCGCGTACTGATAGCGCGTCGCTTATCAGGTCCTCAGCTTAGCCTATTTTGAATTACTCCGGATAATCCCCGGGTGGTGGCCGGCCCCCAAAAGTCCCCACTGTGACAGCTCCAGTTCCCGGAGGACAGCGTCGTCAGGCAGAATGAAAGCGGCCCCTACAGCAGCCATCACTGACTGTCCCGTCCGACGGCCGCTGCGGCCAAACTGTCCCTACGAATTTGGAGCCCTAGTGAGCGACGCCAGCATCACCATCCCCGCCAACCTCCTGCCACAGGACGGACGTTTCGGCGCCGGCCCGTCCAAGGTACGGGCGGAGCAGCTGGAAGCACTCTCCGCTGCGTCCACCACCATTCTCGGAACTTCGCACCGCCAGGCACCCGTGAAGAATCTCGTTGGTTCGGTCCGGGACGGCCTGTCCAGTTTCTTCCGGGCGCCGGAAGGCTATGAAGTGGTCCTGGGCGTCGGCGGTTCCACTGCTTTCTGGGACGTTGCAACGTTTGGCCTGGTGGAGAACAAGGCACAGCACCTTTCCTTCGGCGAGTTCGGCTCCAAATTTGCCGCTGCCACCAATAAGGCACCGTTCCTGGCAGAATCCAGCATCATCAAAGCAGATCCCGGAACGCGTCCGGTTGCGGTGGCAGAGGCCGGCGTGGACCTTTACGCCTGGCCGCAGAATGAGACGTCCACCGGCGTCGCCGCTCCTGTACGCCGGGTCGAGGGTGCAGACCCCGGTTCCCTGGTGGCCATCGACGCCACCTCCGCCGCGGGCGGCCTGGACGTGGACGTCGCCGAAACCGACGTCTACTACTTTGCCCCGCAGAAGAACTTCGCATCCGACGGCGGCCTGTGGCTTGGCCTCTTCTCCCCCGCCGCTATCGAGCGCGCTGCCCGGATCGAGCAGAGCGACCGCTGGATCCCGGACTTCCTGAACCTGCAGACGGCCATCGACAACTCCCGCCTGAACCAGACCTACAACACTCCGGCGCTGTCCACGCTGGTGACCCTGGACGCCCAGGTCAAGTGGCTTAACAACAACGGTGGCCTGGACTTCGCCGCGAAGCGCACCGCCGATTCGGCCGGACGTATCTACGCGTGGGCGGAGGCCTCCAGCTTCGCCACTCCGTACGTCACCAACCCGGAGGACCGCTCCAACGTCATCGCCACCATCGACTTCGACGACTCGATCGATGCCGTCCAGGTTGCCAAGGTCCTGCGCTCCAACGGCGTTGTGGACACCGAGCCGTACCGCAAGCTCGGCCGCAACCAGCTGCGGATTGCCACCTTTGTAGCCATCGAGCCGGACGACGTCACAGCCCTGCTTTCCTGCATCGACTACGTGGTGGCGGGACTGAAGAAGTAACTGGAACCAGGAGTTTCAGGGTTCGACGGCGTCGTCCGGGCTTTGTGCCGGGGCGGCGCCGTCTGTTCAAGCCACCTGCCTAGTGGGTGCCGTCCACAGCAGACTGGCCGGCAGCGTCAGCGGTGTCATCTTCGTCGGAATCCGCTGCCAGCTCGACGTGCTTGACCGACTCGATGGCATCGTGTTCCACCACGGCAGCCGGATCCGGCAATCCCTCAGAAGTTTCGCTTTCCCGCACTTCAGCCTCCTCCGGAACATCGTCCGGCCGGGCATCCTCCGGGCGCACCCGTTCAGCCCATGGCACCCATTCGGGGGACAGGACCGAATCCTCGGAAGGCAACAGACCAACCTCGTTGACCGTAATTACTTTGGAGCGCGAGTTGCGGGTCAGTACCGCGAACCACTGCCACCCCGGATAGCCGGACAGCCGGCATTCAAAGAGGTGCGTAACCACGCGGTCGCCCTCCGTGCGGGCACCGATGTGAGTGCCGACGTCGGATGGGTCTGCGATCGACTGGACCGCTTCCCTGGCGACATCCACGGCGGCGGCCAGCACTGCGTCGGGCTTGCCTGTACGCCAGACCGGGACAGCGGACCGTTTAGCGGGAGTCTTCACCCGTGCAGCGGAGGCAGCACCGGTGGGTGCGGATCCTTCAGCTTCGGCGTCCACGGCGAGCCTAGGCATCCAGCTCGTCGGCAACCTTACGGAGCGCCGTCGCGATGGCTTTTCCCTTGTTGCCTTCCGGGTACTTTCCGGCAGAAAGCGTTCCGGAGAGGTTGTCCAGGACCGTTACCAGGTCCTGGACAAGCGGTGCCAGGTCGCGCGGATTGGTGCGCTTGGCCTTCGCAATGGAAGGCGTCTTGTCCAGGATGCGCAGGCCCAATGCCTGGGCGCCCTTACGGCCGTCGGCTACGCCGAACTCCACCCTGGTGCCGGGCTTAAGGTCCAGCGTCCCTTCGGGGAGTGCGGACTTGGGCAGGAAAACCTCCTGGCCATCCTCACCTGCGAGGAAGCCGAAGCCCTTTTCCTTGTCATACCACTTGACCTTGCCGGTAGGCACGTTATCAACCTTCTTTGTTCTCGGATCCTGCAAAACTGGTTTCTGCCTCCTAGGTTATCCTGCCCCGCAGCCGATTCCCGCAAGTGCCGACTGCCGGGCAGGCCCTGTTAACGTTGCCTGTATGACTCCCACGCGTTTCCGACGTTCCCTGACGATCATCGCCGCTGTCGTAGCCGTCATTTCCCTGGTAGCCGTGGGCATCGTGATGGCCATGGCGTTTGCGCGAACCCCGGCTCCGGCGTGGATTACGTCCACGGCATTGTTCGGCCTTCCACTGGCTTTCCTGCTGCTCGTGTTCCTGGTGCTGGACTCAGCTGCCGGACGCCGCCGGGCGGGAAAGGGCGGCGGGCGGTAACGTTGGACTGATGTCCCTTATCCGTGTGCTCAGCAAGGACCTTGAGGCGCGCAGTGATGAATCACTGCGTGCCCTGCTCGCTGCACGTCCGGACCTCATGTCCCCCGGTGTTCCGGACTTTAGTGCGTTGGCGGCACGGGCCAGCAGCCGGGTCAGCGTCCAACGGGCCCTGGAGCGCCTGAACCGGCCACAGATGCAGGTTCTGGAGACGCTGCATCTGTGCACCAATACGGACACCGGCCACAGTGCTTCGGCTGCCATCCTGAAGAAATTCATCGCCGGATCGAGCATCACCGCCATCGAACGTTTCCTGGCGTCTCTGGAGGACCTTGCCCTGGTGCACCGCGCCGCTCCCCCGCATGGGACTCCGGCGGGCGGCCGGCACCATTTCTACCTGCCGGTCGCCTGCCTCAAGGACGTCCTCGGCATCTACCCCGCCGGCCTGGGCCGCAGCTATACCGAGCTGGTCCGGCTTCAACCGGCCTTCACGCAGCGCGCCGTCCAACTCGTGGCCGAACTCCGCCAGCGCGGCACGGACATCCCGCCCGCGGCCACACCGATGGAGGCCGCACTGGCACTCCAGCATTGGACGTCCTCCCCGGAAGCCCTGGCCGCCATCCTCAGCACGGCACCGGAACGCACGACGGCGTTACTGGCCAAATTCGGAGACTGGGCCATGGGTGCCGTCCCCCAGGCTCAGCGGAAGGTATCCGTCCTCCACGAGGGATCCGACGTCGGGCCTGTTGACTGGCTGCTGGCACGCGGGTTGCTGGTACCGCTCGACGCGGCACACGTTGAACTGCCGCACAGCGTTGGCCTGGCCCTGCGTGGTGGAGCCATCATCAATGACTTCGGCCTGGTGCCTCCGGTTCCCCGGCTGGGCAGGACCAGCGCCATGCGGCGCCGCAACGCAGCCTTGGGCGCGATCGGCGAAACCCTGCGGCTGATAACCGAGCTGCTTTATATTGTCCGGGATCAACCCTTGGCAACCCTGCGCAGCGGTGGTGTTGGCGTGCGGGAGGTTAAGCGGCTGGCGGACGCGCTCAGGGTGGAGCCCCCCCAGGCGGCACTGTTGACGGAGATGGCAGCGCTTGCCGGCCTTCTCCGGCTTGACGTGGACCGTTCCGCCTGGGTTCAACCTCCGCAGCTGGAGTGGCTGTCCCTTCCAAGGCAGGAGCAATGGCTGTGGCTGGTCCGCGCCTGGCTGGGAAGTGAGCGGGTGCCGTCGCTGGTGGGCCAGCCAGTGAACGGTGGCGGCTCTGCCGGGCCGGCCCGCAACGGGCCCGGTGGTACAGCTGCAGTGGTGAATACACTCTCCGCCGAGGCCCAGCGGCCGGATGCGCCGCTGATCCGGAAGCGGATCCTCGAAATCCTCAACGAACTGACACGCGAGGCCTGTACCGCGTCGGGCAGCGGCACGGCTCAAGACGATGCCAGTACCCCGGTGCTGGATGCTTCAGCTGTACTGGAACGCGCCGCCTGGGCCCAGCCCCGGATGTCACGCCGGTTCAGTTCGCTGGTGCAGGGAGTCCTGACGGAAGCCGAGATCCTGGGTTTGATGGGCTCCGGTGCCCTCAGCCAGTTGGGCAGCGCCATCGCCGACGACTCCCCCGACGCCGCCCTTGAACTGCTGGGCGAGCACCTCCCCACCGCCCTGAACCACGTCCTGCTGCAGGCTGATCTAACCGCCGTGGCTCCCGGATACCTCGCCCCGGAGGTGAGCACCGGGCTGCTGCGCATGGCAGACGCCGAAGGCCAGGGACCGGCAACAACTTACCGTTTCTCGGTGGCTTCGGTCCGGCGCGCCCTGGACGCCGGCCTGGATGCCCCCGCCATGCTGGGGTTCCTCCGCGAGCATTCGGCCACCCCGGTACCGCAGCCCCTGGAGTACCTGGTCCAGGACACCGCCGCACGGTACGGCCGGCTACGGGTTGGCGGGGCGTCAAGCTACATCCAGAGCGAGGATGAGACGGGCATCGTGGAGATGTTGCGGAACCCGCGGCTTGCCGGTCTGGGCCTGATACAAATTGCGCCCACGGTGCTGGTTTCGGCGTACGCTCCGCGTGAGGCTGCCGAAGCCCTCCGTGGAGTGGGATTGTCGCCGGCGGTGGAGGAGAGCGGGCCGGCTGCCGTGGTCAGGCTTCGCCGTACGACGGCGGCACCTGGCATGGCGCGGCCCGTGTACTCAGCCCCGGGTACTGCGCCGGCCACCGCAGACATCGACGCCCAGCTGGCGGTGCTGCGCCAGGAAACCCCTGCCGCCACTGGCGAAGCCGCTACCCAGCTGGGTTTGGAAGCATTGCAGAAAGCCATCCGCCTCAAACAGCGCGTCACCATGAACGTTGTGGACGGACTCGGGAATGCCGCACTGGAAACTGTTGTTCCACTATCAGTAAACGGCGGCAGGATCCGGGTTTTTGATCCGGTCAAGGAAACCGAACGGGTGGTTTCCGTGCACCGCGTCATCGACGTCGAACCGGTGGAAGAACCGGCAGAAGAGTGGTCCCCATGAACAAGGCATATGCCTTCCCCTTGAATATTCGGCACCGATACGGAACCGCATGAGCGACGGCCCCCTGATCGTCCAGAGCGACAAGACGATCCTGCTGGAGGTGGACCACGAACAGGCCACCGAGGCCCGGCATGCCATTGCGGCCTTCGCCGAACTTGAGCGCGCCCCCGAACACATCCACAGCTACCGGCTGACGCCGCTGGGCCTGTGGAATGCCCGCGCCGCCGGGCTGGACGCGGAAAAGGTTCTGGACACCCTGCTGAAGTACTCCCGCTTTCCAGTGCCGCATTCCCTCCTGATCGACATCGAGGAAACGATGTCCCGCTACGGCCGGCTGCGCCTGGAGAAGGACCCGCAGCACGGGCTGGTGATGCGCACGGATGATTACCCTGTCCTTGAAGAGGTGATCCGCGCCAAAAAAATCCAGCCGCTGCTGGGCCCACGGATCGACGGCGAAACCATTGTGGTGCAGTCATCCCAGCGCGGCCAGCTCAAACAGCAGCTGCTGAAGATCGGATGGCCGGCCGAAGACCTCGCCGGATACGTGGACGGAACCCCGCACCTGATCGCCCTCAACGAGGACGGCTGGGCCTTGCGTCCTTACCAGAAACTGGCTGTGGAAAACTTCTGGGCCGGCGGCAGCGGCGTCGTCGTGCTTCCCTGTGGTGCCGGGAAAACCCTGGTGGGCGCGGCAGCCATGGCTACCGGTTCCACGACCACCCTGATCCTGGTGACCAACACCGTCTCCGCCAGGCAGTGGAAGGATGAGCTGCTGAAGCGGACCAGCCTGACGGAGAACGAGATCGGTGAGTACTCCGGTTCTGTCAAGGAAGTCCGGCCCGTAACTATCGCCACCTACCAGGTCCTGACCACCAAGCGCGGCGGGCTGTACCCGCACCTGGAGTTGGTGGACGGTCATGACTGGGGTCTGATCGTCTACGACGAGGTCCATCTGCTTCCTGCCCCGATCTTCCGGATGACCGCGGACCTGCAGGCCCGGCGACGGCTGGGACTGACGGCCACGCTGGTCCGCGAGGACGGCAGGGAAGGTGAAGTCTTCAGCCTGATCGGACCCAAACGCTATGACGCACCGTGGAAGGACATCGAAGCCCAGGGATACATCGCTCCTGCGGATTGTGTTGAGGTCAGGGTGGACCTGCCGCGCGACGAGCGGGTGGCCTACGCCATGGCCGAGGACGCCGACAAGTACCGTCTTTGCGCCACCTCCGAGACCAAGACCAAGGTGGTGGAGGAACTCGTGGCTCTGCATGCGGGCGAGCAATTGCTGGTGATCGGCCAGTACATCGACCAGCTTGATGAACTCGGCGAGCGGCTTAAGGCACCCATCATCAAGGGCGACACCCCCGTGAAGGAGCGCCAGCGGCTGTTCGCGGCATTCCGCGCCGGCGAGGTGCAGGTGCTCGTTGTCTCGAAGGTGGCGAACTTCTCCATCGACCTGCCGGAGGCCTCGGTAGCCATCCAGGTTTCGGGCTCGTTCGGCTCCCGTCAGGAGGAGGCCCAGCGCCTGGGCCGGCTGCTGCGCCCCAAGAAGGATGGCCGCGCCGCGCGTTTCTATTCGTTGGTGGCCCGTGACACCTTGGACCAGGACTTCGCGGCCAAGCGGCAGCGGTTCCTGGCCGAGCAGGGCTACGCGTACCGGATCATGGACGCCAAGGACGCAGGCACCGCCCCCTGAGTTGCCCTGAGTAAACACACATCGGACGCTCAGAAAACTCCCAGATACTGGGAGCATGATGGGTGTATGAACAAAAATGGCCCTGAAGCCCGGCTGCTGGTGGTTGACGACGAACCCAATATTCGCGAGCTGCTGTCCACGTCGCTGCGATTCGCGGGGTTCGAGGTGGTATCCGCTGCGAACGGCCGTGATGCCTTGGCCGCCGTCGAGGAGCACGCACCGGACCTCGCCGTCCTGGACGTCATGCTCCCGGATATGGACGGCTTCACCGTCACGCGCCGGTTGCGTGCTGCCGGCAAGCACTTCCCGGTACTCTTCCTGACCGCAAAGGACGATACCGAGGACAAAGTCACCGGGCTAACCGTTGGCGGAGATGACTACGTGACCAAGCCGTTCAGCCTGGATGAGGTGGTTGCCCGGATCCGCGCAGTGCTGCGCCGGACCCAGCCGCTGATCGACGACGATGCCGTCATCAGGGTTGGCGACCTGGAGCTCGACGACGATGCCCACGAGGTGCGCCGTGGCGGAACCGTCATTGAACTGTCCCCCACCGAGTTCAAACTGCTGCGGTACCTGATGCTGAACCCCAACCGTGTGCTGTCCAAGGCCCAGATCCTGGACCACGTGTGGGAGTACGACTTCAACGGCGACGCCTCGATTGTGGAATCCTATATCTCCTATCTCCGGCGCAAAGTGGACCTTGACCCCGAAGCCCCGGCATTAATCCAGACCAAACGGGGCGTAGGGTACGTTCTGCGGACCGCGGAGAAGCGCTGACCTTGTTTGGACGGTGGAAAGCGGCCCCGCTGAGATCCCAGCTGGTGGCCATCATCATGGCCCTCCTGGCGGTGGCGCTGACCGTCACCGGCGTGGGAACCCTGACCATGCTGCAGACCTACCTGGTGGACCAGGTAGACCAGAAGCTGGAGGCCGCCGTCGATGTTGCCCGGACGCAGCGCTCCTTCAATCAGCTGCAGGCACCGGGCCCATGGGTGCCCACGGAATATTCGCTGCTGGTTTTCAGTGAGGGACAGGACCCGGTGCCTTTTGGCGGCGACACCGCCAACCGCCCCGACATCACCGGCATCAGCGTGGACGAAGCCCGGCACCGGGCAGCGGAGCCATTCCAGGTGGGCGGCACTGACGGGAAGAACTGGCGCGTGGTGGCCGTGGCCGTCACTACCAGCAATGGCGAATCCGCGGTGGTGGTGATCGGGTTGCCTCTCCAGTCTGTGGATGACGTCATGAGCCATGCCGCACTGGTGACCACCGGCGTCGGGCTCCTCACCATGCTGCTGGCATCGCTGACTGCCAACTGGACGGTGTCGCGGTCCTTCCAGCCCTTGGCGAGGGTGGAGAAAACCGCTGCCGCGATTGCCGCCGGCGACCTGTCCCGGCGCGTGGACATCGAAAACCCCGGCACCGAAGTGGGTCGGCTGGGCGAATCCCTGAACGCCATGCTGGAGCACATCGAGGGCGCCTTCGCGGCCCGGACCGCGTCGGAAGGCCGGATGCGCCGTTTTGCCGCCGATGCCTCACACGAACTCCGGACGCCGTTGGTGACCATCCGGGGCTTCTCCGAGCTGTACCGGCACGGCGCCCTGGCCACCGAGGAAGACGTCTCCACCGCAATGGGGCGGATTGAAAGCGAAGCCAAGCGGATGGGATCGCTGGTGGAGGACCTCCTGCTGCTGGCCCGGCTGGACGAACAGCGGCCGCTGCAGCGCAAGCCCGTGGACCTGCAGTTACTGGCCCACGATGCCGTGGTGGACAGCCAGGCCAGTGACCGGACACGGAGCATCACCCTGGCAGGGCTCGACGGCGACGCTCCCGCCCCCGCGCCTGCCCTGGGAGACGAGGCCAAACTGCGCCAAGTGGTGGGAAACCTCGTGGGCAACGCCCTGCGGTATACCCCGGACGGCTCACCGATAGAAATTGCCGTGGGCACCCGTTCCTCCGACGGCGGCACCGATGCTGTGATCGAAGTCCGTGACCATGGTCCCGGCATCGATGAGATGGAGGCCGGTAAGGTCTTTGAGCGCTTCTACCGGGCCGACACGTCCCGCACCCGTGAAACCGGCGGCAGCGGACTGGGACTGGCCATCGTTGCGGCGGTGGTTGGCTCACATGGCGGAACGGTGCGGGTAAAGCCAACCCCCGGCGGCGGAGCCACCTTCGTGGTGACCCTTCCGGCCAGGGACGATCCGGATGTTATCCACATATAGCGCCGGGCCGTAGCGGCTGCCTGAACACCCTCCGTAGGCTCGCTTGAAAGGTCCGGATTCCCCGGACCACCGGCAACGATTCCCGTAGGCAGCTACGGAAAAGCCCGTCAGAAAGAGGCCCCGCCATGAGCATCATCTCCGTTGACACCGAACTGCTTCAGCTCAAATCAGCCAACGTCCGCGCCACCGTGGACCGCATCAGCGCCGATGTCCAGACCATGAAGCGTGGGCTGGACGAACTTCAGGGCACGTGGCGGGGCTCTGCAGCCACCAACTTCCAGTCGCTCGTCACAGAATGGACCCTGACACAGGGCCGCGTGGAGGCATCACTGGCGTCCATCAATACCGCCCTCGCATCCGCGGCCATGAGCTATGCCCAGACCGAGCAGGGCAACACGCAGCGCTTCAGCTGACCGGAAAGGGCAGCGCGTTAGACTTCCGGGGTGCCCTGGTGGAAACGCAGCCGCCATTGGCTGCCATCCAGTACCCACAGTGAACTGCGGAGCGCGGACCCGGCCCTGGAGTAGCTTCGGTAGGTCAGCAGGATAGCGCTGGTGCCGATGCGGTCGGCCCCGAGGATATCCAACCGGAGCTTTTCCCCAGGGTCCTCCTCCAGTTCCATCATGATCGCATCCCGGTTCCACATCCGACCGGATGCGCCTATCTCAAGGTAATCCGGGTGCAGCAGCACGCCCGTCCGCCCAATGTCCGCGCGGACCTCAGGAAGAAGCAACTCGCGCTCCAGGGCCTCCACCAAGGTTTCGGGATTTTCCTCTGCCGGGGCCAAACCGGAGACGGCCTCGCGTTCGAGTTCACTGAACAGGTCCTCGGCGTAAGGCTCGGGGTTGGGCGGGGCTTGGCGTGCCGAGGTTCCTGGCTTGCCCCCTGCTGCTGAGGTTGCCGGGTCCAGTGAAGTGGCACCTTGCGAGCGCGATGTCGTGGCCCCAGCCGGCGCCAAGGGACGCCCGGTGGAAGGTGAGGACGGGAACCCAGGGCCGCGGCGTGGCTCTATTCCCTGCTGGTATGCGGTGGCTGCGGCCCTGGCCCGCTCGTCGGCGGCTTCGTTGAGATCGTGGCCGGCGTGGCCCTTAACCCATTCGAAAGTATATTTGCGTCCCTTGAGTGCCCGGTCGATGTCCTGGAGCAGTTCCACGTTCAGGACCGGCTTTCCGTCGGCCTTCCGCCAGCCCTTACGCTTCCATCCCGGCATCCACTTGGTCACCGAATTGATGACGTACTGACTGTCGCAGAGGATGTGCAATTCCTCCGCCGGGAGGTGTTCGGTGGCACGGAAGAGGTCCAGCACTGCCATCAGCTCACCCTGGTTATTGGTACCGTGCGGCCAGCCACCGGCGCGCCAGCAGTTGTCATCCACATACCAGGCCCATCCGGCGGGACCGGGATTTCCCAAAGCCGAACCGTCGGCTGCTGCAGTAATCGTCACCGGACCATCCTGCCAGACGCGGGCGGCCCCTTGGCTCAGAAAGCGTTTACTCATATCCCTTGACGTAGCCCCCCACTAGCGGCAGAATCAAGAAACCACAATGAGAAACCGTTTTCTCGCCTAGTTTTAGCATCAGCAGGAAGGCATATCAATGAAGATTCCAAACCTGAGCCGGAGGAAGTTCCAGTTTGGCGCAGTAGCTGTGGCAGTTTCGCTGCTGGCCAGCGGCTGTGGCGCAGCTAGTGGCCAGAACGCCAATGAGGAAGTCACCCTGCGGTTTGCCTGGTGGGGTAACGAATACCTCAACGCGCAGACGGAAAAAGTCATCTCGGCCTTCGAAGCGGCAAACCCCACCATCAAGATCGAATCCGAACCCGGTGAGTGGAGCAGTTACTGGGACAAGCTGGCCACCAAGACGGCGGCCAACGATGCGCCGGACGTCATCCAGATGGACCAGAAGTACATCGCCGAATACGGTGGCCGCGGGGCCCTTCTGGATCTTAGCAAGCAGGACGGCATAGACACCTCCAAGCTGTCGGAGGAGGCACTGACTTCGGGCCAGTACGACGGCGCCCAATACGGCCTCAGCACCGGACAGAACGCGTACGTCATCATGGCAAACACCAAGGTCTTCGAAGCAGCGGGCGTCCCACTCCCCGACGACACCACGTGGACCTGGGATGATTTTGTGGACATCGCGGCCAAGATCAGCGCTTCCGGTGACGGCAGCACTTACGGGGCAGCCTACGGAAGCAACGAAGCCGATCTCATCATCTGGCTTCGGCAGCACGGCCAGAACCTCTACTCAGCCGACGGCAAGCTGGATTTCGACACCGCAACGGCAGCGTCCTTTTGGGAGCGCCTGAAGGAACAGCGGGATTCGAAAGCCAGTCCGCCCGCCACGGTAGCCACCGAGGATGCCGGGGCCGGCCTTGAGGAAAGCCTCTTCGGCACGAACCGCGTGGGCATGGCATGGTGGTGGACCAACCAACTGGGCTCCCTTGAGGCGACCACCGGCAACACCATCAAGATGCTGCGGGCGCCGAGCGCGGACGGCGCGGCCGCGGACAACGGCATGTACTACAAGCCCACCATGTTCTGGTCGGCTTCCTCGCGCAGCAAGCACCCGGAAGCCGCTGCCAAATTCATCGACTACCTGACGAACAGCCCCGAGGCCGGGGCAATCCTGATGACGGACCGCGGCGTGCCCACCAACTCCGAAATCGTCGAGAGCATTACTGCCTCGCTGAAGCCGGCCGATACCACGGTGGTGTCCTTCCTGAAGGAGATCGAGCCGGACATGAAGGAAGCGCCGCCGGTTCCGCCCGTAGGTGCGGGCAGCGTGCAGAACGTCATCAAGCGCTACACCGATGAGGTTCTCTACGACAGGCTCACCCCGCAGGCCGCCGCCGAAGCCTTCAAGAAGGAAGTTGAAGGCATGATTGCCAGCGCCAGTAAGTAGCTGCACTCCAGAATCCGGCTAACACGCCAACAAAAAAGCGGCTCCCTCTTCACTGCAGAAGAGGGAGCCGCTTTTGTGTCCGGGAGCAGGTCCGGTAGAGGAGGCTAGAAGCCGCCCATACCGCCCATGCCACCCATGTCGTCGCCGCCCGCGGGGGCAGCATTCTTCTCGGGCTTGTCAGCAACAACGGCCTCAGTGGTGAGGAACAGGCCGGCAATGGAGGCAGCGTTCTGCAGTGCAGAGCGGGTCACCTTGACCGGATCGTTGATGCCGGCAGCCAGCAGGTCGACGTACTCGCCGGTTGCGGCGTTCAGGCCGTGGCCTGCGGGCAGGCCGCGGACCTTGTCCACCACAACACCGGGCTCGAGGCCGGCGTTGAAGGCGATCTGCTTCAGCGGGGCGTCGATGGCAACGCGGACGATGTTCGCACCGGTTGCTTCGTCACCCGTCAGGTTCAGGTTCGCGAACGCCTTGGCGCCGGCCTGGATGAGGGCAACGCCACCACCGGCGACGATGCCTTCTTCGACGGCAGCCTTCGCGTTGCGGACGGCGTCCTCAATGCGGTGCTTGCGTTCCTTGAGCTCAACTTCGGTTGCGGCACCGGCCTTGATGACTGCAACGCCGCCGGCCAGCTTGGCCAGGCGTTCCTGCAGCTTCTCGCGGTCGTAGTCCGAATCGGAGTTTTCGATCTCGGCGCGGATCTGGGAAACGCGGCCGGCGATCTGGTCGGCGTCGCCGGCACCTTCAACGATGGTGGTCTCATCCTTGGTGACAACAACCTTGCGTGCCTGGCCCAGGAGCTCCAGGCCGGCGTTCTCAAGCTTGAGGCCGACTTCCTCGGAGATGACCTGGCCACCGGTGAGGATGGCGATATCGGCGAGCTGGGCCTTCCGGCGGTCACCAAAGCCCGGAGCCTTGACGGCAACAGACTTGAAGGTTCCGCGGATCTTGTTCACGATCAGCGTGGCCAGGGCCTCGCCTTCGATGTCCTCGGCGATGATCAGCAACGGCTTGTTGGACTGCATGACCTTTTCGAGGACAGCAACCAGTTCCTTGACGTTAGAGATCTTGGAGTTGACGATCAGGATGTACGGATCCTCAAGGACCGTTTCCTGGCGCTCGGCGTCAGTGACGAAGTAGGCGGAGATGTAACCCTTGTCGAAGCGCATGCCTTCGGTGAGTTCCAGCTCCAGGCCGAAGGTGTTGGATTCCTCGACCGTAATGACGCCTTCCTTGCCGACCTTGTCCAGGGCTTCGGCAATGAGGGCACCGATTTCATCGTCACCGGCCGAGATCGAGGCCGTGGCGGCGATCTCTTCCTTGGTTTCGATTTCCTTCGCGGATGCCAGGAGTTCGGTGGTGACGGCGTCGACGGCCTTTTCAATACCGCGCTTGAGGGACAGCGGGTCCGCGCCGGCGGCTACGTTACGCAGGCCTTCCTTGACGAGGGCCTGGGCCAGGACGGTTGCGGTGGTGGTGCCGTCGCCTGCGACGTCATCCGTCTTCTTGGCAACTTCCTTGACCAGCTCGGCGCCGATCTTCTCGTAAGGATCGTCCAGCTCGATCTCCTTGGCGATGGAAACACCATCGTTGGTGATCGTGGGGGCGCCCCACTTCTTTTCGAGGACGACGTTGCGGCCACGCGGGCCGAGGGTGACCTTAACGGCGTCGGCGAGGATGTTCAGACCCCGCTCAAGGCCGCGGCGTGCCTCTTCATCAAATGCAATGATCTTGGCCATAACGGCAGTAGTCCTTTCGGGACAGTCGTTAAGAATGGACCGTTGCTGAAGTGCCCGCGACGGACGATCCTTCGCCGCCGGCCTCTGTATGCCGACGGTTGCGGGATCTCACCCAGCAAGGTGTTTTCTTTCGCCCCCGGTCCAGCAGCGGATGCGGACCGGAAGAACCGGCCAACATTTAGCAGTCTGCACGCGGGAGTGCTAACTCAATAATTAGCACTCCCCCGGTGAGAGTGCAAGCAGCCGAACCCCTCAAGGCCCGGAACCGGGCGGCAGTTCGCTGCTGGCGATCACCACCCGGGCGGCATCAAGTCACCCGCCGGCGCGGGCTGAAGATTCCTGGCCGGAAAGCGTCGCTTTGTTGTCCGGCCCATAGGTGAAGGTCATATAACTGGCCGAGGTGATGTCGCCGTTCTCATCAAATGCCACCGGACCTGACTGGCCGTCGTAATCCACCTCAGATCCGGAATCCAGGAACTCGCGGCACTCTACGAAGGAGGTGCATACCTTCCGGTCGGCACCGGCTCCGCCCCCCGAAACGGCGATGAGGCCTGCTGCAATCGACTTCCCGGCGTCGTCTTCCCTGGCCTCGGCAGCAAGTGCAGCAAGGGTGGCTGCATCGTAGCTCTCGGCCGCGAACGTCAGGTCCACCAGATCCTGGTCAACGGACAGCAGCCGGTCCTGAAACCCGGCCGTGGGAAAGACGCCCGGAAGCACTGCACGGGCACCTACCAGGGTGCCCTTCGCCAGCCCGGCTCCAAACTGGTCAAAAGCGGCGTCCGCGAGCAGCAGCTTCGCGCCGGAGATTCCGGCATTTTTCAGTTCCGCAAGGGCTCCCTGGGAACCTTCACGGGCGATGACGACGACGGCGTCCGCGGCGGCGTCGCGGATCTTGCCGGCGGCGTCGGCTGCTTCGCCCGGCGCGAACTCCACGACGACAGGCGCACCCAGTCCGGAGTCCTCCGCAACGGCGGCTACGGCGTCGGAAACGGCCCTGCCGTAACTGCCCTCCTGCGCGATGACTGCCAGGCTCTTGGCTCCGGTGTCCCTGGCAAGCTTGACCAGCACTGGCGCCTGGGCAATATCGGCAGCTGCCGTGCGGAAGTAGTAGCCGCCGGACTTGTAGCCGCTGAGGCCTGAGGAAGTATTAGCCGGGGAGATCAAAGTGATGCCGGCGCGTGAGAGGACGTCGATGGCGGCGGGGGCATTGCCGGAATCGGTGGGACCAATAACAACATCAGCCTTGGCGTCAGCGAGTCTGCGGGCCTGCGCCGCAGGGTCACCCGTGGGCGTTTTTAGGAGCTCCACCGGCTTGCCCTTGTGGCCGCCTGCTGCATTGATGTCCTTGACAGCCAGTTCCACGGCCGCACGCTGGGCGTCATTGAGGAAGGACTGATCGCCGGCATTGTCCAGGATGACGCCGATCCGCAGGGTGCCGTCACCACTGGCTTCAACGTCCGCCATACGGGCATTACCGGCGACCCCGCTGCATGCCGTCACGGTCAGGATCAAGGCGCCCGACAGTCCGAGGGCGGAGCTACGCAGCGCGGGAATCACGGGGCCGGCCGGACGCTTTCGGCCTGCGGGCCTTTTTCGCCTTCGCCGACTTCAAGCTCAACCCGCTGGCCCTCTTCCAGGGCGCGGTAGCCTTCACCCTGGATTGCGGACCAGTGGACAAAGACGTCATTGCCGGAGCCATCCACTGAAATGAAGCCGTACCCCTTTTCGGCGTTGAACCATTTAACGGTTCCCAATGCCATGGTCTCCAACTTTCACGTAGCTCGCGGATCAGGACTTGAGGCTACTCTAGCCAGCGGCGAGAGGTGTCCAGGAGGTTCCCGCACGGCAGGCCGGCAATAGTTATTCAGGCGTAATCCGGAACGGTTTACTGGTAGCCCGGTCCCAGTACAACCACCAGGGGAAGCCGGAATTCGGCGCTTTCAACCACCGTTGGAATGCCCAGTAGTCCTGCCAATGCCTGCGCATTGGCCAGCTGCGCGGGACCGGCATAGAAGACAACTGATGTCTGCTGTGGGGCCCCGGCCCAGTTGCCTACTTCGGCGAGGGCCCAGCCGTTAGTCTGCACTACTCCGGCCACCTGCCCGGCCAGGCCGCCCACTCCGGCGCCGTTAAAGACGGCTACCGGTTGGGTCTTGTCAACCGCTGCAGCGGTCTCCGACGGTGACGGCTCCGGTTCCGCAGACGGCTCACCTTCGGGCGCACTGGGAGTGGGTTCCGGTTCAGCGGGAGTGTCCGACGCCGGCGGCTCAGTGGGTGCCGACGATGTGCTGGGAGTGTCGCTCACGGCGGCAGGGGTACCGCCCGGGCCGAGCCCAAGCGTGGGAAAAATGAAGAAGGCAGCGAGTCCAACCAGGAGCGCAATAACGCCTACCGTCATGACCGGCCACAGCCGCTTGCGGGCGGGGGCCATTACTGTCCTGTGAACACCTTGCCGTGCAGAGGATTCCGGTACCTGGTCGAATTCATCCCGGGCATATTGGGTCATGGTGGCGAGTCATCCTTGGTTGTTGCAGCTGATGGCTCAGCGCGGACTATTAAGCGTCCGAGCCCAGGCGGCGTGCCGTCCTGGCGCGTTGACGCGACGTACGTAGTCTACGCAATCTCTTGACGAGCATGGGATCGTAGGCCAAGGCGTCCTCGGTATCGATGAGCGCATTGAGGCTCTGGTAGTAGTGCGTGGCGGACAAACCGAACAGCTCGCGGATGGCTTGTTCCTTGGCTCCGGCGTACTTCCACCACTGCCGTTCGAGGGCAAGCATCTGCTGTTCCCGCTCCGACAGGGGCGAGTCGCGGAGGGTAAATCCTGCCAGCAGGGAGTCCTCACCGGCTGGCTGCTGCAGGTATTCGTGCGCTGGTTCTGCCACGGCAAAATCCTTCCGGCTTGGAGGCGCAAAGTGTTCCTCCCATGCTACGGACGAATTACATGGTTGTCATTTGCCGCGGCTGCAAGAATGGACGGATGTCTGATCCCGAACCGCTCTTTGACCTGCCGGCACCGGTCCGGCGCAGCGAGGACCATGCTGCCGAACTCCGGGCCATGGCAGAGCGCCCGTTGGCTGAACTGGTGGCACCGGACTGGGCAGAGGCGTTGGCCGCTGTCGAGCCCGAGCTCCGGAGGGCGCTGGCTTTCGTAGCCGGCGAAGCCGAAGCCGGTCACCTGGTCCTCCCGGCGCCGTCGGACATTCTCCGAGCCTTCCGCCAGCCGTTGGCCCAGGTGCGGGTTCTGATAGTTGGCCAGGATCCCTACCCGACGCCGGGGCATGCTGTGGGACTGGCTTTCGCCGTGGACCGGGCAACGCGACCCGTTCCCCGCAGCCTGGCCAATATCTACCGGGAACTTGAGGCGGACCTGGGACTGCCGCCACGAAACCATGGCGATCTGTCAGCATGGACCGGGCAGGGAGTCCTGCTGCTGAACACGGTGCTGACCGTGAAGGCCGGCGCCGCCGGGTCACATCGCGGAAAGGGCTGGGAGGCAGTCACTTCCGCCGCCATCCGGGCAGTGGCGGGGCGCCGCCGGCCTGACCGCTCGCGGCAACCTTTAGTGGCGGTGCTGTGGGGTCGGGATGCCCGGAACCTGGCACCCCTGCTGGACGGGACGCCCGCCGTCGTCAGTGCACACCCCAGTCCGCTGTCCGCCTCACGCGGGTTTCTCGGATCCAGGCCCTTCTCCAAGGTGAATACACTGTTGAAGGAGCAGGGAGCAGGCAGCGTTTCCTGGGAGCTGCCGCATTAACTTAGGCTTACCTATATGACTACTCCTGCAGACACCTCTGCACCGCGCCGGATCAGGCCGATCATCACCCTGACAGTACTTCGCCGGGAGCAGCTCTCCGCGCACATGATCAGGATCGTAGCGGGCGGTCCCGGATTCGCCGAGTACGTCAACAACGGCTTCGTGGACCGCTACGTCAAGATTTCCTTTCCCCGGCCTGGTGTGGAGTACCCGCAGCCGCTGGACCTGGCGGCCATCAAGGAGACCATGCCGCGCGAACAGTGGCCGGTCACCCGCACCTACACCATCCGGTGGGTGGACGAGTCCGCACAGGAACTGGCCATCGATTTTGTCAACCACGGTGATGAGGGTCTTGCCGGTCCCTGGGCCGCCCGCGCCCGTCCCGGGGACACCTTCAGCTTCTCCGGCCCGGGTGGCGGCTACAACCCCGATCCCGACGCCGACTGGTACCTCTACGCCGGCGATGAGGCAGCCATTCCGGCGATCGCCGCCGCCATTGAATTCCTCCCCGCCGATGCTTCCGGGCTGGCCTTCCTGGAAGTGGACAGCGAGGCCGAGGTGCAGGAGCTCAAGGCTCCCGCCGGCGTTGAGCTGCGCTGGCTCTTCCGCCATGGAGCGCCGGCAGGCTCACCGGAATTCCTGGTCCAGGCTGTCCGCACCGCCGAATGGCCCGTGGGCACTGTCCAGGTCTTTGCGCACGGCGAGCGCGGTTCAATGAAGGCCCTGCGCGACGTTTTCTTCGTGGAGCGCGGCTTGGACCGCAAGCAGGTTTCGCTGTCCGGTTACTGGGCCCAGGGCCGCGTGGAGGACGACTTCCAGGCCGAGAAGAAGCTCCCGATCGGGAAGATCTAGCCGGACTACCGCCGCCGGGCCCTGCGCCGTTCGTTGCTGGCAAGGCCCCGCGTCAGTGGCCTGGCCAGCACATCGCCCAGCACAATGCCGGCCGCGGCGCCCAGCACGATGGCCCCGGCGCTGAGCATCCCGCTGGCGCCAAGCAGGATCTCGGATTCCTCGATGGTCAGGACGTACATGGAACGGAAGATGGTCAGGCCGGGCAGCAGGATCAGGGCGGCCGGCACCGCGACCACCAGCTGGGGCGCACCCATCTTGAGTGCCACCACCCGGGCCAGCAGGCCGATGACGACGGCGGACATCGCGGGCGAGAACCGGTCACCAATGCCGATGGCTTCGGCGCCGATCAGCACCAGGTAGCCGGCAATGCCAACAGCGGCGGTGGGCAGCAGCAGGTCCCACGTCGTCTGTTCGGTGATGCCGATGGCCATCACCGCAACCGCGATCAGGATGACCAGCACCCAGAGGTCGTAGGCGGGCGGGAAGGTCTGGGTGACGTCGATGGGCTTCATGCCGGACAGCTGGCCTGCCAAGAAGGCGACGGCGATGCCCGCCACCAGTGCCCCGAACGTTAACAGCGTGGACAGAAACCTGCCGGCCGCAGTGACCGGAAAGCCGTTAATGGCATCCTGCACGGACGAGACAAGGCGTCCTGTGGGCAGGAGCAGCAGGATGCCGCCCACCACCACGATCGACGGCGAATTGGTCAGGCCAAAACGCCACAAAAGCAGCGCCGAGAGCGTTACAGCGAAGGCGCAGGCCGCAGTCGTAAAGAAGTCCGGAACGCGCCAACGCCCCAGTTGGCGGCCCAGCAGGTTGACTCCGATGTTGAGTACAAAGGCGAACAGTGAGGACACCGGCCCGCCGCCCAGCACACCGACAAACACGGCGGCGAAGACGCCGAACGCCACCGTGACCATCCAGCGCGGGAACGGCTTGGGGCTGGTGATGGCATCGTCCAGCCGGCGGATGGCCTCGTCCCTGCCTACTCCCCCGGACACGATGTCGCTGACCAGCTGGTGCACCTTGGCGAGCCCTGCGTAGTTGTTGGTCCAGGACCGCACCACGCGCAGCAGCGCGATGGGCGGTTGGTCCTTGGGCGCGTAGTTGATCGCGACGGACTGGTTGGTGATGTCCACCTCGATGTTCTTCAGGCCCAGGGCGGCGGTAACGGCGATGATGCTCGTCTCCACCTCGAGGGCACCGGCACCGTACCGGAACATGGTCTCGGCCAGGTGCAGCGCGAAATCCAGCGTCTTGCGGGCAGAGGTGTCAACGCCGCCTACCTGGATCATCGGGTTGGCATAAGGACTCCCGGCGAGCCTGTCCACAATGCTCAGCGGCGCCGTCGGAGGGTGCTCTCCCTGGACCAGGCGCTTGAGCATCCGTTTGGCGGCCATATTCTGCCGCAGCTGGGAAGGTGAAAGCGGCTGGGTCTTAGGCAGTCCGTCGGTGTGCGGCCGGTTCTGTGGCTCGTCGCCTTGATGGCTCACGCTGGTCCTCCCTCCCTGATTGATGATAGTTCCGTGTTACGCCCCGCGTTTCAGGGGCAGTTTGGCCAAAATTGTGCGGCCTGCCGCGACGGCGGCCCGTGCCAGGTTGTTGGCCCGGAACGCCAGGGGCCGGACCGGCATCACGAAGTCACCCATCAGCTGGACCACCTCGCCACCGAAGCCCTTCTTGAATTCGTAGCCGCCGTGGCCTTCCTGGTCCTGGCCCTGGATGCCGAACGTTCCGTAGAAGTTGTAACGCGAATAGCCGTTTTCCAGCGCATGCAGCATCATCCCCCAGTACAGCGAGGTGGCGCCGTTAAAGTAGATGTAGTCCTGCTTGGTGCCGCCGATCACGCAGGTCAACTCATCGCCGTAGCAAACAAAGTGGATCGCCGCCACGGTTGCCACACCCACCGAATCCGGGAACCGCTCAATGTCCTTCAGGCTGCGCTCGTAGCTGTCCACGAGGTCCTGGACCACCTTGATGCGGTTGGCCTTCTTTTTGCTGCCGGTCTCCTCCACCTCGCGGCGCAGCTCTGCCAGCACCACTGATTCGGCATCGCGCCGATCGGTGATGGACTTCCGGTAGGCCGGAATGTCGATCTTTGCCATCATCAGCTTGGTGAACTCGGCCGAGGTGGTACGCAGCAGCTTTTCGTAGTAGTCACGTTCCCGGAAAACGAAGCCCTTTTCGTTGCCGGCAGTGCTGAGGGCATCGTAGAACTCGTCAAGTGTTTCCGGCGTGGCCTGCTCCAGGTACACGCCGTTCTTCTCGGCCTTGCGGATGGCCTTCCGGGTCCGGTAGCTGGTGCCCATAATGAGCTCTTCGGCGTCCGTGATCCCTGTCAGGGTCTTGATGAACATCCAGTTGACGTTCACGAAGTTCATCTGGTGGCCTTGGTGCACGAAGCCCAGACCCTCCAGCTGCGCCGCCAGCGGCCGGTTGTCCAGCAGTTCGGGGTGTTCGGCGCCGTCCTCGTCGCGCGCCACCCAGGGAAGGTTGGGCGAAATCCTGAGTTCGGCGGCCTTACGTTCTGCTGCGCGCTTTTTGAGGAGCCCGACGGCGCCACTGACCAGCGCCGCGTCCGTGTAGTCAAGCAGTGGTCCCTTTGAGCAGTCGCAGACCGTATATCCCAGCCGGTTACGGCTGTAGGCCAGCTTGGCAGCCGCCACCAGCTCGCCACCCCTGCGGATGCCGACCAGCTCCACATCCTGGCTGCGCGAGCGCTGGAACCGGGTGAATTCCGCGGACTGGATGAAGTTGTTCTGGGGATGGCCGGAAGCGAAAGCTTCAAAGTCGGAGTCGCTAAGAATGCTCAGCTCCAGGGCCGTGCCCAGCGCTGTACCGAAAGAATTCAAGGGTGAACCTCGCCTCATTGTGGTGGACGTCAAAAAGATGGTAGGCGGGAATCGTCAGTAGAACTGGGCGCCGGTGCGTGCGGTTTCGAGACGGCGCAGCACACGCTCGCCGCCTTTGACCCAGAGGGCGTAGCGAAAGCGGTCCAGCACCAGATCGTGGCAGCCCACGAAGTCGGTGACCACCTTGGTGAAGCTGGTCTTGAACATTCCCATGCCCGCCAACGGGTGGGTTTTGTCCTTGATCCGGTCCGCCGGCGGCGTGCCGCAGAAGTCGTATTCGGTGCAGCCCAGCTCCTGCATGCGGCGGATCGCAGCCCACTGCACCAAGTGGGAGTCACCGTACTGCTTGCGGTTCTGCGTGGAGCCACCGTCCTTGTAGGTGGCCTTGGAGCCGTAGTTGATGACGAAAGCTCCCACGCTGGGCAGGCCGTCCTCGTAAACAAAGAAGAAGTTGCCCTGGCCGCGGCCGCAGAACTCGTCCCAGAATCGGGTGTAGTAATCGAAGCTGCGCAGCGGCATTGAGCCCTTGGCACTCACAGTGTCCGCCATAAGGTCATACAGCGCCCGGTAGGTGTCGGGGCCCGGCTGCTCCTGGACCACCGTGCAGCCCTCGCGTTCGGCGCGGCGCACGGCGTTGCGGGCACGTGAGGAGATGGCCTTGAAAACGTCCTCTTCCGGGGCACTGATGTCCAGGATGGCCGTGGAGTCGTTGGACTGGATGTTAGGAGCCTTTACCAGCGGCGTGGCGGCCAGCACGGCCAGGTTCTCCGGCGTGGCCACAACGTCCGGTTCCACCTTCAGCGCAAAGACGTTCAGCCTGTTAGCACGGATAAACGTGGCACAGGCGTCAAGCATTGGCTGGAGCTCGGCTGCATCTGCGGTGTCCGGCCCCTTGATCAGGTACCAGAGGCGGCCCAGCACCGGGAACTTCTTCTCCAGGACCAGGTTGTAGCTGGGGGTGCCGGTGCTTTCCAGGACCAGGAACCGGGCTGTCCAGCCGTTGCCGTGCTTGACGGTGGCATAAGCGGCGGACTGGAGCATGTTGCCGCCGTTGGGATTGGCCACCACGTGCTTGTCCCAGTTCTCGATTTCCCCGTCAGTGGCGAATCGGGCGGTGAATTCTCGCAAGAGTGCCGTGTCCAATCTGGTTCTGTTGAGTACAAATTCCAGCTTCCAGTCTAGAGCCTGGAGGAACGGCGGCCATTCAGGCTCCGGTCAGCATGCCACCACATTGACGGCCAGGCCGCCCATGGCGGTCTCCTTGTACTTGGAGCTCATGTCCTTGCCCGTCTCCCGCATGGTCACGATGACCTCGTCCAGCGACACCCGGTGCGAACCATCGCCCCAGAGTGCCATCTTGGCGGCGTTAATGGCTTTTGCTGCCGCGATCGCGTTACGTTCGATGCACGGCACCTGGACCAGTCCGCCGATCGGATCGCACGTGAGTCCAAGGTTGTGTTCCATGGCGATCTCTGCCGCGTTTTCCACCTGCTGGGGTGACCCGCCCATCACCTCGGCAAGACCTGCAGCGGCCATGGACGACGCCGATCCCACCTCGCCCTGGCAGCCCACTTCAGCGCCGGAAATGGACGCCTGTTCCTTGTACAGCACTCCGATGGCCCCGGCCGTGAGCAGGAACTTGACCACTACGTCGTCGCGGTCCGTTTTGCTGGCGTTCTCCATCCCCGGGGCAAAGTGCAACGCGTAATACAGGACGGCGGGAATGATCCCGGCGGCGCCGTTGGTTGGCGCCGTGACAACCCGGCCGCCCGAGGCATTTTCCTCGTTGACGGCCAAGGCGATCAGGTTCACCCATTCCTGCCAGAACTTCGGATCGCGGTCCTTGTCTTCCTTCAGCAGCCTTTCGTGCCAGTCAGGGGCTCGACGGCGGACCTTCAGTCCGCCGGGCAGCAGGCCCTCGCGCTTGAGGCTGACGTCCACGCAGCTCTCCATCACGGAGTAGATGTGCAGCAGTCCCGCACGGATTTCCTCCTCCGAGCCGGCCGCGAGTTCATTGACCATCATGACTTCGCCGATGGACAGTCCCTTGGACTCGCAGTGGGCAAGCAGCTCCGCGGCGGTGCGGAAGGGCAGTGGAAGTTCCTTCTTCGACTCGTCCAGGTCCTTCAGGGCAGCATCCTCTTCCCCTTCACGGACAATAAAGCCGCCACCCACCGAGAAGAACGTTGCCTCGTGAAGGACTGTGCCGGCGTCGTCCATCACTGCGAATTTCATCCCGTTGGTGTGCCGGGGCAGCACAGTGAGTGGGTGCAGGATCATGTCCTCCACGGCGTACGGCAGTGCAACACTGCCGGCCAGTTGCAGCGTCCCGGTCTCTGCGATGGAGGCCAGGCGCGATTCCACCTCATCGGGCAGGATGAGTTCCGGGTGGAACCCCTCCAGGCCCAGCAGCACCGCGGTCATGGTGCCGTGGCCCCGGCCGGTGGCCGCGAGCGAGCCGTAAAGGTCCACCCGCAGCGAAGCAACCCGGCCAAGGTCCGCTGAGTCCTTCAATTCACCGGCGAAAACCGCTGCAGCCCGCATCGGTCCCACCGTGTGGGAGCTGGACGGGCCGATCCCGATGGAAAAAAGGTCAAAGACGCCAACAGCCATGGCCGGGTTCCTTAATAGAGGTAGTAATGGAGATGCCGCAGGTTACGCGTACTTGGACGTGTATTCCTCGGCCGTCAAGAGCGGACCGTCCTCAACGGCAGCTACCTTGAACAGCCAGCCGGCACCGTAAGGATCGCTGTTGATCAGCGCCGGATCATCCGCGAGGGCGGAGTTTATTTCGGTGACCTCTCCGGTGACGGGTGCGTAGAGGTCTGAGACCGACTTGGTGGATTCCACCTCACCGCAGGTTTCCCCGGCGGTCACGGTGGCACCAACCTCGGGCAGCTCCACGTACACGATGTCACCGAGCGCATCGGTGGCGACGGCGGAAATCCCCACCGAGACCACATTGCCACCCTCGCGGGCAACCCATTCGTGCTCGTCGGAGTACTGCAATTCAGGAGCGATCGTTGCCATGTTGGTAATTCCTTCTTTTTATTTTTCGCGCTTATAGAACGGCAGGGTGACGACCTCGAAGGGTTCGGCCTTGCCGCGGAGGTCAACATCCAGTGCCGTGCCGGGTTCGGTGAACGCTACATCCACGTAGGCCATGGCAACGGGGTAGCCCAGAGTCGGCGACGGCTGGCCGGAGGTCACTTCGCCTACCGTTCCGCCGTCCTTCAACACCGGGTAGTGGGCCCGGCCTGCGCGGCGGCCCAGGCCCTTGAGGCCTACCAGACGTCGTCCTCTGCCGGTCCCGGCGCCGGCTTCCTTCGTGGCTGCCAGGGCCGCCTTTCCCACAAAGTCGCCCTCCTTGGACAACGCCACAACGCCACCCAAGCCGGCGGAGAACGGATCGCCCTGCAGGGAAAGTTCATTGCCGTACAACGGCATCCCGGCTTCCAGGCGCAGTGAATCGCGGCTGGCCAGGCCTGCCGGCGTCAGCTCCCCTTCGTCTGCAATGGCGACGATGGCCTGCCACAGGGCGGCGGCGTCATCATTGTCGATGAAAATCTCGAAGCCGTCCTCGCCGGTGTAGCCGGTGCGCGCCAGCAGGAGTTCCTTGCCCGCGCCGGCCACCAGGAACGGCACCTCGACGGCGGCGTAGTACTTCAGCTCCGTGACCAGGCTGTGCCGGGCCGCAGGTACCAGGCGAAGCAGCAACTCCTCTGCCTTAGGGCCCTGCACTGCGATCAGTGAGGTTTCCGCGGAAGCGTCCCGCACCTCAACGTCGAAGCCGGCGGCGCGCTTGGCCAGGGCCTCGGCCACCACCTTCGCGTTGCCGGCGTTGGGCACCACCAGGAAGACGTCGGTTCCATCAGAAGATGCCGGCCGCCTGTAGGTAATGAGGTCGTCGATGATGCCGCCGTCCTCGTTGCAGATCAGCGAGTACTTCGCCTTGCCCACGGCCATGGCGGAAATCTTGCCCACCAGGGCGTAGTCCAGGAACACAGCGGCTTCCGGCCCGGTGACCCAGATCTCGCCCATATGGGAGAGATCAAACAAGCCTGCGAAATTGCGGACAGCGTGGTGTTCAGCCAGCTCGGAGCTGTACTTCAGCGGCATCTGCCAGCCACCGAAATCGGTGAAGGAGGCACCAAGTTTCCTGTGCTCTTCGTACAGGGCCGTGTAATTCTCAGTCATTGGGAATCCTTTCAGGCGGTGGTTGAGCTCGTCGAAACCCTGGTTTCGACAAGCTCAACCACCGGACGAATCAGTTTTCGAATTCGGAGAGGGGCGGGCAGGAGCAGATCAGGTTCCGGTCACCGGCTGCGCCGTCAATGCGGCCCACCGGCGGGAAGTACTTGTCCTGCTTCAGCGCTGCCAGCGGGAAGACTGCCTGCTCGCGAGGGTAGCTGCGCTCCCAGCTGCTGCTGATCGCGGCGGCCGCAGTGTGCGGGGCGTTGCGGAGCGGGCTGTCGTTGAGGGCGAAGTCGCCGTTGGCCACTTGCTCGATCTCGGCACGGATGGCGATCATCGCGTCTATAAAACGGTCCATCTCGCCCAGGTCCTCGGACTCGGTGGGCTCCACCATCAGCGTGCCGGCAACCGGGAAGGCCAGCGTGGGGGCGTGGAAGCCGTAGTCGATCAGGCGCTTGGCCACGTCCTCGGCAGTGACGCCGGTGCGGGTTGTCAGCTCGCGCAAATCCAGGATGCACTCGTGCGCCACCAGTCCGCCTTCACCGGTGTAGAGCACCGGGAAGGAATCGTTGAGGCGGTTCGCGATGTAGTTGGCAGCGAGCAGTGCCGACTTTGTGGCTTCGGTCAGGCCGTTGCCGCCCATCAGCTTCACGTACGCCCAGGAAATAGGCAGCACGCCGGCGGAGCCATACTTGGAGGCGGAGATCGGCGTGCCGGCCTCGCCGTCGGCTGGATTTGCAGCGTTACCGGGCATGAACGGTGCCAGGTGCGCCTTGGCGGCAACCGGGCCCACGCCCGGTCCGCCGCCGCCATGCGGAATGCAGAAGGTCTTGTGCAGGTTCAGGTGGGAGACGTCGCCGCCGAACATCCCCGGCTGGGCCAGGCCTACCAGCGCATTGAGGTTGGCGCCGTCAATGTACACCTGGCCGCCGGCCGCGTGGATGGCGTCGCACACTTCGCGGACGTCGGCGTCGTAGACGCCGTGGGTGGACGGGTAGGTGATCATGATGCAGGACAGCGCGTCTTTGTTCGCCTCGATCTTGGCGTACAGGTCTGCGTGGTCGATGGTGCCGTCCGCGGCAGTGGCCACCACAACCACCTTCATGCCGGCCAGCACGGCGGACGCAGCGTTGGTGCCGTGCGCCGAGGCTGGAATCAGGCAGACATTGCGCTGCTCGTCACCGCGGGAGAGGTGGTAGCCGCGGATTGCCAGCAGGCCGGCCAATTCACCCTGGGAGCCGGCGTTGGGCTGGATGGATACCTGGTCGTAGCCGGTGATCGTGGTGAGCTGGGCTTCGAGGTCCGCAATCAGTTCACGCCAGCCAACGGTCTGTGAATCCGGCGCGAACGGGTGGATGGAGGCGAACTCCGGCCAGGAGATGGCTTCCATCTCAGCGGTGGCGTTCAGCTTCATGGTGCAGGAGCCGAGCGGGATCATGGTGCGGTCCAGTGCCAGGTCACGGTCAGAAAGCCGGCGGATGTAGCGCAGCATCTGCGTTTCGGAGCGGTGCGTGTTGAAGACCGGGTGCTGGAGGTATTCGGAGGAACGCTCGACGGCGGTATCCAGGCAGAAGGACTTGCTTGCCTCCACTGCCTCCGCGCCGAAGGCAGCCAGGACGCCGTCGACGATTTCCGGTGTGGTGGTTTCATCCGTGGAGAACCCAACCGTGTCCGCGTCGATGCTGCGCAGGTTGATCCCGCGAGCCTCGGCCGCGGCAACAAAGCCCGCCGCCTTGCCCGGTGCCGAGACGGTCACGGTGTCGAAGAAGCTGCTGTGCTGCACGGCGAATCCGGCGGCGCTGAGGGACGTGGCCAGGGTGCGGGCGTGGCCGTGGACCCGCTGCGCGATTGCTTTCAGCCCGTCCGGGCCGTGGTAGACGGCATAGAAGGAGGAAACGATCGCCAGCAGGGCCTGTGCTGTACAGATGTTGGACGTGGCCTTCTCGCGGCGGATGTGCTGCTCGCGGGTCTGCAGGGCCAGGCGGTAGGCGGGGATGCCGGCGGAGTCCTTGGAGACACCCACCAGGCGGCCGGGCATGGAACGCTCCATACCCTTCTGAACTGCCATATAGGCGGCGTGCGGACCACCGTAGAAGAGCGGCACGCCGAAGCGCTGGGCGGAGCCGACGGCGATGTCAGCACCCTGCTCGCCGGGAGGTGTAATCAGCGTGAGGGCCAGGAGGTCGGCAGCCACGGTAACCAGCGCACCGCGTTCCTTGGCGTCGGCAATCACGGCGGTGTGGTCAAAGACCCGGCCCGAAACACCAGGCTGCTGGAGCACCACACCGTTGATGGCGCCGTCGGGCAGTCCGTTGGAAAGGTCAGCGACCTCCACCTCAAAGCCGAGGGCCTCGGCACGGCCCTTGACGATCGCGATGGTCTGCGGGAGGCAATCGGCGTCCAGGACGGTCTTGCCATCCTTGGCGTCCTTGTTCTTATTTGCGCGCCGCATCATCAACACAGCTTCAGCAACAGCCGTCGCTTCGTCCAGGAGCGAAGCGTTGGCGATGGGAAGGCCCACCAGGTCCTGCACCATGGTCTGGAAATTCAGCAGCGCCTCGAGGCGGCCCTGGGAAATCTCCGGCTGGTAAGGGGTGTAAGCGGTGTACCACGCGGGGGCTTCAAGGACGTTGCGGCGGATCACCGGCGGGGTCACGGTGTCGTAGTAGCCCTGGCCGATCATCTGCACGGCTGTTTTGTTCTTGCCCGCCAGCTTTCGGAGTTCAGCCAGCACCTCCACCTCGCTGAGCGCGGAGCCCAACTGCAGGGCGGAGTCCTGGCGGATGTCCTTGGGAACGGCGGAGTCCACCAGGGCATCCACGGAGTCGAAGCCGACTGCCGTCAGCATGGTGCTGACGTCGCCGTCACGGCGAGCGCCGATGTGCCGGTCAACAAAAGAAGTAGAGGCTGGAATAACGGTCACGAGGAACTCCATAACTCAGGCGGCGCAGGGTACGCCACATCGATTAGGTTCCTCCCCGCTCTGTATTGGACCTGAGAGTTTCCGCGTGCCCGCAGGGCGGGTCACGCTTGCACCGTCGGTGAGCGGGCATGCTGCCTGCTACTTTCCAGAGTTGCCTCGCCGCGGCGGTACATGGGCCTGAGAGATTCCTGGGGAGGATTTGCTCCTACGGCGCCTGCTTGTACTGTGTGGCAGAACTCTCCCGCCGCAGATCAAAGGCATATTAAGTTGGGTTGCTGCCTCACGGCAGGACTGTCGCCGGTAGCCAAATGTGGCCTCCGTAACTTATCCATTCTCCTACGCGGGAGACGCTGGGGCAAATGGTGCGATTTAGCCCCGGAGCCGCTCGACGGCGGCCAGGAGGCTTGCGACGTCGGCAGCACGGTCTGGTGCAGACGCATCCCCTTCCGGGGGCGGGGCATCCGTGGCACCTTCCCACATGGCATTGAAGTACAGCCCGTCCCCCATGTAGCGCACCGCTTTGGCCATTTCCGGCCCCACATCCTCGGCCAGCAGCTCCAGCCACCGCCCCTGGATGGCAGCGAAGCGTCGCCGGGTTTCCTGGTGCGCCACCTCGGCCAGCCGGGTCACGGCAACGAATACCCGGTCCAAGGGGGTGTCGGACCAGAGCGAGGACTTGATGAAGTAGGCCGCGGAGCCTTCTTCGGCCGCCGCCATGGCCGCCATATCCTCCCCCGCCAACTGGTCCAGCCGCTCCAGGAGGGAGGAGATGAGGGCTTCCTTGTTCGGGAAGTGGTACAGCAAGCCACCCTTGGAGACCCCGGCCCGCGTAGCGACGGCATCAAGGGTGGCAGCCCTCTCGCCCACCTCAATCAGGAGGGCTTCGAAGGCATCAAGCACCGCTTCGCGGGCTACGGGTTTTCTGGCCATGGGTCCAATCATGCCTGCTTTCTGGCGTCGCCTTCCTAACTATACCGTCCAGACGGTACAGTTATCACATGACTTCCAGCCCCGACCTCAGCACTGCGCCGCACACTGGAATCGGAAAGCCTGCGGGCTCTCGCCTTTCCGGTCCCCGCGCGCCGTGGCGTGACTGGCTGGCATTGGGCCTGCTGATGTTCCCCGTGCTGCTCGTGGCGGTGGATAACACAGCACTGACCTTCGCCCTGCCTGAAATCGCGCGCAGCCTGCAGACCAGCGGCATTCAGCTGCTGTGGATTGTGGACGCCTACCCGCTGGTGCTTGCCGGGCTGCTGGTGGCAATGGGCAGCCTGGGCGACAGGATCGGCCGCCGTCGTCTTTTGCTGATCGGCAGCGTCGGCTTCGCTGCCGTCTCCGCCATCACTGCATTCGCACCGTCTGCCGGCTTTCTGATTGCCGGCCGCGCAGCCCTGGGCTTCTTTGGCGCCATGCTGATGCCGTCCACACTGTCCCTGATCCGGAACATCTTTCCCGAACCCAACCGCCGTCGGTTGGCCATAGCCATTTGGGCCGCCGGTTTCTCCGGCGGCGCGGCGCTGGGTCCGATTTTCGGCGGCTGGCTGGTGGAGCATTTCTGGTGGGGCGCCATCCTCCTGGTCGCGGCGCCCATCATGCTTCCGCTGCTGGTCTTTGGCCGCGCCGTCATTCCCGAATCCCGGGACCCCAAGCCCGGCAAAATTGATGCGCCCAGCGTCCTGTTGTCCATGCTGGTGATGGTCCCCGTAGTGTACGGAATCAAGGAGCTGGCTACAGAAGGGATGGCCGCCACGCCGCTTGCCATCATCGCGTTTGGCCTGGTGATGGGGGTGGTGTTTGTCCGCCGGCAGAAACGGCTCGCCTCACCCCTGCTGGACATCTCCCTCTTCGGCAACAGCATCTTCAGCACCGCGATTATGGCCAACGTCCTGGCTCTGTTCTCCTTCAACGGGTTCATCCTCTTCCTGGCCCAGCACCTGCAGCTTCTGGAAGGAATGTCGCCGTCCGAATCCGGAGTGGCCATGATTCCGGCCCTGCTGGCCACGGTCATTGCCGGCTTGCTGGTGGTTCCGCTGGTGCGCATGGTCCGGCCCGGCCTGGTGGTGGCTGGCGGCCTCTTGCTCAGTGCCACCGGATATGCCCTGGTGGCTTTTGGCAACCACGCAGGCGGCCCGGAGCTGCTGCTGGCAGCGCTGCTGGTTCTGGCCCTGGGCGTGGGCGCCGCAGAAACCATCTCCAACGACCTGATCCTGGGCTCGGTCCCGGCAAACAAGTCAGGTGCTGCCGCGGCGGTATCGGAAACGGGCTACGAGGTGGGATCGCTACTGGGCACCGCAGTTCTGGGTTCCATCCTGACTGCGTCCTACCAGCACAACCTTTCGCTGCCTGCGGAAGTGGCGGGTCAGGGTTCCGACGCCGGAACGCACCTGGCCGGCGAAACGCTTGCCGGCGCCGTCGAACTCGCCCATACCCTGCCCGCGCCTTTAGCGGACGCCGTTCTGGACGCTGCCCGGGCGGCATTCGACTCGGGGGTGCACATCACGGCGGCGATGGGGCTGGGACTGATGGCAGCGGCGGCGCTGACTGCCGGCGTCGTACTCCGGAAGGCTCCAAGGGCAAGCTAGCCCCATTACCAAAAACACCGAGTGGCGGGATAACGCCGCTTAGCTCAAATCCAAGCAGTATCTTCCCGCCACCCGGCGCACCAGGTGTGTCTGCCGGGGCCCAGCGGCCCCGGCAGGGCCCTTTACTTGCTGTCGGGTGCCGTTACGCTGGCTGTCGCCTTCATGGTTTCGGCATTAATCATCCAGGCGAACTGCTCCAGCTTGCTGATGAACTCGTGCAGGAGGTCGGCGGTGGTGGGATCTTCCTCATCAACCTCGTCGTGCACCTTCCGCATGGTTCCCACTGCGGCCTCAAGTGCAGCAACAATCCGCTCGATGGCGTCCTTGGTGCTGATCAGGCCTTCCGGGAAAGCGGGCAGATTGGTGGAGCCCGAGACCGTGGCGCTGCGGCCATCCGGCAGGGCGTGCAGGGCGCGCATGCGCTCGGCGACATCGTCGGCAAAGAGCCGGGCTGCGTCCACAATCTCGTCAAGCTGCAGGTGGAGATCGCGGAAGTTGGTTCCCACAATGTTCCAGTGGGCCTGCTTGCCCTGCAGGTGGAGCTCAATAAGGTCCGTCAGGACGGCCTGCATGTTGTTGGTCAGTGTCGGTGAAGCTTTCATGAAATCCTCCTCGATTGGTCCGTAATCCTGACGCTATCAGCACTGCTCAACCGGGTCGCCGGGCACTGGGAAAATTTCTCAGTGAGCTTACTAAGTTGACTTCACGGACGACATAAAAGAACGCGATTCATTTAACCCCTTGCACCTCAGCCTGTGACCCTCCATACTAAATGAACGTCATTCATTTAGTGACAGTCGTCTCACTGGAGTAGCCACATGATTGAAATTTCCTGCCTCGATGCCCCCGCCTCCCTGGCCCGGACAACGGCGTCCGCCCGCCCCGCCCTTCGGGTGGGCGTGGTGCAGCACCGCTGGCACCCGGACACCGCGGTGCTGCATGCCGAACTCAACGAGGGCATCGAACGCGCAGCCCGATTGGGGGCCAGCGTGGTGTTCCTGCCCGAACTCACGCTCGCCCGTTATCCTGCAGACACCCGGCCGGAGAACGACACCACCTCCGGTGCCAAAAACAGGCCCAGGCCATCGGACCTTGCGGAGGACCTCCTGACCGGGCCCACGTTCACTTTCGCGGCGCGGGCCGCGCGGCGCTACGGCGTATCCGTCCATGCCTCGCTCTATCAAAAGTCGGAGAACCCGGACGGCTCCGATGACGGATTGGGCCTGAACACAGCCATCCTGGTCTCCCCGGAAGGCGAGCTTGTGGCCCGCACACACAAGCTGCATATCCCCGTCACCGCCGGCTACTACGAGGACAAGTTCTTCCGCCAGGGTCCCGCAGCCCAGGACGCCTATGAAGTCCATGCCCCGGCCGAACTCGGCGGAGCGCGACTGGGCATGCCCACGTGCTGGGACGAGTGGTTCCCCGAGGTCGCCAGGCTGTACTCACTGGGCGGTGCCGAGATCCTGGTCTACCCCACTGCCATCGGTTCGGAGCCGGACCACCCGGGCTTCGACACCCAGCCGCTCTGGCAGCAGGTGATCGTGGGCAACGGGATCGCCAATGGGCTCTTTATGGTCGCGCCCAACCGGTGGGGCCATGAAGGGACGCTGAACTTCTACGGCTCGTCCTTCATCTCCGATCCCTACGGCCGGATCCTGGTTCAGGCTCCGCGCGACGAATCCGCGGTGCTCGTCGCCGATCTTGACCTGGACCAGCGCCGCGACTGGCTGACACTCTTCCCCTTCCTGTCCACCCGCCGCCCGGATACCTATGCCCGGCTCACCGATCCCGTGCGCCGGGATCAGCCCCTAGGCGGCGAAGCATTGGCGCTGGAAGATGTGGAGGCTGCGTCATGAGCTGGCGCATGCCTGCGGAAACTGCACCCCAGGAGCGCCTGTGGATGGCCTTCCCCACCGGCGGTTACACCCTGGGTGACACCGAGGAAGCCGCTCATGCAGCGCGCTCCACCTGGGCAGCGGTGGCGAACGCCGCCGTCGAATTTGAACCCGTCACCATGGTGGTGGACCCCCACGACGTCGATACCGCCGCGCGCTATCTGCACCCTGACGTCGAGGTACTTTATGCCCCGCTTAACGATGCCTGGATGCGGGATATTGGCCCCACTTTTGTGCTTGACGGCCTGGGACGGCGCGGCGCCGTCGACTGGGTGTTCAACGGCTGGGGCGGCCAGGACTGGGCGAGCTGGGACAAGGACGCCGGGATCGCGGCCGAGGTCACCCGCCAGTCCGGGGCACACCATGTCCCGTCACCGCTGGTCAATGAGGGCGGCGGGATCCAGGCCGACGGGTTGGGAACCATCCTGGTGACCGAAACCGTACAGCTGGATCCGGGCCGCAATCCAGGCTTGAGCAAGGCTGACGTGGAGAAAGAACTGGCACGAACCCTGGGAGCTACGCACGTAGTGTGGCTCCCCCGCGGCCTGACCCGGGATTCGGAACGCTTCGGTACCCGCGGGCACGTAGATATCGTGGCCGCTATCCCATCCCCGGGAACCCTGCTGGTTCATTCACAGCAGAACCCGGCCCATCCCGACTATGACGTCTGCCGCGAGATCATCGACTACCTCCGCACCACAAGGGACGCCGCCGGCCGAGCGTGGAAGATCGTGGAGGTTCCTGCTCCCGAGACGCTTCACGATGACGAAGGGTTCGTGGACTACAGCTACATCAACCACGTGGTGGTCAACGGCGGCGTGATCGCCTGCAGCTTCAATGACCCCCATGACGACAAGGCCCTCCAGATCCTCGCCGAGGCCTACCCCGGCCGCCGTATTGTCAGTATTGATGCACGGGAGCTTTTTGCCCGTGGCGGCGGTATTCACTGCATCACCCAACAGCAGCCCGCTGCCTCCTAGAAAGCACGGACATGACCCAAACTATCCGTAACAGCGATGACAGCCGCTCCGGCGCATCCCGCAACGCCTCCGGAAGCTCTGCACACGGCATTAGCCCAAAGGGACTCAAGGGCGGGCAGCTGGGGCTCCTCGCCGTCGTCGTCCTGGGTATCTCCACCATTGCCCCGGCCTACACGCTGACCAGCGCCCTTGGCCCCACTATCAATGAGGCCGGGCTCCAGCTGCCTGTCATCTTCCTGATCGGTTTCATCCCGATGATCCTGGTCTCGCTCGCCTACCGGGAGCTCAACGCCGATTCACCGGACAGCGGCACCACCTTCACCTGGGTCACCAAGGCGTTCGGACCCTGGGTGGGCTGGATGGGCGGCTGGGGACTGCTCGCGGCAAACATCATCGTGCTTTCCAACCTCGCGGCAGTTGCTGTCGACTTTTTCTATCTCTTTCTTTCACAACTCACGGGTTCACCGGAGCTGGCCGAGCTGGCCGCCAACAAGCCCCTGAACGTGCTGACCTGCTTCGTTTTCGTGGCTCTGGCAATTTGGGTCAGCTACCGCGGCATGCGCACCACCAAGCTGGTGCAATACGGGCTGGTGGGATTCCAGCTCCTGGTTCTTGGCCTGTTCGTGGCCTTGGCCTTCGCCAACTGGTCCACTTCGGAAACGGCCATTCCTTTCAGCTGGGAATGGTTCGACGTCACTGAAATCGAGACCTTCGGCCAGATTGCAGCCGGCATTTCGCTGTCCATCTTTGTCTACTGGGGCTGGGATGTATGCCTGACGGTGAACGAGGAAACCACCAACGGCAAGCGGACCGCCGGCCTGGCGGGCACCCTGACCGCCGTGATCGTCCTGGGCATCTACCTTCTGGTCAGCATCGCCACCATGATGTTCGCCGGCATCGGCGACACCGGGAACGGGCTGGGCAATCCGGACAACCAGGAGAACATTTTCACGTCCCTGGCCTCGCCCATCATGGGACCGTTCGCCATCCTGATGTCCCTCGCCGTCCTGTCCAGCTCGGCTGCTTCGCTGCAGTCCACGTTTATGTCGCCGTCCAGGAGCCTGCTGGCCATGTCCCACTACGGAGCCCTGCCCAAGCCGCTGAGCAAGCTGAGCAAGTATTCGACGCCGCGCACGGCCATTATTGCTGCCGGTGTCCTGTCCTCGGGGTTCTACGCGATCATGCACATCATTAGCGAGAACGTCCTGAATGACACCATCCTGGCACTGGGCCTGATGATCTGTTTCTACTATGGACTCACCGCCATCGCCTGCGCCTGGTACTTCCGTAACAGCGTCTTCAGCAGCGTCCGCAACTTTGTGCTCCGGCTGCTGTGCCCGGTGTTGGGCGGCGTCGGCCTGTTCGTCGTGTTCGTCCAGACCGCCATCGACAGCCTGGCCCCCGAGTTCGGCAGTGGCTCTGAAGTCTTCGGCATAGGTCTTGTGTTTGTCCTCGGCGTGGGCATCCTAATCATGGGCGCCGTCTTCATGCTGGTCATGGCGCGCCTCCGCCCGGGCTTCTTCCGTGGCGAGACCATCCGCCGCGATACCCCGGCACTGGTGGTTCCGGAGTAGCCAATCGAGCGCCCGTACAAACAGCCAGAGACAACACGGTGCCCTGTCCGGGAATCTTCCGGGCAGGGCACCGTTGTGTCCCGGGCGGCTGCACCAGAAAGGCGCCGGAAACGGCAAAGGCACCGCTCACCTGGTGGTGTCCGGTGCCCTGCTTGCCGTGGTGGCAGGCTGCTCTGAAGGTCTTTAGCCTTCGCAGTCGTAGCAGTACTTCAGGCCGTTCTTTTCCTTGGCAACCTGGGACCGGTGACGGACCAGGAAACAGGAGGAACAGGTGAACTCATCCGACTGTTCGGGAACAACAGTAACCGTCAGTTCTTCGCCGGAAAGATCGGCTCCGGGAAGGTCGATGCCCTCCGCGGTGTCGTTCTCGTCGAGGTCGATGACAGCAGTCTGGGCGCTACCGCTGCGGGACGCCTGAAGGGCCTCCAGCGATTCGGCGGGAGATTCTTCTTCGGTCTTGCGTGGGGCGTCGTAATCGGTAGCCATAACGTGTTCACTTTCGTTGCTGCACAGCGCCATTTCAGGCACCTCAGTGAAGCAGTTTAGGTCATTCTGCAGGCGTGTAAAGAAAATTGTGTTCAACACTACAGTTTTCTACCGCCGTTGGGCGCCTGGCCGCGGCGTCCCACCCTCGCTATTGACCGGGAAGCCCCGGTTCAGGCAGGCCCGTCGGGCATGCTGTCCGAGCCCGAATACGCGGTCGCGGCACCGTCTGCTGCCACCGCTACTCCGCTCAGGGCCGGCAGCCAGCCCCAACGGCTCGCCTCCAACACGCCGTCCAGCGTGTTTTCCACGCAGTTTTCAACGTAAGCCGCTTCAATCCAGCAAGCGATACGGCGGCTGGTCCTGCCGAGGAATGTCCCGTTCATCCGGCCAACGTATCCGGCCCATATTCGGGAACCATTTCCGGAATGTCAAAGGCGTGTTAACGGCACGACGGGTGGCACGCTATGGCCATCACGACCCGCGAGGAGCTACGGTGAGGTCCGCCACCCGCTCGAGCCGAGGGTGCAACCCGTCGTCACCGTCCACGACGCCCGTTTCCCACCAGAGCTTGAGCCCGTCGGGAGTCACCTCGAGGCTGGCGAGGTTGTTGTTGAACCAAGGTCCGGTAACCCGTGTCCAGCGGAACGGCGGTTTCGGAACCCGGGCCAAATGGGCCACCACGGCGCCTACAGGCGCAGCCAGGCCGTAGGCCGTCAAAGCCCCGAAGTACCTCATCACCCGTGGAAGGGGGTTACGGATCGGAGAGCAGACCGCCTGCACAATGCGGCTGCCCCCGCTTCGATCCACCTCCGCGACGTAGGAGAAGTGCACATCCCCGGACAGGAAGGTAATGGTCTCCGGTGCCGGGCCCCGCTTGCCGTCAGCGACCTCGGCGGCCATGGAGGCCATCTTGTGGAAGCTGCTTTGGAAGGCGCTCCAATGTTCCAGATCGACCGTCTGGCGCAGTTTCTCTCCGGCGCGGGCGGCAAGCTTGCCCCACGCGCCTTCCGAGACGGCCTCATTCCAGGATTCGATGTGATGCAGGCCCATAGGCAGCAGGAATGGCAGCGACGTGGCAATCAACAAGTGGCGGAAGCCACCGCGCATCTGGCCGTCAAGCCAGTCCATTTCCTGATCATCGAGCAGGGCGCGGTGGTCCGGTTCCAGGTTCCGGGCAGCGCGGGAATCGATCACGATGAGCCTTGTGTCCCCGAAGTCCCGGCAGAAGCTCCACCGGTAGGATGGCGGGTCTTCGTCCGCACGTTCCGCGAACCTGTCCAGTTCCAGGCTTAGGTCAAGCTCAGCCTCGCCCGCATGCCCGGTGATCCGTTGCCAAAGGGGGTCCCTGAGCCGTTCACACGGCGAAAGGTTGCCAAGGTGCTGGTACACCCAATAGGAGGACAACCCGGAGACGATCCGTTCATGCCACCAGGAGGTGGCTTCCATTTCCTTTCTCCAACTCAACGAGGCATTCCAGTCGTCCCGGATGTCATGGTCGTCGAAAATCATTGCGCTGGGCAGCGTGGACAGCAGCCACCTGTTGGCCGGGTCGGACCAGGCGAGTTTGTAGAGGTGGGCGTACTCCTCGTAATCCTTAAGCTCCTCGCCGGGCTGGGCATCAATGTCCCGGCGGGCACGGATAAACTCCTGCATCTGATCGCTGGTGGAGTCTGCGTACACTTGATCCCCCAGGAAGACCACCAAGTCAGGCCTGGCGGGACCTCCGCCTGAGGCCATCGCCAGCGCGTAGGCCCGAAGCGCGTCGACGCCGTGCGTCTTGTTGCCGGATGCATCGTGGGGGATACTGGTGCGGCAGGAGCCGTAGGCCATACGCAGTGCCTTGCCGGATTCCAGCGTCGCAATGACGGGCGGTGGAAATGTGGAGTCGCGCTCGGGCCAGCACTGTTCTCCATCAATTTCCAAGGTATAAGGGAGGACCGTTCCGGGCTGTAGCCCGTCCGCCTCCACAAGCGAGTAATGGTGGCCGTGCACAGCGAAGGAACGGGCTGCCCACTCCCTGTCACCGGCGCGGACCAATACCCGGGCAGCGTCACGCGTCTCTACCCAGATGCTGGCTGAGTTGTCATCCACGTACCGCATGATTGGTCCCAGCACCAGCGAGGTTGTCATGACTTAGTTGTACCCGTTTCGCACGGCATCAACCATGGGCACCCAGTCAGGGGTCTACATTTTTCTGGAGCCTCCTGTCGGATTCGAACCGACGACCCCCGCTTTACAAGAGCGGTGCTCTGGCCAACTGAGCTAAGGAGGCATGCCCGCAATCGGGCTGCACCGAAACGGCGCTAGATAAGGTTAGCTCACCGGGGCGGAGAACAAAAAAATCAGCGCCCGGTGCCGCCGGCAATCCGGTAGGACTCCTGCAGCAGCTCGTCCAACTCGTCCCGGTCCACGTTGGCCAGCTTGACCAGCACAAGCTGCGGGGACCGTTCGTGGTGCGGGGTCCAGAAGTATGTGTCCGGGTCCGTCCCCGCGAGCGCCTCCCGTTCGGCGGTCTTCACGGTGAGGACACCGTCTTCCCACATCCGGGCCATCAGGGACCTGTTGAACCAGGCCGGCATGTTCCAGCTGGGCCGTTCGGTGACACCGGGCAGTGCCAGGCAAATGCTGCGAACGTCCTCTTCGGTAGCCATACGCCCATGATGGCCCAGCCAGGCAGGATCAACCACCCCTGGTTAAACAACCGTGGACCGCCTGCTGGGCTACAGCATGCGGTCCACGGTTACAGGGCAACGAAAGGAATCAGGCCTTGGCGTCAGCCGCTGCCTGAATAGCGGCAGCTAGGTCGCTGGTACCGTCCCACTGCTGTCCGTCGATGAAGACTGTGGGCGTACCGGTGATGCCGCTGTTCGCAGCCAGTTCAGTGGAGTACTTCACGTACGGCCGGAACTTCTTGTCCTCAACACAGCTGTTGATGTCTACGCCAACTTCACCTGCCAGGGATTTCAGCTTGTCATCAGACAGGCCGGCACCACCTTCAGGGGGCTGGTTCGCGAAAAGGATGTCAACATATTCGGCGTACTTGTCCGGTGCGGTGTCGGCGACGCAAGCCGCGGCGTTGGCCGAACGGGAGGAGTAGTTCGTGGTGGACCGTGTATCGAGGAAGCCGAGGGGACGGTATTCCATGGCGATCGTGCCGTCGTTGCGCAGCCCCTTCAGCAGCTCGCTGTTGTTGGTTTCAAACTGCAGGCAGGCGGGGCAAATGAAGTCGATGTAGGCAACCACCTTGACGGGCTGGCCTTCTACGGCCTCGGCTCCTGGTGCCACCACAGGCGAAGGCTGGGTTTCGGGCCGGGCCGGCAGGCTGGCCATGTCGATGGTGGCAGGATCCGTAGCCGCTACTTCGTCGTTAGCCAGCAGGGTAACGCCGCCGTTGACGTTGGCGCTGGCAGGAACGGGCCCCTGGTCCGCGATCGGCGTGTTCCGCTGGATGTTGTTGACCACCACAAGGGCGATGACCGTCAGGATCGCCACGACGGCGACGACGATGCCCCACCCGATGAGCATCTTGTTACGTTTGTCCTTCTTCAGCTGGGCCTCGCGGATGGCGCGGGCCTTCTCGCGTGCTTCCGCTGTTCTTTCTGCTTTGGACTTACGGTTTTCGTTTGCGGGGCTCATCTGTTCCTCGTGTCGATCGACGTCGGGCGGACCACATTGTGGCAACTTCGCCTATTTTAGGGGAGAAAACTGGGAGCTTGCGCTTTCAAGTAATCCAGGGCGGCGGCGACATACGAATAGCACCCGGGATTCCGCCCCATTAGGGTGGAACAAGAGCCATAGGCAACCTTAGGGGACCGAATTGGAACGCAACGATCAGCACAATCCGAACAACGATGCCGTGGATAAACCCGCCGGGCAGCACGCCACCCAGGGCGTAGCACCGGGAACGCGGTATGACTTCATGGTGGTTTCCAACCGGCTTCCGGTGGACCGCTGCAACGCCGGAGACGACGGCGACGACGGATCCGGCTGGCGCCGGTCCCCCGGCGGACTCGTCACTGCCCTCGCCCCCATGATGACCAAGACCGACGGCGCGTGGGTCGGCTGGCACGGCGCCCCTGACGAGACGGTCAAACCGTTCAGCCACGGCGGAATGGACCTGGTGCCGGTGCACCTGAGTACCGACGACGTCGAGCTTTACTATGAGGGCTTTTCCAACGCCACGCTGTGGCCGCTGTACCACGACGTCATCGCGCCGCCGGAATTCCACCGCACCTGGTGGGATTCGTACCGGAAGGTGAACAGGCGGTTCGCCGACTCCGTCATCAAGTATGCCGCCGAGGGCGCTACGGTGTGGGTCCAGGACTACCAGTTGCAGCTGGTCCCGCGGATGCTCCGCGAGGCCCGGCCGGATCTGCGGATCGGCTTCTTCAACCACATCCCGTTCCCGCCGCCGGAGATTTTCGCCCAGCTGCCGTGGCGTCGTGCCATTATTGACGGCCTGCTGGGAGCGGACCTGGTGGGCTTCCAGCGAACCAGTGACGCCGGCAACTTCATGCGCTCTGCGCGCCGGTTCCTGGGCGCCAGCGTCAAGCGACAGCAGGTGCACGTCAAGGGGCCCGGCGGCCAGGTAACGCACATCGCCAGGGCCCAGGCGTTCCCCATCTCCATTGATGTCCAGCAAATCCACGAGCTGGCCAACAAGCCGGAAATCATCGAACGCGCCCGCCAGATCCGGCAGGACCTCGGAAACCCGAAGACCGTCCTGCTGGGCGTGGACAGGCTGGATTACACCAAGGGAATCCGGCACCGCCTCAAGGCCTTCGAGGAACTCCTCGCTGACGGCTCGCTGAAGGTGGAGGACGCCACGCTCATCCAGGTCGCCAGCCCCAGCCGTGAGCGCGTTGAACAGTACCGACTGCTGCGCGAGGAAATCGAAGGCACCGTGGGCCATATCAACGGCACCTACGACACCATCCAGAACACGGCCGTCCGCTACCTGCACCACAGCTACCCGGTGGAGGAAATGGTGGCCCTGTATTTGGCCGCGGACATCATGCTGGTGACCGCCCTGCGCGATGGCATGAACCTCGTTGCCAAGGAATATGTCACCACCAGGACCAAAGACGACGGCGCGTTGGTCCTCAGCGAATTCGCCGGCGCCGCCGATCAGCTCAAGCACGCCCTGCTGATCAATCCGCACGACATCGACGGCCTGAAGGAAACCATCCTCAAGGCGGTCAGCATGACGCCCCGCGATGCAGCCCGCCGGATGCGTGCCATGCGCAAGCAGGTCCTCGAGCACGACGTCGACCACTGGTCCAGGGAGTTCCTGACCGCCTTGAACGAGAAGGTTGTGCGCGATGACTCCTGATACCAACAGCGCAGACTGGCTTAACCTGAGTCCGGACCTGCTCGATGCCATCCACCGGATCGCCGCCACGGAACACCTGCTGGTGGCCCTGGACTTCGATGGCGTGATGGCACCCCTGGTGAACCGTCCGGAAGACGCCCGGCCGCTGCCCCGCACCGCTAGCGCCGTTGCCTCCCTCGCCACGCTGCCACGCACGACGACGGCACTCATCTCGGGGCGCGCACTGGACAGCCTGCGGCTGGTCGCCTCCCCTCCGGCGCAGACCCTGCTGATCGGCAGCCATGGGGCCGAGGCCTGGATGGGGCCCGGGTCCACACCCCTGACGCTGGATCCGGAGCAAGTGCAACTGCTGGCCGAGGTCAGGGCAAGGCTGGCCGAGATCGCCGGTGAAGCGCCGGGCACGCACCTGGAGGACAAGCCGGCAGGAGTGGTGCTGCATACCCGCCTGGCTGCCGATGACGTCGCCGAAGACGCCGTGGCAGCTGCCCGGTCCGTCTTGGGCGACTTGCGGGGTGTGCACCTGAAAACCGGCAAGCGCGTCCTGGAAACCTCCGTGGTGCACGCATCCAAGGGCGACGCCATCACCTTCCTGCGGCAGGCAACAGATGCGTCGGCGGTGCTTTTCGCCGGCGATGACGTGACCGACGAGGACGCCCTGGCACGGATGACCAAGGACGACGTCGGCATCAAGGTGGGCTTCGGCTTCACCCAGGCCAGCTACCGTGTGGAGGCCCCCGTTCACATGGCCGAAGTCCTGGAGGCACTGCTCAAGGAGCGCCGAAAGGCCCTCGGCGAGGTCCCGATGTCGAACGCCCCGTAACGAACCTCACAAGTGACGTTTGTAACATTCGCCGACATTCCGGATAAATCTGACATACTCTTGGATGTGATGTGGCGCACAAGAACCGTGCGGCGTCGCGAGTGCTCCCGGGCTTCGGCCTTGGGAGCACCCAACTGAATACACACCATTCACTACGGATCGTCCGGCACGTACCTGCCGGTGAAGGGATTGATAACTGTGGCAACAGTTACTTTTGATAACGCAACACGTCTTTACCCGGGCACCGAAAAGCCCGCCGTCGATAAGCTCAACATCGACATCGCCGATGGCGAATTCCTGGTCCTCGTTGGGCCCTCCGGCTGTGGCAAGTCCACCTCACTGCGTATGCTCGCAGGCCTTGAGGACGTCAACGCCGGCCGCATCCTGATTGGCGACCGCGACGTCACTGACGTCCCGCCGAAGGACCGCGACATCGCCATGGTCTTCCAGAACTACGCCCTGTACCCGCACATGACCGTTGCGGACAACATGGGCTTCGCCCTGAAGATCGCAGGCGTTTCCAAGGAAGAGCGGGCCGAGCGTGTCCGCGAAGCCGCCAAGCTCCTGGACCTCGAGCCGTACCTGGACCGCAAGCCGAAGGCACTCTCCGGTGGCCAGCGCCAGCGTGTCGCCATGGGCCGTGCAATCGTCCGTAACCCGCAGGTCTTCCTCATGGATGAGCCGCTTTCCAACCTGGATGCCAAGCTCCGTGTCCAGACGCGTACGCAGATCGCATCCCTTACCCGCCGCCTCGGCGTCACCACCGTCTACGTGACCCACGACCAGGTCGAGGCCATGACCATGGGCGACCGCGTTGCGGTCCTCAAGGACGGCCTGCTGCAGCAGGTGGACACCCCGCGCAACCTGTACGACAAGCCGAAGAACGTCTTCGTTGCGGGCTTCATCGGCTCCCCCGCCATGAACCTGCTGGAACTGCCCGTCGTCGACGGCGGCGTCCAGTTCGGTGGAACTGTTTACCCCGTGCCGCGCAACATCCTCGAAGAGGCACACGGCTCCACTGTCACGCTGGGCTCACGCCCGGAAGACCTCGAAACCGTTGGCAACGGCGAAGGCCTGCAGGTGGAGGTGGACGTTGTCGAAGAACTCGGCGCGGATGCCTACGTCTACGGCCACACCACGCTTGACGGCCAGGACCACGACATCGTGGCGCGGGTCGACGGCCGCCGCCCTCCGATGAAGGGGGACACCATCTTCGTCCGCCCGCAGTCCGGCCACGTGCACCTGTTCGACACCAAGACCGGCCTGCGCCTGGGCGACTAGTCCCCACCGGCGGTTGAGCCTGCCGAAACCCCAGGTCTCGACAAGCTCGACCAACGACAACAGTAACGACGGCGGCCCCTCCTTTGGACATTCATTGGAGTGGCCGCCGTCGCACGTTAACACCCTCAATGCGAGCAGGAGCTCTGTGGATTACCCCATGTCGCTGATTCCCTTCCCCGTCCTGCTGGACCAGCTGGACGGGGACGGTTTTGCCCTCACTCGCGACACCTCCATTTCGGCCGACGCGGAGAGCCTGGCGGCCGCCGCGGAACTAGCCAGGATCCTGCGGCGAAGCACGGGCTTTGAGTTACCGGTTGAAAAGTCCGCGCCAGAGGGCGCCAACATTGTCCTTGCCGTCGCTCCTGAGCTTGCGCTGGAAGCAGCCCGGAACGACTGCCCGGCTCCGGCGGAGGCTTACACGCTCACCGCTGATGCATCCGGCGTCGTGATTACCGGAGCCTCCGCGGCCGGGGTGATGAACGGCGTACAGACGCTGCGGCAACTCTTTCCTGCCGACGTCGAAAGTCCTTTCCCGGTTTCAAGGGACTGGCGGGTACCGGCTGTTGCCATCCGCGATTTCCCGCGCTTCACCTACCGCGGCCTCATGCTGGATGTCGCACGGAGCTTCCTGACAGTGGATGAGGTGAAGCGGCAGATCGACACGATGATCCAGTTCAAGTTCAACGCCCTGCACCTCCACCTGACGGACGATCAGGCCTGGCGGATCGACATCAGGAACCCGGAACACAACCCTTCCGGCCTGGACTACGGCATGCTGACCCGTCTGGGCGGCTCTGGTGCTGTTGATTCCCCCGGCGTCGGGCTGGGTCCCGGGCACACGGGGTTCTACAGCCAGGCGGACTTCTCGGAAATAGTCGCCTACGGGGCACTCCGGAACGTCCTGGTGGTCCCGGAAATCGATATGCCGGGCCACGTCAACGCAGCCCTGGCCGCCGTGCCGCAGCTCAACGCCAACAACATTCCACCAGCCATGAACACCACCGGTGAAGTGGGGTTCTCCAGCCTCGACGCGAACAATCCAGTGACGTACGAGTTTGCCCGGGAGGTGATCCGGCAGCTGGCAGCGCTGACGCCCGGGCCCTACCTGCACATCGGCGGGGATGAAGCCCTGGTCACGCCGCGCGGAGAGTACCTGGCCATGGTGTCGGCGATTGCCTCGATGGTTGCTGACGCAGGCAAGGTCCCGGTGGGTTGGAATGAATATGCCGCGGCGACGATTCCGCACGGTTCCGTCATCCAGTACTGGCACGGCAGCACGTCCGCCTCGGCGGAGAAGACATCCGACGCCGGCGCCTCGGTGATCATGTCCCCCGCCCAGCACACCTACTTGGACCAGAAATACACTCCTTCCAGCCCTATCGGCCTGGGCTGGGTGGAAGGCGGTCCGTTCAGCTGGCGTGAATACTACGCCTGGGATCCAGGGCAGTTGGGCATCTCGGCGGAGCACGTCCTGGGCGTTGAAGGCCCGCTTTGGAGCGAGACTGTCCGCGGCGGGCTGCAGGCGGACTGGCTGCTGTACCCGCGGGCGGTCGCGTTGGCCGAGGTGGCCTGGACCGCGCAGGAAAGCCGCCACCCGGACCATTTTGCAGATCGCCTGGGTGAGGTGGGCGCCCGGCTGGCGCTCCAGGGAGTGGCGTTCCAGGCTGCCCCCGACGTCCCCTGGGCGGCTCAGCCCGTGTACCCCTTCAATGACATTTAGCCGTTGCGCAGCAAGTAGGAAAGAATTGGATCATGACTGAGGACAACAGCGCGCTCTGGCACGACGAACCTACGGATTACGGGCAGATCGGCAAGTTGCCCCGGTTCGAGGCAGCGAGCGCCAATGACGGCGCCATGAACGTATCCAGCTCGCTGAGTATCACCGCTGCAGCCACGGAGCCGGAGTTGTTGGACCTGCCGTGGCACATTGCCCTGGAGGACTGGCCGGCGGAGAACCTGGCCGCGCTTCCCCGCGGTATCTCCCGGCACATTGTGCGCTTCGCCCACTTGGGTGGTTCGGTCATCGCCATCAAGGAAACGTCGGAGCACGTGGCCCGCCACGAGTACCATATGCTGCGCAAGCTGGCCCGGTTGGATGTTCCCTGCGTCGAGCCGGTAGCTGTTATCACGGGCCGCACCACGCCACAGGGCCAGCCGCTGAACCCCGTGCTGGTGACCCGCCACCTGAAGTTCTCCATGCCGTACCGTGCCTTGTTTTCGCAGATGCTGCGGAAGGACACCCTGACCAGGCTGATCGATGCCCAAGCGCTGCTGATGGTCCGCCTCCACCTCATCGGTTTTTATTGGGGCGACGTTTCGCTCTCCAATACGCTGTTCCGCCGCGACGCCGGCGCCTTTGCTGCTTATCTGGTGGATGCGGAGACCGGGGAGCTCTACCCGGACCTCTCCACGGGGCAGCGCGAATATGATCTGGAGATTGCGCGGGTAAACATCGCCGGTGAATTGATGGACCTGCTCGACGGCGGCCTCATTGAGGAGAAGGTGGACCCCGTCGCCACCAGCGAGCTGATCATGGACAGCTACCGCCGGCTCTGGGCCGAACTCACGGAGAAGGAATCGTTCGAACTCGGCGAACGCTGGCGCGTTGGGGCACGCATCCGCAGGCTCAACGAGCTCGGCTTCGACGTCGAGGAATACGCCATCAAGACCACCCAGAACGGCTCCACCATCCAGCTGCAGCCCAAGGTGGTGGACGCCGGCCACCACCAGCGGCGGCTTCTCCGGCTCACGGGCATTGACGCCCAGGAAAACCAGGCGCGGCGGCTGCTCAATGACATGGACACCTTCCGGGCAGACAACAATCCGGACATGGACGAGGAATACAGCGCCCACCTGTGGGTCAGCCAGATATTCGAACCGATCGTCCGGTCGATCCCCCGTGACCTTTCCGGAAAGCTCGAGCCGGCGGAGGCAGTCCACGAAATCCTGGAACACCGCTGGTACATGTCCGAGCAAGCGAACCGCCATATTCCGCTGGCCGAAGCGGTGCAGTCCTATATCGATTCGATCCTCCGGCACCGCCGCGACGAGGCCGCGATCATGCTGCACCCGGACACCGAGCTGCTCAAGATCCTGGAAGTGGAAACTGAGGAATCCCGGTATGGGAAGGATCAGGACGAATACCCGGATTCAGACGACTAAGCGTTGTCCGGAATGCCCGCGTGCCTGGACTGGCGCTCAGATTGCCTTACCAGGGTTCAGGATTCCGGCCGGATCGAAAAGCTCCTTGATCCTGTGCTGCAACTCCCGGACCTCCGGAGCCTGCTCAAGCCCCAGCCAGCGCCGTTTGTACTGCCCCACGCCGTGCTCGCCGGTGATTGTTCCGCCCATCTCCAGGGCAGCTGCCACCGAATCATCCAGGGCGAGGTGCAGTCTTTGGATGGCCTCGGCGTCTGCCTCTGTCCGGTCAATCCAAAACGTGGGGTGAAGGTTGCCGTCCCCGGCATGGGCCACCACCCGCAGGCGGACGCCACGGCGGACCGCCATCGCCTCAAGCCAGGCCACATAATCCACCAACCGTGAACGGGGTACTGCCACGTCCTCGCCCACCCGGTAGTCATCGTCCGGGGCGGCACCACGGCTGTTGCGCCGCAGGTCCACCAGCCTCTCCGCCTCGGCGCTGGCTTCGGTGGTCACCACGGCGCCGCCGGCCGCCAGGACGCTTCGAACGACGTCGGCCTCCGCCTCAGCCCCGAAGCCATCCGTCTGGATGAGCAGCAGCGCCGCGCCGCGGGCCCGGAGATCGGAGCCATAGGCATCGTCAAGTTGGGTGAGCGAGCCGCCGTCGAGTAATTCCATGATGGCGGGCTGCACACGCGCGCTGCCCACAGCGAGCACACCCGCAGCAGCAGAAGGGAAATCGGGATAGAACGCGGCGATGGTCTGCACGTGGCGCGGCAGGTACTTAAGCCGGACTGTAGCCGCCACCACAATTCCAAGAGTCCCCTCGGAACCAACGAACAGCGCGGTGAGATCGTAGCCGGCTACGCCCTTGAATGTCTGGTGCCCCGTATGGATCAGCGAGCCGTCGGCCAGGACAACGTCAAGCGCCAGCACGGAATCGCGCGTTACTCCGTACTTCGCACAGCGCAGTCCGCCTGCATTGGTGGCAACATTGCCGCCTATGGTGGATATCCGAAAGCTGGCCGGGTCAGGTGCGTACATGAGCCCATGCTGCGCGGCCGCATCGTTGAGTGCAGCGTTCACCACGCCGGGTTCGACGACGGCGGTCTCGTCGTCCGGGTTCAGGTCCAGAATGCGGTTCATCCGTTCCAGGCTCAGGACGATGCAGCCCTGGCTCGCGTGCGCACCGCCGGACACCCCGGTCCCGGCTCCGCGGGTCACCACAGCTATCCCGTGGGCCGAGCAGGTCCGCATCACACCCTGGACGTCAGCCACGGTTTCAGCCCAGACCACAGCGATGGGCAGGTGGTAGTCAACGATCGGCGCGGCGTCCACGGCGTATTTGGTCCGGGTTGCGTCGTCTACCGCAACCTTTCTAGGGCCAAGGAGGAGAGCCAGTTCCTCCGGGATTCCTGCCGTGCCGGTGTTCTGCTGAGTTTCATGCACGAGCCCAGTTTAGGGTGGCGGGGTGAACTGCGGGACGGAGGATCTTCCAGTCGCCTAGCTTGCGCCCATAAAACGCGCGAAGTGGGACAGGATTTTTGGCCAGGCCTGTTCCCAAACCCGGCGGACAACAGCAGGGTTCTCTGCCCCCTCCCACCCGTCGTGGCGGATCTCTACAGTCGTGGAGTGCTCACCAGGGACAAAGACGGCCCTGACCTCCGTTGACCACAGTGCAGTAGTTCCCGGATGCCACGAGGCCTGAAAGGTGAAGGGTGGCTGCCAGTCGCCCACCATGCCCCAAATGCTGGTCCGGCCATCATCGGCGGTTTCCAGGATCAGTTGCTCCTCGAACTCAACGTATGAGCCCTCCCCGTACACGCTGTGTGCGCCCATGGGCCACCACAGGTGCGTATGGTCGGTGAAGCCTTCAAATGCCCTGGAGACCGGCCCGGGTACCGTTACAGAGGCCACGACCGCTTCCGGTTGACCTGCTGGTGTGGGGTCCGGTGCGTCGTCGGCTGCATGGCTGAAGAGACTGTTCATGGTGCCCAACTTTACCGCGACCCTTTCTTCCCGGATTCCTGCACCTGGCTCGGGGTCCGTTGGTGGTCCCTGATGCGTGGGCTTGGGTGGCGGGCTGTGTTTTTGGGCACGGTGGCTGGGCCAGTGTGCGGGTGCGTGGGTGGTGGTGTTTGGGTGTTTAAAGGGGTCAGGCCCCGACACGTGGTGTCGGGGCCTGGCCTTTTAATGTTTGTCCGGCGGTGACCTACTCTCCCACACCCTCCCGGGTGCAGTACCATCGGCGC
>NZ_JBWZCL010000004.1:0-348504 GCF_059383595.1 Pseudarthrobacter sp. MDT1-40-2 | reverse complement strand
GCCCTTTAGGGTGTGGAAGAGGGTTTTGGTTGCCATAGGAAGAGAGGGGGGACGGGGGAAAACTCCCCCGTCCCCGCCAGGTTCGAGTGCTGATTCACACCCGGGTAGAACTACTCCGAGTCAACACCCTCGGCCGGATCGGTTGCGTGCACGCGCTCGGTTTCGGGCTCGGCACCTTCCTCTTCAGCTACGACGGGAGACAGCGACAGCTTTCCGCGGTCGTCGATCTTGGTGATTTCCACCTGGACCTTCTGGCCCACCGACACAACATCCTCGACGTTGTCCACGCGCTTGCCGTTGGCAAGCTTGCGCAGCTCGGAGATGTGCAGGAGGCCGTCCTTGCCCGGAGTCAGCGAAACGAAGGCACCGAAGGTGGTGGTCTTGACGACCGTACCCAGGTACCGCTCACCGATTTCCGGAACCTGCGGGTTCGCGATGGCGTTGATGGCGGACCGTGCCGCATCGGCAGACGGACCGTTGGTTGCGCCGATGTAGACCGTGCCGTCATCCTCGATGGAGATGTCAGCGCCGGTGTCTTCCTGGATCTGGTTGATCATCTTGCCCTTGGGGCCGATGACCTCGCCGATCTTATCCACGGGGATCTTCACGGCAATAACGCGCGGAGCGAACTCGGAAAGCTCGTCCGGGGTGTCGATAGCCGAGTTGAGGACCTCAAGGATGTGCAGGCGGGCTTCACGGGCCTGCTTCAGTGCTGCTGCCAGCACGGAAGCGGGGATGCCGTCGAGCTTGGTATCCAGCTGGATGGCTGTCACAAACTCTGCGGTACCGGCAACCTTGAAGTCCATGTCACCGAAAGCATCTTCGGCGCCGAGGATGTCAGTCAGCGCTGCGTAGCGGGTCTGGCCGTCAACCTGGTCGGAGACCAGGCCCATGGCGATACCGGCGACGGCGGCCTTCAGGGGCACACCGGCGTTCAGCAGCGACAGGGTGGAGGCACAAACGGAACCCATCGACGTAGAACCGTTGGAGCTGAGGGCTTCAGACACCTGGCGGATGGCGTAGGGGAATTCCTCACGGGAGGGCAGTACCGGAACGATTGCGCGTTCCGCAAGGGCACCGTGGCCGATTTCGCGGCGCTTCGGGGAGCCGACGCGGCCGGTTTCACCGGTGGAGTACGGCGGGAAGTTGTAGTTGTGCATGTAGCGCTTGCGCGTTACCGGCGACAAGGAGTCGATCTGCTGTTCCATCTTGAGCATGTTCAGCGTGGTGACACCCATGATCTGGGTTTCGCCGCGTTCGAAGATGGCAGAACCGTGGACGCGGGGCAGAACCTCGACCTCGGCGGTGAGCTGGCGGATGTCCGTCAGGCCACGACCGTCGATGCGGATCTGGTCCTTCAGGATGCGCTGGCGCACAACCTGCTTGGTGACCGAGCGGAATGCTGCGGACAGTTCCTTCTCGCGGCCTTCGAACTGGCCGGCCAGGGCAGCAGTGACTTCATCCTTGAGCGCATCCGTTGCGTCGTTACGCTCGGTCTTGTCAGCGATCTGGAAGACAGCGGCCAGCTTGTCGGCGGCAGCAGACTCCACAGCGGCGTAGACGTCGTCCTCGTAGTCGAGGAAGACCGGGAACTCGACGGTGGGCTTGGCAGCGCGGGCAGCCAGGTCCGACTGTGCGTCACACAGTGCCTTGATGAACGGCTTTGCAGCCTCGAGGCCCTCGGAAACAACTTCTTCGGTAGGAGCGGTGGCGCCCTGTTCCTTGATGAGGTTCCAGGAGTTGTCCGTGGCTTCGGCTTCGACCATCATGATGGCGACATCGTCACCGGCAATACGCCCGGCAACCACCATGTTGAAGACCGAGTTTTCCAGCTGGGAGTGCTTCGGGAAAGCAACCCACTGTGAGCCGGTCTCGTCAGCAACCAGGGCAACGCGGACGCCGCCGATGGGGCCGGAGAACGGAAGGCCGGAAAGCTGCGTGGACATGGAGGAGGCGTTGATGGCCACCACGTCGTAGAGCTCGTCCGGGTTGATCGACAGGACGGTCACCACGATCTGGACCTCGTTGCGCAGGCCCTTGACGAACGCGGGGCGCAGCGGACGGTCCATGAGGCGGCAGGCCAGGATGGCTTCGGTGGACGGGCGGCCTTCGCGGCGGAAGAACGAGCCCGGAATACGGCCGGCAGCGTACATACGCTCCTCGACGTCGACCGTCAGCGGGAAGAAGTCGAATCCTTCGCGCGGGTGCTTGCCCGCAGTGGTAGCGGACAGCAACGCGGTGTCATCGTCGATGTACACCATGGCTGCGCCGGCTGCCTGCTTGGCAAGGCGACCGGTTTCAAAGCGGATTACACGCTTGCCAAAGCGGCCATTGTCAATAACTGCTTCTGAGAACTGGATTTCGGGACCCTCCAAGAGAGTCACCTCCGTTTCTTGATTCACGGAAGTCCAGCCGCATCAACCCAGGCCAGCATCTGTCTACTGGCCTGCACTGCACCCGGTCATCGATCGAGACCCACGGGCCAGGGCTTCAATCAAGGAAGCCGTTCCCGGGGATCACTACCGAGGACCGCGAATGCGTGATGCGGTTGATCCTCCTATTGAGTTTTCATTTGAAGAAAGCGGCCCGTTCCGGGTGGGAACGGGCCGCTCCCGATACGACTAGCGGCGCAGGCCGAGGCGCTCGATGAGCGAACGGTAGCGTTCGATGTCGGTCTTCTTGAGGTAGCCAAGCATGCGCTTGCGACGACCAACCATGGCCAGCAGACCGCGCTGGGTGTGGAAGTCGTGCTTGTGCTCCTTCATGTGCTCAGTCAGATCCTTGATCCGCTGGGTCAGGACTGCAACCTGGACCTCGGGCGAACCGGTGTCGCCCTCAGACGTTGCGAAATCCTTGATGATGGACTGCTTTACAGCGGCGTCAAGTGCCACAATAACTCCTAGAGATGTGCCGTGTGGCCCGAATCAGCAGGTCGCTGCCGGGATCGCGCACGCCGGACTTCAGGACTAAACCAAAAGACCGTGCGCGCAACAGGAGCCAGCCGCCACGGACTGCAGCCGGATCCAACGTTTAGTTTACCGGCACGCCTGCAATCTTGTCGAAACAGCCGACTTAGCTGCCACTCAGGATGGCGTGCGCCTGTACAACGTCGAGCTTCATCTGCTCGACCAGCGCATCGGGGCCGGTGTAGGTGACCATGCCGCGCAGACGCTCGACGAACTCCACCACAACAGTCTGGCCATAGAGGTCGAAGTCTTCCACGGCTTCGTCAGGCCGGTCGATGACGTGCGCTTCCACCTGGCGGCTTACGCCGTCGAATGTTGGATTGGAACCCACGGAGATGGCTGCCGGCCAGCGTGCGCCTGCCTGGTCCACCAGCCAACCGGCGTAAATGCCGTCTGCCGGGATGAGTCCGGTGGCCGTGCCGGCAAGGTTGGCGGTGGGGAAACCGAGGGCGCGCCCGCGGGCTGCCCCGTGGACCACCTCTCCGCGCATCCGGTGCGGCCGGCCCAGGACAGCGGCAGCAGTAGCGACGTCGCCGTCCCGCAGGGCCTCCCTCACCCAGGTGGAGGAACAGCGGCGGTCCGTGCCGCCGTCATCGTGCAGGGGGTAGCCTTCGGAGCCGAATTCGCTGATCACCTGGACCTCGAAGTCGAACTTCCGGCCGAGTTCCTTCATGGTTTCCAGGTCGCCTGAATTGCCGCGGCCGAATCGCGCATCATGGCCGATCACCACGTGGCGGGCATGCAGGGTGTCCACCAGGTACTGGCCCACGAATTGCTCGGCGGTGAGGCTGGCGAGGTCCAGCGAGTACTTGACCACCAGGACGGCATCCAGGCCGAGCTCCCCCAGTGCCACAAGCTTGTCCTGGAGTCCCATGATCATCTGCGGAGCCGATTCCGGCCGGTGGATAAACGCCGGATGGGGATCGAAGGTGACCGCCACGGCCCGTGATCCGGTAAGGCGCGCCGCGCGAATGAGTTCTGAGAGAACCTGCTGGTGGCCGCGATGGACGCCGTCGAAGTTTCCGAAAGTAACAACGGAAGGACCGAAGTCCGCCGGGACCTCGGACGGATCGTTCCAGATGTGGACCATCACCCTCGCCTCTACGCCTTCACAAACATTATTCGATACTGCATTCAGTACTTCGGTGTTGCTGACTACTGGTTCATTCGACTGCTGCACCGTTTTCCGCAATTCCGGAATTCCGGAGCACGTCCAGCCCCGGAACCATCTAAGGTTACCCGTAAATGCTGCCCCGCTTACCCGGGCTGAAAGCGTGCAGGGTGCCCGGCCACTATCGCGAAGGACGCCTGCGGTAGAGCCAGACAAGGCCCAGGATTGGCAGGAGCAGCGGAACGAACGCATAACCCCGCCCGAACAGCGACCACACGGTCTCGTGGGGGAACTGGACGGAGTCAAAGATACTCAGCGCGCCCACCACGAGGACCCCCACGAGTTCCACCAGCACCGCGGCAACGGAGACACGGAACCACATGCGGCCCGGTTTCGCGAGGGACACGGTGGCAATGATGTAGACGACGGCGGCAAACGCCGAGAGCAGATACGCGAGGGGCGCTTCGCTGAACTTCGTCAGGATCTGATAACCGGCACGGGCCGTCGCGGAAATCGCGAAGACCGCGTACACGGCAATGAGCAGCCGGCCCGGGCCGGTGTTCCGGGTGTCGCGGGGCTGTGCAGACGCGCCTTCGGCGGAGGGCGCGGATGCCGACTGGTTCTTTTCCACCGGAGTGTTTCCTTCTTCCACTTTCAATGCCGTTACAGGTTCAGTACCAGATCTGGTTCATGCGCGCAGCCATGACGAGCGCCGTGACTCCCACGGCGGCCAGCACGAAATTGCTCCATCTGGTCCGTTCCAGGACAGACCAGTAGACAGCTGCCGGGGGCAGCAGCAGCGCCGTGGCCATGTAGCCCCAGAACTCCCAGGCCTCTCCGGCGATGGGCTCCCCCGTTATCACCCGGACAATGGACCCCACCAGGTAGACCAGCAGGGCCACTTCGACGCCAATGACCGAGAGGATGGTGGCATCGTTGGGGGCCTTCTTCAGAATGCCGGCGCCGAGGCACAGCAGCGTTGAGACCAACCCCACCACCAGGACGATGTAAAAGTATGCGTCCACTACTACTCGACCGCTCCAGCTGGGTCAGGAGCGGTGTCGGGAGCGAAAACCAGGACCGGCTTGGCCGAGGTACCCGAATCGGCGAGCAGGGCCACGAGCTGGCCGTCGGGGGCGAAAGCCGCGGCCGGACGCTCAACGGTCGCAGCCTCCGGCGTCCCGGCTGCAGGGCCGGCCGCGATCCGGCGGCCAAAAGAGATCTCGCGGGTTTCCTCGTCGCTCAGCTCACGGTTGGGCATCAGGGCCCTGGCTGCCTGCGACATTTCCAGGACGTCCAAGTGTTCCGCGAGCTGTTCCAGGGTGTGCGCCTGCTCCAGGGAGTACGGCCCGACGTGCGTCCGGCGCAGCGCCGTGAGGTGGCCGCCGACCCCCAGCCCGGCGCCAAGATCACGGGCGAGGGCCCTGATATAGGTTCCGGACGAACATTCGACGGTAACGTCCAGATCCAGCGCCTGGTGATCGGCGGAGCGCCGGATAGCGGCCAGTTCGAATCGGAGGATGGTAACGGGACGGGCGGCCAGTTTGACTTCTTCACCTGACCGGACACGGGCGTAAGCGCGTTCACCATTGACTTTGATAGCGCTGACGCTACTGGGAACCTGCTGGATCTCACCGGTGAGGGCAGCTATGCCGGCCCTGACCGCGGCATCCTCAACCCCGGCGGCACTGACGGTGCTGACTACCTCACCCTCGGCGTCGTCAGTGATGGTGGACTGGCCGAGCCGGATCGTGGCGGTATAGGTCTTGGAGGTGCCTACGATGTAGGTCAGCAGGCGGGTGGCCTTGTTGATGCCGACCACCAGGACTCCCGTAGCCATGGGGTCCAGGGTTCCGGCGTGGCCCACCTTCCGGGTACCGGCAAGCCGCCGCATCCGGCCAACCACATCATGGCTGGTCCATCCCTGCGGTTTGTCCACTATCACCAGTCCAGAAAGCACGCCTCCCAGTATATGCGCGCGGGAAGGGCCGGCCGCCGCGCAGCTTAGGATGGCTGCTATGCCCAAGCTCTCCGCCGCCGTCAGCGAGTTGCCTGTCAACCAGATCCGTGAGATTACCGAGCAGGCCTGGCAGACGCCCGGTGCGATAGTCCTGAGCATCGGCGAGCCGGGGTTTCCGCTCCCCCGCCACGTGCTCGAAGCCGGGATGGCGTGCCTTGAACGGGATGAGACCAATTACACACCCAACGCCGGCATTCCGTCGCTGCGGGAGGCCTTCGCCGCACGGTTCCGGGAGCGCAGCGGGACAAGCATCGGGGCGGACCGCGTCTACGTGGTGGATGGCGCGCAACAGGGACTCCACTTCGCGATGAGCCTGCTGCTGTCCCCCGGCGACGAGGTCCTGATCCCCAATCCCGGCTATCCCACCTTCGTAATGACCGCCAGCCTGCTGCACGCGTCGCCGGTCCGTTACCCGCTCTATCCGGAGCACGGTTTCCAGCCGCGGATCAGTGACCTCGAGAAGCTGATCACGGAGCGGACCCGTGTACTGGTACTGAATTCCCCTTCCAATCCGCTGGGCGCCGTGCTCAACGCAGAGCTGACCCGTGAGCTGGTGGACCTGGCCCGCCGGCACGATCTCTGGATCATCTCGGATGAATGCTACGAAGCCTTCACCTACGACGTGCCGCATGTCAGTCCGGCCGTCTTCGACAGTGACCTTCCCGGGCAGGCAAGGGTTTTCACATCCCTGACGCTGTCCAAGACCTATGGCCTTACCGGGCTGCGGATTGGGGCACTGATTTGTCCTCCGGGACTGGAGAAGGTCATGAACAACGCGATGGAAGCGATCGTTTCCTGCGTCGCGTCGCCGTCGCAGTATGCTGCGCTGGCGGCGCTGACCGGGCCGCAGGATTACGTCTCCTTCGCCCACGCGCACTACCGCGCCAACCGGGATGCGGCGTCGGCGGTGCTGGATGCCCGGAATATCCCCTACCTCGGCGCGCAGGGAGCCTTTTACCTTTGGGCGGACGTTTCCCACGCCAGCGAAGGCGACGTACGCGCCTGGGCCCGCCGGTTCCTGACTGACTCGGGTGTGGCCGTTGCTCCCGGTACCGCCTTCGGCTCGATCGGCGAGGGCTGGATACGAATAGCCCTCTGCGGCTCACGGCAGGAACTGCTCGACGGCGTCAACAAGCTGCCGGCGCAGGCGAAACCTGCCTGAGCGGGCCCCGGGTGCCGGCCCGGTTCAGTAGTCCGTTCGGGACACGTTGGCGCGCCACGCTTCAAAGGGAACGTCCGACGTCGGAACCTCTTCGTGTGCCACAGGAAGCAGTTCCGGGCGGGTTCCGTCAAAGTAGTCGTAGAACACGGCGTCGTCAAAGCCTGCCGCCGCGGCGCCATGACGATCTGCCGCGAAGTACACGCGGTCGATCCTGGCCCAGAGCGCTGACGCGAGGCAGAGCGGGCACGGCTCGCAGCTGGTGTACAACACGGACCCGTGCAGGTCGAAGCTGGACATCGAAGCTGCTGCTGTCCGGATAGCTACGACCTCGGCATGGGCTGTTGGATCGTTGTCGCGGGTAACCCGGTTGGTTCCTTCAAATGCACGGCCGTCTGCGGTTACCACCAACGCACCAAACGGTCCGCCGCCGTCAGCAACGTTCCGGACCGCCAGCTCGACGGCGCGTTCGAGGTACTGCTTGACGTCGCCTTGTTCATTCCCGTGGCTCATGCCTAAATCCTAACCAGATGACAGAAGGCCCGGACCATCCGGTCCCGGCCTTCAATCAGCTGGCGACGTTTCCGCCGATATGTTCACTTGGCGCTGTCTTCGCCAGCTTCGTCATCGACGTCATCGGAGCTGCGGTACGGGTCGGGATCGCCAGCGTGTTTGGCTTTCTCCGCCAGCGCAGCAACCTCGGCATCGCGCCTCTTGGCTTCACGAAGCAGTTCCTCAAGGTTGGAAGCAACTTCCGGAATCCGGTCCGCCACAAATTCGAGCGTAGGGGTCAGCCGGACCGTAATGTTGCGGCCGACTTCCTGGCGGAGAACGCCCTTGGCCTTCTCCAGCCCCTTGGCAGCATCAGCCTGTACGGCCTGGTCACCAAGGACGGTGTAGTAGATGGTGGCATGCTGCAGATCGTTAGTCACGCGGGCATCGGTGACAGTGATGCCCTCCAGACGAGGATCCTTAACCTTCCGGCCCAGGGCCTCAGCAACAACAACTTTGATCCGCTGCGCCAGTTTGGCAGCCCGTGCGGGATCAGCCATGAACAACTCCTAAAATTGAACGAGAAAAATCGGGGTGCGCAGGTGACATTGGCACCTGCGCGCGCAGCATTGAGGGGGCCCGGGAGTGGCATCGGGCCTGCCGGATACGGACGGCCAACGATCGCAGATCGCTGGCCGTCCGTCGTAGGGGCGGGGCCCCCTCAATCGCGGAGTGCGTGGCGGGGCCGCCGGAAAATCCCGGCGGCCCCAACCTACATAACGAACAACTTAGACGCGCGGCTTCTCACGCATCTCGAAGGTCTCGATGATGTCGCCTTCGTTGATGTCGTTGTACGAGCCAAGACCGATACCACACTCGAAGTCCGTGCGGACCTCGGTGGCGTCGTCCTTGAAGCGCTTGAGCGTCTCAACGGTGAGGTTGTCACCGATGATCTTGCCGTCGCGGCTGATGCGTGCCTTCGTGTTGCGTCGGATAACACCCGAGCGAACGATGGAGCCTGCGATGTTGCCGAACTTGGAGGAACGGAATACTTCGCGGACTTCGGCCGTGCCCAGCTGCACTTCCTCGTACTCCGGCTTGAGCATGCCCTTGAGGGCCATCTCGATGTCATCGATTGCTGCGTAGATGACGGAGTAGAAGCGCATGTCCACACCTTCGCGGTCTGCCAGTTCGGCAACCCGCTCGGCCGGCTTGACGTTGAAGCCGATGATGACGGCGCTGTCCACTGTTGCCAGGTTGACGTCGTTCTGCGTAATGGCACCAACACCGCGGTGGATGACGCGCAGCTGCACGCCTTCGCCGACGTCGATCTTGAGCAGGGCGTCTTCGAGGGCTTCCACGGCACCGGACACGTCACCCTTGAGGATGAGGTTGAGGGTGTCGATCTTGCCATCGGCCACTGCCTGGTCGAAGTCTTCGAGGCTGATTCGCTTGCGGCGCTTGGCCAGGGCGGCGTTGCGGTCGGCTGCTTCACGCTTCTCTGCGATCTGACGTGCGGTGCGCTCGTCAGCAGTTACGAAGAAGGTGTCGCCGGCGCGCGGCACGTTGGACAAACCCAGTACCTGCACGGGGCGGGACGGGCCGGCCTCGGTCAGGGCACTGCCGTCGTCGTCGAACATCGCACGGACGCGGCCGTGGGCCGTGCCGGCAACGATGGTGTCGCCGACGCGCAGCGTGCCGGACTGCACCAGGACGGTAGCAACAGCACCTCGACCCTTGTCCAGGTTTGCTTCGATGGCAATACCGCGGGCGTCCTTGTTGGGGTTGGCGCGCATGTCCAGGGCGGCGTCTGCGGTGAGCAGAACTGCCTCGAGCAGCTCGTCGATGTTGAGGTTCTGGCGGGCAGAGACCTCAACGAACATGGTGTCGCCACCGTATTCCTCGGGAACCAGGCCGTACTCGGTCAGCTGGCCACGAACCTTTTCAGGGTTGGCGCCTTCCTTGTCGATCTTGTTCACAGCAACCACGATCGGCACATTGGCCGCCTGGGCGTGGTTGAGGGCTTCAACGGTCTGGGGCATGACGCCGTCGTCCGCTGCGACAACCAGGATGGCGATGTCGGTGACCTTCGCACCACGGGCACGCATGGCGGTGAACGCCTCGTGGCCCGGGGTATCGATGAAGGTGATCTTGCGGTCTTCGCCCTCGTGGAGGTGGGTGACCTGGTAAGCACCGATGTGCTGCGTGATGCCGCCGTGCTCGCCCGCCATGACGTCGGACTTGCGGATGGCATCGAGCAGGCGGGTCTTACCGTGGTCAACGTGACCCATGACGGTGACAACCGGCGGACGTGACTCAAGTTCCTCGTCGCCTTCGGCTTCCAGCTCGGCATCGAAGTCGATGTCGAAGCCGGAGAGCAGCTCGCGCTCCTCATCCTCCGGGGACACAACCTGGAGTTTGTAGCCGAGTTCTTCGCCCAGCAGCGCGAAGGTCTCCTCGTCCAGCGACTGCGTTGCCGTTGCCATTTCACCGAGGTGGAACAGCACGGTTACCAGTGCGGCGGGGTTTGCCTCGATCTTGTCGGCGAAGTCCGTGATGGAGGAGCCACGACGCAGGCGGATGACAGTGTTGCCGTCGCCGCGGGGTACGCTCACGCCACCCAGCGACGGGGCACTCATCTGCTCAAGTTCCTGGCGCTTTGCACGCTTGGACTTGCGCTGCTTGCCACGACCCGCGCCGCCCTTGCCGAAGGCGCCCTGGGTGCCGCCACGACCGCGGCCGCCCTTGCCAAAGCCACCACCGGCGGGAGCCCCGCCGCCGGCACCTGGTGCACCACCGGTACCGGGGGCACCACCAGGACGGCCGGGACCGCGCCCTGCGCCACCCGGACGGCCAGCACCTGCACCAGCGGGCGCTGGACGCTCAGTGCGGTTGGGCATCATGCCCGGAGTAGGACGGTTTCCGCCGGCACCAGCTGGGCGCGGTGCGCCTGGACGCGGGCTGCCCGGACGGGCTCCGCCTGCACCAGCCGCGGTACGCGGACCACCAGCGCCACCGGGACGGGGGCCACCGGCACCGGCCGCGGGACGCGGACCACCGGGACGCTCGCCTTCAGTGCGGCTGCCACCGGGGCGGGGCATGCCCTGGGACGGCGCGAAAGGGTTGTTGCCGGGACGGGGAGGACGCTCTCCGTCGCCGCCACGGCCGCGGGGCATGCCCTGGGACGTAGCGAAGGGGTTGTTGCCCGGACGGGGACCGCCTGGACGGGCACCCGATCCACCCTGGCGGGCGGGGGCCGCCGGCGTTTCGGCCCGCGGAGCGGGACGAGCACCAGGCTTGGCGCCAGTGGAGGGAGCGGTTGCTGATGGAAGGCTTGCTGCGGGTGCTGCGGGGGCGCCGGTTGAAGGTGCTGCCGGAGCGGCAGGGGCCGACGGTGCAGCAGCTGCAGGTGCCGACGGAGCAGCAGCGGCAGGTGCCGACGGTGCAGCAGCTGCCGGAGCTTCACTCTTGGGGGCGGGAGCCTGGGGTGCTGCCGGCCGCGTTGGTGCCGGGGCAGGCGCCTTGGGCGCAGCTGCCGGCGCTGCGGACTTCGCCGCGGCGTCGGGGAAGGCGTTGCGCAGTTTACGCACAACGGGGGCCTCAATGGTGGAAGAGGCGGAGCGAACGAATTCGCCCAGTTCCTGCAGTTTTGTCACTGCATCTTTGGAAGTAATACCGAGCTCTTTAGCAAGCTCATGTACGCGGACCTTGGCCACATTTCTCCTGTCTCGGTCCGCACCGAGCCAGGCACGAACCGTCTACTTCTTACTGCGGGCCTCCGCCGCAAATACAGCTGGAAGGCCCATTGCAGAGCGCAACAAAGTTGTCATCGTTACGCACTCATCGCTGGGAACTCATCGGGTTTCCATCAGATTTCTGACCCGCTTTCAGGTTGGACGGTTGGTTCTGCGGGCACCGGAGCGTCCGCAGTGGCCGTGCCTGCCAGGATCCGCCGCTCGACGTCGGCAATCCGGTGGGCGCCATTAAGCGCCCTTCCGAAAGCCCGTCGTTTAACGGCCAATGCAAGGCACGGTTCGCTGGGGTGCAGCCAAGCACCCCGGCCAGCCAGCCGGCGTCGTTCATCCACGACAACAGTGACGGAGTCACTGCGTGAGGCGACAAGCCGGATCAGCTCGGACCGCAACCCCTGTTTCCGGCATCCGATGCAAGTGCGTTGGGGAGAATATTCGCGGTTCGACTGCTCACTGACTGCGATGGTTCTTCCTGACGTACCAGGTGCCGCCTACGGTTGGACGGCACACGAATACCGGCCCTTGGGCGCGGTTACCTTCTATTCTAGCCCCTCAAGGCCCTGCCTTGACGAACGTGCGGGGCGCGGAGCGTCGCGGCTCCGGATGCGGCCGGCTTGGGCTGGCTGCATCCGGAGCCGCGGGGCAGTGCGTTATGCCTCGCGCTGGGCGTCCTTCGGCGCGGCGTCGGAGACGATATCAATGCGCCAGCCCGTGAGCTTAGCGGCCAGGCGGGCGTTCTGCCCCTCCTTGCCGATGGCCAGCGAGAGCTGGTAGTCCGGCACGACAACACGCGCGGAGCGGGCGGCTTCATCCAGGACCGTGACAGAATTCACACGCGACGGCGACAGTGCGCTGGCGATGAAGGTGGCGGGGTCCTCGTTGTAATCAACGATGTCGATCTTTTCGTCGTTCAACTCCGTCATGACCGCCCGGACCCGGCTGCCCATTTCACCGATGCAGGCACCCTTGGCGTTAACACCGGGGATGTTGGCCTTAACGGCAATCTTGGTCCGGTGCCCGGCTTCCCTGGCCAGTGCGACGATCTCCACGGAACGGTCGGCAATTTCCGGAACTTCCAGCTCGAAGAGCTTCCGCACCAGGCCCGGGTGCGAGCGGGACAGCGTGATGGAGGGACCCTTGGTGCCGCGGTGGACGTCCACCACGAAGGCACGCAGCCGCTGCCCGTGGATGTACTTCTCGCCCGGAACCTGTTCGGGCGGCGGCAGGAGCGCCTCCACTGATCCGAGGTTTACCTGGATCATGTGCGGGTTGTTGCCCTGCTGGATCATGCCGGCGACGAGCTCGCCTTCACGTCCCTTGAATTCGCCGAGCACATTGTCGTCCTCAACATCGCGAAGACGCTGCAGGATGATCTGGCGTGCGGTGCTTGCCGCGATGCGGCCGAACCCGGCCGGGGTGTCCTCGAACTCACCGATCGGGGCGCCGTCGTCGTCGATTTCAACTGCCCAGATGGTCACCTTGCCACTCTTGCGGTCGAGTTCGGCCCGGGCCTTTTCAAAGGCTCCCGGGGACTTGTGGTAGGCCACCAGCAGTGCCTGCTCGATGGTGGGAATCAGGAGATCCAGCGGAATTTCGCGCTCACGCTCCAGAAGTCTCAGCGCGCTCATGTCAATATCCATCAGGCCTCCTCAGAAGGTCCATTGTGCTCATTGTCCAGACCAGCCTCATCGAGGTGGCTGAATTCGATCTCGACTTTTCCATTGCGGATCCTGTCGAAAGGAAGTTTGATGGCGTCGCCCTGCCGCGGCTTCATGCCTTTTTTGACGGCAATTTCCGGGATCAACGTGACGCCGGAATCGTCCACCGACTGGATTCGTCCGGTCACGTTGTCGCCCTGGCTGACGTTGACCTTGACCATGCGGCCTCGCGCCCGGTGCCAATGGCGCACCTCGGTCAGCGGCCGGCCAACGCCGGGCGAGGACACCTCGAGGTCGTAGGGGCGGCCGTCCGACGCGGGATCGTTGTCCAGGATGTCCGAAAGGGCATGCGAAATCTCCGCGATAACGTCAAGGTTCACTCCCCCGGTTTCCTCCTGCGGCAAATCCACGACGACGTGGACGGTGCGGTGGGACCCGGCTACGGTAATGGACACGTCCTCCAGGTACAGCCGGCTGGCCTCCACTGCGGGCTCGAAGAGGGCGCGCAGGCGCGCTGCCTCTGGGTTGTATGCGGGTGCGGCTTCAGCCGTGCCCGATCCGGTAGGGTCCGATGAGGCCGTGGCTTCTGCATTGCTCACGATGCCGGCCGCCTTCCGATAGATGATGTTGTGTGTACTAGCGTAGCGATTTTCCTGGAACCTTGGTGCACCGGGCTGCCTTCCCAACGTGACAACATGGGATGTTGTGAGCAGCAAAGCCAGGAAAACGAACCCCCGGGGAGGACTTCTCCGTGCCGGGATCCTGGTGGCTACGTGCGCAGTGATCCTCAGCAGCGGCATGGTGCTTACACTGCAGGAACCTGCGCCCCCACCGGCACCGACATTCTCCGAGCAGGCGCTGGCGGACGCCTATGCAGCCACTGAGCGACTGCGTTCGGCCGGGACCGCCCTGGCGACTGACGCGGCCGCCCAGTCGGCGGGATCAGCGCAGCTGGGCAGGACTGTGACTTTGCTGACTCTGCAGGGGCAGGCCCTCTACCGCCCGCTCCCGGTAGCAACGGACACGCCCTTCTCCGGCTCAGCCCCCGGCTCTGCCCCGGCGCCGGCACCAACAGCTCCGGCGCCGTCGTCGATTCCGGCATTCCTGGCAGAGCTGGTAGCCAGCGCAGGCGAGCTGCTCAGCGACGCGCAAGCATCCGACGGCGGGACGGCGCGGCTGCTGGTTGCCGCCGGTACCGGCCGGCTGCTGGAGGCCGAATCACTGGCAGCGGAGTCCGGCGTTTCCCTCCCCGGCCTTGAGGTGCCTGAGCCCGGCGAGACCCCGGGAAAGCCCACGGACGGCTCAGACGCAGCCTCCCCAGCTGTTGCTCCGGCAAACGCGGCTCCTACTGGCGGCACAGCAGCAGCAATACCTTCGGCGCAATGCCGGGCTCCGGCGTCATCCGGCATGCCTGCCGCGTTGGCTGCCGTCCTCGAAAGTGAACGCCAGGGCGGGTACGGATATCAGGTGGCCCTGCCGCGGCTCTCCGGAGACGCTGCAATCCTTGCGGCAGACGACTGGTCACGCCACCGGGACCTGGCGGAAGACGCCGCCTCGCTCCTGGCCGCCTATTGCCTGGAAGTGACCCCGGCAGCTCCCGGCTACGCGCTGGGCGGAGAATTTCTCGCCGCTCCCGTCAACGGGCTCGGCTCGTTGGAGGCCGGCGCCTTGCCCGTCTACGGCGACCTCGTAGCCTTCAGCGACGGACCAACCCGCGAATGGGCCGTTCAGGCGCTGCTGGAGACGGCGCAGCGGGCCGAGCGTTGGGGCGCGGATGCCGGAGCGCTCCCGGGCCTGGCCGTCGATGCCTCTGCCCTGCCTCCGGTTCCCGCTGGCGCAATCCCCACCGGAGGAACTCCCAGCAGCGGCTCCACCCGCTGACCCTGACTGCCCTACGCCGGGACCGATTACGCTGGGACCGATGAGCCAGCCTGCCTACGTGCCGATACCGCCCTTCCTCACTGCGCGCTACAGCCGCAACCGCGAGGGGCGTGACTGGTTGGCAGCTCTGCCCGGGCTGGTCGAAGGGTGCCTGGAGCGTTGGGAGCTAACCCCGGACCTGGCTCCCGGCGTCCTGCCGTGGAACGGCCACGGCGGCCTGGTGCTGCCCGTGATCCGTCAGGACGGGACGCCCGCCGCCCTTAAAATCGCGTTCCCGCACGACGAGGCGCAGGTTGAACGCCACGCCTTGGTGCTGTGGAACGGGCAGGGCGCTGCACACCTTCTTGAATCCGACCCCCAAAGCTGTTCCATGCTGCTTGAGCGCCTGGACGCTGAACGGTCACTGCAGTCTGTTCCCATGGACAGTGCAGTTCCTGTATGGGGCGCACTGATGCGGCAACTGAGCCTGGTTCCCGACGAACGGCCGCAATGGCGGGAGTTAGACCATATTGCTGTCCGCGCCGAACAATGGAGCGATGAGATGCCGGCGGAGTGGGAAACGCTGGGCCGCCCTTTTCCACGATGGCTGCTTGAGGCCGCCCTCGAGGTCTGTCAGACGCGGGGCGTCGTTGGCCGGCGGTCAGCGCACGACGTCCTGGTTAACGCGGACTTCCACTTCCTCAATGTGCTGGGCCGCCTCGACGGCGAGGGCTACGCTGTCATCGATCCCCAGCCCATGATCGGCGAGGCAGAGTTCGCGGTGGCCCCGTTGCTGTGGAACCGCCTCAGCGAACTTCCCCGGGACAACCCTGAAGTAGGACTGCTGGAACGCTGCCGGGACTTCAGCGCGGCGGCGGGCCTCGACGCCGACGTGGCCAGGCAATGGAGTGTCGCGAGGGAGGTGGGCAACGCGCTCGGCTATGCTCCCAGTCCGCACCATCAAGGAGATTTCCTCCGCTCACTGTGGGTGGCGAGCACGCTGGCGGGCCGAACCCTTGATGGCCTTCCTGCACCACAGTCGCTCCCGGAACCCGGTGAAGACATCCACTGACAGCCTGCAGCCCACCTTCTCCCGGAACAGGACGTCAGGCGAAATTCTCCACCCACACGTCATAGCCGAGTTTCAGGATGAGCGCTGCCACCACCACCAGGAAAACCAGCCGGATGAAGCGGCTCCCCTGCTTAACAGCTGTGCGGGCACCCAGGTAGCCGCCCGCCATGTTCGCCGCACCCAGGACCAGCCCCAGTCCCCACAGCAGCGAGCCATGGGGCAGGAAGAACAGCAGCGCCCCTGCATTAGTGGCCATGTTCACGATTTTGGCCTTGGCGCTGGCTTCCAGGAAGGCATACCCCATGGCAGACACGAGCGCTATGACGAGGAAGGATCCGGTACCAGGGCCGATCAGGCCGTCGTAGAAACCGATGACCGCACCGATCAGGCAGGCAACCACATAATGGCGCTTGCCGTCGTGGCGCAGCAGCGTGATATCGCCGACGTCGGGCTTCAACGCGGTGAAGACGGCCACCACCACCAGCGCCACGACAATGATGGGCTTGAAGACGCTGGCCGGCAGCTGGGCAGCCAGGATGGCGCCCCCGAAACTTCCCGCAAGGGCGATCACAGCCATGGGTACCGCGGTCCACAGATCGGGCTTCACCCGGCCGTAGTAGGTCACGGCACTCGTGGTGGTACCGAAAATCGATCCCATCTTGTTCGTAGCCAGCGCCTGGACCGGGGTAATACCCGGTACCAGCAGCAGGGCCGGAAGCTGGAGCAGTCCACCGCCTCCCACTACAGCATCTATCCAGCCCGCGGCGAGGCCGGCCACCACAATCAGCAGGAGGGTGGCTGGTTCAATCGCCTCGAATCCGGAAATCACCGGCCGCGGACGGCGGTCAGAACGTAATCGACAGCCTGATCCACTGCAATGTTTTCTGCTTCGCCGGTGCGACGGTCCTTGATTTCCACTACGCCGTCGGCCAGACCCCGGCCAACGGCCAGGATGGTGGGGACGCCCACGAGCTCGGCGTCACCGAACTTCACGCCAGGGGACACCTTGGGACGATCGTCGAAGATGACGTCCAGTCCGGCGGCATCGAGTTCGGCGGACAGCTTTTCAGCTGCAGCAAAAATGTCCTCGCCACGTCCGACGGCCACCACATGGACATCAGCGGGAGCCACCTGGCGCGGCCACACGAGTCCGCGGTCGTCGTGGTTGGCCTCCGCCAAGGCGGCCACAGCGCGGGTTACGCCGATGCCGTAGGAGCCCATGGTGACCACCACCTGCTTGCCGTTCTGGTCCAGGACCTTCAGGTCCAATGCCTCGGCGTACTTGCGGCCGAGCTGGAACACGTGCCCCATTTCAATACCGCGGGCAATTTCCAGCGGGCCGGAGCCGTCCGGAGCGGGGTCACCGGCACGTACATCCGTGCACTCGATGACGCCGTCCCAGGTGAAATCGCGCCCTGCGACCAGGCCGAACACATGCTTGCCGTCCTCGTTGGCACCGGTCACCCAGCTGGTTCCGGAAACGACACGTGGATCCACCAGGTAGAGCAGCTTGGTGGCGCCTTCCAGGCCCAGCAGCGGTTCCTCCGGCGTCAGGCCCGGGCCCAGGTACCCCTTGACGATCAGGGGGTTCTTCTTGAGGTCCTCGTCACCCGCGGCCTCAAGGCCGATCTCTCCGGCGACGGGCAGGAAGGAACCGATGTTCGCTTCAACGCGCTTCAGGTCCACTGCGCGATCACCGGGAAGCCCGATCACCACGATCTGCCGTTCCCCGGTGGGCAGCGTGACTGTGAGGACCACGTTCTTGAGGGTGTCCGCGGCTGTCCAGGCGCCGCCGTCGGCCTCGCTGCGAGGTGCCAACTGGTTGGCTGCGGTGACCAGGGTCTCGATGGTGGGAGTGTTTGGGGTGTCCAGGACCTGCGCGGCCGGAAGATTCGTAAAATCGATGGCCTCCGGGACCACGGTGGTGACTGCCTCCACGTTGGCCGCATAACCCCCAGCGGACCGGACGAAGGTGTCTTCGCCGATCTCAGTGGGGTGCAGGAATTCCTCGCTCTTGGAACCACCCATGGCGCCTGCAGTAGCGGCAACGGGAACAACTTCGAGGCCGAGCCGGGCGAAGATCTTCACATAGGCGGCACGGTGCGCGGCGTAGCTGGCGTCCAGCCCGGCATCATCGACGTCGAAAGAGTAGGAGTCCTTCATGATGAACTCGCGGCCGCGGAGCAGGCCCGCGCGGGGACGCGCTTCATCACGGTACTTGTTCTGGATCTGGTAGAGGCTCAGCGGCAGGTCCTTGTAGGACGAGTACAGGTCCTTGACCAGCAGGGTGAACATTTCCTCGTGCGTGGGTGCCAGCAGGTAGTCGGCACCCTTGCGGTCCTGGAGGCGGAACAGGCCTTCGCCGTACTCCACCCAGCGGTTGGTGGCCTCATACGGTTCCCGGGGCAAAAGTGCCGGGAAGTGCACTTCCTGGGCGCCGATGGCGTTCATTTCCTCGCGGACAATCTGTTCAACCTTGCGGAGCACGCTCAGGCCCAGCGGCAACCAGGTGTAGATGCCGGGTGCCGCCCGGCGGATGTAGCCGGCGCGTACCAGCAGCCGGTGGCTGGCCACCTCGGCATCGACAGGATCTTCGCGCAGCGTGCGGAGGAAAAGGTGGGACAGTCTTGTGACCACGGGTGGACATCCATTTCTGGGGGAATGCTGCGGAAGGCAGCGCCGGCGTTTCTTCTGGGTACTAATCTACCGGCAAGCCCGCCCCGCAACAGTCCGCTGCAGACCCGGCAGAACTACGTACCACCTTGCCCTTGACGCCGTAATCCACCAGTCCTAGCTTTAATTCATCACTTGATGAATTGTTTCCCGCCGGGAGGTGGCCATGTTCGGCTCCGCAACGCTTCCGTCCAATGAACCCGCAGATGCCGTCGAAGTGCGTAACCTGGAGGTCAGCCGCGGCCGCTCCAGGGTCCTTGACGGGCTGGAGTTCACGATCCCGGGCGGCATGATTACCGGCCTCCTTGGACCATCAGGCAGCGGCAAGACCACGCTGATGCGTGCCATAGTCGGCGTGCAGAAAGTCAACAGTGGCACCGTGCGGGTGCTGGGCAGGCCTGCGGGCCATCCCGCACTGCGTCACCAGATCGGTTACGTCACCCAGGCACCGAGCGTTTACCCGGACCTCAGCGTCGAGGCGAACGTCCGCTACTTCGGAGCCATGCATGGCAAAAGCCGCGCCGATACCGCAGAGGCGATTGCCGCCGTCGGATTGAAGAAACAGTCGGGACAGAAGACCGCCGACCTTTCCGGCGGCCAGCTGAGCCGGGTGTCCCTCGCCTGCGCGCTGGTGGCGAGGCCGCAGCTGCTGGTGCTGGACGAGCCGACGGTGGGACTGGACCCGGTACTGCGCGCGGAGCTCTGGGACCGCTTCCGCACCATGGCCGACGCCGGGACAACACTTCTGGTCTCCAGTCACGTGATGGAGGAAGCAAGTCACTGTGCCTCCCTGTTGCTTCTGCGCGAAGGACGACTCCTGGCCCAGCTGACGCCCGTGGAGTTGAGCAGGCGCGGCGCCAGCCAGGACCTCGAGCAGGCGTTCCTGAACATCATCCTCAACCCGTCGCTCGCGGCGGGTTTGTCCGGTCAAGCATCCGGTTCTGAAGTGACGGGGGCGCAGCCATGAACGTGCACATGATGTTGGCCACCGCACGCCGGGTGCTGGAGCAACTCAGGCATGACCACCGCAGCATCGCCCTCATACTGGTGGTACCTGCGCTGCTGCTGACCGCCGTGTACTACCTCTACGAGAATGAAGTACTGCCCCCCGGCGTGCCACGCACCTTCGACCGCGTAGGCCTGATGATGCTGGCCATCTTCCCGTTTGTGGTGATGTTCCTGGTCACCTCCATCACTATGCTGCGCGAACGGACGTCCGGCACCCTGGAACGGCTGCTCACCACCCCTATCCACAAAGCCGACCTGTTGTTCGGCTATGGCCTGGCCTTCTCGCTGATGGCCGCCCTGCAGTCCCTGGTGGCTACCGCCGTGGCCTACTGGATCTTCGACCTGGACATCGAAGGCAGCCCGGCGCTGGTGGTAATGATCGCCGTCATCAACTCCGTTTTGGGTGTTGCACTGGGCCTGCTGTGTTCGGCCTTCGCGCGGACCGAGTTCCAGGCCGTGCAGTTTATGCCCGTGGTGGTGGTTCCCCAGATCCTGCTCTGCGGACTCTTTGTGGCCCGCGATCAGATGAACGAGGTCCTTGAGGCAATTTCACATGTGCTGCCGCTGACGTTTTCGGTGGAAGCCCTGACCGAAATCGCCATGAACGCCGAGGCTACCGAGGCCATGTGGAATGACACCGCCATCATGACTGCCATCGTCCTGTTGGTGCTGGTACTGGCCTCCCTGACACTCCGGCGGCGCACCTCATGACCCCGCCGGAGGCATTGGTTCCTGGTGCCCGGCGCGGCCGCCGCAGCGGAGGCTCCGGGACTGTGGGCTCACGGGATGACATCCTGGCCGCAGCGGGCCGGCTGTTTGCCGAACACGGCTATGACGGCACCAGCCTGCGCCAAATCGCCCGGGAAGCAGGCGTGGACCCGGCCATGGTGCACCACTTTTTCACGGGCAAAGAGGAGCTCTTTGCCCTCAGCGTCGCACTGCCCGCCGATCCTGCGGAGGTGCTGCGCGGCGTCAGCGGGCTTGACCCCGCCGTCCGGGCAGAAGCGGTGGTCAGGGCAGTAGTGCGGCTGTGGGAAAGCCCTGCCCACCACGGGCTCATCGCCTTCTTCCGCGGCACCATCGGTTCCCGCACACGGACGGCCCTGCTGCGGGAGACGGTCACCAGGAGCATCCTTACCCGGGTAATGGCAGGGGTACCGGGAAGTCCGGCTGAGGTGGCGCTGCGCGGAAGCCTCGTGGCCAGCCAGATGGTGGGGCTCATGATGGCCCGGTATATCGTGCGGCTCGAACCGCTCGCCTCCCTCACCCCGGACGAGGTGGTGGCAATGCTCTCCCCCACCATCCAGAGATACCTGACCGGGGAACTCCCGACGGCGGGGCAACAGCCGTGAGGTCTTGGGCACCTGCCTCAATTAGAAGAGAACTGTAGCGAACGTGCCCACCGTGCGGAAACCGACCCTCTGGTAGACGGCGCGTGCCCGGAAGTTGTAGTCGTTGACGTAGAGGCTGGTCACGGGGGCTACTTTCTGCGCCAACTCCACCACGGCGGCCATGTAGGCGGCGCCGAGCCCGCGGCCGCGGTAGCGCGGATTCATCCACACACCCTGGACCTGCGTGACTTGCGCCGTCACGGCACCAAGTTCCGCCTTGAAAACCACTTCACCGGCAGGACTCATCACAACCATCGAGTGGCCCTGACGGATGAGGCCCTCGACCCGGCGGCTGTAGAAATCACGGCCACCCAGGAACGGCGAGTAACCCACTTCTTCTTCGAACATCGCGACGCACGCCGGCAGGATGCGGTCAAAGTCGGCCATGGTCCCCTGCCGGACTGCGGGGTCGGAAGCAACGAGGGGCGGGCCTTCAATGATCATGAGGGGCTGCTCTGCCCGCACCTCATGGGAGGTATGTCCCAGTTCGTGCAGGCCTTCATGGATTGCCAGGACAGCAGGGGCAGGGCCGAAGGCGGACGCAAAACGCCGCCCTGACCGGCCGGCGGCCGCAGCGATGAGTGGCGCCATCTCAGGAGCCAGCCCGACGGGCACGATGTTCGCGCCCGACCAGCACGCACCCACCAGGGTGCCGGCGTCGAACAATCCAAAGATGGAGGCACCGCCGCTGGTGGGGGCAGCAGTACCTATTGCTGCCAGATGCGCCAGGATGAAGACATTGGCCACCGGATCCCGGCCGGCCAACTCCCCCAACGCTGCGGTGTCCCCGTCTCCCAGGACGCGTACGACGGCGCCTCCCGGCGCCGCTGCGCCCCTACGAGACGCTGACCACGGGGCCGCCCTTGACAGCATCTTCGCCATCGGACTCCCCCATCTCCTCCGCCAGCCGCATTGCCTCTTCGATCAGTGTCTCAACAATCTGGCTCTCAGGCACAGTCTTGATGACTTCACCCTTCACAAAGATCTGACCCTTGCCATTGCCGGACGCGACGCCGAGGTCTGCTTCCCTGGCTTCGCCTGGTCCATTCACTACGCAGCCCATCACGGCTACCCGCAACGGGACCTCCATGCCTTCCAGCCCGGCGGTGACCTGCTCGGCCAGTGTGTAGACGTCAACCTGGGCACGGCCACAGGACGGGCAGGAGACGATCTCAAGCTTGCGCGGGCGCAGGTTCAGCGACTGCAGGATCTGGTTGCCTACCTTGATTTCCTCTACGGGCGGTGCGGACAGCGAAACGCGGATGGTGTCGCCGATGCCACGGGACAGCAGGGCACCGAAGGCCGTGGCCGACTTGATGGTGCCCTGGAAGGCCGGGCCCGCCTCGGTGACGCCAAGGTGCAGCGGCCAGTCGCCCTGCTCAGCGAGCATTTCGTAGGCGGCAACCATGATCACGGGGTCATTGTGCTTGACGGAGATCTTGAAATCGTGGAAACCATGCTCTTCAAACAAGGAAGCTTCCCAGACAGCCGACTCAACGAGGGCCTCAGGCGTAGCCTTGCCGTACTTTTTCATGATGCCGGGCTCCAGTGAGCCTGCATTCACGCCAATACGGATGGAGGTGCCATGGTCGCGTGCGGCGGCGGCGATTTCCTTGACCTGGTCATCAAACTTCCGGATGTTGCCCGGGTTGACCCGGACAGCTGCACAGCCTGCCTCGATGGCGGCAAAAACATACTTGGGCTGGAAATGGATGTCCGCGATCACGGGGATCTGGGACTTCCGGGCGATGATCGGCAGTGCTGCAGCATCATCCGCGGATGGGCAGGCCACGCGGACAATATCGCAACCCGAGGCTGTTAGTTCGGCGATCTGCTGAAGGGTGGCGTTGATATCGGTGGTGGGCGTCGTTGTCATGGACTGGACGCTGATCGGCGAATCGGAACCAACACCGACCGAACCAACCTTGATCTGCCGCGTCTTGCGGCGGGGGGCGAGAACGGGTGGCGGGGCTGCCGGCATTCCCAGGCTGACCGAGGTCACGTGGACTCCTTGATTGGTGAAACGGTTGGAAGAAGATTCGGCTTTAGGAAGCGTGCGGGGCCAGCAGGCCGATGACCGGCTTCCACTCTGTGGTCCGGATGCCTGCAATGACACCGGCGCCTGCGAAGGGATCCTGCTTCAGGAGTTCGGTCAACTCCGATTCACCGGCCGCCTTGAAGATGAGCAGCGCCCCGGCGCCGTCCCCATACGGGCCGCTGGTGAGCAGCTGCCCCTCTGTTTCCAGGCCAGCCAGCCACTCCCGGTGAGCCGGACGCGCCTCATCTCGGGCTGCTGCGGAATCGGCGGTGTACACATACTCAACGGCAAAAACAGTCATATGGATACCCTAACGCCCCGGCGCCCACTCCGCCGATCCGGACCGGTTGCGCCGACGCTCCGGGGGTGCAGGCAACCCCTGTTGCAGCTACTGCCCGGATCAGCCCAGGACAACGACTTTGACCACCGCAGCCACACCGGCAGCCCACAGCATGGAGGTCAGCGTGCCAATGATGAACCGTTCTGCGGCCGCCGGGGTTTCCTTCAGTTCGGCGAATCTGCCCAGCCCCTTGATGGCCACGACGTAGGCAATGGCCACCGGTTGCCCGCCCAGGATTGCCAGTGCGACGGCAAGCCGTTCCAGTACCCCGATGATGGCACCGCCCCGGAGGATGGTCTTAGTTACTGGCACGGCAGGCGGCAGTTCGATTGATGGCTTATTGACGTCTTCGGGCCCAGCGGATCCGTTACGTCCGGAGCGTTCAGCATCGACGGTGACGTCCGCCGCAGGATCATCCATTCCGGCTGATGTATCTGGTGCCGCCGGCAGGGGCTCGTCGGTTTTCTCATCGATAGTCCGTGCCAGCCGGAAAACCAGGACGGTCACCGGCCAGCCTGCAAAGCCGGCTGCCAGGAGCGCACCGGCAACCCAGAAAGCATCGAGCCACGCAGCATCCATCAGTTCCTCCCGGCCTCAGCAGTGGTGCGGAGCACTGCCTCGTGGGCGAAATCGAGTAACCGGGCCGCCGCCGGACGTGCCGCCTTCTCTTCCTGCCACCCGGACCGGAGCAGGGTGCGACTGACGGACTGCACAGAGACCCCCAGCCGTTCCGCGGCCTGTTTCTGAACAGCGTGGGACTTAACAGCTTCCAACTCCTGCATGGTATCCACTACTTTCCACTGCGCGGCAGTGCGCTCCTGACGGAGTTTTCCGATCAGCCTCAACACCGCCTGGGCATCAGCGCAGGCCTCCTCCGCTGCTGTACCAGCTGCACCCTTTACCACTTTCGACTCCCCCTCCGTCCGGACCAGTATGCCTGGCACCACTGACAACGGAACGTGACTGCCTGCCACCTTGGCGAGTTCGACTGCCTTGCGTGCGGCAACAAAGGCGGAGCCGATCCCCTCACGGGGGCTTCCGCCGACGGGCACTACTGCCTCACCGAGGCCGATCCCCACGTACCAACGGCCACTCCGGAGGGCGTGGAAGGCTATAGCGGCAGCGTCCGCGGCAGCGTCGACAACACCCTGGAGTTCGTCGCCTACTGACCTTTCAAAACCGGGGTACCCCAGTTGTTCCAGCTCAGACAGTAGGCCAGGAACGCGGTCCCGGTCTGATCTGCTGTCGCGTTGATCGATGGTAAGAACGTACATGGATCAACCGTAGGCGGCTTATCTCGAACAATCAATCAGATATGGCTGATTGATCGGTATCAATCAAAATAGGATCGAAATCATCCGAACAGGTTGATCGGCTTCACTATGTCCGCGTAAATCAGCAGCGCGCTCAGCCCCATCAGGAGGACCGCCACAACGTACGTCAGAGGCAGCAGCCGGGCGATGTCAAAAGCCCCGGGATCCGGCCTGCCAAACAACCGGGCCACCAGCCTGCGTGCGCCCTCATACAGGGCACCGGCCACGTGTCCGCCGTCCAGTGGCAGCAGTGGCACCAGGTTGAACACGGCGAGCGCGAAGTTGAGTCCGGCCAGCAGTCCCACCAGCGTTGCCACCCTGGCGTCCACGGGAATTTCCTCCATGGCGGCGACCTCCCCGGCCACCCGGCCCACGCCTACCACGCTGATCGGCCCGTTGGGGTCACGGGGTTCGGAGCTGAAGGCAGCCTGCGCCACCCCCACTACCCGGGCCGGAAGGTTCAGGATCACACCCGCGACCTGCCGGATGTTCTCGCCCGCCATGGGCAAAACGGTCGACGCCGGCTGGGGAACCAGTTCGGTCTTCGCACCAATTCCGAGGAAGCCGACGTCCTGGTACAACGGCTGCCCGGCGTCGTCCATGGCCTGCAGTCCGTCCGGACCCACCACCGGGCGGGCGGAAAGTACCGGCGTGACCGTGGTGGAAATCTCTGTTCCTGCCCGATCCACGGTAATGGCCACTTCACGGCCGGCGGCTGCGCGGATCCACTCAGTGAGCTGGCTCCACTCGGTGACGGCCTTGCCGTCAAAGGAGGTAACGACGTCGTTGGGCAGCAGCCCGGCGGCGGCGGCCGGGGTTGGCTGACAGTCAGCGGAGTCCGGGTCCACCGTCTGCCCCTCCGCCACCTGGCACTTGGAAACATCCGAGATGGTGGTGGTGGCCGTGGCCGCACCGAAGCCCATCAGCAGCACGGCCGTAAGCGCCACGCCGATGAGCAGGTTCATGGCCGGGCCGCCCAGCATCACGATGATCTTCTTCCAGACCGGAAGCTTGTAGAACACACGGTTCCCGTCCGACGGACCGACTTCCTCATGAGCCACGGAACGGGCTTCGGAGGCAAGTGTCTGGAACATTCCGGTACTGGAGGGCCGGACGCCGCCGTCGTCCTTGTTGGGCGGATACATGCCGATCATGGACACGTAGCCACCCAGCGGAATGGCCTTGATGCCGTACTCGGTTTCGCCCCTGCGGCGGGACCACAGCGTGGGTCCGAAACCGATCATATATTTGGTGACCCGCACCTTGAACAGCTTGGCGGGCAGCAGGTGGCCCACCTCGTGCAGGGCGATGGACACGGCAATGCCGATGGCCACAAAGACCACGCCGAGAATAAAAAGAAGAACCGGGGTCATGTGTTGTTCTGCTGCTTCCTTAGAGACTGCTGAGGGCTAAACGTTCCTGGGCCCGCGAGCGTGCCCACTTCTCAGCATCCAGTACTGATTCCACCGTCAACCCGGAGGATCCTGTGTGCTCGCTGAGGACGGCGTCGATGGTGTCCACGATGTCCGTGAATCTGATCCGGCCGTCGTGGAAGGCCAGGACGGCTTCCTCGTTGGCGGCGTTGAAGACCGCGGGAAAGGTACTCCCCTGCTTCGCCGCATCTTTGGCAAGCCCGACGGCGGGGAAGGCCACGGCATCGAGCGGCTCAAAAGTCCAGGTGGCGGCCGTGGTCCAGTCACATGCCTTCGCAGCCCTGGGCACCCGGTCCGGCCAGCCCAGCCCCAGGGCAATCGGCAGTCGCATGTCCGGCGGCGAGGCCTGGGCAATGACGGAGCCGTCCACGAACTGCACCATGGAGTGAACCACCGACTGGGGATGGACTACAACCTCGATCCGATCCAGCGGGACATCGAACAGCAGGTGCGCCTCAATGACTTCCAGCCCCTTGTTGACCAGGGTCGCCGAATTGGTAGTGACCATGGGCCCCATGTCCCAGGTCGGATGTGCCAAGGCTTGGGCCGGCGAGACATCGTGGAGTTCAGCACGGGTCCGGCCCCGGAAGGGCCCGCCGGATGCGGTGAGGATGAGTTTCTCCACCTCATCGGCGCGGCCGGCGCGCAGGCACTGCGCGATGGCCGAGTGCTCCGAATCCACAGGCACAATCTGCCCGGGCGCAGCGGCGGCGGTAACCAGTGCACCGCCGACGATCAGGGACTCCTTGTTGGCCAGCGCCAGCACTGCACCGGACTTGAGCGCCGCAAGGGTTGGCGCCAGGCCGATGGAACCGGTAATCCCGTTGAGTACCACGTCTGCCGGAATAGCTGCGACCCTGGCCGCAGCATCAGGGCCTACCAGGATCTCGGGACGATAGCCGGACAAGCCAGCGGCCGCCGCCGCTTCCTCGATCAGTTGGTGGAGCCGGCCGGCGTCGCCGCCGGCCATGCCGACTACTGTGGCGCGCGTATGGACAGCCTGCCTGGCCAGGAGTTCGGGCTTCCCGCCTCCGGCACTGAGTGCCACTACCTCGAAAAGGTGCGGGGCGCCGTCGACGACGTCAAGGGCCTGGGTGCCGATGGAGCCGGTGGAGCCGAGAAGGACAATTCTGCGTGGCTGCATTAACTAAGTATCCCGTATTTACCGGAACGCCGCCGTCACTGCCCCACTGGCGGCACCTGGCCGGCGGCCCGCTTAAGGGTTGCCTCCGCATGCTTGAGGACAGGTCCGTCAACCATCCGGCCCTGGTATTGGAAGACCCCCGAGCCTGCGGTCCGGGCAGCGTCCAGGAGCCCGGCGGCCGCGGCCACTTCCGCTTCCGACGGGGCATAGGCGGCCCGTACTACCGCCACCTGCGTGGGGTGGATGCAGGCCTTCGAACCAAAACCGGAGGCGACGGCGTCTGCGGCTTCTGTCGCAAGTCCGGTAAGGTCCGGGATATCCACATAGACCGAGTCCACGGCTTCCTTGCCATGGGCGCGGGCTGCCAGCAGCACGGCGGAGCGGGCGTGCAGGGCAACATCCCGGTAACCGCCGGAGGCCTGCCTGCTGGAGGTGCCTCCCAGGGACGCCAGGAGGTCTTCGGCGCCCCACATCAGGGCCACCACGTTAGGCGCGGCGGCAATTGCCGGGGCATTGAGGATGCCCGCCGCAGTCTCGCACAAGGCAATCACGTGGTAACCCTCCAGCCGGGCCAGCTGTGCCGGATCCTCGGTTTTGGCCAGCATGACTGTGCGGTAGGGAGTGTGCGCGAGGCAGTGCAGGTCCTTCTCGAACTCTCCGGTGCCGGCCGGATTAACCCGGATGATGGTGCGGCTTGGCTCAAGCTCGGGGATTTCTCCTGTAGTCCCCAGCTGCGCCAGAATGGCACCTCGCGCCCGTTTCTTATCGGCGGGGGCCACGGCATCCTCCAAATCCAGGATGACGGCGTCCGCCCGTTGGGCAGCCTTGCGGAACCGTTCCGGCCGGTCGGCGGGGCAGAAAAGCAGTGCGGGTCCCATCAGAAACGTCATACCTGTATTGTGCCCTTCATCCGCCGGCAGCTTCACGATGTGCCGCCTCAGTCCACATCAGGCAGCTCCGGGTTGCCAACGCCACCACCTCGCCGTCCTGGTTTCGGCCGGTGTGCTGGAAGGTGACCACGCCCTGGCCGGGCCGGGATGCTGACGGCCGCTTTCGGGTGACGACTGATTCCGTGTAGAGGGTGTCCCCGAGGTACAGCGGATGCGGGAAGGACACGTCAGTGAGGCCGAGCTGGGCAATGATGGTTCCCTGGGTCAGCTGCGTGACGGATTGGCCGACGACAGTGGCCAGGGTGAACATCGAGTTGACCAGCCGCTGCCCGAACGGCTGCCGGGCGCTCCAGGCCGCATCCAGGTGCAGCCCCTGGGTGTTCATGGTCATGGTGGTGAACAGCATATTGTCCGCATCAGTCACCGTGCGTCCCGGCCGGTGCGCATAAACAACGCCCTCCTCGAGTTCCTCGAAGTAGAGGCCACGCTGTTCAATGACGCGCTTCATACGGTCAGCTCGTGGTCTTCTTCGAAGAGTTCGGCACCGGTGGCTGCCACAACTTCCTCGAGCGTCACGTTCGGGGCCAGTTCACGGAGCACCAGCCGGGAGCCGGAGGGGTCCGTCACGACGTCGATCACGGCGAGATCGGTAATGATCCGGTCCACGCAGCCTTTGCCGGTGAGGGGCAATGAGCAACGCTGCACGATCTTGGGCTTGCCGTTGCGGTCAACGTGTTCCATCATGACGATCACCTTGCCGGCACCAAACACCAGATCCATGGCGCCGCCCATCCCCTTGACCATCTTGCCTGGAATCATCCAGTTGGCCAGGTCGCCGTTTTCTGCCACCTCCATGGCGCCCAGGACGGCAACGTCCACATGGCCGCCGCGGATCATGCCGAAGGAGGTAGCCGAATCAAAGAACGCCGCCCCCTTGTTCACCGTCACAGTTTCCTTCCCGGCATTGATGAGGTCAGGATCGACGGCGTCTTCCGTGGGATAGGGGCCGACGCCGAGGATGCCGTTCTCCGAGTGGAGCACTACTTCGACGCCGTCGGGAATGTAATTGGGAATCAGGGTAGGCATGCCGATACCCAGGTTGACGTACTGTCCGTTGCGCAGTTCTTTGGCCACCCGCGCGGCAAGTTCGTTTCGGGACCAGCCTTTCTTTTCCTCATCGGCTGCCTGGGCGCGGCGGTATTCGTGCCGCACCGACTCAGGCCGGCCTGGCTGCACGTTCTGTTCCGGGAGAGTCATGGTTATGCTCCTGCCTCGGTTGTGCTGGCGGTTTGCGCCACGGCAACCGTCCGCTTTTCAACCCTTTTTTCGGTGTCGGCCGCCAGGACCACGCGCTGGACGAAGATCCCCGGGATGTGGACATGTTCAGGGTCCAGTTCGCCGGGTTCCACCAACTCCTCCACTTCTGCAATGGTGATTTTCCCGGCCATGGCACAGAGCGGATTAAAGTTCATCGCGGTGGCATGGAACACCAGGTTGCCGTGCCGGTCCCCTTTCCAGGCATGGACGAGCCCAAAATCCGGAGTCAGGGATTCCTCCAGGACGTAATCGATACCGTTGAACGTCCTGACCTCCTTCGGTGCCGAGGCAACAGCAATTCCGCCGTTGGAGTCGTACTTCTGCGGCAGGCCGCCCTCGGATACCTGGGTGCCCACCCCAGCCCTGGTGTAGAAAGCGGGGATGCCGGCACCGCCCGCCCGGAGCTTTTCCGCCAGGGTCCCCTGCGGGGTGAGGACCACTTCGAGCTCACCGCTGAGGTACTGCCGCGCAAACTCCTTGTTCTCCCCCACGTAGGAACTGATGGTCCGCCGGATCCTGCCCTCTTTGAGCAGGATGCCCAAGCCCCAATCGTCCACGCCGCAGTTGTTGCTGACGGTCTCCAGATCCTTGGTGCCGCGGCTGTACAGGGCGTCGATCAGCGTGACAGGAATACCGCAGAGGCCAAATCCGCCCACCGCCAGCGAGGCGCCGTCGGGAATGTCCGCGACAGCTTCTTCGGCACTTGCAACAACCTTGTTAATCATTGTTGTTCCTTTCGGGGGCCTCGACAGGTTCCACCTAGAGACCCAGCTCGCGGGCGATCAGCATCAGCTGGACTTCCGTGGTACCTTCACCGATCTCGAGGATCTTTGAATCCCGGTAATGGCGGGCCACGGTGAACTCGTTGATGAAGCCATAGCCGCCAAACACCTGGGTGGCGTCCCGCGCGTTGTCCATGGCTGCCTCACCTGCGACCATCTTAGCGATGGCCGCTTCGGTCTTGAACGGCTTGCCCGCCAGCATCCGGGCGGCCGCATCGTAGTAGGCAAGCCGGGCAGTGTGAGCCCTGGCCTGCATCCTGGCGATCTTGAAGGCCACAGCCTGGTGCTTTCCAATGTTCTGGCCGAAGGCAGTGCGTTCCTTGGCGTACTTCACCGACAAATCGACGCAGCCCTGGGCGGCTCCCGTGGCCAGGGCGGCGATCGCGATCCGTCCCTCATCAAGGATGGACAGAAAATTGGCGTATCCGCGGCCGCGCACGCCAAGCAGGTTAGACTCCGGGACCTGGACTCCCTTGAGCGTGAGCGGGTGGGTGTCCGAGGCGTTCCAACCCACCTTGTTGTAGGGCTTTTCCGCCGTGAAGCCCGGAGTGCCCGTGGGCACCAGGATGGTGGAAATTTCCTTCTTGACCGTACCGTCCGGGCGTTCTTCCCGTCCGGTGACCGCCGTCACCGTAACCAGCCGGGTGATGTCCGTTCCGGAGTTGGTGATGAATTCCTTAGTGCCGTCGATGGTCCAGGTGCCGCCGTCCAGCCTGGCGGTTGTCTTGGTACCGCCTGCATCGGAACCGGCCTCGGATTCGGTGAGGCCGAAGCCTGCGAGCGCCTTTCCGGAGGCCAGCAGCGGAAGCCATTCCTGCTTCTGCGCTTCGGTGCCGAAGCGGTGGATGGGCATGGCGCCCAGGGACACCCCCGCTTCAAGGGTGATGGCGACTGACTGATCCACCCGGCCCAGTTGTTCCAGCGCCAGCGACAGCGCGAAATAGTCTCCGCCCATGCCGCCGTACTCCTCAGGGAACGGCAGGCCGAACAGTCCCATGTCCGCCATCTGCGAGATCACTTCATAGGGGAAGGTGTGCGTTTCGTCGTGGTGGGCTGACACGGGGGCCACTACTTCGTCCGCAAAGGCCCGCACAGTGTCGCTGAGGTCCTGGTATTCCTCGCTGAGCTGGAAATCTGTCATGGCTGGTCTCCCTTGGCATTGGTGGCTTCTGGAATGAACGGAAGTGCGTTCTGCGTGTCACTCGGGACCGTTGCTGTATCCGGGTGGATCCTGGCCAGCACCTGGCCTGCCCTGACTAAATCACCAGGTTTGACGTTGAGGTGGACCATTCCTGTCAGCTCTGCAGCCAGTTGGTGTTCCATCTTCATGGCCTCGACGGACAACAGCGCCTGCCCAGCGGTCACGTGTTGGCCATCCTGAACCGCAAGCGACACCACCGTCCCCGTCATGGGCGAGCGGACTTCCGGATCAGCGGCACCGGCCCCACGCTCAATAGCGGCCAGCAGCCGCGCGAGCCTGGCCTCCCTGTCCAGGCTCTCAAGGCGGCAGGACCAGCCGCCGCTGCCCAGGAACACTTCGCGCATTCCGGTACCACGGGTTCCTGCACCGGTCGTGGACGTTGCGGCGACTGCATAACTGTGAGATTCGCCGTCGACAGTCAGTACTGCATGTCCCGGCCGGGTGAGCCGCAGGGACGCGCGGCGGTCGTTGCCAGAACCCACCCGGACGGTACCGGGACCTGATTCAGCGGGATCAGCGATGACGGTGACGGTCACAGCCTCCCCTTCTGAAGCGGCGAGGCTGACCCGCCATGGCGCCCGTCCGCCGATCCGCCAGCCATCGGCGTGATGCCAGGGACCCGCTGCGGCAGGGCGCAGTTGGGCCCGTGCCGCTTGTTCCTCGCCGTGAAGGTACAGTGCGGCTGCGATGAATTCGGATTCTGAGACCTCGCGGAACGCGAGTTCCGGCAGCCTGCGTTCGATCAACCCGGTATCCAACCTGCCGGCGCGGACGTCGGCATCATTGATCAGGAGCCGAAGGTATTCACCGTTGGTCTCGATGCCCAGCGCCGTGTAGCCCGCGAGCGCTGCGTCCAGGGCGTCCAGCGCCGCCTGCCTGTTCCCGGACCAGGCAATCACTTTGGCCAGCATGGGGTCATAGCTGGATGACACCTCCAGTCCAGGCAAGAGGGACGAGTCCACCCGGACCACGGGCGCTCCGGACCTCCCGGGCGCTCCCACACATGCGGTGCCCTCCCCTGCGGTGCCCTCCCCTGCAGAACCTTCCCGTGCAGAACCGTCTGGTTCCTCCAGCAAAAGCACCGTACCGGCTGAGGGGAGGAAGTTGCGGTCCGGCCGTTCGGCGTAGATCCGCGCCTCGACGGCATGGCCGTGGAGTTCGACGTCGGCCTGCAGCACCGTCAGTTCTTCCCCCGCGGCAATCCGTACCTGCCATTCCACGAGGTCGTGGCCGGTAACCATTTCCGTGACCGGATGTTCCACCTGGAGCCTGGTGTTCATCTCCATAAAGAAAAACTCCTCCGGCGCCTGGTCCGAAACCAGGAATTCAACGGTTCCGGCCCCTGCGTAATGGACGCTGCGCGCCGCCTGGCAGGCCGCCTCCCCGATCCTGGCGCGAATGGCTTCGCCGGAGGGCAGCGACTCCAGCAGCGGTGAGGGGGCTTCCTCGATCACCTTCTGGTGGCGGCGTTGCAGCGAGCATTCCCGCTCGCCCAGGTGGATGACATTTCCGTGGGCGTCCGCCAGGATCTGGACCTCAATGTGGCGCGGCGTTGCCACCAGCCGCTCCAGGAACAGTGTGTCGTCCCCGAAAGCTGCAGCGGCCACCCGGCGCGCCGTGAGCAGCGCAGCACCAAGGTCCTTCGGCTGCAGCACTACATGCATGCCCTTGCCGCCGCCGCCGGCGGAGGGCTTAATCAGCAGCGGATAGCCCACTTCGTCAGCCGCCGCAGCCAGTTCGGCGTCACTGAGCCCCGGTTTCGCGATTCCGGGAACCACCGGCACGCCGTAGCCGGCCACATGGTTCTTGGAACGGATCTTGTCCCCCATCACGGTGAGGGCATGCACCGGCGGACCAATGAAGGTCACTCCCGCAGCTTGGAGAGCTTCGGCGAAAAGGGCGTTCTCACTCAGGAAGCCATAGCCGGGATGGACGGCCTCGGCGCCGGCCTCCTTGCAGGCACGCACCAGGACGTCAATGTTGAGGTAACTCTCTGCGGCCGCAGCAGGGCCGATCCTGACGGCGGTGTCAGCTTCGAGAACGTGGCGCGCACCGGCGTCGGCATCGCTGTAGACGGCGACGGACCGGATACCCATCCTGCGCAGTGTCCTGATGATCCGGCAGGCGATCTCGCCGCGGTTCGCCACCAGAACGGAGCGGAACGGAGGGTCCAAAAGGGCATCGGCCTGGCTGGTTGCACGTGATGTGTGGCTCATCCTGTCACATCCTGAACAGGCCGAAGGAAGTCTCCGGCAGCGGGCTGTGGGAGACGACGTCCAACGCCAGTCCCAGGACGGTCCGCGTGTCTGCGGGGTCGATCACGGCGTCATCCCACAACCGGGCCGTTGAGTAATAAGGGCTGCCCTGGTCCTCGTACTGCTGCCGGATGGGGGCCTTAAAGGCTTCCTCCTCCTCGGCGGACCATTCCTTGCCGGCGGCGTCGTATTGGTCCCTCTTGACGGTAGCCAGAACACTGGAAGCCTGGTTGCCGCCCATGACGGAGATCCGCGCTGCCGGCCACATCCACAGGAACCGAGGCGAATACGCCCGGCCGCACATGGAGTAGTTTCCCGCGCCGAAGGAGCCGCCGATCACCACTGTGAGCTTGGGGACCCTGGCGGTGGCCACCGCGGTGACCATCTTGGCGCCATTGCGGGCAATGCCGCCCTGCTCGGCGTCCTTGCCCACCATGAATCCGGAGATGTTCTGCAGGAACAGCAACGGGATGCCGCGCTGGTCACAGAGTTCAATGAAATGCGCCCCCTTGAGCGAAGACTCGCTGAACAGCACGCCATTGTTGGCCACAATGCCCACCGGGTGCCCGTGCAGCCGGCCGAAGCCCGTCACCAAAGTGGTGCCGTACTCCTTCTTGAACTCGTGGAATCTGCTGCCGTCCACCAACCGGGCAATCACCTCGTGGACGTCGTACTGCGCGTTCACGTCCACGGGCACTGCACCGTACAGCTCAGCCGGGTCCGCGGAAGGTTCGACGGCGGGCACCACGTCCCAGGCAGGAGCTGCCGGTGGGGGCAAGGTAGCCACGATGTCCCTGATGATCTGCAGGGCGTGTTCGTCGTTTTCCGCGAGGTGGTCGGTGACGCCGGAAATTCTGGAATGCACGTCGCCGCCGCCCAGTTCCTCCGCCGTGACGATTTCTCCGATCGCGGCTTTCACCAGCGGCGGACCGCCGAGGAAAATGGTGCCCTGGTTGCGGACAATAACAGTTTCATCGCTCATGGCGGGCACGTACGCGCCCCCTGCGGTACAGGAGCCCAGCACCGCTGCCAGCTGCGGGATTTTGGCGGCGGACATCCGGGCCTGGTTGTAGAAGATCCTGCCGAAGTGGTCGCGGTCCGGAAACACTTCGTCCTGTCTGGGCAGAAAGGCGCCTCCCGAGTCCACGAGATAGACGCAGGGCAGCCGGTTCTCCAAGGCTATTTCCTGGGCACGGAGGTGCTTCTTGACGGTCAGCGGGTAGTAGGTTCCACCCTTGACGGTGGCGTCGTTGGAGATGACCAGGACATGCCGGCCGTGCACCATGCCAATCCCGGCGATGACGCCGGCTGCCGGAGATTCGTCGTTGTACATGCCGTTGGCCGCCAGCGGGGCAATTTCAAGGAAGGGGCTGCCGTTGTCCAGCAACTGCTCGATCCGCTCCCTGGGCAGCAGCTTTCCCCTCGCCAGGTGCCGCTCCCGGGACGCCGCCGGACCTCCCTGTGCGGCTACCTGCAGCCGCCCGCGTAACTCTTCGGCCAGCGCCGCCTGAGCCTTGGAGTTTGCTGCGAAGTCCGGGCTGCCAGGGTCCACCCGGCTGGCGATTGTCTCCATTGACGAACGTCCTCCCTGCCTGGTCAGCCGGTGCGGGCTGGCCTTGCAGCAATTTCGGTTAATGACGAGTAACTGTAATTCAGGTTAGTCTCTATTAACTGTGAAGTCCACCACAAGGAAACCTGGACTGTGCAGCTCCCAGGAGGAAAGATGCCCGCACCACTTCCCCACTTCGAGGCCGGCGCTCCTTTGACCCAGCGCGGGCAAGCGAAGGAGAACCGGAGGCAGGCGTTGCTCTCCGCGGCCGCCGCGCTCTTTGCCCGGGAAGGCTTCAACCGCGTCTCCATCGAGGACCTGGGCGCTGCCGCAGGCGTCAGTGGTCCGGCCGTCTACAGGCATTTCCCTGGCAAGCAGGCAGTCCTGGGTGCGCTGCTCCTGACCGTCAGCCAGGACCTGCTGGCCGGCGGGCAGGATGTGGTGTCCGCCGCCCGTGACGGCGCCAGCGCCCTCGAAGGCCTGGTTGCCTTCCAAGTGGAGTTTGCGCTCAACCAGCCGGACGTGATCCGGGTACAGGACCGGGACCTCAGCAACCTTTCAACCGAAGACCAGGCCCGGGTCCGCCAGCTGCAGCGCCAGTATGTGGAGCTGTGGGTGGAGGTCCTCGCCCTCACCCACCCGGCCCTGGACGCTGCGGAACTGCGGATGCGCGCACACGCCGCCTTCGGCCTGATTAACTCCACGCCGCATTCAGTGCGGGCCCATGGGCGGCGGATTGGTGCGAAGTCCGCCGCCCCGGTGCTGGAACGGATGGCATTGGCTGCGTTGACGGTGTCCTGAACATGACAGTGTCCTGAAAGCGACTGTGTCCTGAAAGCCAGCGCCGTCCCGCTGCTACGCCATGGTCAGGGCGAGCGCCGGATCGGCCAGGAGGTTCCCGACGTCGGCGAGGAAGCGTGAGCCCTGTTCGCCATCCACCAGGCGGTGGTCAAACGAGAGGCTCAGCGTCAGGACCTGCCGCAACCTGACCTTGCCCCGGTATTCCCAGGGCATCCGGCGTACCGCGCCGACGGCAAGGATAGCCGCCTCGCCAGGGTTCAGGATGGGCGTACCGGCGTCGATTCCGAAGACTCCGATATTGGTGATGGAGATGGTGCCGCCAGTGAGCTGCGCAGGACTGGTCTTGCCCGCCCTGGCAGTCTCTGCCAGTTCACCAAGGGCGGCGGCCAGATCCTGGAAGGACAACGCATCCGCATCCTTGATGTTCGGCACCAGCAGCCCCCGCGGAGTCGCGGCGGCGATGCCAAGATGCACGTAATTGAACTGGACAATCTCCTGGCTTGCTTCGTCCCAGGCAGAGTTCAGCGCCGGGTTCCGTTTGAGCGCAATCAGCACGGCCCTGGCCACCAGGGTGAGGGGGGTCAGTTTCACGCCGGCAAATTCCCTGCCGGACTTCAGCCTGTCCAGAAGTTCCATGGCCGGGCTGACGTCCAGCGTGAGGAATTCGGTGACGTGCGGGGCGGTGAAGGCACTGGCCACCATGGCGGAGGCTGTTGCTTTACGGACCCCCTTGATGGGTGTGCGCGTCTCACGCTGCCCGTCTGCCGCAGCATCCTGACCCTCCAGGGCCGTCCGGCCGGAGGCCTTCAGTACGTCTTCCCGGAGGATCAACCCGCGTTCTCCCGTGCCGGTGACCGCGGTGAGGTCCACGCCGAGATCCCGGGCCAGTTTCCTGACGGGCGGTGTGGACCGGGGCCTTTCGAGGGACTCAACTGCCTGGGGAGCCGGGGCTGGTCCTGCCGCAGCCGGAGCCGCAGCCGCAACCGCAACCGGAGCAATACCGGCACGACGGCGGCGTACCGGCCGGCCGGAGTGCTCCAGTACGGCCCCGTACCCCACCAGGTTCGGCTCCCGTTTTGCCGCACCTTCTGAGCCGTTGCTTCCTGTTTTGCCTTCTCTATCGTCTTCTCGGGCATTTCCGGTGCCGTTTGCGCCTCCTGCGGCTGGGCCGGTTGCCCCGCCGTCGTCAGCTACCTCAAACGAGACAATAGGCTTTCCAACCTCCACGACTGTCCCAGGGGCCTCGTGCAGCGCGGTAACGATGCCCGCGAAAGGCGATGGCAGCTCGACCACGGCTTTTGCGGTCTCCACCTCGGCGATCACCTGGTTAAGCGTGACGGTGTCGCCCACGTTCACACGCCAGTTGAGGATTTCGGATTCAGTGAGGCCCTCGCCCAGGTCCGGGAGCCGGAATTCCTTGATCATGGTGGCACTCATCCTTCCAGGCCGCTCAACGAGTTAGGCCTGTTCATTGCCCGGTCCACACCGTCCAGGATGCGGTCCAGGTCAGGCAGGTGGTGCATCTCCAGCTTGGAGTAGGGGTAGGGAATGTCGAAGCCGGTGACCCGGACAGGCGGCGATTCCAGGTAGTGGAAGCAGCGCTCGGTGATGCTGGCGGCAATCTCCGCGCCGACACCGCCGGACTGGCCGGCTTCGTGCGTGATCACCAGTCGGCCCGTTTTCCGCACCGAGGACTCAACGGTGGGGTAATCCACCGGGGAGAGCGAGCGCAGGTCAATTACTTCAATGGAGATTCCGTCGTCAGCGGCAGCCAGCGCGGCGTCCCTGGCGGTTTTCACCAGCGGCCCGTAGCACACCAGGGTGACGTCCCTTCCAGTGGCAACTACTGCAGCCGAGCCCATATCGGGCGCAGTCGCCGGGTCGACGCCCAGATCCACCTCGCCTTTGTCGTGATAGCGCCGCTTGGGCTCGAAGAACAGGACAGGGTCGTTACAGCGGATGGCCTGCTGGACCATGGTGTAGGCATCCTGCGGGTTGGACACGCTGACCACGCGCAAGCCGGAAGTATGCGTGAAATAGGCCTCGGGCGATTCGGAATGGTGCTCGGGTGAGCCGATCCCTCCGCCGAAGGGAACGCGGATGGTGATGGGAAGGGTAACTGCGCCACGGGTCCGGTAGTGCATCTTGGCTACCTGGCACACAATCTGGTCAAAGGCCGGGTAGATGAAGCCGTCGAACTGAATTTCAACCACCGGCCGGTAGCCACGGTAGGCGAGCCCCACAGCGGTACCCATAATTCCCGATTCGGCCAGTGGAGTATCGATGACGCGATGCCGGCCGAAGTCTTTCTGCAGGCCGTCAGTAATCCTGAAGACGCCGCCAAGGGTCCCGATATCCTCCCCCATCAGGACAACTTTGGGATCGTTTTCCAGGGATTTGCGGAGTCCGGCGTTAATAGCAGCACCGAAGGTCATGGTGGTCATCGCGTGGCTCCTTCAGCCGGAGTGGCCGCCGCGGGATCACCGAGGGAGGCCAGATAGCGGGAGTAATGCTCTTCCTGGCGGTCCAACCAGGAGTTCGGGGTGCTGTACACGTGCCGGAAGACATCCGACGGTGCGGGATCCGGCATCTCCAGACAGGCCTTGCGCAGCTTTTGGGCCACGGCAGCGGCTTTGCTTTCCACTTCATCCAGCAGCTGGTCGGTGAGCATGCCCTTCCTGTCCAGCAGTGCCTTAACGCGCTTCAACGGATCCTTGGCAGCCCAGTCCTCAAGTTCGTTGGCGTCACGGTAACGGGTGGGATCGTCAGCGGTGGTATGCGGCCCCATCCTGTAGGTCACGGCTTCGATGAAGGTGGGCCCCCCGCCGTGCCAGGCGCGGTCCATGGCTATCCGGGTGGCCGCCATTACCGCCAGCACATCGTTGCCGTCCACCTGCATTGACGGGATACCGAAGCCCGGAGCCCGGTCAGCAATGCGGGTGTGGGACTGCAGCGCCACGGGCTCGGAAATGGCCCAGTGGTTGTTCTGGCAGAAGAACACGACGGGGACCTGGAAGCTGGCTGCAAAAACCATTGCCTCGTTAACATCGCCCTGGCTCGTGGCACCATCACCGAAGTAGGTGATGGCGGCGGTGTCGGCACCATCGAACTGGATACCCATGGCGTAGCCGGTGGCATGCAACGTCTGGGCTCCGATAATGATCTGGGGGGCGGCCATATTTACCGTATACGGATCCCAGCCGGAGGCCGCGTTACCCCGCCACATGCGGATAATGTCCGCCAACTCCACTCCACGGCACCACGCCACTCCGTTCTCCCGGTAGCTGGAGAAGATGAAGTCCTGCGGGCGCACCACCCGTGCCGAACCTACCTGCGCGGCCTCCTGTCCCAGCAGGGGCGGCCAGAGGGCAAGCTCACCTTGGCGTTGGAGTGCCGTTGCTTCGGTGTCGATCCGACGGACGATCGCCATGTCCGTATACAGCGCGAGCAGCTGCTCGTCGCCAACGTCCTGGACCCATGGATCGTACTCGGGATGGCTGACGCGCTCCCCGTCCGGAGTTATCAACTGGACCAGCCCCGGGTGTGGGGCTCCCTTGCGTTCTGCGATCACGTTCGTCAACCTCCGACGTCCTTGGTGACCAGCCGCGAAAGGACTTGTGATCCCACCGCCGGCAGGTCTGCCGGGCACCTTTACCCGCTATTTGTGACCCTACTCACAATGAACAAGAGGTACAACCGATCCTGTCACCACTGAGCAATGTGCCCTGTTTCGTGGCAATTGACCGTGCTAGCCTTGCGCATTATGCAAGCTTTGGATGGCACGGACACGCGCCTGCTTTCGGCACTGGCCAAGGACCCCGCCAGGACCGTAGTGGCCCTGGCGCAGAAATTGGGCCTGTCCCGCAATACTGTCCAGGCGCGGATGGCGCAGCTGGAGAAGAAACGGGTCTTCCTTTCCTTTGAACGCCGTATCAATCCGGCGTCGCTGGGGTACCCGTTGATGGCATTTATCTCCGTCCACGTCCAGCAGCAGAAGCTGGGCGGCCTGGCGAAGGACCTTGCCTGCATCCCCGAGATTCTCGAAGGGTACGGACTGACCGGTTCGGCAGACCTGCTGCTACGGGTGGTGGCGGTTGACGCCGAGGATCTTTTCCGCATCAACGGAAAAATCCTGGCGTGCGACGGCGTGGACCGTACGGACACAGCCTTGGCCATGCGGGAAATGATTCCGTTCAGGGTCCAGCCGCTGCTGGACCGCGGCCAAGGATAGCAAGTGCAGTACCACCGGGGGCTATAGGCTGTTACACGTTGAAACAAGTGCGGCGGGCCTGGCGGTCCCAGCAATCAGGCGGATACCCCCGATCCCGCCGGAAAGGCTCCATCTTGAGCAGTCCCCAGGAACCGTACCAGCCCGGCCCTTCCGACCCCGGCCCGACTCCACCTCCCGCGCACCACTCCCCCCAGGACCCTGGGTACGACACACCGGGAGGCTACACTCCGCCGCCGTACATGCAGTCTGCGCCACCGCCGCCCTTCGGCCTTCCCGGACAGGAGCCGCCTCGCAAAAGCCGCAAGGGCCTCTATGTTGTCCTCGGCATTGTGGGTGCCGGTATCGTCCTGGTGACAGTAGGGGTAGTGGTCCTGCTCAACTTTGCCGGCGGTGCCACGGGCCAGGCGAAGGGACTCGCGGAAGACTTCACCGAACTGGTCATCGCCGGCAAGTCGGACGAAGCCTACGACTACCTCGATCCTGCCCTGCAGGAGCAACTCCCCCAGGAGGAATTCGTGGCAGGCATTGCAAGCCTGGAAATGGACGGCAACTGCCGGCCGGAGTACAACCACGTCAGCGCCGCAACAGAGAACGGCACCAAGTCCGCGGACATTGCCGGGGTCATCACCTGTGGCGACACCACGATTGAACTGGAATACCGATTCGAAGGCGTTGACGAGCTGAAGATGATCAACATCAAGCTCTTGCCGCCCCAGTAGCCGCAAACTGGCTCCGCAGACTGACCCGCACCACGTGCAGGACGAAAGCGGCCCCGCATCGGTTGGTGTGTGTCCGCTTTCGCTTTGGTAGCTGCGCTCTTGCCGGTCCTTAGTGGTCCACGGCCTTCTCTGCGCCGATACCTGTCAGGGAGCGGACTTCCATCTCTGCCTGCTTGGTGGTGTCCTCGAGATTCTTGTCCAGGACGGTTCCCAGCCAGCCGAGCAGGAACGCGAGCGGGATGGAAACAATGCCCGGGTTGCTGAGCGGGAAGAAGGCAAAGTTGGCGTCCTTGATCATGGAGGTGGCCGAACCGGAGACCACCGGGGAGAAGGTGATCAGGACTATTGCCGAGATCAGCCCGCCGTACATGCTCCAGAGTGCACCCTGGGTGGTAAAGCGGCGCCAGAACAGCGAGTAGACAATGGTGGGCAGGTTGGCCGAAGCCGCTACGGCGAAGGCGAGCGCCACCAGGAAGGCGACGTTCTGCCCGTTGGCGAAGATACCGCCGACGATGGCGAGCACGCCGATTACCACAACGGTGCGCCTGGCAACCTTAACCTCAGTGTCGGCGTCGGCCTTGTCCTTGGCTATGACGTTGGCATAGATGTCGTGGGCAAACGAGGCGGCGGCGGTGATGGTCAGCCCGGCCACCACGGCCAGGATGGTAGCGAATGCCACAGCCGAGATAAAGCCCAGCAACAGCGGACCGCCCAGGAAGAACGCCAGCAGCGGAGCAGCAGAGTTGACGCCGCCCGGCGCTGCCTTGATGGTGTCTGCGCCTACCAGTGCGGCGGCTCCGTAGCCCAGGACCAGGGTGAACAGGTAGAACAGGCCAATCAGCCAGATTGCCCAGACCACCGATTTGCGGGCTTCCTTGGCCGTGGGGACGGTGTAGAAGCGCATCAGCACGTGCGGCAGGGCTGCGGTGCCAAGCACCAGAGCCAGGGCTAGGGACATGAAATCAAGCTTGGAGGCGTCCGACTTGCCGTACTGCAGGCCGGGGTTCAGGACGGCAGGATTATTCGCCGTCTCCACAGCGCCGCCCAGCAGGGCGGAGAGGTTGAAGCCGTAGATTGCGAGCACCCAGAACGTCATGACGGCGGCTCCCGCGATCAGCAGGATGGCCTTAATGATCTGGACCCAGGTGGTGCCTTTCATGCCGCCGATGAGGACGTACATGATCATGAGGCCGCCAACAACCGTGATGACCAGGGCCTGGCCTCCCCAGTCACTGATGCCAAGGAGCAGCGAAACGAGGCTGCCTGCACCCGCCATCTGGGCCAGGAGGTAAAAGAAGCAGACGGCCAGCGTCGAGATGGCCGCAGCGATGCGGACGGGGCGCTGCCGGAGCCGGAAGGAGAGCACGTCGGCCATGGTGAACTTGCCCGTGTTGCGCAGCAGCTCAGCTACCAGCAGGAGGGCTACCAGCCAGGCCACGAGGAAGCCGATGGAGTACATGAAGCCGTCATAGCCGTTGATGGCGATGGCGCCCGTGATGCCCAGGAACGATGCTGCGGAGAGATAATCGCCGGCAATGGCGGTGCCGTTCTGCGATCCGGTGAAGGAGCGGCCTGCGGCGTAGTAGTCCGCTGCAGTTTTATTATTGCGGCTGGCCCGGAACACGATGACCATGGTGACGGCCACGAACAGGCCGAAAATGCCCATGTTCAGCAGCGTTGTCTCCTGGAGGGCAGCGACGTCGACCTTAACCGGGATGGCGATCATTTGTTTCCTCCACTCAGGCGGGCGCCGTTTTTATCAAACTGGTGGCCCTCTATTCCCTGCCGGATCTCCGTTGCAATCGGATCGAGGCGGCGGTTCGAGTAACTGACATACCAGCTGGTGATGGCGAAGGTGGAGACAAACTGCAGCAGCCCCAGAAGCAGGCCGACGTTGACGTTGCCCCATACCTTGATGGACATGAAGTCCACTGCGTAGTCAGCCAACAGCACATACGCGAAATACCACAGCAGAAACACTATTGCCATGGGGAAAACAAAGCTGCGGTGACGTTTGCGCAGTTTCTGGAACTGCTCCGTCGACTGGACTTGCACGAAGTCCACGGACGCCGCAGCGTCCGGAGTGGGGGCATCGCTACCCATCGTTCCTCCTCATTGAGTGTTGCGTGAGCCGAAGCGGCGGGGGCTCCACGCCCATACGACCGCCAATGTGACTGCAATCACTGTGCCGTGTGAGGCAGGCAATATTCATCGGGCTGCAGCCGGCCGTCGCCAAGCGGTCCCGGCGCTGCGGCGAGCGGCATGGCACCTGCTGATACCGGCGAACCCGGGCGGAAGCGCTGCGGCCATCACAGCGCATGCCGACTACGCTGTCCCCATGGCCGACTCCCCACTGTTCACCGCCGCCGCGATCGCCCTGATCACCTTGGCGATTGCCGCCGTCGCCGGCATTGGGTTGAAAGTGCTGCGCTCATTCCGTGACCTGGGCAGCGATGCCGAGCGGGCCACCTACAACACGCTGCACGCTGCGTCACGGGCGGGGCAACACCTCCGCACCGGCCTGCATCCGGCCGGCGCCGCGAAGGCCAGCCGGCAACTGCGGGCCCTGCTGGGCTGCGAGGCTCTGGCGATCACCGACGCCACCGGAGTGCTGGCATGGGACGGAGCGCACGATGAACTGCGGCCGCACCTCATGGAGTTGGCGGAAGAAGTGCTCCGTGAGGGCCGATCCGCCGTCCTGCAGCCCGGCGCATGGGGCGATACAGCCGCGGCACCGGCACCCGCTGCGGTGATCGCTCCGATCCGCGCCGGCTCCCGGGTGGTGGGCTGCGTGGCCGCATTCGCACCACAGGCCGGCGCGGGCCTGGCCCGGGCCACTGGAGAGGTGGCCGACTGGGTGGCCACCCAGGTGGAACTGGCTGAACTGGACGCATCAAGGACCATGCTCATGGAAGCTGAAGTGCGGGCCCTCCGCGCCCAAATCAGCCCGCATTTCATCTACAACTCGCTGAACGCCATCGCCTCCTTCATCAATACCGATCCTGCCCGCGCCCGCGAACTGGTGGTGGAGTTTGCCGACTTCACCCGCTACTCGTTTCGCCGCCACGGCGATTTCACCACCCTCGCCGAAGAACTGCGCTGCATCGACCGTTACCTCCTCCTGGAGCGCGCCCGGTTTGGTGAGCGGGTCCAGGTGAGCCTGCAGGTGGCACCTGAGGTGCTCAGTACCGTGATTCCGTTTTTGAGCCTGCAGCCGCTGGTGGAAAATGCCGTGCGGCATGGACTGGAGGCGAAGGAAGGGCCGGGCCACATCAGCATCAGTGCCCATGATTCAGGTGCTTTCGCGGAAGTCAGGATCGAGGACGACGGCGTGGGAATGGACCCGGATTACCTGCGGTCCCTGCTCGCCGGGCACAGCGACGGCGACCATGTGGGGTTGCGCAACGTCGATGTGCGGCTTCGTCAGGTCTACGGCGATGACCACGGCCTGGTGATTGAGACGGCGCCCGGCGAAGGAACCCTTATTACCTTGCGCGTACCGAAGTCCCAGCCTGGCCACGACGCCTGAAGCCGGCCCCTGATCCGGTTACTGTAGAGGGATGATCAATGTCCTCGTCGCAGATGACGAGTTGCCCGCCGTCGAAGAACTTGCCTTCCTGCTGGGAAGGGATGACCGGGTGGGCACCATCCACCGCGCGTCCTCCGGAAGCGAGGCCCTGCGCCTCCTCGCCACCCACTCCCCCGACGCGGTGTTCCTGGACATCCATATGCCTGCTGTCTCCGGCCTGGACATCGCCCGGGCCATTTCCCGCCGCGCCAGGCCGCCCCTGGTGGTTTTCGTCACCGCCGACGAGGACTGCGCGCTGGAGGCGTTTGAATTGGCCGCCATCGACTACCTGCTCAAGCCCCTCCGGGCGGAACGGCTCACCCGGACCATTGGCAGAATCGCGGAACTGCTGCGCGAAGGCGGTACTCCCGCCGTCGAAATGATCACCGTGGACCAGGGTGGCACCACCCGGATGATCCGGCGTGATGACATCATGTATGTCCAGGCGCAGGGAGATTACGCCCGGTTGCACACGGCCGAATCAAGCTACCTGGTCCGTATTCCGCTGGCGGACCTGGAACAGCAATGGGCTGACGCCGGGTTCATTCGGACGCACCGCTCCTATCTGGTGTCCCTCAAGCACGTCAGCCAGATCCGGCTTTCCGCGGACGGCCCGCACGTCACAGTGGCCGGCGCCGGGGTGCCTATCAGCCGCCGGCACCTGCCCACCGTGCGCGAAAAGCTGGAAACCACCCGAGTCCGGCCGCAGCCATGACCCGCGTGAGGGTGGTCGCCCCGCAATCAGCGGCACGGACGACGCCGGAACCCCACGACGGAGCCGAGCAAAGCGAGGTAGGGCAACTGTTCGTCCGCTCGCTCATCCGTTCGCAGCTCCGGCTGGCCATGGTGGTGGCCATCGGCTTCCTGGTGATCCTGGGCGGCTTCCCGGCACTGCTTGCCTTTGTGCCGGGGCTTGCCGGTACCACCATTGCCGGAATCCCGTTTGACTGGCTGCTGCTGGGGATGGGCCTGTACCCCGTGATAGCGCTCAGCGCCTGGCTTTTTATCCGGGCAGCCAACCGGAATGAATCCCGGTACCGCGACCTCGCTGAGAACCGGTGATGGTGCCACCATGAACCCGGCCGTTGCCATTGCCGCCTTCGCTGCGGTTTCCCTCGCTACAGCAGTCATTGGCTTCCATGGGCTCCGCATCTCCAGGACCACCGGCGACTTCTATGTAGCGTCCAGGACCGTGCGGCCCTGGTGGAACGCTTCGGCCATCGGTGGCGAGTACCTCTCCGCTGCCAGCTTTCTGGGCGTGGCCGGGCTGATCCTGCTCTCCGGGACCGACGCCCTGTGGTTCCCTATTGGCTATACCGCGGGGTACCTGATGCTGCTGCTCTTCGTGGCCGCCCCGCTGCGCCGCTCCGGCGCCTACACCATCCCGGACTTCACTGAAGCCCGGCTGGACTCCCGGCTGGTGCGACGGGTGACGAGTGCCGTCGTCGTGGTGGTTGGCTGGCTGTACATCGTGCCGCAACTGCACGGCGCCGCCCTGACCATCCGGGCCACCACGGGGCTTCCGTCCTGGGTGGGCCCGGTGGCCGTCGTCGTGGTGGTTTGCCTGACGGTGGTGGCAGGCGGGATGCGCTCCATCACCTTCGTCCAGGCCTTCCAGTACTGGCTCAAGCTGACCGCCCTTGCCGTTCCCGTTATTTTTATCCTCCTGGTCCTGGCCGGCAACGGGACCGAGCCGGTAGCGCCTGCTGCGGTTAACCCCACAGGGCAGCAGCCGGGCGGGCTGTACCAGAACGTCTCGCTGCTGGTGGCCCTGCTGTTCGGGACGCTCGGCCTGCCTCACGTCCTGGTGCGTTTTTACACCAACCCTGACGGCCAGTCAGCGCGCAGGACCACCCTGATCGTGCTGGGCCTGCTGTCCTTCTTCTACCTTTTCCCGACGGCATTGGGCCTGGCGGCCCGAATGTTCGCGCCCGAGCTTGCCCGCACGGGCCGCGCGGACGCCGTCGTCCTCCTGATGCCCGGTCACTTGGTGGGCGGTGTCGCCGGGGAGGTGCTGTCCGCCCTGGTGGTGGCCGGCGCCTTCGCCGCGTTCCTGTCCACTACCTCAGGGCTGGTGGTGTCGTTGGCCGGGGTGATCAGCCAGGATGTCCTGGGCGGCAGCGTCCGCGGCTTCCGGCTGGCCGCGGTGCTCTCTGCCCTGGTGCCGCTCGGGTTTGCCTTTCTCACCGATTCCCTGGCTCTGGCCGGCAGCGTGGGGATGGTGTTCGCGTTTACGGCGTCAACCGTCTGTCCTGTCCTGCTGCTGGGGATTTGGTGGCGGGGCCTCACCGACACGGGAGCCATCAGCGGAATGCTGACAGGTGGCCTGCTGTGCGGCGGGGCGATGGTGGCCGGCGCCCTCCTGGAGGCGTCGTCAACGCCCGTGTGGCTGGCGCAGCCGGCCGCCTGGACGGTACCCGCGGCCTTTGCGGTGATGGTGTTGGCCTCCCGTGCCACCAAAAGCCGGGTACCGCGGACCCTTACCCGGGTGATGACCCGGCTGCACACTCCGGAGCGCCCGCTGGCCACTAAGCGCTGAATCGCGGTACACCCACGGGTGACGGGACTCTGGTACACCGAAGGCTGTGGGTGCACAATGACGGCATGTCCATCTCCGGTGCAAGCCCTCCCAACGGCGTCCCGAAACAGCCCTCCCCTGCCCGGGCACAGCTGTTGGCAACCGAGCACTGGGGGCTCCTCGCCTCGCGGAGCACAGCACAGGCCGAGGTACTGACGCGGATCAGCATGTTCCTGATGTTCACGTCCGCGAGCCTGGTCAGCCTTGCCCTGGTGGGACAGGCAACGGGCTTCACTGGACCGTTCCTGATGCTTGCAGTCATTGTGCTGATAGTGGACGCCGCTATGGGCCTGCTGACCCAGGTGCGTGTGGTCAATGTGGCGGTGGAGGACCTGATGTACGTCCTGGCCATGAACCGTTTGCGGGCAGCGTACGTGGCTCTGGACCCGGGCGTGGCACAGTACCTGATGGCATCATCACATGATGACCGGCCCGGGGCGCAGCAGACCTATGATTTCCTGGAAAGCCGGAGCAGCTTCAGCCATGTGGCGGGCAGCAGCATGATCTTCATGGCTACCGCCAACTCGACATTGCTTGCCATCCTGACCGGTGTCCTGATCACTGCAATCCGCGCGCCGATGGGCTTGGCCGTTGCGTGTGGAACAGTCTGCGGGGTGGCCTTCCTGGCGTATTCCAGCTACAAGGGTTACCGCCGGTATACCGACGTGTGGGCACGGCACACACCTGTCTCACCAAGCCCTGCATAAGCGGGCCTGTCAATCGATGGCAGCCATCAGTTCAACGACCCGGTCCAGGAAGGCATCAACCTGGGTTTCCTCATATCCGTCGGCGCCACTGGCAGGGCGGAACACGGCCCGCCGGATACTGTCTACGCTCAAAGGTTTGTCCTCTTCGAGGTAGCCGATAAGCTCGCGGCACAGGTTGTCGACGTCGGTGGTGTTGTAGCTGCGTGCCTTCGGATTTGAGGGCCTGCGGAAACGCTCACCGTCCGCGCGGTGCAGCCGGCCACGGAGAATTCCGGAGAGCTGGCCAATGTTGCGCAGCCAGGCTTCCTCGCCACTGGCAGCGATCAGTTCGTCCCGTTCCCGCCGGGCAAAGGCATCCTCGAGGCGGTCCAGGGCCGCATCGACCACAGCCGCCGAATACCCGCCCTTGACGGGGTCGAAGGCCACGGAACGTACCTCGGTGCTGGTCACAGCGTTCTCGGCCGCCTCAGGGGTTTCGAGCGAAACCCGGGCACGCTGCAGGAACTGATCCACTTGCCTGGCGTTGTAGCCATACTCAGAACGTGGCACACGCTGAAAGGACGCGGAAACCTGCCGTTGACTGCTCACTGTTGATTTCATTCCTTTTTCGCTTCCCGGCCCAAACCGGTGGGAATCATTCTAGGTGGTCGGCCGGTGATCATCAGGCACCGGTCAGAACAAAGAGGACATACGCTACGGGCGACGCGAAAACGATCGAATCCAAACGGTCCATCACGCCACCATGGCCCGGCAGGATGCTGCTCATGTCCTTAACGCCCAGTTCGCGCTTAACCATTGATTCGGCAAGGTCTCCCGCCGTGGCCGCCGCCACCAAGCCCACCGCCAGGATGATGCCCATCCACCATGGCCGGTCGAGCAGGAAGATAGTTGCCAGCATGCCCACCCCCACGGCTCCGGCGACTGAGCCGGCAAGGCCTTCCCAGGATTTTTTGGGGCTGATCTTCGGCGCCATGGGATGTTTGCCGAAAGAGGCGCCCAGGAGGTAGCCGAAGGTATCGTTGGCCACCACCAGCAGCAGGAGCACCACAATCTGCCAGGCACCGTGCGGGATCTCGCCGCCGGGCCAGAACCCCATGGCTGCCGGACCGTCCGTGGAGTGGAGCGGCAGCGAGGCAAAGCCGAGCAGGAAAGGAATCCAGCCAAGGGCAAAGACCCCGGCGAAGATGCTCTTGGCCGATCCCACAGGGCTTTCGATGGACCGCCACAGCAACACGGCCACGCAGCTGAGCAGCATGGCAAAGAGCAGACTCTCCAGCCCACCGAAGTAAGCAGCAAAAGGCATTGCCACGGTACCGGTCATGACCGGGACGATCGGCATGCGGGTGCCATTGGCTTCCAGGGCGCGGAACACTTCCCAGACTCCCAGGATGGCAAACCCGGCAGTCACCGCCACAAAACCCAGCGGCAGGAACAGCAGCCCACCCAGGACGATGAAGAGCATGAATAGCCCGACGCCGATCGCCGCCGGAAGGTCCCGGCCGGCCTTGGGAGTCGGGTTGACGCGGGGTGGCCTCGTTCGTAGCCGCGAGTGCTGCCCCGGCCCCTGCTCTGGCTGATTCATCAGACCTCGAGCAGCTCGGCTTCTTTGCGCTTGAGGAGCTCGTCAATTCCGTCGACGTGGGACTTGGTCAAGGCATCCAGCTCCTTTTCCGCACGCGTGCCTTCATCCTCGCCGGCCTCGCCGTCCTTGACCAGGCGGTCGAGGGTTTCCTTCGCCTTGCGGCGGATGCTGCGGATGGAAATCTTGGCGTCCTCGCCCTTGGACTTGACGATCTTGACGTACTCCTTGCGGCGTTCCTGGGTCAGCTCAGGGATGGTCACGCGGATGACGTTGCCGTCGTTGGACGGGTTGGCGCCCACCTCGGAGTCGCTCAGGGCACGCTCGATGTCCCGCAGTGCGGTCTTATCGAAGGGCGTGATCAGGATGGTCCGGGCGTCAGGGATGGCGAAGGAGGCCAGCTGCTGCAGCGGCGTCGGCGAGCCGTAATAGTCCACCAGCACCTTGTTGTACAGGCCCGGGTTGGCGCGGCCGGTGCGGATCGAGGCGAAGTCTTCCTTGGCTACCTCAACGGCCTTGTCCATTTTGTCCTCGGCTTCGAGCAAGGTTTCTTCGATCACGGTTTCTCCTCTAGAAATGGGCGGAACTTCCTGAATTTATCCTAGCCGGTGCTAAGGGGTCACCAAGGTGCCCAGCTCTTCGCCCAGGATGGCGCGGGTGACGTTTCCTTCGCCTTCCATGCCAAACACCACCATGGAGAGGTTGTTGTCCTTGCACATGGTCATCGCCGTCTGGTCCATCACCCGGATGTCCCGGCGCAGCGCCTCGTCGTAGCTGAGGACGTCCAGCTTCTTGGCGCTGGGGTCCTTTTTGGGGTCGGCGGTGTAGACGCCGTCCACCCCGCTCTTGGCCATCAGCACGACGTCGGCATGAACCTCGAGCGCGCGCTGCGCGGCCACGGTGTCGGTGGAGAAGTAGGGAAGCCCGGCGCCTGCGCCGAAGATCACGACGCGGCCCTTCTCCATGTGGCGGATAGCGCGGCGGGGAATGTAAGCCTCGGCCACCTGGCCCATGGTGATGGCGCTCTGGACACGGGTTTCAACGCCGGCCTGCTCCAGGAAGTCCTGCAGCGCCAGGCAGTTCATTACCGTCCCCAGCATGCCCATGTAGTCGGCTCGCGAGCGGTCCATGCCGCTTTGGGACAGTTCGGCACCGCGAAAGAAGTTTCCGCCGCCCACCACGATGGCAACTTCCACCTCCGGCACGGCGGCCGCAATCTGCTTCGCGGTGGCCCGGACGGTTTCGGGATCGACACCGAGCTTGCCCCCGCCGAAGACCTCGCCGGACAGCTTGAGCAGCACGCGGCGCCTGCTCTTCTCAGGTTGGGTTGCAGTGTTGTCGGCTTCCATGATGCCTTCCGGTTGATGAACTCTGAAAAGATTATCCTGAGCGCGGCCTAAAGGTCCCACCGGGAGTCCGGACCGGAGGCCGCCGCGCATGCAAAAGGGGCAGCCACCGAAGTGGCCGCCCCTCTGCGGAGAGAACTAGGAGCCTACGCGGAACCGTGCGAAGGCGGTGGCCTTCACGCCGGCCTCGGAGAGGACCTGTGCTACTGACTTCTTGGCATCCTTGGCGAATGCCTGGTCAAGGAGTACCTCGCCCTTGTAGAAGCCCGTCACGCGGCCTTCAACGATCTTGGTGAGGGCGGCCTCGGGCTTGCCTTCAGCCTTGGCGGTCTCCTCGGCGATGCGGCGCTCGGACTCAACCAGTTCGGCCGGAACATCTTCGCGGCTGAGGTAGTTCGGCGCCATGGCTGCGACGTGGACGGCGACGTCGTGTGCTGCGGTGGCCGCGGCTTCGCCTTCACCGTCTACGGCGAGCAGAACGCCGACCTGTGCCGGCAGGTCCTTGGAGGTCTTGTGCAGGTAAGCGTCAACCGTTGCGCCCTCGATGCGGGCGATGCGGCGGACAACAACCTTTTCGCCGAGGACTGCGCCTTCTTCGATGACGACCTCGGAAAGCGGCTTGCCGTTAACGTCGGTGGCAAGCAGTGCCTCAAGGTCGGCAGCGCCGGACTCGATGGCAACGGCCAGGACCTTGTCGGCCAGCTGGATGAACTTGTCGGCCTTGGCAACGAAGTCGGTCTCGCAGTTGACCTCTACCATTACGCCAACACCGGCTTCAACCTTGGCAGCAACCAGGCCCTCAGCCGTGGAACGGCCTTCGCGCTTGGTGGCACCCTTGAGGCCCTTGATGCGAATGATCTCAATGGCCTTCTCAGCGTCGCCGTTGGCTTCGTCGAGAGCCTTCTTGACATCCATCATGCCAGCGCCGGTGCGCTCGCGCAGTGCCTTGATGTCTGCGGCAGTGTAGTTCGCCATGTGAACCCCTCTGTCTAGAAATTTATGGTGTGTACGGACTGACAGGACGGCAGCTCACCAGGTGAGCGGCCATCCTGTCAGCGACCCGGGCACTGCGGACAGGCCCGGGAAAACCCGATTGAGTTGTTACTTGGCGCTTTCGGCGGGAGCCTCGGCAGCAGCCGGTGCTTCGGCTTCAGCTTCAGCTTCTGCGGCCGGTGCTGCAGCCTCTTCTGCCGGGGCAGCCTCTTCAGTCTTGTTGCCTTCGAGGAGTTCGCGCTCCCACTCCGCCAGCGGCTCTTCCGGAGCCTCGGTGGTGCCGGTGGCGCGCTGGTTGCGGGCGATAAGGCCTTCGGCAACGGCGTCGGCAACAACGCGGGTGAGGAGGTTTACGGAGCGGATGGCGTCGTCATTACCCGGGATCGGGAAATCGACTTCGTCCGGATCGCAGTTGGTGTCCAGGATGGCAACAACGGGGATGTTCAGCTTCTTGGCCTCGTCAACTGCAAGGTGTTCCTTCTTGGTGTCCACGATCCAGAGCACGGAGGGTGCCTTGGTCAGGTTGCGGATACCGCCGAGGTTGCTCTCGAGCTTGGTGAGTTCGCGGCGAAGGAGCAGCAGTTCCTTCTTGGTGTAAGCCGAACCTGCGACGTCATCGAAGTCAATCTCTTCGAGTTCCTTCATGCGCTGGATACGCTTGGAAACCGTGGAGAAGTTGGTCAGCATGCCGCCGAGCCAACGCTGGTTGACGTAGGGCTGGCCGACGCGGGTGGCCTGCTCGGCGATGGATTCCTGGGCCTGCTTCTTGGTACCGACGAAGAGGACGGTGCCGCCGTGTGCAACGGTGGCCTTCACGAACTCGTAGGCACGGTCGATGTAGGACAGCGACTGCTGCAGGTCAATGATGTAGATGCCGTTGCGCTCCGTGAAGATGAATCGCTTCATCTTCGGGTTCCAACGACGGGTCTGGTGTCCAAAGTGGACGCCGCTGTCAAGCAGCTGGCGCATAGTTACGACGGGCATGCCGACGCTCCTTCCGGCAGGTCATTCATGAGAGGGCCGATGGCCGCTCTTACCCTGCCAATAGTTGACGGTTGTTTAGCGTTGCCCGGTTTGGGCGCAGCTCCTGGCATCCGTTGCGCTTCCCCTCAACACCGCAAGGCATTGACCGTAGGAGGCACAACCCTCCCCTGCCTGAACCCGGGGGCTTCATAGGAGGAGGTGTGGATACGCGTAGTCAGCTGCTGTTCCCCCACACCTCTGAATGAGACGTGCCGACACTTTTCAAGGAAAGCTCTCGAAAACAAAACTTCTTGAAAAGCGTTGAGGGCACAGCAAACTGCTCCACCCAGTGTACTACAGCAGCCGCACCCCGGAGGCCATGAGCCAGGCCGTGAACGGCGGCATGAACGGGCCGCGCGCAACGTCCCGAACCGGCGGGATATCCACATACGGGCAGGTCGGGGTTACCGGGCTTCGCCAACCATCCAATGCTGGAACTATGACGTCCAGCCCGAAGATCCTGCTCGCGGTATTGTCCATCCTGGTACTGTCGGCGCCTGCCGCTTCGGCACAGCCGGCCGTCCCGGCACCCAGGCCAGGTTGGGAATGGCCGCTCGGACCCAGGCCCACGGACCTGCGCAGCACCGTGCTCCGGGACTTTGATCCGCCGGCTAAGCCATGGCTTAGCGGCCACCGCGGAGTGGACCTCAAAACAGCGTCCGACGGCGCCACGATCACCTCGCCTGCGGCAGGCACGGTGAGCTTTGCGGGCACCGTGGTGGACCGTCCCGTTATTACCGTGGATCACGGGGGCGGGCTGAAGAGCAGTTTTGAACCGGTCTCCAGTTCCCTCGCCGTAGGAACCGCGGTAGCGGCCGGGGACACGATTGGCACCGTGGATTCCGGTCACTGCGCAGGCATTCCCTGCGTGCACTGGGGCGTCAGGCAGGTAGAGGAATACATCAATCCTTTGGGCTTCTTCGTTGATCTCCGGCCGTCCATCCTGCTACCGCCATCCAGCACCGGATAGGGCAGATGCAGGCGCAGGCGCCACCGATCAGACGATGGCGGAGATCCCCGTGATGGCCCGCCCGGTGACCAGGGTGTTGACCTCGTGCGTGCCCTCGTAGGAGTAGATGGCCTCGGCGTCCGCGAAGATCTTGGCCATCTCGAAGTCCGTCACGATGCCGTTTCCGCCCAGCAGGCTCCTGCCGATTGCCACGCTCTCCCGCATGCGCGCCGTGGTGAAAGCCTTGGCCAGGGCGGACTGCTCATCCTTGGCCTGCCCTGCATCTTCAAGCTGGGACAGCCTCACCATCATGCCCATGGAGCTGACCGCGTTGCCCAGGATCTGGACAAGCTGGCTTTGAACCAGCTGGAAGGAGGCCAGGGGCCGGCCGAACTGGTGGCGCTCAACGGCGTAGCGGCGGGCTACGTCGAAAGCAGCCAGCTGCTGACCCACCGCCTGCCATGCCACGGCCAGGCGGGTGACCTTGAGGACCTTGTTGGTGTCGCGGAAGCTGTTGGCGTGGGCCAGTTTGAAAAAGTCCGGCACCACCACGTTTTCGAGCGTGATGTCCGCGTTCTGGACGGTGCGCAGGGAGATCTTGTTTTCGATCTTCGTGGCGGAGTAGCCGGGGAGCCTGGTGTCCACCAGGAAACCCTTGACCTGGTTGTCGGCAATGTCGCGGGCGTAAATCACCACCCAGTCGGAGAAGGTGGCATTGCCTATCCAGCGCTTGGCGCCGTTGAGCACCCAGTTGTCACCGTCCCGGCGGGCAGTAGTACGGGTACCGCCCGCCACGTCCGATCCGCCCAGGGGTTCGGTCAACCCAAAGGCACCGATCTTCTTCAGCGAGTAGATGTCCGGGAGCCAGGCGTCCTGCTGTTCCTGCGATGCCAATGCCTCGATGGAACCGGTAAAGAGGCCATCGTGAACACCCATAAAGGTAGCGATCGAGGTATCTGCGCGGGTGGCCTCGGCGTGCACCAGCCCGGCAAAAAGGTTCGAGTGGCCTTGGCGCCGTACAGGGCTGACCAGGTCGATGTCGGCCAGCTTCGGGATCAGCTCGAACGGGAACTCGGCGCGGTTCCAGTAGTCCACGGCAATGGGCTTGACCTCACGGGCCAGGAACTCACGGATTTCGGCAAGCCTGTCGCGTTCCTTCTCGCTGAGCAGTTGCTCGAAGGCGAAAAAATCGCCGTCCGCGTAAGGAAGGTTGTTGATGTCGGGAGCGGACTTGGACATGGCGTTCCTCCACAAGGATCAGCACTGACCGGAAAACCCGGAACGGCAAGAGGTATGTTACTGACCAGTAACATACCTCACGCCCGGGAAAAAGAAAAGGAACCCGGGCAGATGATGCACTGCCCGGGTTCCCTCCAAGAACTGGAATATTCCTCGGTTTACTGCTGTAGGGCTACTCGGACTTGAACCGAGGACCTTAGGATTATGAGTCCCGCGCTCTAACCAGCTGAGCTATAGCCCCTCCGCCCCATCCGGGCCGCACATCGGCGGCCCGCCTGCGTCAGGGGCAAAAACACTCTAGCAAACGGGACGGCCGCCTCAGACCACCTTGTCTTCGAAGCCGGCTCCGCGGTAGAGGTCCTCGAACGTTCGCAGAGTGGAGTCGATACTGTGCGGCTCCACCATTGCCCGGCTCGCTTTGCCCATTGCTGCCCTTTCTGCGTCCGGCAGCTCCAGGATGGTGGTGATCCTCTCGGCAAGGTCCGCGCTGTCCATCGGTGTAAAGAGGTAGCCGTTCTCGCCGTCCCTGACCAGGTGCGGCAGGGCCATGGCGTTGGCCAGCACCACAGGGGTGGAGGCGGACATAGCCTCCAGGGTGACCAGGGACTGGAGCTCCGCAGTGCCGGGCATGCAGAACAGATCGGCTTTGATGTAGGCCTCCCTGAGCTCTTCGTCACTGGCCAGCCCAAGGAATTTCACGCGGTCCTGCATCCCCAGCCGCTCCACGAGGGATTCGAGGGCGGGACGGACCTCACCGCCGCCGACGATCTCGAGGTGGACGTTGAGCTCCGCCGGCGTCGCGGCTACGGCCTTGATCAATACGTCGATATGTTTCTCCTCGGCAAGCCGGCCGGCAAAGAGCACAGTGGGGTACGGGTGGGGCTCGATCTCTTCGCCTGGCTTCAGCTCATACGCAGCGGAGTCTATGCCGTTGGACAGGGGAAGGACCTTGGCCAGGAAAGCGTGGTCGTGCATAGCCTTGGCTGCGAGCGGCGTGGGCGTGGTGATGACGTCCGCCTGCCCCATGACCCGTCCCATGTCCCGCCATGAAACTTTGCCCACAATGTTCTTGAACCATTGCGGAAACGGCAGGAACGGGTTCAGGTTCTCTGGCATGAAGTGGTTGGTGGCCACCACGCGGACGCCACGCCTCACGGCTTCATAGAGCACCTGTTCGCCGATCATGTAGTGGCTCTGGATGTGCACCACGTCAGGATTGATGCGGTCGAACAGCAGGCTGATGTCCTTCTTGATCTCCCAGGGCAGGCAGAGCCGGAAGTACTCGTGGGTGAAGGCTTTGTGTGAGCGGAGCCGATGGACGGTAGCCTCGGAGCGGAACTCGCTGAAGGGTTTACCCCGGTCCGCACGGCCGGCAAGGACGTGGACGTCGTGGCCCCGGGATGTCATTCCCTTGGCCAGGCGGTAACCGAACTGGGCGGCGCCGTTGACGTGTGGCGGGTAGGTGTCCGCTGCGATCAGGATGGTCAGGGGGCGCTGGCTAGCGGGCGTCGTCACGTAAAGTGCTCCTGGTGGTCAGGGCGCCGGGGCTGATGCGCCCGCCGCCCATTGGCCGTTGGCGTGGTTCGCCGGGCCGCTGATGAAGTATCGGCTAGTGGCTCGGACTGCCGGCGGTTTTTCGCGCTTCTTTCTTGCGTTTGGTGACCTCGGGATGGTGCCTTGACAGTGCGATGACACCAACGATAGCAATGAAGGCCGCTGTGGCCATGGCAATCGCCAGCACGGCGTGGACATCAGCGCGCAGCTCTCCCAGGATAGTAATGCCGATGGCGATGCCCACAATCGGATCGATGACTGTAAGCCCAGCGATCACCAGGTCCGGCGGCCCGCCCGAATAGGCACTTTGGACAAACCACGAACCCAGGACGCCGGCAGCAATGATGGCCACCACGCTGTACCACGGCACGTTGGCCAGGAACAGTCCGTTGGGATCCAGCAGGTGTTTGCCGATGATCCTGGTCAGCACCGCTACAAATCCGAAGAGCACGCCCGCACCGAGAATGTAAATGAAGGCGCTCATCCGCTGCTTGAAAACCACGGCGAGCGAACCGAAGAAGCCAACGGCCAGGACCAGCAGCAGCACGATCGTCAGCTCGTTCTCGGCGTTGACGTGATGGTTTTCCTGCGTCGCGTTCACGGCCAGCAACACAAAGAGTGCCGAGCCGGTGACGCAGGCCGAGATGGCGACCACCGTGGCCCGGTTGATCGTGATGCCCTGGTCCTTGGCGTTCACCACGGTGGTGATCACCAGTGCGATCGCACCGATCGGCTGTACCACGGTCAACGGCGCCGAGACGAGGGCGACGGCGTTCAAGGCCATGCCGACACATAACAGCAGGAGGCCGAAGACCCACCGGGGGTTACGCAGGAGCCGCAGGAATCCCGCGGAATTCAGTGCCAGGCCTCCCGTATCGGCTTTGACGGCACTCCCCTGGCGCTGGGCACCGAACGCGAGGCAGAACGCACCCAGGACGGCGAGTACGACGGCGAGCCACACCATCAGTTGGCACCGGCCCCGGGGTGCCGCGCGGAACGGGCGGCGCGGAGCTGCCGTCCCTTCCGCAGGATTGCCCAGAAGTAGTTGTAGGCCGCAATCCAGTGGCCCACCAGGCCAAGCCCCAGGACAATCCAGGCGGCGGTGTACAGCCCGCCGGCCGCCGCTGTCTCCAGCTTGGACAACAGCAGCAGGGGCGTTCCTACGAGCAGGAGCGCGGTACGGACTTTCCCAACCGCGCTGACCGGGAGATCGGGATGGCCGTGGAAGTAGGAAAGCGTCATGACCAGCAGGACAGCGTCCGGAACGATGAGGGCCAGCAGGTAGAGCCAGTGGACCACCCCTGCGGCCACCAGGGTGCCGGCCACGGTGATCAGGGCGAGCCGGTCCGCCAGGGGGTCCAACACACGGCCCAGCTTGGAGGCCTGGTCGAAGCGCCGTGCGATGTAGCCGTCCACCCAATCGGTCCCGGCCATGATCACCAGCACAATTATCCCCAGTCCGTAGTCCTGCCGTGCCAGGATCAACCACATAAACAGCGGGACGCCCATGAAACGAAGGACTGTGAGGAAATTGGGCACGGTGAAGACCAGGTCATGATCGACCTGGTCGTAGCCCGGACGAGCGCCGGCACCGATGAATCTCATCACTCCCCCATTATTCATAGCTGTTGCCGCACGTTGCTCCGGGCGGTTGTTGGTGCCTTGTTGCCCGTAGCCTGTTACTGGCCTTTGAAAAGCCTGCGGAGCAGGACGACCAGCGCTGTTCCCGAGGCCGCCAGGGCCAGCAGTGGCTTCCAGCGGCGGTTCAGGGTTTCGGAGCCGCCCAGGTTCCGGACGCTCCCGGCAAGGAGTTCCCTGCTGTCCTGAAGCCGGTGCTGCCCGGATTTGAGCTGCAGGTTGGCGGCCTCCTTGACAACACCCACTTGAGTCTTGACGTCCAGTTCCTCGCCGAGATCGTCGCGGAGGTCGCTGAGGTGGTTACGGCGCATTGAGAGCCTGCGATGCAATTCGGCCTCGCTTGCCGGGGGAAGCTCCTTCTCCTGGGCAGCTGCCGTGGCTTCCTTTTCGGCCTTCTCCTTTGCTGCGGCCTCTTTCTTGGCGGCCCTGGCAGCCTTTGCCTCGGGGCTCTTGGGGTCCAGGACGGCGGCGTTGAACGCCGAACCCTCCTTGGCCACGCCGAGGTCGTGTTTGATGCCCCGGATGGTCTCCTCCGGCATCAGCGGCATCGCCTTCTTGAACCTGGACACCCCCACGAGGGCCGCGATTCCGGCTACGACCAGGAAGAATGCTGCAACGAGCAGTGCGGCGAGCCAGGCCGGCATGATGGCTGCGAGCCCCATGATGGCAGCCACCACCAGCGCAATGACCAGAAGTCCGACGAAAACCAGCGCCCCACCAAGGAAGACCGCAGCAGTTCCGAGCTGAACGCCCTTTCGCTTTAGTTCTGCTTTGGCGAAGGCAATTTCATCATTGAGCTGGCGGGGGGCCAGCCTGAAGATCAGCCGCAGGGTCGCGGGCAGCGCTGTAAAGCGCAGTCCCTGGCCTGTGCGCCCGCTGTGACGTCCGCTCATCGGTACCGCCTAACTGGATCCATCGTTGTTTCTGCCTCCGCAGGTGCCGGGCTCGTGCCGGTGCACAGTCCCGCCCACAAAACTATCATTCAGCGTTCGCCGGCTTTTCGCGAGGGTTGCCAACGGCCCGCCTGCCGCCTGCCGGAACGGGCTGCCCCGCCGACAGGAGCAACTCATCTAGGATGGGTCCGGCATACCCCTCCTACGCGGCAGCAGGCGATCCATGATGAACATTTTCAAGCGCAGGCAGCCTGCGACGGCCCGGCAGACCCCTCCCAGGAAGCTGCACCGCAACCCGCGCGGCCTGTTCCTCGGCGCAGTCCTGGGCGGCATCGCCGGTTTCTTCGCTGGAAGGCTTGCAGGCAGCCCAGGCTACGGGATGATCTTTGGCGCCCTGGTTGGCTCTGCCTTGCTGTATCGGCTCAACCCAGGCCCGTGGAGCAGGGACTGACGCCGGCGCCCGCACACTCTTGCCGCTGGGTGAGGGTCTTGCTGGGGGTATGGGCTGCGACGGTAAAATGGAAGGGTGCCCAACCGGCAGGAAAATCCGCCGCATCCGGCCACGTGGCAGCGCTGTGATGACCATATTCTGCCTCTGTGGTGGGATCGGCTTTGCGCCCAAACCAGCCCGCAGTCAGCGGCCCTTTTCGCCGGCGGGCTTTTCACGGAGGACCGGCGCCGTCCCATAGCGCAATGGTTCAATCCGGCCTTCAAAGCGGCCCTCCTGGTTGCCCCCGAAACCACACCGGAATGGCCTGTCCAGCGCTTCGCCATCTTCTATGCGCCGCCGGATGCCGGATTCGTCCGCGTGTACTCCGGACTCCACGAGTGGTATCCCCGGGAGCCGCGGAAGCCACCCACCGAGTACGGGGCCTTCGCCGCCGCCGTCACCGAGGCGGAACGCTTCCTGCAGGTGGAAATGGACTTTGTGTAGCGGACCAGCGACAGCAAGGAAAACGCACGGCTATTTGGTCAATGAAAAAACCCCGCTTCCAGGAATGGAAGCGGGGTTTTTGCCCTGGCTCCTCCTGCTGGACTTGAACCAGCAACCCTTCGATTAACAGTCGAATGCTCTGCCAATTGAGCTAAGGAGGAATGAAGCAGGTATGACATTAGCAAAGGTTCTGCGGCTATGGGAAATCGGCGCAAACGAAGGCGGGAGTTACCCCCGGGCTACAAAAAAAGTCCCCGTTCCGGAACCCGGAACGGGGACTGCCGCTCCTCCTGCTGGACTTGAACCAGCAACCCTTCGATTAACAGTCGAATGCTCTGCCAATTGAGCTAAGGAGGAATGAAGCGGATACAAGCCTAGCAAACACCCGACCAGGTACGAAATCGAACTGATATTCCCGGGCCCGGCCAACGGGATGGCGCTCCGGGCGCTCAGGTGTCCGAGCGGAGGGTCCGGCGCTCCATCTCAAGGATCATCAGCTCGCGGTTCAGCCGCTGGAACTCTTCAGGATGTGCTGCAGCATCAAGCCGCTGCAACTGCCCCATCTTGTCGGCTTTGATGCGGGTGATCTGCAGCTCGAACAGCCGTGCCAGGATATCGCGGCAGTACCGCTGCACGGCATCCTCATTGCTGGCGGGCAGAGGCACCACCGAGAGCTCGGACACCAGCGGGCGCAGCGGCTCAGGGACTTCGTGCATCACCTGTTCCACCCACCGGGCGGGATCATGGATGATGCCTATCCCCGTCGCGCGCATGGCGTCATGGATGGCCTGGAAGACGGGGGTGGCGAACCGGGCAGCACTGAACCGCTCCCAGTTGCCGCCGCCAAGGACTGAGGGTTCCTGGAGGGCTACCTCGATGGCCTGCCGTTCCATGGACGCCACGGGGTCCCGTGGATCAGGCCGGTGGAGGGAGGGAACGGCTCCCGACGGCGGCGCGTCGGCAACGCCGGGAGCGGTTCTCATTGGGCGCTGGCTGTGCTGGCCCGGCCCGTTGGTTGCGGCAGCACCCGTCGGTGCTGGAGTGCCGGACGGCACCGGAGTTCCGGACCGCTTGATGGCAACTCCAACTGCACGGTTTACCTCTTCCACCGCCATTCCCAGCCACCCCGCAAGCTCCCGGGCGTAGGCGGGCCGCATGCTGGCGTCACGGATCTGCGCCACCACCGGAGCGGCCTCGCGAAGTGCGGCCACCCTGCCTTCCACGGTGTCAAGGTTGTGCCGGCGCAGGGACGCCTTGATGGCGAACTCGAAGAGCGGCCTGCGGGTGTTAATAAGCTCCCGGACGGCCTCGTCCCCTCGGCTCAGCCTCAGGTCGCAGGGATCAGCGCCGGAGGGTTCAACGGCTACGTAGGTCTGGGCGACAAACCGCTGGTCCTCCTCAAAGGCCCGCAGGGCCGCCTTCTGGCCGGCAGCATCGCCGTCGAAGGTGAATATCACCTCGCCCCCTGTTCCATCATCGGAGAGCAGGCGCCGGGCGATCTTGATGTGCTCAGCACCGAAGGCAGTTCCACAGGTGGCCACCGCCGTCGTAATTCCCGCAAGGTGGCAGGCCATCACGTCGGTGTAGCCTTCCACCACCACCAGCTGGCGTTCCTTGGCAATGGTCCGCTTGGCGAGGTCGATCCCGTAGAGCACCTGGGATTTCTTGTAAAGGGCGGTCTCCGGGGTGTTCAGGTATTTGGGGCCCTGATCATCCTCGTAAAGCTTGCGCGCGCCGAAACCAATGGTGTCCCCTGCAATATCCCGGATGGGCCAGATCAGGCGCCCGCGGAAACGGTCGTAGATGCCACGATTGCCTTCAGAAAACATGCCGGTCAGCTTCAATTCCGCCTCAGTAAACCCGCGCCCGCGCAGGTGTTTGAGCAGCGCGTCCCAGCCTTGCGGAGCATAGCCGACCCCGAACTGCTCGGCCGCAGCCCTGTCGAAACCACGGCCCTGCAGGAAACTGCGGCCCTCAGCGGCGCCGGCGGTGAGCAGCTGCGCGGAAAAAAACTCGGCAGCAATTTTATGGGCGTCCAGCAGCCGCTGGCGCCGGCCCACTTCCTCCCGGCTGGGGCCGCTGCCGCCGTCTTCGTAGCGAAGCTCGTAGCCGATCCGGGCCGCGAGCTTCTCCACGGCTTCCGAGAAGGATGAGTGGTCCTGCTTTTGGACGAAGGAGATGACGTCGCCGTCCTCGCCGCAGCCGAAGCAGTGGTAACGGCCCACCTGCGGACGAACAGTGAACGACGGCGAGCGTTCGTCGTGGAAGGGGCACAGGCCCTTGTACGTGCCCAGTCCGGCGCCCTTCAGGGTGACGTAACCGTCAATGACTTCCTTGATGTCCGTCCGCTGGCGTACTTCTTCAATGTCTTCACGTTTGATCAGGCCGGCCACGTAGCCATCCTAGCTCCGCCTGCAGACACAAAAGCGCTCACCACAGCGAGGGCAGGCTGCCTACCAGGCGCTCGTACAGGGCCAGCGCAGAAGCGTCAGTGAGCGATGCCACCTGGTCGATGACAACGCGCAGGCGCGCTGAATCGTCCGGCGCCTCCCGCCAGTCCGCTGCAAACATCGGCTCCAGGTGCCTGTCCCCTGTTGCGTTGAGCGAAGTCACCAGCGCGTGCAGCACTTCGCGCTGGCGCTCATAGATGGGCTGGCGGTGTTCGGTGGTCATCACGAAGGTGGTGGCCAGGCCCTTCATCACCGCGATCTCCAACACGGTCTCGTCCGGAACCATCAGTTCCGCGTTGTAACGAGTGAGGTTCTCCGGACCATAAGCGGCGCGGGTGGTTTCAAGCGCGCTTTGGCAGAACCGGCCTATCAACTGACTGGTCATGTTCTTCAGGGCGGCCATGGACTTGCGGCTGCCATCCGCCTCCGGGACCCACACATCGGTTGCTTCCAATCGGGCCAGGGCGGCGTCGATGGCAGCTGGATCGTTGTGGGGCAGGTACCACTGCCTGGTGTATCCCACTACCCGGGCGCGATGGTCCGGGTTGTCCATCCAGCGGAGCTGGAAATGCCCGGCCACGATCGCATCCTCGACATCGTGCACTGAATAGGAGATGTCGTCCGCCAGGTCCATGACCTGGGCTTCCAGGCAGGTACGGCGCTCAGGGGCTCCCTCCCGGATCCAGTTGAAAATCGGGAGGTCGTCCTCGTAGGCACCGAACTTGCTGGTGCGCTGTCCGTGGATCACCGGCGCCTCAAGGGCAGACCACGGGTACTTTGATGCCGCATCCAGGCTTGCCCGCGTGAGGTTAAGTCCGGCAGGCAGGCCCTGGGCGTCCAGCACCTTGGGTTCCAGGCGGGTCAGCAGCCGCAACGTCTGGGCATTGCCTTCGAAGCCGCCGATTGCCTGCGCCATCTCATTGAGCGCCGACTCGCCGTTGTGGCCGAAGGGAGGGTGGCCCAGGTCATGGCTGAGGCAGGCGGTGTCCACAACATCCGGATCACAGCCAAGGGTGCGGCCCAGTTCCCGGCCCACCTGGGCAACTTCGAGGCTGTGCGTCAGCCGGGTGCGGACGAAGTCGTCAGTATCCGGCGCAACCACCTGGGTCTTGGCTCCGAGCCGGCGCAGGGCTGAGGAGTGCAGCACCCTGGCCCGGTCACGTTCGAAATCGGAGCGGTAAGTGGTTTTGGCCGATTCCTTGACCCAGCGCTCCGAGTCACGCGGTTCATAACCGGGCACTGCGGATCCCAGCAGCTGGCTGGCGGTTCCGGTATCAGCCACCGGAAACATCCAGCTCCGCGGCGGAGATATCCCTCGACTGTTCAGAGTTCAGAGCCCGTGATTCCAGCCAGTCCTTGGGCAGCGCAGGCTTCTTGGGCGAACCTGCCCGGCCGCGGGGACCTTCAGCGTCAGCCCCGGGATACGGTGATTCCAGATCCAGCTGGTCCAGGGTTTCACGGAGCACCTCAAGGCTGGTCACCAGGGCAAGCCTGGTGCGGAGCTCGCTGCCCACCACGTAGCCCTTGAAATACCAAGCCATATGCTTGCGGATCTCGCGCAGGGCCTTGCCTTCGTCCCCGAAGGTCTCAACCATCAGTTCGGCGTGCCGGTAGACGCTCTCCGCCACCTTGGCCAGGTTTGGCTTGTACCGCGTATCACTGCCCTCGAACGCCGCCTGCAGATCACCAAACAGCCATGGCCGGCCCTGGCATCCGCGGCCCACCACCACGCCGTCCACTCCGGTCTGGCGGACCATCCGGACAGCGTCCTCGGCGGACCAGATATCGCCGTTGCCCAGCACCGGAATGTCCGGCAGGGCCTCGCGGAGACGCGCGATCGCGGACCAGTCGGCCTGCCCTGAATAGAACTGTGCGGCTGTGCGGCCATGCAGGGCGACGGCGGCCACGCCGGCGTCGCGGGCAATCCGGCCGGCGTCGAGGTAGGTGAGGTGGTCGTCGTCGATGCCCTTGCGCATCTTGATGGTGAGCGGAACATTCCCCTTGCCGGCTTCCTTCACGGCGGTCTGCACGATCGATGTGAAGAGGTCGATCTTCCAGGGCAGCGCCGAACCGCCGCCGCGCCGGGTCACCTTAGGTACGGGGCAGCCGAAGTTGAGGTCGATGTGGTCTGCACGGTCTTCCTCCACCAGCATGCGCACCGCGGCTCCTACTGTCACCGGGTCCACGCCGTAAAGCTGGACGGAGCGGACCGCCTCATCCTCGTCGTGGGAAATGATGCGCAGGGATTCCGGGGTCCGCTCCACCAGGGCGCGGGAGGTCACCATCTCGGCCACGTACATGCCGCCGCCGTATTCACGGCACAAACGACGGAAGGCTGAGTTGGTAATGCCGGCCATGGGCGCCAGGATCACCGGGGTGTCCACGGTGATGGGGCCGAGCTTAAGGGGCGGGAGTTCCAGCTTGGGGGCGGGAGGGGTTGCTACAACAGTCACCTGTCCATTGTCGCAAAGCCGGGCAAATCGGGCAGCCCGTTACTCCCGCCGGTCGGCCCGGCGGCCGCGGCGCCGCGGTTGTTCCCCCTCCTGACCGGAGCCGGCAGCGGCGGCCAACGATCCGGCGTCGTTAATTCCCGGGGGAAGTGGCCTTTCCATTCCCGACGCCGTTGCCACTGACGTTCCCGATGGCGACGGCGGGCTGGAGGACAGGGCGGAAAGTCCGGTGCTGGCGCCGGTGGCCTTGACCACCAGGACGGCAATCAGCGTGGTGACCGGAATGGCCAGCACCAGCCCGACCGAACCCACGAGTGTCCGGATCACTTCTTCAGAGAGCTCGGCGCTGGTAAGGGTCTCCCCCAACGGGCGGTCGTAAAGCATCACGATGATCAGTACCGGCAGCGCGGCACCGGCGTAGGCAAAAGCGATGGTATAGACCGTGGACGCGATGTGGTCCCTGCCGATCCGCATGGCGGAAGTGAAGAGCTTGCGGGCGCTGGTTTCCGGGGCCAGTTCATACAGCTCCCAGACGGCCGAGGACTGGGTGATGGTGACGTCATTGAGCACGCCCAATCCTGAAATGATCAGTCCGCACAAAATGATGCCGGAGATGGAGATGTTGCCGGAGATATTGATCAGCGTGGTGGCATCATGACTGCCGACACCCACCAGGTTGGCGGCATCGGTGGCCCAGGCGGCCAGTAATGCCGTGATCAGCAGGCCGAAGATCGTTCCCAGCAGTGCCGTGGACGTTCTGGCGGAGAACCCGTGCGCAAAGTACAGAACCCCGATCATGATCACAGTGGACCCAACAAGGGCCAACAGCAGCGGCGGTTTCCCTTCTGCCAGGCCGGGCAGCATGAAACTCACCAGCACAAAGTAGGCACCTACCAGCCCCACCAGGGCCCTGAAGCCGCGCCACCGGGCCACCGCTATCACCACCACGGCGTAGAGGATGGCCAGGAAGACAATTGGCAGGGTCCTGACGAAGTCAACGAAGATATACGCCGGCGAGCCCTGGGATTCGGTGACGCCCTGGGCGTTGGAAAGGTTCAGGTACCGGATGTCGTCCCCGGCAGAAACCCCTCCTGATTTGGCCACGTCCGGATTGATCACCACCTTGACCGGGCTGCCGCCGGCGTCCGGCTGGGTGTAGGCGAACAGGCAGTCCGAGCCCTGTGGCCTGGGGGCAGCATTGGGGTCCGTGGTTGGCATCGTCTCGACGCACGGCTCGGTGGCCACCCGCTGGACCCTGCCGGTGTCGAAGGTGACTCCTGGCGCAGCCGAGTACGGGCTGGACAACGTCATTCCTTCTTTGCTGCCGGATGGCCACAACATAGCCATCCCGGCCAGGGTCAGCAGGGCCAACGGAATGAGGATCACGGCCAGGACAACGTTCGCCTTCCGCCGCACTGCCAGCGACCGGACAGTCAGTTCCGGGCCTTCGGCGTGGCCGTGCGAGTGTCCTGCACCCATCAGTTGTTTGACCTCTTAACGCTTGACATTGGATAGTGACGGGTCAGTCGGAAACGATCAGCGTTTCAGGCACCGCGAGCCGGGCCTTTCCACCTGCAAGCAAAGGTTCGACGGCGGCACGCAAGGCAGTCATCGAGTCATCCAGTTCCACCATGACCGGGTGCTGGTATGCGATCAGCGACAACAGGTCACGTACAGCCTCCGCAGCGTCCTCGGAATCAAGATCAGGCTCATGGCCGATGAAGACGTCCGTGGGCTGCCCCGTCCCTGGGGCTTCTTCCACCTGGCCTGCCTCTGCGTAGCTCACGGCAAAGGCACGGATCCGGCCCTTTTTGGTAGGGGCGACGGAGCTTCCGAAGGCTGATTCGGGCCGCGCGCGCAGCACGATCGCGCCATGCGCTCCGGTGAGCTCGTCCAGGAACAGCTTTTGGACCTGCCCGATGCTCAGCGCACCGGGAGAATCCCAGCCGTGGATGGAGCTGTAATACCGGCCCACTACATCAGTGAGTTCCACCGAGCCGGTGGCGAGGTCCATCACGACGTCGGAGCCGGCGTCTTCGTCGTTGGTCAGTCCGCCCCCGGCGTCACCGGAGGAGGGGAAGACCGGCAGGCGAAGGGCCGCCGCATCCACCACAACGAGGCGCGAACGCTGGATCGGCGTCAGCCCGAAAGCTTCAGCGAAGGCGGCGCCCGGAGTTCCCGGCTGCACCTTGGCCCGCAGCCGCGAAACACCCGACGGCGACTCCTGCGCTTCGCGGCGCAGCATGGTCAGCAGCGTGGCGCCGACGCCGGCACGGCGGTGGTCCCGCGCCACCTCGATGTAGGCCCACAGGCGCTCGGGGTGCAGGGATGCCTCATAGACGACGCCGGCCGCCACCGGGATACCGATGCCGTCCACCACGTCCTCGGCCACAATGCAGCGGCGCCACGGGGAACCTGCAGAGCCGGACGAGGAGACGGTGAGTGCCCCACGGAACTGGCCCGCCTGGTGGGTTTCCGGATCGCCCCAGATTTCCAGCAGCGCGAGGTCATCGCCGTCGCGCCATTCACGGTATTCAATGCCCATTGCTCAGGCGCCGATCAGTCGTGCGGCCAGGTAGCCTTCCACCTTGTCCAGGGACACGCGTTCCTGCGCCATGGTGTCCCGTTCACGGATGGTGACGGCCTGGTCTTCGAGGGTGTCGAAGTCGACGGTGATGCAGAACGGCGTGCCGATCTCATCCTGGCGGCGGTAGCGGCGACCGATGGCACCGGCGTCATCGAAGTCGATGTTCCAGTTTTTGCGTAGCTGGGCGCCCAATGCCTTGGCCTTCGGGGACAGGTCCTCATTGCGGCTCAGCGGCAGGACAGCAGCCTTGACCGGAGCCAGCCGCGGGTCCAGCTTCAGGACGGTGCGGACGTCAACGCCGCCCTTGGCGTTGGGGGCCTCGTCCTCGGTGTAGGCGTCAATGAGGAAGGCCATGAAGGAACGGGTCAGGCCGGCGGCCGGCTCGATCACGTACGGAACGTAGCGTTCATTGGTGGCTTGGTTAAAGTAGCTCAGGTCCGTGCCCGAGGCCTTCGCATGCGTGGAGAGGTCGAAGTCCGTACGGTTGGCGATGCCTTCCAGCTCGCCCCACTCCGAGCCCTGGAAACCAAAACGGTATTCGATGTCCGTAGTGCCCTTGGAGTAGTGGCTCAGCTTCTCCAGCGGGTGCTCGAAGAAGCGGAGGTTTTCTTCCCGCAGGCCCAGCCCGGTGTACCAGGACATGCGCTCGTTCATCCAGTACTTGTGCCATTCTTCGTCCGTGCCGGGCTCGACGAAGAATTCCATTTCCATCTGCTCGAACTCGCGGGTGCGGAAAATGAAATTTCCAGGCGTGATCTCGTTGCGGAAGGACTTGCCGATCTGGCCGATGCCGAACGGCGGCTTCTTCCGGGCCGTGGTGAGGACGTTGTTGAAGTTGACGAAGATGCCCTGCGCGGTTTCCGGGCGCAGGTAGTGCATCCCTTCTTCGTTGGCTACCGGACCAAGGAAGGTCTTGAGCAACCCGGAGAACTCCTGGGGCTCGGTCCATTCACCGCGGGTACCGCAGTTGGCGCAGGCGATGTCCTTGAGCCCGTTTTCCGCGGGGCGACCCTTCTTTTCCTCGTACTCTTCTTCGAGGTGGTCCGCGCGGTAGCGCTTGTGGCACGAAAGGCATTCCACCAGCGGGTCGGAGAAGACCTCCACGTGGCCGGAGGCTTCCCAGACCTGGCGGGGCAGGATCACCGAGGAATCCAGGCCGACTACGTCTTCACGGCCACGGACCATGGACTGCCACCACTGGCGCTTGATGTTTTCCTTGAGCTCGGCACCAAGGGGCCCGTAATCCCAGGCAGAACGCGAGCCTCCGTAGATCTCACCGGCCTGGAACACGAAGCCCCTCCGCTTGGAGAGGGAAATGACCTGGTCGAGGACGGATTTTGCTGCCATAAGGAGACTCCGATTTCTACAGGGCCGCTGGGTGCGGTCCGTGGTTCTGGCCCCGGATCCGGCGAAATGCAGGCGGGGAGGTGCGTGGGACATACTGCAGAAAACCTGCGTGTCTTAGCCTACCGGCCCACGGCGCCTGAAAGCTCCCCGCGGCCAGGGCAGTGTGGCGAGGACAATAGCCGCCAGCGTCAGCAGGGTGCCGGCCACTGTTGCCGGTGCCACCACAGTTCCGGCTGTGGGAATCACCAGGTCCAGGGCCAGGGAACCGACCAGTTGGCCGGCGATCATGCCCAGCCCGGTGAGCAGGACGCCCAGGCTGCGGACCAGCAGGGCACCTATCCCAATGAAGATGCATCCCGTGGGGCCGCCAAGGTAATACCACCACTCCCCCGGCAGCGGGTTGCCGGCGCCTGTGGTTGCGAGTTTAACCAGCCATGCGATCCAGAGCACCGCGGCTCCGGTGACGAAGTTGATCAGGGTGGCGGCCAGTGGGCTGCCGTAGTGCATGGTGGCCGTACCGTTCATTGCCTGCTGAAAACTCATCATGAAACCGGCCAGCACCGGCAAAAGCAGCACCAGCAGAAGGGCAGCCAGCCCGCCTGCTTCCGGACCGCCGTCGGAAGCCACTGCAGCACCTCCGGCACCTACGGTCCCTAACCGCGGCGACACGGCCAGCAGTACGGCCGCAACCGTCAGGAAGCAGCCCAGGAGCCGGATCCGTGTGAGGCGTCTTCGGCCGGCCGGCCCGATCCCCATGCTGTCCACCAGGAGTCCGCTGACCGTCTGGCCGGTGACTGTCGCCACCGTGAACAGTGCCACTCCGATGATCCCGACCGTGAAGGACTGGGCAAAGACGAACAGCGCACCGATGGTGCCGGCCAGGACGTAGATGCGGGGAAAGGCCCGGTTCCGGATGGCCGGCAGGACGCGGACCAGGCTTGCCCGCCCGGCCGGCAACACGAACGAAACCACCAGCATCAGCAGCAGCCCCGTGCTGAAACTGACGACGGCGGCACCCAAGCCATCATTGAGCCGTACGCCCAACGCCCCGTTGATCCTGGCCTGGACAGGGATGGCGAGCCCGGCTGCCACTGCGAGCGGCAGGCCGGCCAAAGCAGGGAGTGCACGCGCGGTCACGGGCGGGACCAGGTCTCGGGCATGATGGTTTGTATGGGCATGGATGAAGACACCAATGAAGTAAACACGACTGAAGAAATTCCTCTGCGGGACAATATGATCCGGCTTGGCCAGCTGCTGAAGCTGGCTGACCTGGTGGAAGACGGAGTGGAAGCGGCCGAGCTGATAAAGAACGGGCTGGTAAAGGTCAACGGCGAGATCGATGAGCGGCGCGGCCGCCAGCTGCACGACGGCGATACCGTCACTGTCAACGGCCGGACGGTGCGTATCTCCGCTCCCGCCGCGGACTGACCCGTCGTCCCGGCGGAGAAGGCACTGCCTCCCCTGCCGGGCCGCCGTCGTCAGGGTTTCAGGACCTCGTGGGTGAGGAACTCCGACACGTGGCCGATTTCCTGCTGGTTGATGCCGTGCCACATGCCGGTGTACAGCACCTTAGTGAGCTTGACGTGGTTCCGGACCCAGCCCATCGTGTATTCGATCTTGTCCGCCGTGATCACCGGATCCTGCTGGTCCCGGCCCCAGAATAACGGCACCTTTCCGTCCAGTTGGTCGTCGCGGAAGTCAGGATCCCCGCCCGCATTCACCACGAACCCGGAAAGTCCGACGACGGCGGCATAGTCCGTGGGCCGGAAGCGCAGCAGCGTGGTGGCCATGGCCATGCCCATAGAGAATCCGAGCAGGGTCACTGAGGGGTGGTTGCCCCTGACTGTATCCAGCCAGTCCTGCACGTGCTCTGCCGCCTTTTTCACTGCGTCCAACGAGTAGTCCACGTTGCCTGTCAGCGGGAACCAGGTGAATCCTGCGCCCATGGCTATGGGCGCACGCACTGAGGCGACGGCGAACCCGGCGGGAAGCATGTCCACGAGGCTCAGCAGGTCGTGTTCATTGGCACCATAACCGTGCAGCAGCACCAGCAGGGGCTTCCCTGCGCGGTCGGCTTCCGGCTGGGACCACACAACAACTGGATCAGGAAATACGTGGGCGTTTGTCATGGTTCCCATTCTTACAGTTACCCGCGGGTAACAACCTACGGTGGCGTAGCTTGAAGTGTAGAAGGCAGGATAGGGGCGTGAGCGATTTGGAAGCCATCCCAACCCATCCCTGGAGCCGCTACGTTGCCCTCGGGGATTCCTTTACGGAAGGGATTGGCGATCCCGACCCTTCCCGGCCCGGAGCGTATCGCGGCTGGGCCGATCGTGTGGCAGAGGAACTCAGCAGGGGCCATGAAGACTTCGCCTACGCCAACCTGGCCGTCCGCGGACGCCTGCTGCAGCAGATTGTGGACCAGCAGCTGGCACCCTGTCTCGCGCTGAAGCCGGATCTGGTGACGGTTTCTGCTGGCGGGAACGACCTCATCCGGCCCGGCGGCGACCCTGACGCCCTGGCCGCGAAGCTGGACTCGGTGGTGCAGATCCTGGTCACGACCGGCGCCACCGTGGTCCTGTTCAATGGCCCCGACACCGGATCATCGGTGTTGAGCCGGGTCCGCAGCAAGGTGGCGATTTACAACGAAAACCTGCGCACCGTCGCCGCGCGCCACGACGCGGTCATTGCCGATATGTGGTCGTTGCGCCAGCTGAGCGATCCGCAGATGTGGGACGTCGACCGGCTGCACTTCTCCCCTTTGGGCCACCACACTATTGCGGCCATGGTGCTGGATTCGCTGAACGTCCAGCACTCGCTGGAGCCGCTGGCACCGAAGCCGCTGCCACCGCGCAGTTGGCGGGAGGCCCGTTCCAATGACCTCGTGTGGGCCAGGGAGTACTTTGTCCCATGGGTGCTCCGGAGGCTACGGAACCGCTCCTCCGGTGACGGAATCACCGCGAAACGCCCGACGCCGGGCCCGGTCTTTGGTCCGGGTGTTCCCCTGGGTTCGGGGGAAGGCCCGAAGGGAAGCGACGAGGTGGCTCACCGCTGAGAGACTCCGGGACAGTTCTGCGGGACTAAACTGGGAGTACACCGATGAGAGGTCAGGCACCGTGAGTTCCCTGTTTTTCTGGATTATTATCCTGTCCATCCTGATCCCGTTCCTGATGCGCTGGTACCGGCGCTCCACCAAGGGCCGGAACGAGCGGTACTTCGGCGGGCCCGGCGCGCCCAGCGAATTCGGCGGCCCGGCCAACGGCCCTGGCGCCCCCGGGCAGCCCCAGCACCGGGACGGCTACACGCAGCAGGACTACTTCGCAGGTCCCTACCGCCAGATCCAGCCCCGGCAAGACCTGCCGCCCATCATTCCCGCGTGGCAGGATGCGCCGGCGGCTGAACAGCTTCCCCCGCAGCAGGCAACACCCAATCCACGGGACTCCCAGCCGCCCGTGGTGCCGCCGGCTCCTGCTGTTCCGTCCGCTCCACAGGGCTACCGCGCCCGGAAGCTTGCGGAGCTCGACGCGAAGTTCAGTGCCGGTGAACTGGCCATGGAGGACTATATGGCCCAGCGTGACGAAATCATGAAGGGCTAGCGGACCGTTCCTGCCGTCTTGGCCTGGCCGGGCTTAGGCCGAGAGATGCTTCCGTAGCTCCCGGTCCAGCTGGCCGATTTCCGTCAGGAAGCCGTCATGCCCAATGGGCGCTGAGATGACATGCACCGGAACATTGCCAGGCAGTGCCCTGGCCAGTTCCTGGGACTGCTCCGGGAAATACAGCCGGTCGGAATCTACAGCGGCAATGAAGAATTTGGCAGTCACCCGCCGGAGGACATCCGGCAGGGCGCCCCTGTTCCGGCATATGTCGTGGCTCATCAGGGACTCTGTTATGGCGATGTAGCTGTTGGCGTCGAACCGCTTAACCAGCTTCGTTCCCTGGTGATCAAGGTAGCTTTCCACCTGGTAGCGGCCCCGCTCCCCCAACGCCTGCTGTTGCAGGGGAGATTCCGGCTCCTGCGCCTCCCGCCCGAACCTGCTGTTAAGTTCCAGTGCCGAACGGTAGGTGATGTGGGCGATCCTGCGTGCCAGAGCCAGCCCGGCTTCGGGCTGCGCACCGTCGTAGTAGTCGCCGCCCCTGAAGTGGGGATCCTGGCGGATGGCCAGCGTCTGCGCCTGAGCAAAAGCGATCTGCTCGGCGGTGCTGGCCGCTCCGATCGAGATCACGCCGCAGCGTTGGACCCGCTGCGGGTACGTCACTGCCCATTCCAGGGCGCGGGCGCCTCCCATGGATCCGCCGATCACGGCGTACCAGGAATCGATCCCCAACTGGTCCGCCAACCGCGCTTCCGCCTCGGTGCTGTCACGCAGGGTTATTAACGGGAAGCGGGAACCCCAGGGCAAGCCGTCCGGAGCAGGCGACGCGGGACCAGTAGATCCGTAGCAGCCGCCCACAATGTTGACCGACACAACGAAGAAACGGTCCGTATCCACCGGCGCCCCGGGACCGGCAAGCTGCTCCCACCAGCCTTCTTCGTCGCTGCCGCCCCGGGTGACGTGGGTGCTGCCGGTCAGGGCATGCTCGATGAGGACGGCGTTGCTTCGGTCCTCATTGAGCCGGCCCCAGGTCTCATAAGCCAGGATGACGTCCGGGAGGTGGCCTCCGCCTTCGAGGTCCAGCCCGCCGATGGAGTGGTAGCGGAGGGTCCCGTCAAGCTGCCCGGCGGCGGGTACTGCGCCGGCAGCGGCAGTGCGGGAGACGGTAATCGTCATGAGTGGTGCCTTTTCTTCGCGATTGCCTGGCGTCGGCTGACGTCAGGCCAGGTCTTCACCCGGGGCACCCCGCCGCGAAGGAGGGTTGCCGGCCAGCAAGCCGGGGCTGTTGCTGGCACTCATGACCTGCCACGATTCTACGAAACAGGGCAGCAAAAAGGCGAAGCGTATGACGTTTTTGACGTACGCTCCGCCTTTGTGCTGCGGGAACTCAGGCTTCCTTGGCTGCCCTGAAGCCGGACTCAAGGTCTGCGAGGATGTCATCGATGTGCTCCAGGCCGACAGAGAGCCTGACCAGTCCGGGGGTCACCCCGGCTACTGCCTGCTGCTCCGGGGAAAGCTGGCTGTGGGTTGTCGATGCCGGATGGATCACCAGGGAGCGTACGTCCCCGATGTTTGCCACGTGGGAGTGCAGCTCCAGCGCATCAACAAACGCCTTGCCTGCCTCGGCCCCACCGGCAAGGTTGAAGGCGACGATTGCGCCGGTTCCGCGCGGACCGTATTTCTGCCCGCGCTCGAACCAGGGGCTGGACGGCAGGCCGGCATAGGCGACCGATTCGACGTCGGACCTCGCCTCCAGCCAGTTCGCCACGGCGGTGGCGTTGGCAACATGGCGTTCCACGCGCAGGCTCAGTGTTTCCAGCCCTTGGGCGATGAGGAAGGCGTTGAACGGAGCCACAGCAGAACCGAGGTCGCGGAGCAGCTGGACGCGGGCCTTGAGGATGTAGGACAGGTTGGCGCCGAGGATGCCGTTGACGCCGAGGTCACGGGCGTACACCAGGCCGTTGTAGCTGGGGTCCGGGGTGTTGAATCCGGGGAAGCGCTCAGGGTCCTTGCCGAAGTCGAAGTTCCCGGAATCGACGATGACACCGGCGATTGCCGTGCCGTGCCCGCCGAGGTACTTGGTGGCGGAATGCACCACGATGTCGGCGCCCCATTCGATGGGACGGATCAGGTAGGGCGTGGAGAGGGTGTTGTCCACGATGAGCGGCACCCCGGCGGCATGCGCCACGGCAGCGACACCTTCGATGTCCAACACGTCCTGGCGGGGGTTGGACACGACCTCGCCGAAGAAAAGCTTGGTGTTGTCCTGGACGGCGTCACGCCATTGGTCCAGGTTGTCCGGATCCTCTACGAACGTCACGGAGATGCCGAAGCGCTTGAGCGTGTGCGCCAGGAGGTTGTACGTGCCGCCGTAGAGGCTGGGGCTGGCCACCACGTGATCGCCGGCCTCGGCGACGTTGAGGATGGCAAAGGTTTCCGCCGCCTGGCCGGAGCTCAGCAGCAAGGCGCCAAGACCGCCTTCAAGGCTGGCGATGCGCTGTTCGACCGCGTCCTGGGTGGGGTTTCCGATCCGGGTGTAAATCGGTGCAAGCTCGCTGAGGGCAAAGCGGTTGGCCGCGCTTTCGGCGGACGGGAAGACGAACGAGGTGGTCTGGTAGATGGGCAGTGCCCTGGCGCCGGTTGCGGCGTCCGGCTCCTGGCCTGCGTGGATCTGGCGGGTTTCGAAGGACCATGCATTGGACATTAAAGCTCCTGGAGAATGCCCGGTCCCATCATGGGCCGGGGCGCGCTTGCCACCCGGCGGTTGCCGGACAGCCCGGTCTTCACCCGGGGCACCCCACCGCGGATGGAGGGTTGCCGGCCAGCAAGCCGGGGCAAAACGCTGGCACTCATGACCTGGACCCAGTGTAGGAAGCAGTCAGTAGGATGACCAGAATTGTGACGAACTTTCTCCCAATGCCTAGACGAGTAAGCCGCTAAGGGTACCCTTAGCTGAGAGCCCGATCACAAAGTGCCAAGATGAAGGCATGCGCATGGATCACGTCTCTTACGCCTGTGAACACGATGGCCTCGCTGCCACCACCGAACGCATCTCCGCTGCACTGGGGGTCGACGCTGTGAAGGGCGGAGTCCACCCCCGCTTTGGCACCCGGAACATGATTTTTCCGCTGGCCGGCCACAAGTACCTAGAAGTAGTGGAAGTGCTTGACCACCCTGCATCAGACAAGGCCCCCTTTGGCCAGGCCGTCCGCGCCCGCTCCGCCGCCGGCGGCGGCTGGATGGGATGGTGCGTCGAAGTGGAGGACCTGACTCCTTTTGAGGCCAGGCTGGGCCGCTCCGCCGTGAACGGCAACCGCAAGTTCCCGGATGGCCGCGAACTCGTATGGAAGCAGATCGGAATCCTGGGACTCATTGCCGATCCCCAGGTGCCGTACCTGCTCAAGTGGGAGGGTGATCCCGCCCTGCACCCGTCCAATGCGTACGAGAGCAACGTTAAGATGTCCAGCCTCACCATCGCCGGTTCCGCCGAACGCGTCACCGAGTGGCTGGGCGAACCGGTGGAGAAGCCACTTGAGGACGTTTCCGTCGACTGGATGGCACCGCACGGTACCCCCGGTATCCTGTCTGTCACGTTCGAAACAGCATCCGGCGCCGTGACCATCTGACCATCTCCAATACTTCGGCCGCCTGTTGCGGGTGCCAACGATGCCACCCGCAGCCGGCGGCCGATTCGCTTAACGGGCCTAGCGATAACTCAGCCGAGCCCCATCGCACTCCCTATCAGGCTGAACCCCACGAATGCCACGATGTCCAGCAGGGCATGGGCGACAATCAGCGGCATGACCCGCCCGGTTCTGGTGTATAGCCAGGCGAAGATAACGCCCATCACCACATTGCCGATGAACGGCCCGAAGCCCTGGTAGAGGTGGTAGCTGCCGCGCAGCACGGAGCTCAGCAGGATGGCCAGCGGCACGCTCCAGCCGAACCGGCCGAACCGGTCCAGGAGATACGCCACCACAATGACCTCTTCAACAAGCGCGTGCCTGACAGCGGAGAGGACCAGAACGGGAACGGTCCACCAATAGGCGTCCAGCGCGCTGGGGATGATGGCCGTGGTGATTCCCAGCGCCCTGCCGGCGGCATACAGGCCCAGCGAAGGAATCCCGATCAGCGCAGCGAGGCCGGCGCCCTGCAGGAGGTCCCGCCATGGCCTGGTGGCGTCCATGCCGAGCCGGCGGAATACCGACGGCAAATTGCCTTTCTCCAGCCCCGGAGTCGGCTGGGCAGGCATGCCCGGGGCAGTTCTTGAGACAGCACCCGGGGCCAGGCCCGCAACAGATCCCTGCCGCTCGGAGCTAAGGAAGAACAGCACCAGCGCCACCGGCACCAGCGCGAAGATGATGTCAAGCAGCTGGTAGGTCAGGTCAAAGTACTCCCGGCTGCTTTGCGAGCGGTTCAGGGTGGACGTTCCCTCCGCCAAGGGAGCCCGGCTCATCTTGTCCAGCAACTGGACCACTGAATACACGGCTGACTGGCCCAGCGAGAGGCCAAGGACAATCCAGACTTCAAACCGCAACCGACGGCGGGACGTAACCAGCATGTTCCCATCTTGCCTGTTCTACCCGGCAGTTCGCTGAAGGAGCTTTATGCCGGTGGTGTGGGAGCGCCGGCAGAGGCGGGTCAGTCCTGCTCTGAGTCGGTGGGAGCCAGGATCACCTCGGTGCCCCCGGCTTCAAAGGCTTCCTTGTCGCTGGCGGATATCCCGGCATCGGTAATTAACCGGCGGAATTCGTAGCCGGCCATGGTAGCGAACGCCCTCTTCCCCACCTTCGAGGAATCAGCCAGGACGTAGGAAATTGACGCACGCCGGGCCATCAGGGCGTTGACGGAGGCTTCGCCTTCATCAGTGATGGTGGGTCCGAACTCCGGATCGATGCCGTTGACTCCAACGAAGGCAATATCCAGCGCTACCTTCTCCATGATGATGTCCGTGTAGGGCCCCACCAGCTCGTAGGAGCGGGGGTTGAGGATCCCGCCGGTGACCATGATCTTGATGTTGGGCCGGACAGCCAGCTGGGAGGCGATGTTGATGGCATTCGTAACCACCGTCAGCGTTGCCCGCTGGGAGGTGGTGTTCAGGTCCGGCCGGGTGGCAAGCACCTGCGCCAGGGCTGTGCTGGTGGTTCCACCGCTGAGTCCGATCACCGCGCCGGGCTTAATCAGGGCCGAGGCTGCCAGTGCGATCTGGTGTTTGGCTTGGGCGTGGTCGTCCCTGTTGTACCGGCCGGGAAGGTCATAGGACACCACTCCCGTGGTTGCCCCACCCCTGGTGCGGCTGAGGAGCCGCTGCTTGGCCAGGCTGTCCAGGTCGCGGCGCGCTGTTGCCGGCGAAACCCCGAGGCGCGTGACAATGTCCTCAACGTCCACCTGGCCTGAAACAGCCAGGAGATCCAGGATTGCGGTGAGTCTTTCGGTGCGTGTCATCACTACCTCCGGGTGTGGACTATGTGGTTTTCGCAAAGAGTGTTAACAAGCGTGCGGCCTCCGGCACCAATGCTTCCCGGCCTGCTTTTAAGTACGTCCGCGAGTCCACCACGTCCGGATGGCCGTCAAGGTAGTTCCGCACGGCGCGCGTGAAGAACCCGTTGAGGTGAGTGGATACATTAATTTTAGTCATGCCGGCGCGAATTGCTGCCACGAGCACGTCATCTGGCACTCCGGACGAGCCATGAAGCACCAGCGGAACCGCCGATGCGTCCCGCAGCCTGGCTATCAGGGCAAGGTCCAGTGTGGCGTCGCGGCGGGTCATGGCGTGCGAAGAGCCAACTGCTACTGCGAGCGCGTCCACACCGGTAGCTGCCACGAACTGCGCCGCTTCGGCCGGATCCGTCCGCACCCCGGGCGCGTGGGCGCCGTCCTTTCCGCCGATCGCGCCCAGCTCCGCCTCGACGTAAACACCCCTGGCGTGGGCGTATTCCACGATGCGCCGGGTAGCGGCGACGTTTGCCGCATATGCCAGCCTGGCGCCGTCGTACATCACCGATCCGAACCCCAGCTCCACCGCCTGCACCGCCAGTTCTTCGGACTCTGCGTGATCTAGATGCAGCGCCACCGGAACCGCCGCTTCCCTGGCGACTGCCAGTGCTGCTGCAGCGAGAGGTTCAAGCCCGCCGTGATAGGCCACGCAGTTCTCGGAGACCTGCAGGATCAGCGGCAGGCCAGCCGCCTCTGCACCGGCTACCAACCCCTCCAGCGTTTCGAGGTGGATAATGTTGAACGCTCCTTGTCCGGTGCCACGGGCGGCAGCATCCTGGACCAGCTCACGGGTATTGACCAGGGTCATACGGTGTCCTTCCGGGACAGAATGAGCTGACTTTCAAAGTCCCGGAACGACGGTGATATCTCACCGGCGGCAGGCATCAGAACGGCGGCTGCGGACCAGGCCGTCGCTGCCCGGAGAAGTGCCTCGGCGTTGGTATCGCCGCGGGCCCGCATGACGGCGGCAGCGGACACGGCCGCGTCTCCGGCCCCTGTGGGGTTGCCGGTCAGTGGCTTGGGAAGCCGTGCCGTGAGGTACTGGCCAGGCATGGCTGCATCAAACAGGAGCATCCCCTGTTCCCCGGCGCTTGCCAGCACGCGCCGGGCGCCGAGGGCAAGGAGCCTCCGGGCGGCAGGGACGGGGTCTGTTTCACCTGTAGCTTCAAGCAGTTCGTCGATGTTGGGCTTGAGGAGGTCCGCACCGGCTGCCGCAGCCGAGAGGATACCTGGCCCTGAGGTGTCGATGATCGCCGGAATCCCGGCCATTGCGGCCAGTGCCACGAGCGAAGCGTAGAAATCGGCAGGCGCCCCTGGTGGGAGGCTTCCGGCGCCCACCAGCACGCCGGGCGGATAACCGTCCTCACCGCTGAGACCGGCCACGACGGCGTCTGCCAGCCTCCGCCAGTCCTCGGGCCGGAGCGGCCGGCCGGCTTCGTTGAAGATGGTGGTTTGCCCGCCCTCGGTGTCCACCAAGGCAACGCTGCGGCGCATGGGAACCTGCACCTGGACCAGACGGTGCGGAACTCCGGAACCGGCAATGTCCGCAGAAAATTCCGTGCCCGTGCTGCCACCGCAAGGCGCAATGGCCAGGACGTTGCTGCCCAATTGGTGGGCCACCCTGGCGACGTTGATGCCTTTGCCTCCGGCGTGGCTCTGCGGCGCCTCCACACGGTGGCTTCCGCCAGGGACGATTCCCGCCACGTGATAGGTCACATCCACCGCAGGGTTCGGAGTCACGGTAATAATCCGATTCACCGACCGCCCCCTTTACGGCGCGCCCGCCCCGGGTCCGCCAGCAGCTTGCGGGCGTTCAGGCCGGCGCCGAGAAGCCCGGCGTCCTGGCCCAGCCTGGCTCGGAGGATCACCGGACGGCGGTGGAAGTTCAATGACGCGTCCACGCGCTTCCGGATGGGTTCCAGGAGTTCCTCGCCGGCTTCAGCCAGGCCGCCACCGATCACCACTGCCTCGGTGCCGATGATGCTGACACACTGGCAGATGGTGAACGCCAGCGCGTCTACTGCATCCGCCCAGATCCGGGCCGCCACAGCATCTCCGGAGCGTCCGCGCTCCAGCACGTCCCTGGCCCCGGCCACCACTTCACCCGTTGCCGCGCGGTAGCGTCCGGCAATGCCGCCGGCGGAACCTACGGCTTCAAGGATGGTGCTGCCGGCACCGTCCGGTACCGGTACCAGGGCATGTCCCAGTTCCCCCGCGAAGCCGCCTGCAGTCACCAGGTGCCCACCCGAGAAAACAGCCGCCGCGATGCCGGTGCCGACCACCATGAACACCACGTCGCCAAATTCCCGCGAGTCGCCATACCGGTGTTCCACTGCAGCGGCCGAGCGGACATCATGGTCAAAGGCCACCGGGACTCCCAGCCGGCGCCCTGCCTCTGCGGCGAACGGGTAGTTCCGCCAGCCCAGGTTGGCCGAGTAGCTGCCAATGCCGGCCACTTCATCTACGATTCCCGGCACAATGACGCCCGCTGCCGCAATCGTGGTCTCAGGAAATTCGGCTGCCAGGTCCCCGGCCAGTTCGGCCAGCCGGTCCAGGATGGCGTCGGCCGGGCGGTCCGGATCGCGCGGGGTGGGAACCCGGCGCATCCCAAGGACGCTGCCGTCAGTATTGATAATGCCCGCTTTAAGATCCGTGCCGCCGACGTCGAACGCGAGCACTGCGGACTCTGCGGCACCAAGGATCATGCCGCTTCCTAGGCTGAGTCGCCGAGGATAACCGAACGCGTCAGGTTGCGCGGCAGGTCCGGATTGAGTCCACGGGCCCGGGCCCGGTCCAGGGTCACCTTATGGACCCGGGCAAGCTCGGCCAAAGGGTGCTTGCCGGTGTTGATATAAAGCGCTCCGGTGGCCGCCATGTCCTGGTCCAGGCCCTCCGGCTGCTCTCCGAAAAGCCAGGTAACCCGCCCCGGGCACGCTATGGAAATGGGGCCATGCCGGTATTCCATGGCCGGGTACGATTCCGTCCAGTCCTGCACTGCTTCACGCATCTTCAGGCCCGCCTCATAGGCCAGGCCAACCGTCCAGCCGCGGCCAAGGAAGGTGAACTGCCCTGCTTCCAGGAGCTCTGGCGAGGTGGGTTCAACGACGGCGGCACGGGCCTCGGCCACCGCCTCGTCCAGGTCCTCCCCCAGGCTGGCCAACAGGTAGGCAAGGGCCGAAGTGGCGAAGCGGGTCTGGACCACGGACTGCTCATCCGCGTAAGGCAGCCCAATCACCGCATCGGCGAGGCCGACGATGGGCGACTGGAGGTCACCGATCAGGGCAATGGTGCGGACTTTCCCCTTGAGCGCGCCCAGCAGCTCGAGTACTTCCGTGGTGGTGCCGGAACGCGTAATGGCGATAACGGCGTCGTAAGTACGTACCGGGCTGTTGCTGTTCAGGAAGGCTTCCGAGGCGGCGAAGGCGTCGGTCAGGCCCTTGCCCTTGGATTCGCGCGCCTGGGCGTAGCTCTGGGCCATGAACCATGACGTGCCGCAGCCAACCACCGCCACGCGCTCGCCGTCCGCGGGCAGGAGCTCCTCGCGTGCCGCTTGGGCAATGGCACGCTGCCACATCTCGGGCTGGGAGGTGAGTTCCTCCTCCATGAATGCTCCTGGCGTGCCTTGCGTCATGAGAGTGCTCCTTAACGGCCGTAAGTGACGTCAGAATGAAACGTCGATGACGTATTCTGACTGATACAAACAGTAAACGAGCAAGAACTATCTAACAAGAATCATGGCGAACATTTCAGAAATGGGCAGCAGTCAGCTGCGGACGCCGAAGTGACGGCAACCGGGGGAACGAAAATGGCACCGGGCAGGCCCGGCAGCAGCTCAGCGCCTGGACTGGCCGGCGTGCAGGGGCGTACGGGCGCCGGCGCGCCAGACCGCGTAAGTCAGTGGCATCCCCGGCCGGTAGGCAAGATGCGTGGCTGACGGTGCGTTAAGCATCTGCAGGTCCGCCCGGTGTCCCACGGCCAACGAACCCACTGCGCGTGCACCATCAACGTCCTCACCCGTTTCCCGGTGCAGGGCCAGCGCGCCACCGTACGTGGCAGCGCGCACTGCTTCCGCTACCGACAGGCCCATCTGCAGCACCGCCGTGGTGACGCAGTAGGCCATGGAACTGGTGTAGGAAGTGCCCGGGTTGCAGTTGGAGGCCAGTGCCACCGGAACACCGGAATCGAGGAGACGGCGGGCGGGAGCCAACGGCTGGCGGGTGGACAGGTCACAGGCCGGGAGGCATGTTGCTACTGTCCCGCGGCTGCCCCCTGACCAGCTGCCGGCGAGGGCGTCGAAATCGGCGTCTGACAGGTAGTTGACGTGGTCCACGCTGGCAGCGGCGAACTCGACGGCCAGCTGGACACCCGGTCCCTCGCCCAGCTGGTTGCCATGCACACGCAGGCCAAGTCCGGCAGCCTTGCAGGCCTCAAGGACCCGCCGGGACTGCTCGGCGTCGAAAGCTCCGGTTTCGCAGAAGACATCGGCCCAGGAAACGTAGGGCCGGACGGCCTGCAGCATGGGACCGCAGACCAGGTCAACATAGTCCTCGGCGGAGATACCCTTAGGAACGAGATGGGCGCCCAGGAACGTCACCTCGTCGACCACGGTGGATGCGATCCGGGCACTCCTGGCCTCGTGCTCGACGTCCAGCCCATAGCCGGTCTTGGTTTCGATGTAGGTGGTGCCCAGCGAGGCTGCTTCCGCCACGCGGCCCAGCAGCAGGCGGGTCAGATCGAAGTCGGAAGTGGCCCGGGTGGCGCCCGTGGTCACCGCAATGCCTCCTGCGGTGTATTCCTCTCCGGCCATCCTGGCGGTGAATTCGGCGGTGCGGTCGCCGGCGAACACCAGGTGCGTGTGGGAGTCCACCCACCCCGGCAGGACGGCCCGGCCGCCGGCGTCCACGGCCTCGTCCGCCGGCGGGGCAGTGGCTGCGGAACCGATCCAGGAAATGCGTTCGCCCTCAAACACCACCGCTGCGTTGTGGAGGATGCGGCCGTCGGCATCCTGGGTCATCAATTCGCCGATGTTGTTGATCAGAGTGCTCATAGGGACATTCTTCAGCGTCGGATCGACAACCGGGCCGGACCCAGCAGTTGTGCCGTCCGGGATTCCGGACGCGCACCCCCACCGGCACCGCGGCCGAGGATTAGGTTTGCCGCGAATTCGGCGATCGCCGAGGACGTCTGGAAACCGTAGCCCCCTTGGCCGGCCAACCAGAAAAAGCCGCGTGCCTCGGCGTCGAAGCCCACCACCGGTATCCCATCTGCAGGCGAGGTACGCAGGCCGGTCCAGGCGCGGCGAACACCCGTGATCCCCAACGTGGTTGCCTGGTTAAGCCTGTTCACCACGCCGTCGACGTCCGCCGCCCGCGGCCGGGCATCCTCCGGACCGCTGGGCTGGGACTCCGACGGGGAGATCAGCACACCGCCGTCCTCCGGCCGGAAGTAGAAAGTGTCATCCGCCGCGGCAACCATCGGTGAGGCCGGAGCCAGGGGATTTTCGACGTCGACGATGGCCGCGGTGCGCCGGTACGGCTGCAGGCCCAGCCGCTCCACACCACTGATAACAGCCAGTTCGTCAGCCCACGCTCCGGCAGCATTGACCATCACTCCGGCATGAAGTGCTTCCTGCCCGGCCCCGATCTGCCAACCGCTGCCGAGAGGCTGTGCAGAATGTACCGGGGCGCCGGTGATGATGTCAGCTCCGGCGGCCATGGCGCGCTGCCGATGATCCTCGATGAGGAGGGGTGCGTTACAGGCGAACGAACCCGAGTCGAAGCCGGCGGCTTCGAACCATTCCGGACGCAGGACCGGGCAGAGTGCCATGGCAGCCGGGTGGCTGATGGGTTCCATCTGGCCGCTGGCTTTGGCCGCTACGTCTGCCACCGAACCGATCAGCATAAATCCACGCGGCGACAACACGTGGCCGGATTTCAGCTCGGCGTCCCGTGCTGCCATCAGCTCCAGGGTCCGGAGGGTGAGCTCCTGCACGATGTCCGGACCGTAGCTGGGGATGAGCTGGCGGGCGGAGCGGGAGGACGAGTGGTAGGCCAGCTCCTGTTCGGCCTCCACCACGGCAACAGAACACTCCCCCGCCAGGGCCGAAGCAAGGGAGAGTCCGGCAATGCCGCCGCCAACGATTACCACGTCATAATTCGCCGCCATGGCAACATCCTCGCAGAACAGGGCCCGTCGCCGTCGTACTTTCTAGCTGCCCTGGCCGGCAATAGCCGCACGGCTCGCCACGAATGCCCGGACGCAGCGCTCCACGTCTTCCGGGCTGTGGGCGGCGGACAACTGGACGCGGATGCGGGCGGCATCCTTCGGGACCACGGGATAGCTGAAGGCGGTGACGAAGACGCCGTCATCCAGCATGCGGTCCGCCACCCTGGCCGCCATGACGGCGTCGCCGAACATCACCGGGATGATGGCGTGCTCACCCTCAAGCAGCTCAAAACCTTCCTCAATCATCCTGCTGCGGAAGAGGGCCGCGTTCTCGAAGAGGCGGCTGCGCAACTCTCCCGAGTTCTCCACCATGTCCAGGGCCGTCAGGGTCGCCGCGACGATCGAGGGGGCCAATGAGTTGGAGAACAGGTACGGCCGGGCCTTCTGGCGCAGCATGGCCACGATGGCGCTGCGGCCCGAGACGTAGCCGCCCGACGCTCCGCCCAGGGCTTTGCCGAACGTGCCGGTGTAGATGTCCACCCGATCGGAGACTCCCGCGTGTTCAGGAGTGCCGGCGCCGGTGGAGCCCATAAAGCCTACGGCGTGCGAGTCGTCCACCATGACCAGGGCGCCATACTTGTCAGCGAGGTCACAGATCGCTTCCAGCGGGGCCAGGTAGCCGTCCATGGAGAAAACGCCGTCCGTGACAATGATCGTGCGGCGGGCCGGGTTGACCCCGGTAGTTGCCTCGATCAGCCGTGCCTCAAGCTCGGCCATGTCCCGGTTGGCGTAGCGGTAGCGGCTGGCCTTGCAGAGCCGGATGCCGTCGATAATCGAGGCATGGTTCAGGGCATCGGAAATGATGGCGTCCCCCGGGCCGAAGAGTGATTCGAAGACTCCCCCGTTGGCGTCGAAGCAGCTTGAAAAAAGGATGGTGTCTTCGGTGCCCAGGAAACGGGAGACCCTTGCTTCGAGTGCCAGGTGCAGGTCCTGGGTTCCACAGATGAAGCGGACCGAGGCCATCCCGAATCCACGCGAGTCCAGGGCTTTCTTGGCCGCCGCGATGATCTCCGGGTGGTCGGCCAGGCCCAGATAGTTGTTGGCGCAGAAGTTAAGGACCGGACGGGCCGGGGCGCCGAGCTGTCCGGCACTGATGTGGCCGGCCTGGGGTGAATCAATGTGGCGCTCAGTCTTGAACAGGCCGGCAGTGCGCAGGCCGGCCAACTCTTCCTCGAGCTCGTCCTTCAGTGACGTGTACATGGTGCTCCTTAGAGTTCGGTCCAGTCGAGGACAACTTTGCCGCCGGTGCCGGCGCGGGCGATGTCAAAGCCCCGTTCCCATTCCGTGGCGGAAAGCTTGTCCGTCACCACTGCCGAGATCGTGGCGTGCAGGGCGGGGTTGGAGGACAGCATGGCGCTCATGGCATACCAGGTCTCGAACATTTCCCGGCCGTAGATTCCCTTGAGGGTCAGCATGTGGGTGACCACCTTGCCCCAGTCGATGTCTATGGACTGGCTGGGCAGGCCCAGCATGGCGATGCGTCCCCCGTGGTTCATATTGTCGATCATCTCAGGCAGCGCCGTGGGGTGGCCGGACATTTCCAGACCGATGTCAAAACCCTCACGCATGCCCAGCGACTGCTGCGCTTCGTTGACCCTCGTGGTGGAAACGTCGATGGCAAGATCGGCTCCGAGACTGCGGGCCAGCTGCAGGCGGGGTGCGGAGACGTCGGTGATGGCGATCTTCCGTGCTCCGGCGTGGCGGGCTACGGCGATAGCCATCAGCCCGATGGGCCCGGCCCCGGTGATGAGCACGTCCTCGCCCACCAGGGGGAAACTCAGCGCAGTATGGACAGCATTGCCGAAGGGATCGAAGATGGCGCCGAGTTCGGGGGTGACTGAAGCATCCTGGTGGACCCAGACGTTGGTCTCCGGTATCACCACGAACTCGGCGAAGGCTCCGTCACGCTGCACGCCCACTGATACCGTATGGATACACATCTGGCGCCGCCCTGCCCGGCAGTTCCGGCAGATCCCGCAGACAATATGGCCCTCCCCGGATACCCGGTCGCCCACTTTGACGTCGCGGACGTCCGCACCTGCCTCCACCACTTCGCCGTAAAATTCGTGGCCGGCGATCAACGGAGCTTCGATGATGCCTTGCGCCCAGGCATCCCACGACTGGATGTGCAGGTCGGTGCCGCAAATGCCGGTGGTCATAACCCGGATCTTGACGTCGCCTGCCCCTGTTTCGGGTTCGGGACGGTCAACGAGTTCGAAGCCGGCATGCGGGCCGGACTTGTAGAGAGCCTTCATGGGTTCCTAACGTGCAGGGGGCAGCCGCTCTGCTGCCGTGGTGAGACCATTGAATCCCCCTGCAGGGTTAAGCACAAACGATATTTACTGAAGCAACGGTTTAGTATTCGCTAATGGAAATTTCCCAGCTTCAGATGCTTCGCGAACTCGGTGACCTGGGCAGCGTCAAGGCTGTAGCCGAAACCCTGATGGTCACGCCGTCGGCCGTTTCGCAGCAGTTGGCGCTCCTGCAGCGCTCAGTGGACGTTCCCCTCACCCGCAAGGAAGGCAGGGTACTGGTCCTCACTGATGCCGGGCGAGTGCTCGCCGAGGCGGGTGCCGCCGTCGTAAATGCCATGGCAGATGCGCGGGCAGCAATCGGCGCGTATCACGAATCCCCGGGAATGCCGGTCTCCATCAGCGCCTTCCACAGTGCGGGGCAGGCACTTTTCGCGCCGCTTCTTGGCGTGCTTGGAGCGCACGGGACCACCCCGGAACTGCGCCTGGCCGACGAGGACGTTGCACAGGAGGATTTCCCCGGACTGACCGCCCGCTACGACCTGGTGCTGGCCCACCGGCTGGACAACAGCCCGCCCTGGCCGGAAGAAAAAGTGACCGTGATCCCGCTGGCCGACGAACCACTCGACGTTGCGCTCCCGGCCGGACACGCGCTGTTGGACCGCTCCATCCTGACGCCTGATGACGTCGTCGCGGAGCCCTGGGTGACCAGCCGCCCGGGTTACTCGCCCGCTGACGTGCTGGCCGCCGTCGTTGCCGTCAGCGGGCGGCCCGCGAAAGTGCTGCACAGGATCAACGACTACTCCACAGTCGCGGCACTGGTGTCCGACGGCGGCGCTATAGGCCTGCTCCCCCGTTTCACCTCGCGCCGGGTGCTCGACGCGGGCGTTGTGCTGCGGCCGTTGACCGGGGTGAACGCGCTGCGGAAGATCGACGTGCTGTCCCGGCCGGAGACGCTGAAGCGCCAGTCCGTCCTGACGGTCTGCGACGGGTTGCGGGCGGTCATGACCGAACTGGCCGTGGCGCCCGTTAAGCGCAGGTAGCTCGCACTTAACGTCGTCAAAGACTGCTTTGAGAGCGTTAAGTGCGAGCTACCTGGCTTTGGGTGTTAGACGGTGACGCCCAGCTTCTCCAGAATCAGCTCTCGAACGCGGCCGGCGTCCGCTTGCCCGCGGGTAGCCTTCATCACGCCGCCCACGATCGCGCCGACAGCCTGCACCTTGCCGCCGCGGATCTTGTCCGCCACGTCCGGCTGGGCAGCCAGGACGGTATCGATTGCCTCGAGAAGGGGTCCGTCATCCGAGACGACAGCGAGGCCGCGCTTGTCGATGATTTCGGCCGGCGTGCCCTCACCGGCCAGGACGGCATCCAGGACCTCGACGGCCATCTTGTTATTGATGCTGCCGGCCTCCACCAGCTTGCTCAGTTCCACGATCGTGGCAGGCTGGACGCCCAACTGGCCGGGATCAACGTCAGCTGCCTTGGCACGACCGACGATCTCACCCATCCACCACTTGCGTGCCACGGTGGCCGAAGCTCCGGCAGCAATTGTCTCCTCGATCTCGTCCATGACGCCGGCGTTCACCACATCGCGGAACTCCAGGTCCGAATAGCCCCAGTCTGCCTGCAGGCGCTTACGGCGCTCAGCCGGCGGCTCGGGAAGCGTGGCGCGGAGTTCTTCAACCCATTCGCGCGAAGCCACGACCGGCACCAGGTCCGGCTCCGGAAAGTAGCGGTAGTCGTCGGCGTCGGACTTGGGACGGCCGGACGTGGTGGTCCGGGTGTCCTCGTGCCAGTGCCTGGTTTCCTGGACAACCGGCTCGCCGGCATCCAGGACGGCGGCGTGGCGCTGGATTTCATAACGGACGGCATGTTCGACGGCGCGCAGGGAGTTGACGTTCTTGGTTTCGGACCGGATGCCGAACCGTTCCCGGCCGTGCGGACGAAGGGATACGTTGGCGTCGCAACGAACGTTGCCGCGCTCCATCCTGGCGTCGGAAACCCCCAGGTTCTTCACGATTTCCCGGACGGCCGCCACGTAGGCTTTGGCAAGTTCCGGGGCTCGGGACCCGGCTCCTTCGATGGGCTTGGTGACAATTTCCACCAGGGGCACACCTGAACGGTTGTAGTCCACCAGTGAATAGTCGGCGCCCTGGATGCGGCCGGCCGCCCCGCCCATGTGGGTCAGCTTTCCGGCGTCCTCCTCCATGTGGGCCCGTTCGATTTCCACGCGGAAGACGGTGCCGTCGGAGAGTTCGATGTCCAGGTAGCCGTCGTAGGCAATCGGTTCGTCGTACTGGGACGTCTGGAAGTTCTTTGGGGTGTCCGGGTAGAAGTAGTTTTTCCGGGCGAAGCGGCAACTTTCGGCGATCTTGCAGTTCAGCGCCAGGCCGATTTTGATAGAGGACTCGATGGCCGTCTTGTTCACCACTGGAAGGACACCGGGCAGGCCCAGGTCCACTTCGTTGACGTTGGTGTTGGGCTCGTCGCCGAAGACGTTCGGCGCGGAGGAGAACATCTTGGTCTTGGTGTTCAGCTCCACATGGACTTCAAAGCCCAGCACGGGGTCGTACTTGGCCATGGCCTCTTCGAAGCTCAGGATTGCGTCAGTCATCAGTGTGAACCTCCGTGGGTGGCAGCAGCGGGGACCGTTAGTTCGGCTGCAAGGTCCGGGGCCCGGTCCAGCAGCGGGCCTCCCCATTTGGCTTCAAGCAGGGATTCAAGGACAGCACCTACCCGGTAGAGGCGGGCGTCCTGGCGGGCCGGGGCCAGCAACTGGATGCCTACAGGCAGTCCGTCCTCGTCGGCCAGGCCACCGGGGAGGGAAAGTCCGGGAACGCCGGCCAGGTTGGCCGGGATGGTGGCGACGTCGTTGAGGTACATGGCCAGGGGGTCATCCAGCTTCTCGCCCAGCTTGAACGCCGTGGTGGGCGCCGTGGGGGAAATCAGCACATCAGCCTTGGCGAAGGCGGCCTCGAAGTCGCGCTGCACCAGGGTCCGGACCTTCTGCGCGGAACCGTAGTAGGCATCGTAGTAGCCGGCGCTGAGGGCGTAGGTGCCCAGGATGATGCGGCGCTTGACCTCGTCGCCGAAACCGGCGGCGCGGGTGGTGCCCATGACGCGCTCAATAGTCAGTGGCGCATCCTGGGGCAGGACCCGCATCCCGAACCGGACGCCGTCGTACTTTGCCAGGTTGGACGACGCTTCCGACGGCATAATCAGGTAGTAGGCGCCCAGCGCATACTGGAAGTTGGGGCAGGAAACCTCGACGATCTCCGCGCCGGCGCCCTTGAGGAGCTCCAGCGACTCCTTGAAGCGGTTTTCGACGCCGGCCTGGTAGCCCTCGCCGTGCAGTTCCTTGATGATGCCGATCCGCAGTCCCTCGACGTTGCCGATGCTCGCGGCGGCCACAAGATCTCCCAGCGGGTCCGGCAGCGAGGTGGAGTCGAAAGGATCGTGCCCGCCGATCACCTGGTGCAGCAAAGCCGAGTCCAGGACAGTACGCGAAACAGGACCGATCTGGTCCAGTGAGGACGCCATGGCGATGGCGCCGTAGCGCGAAACGCTGCCGTAGGTGGGCTTGACGCCCACCGTGCCGGTAACCGCTCCGGGCTGGCGGATGGAACCGCCCGTATCCGTACCCAGGGCCAGCGGAGCTTCGAACGCGGCGACGGCGGCAGCGGAACCACCGCCGGAACCGCCCGGGATCCGGTCCAGGTCCCAGGGGTTGCGGGTGGGTCCGTACGCCGAGTGTTCCGTGGAGGAACCCATGGCGAATTCGTCCAGGTTGGTTTTGCCGAGGATGGGCATCCGGGCAGCACGGAGGCGCCTGACCACCGTGGCGTCGTACGGGCTGTGCCAGCCCTCGAGGATCTTCGAGCCCGCCGTCGTGGGCTGGCCGACAGTGACAATCAGGTCCTTGACCGCAATGGGAACGCCGGCCAGCGCATGCAGCTCGTCGGCTTCAGCGCCGCCTGCGGCACGGATGGAGTCAACCTCCGCGGCAACGGCGAGCGCTTCTTCCGTGTTCACGTGCAGGAAGGCGTTGACACCGCGGTCCCCAACGTCGACGGCGGCAATGCGGTTTAGGTGTGCCTGCGTCACTTCGACGGCGGAGACGTCGCCGGCAGCCAGCTTGCCGGCAAGGGTGGCGGCGGAGGAACGGATCAGCGCGGCCGCGTCCTGGGTGTTCAGTTCAGTCATGGTTACGCCTCATCCAGGATTGCCGGTACCTTGAAGCGGTTTTCCGCCGCGTCCGGTGCGCCGGAGAGCGACTGCTCAGCGGTGAAGGTGTGGCCCACAACGTCTTCGCGGAACACGTTAGTCAACGGGATGGGGTGCGACGTTGCCGGGACGTCGTCGCCGGCAGCCTCACTCACTGACTTGATGGACTCGACGATGACGGCGAGTTCACCCGCCATCCTGTCCAGCTCTTCAGCACTCATCTCGATGTGAGCAAGCCGCGCCAGATGCGCAACATCCTCACGGTTGATCGCAGCCATGGATCTCCCCTGCACGTTCGAATTGGTTTCCGATCCAGTCTAGTGCGTCCGGCCGGTACCGACGTGCTGTGCGGCAGCCGCTCAGCCGACGCCGATGGCTCCGGTCAGCATGCCGATTCCCAGCATCACGAGGGACACCACGGCGCTGCGCCACAGCACCTTCTTGTGGTGATCACCAAGGTCAACCTTGGCCAGGGACACCAGGAGCAGGATTGCCGGGACCAGCGGGCTCTGCATGTGGAAGGGCTGGCCGGTGATGGATGCGCGGGCCATCTCGGCAGCGCTGATTCCGTAATGGCCGGCCGTTTCGCTCAGCACCGGCAGGACGCCGAAGTAGAAGGCGTCGTTGCTCATAAAGAACGTCATGGGGATACTGAGCACACCGGTGATCACGGCAAGGAACGGGCCCATGCTGGACGGGATGATGTGGACCAGCCAGGCGGACATCGCTTCCACCATTCCGGTGCCGGTGAGGACGCCGGTCAGGACGGCGGCCGCCAGAACCATGCTGACCACTGCCACTACCGACGGTGCGTGCGCAATCAACTGCTCCGCTTGCTCCTTCACGCTCGGGAAGTTGACCAAAAGCGCAATCGCGGAACCCACCATGAAGACGTAGGGCAGGGGTACGAGATCTGCGATAAGCATTGCCATGACGGCTACGGTGAGGCCGAGGTTGAACCACCGCAGCTTGGGACGAAGGGTCTTCCGGTTGGGATCCAGGGCGGTGTCAGCCATCGCGGTGTCGTTCTCGTCAACGAGCGTTTCCGTGCGATCCAGGACAGCAACGGAACCGCCTGTGGCGGGGCCTCCGGCTCCACGGGCAGGCGAGGTATTGCTCCCGGTGCCGCTGCCGGCTCCTGCTGCGGAAGCACCGCCGTCGGACGTTTCCCCCGTGAAAGGCCCTGCCGTGGACGGCACACCCCAGATTTCCGGCATGGTGGCGCGGAGGCGGTTGCGCTCCTGCAGGCCGAGCAGCCAGGCGAATGCGAGGACGACTGCGATGCCTCCGATGAGGGACGGGATCATCGGAACGAAGACGTCATTGACGTCGATTTCCAGGGCGGTGGCGGCCCGGGCAGTGGGACCGCCCCACGGCACGATGTTCATGGTTCCGTTGGCCAGGCCGGCCACGCAGGTCAGGACCACCGGGCTCATTTTCAGGCGGAGGTAGATGGGCAGCATGGCTGCGGTGGTGAGGATGAAGGTAGTGGAGCCATCCCCGTCCAGGGAAACGGCGGCGGCGAGGAGTGCGGTTCCCAGCACTACTTTGGCGGGGTCGTTGCCCAGTTTGCGCAGGATGAACTTCACCAGCGGATCAAACAACCCGACGTCGATCATCAGGCCAAAGTAGATGATGGCGAACATCAGCAGGGCCGCGGTGGAAGTCATGGACTTCATCGACTCCATGACCATGTCGCCGAGGCCAAGCCCGGCCCCCGCGAACAGGCCAAAAACGGTGGGGACGATGATCAATGCCAACACTGGCGTCAACTTTTTCGTCATGATCAGCACCATGAATACCGCGATCATGGCGAATCCAAGTAATACCAGCACGGCCGGCTCCTTCTATGAACGGCGACACTACAGTGTGACGCGTGCTACAGACTGTAGGGTGGCGGGCATCACGGCTGGGCGTTTGGCTCAATTGATTGGCATACTGCTTATTGGGAGCATTTTGCTCATTGTGCTCACGGCTGGCGAAGGAGGACCATGAGGAGTTCCGCAACCCGGCAGCCCCTGCGGTTCTCCACCCAGACCCTGCTCCTGCAACTCGGCGTGGTGTTGCTGGTGGTGCTGCTTAGCGCAGCTGTCCACGCCTGGCTGAGCTATGACCGTGCCGGCCGCGAGGCTGAGAACCAAGCGCTTACCCTGGCCAGGACCGTGGCTTCAGACCCGCGGGTCAGGGCTGATGTTGCCGCCATCAGCAGCCAACCCGGCACTCCCCCGGCAGCGGAACTGGCCGCGGGACCGCTGATGGCCGTTGCCGAGGGTGCCCGTGCCAGGACGGGGGCGCTTTTTGTGGTCCTGACAGACGAGACCGGGCTGCGGCTGGCACATCCTGACGCAGGGAGGCTGGGCGAGCAGGTCAGCACAGACCCCGCCGAGGCCCTCGCCGGAAGGGAAGTGACCACCCGGAATATCGGGACTCTGGGGCCTTCCGCCGGCGCTAAGGTGCCGGTGTACGCGCCGGAATCTGAGACGGTGGTGGGTGAGGTGAGCGTTGGATACTCGATGGAGACCGTGGGCCAGAGCCTGGCCCGGGACATCGGCCCGGTGGCCTTCACCGCCCTGGCCGCCCTGCTGGCCGGCGTGCTGGCTTCTTTCCTGCTGCGGCGCCGGCTGCAACGCCTCACGCTCGGCCTGGAACCAGAGGAAATCAGCACCCTGGTCCACGACCAGGTGGCGGTGTTGCAGGGTGTGGACGACGGCGTGATCGGTGTTTCGTCGGACGGCCGGGTCAGCGTCTTCAACGCCGCCGCGCAGCGCCTGCTGGCATTGCCCGACCTCGCCGGAACCCAGTGGGCGGACGCGCCGGTCCCGGAGATCCTGAAGTCGCTGACGCGGCCCGAGGCCGGCGAAGCAGATGCCCTGGAACTGGTGGCAGGGGGCCAGGTGATTGTGGCCAGTGCCCGCAAGGCCCTCCACGGGAGCGAGGACCTGGGCTGGGTACTCATGCTGCGGGACAGGACGGAACTGCAGCAGCTGACCCGGCAGCTGGACGCAGTCGGCACCATGTCCACAGCGCTTCGCGCCCAACGCCACGAGTTCGCCAACCAGCTGCACAGCATTGCCGGCTTCCTCAGCATTGGACAGCACCGCCAGGCACGCGAGTATCTGGCCCGGCTGGCTGCTACGGGCCCTTTGAAGTTTCCTGTTGACCAGGCAGAACTGCTCCAGGATCCGTACCTGCAGGCATTCGTCGGGGCCAAGGGCGTTGAGGCCCACGAGCGGGGGGTTACGCTCCGGATCGGCCCGGAGACCCTGGTCCGGGGCCAGGTCAGCGAGCCGCAGGACGTCACTACTGTGCTGGGGAACCTGCTGGACAATGCGGTCAACGCCGCCGTCGCCGGTTCCGCCACAGACCGGTGGGTGGAGGTGGAGCTGCTGGACGAACCCGGTGAGGGCGGCGCTGCAGGCGGAGTGCTGTACATCGTCGTCGCCGATTCCGGTGATGGGCTGGGCGCCACGCTGAGAGCCGATCCCGAGCAGGTTTTTGCCGAAGGGTTTACGACGGCGGCAGGCCCGGTGCGTGCCGCCGGCGGCCAGGGCCTGGGGCTGGCTCTGGCCCGCTCGCTGTCCCGGCGCCGCGGCGGGGACGTCCGGGTCCTGGAACCGGGGAAACCCGGCGGGCCCGGCGCCGTGTTCATGGCCACGCTGCCGGGAGTCACCAGGCTGAATAACGGGGCTCAAACCAACGGCTTCAAGGGAGAGGATCGCAATGCCTGAGGACTTCAGGGTGTTGATCGTGGATGACGACTTCCACGTGGCCAAGCTCCACGCCACCTACGTGGACTCGGTTGCAGGTTTTATGGCCCTGGCGCCGGTGGGTAGCGCGTCGCTGGCGCTGCAGGCCATCCACTCGCTGCGGCCCGACCTGGTGTTGCTGGACGTCTACCTTCCGGATGCCTCGGGACTGGACCTGCTGCACCAGCTGGATGTGGACACCATCATGCTCAGCGCAGCCTCGGACGGGGCTTCACTGCGGATCGCCTTCCGCCGCGGCGCACTGGGCTACCTGCTCAAACCGTTTACCGGGGAATCCCTGTCCCAACAGCTGCGCTCCTATGCCCGGTACCGGCGGATCCTCAACCAGGCAGGGTCGCTGGACCAGGAAACCGTGGAACGGGCAAAACGGGCCCTCATACCCGGAGACGTGACGCCGTCAGCCAAGCCCCGGTCCGCCACGGAAGCGGCCGTGCTGGAATCTCTGCTGCCCGGCGAACAGTACTCAGCGGCGGAGGTGGCGGCGCGGGTTGGCGTCTCCCGTGCCACAGCCCAACGGTACCTGTCCTCGCTGGCTGATGACGGCGCCGTCGAAATTCAGCTGCGCTACGGAACCACCGGCCGGCCGGAACACCGCTACGGCGTTCCGGCCCGGCAGGAGGGGTCCTAGCTGGCGGACTTCTGGGCCACCAACTCGATTTCCACCAGCATCTTCGGATCCAGGAAGGGCAGCACGTGGACCACGGACAGCGTGGGACGGATCTCACCAAAGACCTCGCCGTGCGCACGGCCCGCTTCTTCCCACTGGCTGATGTCCGTCAGGTACAGCTTGGACTGCACGACATCGCTGAAGCTGAAGCCGGCATCGGCGAGGACAGCGTCCAGCTTCTGCAGGATGAACCGGGTCTGGGTGTAGAAGTCGTCGCCAACAATTCCATCGTCACCGCTGGCTGCCGTGGCGGAAATGTAAAGAGTATTGTCCACCTGGACGGCGCGTGAGTAGCCAAGGGTCTGTTCCCACACGGAGCCGGTGCCGAATGTCTTTCGCATGCTGGTGCCTTTCAGTGCTGAATGAGTCGGCACTACCCTAGGCGCGCTAGACCTCCCGGCGGTAAACCAGCAGCTTTATGTCGGTGTCCGGAACAAACCAGTCACGTTCCGGAGCCCGGCCGAACCCGGTCTTGTTGTAGAGCCCCCTGGCGCTTTCCCAGCTCATCCCGGTAGTCAGAGCCACGGCCTTCACCCCGGCCAGGGACTTCGCATGGTCAATGATGGCTTCCACCATGGCCTTGCCGGCGCCGCTCCGCTGCACCGCCGGGTCCACCACCAGCATCCGGAATTCGAGTTCGTCCGCCAGCGCAATATCAGCGTAGGGTTCGCCCGCCAGAGCCAGCGTTACCGAGCCAACAACCTGGCCGGTTCGTTCCGCCACCCAGACGGTAGCCTCCGCGGCGCGGGCTGCAACGTCCTGGACCTGGCGCATGTACGGGTGGTCAGCGTCCTCAAAGTATCCGGCGGCAAGGTAGGAGTCGCGGGTTATTCGGGCTACGGCCTCGAAATCGGAAGGAACGGCTGGACGGACAATGATCTGCGGATGCACCTATCAATGGTAGTCGCGCCGGGGCCGCGAACCGGCGAAACAAGCACTTTCCGTGACCGAACTATCATCTTCACCGGTTGATTCGCCGGTCCTGGACCGCTTCAGCCCCAGGGCGGCGGCGTCTGCGTCCGCCACGGCTCAGCGTTTCGGCCAACTCCACTGCGGTTTCTCAAGAGATCCCAAACCTCTTATTTTGGTCTCGCCCACGTCCTTGTACAGCTCATGTTCGTGGGCTGCTCCGCTCAGGCGGAGTTCCCGGAGAAGTGCCGTTGAATGGGTCACCACGATCATCTGGCTGTTGGCGCTGGCCTCGACGATCAGCCGGGCAAGAGCCGGCATCAGGTCAACGTGGAGGCTTGTCTCAGGTTCATTGAGCACCATGAGCTCGGGCGGCCGCGGGGTCAGCAGCGCCGCAGTGAGCAGCAGGAAGCGCAATGTTCCGTCCGAAAGCTCCGCCGCCTTCATGGGGCGCAGCATGCCCGGCTGGTGCAGTTCCACACTGAACCGGCCGTCCTGCACGGCAATTTCCAGCCGGCTGCCAGGAAAGGCGTGCCCGACGGCGGAGTCCAGCTTCCGTTCGAAGCCCACCTCCCGCAGGGTCTGCAGGGCGGCGGCGAGGTCTCTGCCGCTGTGGTGCAGCACCAGGGTGCGGGTACCGGTCTGTGCCTGCCGCGCCGGAGCTTCAGCATCCGTCCTGAAGTGGTCGTAGAAGCGCCAGGACCGCACGGAGTCCCGAACCCGCGCGACTTCGGGTGCCTTGTCCTGGTCGGATACTTCGGTGAGCATGCTTTGGAAGGTATCCAGGCGCCTGGACAATTCCGTCCATTCGCCGTCCTGTCCCCGGAGCCTGGCGTGCCCGCCCCTGCGGTCCACCAGCAGGGCTCCGGGGCGGGCAACGGGCCCGGAGAAAATCTGCTCCCGCTTGATCTCGGGGTCACGGGCAAAGGCGGAAGGCCTGGGCTTGCCGGTTACTTCGTCAAAGCCTGCCCCGCTGGGCACGGGAATACCGAGGTCCACCAGGTATCCGAAAGCATCCCCGGAGTACCCTAATTTGAGGTTGATGGGCTCCCGCCGCACTGTGCCCTGGACCGGAACGTCGCCGCGCCGCATGGCGTCGCTGATGGTCTCCGGCCCTGCCCACAACGTCGATTCCAGCCCGCCATCCCTGGCCAGCGAGCCGACGATGTTGCCGGCGGCGCACTCGGCCAGCAGGCGCAGCGCCCGGTACAGCGAGGATTTTCCGCTCCCGTTGGCCCCGGTCACCACGTCTAGCCCGTGCAGTTCCAAGGACAGGTCACGGATCGAACGGTAGTTGGCTATGGCCAGGGTCCGGATCATGTCAGAGCGGGAACTTGCCGGACAACTCCAGTGTGGCCGCACAGGTCCAGGCCGCCAACCGGTGGCCGTGGTCCGGTCCCCCGTCCAGGGGGCTGGTGAGGCGAGGCCGGCGAACCCAGCACCCAGCCTCCTCGGCTATCAGCGCTCCGGCCGCAAAGTCGTGCTCATTGAGTCCGCGCTCGCCGTAGGCATCGTGGGTCCCGTCAGCCACCATGCAGAGATCCAGCGCCGCGGAGCCCAGACGCCGCACGTCCGCGAAACCGTCCATCAGGCCGCCCAGCAGTGCCGCCTGTTCGCTCCGCACAGCAGGGTCATAGCTGAAACCGGTGGCCAGGATTTGGCCCTTCCTGCCGGGCTGCGGCCCGGTGAGCTGCGTCCGGATGCCGCCTTCTTCAAGCCAGGACCCGCCGCCGCGGGAGGCGTAGTAGACCCTGCCCAGTGCGGGCGCATCCACCACTCCAGCCAGCCACGTGCCGTCGGCATCTGCTACGGCAACCGAGGTGGCGTAGTAGACGATGTTGCGGATGAAATTGGTGGTCCCGTCCAGCGGGTCGATGGACCAGCGGTAGCCGCTGGGATTCTCCGGTTGGGTGGTGCCGTGTTCCTCGCCGGTGATGGCGTCCGCCGGGCGCTTTCCGGTAATGACTCCCCGCACGGCATTCTCCGCGGCCATATCGAAATCTGTAACCCAGTCACCGGCTTCCCCCTTGTTGGTGGGTTCCAGTCCTGCCGTGCTGCGGCCGGCCAGGACCAGGGCTCCAGCCCGGGCAGCGTCCCGGGCTACGGCAAGCAGCGACTCAGGGGTAGGTTCGCTCATTCGGTTGCTCCGTCGTCGTCGGTTTCGGTTGCTTCTTCGGCGGAAGGTTCTGTAGGTGCGGGGCCTTCCGTCAACAGCTTCCGGAAGCCGTCCTCGTCCAGGACAGGCACCCCCAGCTGCTCGGCCTTGTCCAGCTTGGTGCCGGCACTTTCACCGGCCACCAGGTAGTCGGTCTTTTTCGAAACGGAGCCCGACGCCTTGCCCCCGCGCGTCAGGATGGCCTCCTTGGCTTCGTCGCGGCTGAAGTTGGGCAGCGTGCCGGTGACCACGATGGTCAGCCCTTCAAGGGTGCGCGGCGTCGATTCGTCCTGCTCGTCAGCCATGCGCACTCCGGCTTCCGCCCAGCGATCAACAATTTCGCGGTGCCAGTCCTCGGCAAACCATTCCACCAGGGCTGCGGCGATGGTGGGACCAACCCCGTCGACGCCGGCAAGTTCCTCTTCGGAGGCGCTGCGGATGGCATCCATGGTGCCGAAGCGGATGGCCAGCGCCCGCGAGGCCCGCGGTCCCACATGGCGGATGGACAGCGCGACGAGCACCCGCCACAACGGCTGGGTCTTGGCCTTCTGCACTTCGGCGAACAGCTTCTCGGTGGATGCCGTCGGCTTTGAAGGGGCTTTGGCCGTGGGCTTGGTCCAGAAGTAGGGAACCAGCTCCCACTCCCCCGTGCCTATGCCCTTGGCCCGCTTCTCGCGCCAGACATTAACGTCCGCCAGGCTGTCCCGCAGTTCCGGGTCCGGTGCGTCCGCAGCGAGGTCGAAGATCCGGGCCTCGTTTTCCAGCGGCCCCGGGCCCTCCGGCTTAGGGTAGCCGCCGATAGTGGCCGGATCAGGGCCGGGACCGGAGGTCAGCGCGATGGCAGCTTCCCAGCCAAGCGCCTCGATGTCGAAGGCGCCGCGGCCGGCAAGGTGGAAAACCCGCTCACGCAGCTGCGCCGGGCAGGACCGTGCGTTAGGGCAGCGGATGTCGACGTCGGCTTCCTTGGCAGGTGCCAGTGGCGTGCCACAGGACGGGCATGCCGTTGGCATCACGAAGTCGCGCACGGGCGGGTCCTGCTGATCGCGCAAGGCAAGGACCGGTCCCACGATTTCCGGGATGACGTCTCCGGCCTTGCGGAGTACCACGACGTCGCCGATTTTAACGCCTTTGGCTTTGACTACCTCCTGGTTGTGGAGGGTGGCCATTTCCACGGTGGACCCGGCAACCTTTACCGGCACCATCACCCCGTAGGGAGTGACCCGGCCTGTGCGGCCGACGTTGACTGCAATGTCCAGCAGCTTGGTGTGTACTTCTTCCGGCGGGTACTTGTAGGCAACGGCCCACCGGGGAACCCGCGAGGTGTAGCCCAGTGCACGCTGGGTGGCGAAGTCATCGACCTTGACAACGATGCCGTCGATCTCGTGCAGCAGGCTGTGGCGTTTGTCGCCGTATTCGGCGATGAACTTGAGGACGTCCTCCAGCCCGCCCAGGACCTGCGAGTACGGGCTGACGGGCAAACCCCATTCGGCCAACCGGTCATAGGTTTCGGACTGGCTGGCAGTTGGAAGGCCGTCGCGGACACCAATGCCGTGCACAAACATCCGCAGCGGGCGCTTGGCGGTTTCGGCCGGATCCTTCTGCCGCAGGGAGCCGGCGGCGGCGTTCCTCGGATTGGCCAGCGGCGCCTTGCCCTCGGCGATCAATGCCTCGTTAAATTCCGCGAACGCCCGGGACGGAATGAAGACCTCACCCCGGACTTCCATCTCGGCAGGAAAGCCGCTGCCTTTGAGCTGCTGCGGGATTTCCTTGATGGTCAGCACATTATGGGTGACGTCTTCGCCGGTGGTGCCGTCACCGCGGGTGGCGGCCCTGACCAGTTTCCCGTCCCGGTAAAGAAGGTTGACGGCAAGGCCGTCGATCTTGAGCTCGGTCAGCCAGGCACCCTGGACGCCGCCCACCCGCTCGATTCCGGCCTGCGCCTTGACCATCCAGGCTTCGAGTTCCTCGAGCGAGAAGACGTCCTCCAGGCTGTACATGCGCTGGAGATGCTCCACGGCGGCAAAAGCAGCCGAAACTTCGCCGCCCACCTCCTGGGTGGGGGAATCATTGGACACCAGCTCCGGGTGCAGCGCCTCAAGTTCCTCAAGGCGGCGGAAGAGGGCGTCAAACTCCGCGTCTGAGACGAGCGGGGTGTCCTCCTGGTAGTACGCAAATCGGTACTTACGGACCAGGTCCGCCACGTTCTCGTATTCCTCCCGCAGCGACCCGGCCGGAACCACTTCGGATCCGGAGGCTGCTGCGGCTGCTGGGGACGTTCCTGGTGCTGTGCTCACAGACCTATCTTGCCTTAAGGGCCCGACATTAGTGGCTGGAGAACCGGCTCCGCGCCCACCAGGCGAAGGCCAAGCCGGCAACTCCCACCAGGAAGACGCCGCCCATGATGGCTATCAGACCGCCGAGTCCGTGACCCGGCGCGTCGAAGGAAACCAACGCTGCCTCATTGCTTGGCTCAGCCGACCTCTTGATCGGCTTGTTCCAGTTTGATTCCGTGCTGGGCCCTGATGAAGGTGTCCAGGCAGTCGGCGCGGGAGAAGGAGTCGCCGTCTCTTCAACTGTCGGCTCCGGGGAGGCCACGGCCGCTTCCGTTGACGGAGCGGGTTCGGGGGCCGGCGGCAGGACTGGTGCGGGCGCCGGTACCGGCGCCGGTGGCGGAGCCGGTGCTGGTGCGGGGGCCGGTGGCGGCGCGGGCGGCTCTGCGGAAGGCCCGGGCTGGGGGTCAAGGGGTTTTGATTTACCTGGCGGGTCGTGGGGAGGATTCTTCTTGTCATCAGGCGGACAGGGCCCAATGCAGAATTCAAAGGCCACTGCCGGAGCCGCTGCCACCGCACCCGTCGACAGGGCAAGGACGACGGCGGCCAACCCGGACATGGCTGCTCTCCGGATGACGAAAGGAGTTTTCATGGAGACCTTTTCGACGTCGTGCGGCCCCCCTCCGCAGCTGACATGATTTTGGTGTAGTCTGCTACACCTTGTGGCGAGGGAGCAAATGGACCTGGCTCCGGCAAGGGATCATGAGCGGTTTTCCGGAGGCAGGGCGATCTGCAGTTTCCGGACCTTTCCGCGGCCCACGATGTAGCCGCGGCCCGGAATGAAGTCGGTGCTGATCCTGCCCAGCGAGGTGTTGAGCAGGCTGTCTCCTTCGATGTCCCCAGGGTTGATGAGCAGGCCGCGCCGGCCGGACTTGAACGGCTGGGACAGGGACCAGGCTGAAGACCAGGTGGAGGTCTCGGATTCGCCTACCACCCACTGGTCTGCCTTGATCGAGGCCGAGACGAGCTGTTCCAGCCCCGACTCCGCTCCGGTATCAGTGAACTCGGTGAGGCCTTCGATGAAGAAAGCCAGCTGGCCCGGATTGGCCACCGAGTGTTCCATCAGCTCTTCCACGGTTGCCTCAAGGTCCTCTGCGCCCACGATAGACCGGCTCCAGAGCCGCAGCGACGCCACGGCTGAGCGCCGGGAACCAATGTAGACCAGCTCGGTGTCGGGGTTGGACCGGCGCATCGCGTAGGCCATGGTCACCAGGGCCACCGTGCGCCCGGCGCCTGGAGGACCGGCAAGCAGCAGAGTGCCCTTGGCCAGGATCTCCGCCGGCTGCAGCGTCTCGTCGTCGACTCCGATGACGGGCAGGTCGGTGCTGCCGGTGGGCAGGATGTCCAGGTCCACCTGCTCCGGAAGACGCTGGATCTTGGGGGCAGGCTCGACGCCCTGGCGCAGCATCGCCTCGCTGAGCCTGTTGACCTCGCGGGCCTGCAGCGCCAGGTTGGAGTTGCCGCCCAGGACGGCAAGCTGTACTTCGAAGCCGCCCAGCATGCCACGTCCTGGCGGTGAGGCCGGGCTCAACACATCCCTGGGGATGTCCATGGAGATGTAATCGTCCTCAGAGGACAGACGCAGCACCAGCCTGCGCTGGATGGAAGCCAGCAACGACGCCGGAACGGAGTTGGTGCGGTCACCGGATACTACAAGGTGGATACCCAGGGGCCGGCCGTCGGTTGCCAGCTGCAGGAAGATATCCCACAACGCGGACAGCCGGCTGTATTCGTAAGCCTCCCGGAAGGCGGACATTCCGTCCACCAGGATGAAGATGCGCTTTTCGTCCGGCATGTTCGCCAGCTTGCGGTATTCGACGATGGTGGAGGCCCGGACCTCGGCAAAACGCGCGGACCGGTCATCGGCAATGTCACGCAGCCAGCGCAGCAGCCTGCCCACGCGTTCGACGTCGTCGCCGTTGATGATTTCACCAACGTGCGGCAGCCCGTCAAGCATCTTCAGCCCGGAGGAGCCGCAGTCGATGCCATAAACGTACACCGGCCCGCCGCGCGGGGTCACGGCGGCCGCGATGGCGATCCCGCGAAGGGCTGCTGACTTGCCTGATCCGCCCGTGCCGTAGATGGCCATGTTGCCGTCCCGGTCGGGCTCATAAAACACCGTGGGCTGGTCCTGGTGGGCAGGATCGTCAGCGACGCCCAGCAGCAGCCGCTCATCGGTACGCGGGTTGGGCAGTTTGGAGAAATCGTAGGTCACGGCCAGCTCGTTCAACCACGGCTTGCGCGGCGGGTTGATGGCCAGGACTTCCGCGGCACGGACAATGTTGGACGTCATCCGGGAGATGTCGTTGGGGCCGGCGGGCTCTTCCTTAGCAGGCTTCTCCGGGGCTGGTTCCTGCCAGCTGGGTCCGGAGCCAAACGCCATCTCCACAATGTCGATCTGCGGGCGTTGCGGCTTCTCCGTGGTCCAGCCGCCTGCGTAGCCGGTCTGGAATCCCTGGATCCGGCCGGGGCCGGTTTTCGCGGCACCACGGCCGGGAATGGAGGGGTCAAAGTAGGCGGCGTCGGGGACGCCCAGGATGTCGCTGGCGTCGTCCTCATCAGCCATCCGCAAGGCAACGCGAAGGTTGGTGTTGGCGCGCAGGCTCTCCTTGATCACGCCGGCAGGCCGCTGCGTGGCCAGGATCAGGTGCAGGCCCAGCGAACGCCCACGGGCGGCAACGTCCACCACACCGTCAACGAACTCGGGCACTTCGGTGGACAGCGCGGCGAATTCGTCCACGATGATGATCAGGTATGGCGGAGCCTCCGGGTCGGCTTCCCGCTGGAGCCCGAGCAGGTCCTTGGCCTTTTTCCGGTTGAGCAGGTGTTCGCGGTAGTGCAGTTCGGCGCGAAGCGAGGTCAGTGCACGGCGGACCAGGTGCGGGCTGAGGTCGGTTACCAGGCCCACGGTGTGGGGCAGGTGCAGGCAGTCGGCGAAGGCGGCACCGCCCTTGTAGTCCACAAACAGGAAACTGACCCGGTCCGGACTGTAGGCCGCGGCCATGCCCATCACCCAGGACTGCAGGAATTCGGATTTGCCCGCACCCGTGGTGCCGCCCACCAGGGCGTGTGGGCCCTCGTTCTTCAGGTCAAGGTACAAGGGCTCAACGCCTTTGGAACCAACCAGGGCACGGAGTGTTCCGTTGTCTTTCCGGTTCGGTACCGCGAACGCGTGGACCGAGTTGTTTTCTTTCCACCGGTCCGCCACCGCGTGCGGGTTGTCCATAAAGTCCTTGCCGATCAGCGTCGCGTAGGACACCGCCCGGGGAAGGTCAGAATCATCCGAAAGGGGCTTGCCGACGTCGACTACCGGCGCCAGCATGCGCGCCAGCTGTCCAGCCAGTTCGGCGTCAACGCTCTCGCAGCTGACCGGGTAGGTGTGCCGGCCCAGGCGGACCTGGCCCGTCGTGGTGCCGTGATCGCCGTCAACGGCCATAAAGTCGCGGCACGCTGCAGGCAGGGACTGGATATCGGCGGCAACCCACATCACGTGGACGCCGGAGTCCGGGCCCCGTTCCACCAGCCGGGTCAGCCGGCCGCGGTCCACCGGCGCATCGTCCTCGACAATCACCAGCACCACAGGAAGGACGGGTCCCGGAACAGGAACGCTCTCCTGGCCGATCGCCGGCCGCGGAAGCGGACGGGGCCCCTGCGCCGACGCTTCGCGGGACGCGACCAGGTCCTCTAGGCGGGCCAGCAGTGAAGAGCCGCCCGCGGAGCCCGCGGCCAGGTGGTCACCGGCCAACGGGCTGTGGCCCGAGCCGACGTGGGGGAGCCACTGCAGCCAGTCCCAGCGTTCGCGGGACTGGGCGGAGGTGATGGCAGTGATTGCGACTTCGGCCGGGGAATGCAGCCCTGCCAGCTGCAGCACCATGCCACGAGCGACATCGTCCACCAGCCCACGGGACCCGGCAATGCCGAAGGACCCGGCTGAGCGGAGCTGGGAGACGACCGGAACACCTTCGATGTCCTGGAACTGCCGGATGCAGGCCTGGATCTCGCGGGTGAATTCGACTTCGGTGTCGCTGGAATTGGCTTCCTCGAAGTTGATCCTGGAGGGGCTGGTTCCCAGCCCGAAGCGCAGGCCCAGGAACCCGGAATGTTCAGGACGATGGGTCCAGAGCAACGGGCCCAGCTTGTAGATCGAGTCAACGGTGTCGGCTACCGATGGCGCTTCCTGGAGCCGCACTGCACGCTCCACCTGCTGGAGCTCCGTGATGTCCTCACGGAAGGCAGCCATGGATTCGCGGAAATGCTTGACCTGTTCCTTGCGCTCCCGCTTGTTCTGCATCTTGTGGTCCACATAGTGGCCAATGATGAACAGCGGCATCATGCCCATGAACACCACTGACAGCACGTTCCTGGTGATGGCGAAAATGACTGCACCCATCAACAGCGGGGCGACCAGCATGATGTACGGGAACGGGTGGTGGTCCTGCCGCTTCGGTCCGGCGGGCAGCATCTTTTTGATGGGGTCGAACCGCGGAACCACCCGTGGCGAACGGTTGAAATCTACCAACGGCGACGTCGGAGCTGCCGCCTGGTTCCGGGACAGCGCCACTACTGTGACGGTGGTGTCGCCCAGGGTCACGGTGTCCGAGGAATTCAGTGTGGCCCGGGTGACCGGCAGCCCGTCCATCAGCAGGCCGTTGGCGGAATTCGTGTCCACGATTTCCACCGTCTCCCCCACCGTGATCCGCGCATGGCGTTTGGAGGTCATCGGGTCCGAAAGCCGGATGTCGACGTCGTGGTCCCGGCCGATGTAACTGGTACCGGACGGCAGGGAGAATTCCTGCCCGACGTCGGGACCGGACAGCACCCGTAAGGTCGCCGCGGCCGGCCCCCGGCTGGCCCCGGGAACGTTGAACTGCTCGCTCACCTGGGTGAGGGACACAACCGACCCCGGCCGCAGCCCGGATTCGAGGAGGTTGTCGCTGCGCTCCAGGACCAGGCCGCGCATACCACCTGCAACGAAGGCTTCATCGATGCGCAGGGACAGGCCTTCCGGCGGTGGTGTGCCCTTGCGGTCGGGATCGGCGGCCCACAACTGGACGGCGATGTCGGCAACCGTGGCCAGGCCGTCCACTGTTACTGCCAGGTTCTTTGCTTCGGCCGGTTCGCGGCGGAGCGTGAGTCGGATCCTCACCCTTCGTCGACCCCTCTCATTTTTTCAATCAGGTACAGGTCATCGGCCGTGACGAGGTGCGAGGTGACGGCATGTTCCACGAGGCGCGCGCGCCGGTTCGTGGCGAGCTTGCCGCCTCCGCCGCGGAGGCCCACAACGCCCACGCGGTCCAGTTTGTCGCAGACGTTGTCCAGCTTGCGGTTGAATCGGGTGAGAGCCCAGCCCAGGGTCCTGGCCGCCTCCGCGGAGGACGGAATGGCACTGAAGCCGGTGCCTTCGCGGCGCAGCATCGGCTCGGCCAGTGCCACGATCAGGGCCTTCTGCGAGTCCGTGAAAACCACCGGACCAATAGTGGTTTCGCCGTCGCTGTCATCGTCGCGTGACTGCTGGCGGAACGAAGGGGTCCGCAAGTGCACGGCAAACTCATAGGTGGTAGGTCCGGCAGTGAAAATGACGTTGGTGTGGCTGAAGACCAGCGGGATGCGGGCTCCCGGCGCCAGCCACGCCTGCATGCCGCCCGAGGCGTCGGCCACGGTCGCAGACAGCATGCTGCCGACGTTGCTCAGCCACCAGATGCCGTCGTAGCGGGCGATCTGGAGGAATTGCCGGTGCAGGTACGGGTTGTCATCTACTTCCAGGTCCCCCTCGCGGCCAATGTTGAAAATGTCCTCGTCGGACGGTTCGTACCATTCGCCGCAGAAATCCAGGCTTAGATCCCCCATGCCGGATACCTCTCTCATTGTGTTGACGTCGCTGCTCAAGTAGGCGCTCAAGGCCGCACGCAGGCGATGGAATCCTGCTCCTGCGGTGAAGAAGCGCCGTCGCTTCGCACCAGGATGACCTGGATGCACGTGGGCTCGGCAGGGTTGAGCGCAACCTCTGCCGTGGGCACCTCCGTGGACTGGAACTCACCGCTGCCGGTCAACGCGTACACCCGCCACTTGTAGGTGTCACCGTCTTTCGGCTGCGGATTGGTCCAGGTGAAGGTCACCTTCCCCGCTCCTCCGATGCTGCCGGCCAGCCCGCTGACGTCCGGAACGGTGCCATTGTCCAGGGCGTCGGCCGGGGGCCTGCTAACGGTTTCCTGGGGCAGAGCCTTCGTTTCGGGTGCGTTGCCGGCAACGATGATTCCGACGACGACGGCGAGCACCAGCAGGGTGCCGCCCGTGATGGCCAGCCAGAGGTTACGGTGGGACGGATGGGCCTCAGGGGCTGGCGCCTGGTCGGTCGCTGCTTCCTCCGGCAGCGCAGCCCTGCTGACGGTGGCATCGATTTCCGGTCCTGCCGAACTCCAGCGGGAGTCACCGGCCTGGCCCGCGGCTGGACTGCCGGTTGTTGACGGCGCACCCCGTTGGATTGTTGCTTCGTCGAACTCAGGTGGTGCGGCGGCAGTGCTGCTGCGAAGCATGGTTGCATGTGCCCAGTCATCACGTGTCCGCGGGTTAGGGACAACCAGGTTCCGGGCCAGAGCGTCCTGGCCACCGGCGTGCGGCGCGCCGGCGGCTGGCGTGCCGCCGTCGAACAGTTGCCCGGGAACCTGAGGAGCAGCGGAACGGCCAGGCGCCGGTGCAACGGCGGCACCGGGCGGGGCGGCAGGCGCGGGAGCGTTTGGCCTGGTCCGGGCAGGAAAGGTGGGCGAGCTGCCCGTTCGTTCGGGATCGATCGCGGCAATGCTGCGGACACGGGTTTCTTCGAAGCCGTCGTCCGGGTGGCTTTCCTCGTGGCTGGGTTCTTCCAGGACCTCGAAGGGCGTCACCGAAAGATTGAGTTCCGCCTGGATCCGCTGCAGGGCCAGGGCAAACGCATGGGCCGATGAATAACGCGACGCGGGTGACTTGGCCATGGCAGTGGAAAGGGCCAGTTCCAGGGATGCCGGCACGTCGGCCCTGCCCAGCCGCGGAACCGGCATGGAGGTAATCCGAGAGATGAGCTCGCGCTGGGAGTTGTCCGCACCCGGCATCACAAACGGCGAACGGCCGGCCAGCAAGGTGTAGAGGGTGGCACCGAGAGCCCAGACATCCACCATGACGCCGTCCACTGCCCCATCCCGGAACTGCTCCGGCGGGGACCATGGGATGGACATACCGGCATCCTCATCCGCATCGCTGCCCAGCGTGCCGGAGATTCCGAAGTCCGTCAGCGCGGGCCGGTTGTAGTCGGTCACCAAAATGTTTGCGGGCTTGATATCGCGGTGCGCGATGCCGGCACGGTGTGCAGTCTCCACTGCGGAAGCAACCTGGATTCCAACAGCCAGTACCTCGTCCACACTGAACCGCTGCCGCCGGTACCTGACGTCCAGGCTGGGCCGGGAGCAATACTCCATCGCCAGGTAGGAGTGCCCGTCCTCAGTGACCTCCGCCTCGTAAATGGTGACGATGTAAGGATGCGAAGACAGCTGCGCCATCAGGTTGGCCTCGGACTCGAACCGGCGCCGGGCGCCCTCGGTCTTGAGGTCCGATAGCAGCACCTTCACGGCAACCTTGCGGCGCGGCCTGTCCTGCTCGTAGAGGTAGACATCAGAGAAGCCACCCGATCCGAGCAGGCTGATGTAGGTGAAACCCGGGATATGGGGCGGTGGAGCAATGGGGCGTTTCGAACTCACCGGATCTCCTCGAACCGCAGAGAGATATCGTCGCCAAGCTCGGCGATGTCGCCGTCGAGGAGAATGGCCATCTCGTTCTGGGCGAGGCGACGCGGAGGCTGGCCCTGGCGGACCAGGACCGTGCCATTGGTGGCTTTCAAATCGCACAGCATGACGTGCCAGCCTTCCAGCCGCACTTCGACGTGGGAGCGGGAAATATCGCCGCTCGGGCTGGCAACCTGAACCAGCCGCGGCATGCCGCCGCCCTGCACGCGGGAGACCGAAGGCTGGCGTCCGATGACCAGCGACTGGTCCAGCTCCACCACTTCACCGGTGGAAATCCGCATGACGCCAAGCCGCGGACGCGGCACCTGGATGGCGTCGGCCGGCAGCTGCCGGCCGCAGGAGGCGCACTGGGCATTCGTAGGCGGATTGGCGTGGCCCTGGTCGCAAACCCTTGCCAGCACCATGGGCCCTGTTGCTGGATCGGCGACGACAGGCGCGGGGTGGGCCATCATGCCGGCGAGGTCGCCCTTCATGATGGTCTGGCCGTCATGGTCCTCGTCAAAGGACGATGCCGCATAGTGGGGCTGCGCAGCCTGGGGCGGTGCAGGCCAGGCTCCGCCAGGCTGCGCCTGTGCGGGCTGAGCCGGGACAGGTTGGGGCGCCACTACCGGCTCTGGAGTTGGTGGAGCCCAGGGCGCGGCAGGACTGCTGGAGGTCCGCCAGGGAACGGAATCTATCAGGCCGGAGCCCGCCCCCGGTTCCTGTTCGGGATCCGGTGGACCAGGCTGGCTGGCCTGGGCAGGCCCTACTGCAGGGTCGCTGACGGGGTAGGGCACCGCCGCGCCTGCGTCAACAGGGGCAGCTGCAACAACTTCTTCTGCGGACTCTTCCCCGGCCGGCTCTTCTTCCTCCTCAGGATCTTCCCTGACGGCGGCGTCTTCGATGCTGCGGGCCACGGTCTTTTCCCAGAGGTGATCGTAATTGCCGGTCATTTCGTGGACCGGCTCTGCCACGTCCGGTGGGGAAGGAACAGCCTCCTCAGTATCCGCAGTGCTGGTGTGCACGTCAGCAGGCGCGACGGTGTAGTCCAAATCCTCGTCAGAGAGCGCCATCATGGTTTCGGCCGAGACTTCGCGGGCGTCGGATGACGACACAGGAAGTTCGGTGGCGGGAGCTTCGGCTGCAGGAGGTTCGGTGTCAGGCTCCGGAAGGGCGGTCTCCGAAGCGGCAGCTTCCGTCACGGCGGTGTCCAGTACGGGAGAGTCCAGTTCAGGGGACTCCAGCTCCGGCTCCACCAGGGAGGGTTCCGCTGGGGTGGCCCCGGAGTCGAGGTCCGGTTGCCGGTCCGGCGCGGAGTCCGGCTCCGGCTCCGCTGCAGGCGCTGCTGATGGTGCAGCTTCAACAGGTGCGCGGACAGGCGCGGCGCCCTGGCTGCCCAATAACGCGCCGGCAGAACGGTGCGCACCGGAGTTCCGCTCCACAACCTCTGCTCCTGACGAGGTACCACCCACCGTGACGGCAAGGGCACCCAGCTGGACCAGTCCTTCAACAAGCGGCCAGGCAGCATCTGCCGAAACGTCTGGGAATGAGAGCCGGAAATTGCCGGGTTCGGCCAGCCAACGCTCGGCCCATGTGGAAACATTGCGGCCATTGAGTCGCAGCAGTCCGCTTCGGTCCTCCGGTTCCTTTCCACCGTCAGGTCCGGCAATTTCAAGGTCTATGTCGCCGCGGAGGAAGACCCGCAGCGAGTCTTTGAATCCGATAATGCCGAAGGACGGCATATCAGTGAGCGACCCGCCGAACCCGGTGGTGACGGCGTGCAAAACTTCATGGACTTCCGGGCCATTTCCAAGCAAGTCCCAAAGGCTGAACACCAGCTCAGGCGAGGTTCCGGGCTCCAACAGCACGGCAGTCCGGCCACGCACCATTCCCACCCAGGGGCCGGGACCATAGTTAGCGGTCATCACGGTTCTCCTCTGCTGCATCAGGTTCAGCCTGGGTATCCGGACCAGTGTCCGCGGCCAGCACCTGGGTCCGCGGCAGCGTAGTGCCTTCCTCGGCGTCAACCGCGGGCCGCGGCGCGGTGGTGGCAATCCCGGCGTCGTTCAGTACGTTCTTGGCGTCCACGATGATGACGGTGACGTTGTCCCGTCCCCCGTTGCGCAGGGCCGCCTGGATGAGTGCATCGACGGCATCCTGCGGATGGCCCACGGTGCTGAGGATCCGGAACATGTGCTCGTCCGTGAGCTCAGCGTTCAAGCCATCGGAGCAGACCAGGATCCTGTCACCCTCTTCGACGGGCAGCAACCAGTAATCCGCCTCGGTCTCGTCACCGGTACCAAGTGCCCTGGTCACCACATGGCGGCGCGGATGCACCGCGGCTTCCTCCATGGTGATATTTCCGGCGTCCACCAGTTCCTGGACCTCGGAATGGTCCACGCTGACCTGGCTGAACCGCCCCTGGCTGAGGCGGTACGTCCGCGAATCACCGATGTTCATGACCAGCCAGTAGGGCATGCCCATCTGTTCAACCACGACGGCGCCGGTCAGCGTGGTCCCGGCCCTGGCCCCTGTTGCCTCCCGGATGCTCTGGTCAGCGCGCACCAGGTACTGCTGCAGCACCCCGGCGGTGACACTCCGCTCCCCCTTGGCCAGCTGCGGCATGGCGGCCAGGGCGCGCACACACATACCGCTGGCAATTTCACCGGCCTCGTGTCCGCCCATGCCATCGGCCACCGCGAACACCGGATCCGAGGCTATGAAGGAGTCTTCGTTAAGCTCACGCCTCAGCCCCCGGTCAGTTCCGTAGCCATAGCTCAGGCTCAACCCGGCATGGCTGCTTGCGGCTGGCTCCGCTGCGCCCGCCGTCATGACTGGCCAACAACGAAGTACCGGTCACCGAAGTGGACCGTGGAACCGGGGGTGACAAACACCGGAACGCCCGGCTGCAGGGGTGAACGCGTTCCGTCAGGTGTACTGACGGCGCTGCCGTTGGTCGAGTTACGGTCAGTAACCCACACTCCGGCCCCATCGGTGAGGAGGTGGAGGTGCGTTTTGGAGATGGACCGGCCGGGATCGGTTACCGCCAGGACCATGGCGCTCTGCTCGCCGCCCTGGGCCACCGGGTTCCGGCCCACCAGGACGTTGCGGTCCAGCTGGAAATCCCTGCCGTCATCGAGCCGGATGCGCAGTACGGCCACGGGAGCCTTTACTGCGGCGGCATCTCCGCGCATCTGCGTACGGTCAAGGTCGTCGTCAGGGTGGGGTGCGGCTTGGGCCCGTGGAGGCTGGAAAACCTGAACGGGCGTGGCCACGACTGCTGCCGCCGGTTGGACTGCCGCCGGTTGGACCGCCGCCGCAACCGGTACGTGCCCGGCGGCTGTGGCCGACGCCTTGGGCGGTACCCACGTGCCGCCGTCGACGGGTGCCTGGGCGTTGATTACGCTCGGGGCTGGCCGGGCACCGGCTACGGGAGAAACAACGGCCTGGACCGGGGGAAGATCCATGGGAGCAAAACTGTACGGGCCTTGGATTCCGCCGGTAGCTACAGGATTCCGCCCGGCCTTAATGTCAAATACGAGCGTTTTGGCGGCGGTGTCGTGCCAGCCCCGAAGCTTGTTGTTCCGGTCCCAGGAATTGGAAATAACGACGAGCACGGCCCACGCCACGGCCAGCAGGGAAAGGGGCCCAAGGATGATCAGGGCGGCATCGAACCAGCGGAAGATCACTACCAGGATTGCGGCGATCAGGGCAAGGAAGACTCCCGCTCCGGTGATGATGCCGCGGACGAAGACCGGACCCGCGCCGGGCGCGAAACCGTCGCTGTCGGCACTGCGGATCCCCATCAGCCGGTTGCCGAGAGTGACGCCGGAACGGCCTTCCAGTCCCATCATGACGAATGCATAGACCAGCGCAATGCCGACGCCGATGCTGCCAAAGAGCACCAGCGAACTTGTGTCGTAGACAATGAAGCCGCCGCTTTGGCTCCGGGTCACCCCCGCGAAGCCGATGGCGAAGGCCAGCACCAGCACGGCGAAGGGCGGCAGCCAGTCCAGGACCGCTGCTCCCAACCGTTTAGGCGCCGCTGCCGGTACGAGCTCGAGCTTCGTAGCCACGTTCATTCCTCCCACTTGACCATGCCCCTGACTGTGACCCGCCAGCGTCGGGACCGCCACGGCCGGTGTTACCGGGATATTACCGGGATTCTGCCCCGGATGCTCAGTGCCGCGGTCCGGATGGTTCCGGTGCGCGGAGTCCACATTTCGTGAGTTACGGGCCGCTCGGTTGCTCAGCGGGGAGCCGCACGCAGTGCAAAAAGCGGCGCCGGGGCGGATCAGTTGCTGGCAGCGCACGCAACGCTCGGCTTCCTGGCTCATTGTTCGGGGGGACTCTTCCTGTCGGATGTATTGCCGGCCGCGCTGGGGCCCGGATCGGACGGACCAGTTGCAACCTTACCGCCAGCTTTTAGCCTGTGAGCGGAACCGGAACCCTGCCCCCTGCCTGCCCGCCGCGCCGCCATGGCCGCACGGCCGTCCGCCAACAGCGACCTTGGGGAGAACTTTGCCGCCTGCCGGCGCCAGAATCCGAGGCTGCCCGTCATCTCCTTCAGCGAGGAGTCCACGATGGCCCAGTACTCCTTGACTTCCTGTTCGCTGGGCTGGCCGGCGCCGAAGATCGCGGCATCGGCCCGGTTGGCCAGCAGAGCCGTGTTCGTCCTGGTCTGCGGGAACGCGTCCGCCAGGACTGCCGCACTTTCACGGCGCGTTGCCCTGTGGTCCACGCCGGCCCCGACGTCAGTGGCCAGGCTCACCACTTCGTTCCAACCGCCGCCAACGCGCTGGGCCGGATGACCCTCCGCGAACCGGGCCTTACGGCGCCGGGATTTCAGCACGGCGATGAGGATCAGCGGAATGGCCAGGATCACCAACGGAATCATGGCGATGCCGATCGCGGCCAGGAGCGGTCCCCAGAACAGCCAGGGGTTGTCCTTCTTCTCGTCGGCGTCCAAAGCATCGGGAGAAGAGTCCGGTGGCAAGTCAGCTGGCTCCTGCGGCGGGGGCGGTGGCTGCAGCACCTGCGGCTTGGGCTTGGACTTGTTTTCCGGGTCCGGCGGGATAGGCACATTGTCCTTGGGAGGTGTCGGGTCGAACTGCACCCAGCCCACACGCTCGAACGCTACTTCAACCCAGGCGTGGACGTTCTTGCCCGTAATGTTGACCTCGCTTGCCCCGTTCTCCGGGCTGGTGGGGTCCGGGTAGAAACCCATCACCACACGGGAGGGAATGCCCAGGTGGCGAAGCATCAGGGACATCGCGACGGCGTACTGTTCGTCGTCGCCCAGCATTTGCTTGGCCGTGAGCAGGCTGCGGATCCGGGCCGAGCTGTGTCCGGAAACGCTGGGCAGCTGGCCTTCGGAAATGAGGCCGTTGCTGAACGCGCCGGTCTTCTGGAAGTGGGCTTCAATCTGGCGGATCCGGTCGATTGCCGTGGGAGCATCGACGGAAAGGTCGTTGGCCTGCGAACCCACCACTGGCGGGACTTCGAATGCTTCGGGCAGTGTCACCTTGGCGAAGTCGTACTGGGTGAGCTGTCCGTGTTCGAGTTTGACTGGGTCCGAAACCTGGACGCTGTAGGAATCGCCTTGTGCCACACCCTGGGTGGTTACTGCGGTGTCCGTCCCGGCATTGAAGTACAGGCCGGAAGCTGCGCGCGAACCGGCGCTGTCAAAGCTGATCCCGGTGGTTTGCCGGCCGCCGGGCAGGAAGTAACCCTGGTAGTCGGCGATGGTGATGTCCAGGGTGTAATCATTCGTGCCCACCACCCCCGAGGCATCCGCCAGGGTGTTCAGTGAATCGGTGTCGCCAACCTTGCTGAAACTGCCGGAACCGTTAGGGTCCATGTTGTAGTTGGTCCCGTCGAAGGCGTCCAGGGCGGCGAGCCTCACCCGGGCGTCTTTGGGCAGCCCTTTGACCACAAACAGGGTGTCGTCCTTCTGGTCCTTTACGAACGTGCGGAAACTCGCCAGGGGTGTGATGTAGTCCTTGGGATCGAAAGGCGGTACGACGACGTTGCGGAGCACCTTCCGGTCATCCGCTGCGGTGATCAGGGGTGCTGTCAATGCCGTGACGGCAACGCTGGCGGCGATGACGCCGGCTGCGGTGCCGAGCCTGCGCAGCCGCGCGCGCCGGGCTGTGGCGGTGTCCGCCTGGGGGCTGTTGACGGAGATTTTCCTGGTGTCGCGGCGTCGTAATTCATCGCGGCGGAAGGTGGCCCACGCAATGGCCACCACCGTCAGTCCAATGCCGCGCTCAACAGTGAGGAACGAGGCGTTGGTGGAAAAAGCGATGCCGGTGACGAACAGGACCAGCACCGGCAGCAACGGCCAGTACGGGGTCCGCAGCCGCCAGGTGAGAACGCCGGCAACCAGGGCTGAGACCAGCGAACTGAGGAAGGGCACGATCAGGACGCCGCCGGCTGTGCCAACGGGCACACCAACCGTCAGCATGTCCTTCCAGGAGAACACCACACCCAGCAGCAGAATCCGCAGCGAATCCAGGGTGGGCACAAAACCGGCGATGGCCGAATCCGGCACAGCCAGCGCAGTTCCGAAAACCAGGTAGGCGCCCAGGGTCAGGGCGGTGGTGATCAGCAGCCCCAGTCGCAAGTGCGCGTTGACTGCGGCAATAGCCAGGCCCAGCAGGATGCCACCAAAACCGGAAATGAGGTAGTACGGGTTGCCGCCGAAGCTCAGGCTGAAGCCCAGCACGCCCAGTCCCAGCAGAATCACCAGGACAACGGCGTCCAGCACAATATGCCAGGCAGGACGGCCGTCGGTGAACGGCGACTGGAAGGAGGGCAGGCCCCCTTGCCGGTTGGCGCGCCTGGGCCGGAGTCCGGGTGCGGTGCTCATGCTGCTGCCTTTCGAAGAATGATGCCGAGATCGTCCAGGTCGCCCACGGTCAGGACGGTGAGGTCGGCGATGTTGGCCCGGGACGGGGCCGCGCCGGCCTGCACCCGGACAGCGAGGGCGCGGACGCCGGGAGCTACCGACGCGGCGGCGCTCCTGAGCTGGGTGGGGGTTATCCGCTGGCCCACCACAAAGAAGACCACCGAGGCGTTGGGCACGGTGTCAGCCACGCTGCGGGCGAGGTCGACGGCGGAGCGGCGGTGGGGTGCCCCCACAATCCTCGTCATATCATCCAGGAGGTTTCGGCCGGTTTCGCAGCGCAACGGGCCCTTCTGCGTGATCACGTCCAGATCCCGTTGTTCGCGGATCGCCTGCCGGCCGATGGAGGCCGCCACGGAAATGGCCATCTCGAATTCGTGCTCGGAGTCGTACTCGTCAGTATTGATCGAGAGCGAGATGGCGAGGTGCGCGCGGCGGGTTTCCTCGAACTGGCGCACCATCAGCTTGTTGGTCCGGGCTGTGGTCTTCCAGTGGATGTGGCGGCGGTCGTCACCGGGCACGTATTCGCGAAGGGCATGGAAGGACACGTCAGCGCTGGAGAGATCCGTGGTGGGCATGCCTTCCAGGTCCCGGATGAAGCCCGCGGCGGAACCGGCCAGGGCAACCGTCCGCGGGTGGACGTAAAGATCCTCCGGTTCGGTCCACAGCACCTGGCGCCGCAGCAGGTGCAGCGGGTCCGCCCGTACCGAGCGGACCGGCCCCACCGAGATGACTGCCCGCCGGGCGGTGGGAATGGTGAAGAGGTCCTCGTGCACCTGCTGCGGTTTCATCCGGGGCAGGTGGAACAATGCCGTGGCAGCGCCGACCGGCAGTTCCAGGGCGGCCGGCAGCAGCGGACGGGCGGACGTGTTGGACACGGCGATGCTTCCCACAGCGCTGTCCCCCACGGCGACCCGGGTACGCGCGAGATCCAGGACGACGCCGTAGGACGAACGGCCCAGGATGAAGCCAATGGCGATGACGAACAACACGAAGGCTGCGACGGCGGCGGCCTTGGCTTCCTGCCACCCGAAAGCCTCCCCCATGCTCCACAGCAGGATGGACGCTGCCAGCACCGACCAGCCAAGCACGCTGACCACGGAGAGTACAGGCCAGACGTAGCGGAGCCACAGTTCCCGGAGCCTCTGCCAGCCCGGCTGCAGAACCAGGCCCAGCGTACTGCTGGCCTCTGCCCAGACAGCTGCGGGGTGGAGCCGGGTCTGCCGGCCGTCACGGACGAACGGCCGGCGCAGCTGTTCCCCGAGGCGTGACACGGCACCGCCCTTGCTGAACGGCTGCTTGGCGCGCTCAGCAAGCCGGGTCAGCGGTGTGCTGCTGGACATAGATGGACCTTCGTTCGTGCTGGCATGGGACTACGTGGACGTGCGGGTCAGGCGGTGGCGCGTTGCTGCGGTGCTGCCACGTCGCGCAGGACGCGGGCCAGAATCACCTCAGGGGTGGCTCCGGAGAACTCCGCCTCCGGATCCATCACGAAGCGGTGTGTCCAGACCACGGGCGCCAGTTCCTTCACGTCGTCCGGGAGGACGAAGTTGCGGCCCTGGGCCGCGGCCCAGACCTTGGCGGCCCGGACCATGGCCAGGGCCCCACGCACCGAGACACCCAGCCGGCTCTCCGGAGCGTTGCGCGTCTCCTCGGTCAGCCGGGAGATGTACTCCAGTACGGCGGTGTCCACGTGGACCGTTGCCGCGAGGTCTGCCATGTCCGCCACGGCCTGGGTGGTGATGACAGGAGTCAGGTCGCTGGCCCGGTTCTTGAGGTTGGCCCCGCCCAGCAGCTGAACCGTGGAGGCGTGGTCCGGGTAGCCTATGGAGGTTTTGATCAGGAAGCGGTCCAGCTGGGCCTCGGGAAGGCGGTAGGTACCGGCCTGCTCGATCGGGTTCTGCGTGGCCAGCACCATGAAAGGCCTGCCGGCCTCGTAGGTTACTCCGTCCACGGTCACCCGGGACTCTTCCATGACTTCCAGGAGAGCGGACTGTGTTTTGGGCGAGGCCCGGTTGATTTCGTCCGCCAGGACGATGTTGTTAAAGATCGGCCCCTTGTGGAACTCGAACTTCTGGGTTTTCTGGTCATAGATGGTGACGCCGGTGACGTCGGACGGCAGGAGGTCAGGGGTGAACTGGATCCTGTTGTTCGAGCCCTGCACGGTGGCTGCGAGAGCCCGGGCCAGGGAGGTTTTGCCGGTACCGGGTGCGTCCTCGAAGAGAACGTGGCCTTCGGCGAGCATGGCGGTGAACGTCAGGCGGATAACGTGCTCCTTGCCCAACACCGCCTTGCCAACGTTTGCCACCAGTTTCTCGAAGGTGCCTGCAAACCAGGTGGCCTGCTCGCTTGTCATTGTCATGGCTGATTCCTTAGTTTCTGCTGCATTGCATGGGGGGGGGTTGTCGGGTTGCGGTCGCCTGGTGCCTAGCACGGTGACTTTCCGGAGGCGAAGTACACGGTGTCGGCACGGACCCAACGACCGTTGTAGGCGCCGCCCGTGATGTGGTACCAGCCGCTGGTACCCCATGGGCTGCCGCATCTGTCGACCTCTACAGCCGCGTCGTGGCGGTTGAGCCACGGGAACGGGGCGTCGTCTCCGCCGCCTTGCTTACCCCAGCACGTTTTGTTCGCGGTCGAATCGTCGAAGCCGCTGGGTTGGCCGGACACGTCAGTACAGCTGTTCACTGTGCTGCTGTGAACCTTTACCGTGTTCTTGACCGGCGGCGGCGGCGGGTTGCCTGACGTTGAGTTGGCACTGCCCGCCGGGCCGTAGACAACGGTGAAAGCACGAACATCAAGGTTCCGGACCTCGTTGAAGCCACCCGTATTCACTTCGAACGAATTGCGCTTGCCAACATTTTCCCAACCACCGTTGTTGACACGAACTTCGTAGTAGTCGAGAGGCCGACCATTGGTGGCGGGGTTGTTCCACGTCCAATAGACCTTTGTGTCTTCGGGAGAAGACTTTCCGCCATCAACGTTCGGGGCGTTCGGTGGGCCGTAGGGGCTGGCGGTACCAACCGCCTGGGCATCGCCGGCCTGCCCGGTCTTGGTGGAGGAGGCAATGATATTCACCGTGACGTTCGTGCCATTGGGCTCGCCACCTATAGTGCCGCCTCCGCGGGGAATGGCGCCCCGGCTGCCGCTGCTGGTGGTGTAGCTGTACTGGATTTCGTCGTACGTGGAACCATTCCGCTGCGCAGGTGTAAGCTCCGTGAACTTCACCACCAGCTGGCCGCTGGTGCCGTTCTCCTGCACGCTGCCGCCGCTGACCATGCCCGGCTTTCCGGCAGCCCGTACCGGCGCCGAAGGTGCGCTGGTTTCGCTGGTTCCGGCCTTGTTCGTCGCCGAAACCGTAAATGTGTAGTTCGCCTCGGAGTTGTCCACCGTCACGTTCTGGGAGGTGCCGGCAACCTGCTGCGAGGAGACAACGGCGCCGCCTCGAAGCGTGGTCAGGGTGTACGCGGAGATGGCGTCACCATTGTTGTTGGGCGCCGTCCAGGAAACCTTCATCTGGCTTTCCGGCCCCACTGATGCCGCCGAACTGGCAGATGGTGCGGCGGGTGTCATGGGCGGGCCTGCCGGAACAACGGCAGCTGAGTAGGGGCTCCATTCCGAGGGTTCTTTGGCGTCGTTCCTGGCCAGGACGCGTACCTTGTAGGAAACGCCGTTCTGGAGCCCCTTCCACAGGTAACTGGTGGAGGTCAGGTTCTGGACCTGGGCATTCTGCCCGGGCGGGGCCGGCGAGATCTCAAGGTCGTAGCCCTTGATGGGTGAACCCTTGCTGAGAGGGGCCGTCCACGTAATGGTGGCCTCCTTGTCGCCAAACTTCGTGGCTGGAGCGAGCGGGGTCTCGGGCTTGACGTCGGGGCGCACCTCGGCAGAGGCCGGTGAGCGGTCAGATTCCCCGAAGGCATTCGTGGCGGTGACCTCAAAGTGGTATTTCGTGTTGTTGGTCAGGCCGGTCAGGGTACAGGTGTTGGCCGGGCACGCCTGCTGGAAGCCGGCCTCCCCGTACACGGTATAACCGGTGATGGGCGAACCGCGGTCCGCGGGCGCCGTCCAGGTGAGCAAGGCCGTCCTGTCCCCGACGCTCTGGGCCTGGGCGGTGCCCGGAGCCAGGGGCTTGTCCTTCACGCTGAGCCGAACGCGGGCGGTGGCCTGGCGTGAGACCTCGCCGGTCTTGTCCTGCACTGTGTAGGCCACGATCATGGAGCCCGAGAAACCGCCTGCTGGCGTCACCAGGACGGAATCTCCTGCCACGACTGCCGTGCCCTGACCGGTCTCCACGGTTGCCTCGATGATTTTCAGCGCCGTTTCCGGGAAAGGGTTGGTGTCGTTGGCCAACACGCTAATGGACACCTGCTTACCTGCCGCAGCGTTGTCCTCCACGTCATCGTTTGCCACCGGTTTGGGCCGGTCAGAGGCTGTGACGGACAACTGGTAAGTGGCGGTAGCCTCCAGGCCGCGGGGATCCGTCGCTTTGACCTGCACGCTACCGGTGACCCCGGTGGCGGTACCGGCATCGGTGGAAACCTTGAGCTCCTTGCCGTCCAGCCTGACGTCGAACGAGTTAGTGTTGCCGCCTTCAAGCCGGTACTTCATGTTGGCGACGTCATCCTTGTCAGGATCCTCGGTGAGCCGGGACAGATCCAGGCTTCGGGTCTCACCCTTGGGCACGGTCAACCCCGCGCCAAGCAGGGCGGGCGGGTTGTTCTTGTTCGGGTCCGGGAGCACCTTCGTGCGGATGCTGAGGGTTGATTTTAGCCCGGCGGGGTCATCGACGGAAGTGCCGTCGGTGACTTCGAAACTGAGGGAACCCGGTCCCACGTACTCGGTGCCAGCGGTGTATTTCAACGAGGTGGGGCTGGCTAATGGATCGCTGCCGTTCCCGCCAATCAGCTTGATGCGGTCCGCCTGCGTGATCCGGGGTGTGCGGCCTTCACGGACTTTCACCCATTCATTCAGATCGATCGTCACTGACTGGCCCGAAACCAGCTCCAGGACCTCATCCTTGGACAGGGTGGGAACCTGCTGGCCCAGGCCTGGTACCCAAATGATGGCCGTTGCGCTCTGGCCGTCCACGTCTTCGACCGTGTACGGAATAAGCTGCGGACCCTCTGTCAGTTCCACGATCATGTTGCCATCGGTGCCCGGCCTGGCAGTGAGGGCTTCGGTGCTGATCTTGAGGTTTTCGCCGACGCCGTCCGGATCCTCGTCGTTCTTCAGCACCGGAACGTCGACCGCGGTCTTGCCCAGGGTTTGCGCCGAGGTGACGCGGTCGTCGCGGGCAATCGGGGCTTTCAGCGGAACAGTGCTGTCCACCACGACCGTAATTGCCGCCTGGGCGGTGGCATCACGATCATCGGCGATCGTGTACTGAAGGTTGACGGTCCCTTCTTCCGCCGGGGCCCGGAGGATGATCCTCCCGCTGGCCTTGCTGACGGTGGCTTCCAGGGATGCGTCACCGATGATGCCATCCGTCATGATCCGGATCGGATCGCCGTCGGGATCGGTATCGTTGCCGCTGGCATCGACGGCGATCTGGCGCCCGGGCCGGACCTTAACCTCATCATCAACCGGCGTCGGGTTCTGGTTTATGTCCCCGCGGGGAGCAACACCGACGGTAACGGTGCCGGAGTTCGTTGCCCCTTGCCGGTCAACTACCTTGTAGCGGAACGTGTCAGTGCCGGAGCCGTCACCGGCTGCGGTGAAGTCAATGAAGTTGCTGCCGACGCTGGCCGTGCCCATGGATGGCGTGCTGTCGATGCCGGTCAGTTGCACGGAGTCGCCATCGGGATCGATGCCGTCCAGCGGCACCGGAATGCGCACCGTTCCGCTGGCCACGACGCGGGCCGTCAGGTTCTTCGGCTGCGGACGCGAGTTCTCGGCACCTTCCAGCGGAAGGATGTGGATCGTGACGGCAGCCGCGCTCTTTTGGCCCTGCGGATCAACAGCGTTGTAGATGGCCCGGACAGTCTTGGGCAGCGGCCCGGCGATGAACCGGACGGTGTTCTCAGAAACAAACACCTTGCCATCCACCTCGTCAATGCCCTGCGGGAGGACCGGGTCCACGCTCAGTTCCTGGCCCTGCGGATGGGTGTCGTTCTCCAGCACCGGAATGGTCACGACGTCGCCAACGCGGACGTTGACTTCATCGGGCTTGGGCTGTGGAGCCTCCACTACGGCCGGCGCGGGCACTGGCACCACGGCGACGCTGCCGGTAGCGGACTTGTTGCCGTTGGACATGGTGTATTCGAACCGGAAGGGCTCAGCAGTGGCGCCAAGATCCGTGATCCGGATGACGCTGTGGTCGATCACGCTGATGGAAGTTGTGGAATTTTCCGGTACCTTCACGGACTGGAGCACCAACACGCCGCCGGCCGGGTCGGAATCGTTGGCCAGTGGGTCCAGCAGAACGCTGCCACCCACCGGCATCAGGGCCACGTCGTGCACGGCCACCGGATCGCCGCCATCCTCGCCGGATTCGACGTCCACCCGGATCAGCCCCTGCGAACTCTGTGGCCCGTTACTGGCGATGTACGTCAGGTACATGGGACCGGTCGAGGTGCTGTTGAACGTGAACGTTCCACCATCGGTCACCGGACCGATGTCGGCCGGACCACTGGCTTCCACCTGGGCCAGGCGGAGGGCACCGCCGTTGGGGTCGACGTCGTTCTTCAGCGGCGAGATCACCAGGTCCTGGCCCACCACAGCCGTGACGTGGTCAGCGTTCACAACGGGCGCCAGGGCACCCGGCGGCTGGACGTTGACCACCACGGTTCCCGTGACGGTAGTTATGCCGTCCCAGATGGTAACGGTGACGTTCTTCTTGCCGGCGGTGGCTCCGGAGTCCTGGTAGGTGAGCAGGCCATCACGGCGTACTTTGACCTGGTCCTGTTCGTTGTCCGCCTTGGCATCGAGCAGCACCAGGTCGTCGCCGTCGGGGTCCATCCAGTCCGTGAGGATGTTCTGGCTGACGGTTTTGCCCTGCTCCACCAAAAGTGTGGTGGCGTTGCCGCCACGTTTGAACTGCGGGGGGTGGTTCTCCTCCGGCCCCACCACGTTAAGCGTGACCTGGCCCGCGGCCGAGAGTCCACGGCCATCGTCGGCCGTGTAGCTGAACGTTTCAGTGCCGGCTTTGGCGTCCGCCGGAACGTTGATCTGAAAAGCGGTACCGCCGTAGATACTCTGCAGCGTGCCACTGGCAGGACCGGAAGTCCCGACCGATGCAGTGAGAACATCACCATCCGGATCCGAATCATTATCCAGAACACTCATCACCGTGGTGCGGCCGGGCCGGACGCCCACGCTGTCCGGCTTGGTTTCCGGCGGCCGGTTGGGCTTGGTCCGGTCCGGGAGGACATTGATGGTGTTGTTATCCGCCGATTCCTGGTCCTGCTCATCGGATTCATTCTGCGGCGGGATGACGTCTTCCCAGTTGTTGACCAGCTGCATGTTCTGGTTCACCAGCCACACATTCCCGGAATTCACATCATTAAGGACCACCAGATCCCGGTTAACCCGGAAAACATACGACGGCGACGCACTCGCCTTCGGAACATCAACGTTCTTATCATCAGCATCATTGGCACAGTCACGCACATACTTGTTCGCACCGGACCACGCCGCATGCACACACCCGCCCAACTGCACCGGCGCCGCAGGAATACCCTCCCCATCAAACGTCACCGTCCTGGCCGTGGAACCATCCAACGGCTGCAACAACAACGCCTTCTTCGTAGCCAAAGCCACCGAACCCGACTCCGGGCCGGACTGCTGCAACACCGCATCATGAGCCTCAGCCAACGCCAACTCCCGCCCACCCGGCAAAAACAACTTGCCCCGGGCAGCATCAAGAACCACCGGCTTATCCCCCACCACAGCCAACTGGATATCGCCAGCACCCTTAAGCCCGCTCCACGTCGACGAGTCCGTTGACACCGCCGACCCGGACGCATCAACCTCGGTAACAGTCACCACACCGGACTCAGGATCCACCGAATAAATCCGGTCATCAAACCCAACCGCCGACACCACACCCTCAGAACCCACATACACCGGCTCAGAAGCTTCCTCATCAAAACCATTGACCGTGGACGGGGAAACAGCCCAGACCTTGCCCGAGCCGGTGTCAGTCACAGAGATGACTTCGGCGCCGAAACTCACATCAGAGGCCCCCGGGAGCTGCTTGTCGCCGCCCAGGCGCAGGTTGGCTGCGGACACCTGGTTGAGCGTCGATCCCGCCGAATCATCAACAAGGACATCCAGGCCGTTCTGCAGGACATCGAAAGATGTGGAGGCCGGAGTGACTGCACCGTCCAGGACCCGGGACGGGTAGTTGAGGCGACCCACAGCGTTCCGCGACTTGGAAACCACCCACACGCCACCGTCGTTCAGCTCTACCTCAGTGGTCTTAAACCCCGGGTACAGCACGGCGCCGGCTACCAGGAATCCGACGGCTACGCCAAAGGCGGTGCCAGATATGAGTTTGTTGTGGCGCTTTTTCAGCCCAAGCTTCCCCAGCAGAGTTGTCACAGCGTTACGAATTCCTCAAATTTTTTGCAGCCCAAGGGCCTGCCTGTCCGTGCAAGACCCCGTATGGAGTTCTGATCCGTCCGCAAGCCTACCCAAGGCCACCAAACGCCGCGATGGGCAGTTGTTCCCACGGGTTCAGCTGCGCATGGTTCCAAGGACGTCAGCATGGTGGTGCTCCCAACGCCGCGGGATCCGGCAAGTGGGTATGACTTGCGATGATGTAGCGGCCTACGTTCCGGTAGGAACCGGATTCGATCCGCCACCATCGGCCCATGCCCGTCCAGTGGTCCGTCTGGTCGATGTAGCAACGCACCACTAATCTGCCTTGGTCCGCTGTGTAGAACCACGGTGGGTTATTGCCGCCCACGCCATCGCAGGTGAAATTGTCCGGGTTGTAGTTGGCTCCACCCAAGGTGAAGGAGCATGAACGCTGAACTCCCGTCCCCGGATTCATCGTGGTCTCCCAGACTCCCTGCCTACCCGAGCGTGCGCTGGCCGTTACTACCGGGCTTCCAGTGCCCAACGAGTTGAAGGTTTGCACCGCAATAGACGCCGACTGTTCCCAGCCGCCGGTGTTGACCGTGCGGCTTCCCGATGCCGCCACTGTTTCCCAGCCGCCACCGTTGATGCTGATTTTGGTGGCTGCAACATCGTTGGTCGCTGTCGACGGCGAGGACCAATTGAGGGTCACGGTTTGCTGGTTGATCCCGCCGTCTTGTCCGGACGCGGCCGGGGTACCCGGCGAGCCGTACGGAGTGACGTGGGACGGGGTGCTGGCATCCGAACTGGGAGCCACGCTGGAAACAGCAGTAACGGTGACCGCCACGGCCTGGCCGTTGGTGAACCCGCCAATCGTTGCCCCGGGAGTGACAGGACCGGACCTGCCTGCGGCGTTGTAACGGTAGCTGACTTCATTCTCCGCTGAACCGTTGCGTTGCTGGTCGTTCAGTCGATTGAAGTTGACGGTGATTTCCCGGCCCGCGCCCCCGGTGGCGGCAGGCGTGGCAGTCACCCCGGTGACTTGAGCCAGCTTGCCGGTGGCGCGCCTGGGAGCGGAAGCGGCACTGACAGGACCTTTGCCCGCTTTGTTTTCGGCCTGGACCGTGAAAGTGTACGCCGTCTCGGAATTCTGTGCCGTGAACACCGCAGAACGGACAGCGCCGGAAACGGTCTGCGTTTGCGGTGCGGCACCGCCTCCGCTCATGGTGACGTAGTAGGCCTTGATGGGATCACCGTTGGTGTTCGGCTCTGCCCAGTCCGCCTTGAGCTGATTCTGGCTGCCCACCGAGTCCACCACCGATGAGGTAGGCGCAGGCGGTGCCGCAGGAATGCCCGCCGGGTGGTCTTCCAGGGAGTAGGTGCCCCAGTCCGAGGGACCCAACTCATTGACCGCCTGGGCCCGCACCTTATACTTCACCCCGTTTGTCAGTCCCGGCCAGGTGTAGTTCAGGCCCGCTACCTCGTTCTTGACGGCGACTCCACTGGTGGGTGGCGGTGAAATCTCCAGGTTGTAGTGCTTCACCGGCGAGCCCTCGGTTTTGGCGGCCGGCCAAGCGATTACCAGGTCCTTGTCTCCGGCCCTGACCGTAGGCGCCTCCGGTGGTGAGGGCTTTTCATCGGGCCGGATTTCGTTCGACGCTGCGGACGGCTTGGAGTCCCCCACCTCGTTGATGGCAAGGACAGTGAAGACATACTTCACATTGTTGGTGAGGCCGCTCAAGGTACAGGTTGTGGTGGCACAATCCTGTGAGAAGCCGTTATTGGATGTCACTTTATATCCGGTGATGGCAGCGCCATTGTCCGACGGCGGCGCCCACTTCAACACGGCGGTGCGGCTTCGCACATCGGTGGCAGTAGGGGCAGACGGAGCGTCCGGAGCGGCCCGGACAGTCAGCCGCAGCCGGCCATCAACCTGGCGGGACAAGTCACCGGTCTTGTCCGCGATCGTGTAGCGGATCACCATAACGCCCTTGAAGTCCTGTGCCGGCGTTACCACCAACGAGTCACCGGAGACGGCCGGCTGCCCGGAGGCAGAGCCCGTCTCCACCGTGACTCCAGTAATTTTCAATGGCGTGTCGCTGAAGGGATTGAAGTCGTTCGCCAGGACGTTCACGCTCTCCGTCTTTCCGGCGTTGGCTTTCTCCACGGCGTCGTCATTGGCCACCGGAAGCGGCCGGTTCGAGGCCACGTGCCGGACCTGGATGGTGGCAGAGACAGCCGGTGACCTGCCGTCCGTCACGCGAACCTGGATGTTTCCGACGACGCCCACTCCCACTGAGTTCTCTGCGCGGACGGTGAGCACACTGCCATCCAGACCGGCGCTGAAACCGGCGGGCAACCCGCCGTCGAGCTCGAAGGCCAGGTTGCCGCGGTCCCGTTCGTCTACATCGGAGGCCAGCGGTGCCAGGTCCAGGGTTCCCTCCTCCGACTTGGGAACATCAAGCGATGCACCACGGAACACCGGCGGGTTGTTGCCGTCAGGATCGGGAAGGACGTTGGTCATGATGACCAGGGTGGATTTCAAGCCGTCAGGGTCATCCGCCCGGCTGCCGTCAGTGACCTCGAAGGTGATGGAACCGGGGCCCACGTAATCGTCGTTGGCCGCGTACCGCAAAGCCGTACCGTCGTCGACGATGACGTTCTCGGCGGAGGCCCCCTGGACGTTGACGGACTCTGCAACCGTGATCCGCGGCCGCTTTCCCTCGCGGACCCGAACGTATTCGTCCAGGTCCACGGTGATTTCCTTGCCGGCCACGACCTCGATCGGGTCAGTCTTGGCCAACGTAGGGTACTGCGCCCCTTGGCCCGGAATCCACATGATGGCAGTGGACGTCAGTCCGTCGACATCGGTCACCGTGTAAGGAATGATCTGGTCTTCAGGGGTGAGGTCCACCACCACGTTCCCTGCGCCGCCCGGACGGGCGTTGGGGTTGGCAGCCGGCAGGCTGATTTTGGCGTCATCCATGACGCCGTCCGGATCGACGTCATTCTTCAGAACGGGCACATCAACGGCCGTCTTGCCCAGCGTTTCAGAGAGGGTGACCCTGTCGTCCTTGGCAACGGGCCGCTTCAGTTCGGCGTCCGCGCTGACGGTTATCCTGACCACGGCATTGCCCTGCGCCGCTTTGTCGTCCTGGATCTGATACCCGATGCTCTCGTGCCCAGGGGTGGACGGCGCCGAGAAACGCACCTTCGAACCCTCCGTGACGTCCACCTTGAGCTCGGGTTCAGCTTCAAAGGTGTTGGCCTGCAGGGCAATGGGATCACCGTCAGGATCAGAGTCGTTCGCCAACACGTCAACCTCAACCTTTCGTCCCGGGCGGATATCGATGGCGTCGTCAACGGCGATCGGTTTCTGGTTACTGGCCTCGGGCGGTGCGATGCCGACAATGACGGTTCCGGTATTCTCGGCACCGATGCGGTCCCGGACGCGGTAGGTGAAGGTATCCGTACCAGCGGCGTTGCCGGCCGCGGTGAATTCCAGGTAACCGTCGCGCACCACTGCGGTGCCCATGGTGGCAGCCTTGTCGATGGCGATCAGCTGCACGGAGTCGCCGTCAGAGTCGATGCCGTCCAGTGGCACGGGAATCTTGACGGTCATTCCGGACACCAGCCGGGCCTGGAGGTTTCGGGGCTCGGGGCGGGAGTTTCGTTCGTCGTCGCGCGGCTGGATCCGGATGGTGACTTGCTGTGAATCAACCTGGCCGGACTGGTTCTGGACCTTGTAGATGGCATAGACCGTTTTGGCCGTCTCGCCGGCGATGAAACGCAAAGAGTTGCCGGACACGAAGGTGCGCCCGTCCTGGTCATCGGGTTGCTGCGCCAGCTCAGGAAGGAGGGTCAATTCGCCGCCGTTGGGATCGACGTCGTTTTCCAGGACCGGGATTGATACGACGTCTCCGGCGCGCACGGTGGCCTCGTCCGGTTTGGCCTGCGGTGCCTCGAGCTTGGTGGGCGCCGGCACCACCAGCACCGAAATCTCCCCGACGGCGGAGGTGCGCCCGTTGGAAATGGTGTACTTCAGGCTCAATTGCCCCTGCGCCCGGATATCCGTCAGCCTGATGACAGAGTGGTCAAGCACCGAAACAGCAACCGGGAGGCTGGAGTCCGCGGTGACTGACTGCACCACCAGCACCCCGCCGGCGGGATCGGAGTCGTTGCCCAGTACGTCCACCAGGACGCTGCCGCCGGTGGGCAGCAACGCCATGTCCCGAACTGCTACAGGGGCACCCTGGTCATTCCCGGCAACAACGTCAACACGGACCAGCTGTTGCGCACTGGCCGGTCCGTTGGTCACCAGGTACGTGATGTAGTGCGCGCCGATGCTGGCCGAATTGAAGGTGAAGGTCTGCTGGTCCGCGCCGATCGTGGCCGTACTCTGGCCGTCCGGCGTGACCTGCGCCAGCCGCAGGGAACCGCCTTGGGGATCGGTGTCGTTCGTCAACGGGGTGATCACCGTGTCCATCCCGGCTACCGCCGTGACGTGGTCGGCGTTGGCGATGGGCGGTAGTGCCCCGGCCGGGCGCACGTCAACGGTGATTCTTCCCTCGGTTGTGTCCCGTCCGTCCGACAATGCGACAGTCAGCTCCTTCCGGCCCGGCGAGGCGCCAGAGTCCTGAAAAGACAGTTGCCCGTCCGGCCTGATCTTCACCTGGTCGGCGGGGTCAGAACTTGTGGCCGACACAGCAAACAGGTCATCGCCGTCGGGGTCAATCCAGTCAGGCAGGATATTGTGCGTCAGGCTTTTGCCGGCCTGCAACACCAGGGACGTGCTCCTGCCCGGTTTCTGGCGTGGCGCTGAATTTTCGCCGGGTGGCACGATGGTGAGGTTGACGGCGCCGGTTGCTGAAAGTCCGCGTCCATCGTCAACGGTGTACTGGAAGGTATCACCGCCGGTCTTGTCTGCCGGGACGGCAATCTGGAAGCCCGTTGCACCGTAGATCGTTGACAGTGCTCCGGCCCGCAGCTCAGCGGGCGGGCGGAGGGTGAGGATGTCGCCGTCGGGATCGGTGTCGTTATCCAGAACCGGCAGGATGGTGGTCCTGCCGGCGCGCACACCGAAGGCGTCGGGATTGGCTACCGGAGCGCTGTTGGGTTTGGTGCGGTCCGGCAGCACGGTCTGCTGGACCTCGTCTGCCGAGTCCTTGTCCGCGTCATCCGAGGTTTCCTTTGGCGGGATGACGTCTTCCCAGTTGTTGACCAGCTGCATGTTCTGGTTGACCAGCCACACATTCCCGGAATTCACATCATTAAGGACCACCAGATCCCGATTCACCCGGAAAACATACGACGGCGACGCACTGGCCTTCGGAACATCAACGTTCTTATCGTCAGCATGATTGGCACAGTCACGCACATACTTGTTCGCCCCGGACCACGCGGCATGCACACACCCGCCCAACTGCACCGGCGCCGCAGGAATACCCTCCCCATCAAACGTCACCGTCCTGGCAGTGGAACCATCCAACGGCTGCAACAACAACGCCTTTTTTGTAGCCAAAGCCACCGAACCCGACTCCGGGCCGGACTGCTGCAACACCGCATCATGAGCCTCAGCCAACGCCAACTCCCGCCCACCCGGCAAAAACAACTTGCCCCGGGCAGCATCAAGAACCACCGGCTTATCCCCCACCACAGCCAACTGGATATCGCCAGCACCCTTAAGCCCGCTCCACGTCGACGAATCCGTTGACACCGCCGCCCCGGACGCATCAACCTCGGTAACAGTCACCTCGCCGGACTCAGGATCCACCGAATAAATCCGGTCATCAAACCCAACCGCCGACACCACACCCTCAGAACCCACATACACCGGCTCAGAAGCTTCCTCATCAAAACCACTAATGGTCGACGGCGATGCCGCCCACACGTTCCCGGACGATGGGTCGGTGACGGAGATGACTTCGGCGCCGAAACTCACATCAGAGGCCCCCGGGAGCTCCTTGTCTCCGCCCAGGCGCATATTCGCAGGCGAAATCTGGTTCAGAGTTGACCCCGATTCGTCGTCCACGAAGACGTCGCCGGAATGCTGAAGGATGTCAAAGGTGGTGCTGGCCGGGGTCACGGCGCCGTCGAGGACGCGGGAGGGATAGTTCAGCCGAGCCACAGCGTTCCGGGACTTTGAAACCACCCACACGCCGCCATCGTTGACTTCAACCTCGGTGGTCTTGAACCCCGGGTACAGGATTGCAGCCGTGACCAGCACAACGCCGGAGATCCCGAAAGCAGTCATGGCCATCAGTCGCGAGCGGGACCGACTACGCCCGCGGACCGCCCGTTCGTCACGGTTTCGGGCGCGCGCATCACCACGGAATTTCATGCGTCAATTCCCCCAAAAAATCGCCACCCCGCGTGGTCGGGGACCCTGCCGGCTTCGGCTCAACAGGTACAACGATACTCGATCACCACCAATTGGATAAACTCCGGAGGCGACCTCAGACTCAGTCCAGGACCAGGCCCTTACCCCGCCCGCGGGCCAGCAGGACCGGGTGGATTTCACCAAAGCCGCGGACGTCCTCGGCAGGCTGGGGCGTCAGGACGAAGCGCTCATCGTTCTCCAGGGCGGCGGCCGTCATGGAGTCCACCAGGACGGTGCCGGGATTGGCCAGCGAGGTGAGCCGGGCAGCGAGGTTGACTGTGGGACCGTATATATCGCCAAGCCTGGACAGGATGCGGCCCCAGACCATGGCCACGCGGGCCTCTGGAAGGATTTCATCCTCGGTGAACGCCTGCGCCAATGCCAGCGAAATCTCTGCACCCGCTGCCGGTGTCTCTGCAATGTAAAGGACTTCGTCGCCAACCGTTTTCACCAGCCGGCCACCGCCCACGGAGATGATCTCGGCGCACTTGTTCTCAAAGCGCTGCACCAGCCGGGCAAGCGTCTTCTCATTCATTCGGCGCGAAAGGCTGGTGTAGGAGACGAGGTCTGCGAAGCCCACCGCGCGGGCCAGCGGCAGCGGGGCGTCATCTTCGTCCCCTTCGCGGCCTTCTTCGCTGGCCTGCAATCCGGCTTCGGCCCGCACCGCAAGGCGCTGGACCCCGGCATTGAGCTGGCGGCGCCACGAGTAGACCAGCATCTCCTCCAGCGCATCGACCAGCGCGGGAAGATCGTTCACCAACTGTTTACGCGCTACGGCGTCTGTTACACCCTGCTCGTGGACCATGTCTTCGATCAGCGCCTCGATCTGCCACACGACCATGCGGTCAGTCATCTGCCCGATGGCCCGGGTAACGGAAATGGCAGCTTCCTCGGTCAGCTTTTCCGCGCGGACCAGATCCACCACTGTGCTGAGCGCCGCCTGGTCCCGTTCGGTGAAGGCCACGTCCTCGTCGCTGTAATTGGGGAAGCCGAGGGCACGCCAGAGTTTGCGTGCGGACAGCAGCGACAGCCCCGCACCGGCAGCTACTTCGCGACGCCGCAGCTTGCGTTCACCGCCCAGCAACCGGGTTTCCAGGGCCTTGGCAGCCATCCGCTCTGCGGAGATTGTGCCGGTTGCGGGCGCTGGTTCCGGAAGGTTCCCGGGAACAACATCGTCAGCCGCGGGCGCAGCAGGGGGCGCTAAGGGCGTAACTTCCGTGCCGGCGTCGTTCAGGTCCTCATCGCTCATTGTCTCCACCTGCTCTCCCATCCCATGGCTCTGCCCCTTCGGCAGGACTGTTCATCCGTTCAACTTCAATGAATTCCTCTTCCGGAAGGTCATCGATGGCTTCGAGGACGAAATTCCGAAACCGGGCAACCTCCGGCATGTCCGGAAGCCCCAGGCTCCCGCCGTAGCCGGACTCCAAGGATATATTCCCCGAGTGCAATACCCGCTGAAGGAGCGATTGGCTGACCGACACGTTGCGGACCGCGGCAAGGGAAAGCTGGCTGTCGTGCCGCCGCACGGTGCCGGACCGGTGGATGACCCGACGGCTGGTCAGGATGTAGCGCGTGGCACTCCAGCGCATCAGGCGCGGGAGGCAGAAGCCAAGCCAGATCCAGGCCCCCAGCACCGCGCAGGCGGCCACCAGCCAGAACTCCAGTCCGGAAACCACAGGAAGGAGCGCTGCCGCCCCGCCCCTGAGAATCCAGGCCCAGGCAAAGGCGACCAGGGCCGGCGTGAGGATAAAGACGACGGCGGTAACGGTCAACGCCCGCGGTTGGGGCCGGGTAAGGACAATGACCTGCTCGCCTGCAAGCAAGTCCTTACGCATAACCACTTTCGCCGCCGGCCTCACGCGACCACGGACGGAGGTGTACAACATCCCCGGCGGTGATAACGTGCTCGTGCCCGGCCTCATCCACCACCAGCAGCGAGCCGTACGGGTCCAGGCGGGTCGCATGGCCGATGATTTCGTGGTCGCCGGGCAGCTGGGCCCGGACCTGCCGGCCGAGGGTGACCATCACGCTTTCCAGCCGCTTGTGCAACGAAGGGCCACCCGCAAGCCCTGCCGTAGGATCGCCGTCGGCATTGCAGAACGCGCGATAGAGGGCGGCGAAGCGGGAAAGATAACTCCTAAGCAGTTCGGTGCGGTCAGTCGCCCTTGACTGCTCCAGCAGGACCGAGGTGGCGGTGGGAACCGGCAGTTCCGGTTCAGTCAGCGTGACGTTGACACCCGTTCCCAAAATGACGGCTGGCACGCCAGGTCCGCTCAGGGGCTCCAGCTGCGCAAGGATGCCTGAGATCTTCCGGCCGTGGACCAGGACGTCGTTGGGCCACTTGATCTCGGCCGGAAGCTCCGCGGTTTCCATCAGGGCTTCGCGAAGGGCCAGTGCTGCGACCATCGACAACCAGGAATAACTGTGTGTGGGAACCGGCAGCCCCTGGGAATTAACAGGCCGCAGCACCATTGACACGGCAATCGAGCTGCGGGGCGGAGCCTCCCAGTGGCGGGCCAGACGGCCGCGGCCTGAACTCTGGTGTTCGGCGGTGAGGATGGACAGGTCAGGCCAGGCTTTTGGCTCGACGGTCACGGCACGCAGCAGGTCCTCGTTGGTGGAGCCGGTGGTCTCGACCACGGCGAGGCTGCTGATCCCGTGTGCTGCCAGGAAGTCCGGGGCAGTAAGCGCAGCCCTGTCCAGGGCGGAACGGGCGGGGACAGAACCGGCGGGACCCGAGCCGGCTGTGGTCTCGGGGCCGGGGTTCTGTGCGTCATCCATAGACAGAATCCTAGCGACTCGGCTCAGTCGCGGCGTCAGAGGAAGATGTCCGGTACCAGCTGGTCCTCGGCCGCTCCCAGGCTGTAGGGGGCGAAGTCCCTGATACCGGCGCCCGCGAGAACTTCCTCGTCTGTATAAAATCTTCCGGTTTCGCGCCCGGCGCCGGGCGGTACATGGGCACCGGTGAGGATGGCATGCGCGGCATCGGCCATGATCTCCGGCCCCCTCGCCGCTTGGACGATCCTGCTGCCGCCGGGCATGTTGCGGATGGCGGCCGTGTCGATCAGGGTGCAGGGCCAGAGTGAGTTAACGCTGAGCGGCTGGTCCTTGAATTCCTCCGCCAGGCCCAGCGTGGTCAGGCTCATGCCGTATTTGGCCATGGTGTAGGCGAGGTGTTCGCCGGCCCACTTGGGATCCAGGTTCAGGGGTGGAGAGAGCGTCAGGATCTGCCCGTCGCCGGATGCCAGCAGCGCCGGGAGCGCCAGTTTTGAGAGCAGGAAGGTACCCCGGACGTTGATGTCCTGCATGAGGTCGTAGCGTTTCATGTCAACGTCAGGAGTGCGGGAGAGATCAATAGCGGAGGCATTATTAATGACGACGTCGATCCGGCCAAACCTGTCCAGGGCTGCGGCAACTGCGGCCGCCACGTCGTCGTCGTTCCGGACGTCTCCCACCAGCGGCAGCGCCTGGCCGCCGGCTTCCTCCACTTGCGTGGCCGCGGTGAAGACCGTGCCTTCCAGCTTGGCGTGCGGCTGGCCGGTCTTGGCCAGCATCACGATGTTTGCTCCGTCGCGTGCGGCGCGGAGCGCAATCGCCAGGCCAATCCCCCGGCTGCCGCCGGACATCAGGATGGTGCGGCCCTTGAGCGATCCCTTCGGCCGGTATGGTGTGGCCGTAGACGGGAAGAGGGTACTTCGAGCATCGTTGCTGGCAGTCATAGGCATACTGTAACGGACAAATGTTACTGACGAGTAACATCCGGTCCGCGCAGCCGAAAGGGCCGAACGCCACAAAATTGTAGGATTTCTACAGCGGCCCCGGCATCAAGCGTCATTAGACTAGCCAACAGGCGCGTACCGGAGTTCGGGAGCTTGTACACAAGCTACTTAATCCCGCCGTGAACCACGTTTTTATGCGCGTGTTGCCCCTGAAGAACTGCACTGAACCCGAAACAGAGCCGGAGACCCCTGATGAGCCACGATCTGACCACCACAGCTGGGAAGATTGCCGACTTCCGCGACCGCCAGGCCCGTTCCGAGCAGCCATCGGGGCCGGAAGCTATCGAGAAGCAGCATGCCCGGGGTAAGAATACGGCGCGCGAGCGGATTGCCCTGCTGCTCGACGAGGGCTCGTTCGTGGAGTTTGATGCCCTGGCTGTGCACCGTTCCACAGCATTCGGCATGGAAAAGAAGAAGCCTCTGGGCGATGGCCTGGTCTCCGGCTACGGCACCGTGGACGGCCGGCCCGTTGCCGTCTACAGCCAGGACTTCTCCGTCTACGGCGGCTCACTGAGCCAGGTCAACGGCGAAAAAATCGTGAAAGTACAAGAGTTCGCGCTCCGTAACGGCTGCCCCGTGGTGGGCATTCTGGACGGTGGCGGCGCCCGCATCCAGGAAGGCGTGGCATCGCTGGCCATGTTCGCGGATATTTTCCGCAACAACGTCCACGCCTCCGGAGTGGTCCCGCAGATCTCGGTGATCATGGGCCCCTCCGCCGGCGGCGCCGCCTACTCCCCTGCCCTGACTGACTATGTGGTGATGGTGGACAAGACCTCACACATGTTCATCACCGGCCCGGACGTCATCAGGACCGTAACGGGCGAGGACGTGGATATGGAAACCCTGGGCGGTGCACGGCAGCACAACGCCACCACGGGAACCTCCACGTATCTGGCGGCCGATGAGGCTGACGCCCTGGAATTCGTCCGCGAACTCCTGGATTTCCTGCCCTCCAACAACCTCTCGGAGCCGCCGGTCACCGAACACGACCAGGAACTGGAGATCGACGAAGACGACCTCGCCCTGGACGCGCTCATCCCGGACTCCGCCAACCAGCCCTATGACATGCGCACGCTGATCGGACAGCTGGTGGACGATGCCCATTTCCTGGAGATGCAGTCCCTGTACGCCCCGAACGTGATCATCGGCTACGGCCGGATCGAAGGTCACACCGTTGGTATCGTCGCCAACCAGCCCCTGCAGTTCGCAGGCACCCTTGATATTGCCGCGTCCGAGAAAGCCGCCCGCTTTGTGCGGAACTGCGATGCCTTCAACATTCCCATCATCACCCTGGTGGACGTCCCCGGCTTCCTGCCCGGCAAGGACCAGGAATTCCAGGGCATCATCCGTCGCGGCGCCAAGCTCCTTTATGCCTACGCCGAGGCCACAGTCCCCAAGCTCACCGTCATTACCCGCAAGGCCTACGGCGGAGCCTACATTGTGATGGGCTCCAAGAAACTGGGCGCAGACCTGAACCTGGCCTGGCCCACTGCACAGATCGGCGTCATGGGCGCCCAGGGAGCTGTGAACATCCTGTACCGCCGCGATCTCGCAGCAGTCGCCGAAGCGGGCGGGGACGTCGAGGCCCGCCGTGCAGAAGTGATCAAGCAGTACGAGGAAGAGCTGCTCAACCCGTACCAGGCAGCCGAGCTAGGCTACGTCGACGCAGTGATCGCCCCTTCAGAAACACGCCCGCAGATCATCCGCGGACTGCGGGTATTGCGTGACAAACGCGCGTCACTGCCCACCAAAAAGCACGGGAACATCCCGCTGTGACGTCCCGTAAACCGGTGATTGAGCCTGCCGAAACCGAGCCTGGCGAAACCGTTGAGTCTGCCGGACCCCGGGGCGCGCTCGCCCCGCCCGTCCTCTCCGTCGTCAAAGGCAATCCCACCCCCGAGGAGCTGGCGGCGCTGACCGTCGTCGTCGCTTCCCTGCAGGAAAGCGAGGTTGCGCCACCATTGCGGCCCACCACCCGGCACTGGGTGCGTCGTCAGCAGCTGCGGCTCGCGCCCACGCCCGGTCCGGGAGCATGGCGGCGCAGCCGCGGCTGATCCCCGCCGCCTCCCTAACCTCGCTTCGTGCGGCCAGGGAACCTTGGCGGCGCGGGCCCAGCTATTGGCGTGGCGGGCCTGCACAGGGGGATGCACCGCCATTAGTCTCGTTTTATGACTAACCCTGCTGCACCTGTTGCGCGCCCCCGGACACCTATTGACGCAGTCGCGGACCAGTACACAGACACGCTGATCAGGCTCAATCCGAGCTTCGCCACGGAGCTGGGTATTCCTGGCCGTGAGACTGAGTACCCCGATTACTCCCCCGCCGGAATTGCCGAACTGGCCAACGAGGCCCGGAAGACGCTCGCCGAACTGGACGGCCTGGCGCCGGCTGATGACGTTGACGCCGTTACCCTGGACGCCATGGGCGAGCGGCTGGGGCTCCTGCTGGAAATCCACGAATCCGGTTGGGATGCCGCCGACCTGAACAACATCGCGTCCCCCGCCCAGGAAATCCGTGCCATCTTCGACCTGATGCCAACGGAGACGCCGGAACACTGGGAGCACATCGCCGGCCGTGCCCACAATGTGCCCGCCGCACTGGCCGGGTACATTGCCGCCCTGAGATCCGGCAAGGAGGCCGGGCGGGTTTCCGCTGTACGCCAGGTGGAAACAGTTATTGAGCAGACGCGGAAATACGCCGCCGAGGATGGTTTCTTCACCAAGCTTGCTGCCCAGGCCCGAATCTCCGGACAGCCGTTACCTTCCGCTCTTCAGGAAACGCTCGACGCCGGCGCTGCCGCCGCCCGGAGTGCCTACGCTGACTTTGCCGGATTCCTTCGTGACGAACTCCTGCCGGTAGCCCCGGCCAAGGACGCTGTGGGCCGCGATCGTTATGCGCTGGCCTCACGCAACTTCCTCGGTGCCACGGTAGACCTGGAGGAAACCTACGCCTGGGGCGTGCAGGAGCTGCAGCGCCTGATCGACGAGCAGCAGGCCGTGGCAGAAGCCATCAAGCCAGGAGCCACCGTCGCCGAGGCAAAAGAAATCCTGGACAATGATCCCGCCCGCCGGCTTCAGGGCACGGCTGCACTCCAGGCCTGGATGCAGGAGCTCTCCGACAAGGCCGTAGCCGAACTGGCAGGCGTGCACTTTGACATCCCCGAACCAATGCAAACTCTTGAGTGCCGGATTGCTCCCACCGACGAGGGCGGCATCTACTACACAGGCCCCTCCGACGACTTCAGCCGACCCGGCCGGATGTGGTGGTCAGTCCCCGCCGGCGAAGACACCTTCACCACGTGGGCCGAGACCACCACGGTCTACCACGAAGGCGTTCCCGGCCACCACCTCCAGGTCGGAACAGCCACCTATCGCCGGGAACTGCTGAACAAGTGGCGGCGCAACGTCTGCTGGACCTCCGGGCACGGCGAAGGCTGGGCACTCTACGCTGAAAAGCTCATGCAGGAACTGGGCTACCTGTCCGATCCTGGCGACCACATGGGAATGCTCGACATGCAGCGAATGCGTGCCGCCCGGGTTGTCTTCGATATCGGCGTTCACCTTGAACTGGAGGTTCCTTCCGCCTGGGGCTCCGGAACCTGGACGCCGGAGAAGGGCTATGAGTTCCTCCGCGCCAACCTGCCCATCAGCGAAGGCCAGCTCAACTTCGAGTTCACCCGCTACCTCGGCTGGCCAGGCCAGGCCCCGTCCTACAAGATCGGCCAGCGGCTCTGGGAAGAAATCCGCGCCGAACTCGAAGCCCGCCCCGGCTTCAACCTCAAGGACTTCCACACCCGGGCGTTGAACATCGGGTCCGTAGGCCTAGACACCCTCCGACGGGCGTTGCTTTAGTCCCCTCTGCCGTTAGAGGGCCCGGAAGGCCCACACCTCTGCGTGCTGCTCCTTCGTCGCTTGACGCACGCTGCCGGATGCGTGACTTCCGGGCCCTAGCTGCAGCGAGACTTTTAACACACCCGCGCGGGGAATATCTTCATAAAAGTGGCTTGTGGTGGCTTTTTGCTGGGGAATTCACGTTGGGTCGGGCCTGGCCGGGCGTAACATTTCTCAACGTTCGTTAGTAGTGGTATGGGGGTTGGACCTAGCGTGTTCAGGTGAGCACATCAACCAGCACCCCTAAAAAACCGGGAACGTCCGGCTTCCAGTTGCCCAAGTGGGCCGGATCCTTCGGCGTCCAAATCATCGCGGCCCTGATTGTCGGCCTGGCCCTGGGCCTCCTGGCCAAGTACACCGGCAGCACCAAGGACGATCCCAACGCCCTCGGCGCAACCCTGCAGACCATCGGGTCCAGCTACGTCGCGCTGCTGCAGACCGCCGTCGTGCCCTTGATCTTCACCGCCGTCGTCAGTTCCATCTCCAACCTGCGTGAAGTCTCCAATGCGGCCCGCCTGGCCTGGAACACTCTGCTCTGGTTCGCTATCACCTCGCTGATTGCAGTGCTGATCGGTATTGGACTGGGCGTACTGCTCCAGCCGGGCGCCAACACCGGCATCACCAGCGAAGGCGACGCTCCCGGCAAGGTGGGCAGCTGGTGGGCCTTCCTCACCGGACTCTTCCCCAAAAACTTCCTGGGCCTGGGCGCAAGCACCACGGTCGCCGAAACCGGCGCTACCACCTCACTCAGTTTCAACGTCCTGCAGATCCTGGTCATCGCTATCGCCGTTGGCATTGCCGCCCTCAAGGTGGGCAAGGCTGCCGAGCCGTTCCTGAACTTCACCGCCTCGGCCCTGGCCGTTATCCAGAAGGTCCTGTGGTGGATCATCCGAATTGCCCCGCTGGGCACCGTCGGCCTGATCGGCAACGCGGTGGCCGTCTATGGCTGGGACACCATCGGCTCACTGGGCAAGTTCGCCATCGCCATCTACATTGGCCTGGCCCTGGTGCTGTTCGTGGTGTACCCGGTCCTGGTGCGCAGCCATGGACTGTCCGTCAAGCAGTACTTCACCGGCGTGTGGCCGGCAGTGCAGCTGGCCTTCGTCTCACGTTCCTCGATCGGCACGCTGCCGTTGACCCAGCGGGTCACCGAGCGCTCGCTGGGCGTGCCCCGCGCCTACGCCTCCTTCGCCGTACCGCTCGGTGCTACCACCAAGATGGACGGCTGCGCGGCAATTTACCCCGCGATCGCAGCTATCTTCGTGGCCCAGTTCTTCGGCATCCAGCTCGATTTCACCCAGTACCTGTTGATCGCACTGGTGTCCGTTCTCGGTTCAGCTGCTACTGCCGGAACTACCGGCGCCGTGGTGATGCTCACGCTCACGCTCTCCACGCTGGGGCTGCCGCTGGCCGGCGTCGGACTCCTGCTTGCCATCGATCCCATCCTGGACATGGGCCGCACCGCGGTGAACGTGGCCGGCCAGGCCCTGGTTCCGACCATCGTGGCGCGCCGGCAGGGCATCCTGGACGAAGCGCTTTACAACGCTCCGCGTAACGGCTCACCGTTCGTGGACGATGACGCTGATGCTTCAGAGCCGGCTGCCGGTCCTGGTGCCAGCACGGGTTCCGCTGCCTCGGGCCGCGAGCTGGCGGACGTCAAGGCCTAACCGAGCTATTGCGCAAAGGAAGTCCCCGGGAAGTTCCCGGGGACTTCCTTTTTCCGTTCCTGCTGATCCAGCAGGTCCCGCCAAACGTACAAACTTGCGCGTAGTGCAAAGTTGCACATAGTGTAAACATATGGACTCCGCCGCTCAGCCGCCGTCAGCAGCACCATCCCGGCGGGAACTTAACAAGGCCGCCACCCGCCAGGCCATCGCCACCGCTGCCCTGCACCTGCTGCGCAGCAAGGGCCACGGCAATTTCACCGCGGAGGACATCTCTGACGCTGCCGGCATTTCGCGGCGCACCTTCTTCAACTACTTCAACGGCATCGAAGCAGCGCTGGCATCGGTCGCCGACGGTTTCCTGGACAACGTCCTGGTCCGCTTCCGCTTGCGGCCGGCTGATGAGCCCATCCTTGAATCCGCCCGGGCAGCGCTGGCCGAGCTCGCCGACCCCATGACCGTCGCTCCCATCGCGGAGTTCCACAGCCTGGCCCAGTCCAGTCCAGGGATATTCCGCTCGGAGCTTGAGGCCTGGGATGCCTGCACCGTCCAGATCATTGACGCCATCCAGGATCGCCTGCGCGAATCGGGCGCCGAGGCGGACGACCTTTTCGTCCGCGCCCTGGCAAGCTCCGTCATGGGCTGCGGCAAGGCGGCGTTCGACACCTGGTTCGCCCGCTGCGGAGCTGACCTTTCCCCCGATTCGCTGGCAACTCTGCGCGCACTCCTGATCGAATCCATCAGCCTCCTGTCCGGCGGATTCACCACGCGTTCCGCCCCCGCTGGCCCCCGGGCCGCACCACGCGCCAGCTGACCACCAGCCCCTCCCCTTCGCCACCTTCCCGAAAAGAACGGCTCTGACATGGCACTCCTGCTTTATCGACTTGGCAAATTTTCCTACCGTCGCCGCTGGTTGGTCATTTCGCTCTGGCTTACCATCCTGGTGGCCGTCGGCGGGTCCGCCACGGCGTTCCACGGCACCATGTCCAACAACTTCCAGATACCCGGCACTGAAACCCAGCAGATGGCGGACAAGCTGAAGGAGGAGCTGCCGTCCGCCTCCGGCGGCTCGGCAAGCATCGTCTTTGAGGCGCCAGCCGGAGGTTTCACCGCGGAGAGCCGCGCCGCCGTCGCAGGCGCCCTGACTGAACTGGAAGCCCTTCCGGACGTTCGTGGCACCGTCAATCCGTTCACCACTCAGGAACAGTTGGACAGCGCGGTGATAACGATCGCGGACGGCGGGGCACAGATCGCGGCGGGGCAGGCCGAACTCGACGCCGCCAAGGCCCGGCTCGATGCCGGCGCGGCCCAGCTCGCGGCAGCCGAACAGCAGCTGACCGCCAGCGGAGCTCCGGCCGCGGTGATCGAAGCCCAGCTGGGCGGGCAGAGGGCCGCCCTTGCGGAAGGCCAGGCTCGATACGAAGCCGGAACTGCGGAGCTTGAGGCTTCGAAAGCCAAGCTGGAGCTGGGCAAGCGCCAGGCCGAAGCCAGCGCGGGGCTGCGTTTTGTCTCCGAAGACGGCATGGCGGCCATAGCGCAGGTCCAGTTCAACTCCTCCATCAACGGCCTTACGCCTGAGGTACGCCATGAGGTGCAGGAGATCGCACACAGCGTATCCGGGGCAGGCGTCACAGCCTTCGCATCCAAGGAAATTACGGAAGACATCTCCGAGCTTTTCGGTGCTGCTGAAATTATCGGCATCGTCATTGCGGCCCTGGTGCTCGTCATTATGCTGGGAACGCTAATCGCCGCCGGCCTGCCGCTGCTGATGGCGGTAGTCGGTGTGGCTGTGGGCGTGGGTGGCACGTTTGCCCTTTCCGGCGCCATCAGCATGAGCTCTATTTCCCCCATGCTGGGTCTCATGCTGGGCCTTGCCGTGGGCATCGACTATTCCCTGTTCATCGTCAACCGGCACCGGACGCAGCTCCTGGCCGGGATGGACCTCGAGGAGTCGGTGGCCCGCGCCACCGGCACGTCCGGAAACGCCGTCCTTTTCGCAGGTCTCACCGTCATCATCGCGCTGGCCGCCCTGGTGGTCCCCGGCCTTCCCTTCCTCGCAGTCATGGGCCTCTCCGCAGCCGCCACCGTGGCCGTAGCGGTAGCCGTGGCGCTGACGCTTACCCCTGCTGTGCTGGCGCTGCTGGGACGCCGCGTCGTGTCCAGGCGGGCGTGGGCCAGGGCCGAGGCCCATAACGCCGTTCCCGGCCATGCGAAGGAAGACCAGGCACGCGATGAAGCCCTCAGCACCCGCGGCTGGGGCGGCATCGTCACGCGTCATCCCGTCGTGGCACTGGTCGCCGGCGTGACCCTCCTGGCCACCATGGCGATTCCTGCCACGCAATTGCAGCTCGCCCTGCCCGACGGCGGGTCAGAGCCCGTGGACTCTGAGGCCTACCAGGCATACGAGCTCACTGCCAGGAGTTTCGGTGAAGGCATGACCGGACCCATCGTGGTGGTGGGCGAGTTCCCCGAAGGACTCGATGAGCCCGCAGCGCAGGATCTGCAATACGACGTCGCAGACCTTCTCCGCAGTCTGGACAACGTAGTGGCTGCAGCCCCCGTGGCATTGAGCGAAGACCGTCGGACGGCAGTGTTCCAGGTGATCCCCAGCGAGGGAGCAGCCAGTGAAAACACCGTTCAGGTGGTGGACGAACTGAGGGAACGCAACGCCGAGATCGAAGACGAGACGGGCGTCCACATCGGTTTGACCGGGCAGACGGCCGGCAACATCGACGTTTCCTCCAAGTTGGCAGACGCCCTTCCGCCCTACTTGCTGATCGTGGTCGGGCTGTCCCTGGTCCTGCTCCTGCTGGTTTTCCGGTCCGTTGTGGTTCCGTTGCTGGCCACCGGCGGGTTCCTCCTCTCCCTCGCGGCTGCCTTCGGTGGTGTGGTAGCCGTTTACCAGTGGGGCTGGCTGGGAGGGGTGTTCGACGTCGCCAATCCCGGTGCCGTGCTGAGCTTCCTGCCCATCATTGTGATAGGCGTGCTGTTTGGCCTGGCTATGGACTACCAGGTGTTTATCGCATCCGGAATGCGTGAGGCCTACGTCCATGGACAGCCGGCCAAACATGCCGTGCAGTTGGGCTTCCGGCATGCAGCCGCCGTGGTGACTGCTGCGGCGATCATCATGGTGAGCGTGTTCGCCGGCTTCATCTTCAGCCACCTGACCATGGTCCGGCCGCTTGGCTTTGCCATGGCCTTCGGGGTGCTGCTTGATGCCTTCGTGGTGCGGATGACCATTGTCCCGGCCGTGATGTACCTGCTGGGAGCCAGGGCCTGGTGGCTGCCGGGGTGGCTGGAGCGGATCCTGCCGGATGTGGACGTGGAGGGAGCCCGGCTCAGCCATCAACAGGTTCCCGCGGATTCCCAGCCCCAACGGGTCCACTAGGCTGTTTGACGTGACCCGGCTCATTCTCGCTTCCCAGTCCCCCGCCCGCACTAAACTGCTAACCGACGCCGGCATAGCCCACAGCGTGATGGTGTCCGATGTGGACGAGGACGCCGTCCAGGCGCGGTACGGGGTGACTGACCCGCATGACACCGCCCTCCTGCTGGCCAGGGCCAAGGGTGAAGCGGTGGCGGCGCTTCCGGAAGCGGATGGCGCCCTGGTGGTTGCCTGCGATTCGGTATTCGAGTTCGACGGCGAGGCACACGGAAAGCCGTACACGGCAGCTGTGGCGCGCGAACGGATGCTCAGGATGAGCGGGAGCGCAGGGGTCCTCCACACCGGGCACTGGCTGATTGACTGCAGGGACACCGGCTCCGGGCTCGGCTCCGGCGCCACGCTTGGTGCAGTTGCCTCGGCGGAGGTGGCCTTTGAAGACATGACTACAGCCGAAATCGACGCCTACATTGCCACCGGGGAACCGCTGCACTGCGCCGGCTCCTTCACCATCGACGGCTTGGGGGGCGCCTTCATCAGCAAGGTCGATGGCGATCCCCATGCCGTGGTGGGCCTCTCCATCTCCACCCTGCGCAGGCTGCTGGCCCAGGCCGGCGTCGGCATCACAGAACTGTGGACCTCCGCCTGAAGGGATCAATTCAGCTAAAGTTGTAGCTTCCCTACAAAGGATGACCGCTGCACGCGCGGATTCCGCAAGTAACATCGGCGGAACCCTCAAAATAGCGCTAGGCTCCCTGAAGAAAGAAGGAGACGCCTTGTCAGCAATTTCGGAGCAGTCCGGCCCCCAGGCACCATCAAAAATCACGAAGGTGCTGATCGCCAACCGCGGTGAAATCGCCGTCCGGATCATCCGGGCAGCACGCGACGAAGGCATCGCCTCCGTCGCCGTTTATGCAGACCCAGACCAGGACGCACTGCATGTACGTCTTGCTGACGAGGCGTACGCGCTGGGTGGCAGCACGGCCGCAGAGTCCTACCTCGTGATGGACAAGATTATCGACGCCGCTGTCCGCTCCGGCGCCGACGCCGTCCACCCGGGCTACGGTTTCCTGGCTGAAAACGCGCAGTTCGCAGCCCGGGTCATCGAGGCCGGCATCACGTGGATCGGCCCCTCCCCCGAAGCCATCTCCGCTCTGGGGGACAAGGTCCAGGCCAGGCATATCGCGGAAAAAGTGGGCGCTCCACAGGTTCCCGGCACTGCTGATCCGGTCGAATCCGCCGAGGAAATCCTGGCGTTCGTTGACAAGTTCGGCCTTCCCGTTGCCATCAAGGCGGCCTTTGGCGGCGGCGGCCGGGGCATCAAGGTGGCCCGCACCCGTGATGAAATCCCCGAACTGTTTGAGTCTGCCGTCCGCGAGGCCACGGCCGCCTTCGGACGCGGCGAATGCTTCATAGAACGGTTCCTGGACGCCCCGCGCCACGTGGAAACCCAGTGCCTGGCAGATGCGCACGGCAACGTCGTGGTGGTTTCCACGCGTGACTGCTCGCTGCAGCGCCGCAACCAGAAGCTTGTCGAAGAGGCTCCGGCCCCGTTCCTGACTGAAGAGCAGAACCGGTTGCTCTACGAGTCCTCAAAGGCCATCCTCAAGGAAGCCGGCTACCTCGGTGCGGGCACCTGCGAGTTCCTGGTGGGGCAGGATGGCACCATTTCCTTCCTTGAGGTCAACACCCGGCTTCAGGTGGAGCACTGCGTCTCGGAGGAAGTCACCGGGATCGACCTCGTCCGCGAGCAGTTCCGGCTGGCCCGTGGCGAGGAACTCGGCTATGACGATCCCGAAATCCGCGGCCACTCCTTTGAGTTCCGCATTACCGGGGAGGATCCGGGACGCAACTTCATGCCGGCGCCCGGAACGATCCGGACGCTTCGGAACCCGACAGGCCCCGGTGTCCGTATAGACTCCGGTGTTGAGCAGGGTGACGTGATCAGTGGCAACTTCGACTCCATGCTTTCCAAGCTGGTTGTCACCGGCGCCACCCGCCGCCAGGCCCTGGAACGCTCACGCCGTGCCCTTGAGGAAATGGTGGTGGAGGGCATCCCCACTGTTATCCCGTTCCACCTCGCCGTGGTCACCGACCCCGCCTTTGCGCCGGAAAGCGGCCCCTTCGCTGTCCACACCCGCTGGATCGAGACCGGATTCAATAACGTCCTTCCGGCCTGGACTCCGGAGGGGACCGCAGAAGCGGCAGACGCCGCAGATCGCCAGAGGATCGTCGTCGAGGTTGGCGGCAAGCGCCTTGAGGTGGTGCTTCCCGCATCGCTCAGTTCCCTGGCAATGGCCAGCCCAAGCGCAGCCAAGGCAGGGAAGTCCAAGAAGCGCACCCGCTCCGCCGGCCCCGCCGAAGCCGCCACTGGCAACTCCCTTGCGTCTCCCATGCAGGGCACCATCGTCAAAGTTGCCGTAGCCAACGGTGACGTTGTTGCCGAGGGCGACCTCGTGGTGGTGCTGGAAGCCATGAAAATGGAACAGCCGCTCACCGCCCACCGCGCCGGAACGATCACCGGCTTGAGTGCCATCGCCGGTGAAACGGTGGCTGCCGGTGCCGTCATTGCCACTATCGAAGACTAAGGCGGAGACCAGCACGTGCTTGCACCAAGTTTTGAAGAAGAAGTTGCCCGCTATCACGTGGCCATCCCGGAGATCATGCGGGGCAACCCGCAGGCCGTAAAAGAGCTCTATTCCCGGCTCGACGACGTCACCCTGGCCAATCCCCTGGGTGGGATCGCCCGTGGTTGGGCGCAGGTAGAGGCACGCCTTGACCAGGCGTCCCGCTACTACGCAGACGGCGAGATGCTGGGGTTTGAGACCATCACGGCGTATCACGCGCAGGACACCGCGTATCTGGTGGAGACTGAACATTTCCGTGCCCGGGTTGGCGCCGGCCAGGCGGAAGAGGAATTTGCCCTGCGGGTAACCAGCATCTTCCGGCGGGAAGAAGGCTTCTGGAAGCTGGCCCACCGTCATGCCGACACCAATGCCCATCCACAGGCACGACGCGCTACGGTTACCTAAGAGGCAGTCTCCCGACTGAAGGGTGGTGAGCAGGTTGTTGCCCTTTGTGCTGTTGGCTTCCCGCCCCGAGGAAGCCGCCGCGGACGAAGAATACGCGGCCTACCTGCGCTTTTGCGGACTGCAACCTAAAGAGTTGCTGCGCATCAGGCTCGACTCTGGCCCCATGCCCCGCCTGGACCTGGACACCGTCTCCGGCATCATCGTTGGCGGCAGCCCGTTTACCTCCAGCGATCCTCCGGAGTCCAAGTCGGCAACCCAGCAGCGGGTGGAGCGGGAGTTATCAGGGCTTCTGGACACGCTGGTCGCTGAGGATTTCCCGTTCCTGGGCGCCTGCTACGGAGTAGGGACCTTGGGCGCCCATCAGGGTGCGGTGATTGACAGGACCTTTGGCGAACCGCTGGGAGCCGTAGAGGTCAGGATCAACCACGACGGCGGCACCGACCCACTGCTGGCAGGCCTCCCCCGGGAGTTCAGCGCCTTCGTCGGCCACAAGGAAGCGTGCACCCGCCTTCCGGACCATGCAGTGCTGCTGGCGACGTCGGCGTCCTGCCCTGTCCAGATGTTCCGGATCAAACAGAATCTTTACGCCACCCAGTTCCACCCGGAACTTGATGCTGATGGCCTGGTGACCAGAATCCGGGTCTACCGGCACTCGGGGTACTTCGCCCCCGAAGCAGCCGAGGACCTGATCAGGGAAGCCAGGTTGAGCACAGTCACAGAGCCCATGAAAGTCCTGCGGAATTTTGTGGAACGCTACGCGAAGTAAAAATGCCCGGCATGTTTCCCAAGAAGGAACACGCCGGGCATCTTCAGCTGACCGGGTCAGGACACGTTGTTGGTGTAATCCAGGTCCCGGGTTTCCTTGCTGATGTACAGGGCAATCAGCGTCAGCACCGCCATGCTGGTCAGGTAGATACCGACCAGCACCGGACTGCCGTCAGCCAGCTCCCACAGGGCCACAGCGATGAACGGTGCAACAGCCGCGCCCAGAATACTGGAAACGTTGTAGCTGACAGCTGAGCCGGTATACCGCACGTTCGTGGGGAACAGTTCCGGCAAGAGTGCACCCATGGGACCGAAGGTCAGGCCCATCAGTGAGAAGCCGAGGACCAGCAGTGCCATGGTGCCCACGAATCCGCCACTGAACAGCGGCACGAACAGCAGGCCGAAGACAAAGATGCCAGCAGTGACGGCCATCAGCATCTTGCGGCGGCCGTACTTCTCGGCCAGCGGACCGGACACCAGGGTGAAGATACCAAAGAACACGACGCCGGCAATCAGCATCCAGAGGAAGTCGTTGCGGGTGTAGCCCAGGCCTGGCACGAAGGCAGCCGCAGCAGCCTCAGTCATCGGCTTGCCCGCCTTCTCGGCGGCCGCACGGGCGGCGTCCAGGGAAGCCGGACGGGTGCCGTACGTCAGCGTGAACGTGGTCATCAGGTAGAACAGCACATAGGTAGCCAGCATGATGAACGTGCCCAGGATGAGCTGGCGCCAGCTGGACTTGAAGACCCGGCCCAGCGGCAGCTTGGCTACTTCATTGGATTCAAGCACCTTGGTGAAAGCAGGAGTCTCAATCAGCTTGAGGCGCACGTACAGGCCGATGATGACCATCACCGCGCTCAGCAGGAACGGAACACGCCAGCCCCAGGACTCGAAGTCCGCCGGGGACAGTGCGTAGCTGAAGACCAGGAAGATGACGTTGGCGATGATGAAGCCGATGGGAGCGCCCAGCTGCGGGAAAGTCCCGTAGATGGCGCGCTTGTTGGCAGGAGCGTTTTCCGTGGCCAGCAATGCCGCGCCGCTCCACTCCCCGCCAAGGGCCAGGCCCTGGGCGAACCGCATGACCACCAGCAGCGCCGGCGCCCAGAACTCCCAGCCCGGAACCAGCGCCGTGGGCAGGCAACCGATGAGGAAGGTCGCAATGCCCATGGTCAGCAGCGATGCCACCAGGGTGCCCTTGCGGCCAAACTTGTCGCCGAAGTGCCCGAACACGATGGAGCCGAGGGGGCGGGCAACAAAAGCAACGCCAAAGACGGCGAAGGAGCTTAGCAGCTGAGTGGTTTCGTTCTGGCCCGGAAAGAACAGGCGCGGGAAAACAAGCACGGCGGCCGTGGCATAAACATAGAAGTCGTAGAACTCAACCGTGGTGCCGACCAGGCTCGCGACGATGACCCGCCCACGCGAGTTAACCGGCGCTGGCGTTCCCTGCCCGGCTGTCGTTTCAGTAGATGACATGAAAAACGCTTTCTTGACGTCAGGCCGGGCTGCTTCCGCTTTCCGGGCCGCAAATAGTTAGAGTTCAATATTAGTTCCCGCGGTCCAAGCTGCGGACAAAAAGTCCACTATGTGGACTCTTCAAGCGGAGGGTACAGCACTCAACGATGGCTGGCTCACTCTGATAGCGATGTCCCTGGCAAGCGAGCTCACCTCTTGGGCAATGACCGACCGCCCCTTTGTCTCGGACTCATAGAGGTAGGTGGTTAATCCACGTTTTGCCCCGCAGAAGTCTATGACGCCATGCTCAATCTGCCTGCTGATCGATGCTCGGTAGCCGTGCCGCTCATACGCACCAGCGTCACTTCCCGCGATGGGGACAAGGTGCACGGACAACCGGCCCAGCTTGGGCTTCAACGAACTCCCCTCGGGCTGTTCGAACGCCCATCCACTGACAAAGACACGGTCTATCCAACCCTTCAGCAGAGCCGGCATCGACCACCAGTAGACCGGGAAGACCAGGATGAGGTGATCAGCCCGATCGATTCGTTCCTGTTCGCTCACCACATCAACCGGCAACGTTGTCACCTGCTGGTACGACGAACGGTCTTCTTTAGTGAACCGCGGATCGAAGTTTTCCGCTGCAAGATCTGCCACCTCACTGGACATCCCGTAATAACCGAACGCGCTTTGCAGTTCCTTTGCGACGTAATGGGTCAACGAGTTCTGGTCCGGATGGGCAATCACGATCAGCGCTTTGGTCACTACATCTCCTGGTTGATTAGTCCGGGGCACCCTCATGGCCTCCAACCTACCATCGGTAGGTTACCAACAGTAGGTTAGTATCTGAAGATAGACCTAACGGGGTGAGGGGAAGCATGGCATCAGGAAAGATGCGCAAGGATGAACGGCGCGAACAGCTGATGAACGTCGCCTGGTCAGTCCTCGAGGACGGCGGAACCGACTCCCTGACTCTTGGCCGTCTTGCTGAGCGCGCTGGCATCACCAAACCCGTTGTGTATGACCACTTCGCCTCACGTTCTGCGCTGCTAATAGCTATGTACCTTGAGTTCGACGCCCTGCAGACGCAAAAGCTGGAGCGGTCCCTTGCGGACGCCGAGCCCACGGTGCGCGGTCAGGCAACGGCGATTGCTCAATCCCATGTGGAGTGCGTCATAGCGCACGGACGCCAACTGGCTGGAATCCTCGGTGCACTCGAAGGATCCCCCGACCTCGAACAGCTCAAACGTGATACCGAAGCGGCCTACATCGACCTATGCCGGAGTGCTCTAAACCCCTTCTCGGAAACCGGCAGGGTTCCAACCGCTTCCATGATCGCGATCGTGGGAGCTGCGGAGGCACTGGCTCAAGCCGCCGCACGCCAGTCCCTTCCAACCGAAGAAGCCATCGCCGGGCTCATCAACATCATCATTTCGATTCTCACCCACCCAGACAGTAGATAAGGGCCTGACAGCTGGTCTTTGCCGTCGTTGCGCAGGGAGCCTTCCTCTTTATGGCGCTGCTCGCAGGGCCTGCACTGACCGACGTCGGTCGGTCCCGGCACCGGGTCAAACCTGTTGAACCACGCATATACGCAATATCAGGTACCGATTTGGTTCGCCGCGTACTGAGTTCTGTGGGATGGAATCGGGTCATCCGGCAGTTGCGTCACTCGGAGAGCGGCGTTTCGGGACTGTCCCGCTTTCTCAGATGAACTGAGCAGTCATCTCTCCCACGTAATGGACCTCTGAGTTCAGGCGCGACGGCAAGTGCGCCAATCTGGCGTGCAGCTATCGCAGCCTCAATTCGCGCCTGCGGGTCGGCTGACTTCTAACATTGGGCCGAAGGCGCCGATAGGCAAATGTCACAGCACGTTAACAAACCGGGACCGTCCACGAAACGCCGGCTGCCTACCTTTGAGGAAACAACTTTTCCCAATCAATCCTCAAAGGAGGGACACCGTGACTGTTGATCGTGCCACCGAGTCAGCTACCGCGCCAGCCACAGGCGCAACCGTAGGCCACGTCCCCGCACTTGAATTCCGGCCGGGACGCTGGATCGCCAACTGGAACGCGGAAAACCACGAACAGTGGGAAACCGCAGGCCGCTCCATTGCGCGCCGGAACTTGAACTGGTCCATCTTCGCCGAGTTCCTGGGTTTTGTCGTCTGGCAACTTTGGTCGATTGTTGTTGTCCAGCTTCCGGCGGCGGGTTTCACTCTGTCCACGTCCGAGATCTTCTGGCTGATCTCCATGCCAAGCCTGGTAGGTGCCACGCTGCGCATTCCCTACACCTTCATGGTGCCCCGCTTCGGCGGCCGGAACTGGACCATCGTCTCGGCGCTCCTGTTGCTGATCCCGTCCATCGGGCTCGCCATCTGCGTTTCCAACCCTGACACCCCCTTTGGCACGCTCCTGCTGGTCGCGGCTCTGGCTGGCTTCGGCGGCGGCAACTTCGCCAGCTCCATGGCCAACATCACCTTCTTCTACCCGGCGCGCGAAAAAGGCTGGGCGCTGGGCCTGAACGCTGCCGGTGGCAACCTTGGTGCCGCCGTCGCACAGCTCGCCGTGCCGATCGTCATCACCCTCCTGGCCGCCGGTACCGTCAACCTGCCAATGGCCGGGCTGATGTGGGTACCGTTCATCCTCCTGGCCGCATTCGGTGCCTGGAAGTACATGGACAACCTCACCAACGCCAAGGGTGACGTGGCCGGCTCGGTGGCTGCGCTCAAGGAACCGCACCTATGGATCATGGCCCTGCTGTACATTGGCACCTTTGGTTCGTTCATCGGCTTCGCCGGCGTGTTCCCCAAGCTCATCAAGGACTATTTCCCCGATTTCTCCACCATCGGAGTGGGCACCGTGGCACTGTCGCTGGCGTTCCTTGGCCCGCTGGTGGGTTCCCTGGCCCGCCCCTATGGCGGCCGGATGGCCGACCGCATGGGCGGCGCCCGGATGACCGTGGCCGCCTTCGCCTCCATGGCAATCATCACGCTCACCATGATCTGGACCCTGCCAGTCAAGAACTTCTGGCTCTTCCTGTTCCTCTTCCTGCTGCTCTTCACCGCCAGCGGCTTCGGAAACGGTGCCACCTACCGCATGATTCCGATCATCTTTGCGACGTCCAGCCGGGCAGCACGCAACGGTGCAGACTCAGTGGCTACCCAGCGCCTGGCATCATCTGCCCTGGGCCTGATTTCCGCAATCGGCGCCTACGGCGGGTTCGTTATTCCCCAGGTACTCAACGCTTCCAACTCCGCCAGCGGCTCCTACACCCCAGCTTTTTACGGATTCGTCGGCGCCTACATCCTGATGCTGACCGTGTGCTGGGCCTGCTACATCCGCAATGCCAGCCGAAACGCGATGGGACACGTCTAACATGGCCAAAAGCGCCGCCACGCACTGCCCTTACTGCGCCTTGCAGTGCGCCATGACGCTGACGTCCACCAAGGCGCTGACCCCGGCCGCACAGCCGGGGTCAGCGCCCGTTGCGGGAGTTTCCACTAGCGACCCGGTTCCCGCCGCGCCTCCGGTGTTGTTGGAGGTCACCGGACGCGAATTCCCCACCAACCGCGGCGGCCTCTGCCGCAAGGGCTGGACCTCCGCCAGCCTGTTGAACCATCCCGGCCGGGTCACCGAGCCACTGCTTCGCGGCGCCGACGGCGTCCACCGTCCCATCGGCTGGGACCAGGCTCTGGCCCTGGTCACGGACCAGGTCCAAAGAACCCAAGCCTTCTACGGAGCCGATTCCGTAGGTGTATTCGGCGGCGGTGGCCTCACCAATGAAAAGGCGTACCTCCTGGGCAAGTTCGCCCGTGTTGCCCTTGGCACCTCAAGGATCGATTACAACGGCCGGTTCTGCATGTCTTCGGCAGCAGCCGCGGGCATGCGCGCCTTCGGGGTGGACAGGGGCCTGCCCTTTCCACTCGCAGATCTGGGAACTGCCAGTACCATTCTGATCCTTGGCTCCAACGTGGCAGAGACCATGCCGCCCTTCGTCCAGCACCTGCAGGGCGCCCGCGACAACGGCGGCCTGATCGTAGTGGATCCCCGCCGTTCCGCTACAGCCGCCTTCACGGCCGACGGCGGCGGCCTCCATCTGCAGCCTCTTCCCGGAACTGACCTCACCCTCCTGCTGGGCATCAGCCACGTGGTGATCCATGAAGGCCTCAGTGACTCCAGCTACCTCCAGGAGCGCACCTCCGGCCATGACGCCGTCGTCCGCAGTGTGAACGCCTTCTGGCCGGAACGGGTGCAGTCCCTCACCGGAGTGCCTGCCGACCTTATCCGCGAGGCCGCGCGCAGGCTGGCTGCCGGCACCCGCCAAGGCGGCAGCTATATCCTCACCGGCCGTGGCGTGGAACAACACATTGACGGCACCGACACCGCGACCGCCGCCATCAACCTCAGCCTGCTGCTGGGCCTTCCCGGTTCCGCCCGCAGCGGCTACGGCACCCTCACCGGCCAGGGCAATGGCCAAGGTGGCCGCGAGCACGGGCAGAAAGCCGATCAGCTCCCCGGCTACCGTAAAATCACAGACCCCGCGGCGCGTGCGCATATGGCTGCCGTCTGGGGTGTTCCGGAGGAGAGCATTCCCGGTCCCGGCCTCCCGGCAGTCCAGCTCCTGCAGTCACTGGGAAAGCCCGACGGCGTCCGCTGCCTTTTTGTGCACGCCTCCAATATCGCTGTGGCCGCCCCGGACGCCAATGCCGTAATCGCCGGACTCCGCAGCCTGGACTTCCTGGTGGTGTGTGACTTTTTCATGTCCGAGACTGCCGCTGAAGCCGATCTGGTGCTCCCCGTCCTGCAATGGGCCGAGGAGGAGGGCACTCTGACCAACCTTGAAGGCCGGGTTCTCCGGCGCCGGCGTGCCATCAAACCCCCTGCCGGTGCGCGCAGCGAACTCTGGATCATGGCCCGGCTTGCCGAGGCCCTCGACGCGCCTTCCACCTTCAGCGAGGACCCGGAAACGGTCTTCGAGGAACTCCGGATGGCATCCGCCGGCGGCCTGGCTGACTACTCGGGCATCAGCTACGACAAACTTGACCGCGGCGAGGCGGCCTACTGGCCCTACCCGGCCGGCAGCAGCGGAACGCCCCGGCTGTTCGTGGAGTCCTTCGCCCATGCGGACGGCAGGGCGGTGCTCACCCCGGTGACTCCCCGGCGTCGCACTGCAGTTTCCGGTACGGGTTCCGCACCTGCCGCGGCTGAAACGGCTGCCGGAACTGCCGCCGGCACAACGGCCATCGGCAAGTCCATGACTCTCATCACCGGGCGGCTGCTGGAGCACTACCAGTCGGGCTCGCAAACACGGCGGGTGGCCGATCTGCTGGCCGCGAGGCCCGAAGCCACCGTGCAGATCCATCCGGCTGCCGCAGCGGGGCTCGGCATCACCGAGGGTGCCTACGTCTCCATTGCGAACACACGCGGCGAGGTGCTGTGCAAGGCCGAACTCAGCACGGCCATCCGCCAGGAAACCGTCTTCCTGCCCTTCCACTTCCCTGAACTGGAAAGCGCCAACCGGCTCACCGAGGCCGCCACGGATCCAATCTCCGGAATGCCGGAGTTCAAATTCAACACCGTCCACGTCAGGCTGGCAGCAACTCAATCAGCCGCACCGGACCGCGTTCCCGCAACGATGGAGGCGTCATGACCGAACAGATTGTGGTGGTGGGCTTTGGGCCTGTGGCCGCCCGGCTCGTGGACGAACTGCTCCCGGGCGTCCGCGACGGCAGCGTTACCCTCACGGTGATTGGTGAAGAACCAGTGGCTGCCTATAACCGGGTCCTGATCGGTTCCGTTGGTGTAGGGCACACCACCGCCGACACCCTGGCCCTTGCCGATGCCGAGGCCTTGGCTGCGGACGGTGTTGACGTTCGGCTGGGCGTCCACGTCCGGCGAATCGACCGTCCCCGGCAACGGGTACTGCTGATGGATGGCTCAGAAGTGCACTTTGACCGGCTGGTCCTCGCCACCGGCTCACGGCCCGTCATTCCGAATCTGACCGGCATCAACCCCGATCCCGCCCACCCGGTGCTCCCCGCCGGTGTTACGGCACTGCGCGATCTCCGCGATGCCGGGCAGCTCCGCCAGGCCGTCGAGGGCCACAGGCGTGTGGTGGTGCTGGGCGGTGGCGTACTGGGACTGGAGATTGCCTTGGCAGCCGCCGAGGAGGGCGCCACCGTCACCGTGGTCCACAACGGCCCCCACCCCTTGGGCCGCAACATCGACCGCGGCGGCGGTTCCGTGCTGGCCAGCAGTCTTCGCCGCTGCGGCGTACGGATTGCAGGCAATGCCCGTTCCACCGGAGTGGAACACAACGCGGCCGACGGCGGCTTCTCGGCACTGCTGCTCGATGACGGTTCCGCCATCGACGGAGATCTCCTGGTGCTGTCGTGCGGGGTACGGCCCCGGACAGAACTGGCCGAGGGTGCCGGGCTGAGCACCGGCACCGGCATCCTGGTGGACCACCAGCTCAAGGCCCACCACGAACCGCACATCTTCGCGATTGGCGACTGCGCCGAGGTCCGCTGCACCGACAAGTCCTGTATCGAATGCCGCAGCGCCACCGGGCCGCTGGGGCTTGTAGGCCCGGGTTGGCGGCAGGCCGAATGGCTCGCGGAGCATCTGTTGCTGCTTGCCGGCAGCAATCCGGCGGCGGCCGAGACCCAGCCTCCCCTGCCGCAGGAACTTCCCGGCGTGATCGTCCTGAAGGCCAACGGCATGAACCTCGCCGTCGCAGGCAGCAACAACGCCGAGCCGTGGGACGAGGAGGCACTCACCGCCGGCGTGGGACATGGCCGCGAACGCCTCCAGGTGGCCCAGTGGGCCGACCCCGAGCACGGCCGGTACGTCAAAATGACCACCCGCGGCGGCGTGCTGGAAGGCCTGGTCGCAGTAGGCATGCCAAGGACCGCCGCGGAACTGGTTGGATTGTTCGAACGGCGCTCCGAGCTTCCCGCTGACCGGTCCCTGATGCTGCGGCTGGACGGGCCGGACCAGCTTGCGGATAGCGGCCCCCGCGATCCCAACGGTACGGTGTGCCGCTGCGCAGGAGTCAGTGGCGCAAGCATCCGCAACGCCCTGGAAGAAGGTTGTGCCAGCGTTGCAGAGGTGTCCAAGGCAACACGCGCCGGAACCGGCTGTGGCGGCTGCCACGACGACATCAAGGCAATGATCGAGCAGCACTTCCAGGCAGCCGTCGCCTGAACCGGCGGCCCGACCACTCGCTACCGAACCACTCGCTACCGAACCACTCGCTACCGAACCACTCGCTACCGAACCACTTCGTGGTGGTGCGGATCCAACTGGTCAAACAGCGACGAACCGATGATAAAAATGCCCCTCTGCGGAATCCAGAAGTCACCCAGCCGGTCCTGCAGTGCAAGCGGGGATGGTGTGCCCAGGTCCTTACCATCAAGCCTTGCCGTCGAGGATGAAACGAGCCAGATGCGCAGTGGGCGGGCCTGGAACGATTGCCGGTTGGGAACTTTGCCGGTCAGCCCGATCTTCCCCGCCTGCAGCAGGGGCCCGGCCATCAACCCCATGGCGCTGAGAAACATACTGTTCTGCCAGAGCTTCTCCGGTACGGCGCTGCAAGCTCCGGACAGCAGCCGCGTGACGGACGTTTCGGACAGGCCAACGTCCCAGGTGAGCTCCGCAGGACCTTCCACGCGGACGGTGAAAGACGCCGGCCCGTTCCACCGGATGGACACCTGCGCCACCGGTGACCGCTCAAGTCCGCTACTGAAATAGCGCGCACAGGAGAGCTCAGGTGCCACAGTGCTGACAATGGACCACTTGCCTGCCGGGTCCCGGAGCCATACGGAGGTGTAGGCGGGTCCGACTGAGGAGCGGTCAAAACGGCGCAGTGCCAGGATGTAGCCGGTACTGAAGGTTACGCCCATGATGCCGTAGCCGGCGAACCGCTCCCTGGGCCCTCCCGGCAGAACACCATCGCGCTCCGCAGCATTTACCACCGTTTGGGGACTCTCCATGGCCAACCTCCGCAGTTGGCATCAGTGTAAGCCTGCCAGGGGCTGAAAGAAATGCCCTATAGCGGGGCCTTGGGGATCATGATCCACAGCGCTATGTAGACCAACTCGCCGATGCCCACCAAACCAAAAATCAGAAAGCCCAGCCGCACCAGGAACTTAGGCAGCCCGAAGCGGGCCGCAAGGGCTGCGCAAACCCCTGCGAGAATTTTGCCGTTGCGGGGCCGTACCAGTGCCGTCGTCATAGCCGTTGTCCTAGCTTCCCGGGCCTGCGGAGGTATGCGGACTGAACTCTCCGTTCGCCACGGCGTCCGCATACTCCGATAGGTCCGGACCCGGCTTGAAATCGACGAACTGGTCTTTCAGCCTCTCAAAGAGGAACTTATAAATTTCCTCGCGGTCGGCTCCGGCCATGGTTTCTGCTGCTGTGCTGACCGCCTCCTGGAGCGCACGGTCTGCATCGAGCAGTATTTTTTCCCGGGCCTGCTCGTTCCATTTCACATCGTTGAGTTCCATGGTTCCTCCTTGCATCGGTACCCATGACCAGCCGGTCCTGCGAGGAGTCTATGCATGCGCGCCCGCGGGGTCCAGACTTCCGCCCTATAAGCGCACGTGCAGGCGCCTGGCCGCTTCCGAAATGGAGCCGGTCAGGGACGGGTAGACGGTGAAGGTGCTGGCAAGGTCGTCCACATGGAGTTTCTGTTTGACGGCAATGGCGATCGGGAAGATCAGCTCGGACGCGTTGGGTCCTACCACCACGCCGCCGATCACCGTCCCGGAACCCTTACGGGCGATGATCTTGATGAAGCCATCGCGGTGGTTGCGCATTTTGGCGCGGGCGTTACTGCGCAGGGATAGCTTGATGATGTCGCCCTGGTACCTGTCGGAAACCACGTCGGCCTCCGAGACGCCCACAGAAGCGATCTCCGGCGACGTGAAAATGTTCGAAGCCACCTGATGCAGCTTGATAGGGGTGACGGTGTCGCCAAGGATATGGGCGATCGCGATCCGGCCCTGCATAGCGGCCACGGAGGCGAGCTGCAGCACGCCGGTACAATCGCCGGCCGCATAGATGTTGGGGGCGGTAGTTCGGGAAACGCCATCCACCTTCACATGTCCGCTGTCGGACAATGCAACGCCCGCCTCTTCCAAGCCAATGCCGGCCGTGTTGGGAATGGAACCGACGCAGACCAGGCAGTGGCTGCCCGTCACGGTCGAGCCATCGCTGAGGGTCACCACAACGCCGTTATCGGTGCGTTCGACGGTCTCTGCCCGGGACTCGGACAGGACCCGCACGCCGCGGCGTTCGAATACTTCCTCCAAAACCTCGGCCGCATCCACGTCCGAACCGGGCAGCACGCGCTCACGGCTGGAAATCAAGGTGACCTTGGAGCCCAGTCCGTTATAGGCGGAGGCGAACTCGGCCCCGGTGACGCCGGAGCCCACCACAATGAGTTCTTCCGGTAATTCATCCAGGTTGTAGATCTGTGCCCAGTTCAGGATGCGCTCGCCGTCCGGCCGCGCGGTGGGCAGTTCACGTGGGTGGGCGCCCATGGTCAGGAGGATGGCGTCCGCCTCGACCGTCTCCACGCCGTCTGCGGTCAGGACCTCGATCGTGTGGTTGTCCAGCAGTTTGCCGGAGCCGATCAGGATGCGGACATTCTGGAGCACCAATGCATCGTGGATGTCGCTGGACTGCTTGCGGGCCAGGTTCAACAACCGGTGGTTGATGTGCTTGAGGTCTGCCCGCATGACAGGTACAACGTCGCCGCCATCGACGTCAAACTTCACGCCCAGCTCGCCGGCCTCTGCCACGCGCGTCATCAGGTCTGCTGTGGCAATGAGTGTCTTGGAGGGGACCACGTCAGTCAGCACAGCAGAGCCACCCAGGCCTGCCCGTTCGATGATGGTGACCTGCGCTCCCAGGGAGGCTGCGACCATGGCTGCTTCGTATCCACCCGGGCCACCGCCCAGGATTGCGATCCGGGATGGGCTGAAATCAGGATGCGTAGTCACAATCATCCATTCTCTCCTATGGCCCGCCCAGCACCAAGAATCCGGCTAAGGGAGTCAGGCCTCCTGCTGGGCACAGCGCCGGCGGCACGGTAGCTTATACCCGTGAGTAATACAGAGTTCCTCAAAACGGATCCTTTCGAAGCCGCCCGCGCCGCCGCCGAATACATCGCCGAGGAAACGGGAGTGGACCAGCACGACGTCGCCCTGGTCCTGGGTTCCGGCTGGAGCGGGGCTGCCGGTCTTATCGGTGACACCACCGCAACCCTGTCCGCCGACGAAGTTCCCGGTTTCCATGCCCCTGCCGTTGCCGGACACGTCGGCACCATCAGTTCCGTGCTCACCCAGGACGGCAAGCGGGCCCTGGTACTGGGCGCACGCACGCACTACTACGAAGGCAAGGGTGTCCGCGCTGTGGTCCACGGCGTCCGCACTGCAGCAGCTGCCGGTTGCAAAACCCTGGTGCTCACCAATGGCTGTGGCGGCCTGAACGAGCAGTGGAAGCCCGGTACGCCCGTACTGATCAGCGACCACATCAACCTCACCGCCACCTCGCCGCTGGAAGGCGCCACGTTTGTGGATCTCACGGATCTGTACTCCTCCCGCATCCGCGCCCTTGCGCGGGAGGTAGATCCCACCCTGGCCGAAGGGATTTACGCCCAGTTCAGCGGCCCGCACTACGAGACACCTGCCGAAGTGCAGTACGCCAAGCGCATCGGGGCAGACCTCGTCGGTATGTCCACAGCGCTGGAGGCAATTGCCGGGCGCCACGCGGGCATGGAAGTTTTCGGTATCTCCCTGGTCACCAACCTTGCTGCGGGAATCAGCCCCGTTCCGCTGAGCCACGAGGAAGTGCTCGACGCCGGCAAGGCTGCTGGTGCGCGGATTTCCAAGCTGCTGGCGGAGATCATCGGCCGGCTCTAGCGTTTTCTGCAGCCAGCAACAAGACATCAGCAGACGGACGTCACCATGTGGCTGCCCGGCGGTGGCCGGACGGCTACCCGTCCCCAACGACGATAGCGTGGTCCCATGACTTCTTCCGATGCCGACTCTCTCCTGATCGGCGCAGCCCGCGACTGGGCTGCCCAGGATCCGGATCCGCAGACCGCCGCGGAGCTCCTTGAACTGATCCCGAGGGCGGAGCGTGGTGAGCCGGCCGCCGCCCAGGAACTGGCGGACAGCTTCAACGGCACGCTGGAATTCGGCACAGCCGGACTCCGCGCCGCCCTGGGACCCGGGCCCAACAGAATGAACCGTGTGGTGGTGCGCCGGGCTGCCGCCGGGCTCGCGGCGTTCCTGACCGATGCAGTTGCCGCCGCGTGGCCCGGAAGCCGGCCGCGCGCCGTCGTCGGCTATGACGCCCGGCACAACTCCGACGTTTTCGCTGCGGAGACTGCCGCGATCTTCACCGCCGCCGGTATCGAAACGTTCCTGATGCCCTCGGCGCTGCCCACTCCCCTGCTGGCGTTCGCGGTACGGGAACTGGACTGCGACGGCGGCGTGATGGTGACCGCAAGCCACAACCCTCCGCAGGACAACGGCTACAAGGTATACCTGGGCCGCCACGCCGTGGAGGAGAACGGCAGGGGTGCCCAGATCGTCACACCGTACGATACCCGGATTGCGGCAAGAATCAGTGCCGTGGGCAGCCTGGAGTCGATCCCGCTCGCCCGCGACGGGTGGACCGTGCTGCACCCCTCCATCGTTGAGGACTACCGGCTCTCGGTCGCCACACTGGCCATGCCGTCCACCTTCCCGGCCCGGGACCTGCGGATCGTGCTCACTCCCATGCACGGCGTAGGCGGTGAAACCGCGGTAGCCACACTGGCTGCCGCGGGTTTCAATGATGTCACCCTGGTGAGGGAGCAGGCCCTGCCGGATCCGGACTTCCCTACCGTAAGCTTCCCCAATCCGGAGGAACCCGGCGCCTTGGACCTGGCACTGGCCGAAGCGGAGCGGCTGGATGCGGACATTGTCTTGGCCAACGACCCCGATGCGGACCGGGCGGCCGTTGCCGCCAAGGACCCGGAGAGCGGCGAATGGCGGATGCTCCGAGGTGACGAGGTAGGCGCACTGCTCGGCGCCCACATTGTTGCGCGACTGGCCGCCCTCCGTGGCGAATCCGGTGATGGCGAGGCAGGCATCTCTGGCGAGTCCGGGGTCTCCGGAGTTTTCGCCAGTTCCATTGTTTCCTCCCGGCTCCTGGCCCGCGTGGCCGCAAATGCAGGCATCGCCCACCAGGAAACCCTTACCGGTTTCAAATGGATTTCCAGGGTTCCCGGGCTGCTCTACGGTTACGAAGAAGCCCTTGGCTACTGCGTGGCACCGGATCTGGTGCGGGACAAGGACGGGATTTCGGCCGCGCTGCTGGTCGCGGAACTGGCGGCGGCAGCCAAAGCGGAGGGCCGGACCATGTTCGACACCCTCGACGCCCTGTACCTGGTCCACGGCCTGCACGCCAGCGATCAGCTCAGTATCCGTGTGGGCGACCTGGGACTGCTGGATGCCATGATGAACCGCTTGCGGGTGAGCCCCCCGGAGTCCTTCGCGGGCTCGGCCGTGGAGGTTTCAGTGGATCTCGCGGAGGGCAGCGGTGACCTGCCGCCCACAGACGGCCTGCTGTATGTGACGCGCGACCTGACCCGCGTGATCATCAGGCCCAGTGGCACCGAGCCCAAGCTCAAGTGCTACCTCGAGGTCATCCAGGGTGTGGAATCGGCCGCGGAACTGCCCGCAGTACGGTTGAGTGCCAGGGCTTCCCTGGATGCGGTGCTCGCCGATGTCCGTGAGGCCCTGGGGCTCTAAAGCCGCACAACGGCGCCCAACAAGCACGGCGACGCTTATCCGGCTGCAGTCCCTAAGCCGCTACCTCAACAAAGCCGTCAACAACCCTGGTGCTGAACGTTGCCAGGCGCAGGTCCGGCGAGTTGAAGCACTCGCCGGTCTGGAGATCGTAAACCTCTTTGTGCAGCGGCGAGGCGATAGTGGCCCGCTCGCCGCGCGAGCCGAGGATACCGCGGGCCATGACGTGTGCCCCGGTGGCGGGGCAACGCTGGTCAACCGCGTAGACGCTCTCGGAATTGCCGGAGACGACGCGGAACAGCGCCACCTGGCGGCCATCCACAAGGGCAGCTTCACCCCAGGCCGGCTCAAGGTCAGCTACTGCACACACGCGCTGCCACCCCGTGGCTGCGACTGCTGCGACTGCTGCGTTGGCAGTCAGTTCCTCGTGTTCCAGTGTTGCCGTCATGACGGCTCCTTCCCTGCAAATTCTGGTTGAAGTGCTAAGCCTGGCCGTAAGTCCGGCAGTACCACCAAGGTAGGCGCCGGGTGTTTCACACTGATGCTGCCAATGTGTCCATTGCGTAAAAGACACCTCACTCGACCAGAAATGCGTTCGTGATGCAGAAGTTAAGTTCACGAAACAAAAGGGAAACTGAAGCGAAACTGCGGCTGCCTAGTCTGGATTGACAAGCTCGAACAGAGAAGGCTGCGGCGTACCTGCCCGCATCCGTTGCGAAAGGCCCACAGTGACCGAACAGACACCAAGCACAGAGACACCGCGCCGCATCGTCGTCGCCGGCGGCGGCCCCGCGGCCCACCGTTTTGCGGACGCCATGCATGCCCGCGGCCTCGACGGCTGGCATGTCACGGTCCTCACGGAAGAAACACACCTCCCCTACGACCGCGTGGCACTAAGCAAGGCCCTGACCGACATGGAGTATGACCTCACGCTGGGTGCGGCCACCATGTGGGACCACGAGGCCCTGGAACTTCGCACCGGCGAGCGCGTGGTCAAGATCAATCATGAAGCCAAGTGCGTGGAAACCGCGGCCGGCAACACCTTTGCCTATGATGCCCTGGTAGTCGCAACGGGCTCCAACGCGGCCCGACTGCCCATCCCGGGTGCCGAGCACACGCACGTTTACCGCACGCTTGAAGACGTCTGGGCCATCAACAAGGCTATTGCCGGCCTTACCGAAAAGCTTGGCCGCAAGGTCAAGGCAGTCACCATCGGCGGTGGCCTCCTGGGCCTCGAGTCCGCTGCCGGCACCGAGCAGCTCGGCGCCACACCGATCGTCATCGATGGCGCCCAGTGGCTGATGGCCACCCAGCTGGACGAGGGCGCCGGCCAGGCCATGGGCCGCCTGATCAAGGCCAAGGGCTTCGAAGTCCACAGCGGAGTGTTCCCTTCCGAGGTTCTTTCCGACGACGACGGCCAGGTCACCGGGGTCCTCATGGCTGACGGCCGGATCATCGACGCCGACCTGGTGATCGTCGCGATCGGCGTCAGGCCGCGGGATGAGCTCTTCCGCGCCGCCGAAGGCGAGGAGCAAACTTTCTCACTGGGCCCCCGCGGCGGCGTTGTCATCAACGACTTCTGTGAAACCGAGATTCCGGGCGTCTTCGCCATCGGTGAAGTGGCCAACTTCGGCGGCATGTGCCTGGGCCTGGTGGCCCCGGCCAACGCGATGGCCGAGATTGTGGCTGACCGCCTGCATGGCGGCCAGGCCCAGTTCCCCGGCTTCGATACAGCTACCAAGCTCAAGCTCTCGGGCGTGGATGTGGCCAGCTTCGGCGACGCCTTCGCCAAGACCGAACATGCCCTGGAAATCGTCTACGCGGACCCTGCCCGCGGCGTGTACCAGAAGATCGTCACCACTGACGATGCCAAGACCCTCCTGGGCGGCATCTTCGTCGGCGACGCCGCTCCCTACACGAGCCTCCGCCCGCTGCTGGGCCGCGAACTGCCCGCAGAACCCGGCGCGTACCTCACGGCTGCCGGCGGCGGTGACGCCCCGGACACCGAACTTCCGGATGATGCAACGCTTTGTTCCTGCAACAACGTCACCGCCGGAGCCATCCGCGACGCCGTCAATGGCTGTGGCGCCTGCGAGGGCAACGCCCCGGTCCAGGAACTCGGCGAACTGAAGGCCTGCACGCGCGCCGGAACCCAGTGCGGTTCCTGTGTGCCGATGCTCAAGAAGCTCCTCGAAGGCGAGCTGACCAAGTCCGGCGTCGAGGTTTCCAAAGCCCTTTGCGAGCACATCGCCCTGTCCCGCCAGGAACTGTTCGACGCCATCCGCGTCCTGGGCCTCACCTCCTTCGAAGAGATCATGGCCAAGTACGGCACCGGCCACGGCTGCGACATCTGCAAGCCCACCATCGCCAACATCCTGGCCAGCCAGAACAGCGCCTACGTACTGGACGCCGGCCGGGGAACCCTGCAGGACACCAACGACCGCGCCCTGGCCAACATGCAGAAGGACGGCACCTACTCGGTAGTGCCGCGCATTGCCGGCGGGGAGATCACCCCCAAGAAGCTTGGCGTGATCGCCGCCGTGGCCGAGAAGTACAACCTGTACACCAAGATCACCGGCGGCCAGCGCATCGACATGTTCGGGGCCCGCCTGGAGCAGCTTCCGGAAATCTGGAAGGAACTGGTGGACGCCGGCTTTGAGTCCGGCCAGGCCTACGGCAAGAGCCTGCGCACGGTGAAGTCCTGCGTCGGTTCCACCTGGTGCCGCTTTGGCGTCCAGGACTCGGTGGCCATGGCCATCAACCTTGAGCTGCGCTACCGCGGGCTCCGCAGCCCGCACAAACTCAAGATGGGCGTCTCCGGCTGTGCCCGCGAATGTGCCGAAGCCCGCGGCAAGGACGTCGGCGTGATTGCCACCGCTGACGGCTGGAACCTCTACGTTGGCGGCAACGGCGGAGCCACCCCGGCGCATGCCCAGCTGCTGGCCAAGGACCTCGACGATGAAACGCTGATCAAGTACATCGACCGCTACTTCATGTACTACATCCGCACGGCTGACCGCCTGCAACGCACCGCACGCTGGCAGGAAGAGCTCGACGGCGGCATCAAGCACGTTGAAGACGTCGTAGTAAAGGACACCCTCGGTATTGCCGACGAGCTGGAAGCTGCAATGGCCCGGCACGTGGACACCTACGTCGACGAGTGGGCCGACACCCTGAAGGATCCCGAGCGGCTCCGCCGCTTCCGGTCCTTCGTCAACGCCCCCGACCAGAAGGACGAATCCATCACCTTTGTCTCCGACGAACGCGGCCAGATGCGTCCGGCCACGCCTGAGGAAAAAGCCCGCATCGGCCAACAGCCGGTCCTGGTCGGCGCATCCATCCCGATGCGGCCCAGCACCAACGACGGAACAGAGGCATAACCATGCAGCTCAGCATCGATCTCTCCGGCCGCGACGTCCTGGTCACCGGTTCAGACCTGGCTGCCCGCCAGGCCGTGCGCCGCTATGAGGCTGCCGGCGCGGTCGTCTACCGGCTGAGCTCCCCGAACGGCGGCGAGCACGACGGTCCGCTTCCCGAACGGCCCTTCCTGGTTGCCGCCGTCGACGACGGCCAAACGGGGTGGGAGACGTTGCTGGACCGCTGCCGTACTGCCGGTATTCCGGTCGCCGCCGAACCTGCGGCCGGTTCCGCCGGCCAGGTCACGCTGGTGGGCGGCGGCCCGGGTACCGCAGACCTGCTGACCGTGGCGGCGGTAGCTGCACTACGCGATGCTGACGTTGTTTTCTACGATCGACTGGCCCCGTACCAGGCACTGTCACGGCTTACGACGGCGGAACTCGTCGATGTGGGCAAGCGTCCCGGCCACCACAAGGTGGGCCAGTCGGACATTGAAAAGCTGATGGTGGAAAGCGCCCTTTCCGGTAATAACGTAGTCCGGCTTAAGGGTGGTGACCCGTATGTCTTCGGTCGCGGCGGCGAGGAAGTGGCAGCTTGTGTCGCCGCCGGCGTCAAGGTCCGCGTTATTTCCGGTGTCACCAGCGCCATTTCGGTTCCCGCCGCCGCAGGCATCCCCGTGACACACCGGGAAGTCAGCCATATGTTCACGGTGGTGTCCGGCCACGCCCCGCTCACCAAGGACGAGCTCCACCACCTCGCCGGCCTGGGCGGCACCATTGTGGTGCTGATGGGCATTGGTACCCTCCACCAGCTGGCAGCCGGCCTGCGGAAGGCCGGCATGCGCGACAACATGCCGATGGCTGTGGTCGAACGCGGTTACCGGCCGGGCCAGCGGACCACCATTGCCAACCTGGGCACCATCACCTCCGCGGCCGCAGGTTGCTCCAATCCCGCCGTCCTGGTGATCGGCGAGGTAGTACGGGTCGCCGAAGCAAATCGCGAACACGCTGACAGCTCAGCAGACTTAGACAGGCTTGCCGCCTCCTTGCTCGGCGCGTGAATAGATTGGACCCGATGAACGCCATTGCCCCCCTTGACCCTGTTGCCGGTTCCCCTGTGCCGGACGCCCCCGCCTCCGCCCTCGAGGCAGCGGATGCGCCGCTGGAAGGCTTCCGCATCGGCGTCACGTCCCACCGGCGCTCCCGGGACTTGATCGAAGCACTCGAACGCCGTGGCGCCGAGGTGTTGCATGCTCCGGCCTTGAAAATTGCCCCCGTCCAGGAGGACATCAGCCTCATCGAGGACAGCAAGGCCATCATCGCTGCCCGCCCCGACATCTGCATCGCCACCACTGCCTATGGGATGCGCCGCTGGTGTGAAGCCGCGGACACCTTCGGAATCGGCGAGGAACTCCTCGAAACCCTGGGCGCCTGCCGGATGTTTGTTCGGGGGCCCAAAGCCCGTGGGGCTGTTCGCGCGGCCGGCCTTGCCGACGTCGGCATCAGCAGCGACGAAACCACCGCCACCCTGGTGGACATGCTGCTGGCGGAAGGTGTCCGGGGAAAGACCGTAGCCGTTCAATTACATGGCTACACGGATGTCAGGCAGCTTGAGCGGCTGCGGATGTCCGGTGCCAACGTCCTCACCGTAACGCCGTACCGCTGGGTCAAACCCGACGGCGAAGACCGGCTGCCGCGCCTGATCGAGGCCGCATGCAACGGCAGCCTCGACGTCCTGACCTTTACCAGCGCTCCCGCCGTGGACGCGCTCTGGAGCACTGCGCACGAGATGGGAATGTATCAGCAGCTCATCGAGAGCCTGAAGACCACTGTGACCACCGCAGTCGTAGGTCCCGTCACCGCGCAGCCACTCCTCGGCGTCGGTATCAAACCGCTGGTTCCGGAACGGTACCGGATGGGCGCGCTGATCCGGCTGGTCTGCGAGCACCTGGCCCTGAACCACGTCCGCCGCCTGGACACCCGGTCCGGCAGCATTGAACTCCGCGGCCGTAGCCTGCGGATCGATGGTGAGCCGGTGGACCTCGCGCCTGCGCCACTGCTGCTCCTGCGCGCCCTGCTCGGCGCAGGCGGTTCCGTCCTGTCCCGGGAATCCTTGTCCGAACTGCTCGAACTGCGGGGTTCAGTACATGCACTGGACATGACGGTCAGCCGGCTTCGCTCCTCACTGCCTGACGGCAAACTGGTGGAAACCGTGGTCAAGCGCGGTTACCGGCTCCGCGTCTAGCGCCCCTGAGATCCACGTCACGCCCAGTGTTACCGGTGGGTAAATACTGGCGAACGCGGCTGCTCCGAGAAGCAACACACGCGAAACACCCCGGAAAAAGCTGATCCCTACGCTGGAACCATCACGTTCCAAGGCCACATGATGGCTGCACCAGTGAAAGGGCCAACCATGTCCATCCCAACACCCTCCCTTCCTTCGATTCCTTCGACCCGTGCCACGGCTCCTACACCTGTTTCTACGTCTGTTCCTGCCTCTGGCACAATCCCGCGGATCGTGATTGCCGGCGCAGGTCCCGCCGCCCAGGCCCTGGTGAGCCACCTGCACCGGGCACAGTTCACCGGCACCATCACCATCCTCAGTAACCGTGATGACGCCCCGGACGCGCTGTTGGAGCTTGCGGTGCTCCCCGGGGTTTCCGTCCGGTTCGGGCAGCCGGCAACGCACATCGACCCGGCAACGCAGTGTGTGACCACCGAAGGCGGGCTGGAAGTCAATTACGACCACTTGGTGATTGCTACCGGCTCCGCACCCGTGCATACCCCCATAGAGGGCGCGGGGCGCGGCTTGAGCTACTCAACCATTGACGACGCCACCGCGATCAGCGGTGCCGTGAAGGAGGCCACCAGGGTCCTGGGCCGGCGCCCGCTGGGAATCCTCGTCGGAACCGGTGCCGCAGCCGGGCAGGCGGAGGCTGTCCTGCGCGCCCGTGGTGTACGGCCGGTGCGCACCAGTGCCCGCCCGGCCGCCGTCGTTGCTTCCCTGGCAGGCTCCCCGCTGGAAGCGGCAGGGATCCGCTTTGATGACGGCAGCACCATGCTCGGTGATTTGGTGATCATCGCGGAGGACCGGCTTCCCCACGATGCGCTGGCGGCGACCGCCGGCCTTGTAACCGCCGCAGATGGCGGTATTGTGATCGGCCACGATTTCCGCACCTCGGTTCCGGGGATCTGGGCCATCGGCGATGCCGCGGCGTTCGACGGCGTACGGCTGGGACTGCTGGTTGCCGCAGATTCCGCGGCAGGAGCCTGCGCGGCCCAACTGATGGGCACGGTTCCGACGCAGCGGATTCCGGCGGCCGCCTGACGACCCGACTCCCCGGCCCCGTTTAGCGGTCGTCCGCAGCCTCGGCGGGACGCCCGGTCCGGAGCGGCCCTATGGCAAGATGGTCAGCGGAACAGCCACGTGACCCGTGGTTTGCAAGCCATCCGGCCACTCTGGCCCATCGGAAAGGAAGCCATGAGCGACACAGGCGCAGCCGCGGGAATTGCCACCTATATTGACCACACCCTCCTCAAGCCGGAGGCCGTCGAGGCCGACGTCCTTAAGGTTTGCGCAGAGGCTGCTGAGTATTCGTTCAAGTCAGTGTGCGTCAATCCGGTCTGGGTCAAGACCGTCAAGAATGCCCTGCGGGGCAGCGGCGTACTGACATGCTCCGTAGTGGGATTTCCGCTGGGTGCCACGCCCACGGACGTCAAGACTTTTGAAGCCCGCGGCGCGGTGCTGGACGGGGCTGACGAGGTGGACATGGTCATCAACATCGCGGCGGCGCGGGCCGGCGACAAGGGCGCCCTGGTGGATGACATCTCCTCCGTGGCGGAAGCCGTGCACTCCAGCAACGCAATCCTTAAGGTCATCATCGAGACGGGCCTCCTGACCGACGAGCAGAAGGTCCTCGCGTGTGAGGCGGCAGTGGAGGCAGGGGCGGACTTCGTCAAGACCTCCACGGGCTTCAACGGGGGCGGAGCAACGGTCGAGGACGTCGCCCTGATGCGCCGTACCGTAGGGCCGGAGCTGGGCGTCAAGGCGTCCGGCGGAGTGCGCTCCCTTGCGGACGCTCAGGCTATGATTGCTGCTGGTGCAACACGTATTGGCGCCAGCTCCGGCATTGCAATCGTCAAGGGTGAACAAGGTACATCCGGGTACTGACAGCAGCCGGTTAGGCCAGATTTTGAGCCCCGCGGGGCCAAGGAGGAAAGAATGTCCCAGAACAACACCGTCCAGACCCCTGAGAACGAGAACAAACTGGCGCCCACCGTCGTGTCCTTTGTAATCATGATGGCCCTGTTCCTGGCCGGCATCTACGTGCTGACATTCCTGACGCTGGACACCGTCTGGCCGATGGGCGCCTGCCTGCTCCTGGTGTTCCTGGCCTTCTGGATCCCGCAGGCCATCATGGGCCGCTCCGACTCCGCGGGCGAGCACTAAGCCCACAGGCCCCGGGTCACCTCCCATCCTGCCATAGCCATCCCCACCATGGCGTAGGCGCTGACTGGAATCAGCAGCAGCCATTCCCTCCGGGAACCTGCCCTGCCCAGCAGCGGCAGAGACAAAGCGCCATTGGGCCGCCAGACGTGACGCAGCAGCGGAACTTTGCGGAACAGGCGCGGCGGCTTGATGACGATGGGCCACAGCAGCGGGACGCCGCCGGTGGTAATCAAGTCGCCGATGATGTGCACCCCTACCCCGATCAGCATGGACAGCGGCAACCAGGTCCACTGATCCGGCGCGTACCAGGTGACCAGCCCTGCCATCAGCAGCGCGAAGACCCAGTTGCTGATCCACCCTGATTTGGGGAACAGCTTCAGTGCTTTGGCCGCGATGTTGATCATGAACATACACAGCAGGCCGGCTCCCACGGAGAGCAATCCCCAGCGGGTGTGCAGCTGGAACTGCCCGGCCATGGTTGCCAGGAGCACAAAGCCTGCCGCCCCCAGGATGGAGTGTGTTCCCTGGCGGTGCCCGCCGCTGGCATTCTCGATCCCCACAGCGATCATGTTGGACAACGGCGGCAGCGAGTGGGCAACGGTGCTGGAGCGGTGGTCCCAGTCGCAAACCAGAGCCGCTCCGGCGGTGGCCATCGCGCCGATCACGATTCCCATAGCGTCCAGCGGGTACCAGCCCAGCGTGTACGGCCCCGTCGAGGCAACAGCAACCCACGCCGCGGCTCCCGACGCGGCGTGGTGTCCACCCATCACGGGCTAGGACCCGGACTTCATGCCGGAGGCAGCAGCAGCGGGAGCAGGCGCCTCGCTGAAAATATTGCTGATGACGTTGTTGGCCCACTCCAGGATTTCGGCGTCCTGCAGGTCCCGGCCGCCCACCCGGGCTGTCTTGGGTTTTGGCACCAACACGGCATCCATCGCCGGCTTGATCTGCGCTCCCGGGTACATCCGGTTCAGCCGCATGACCTTCGATTCCGGAAGGTGTGCCGGGGAGAAGCGGACAAAGTTGCCCTGGAGCGCAACGTCCGTGAGGCCGGCTTCACGGGCACCTACCCTGAAGAGCGCGACGGCAAGGAGGTTCTGCACGGGAAGGGGCGGCTCGCCGTACCTGTCCACCAGCTCCGAGCGAACTTCCTCGATGGCCTCCAGGGTCAAGGCGGCGGCCAACTTGCGGTAGGCCTCCAGCCGCAGCCGCTCTCCCGGAACATAGTCGTGCGGCAAATGCGCGTTGACCGGCAGCTCAATCTTCATTTCCGCAGCCTTTTCCTCGGCTTCCCCGCGGTATTCGGCCACAGCCTCGCCCACCAGGCGGATGTACAGGTCAAAGCCGACGCCCTGGATGTGGCCCGACTGTTCGCCGCCCAGCAGGTTGCCGGCCCCACGGATCTCAAGGTCCTTCATGGCCAGTTGCATGCCGGCACCAAGTTCGTTGTGCGCTGCCACGGCTTTGAGCCGTTCCAGCGCCACTTCACCCAGCGGCTTCTCGGAGGGGTACAGGAAGTAGGCGTACGCGCGCTCACGTCCGCGGCCCACCCGGCCGCGCAGCTGGTGCAGCTGGGAAAGGCCGTACTTGTCCGCGCCGTCCACGATCAGCGTGTTCGCATTGGAGATGTCCAGTCCGGTCTCGATGATGGTGGTACATACCAGGACGTCAAAGCGTTTCTCCCAGAAGTCCACGATGATCTGCTCCAGCCGGCTCTCGGACATCTGCCCGTGGGCAACTTCCACCCGGGCCTCGGGAACCAGTTCCCGGATCTTCGCGGCCGTACGCTCGATGGTGGACACCCGGTTGTGGACCAGGAACACCTGGCCCTCGCGCATCAGTTCACGCCGGATGGCTGCGGAGGTCTGCTTATCCGTGTACGGACCCACGTAGGTCAGGACCGGGTGGCGTTCCTCCGGTGGCGTGGCCAACGTGGAAGTTTCACGGATGCCGGTCAGTGACATCTCCAGGGTGCGCGGGATGGGGGTTGCGCTCATGGCCAGGACGTCCACATTGGTGCGCATCTTCTTCAGCGCTTCCTTGTGTTCCACGCCAAAGCGTTGTTCCTCATCCACAATCACCAGGCCCAGGTCCTTGAACTGGAAGTCCTTGGACAGCAGCCGGTGCGTTCCGATCACCACGTCCACAGCGCCGTTTTTCACGCCTTCAGCCGTCTCCCTGGCCTCCTTGGTGCTTTGGAACCTGGACAGCGGGCGGACCCGCAGCGGGAAGCCGGAAAACCGTTCCGTGAAGGTCTCATAGTGCTGCTGCGCCAGGAGTGTGGTAGGTACCAGGACCGCCACCTGCTTGCCGTCCTGCACCGCTTTGAAAGCCGCCCGCACCGCGATCTCGGTCTTCCCGTAGCCAACATCTCCGGAGACCAGGCGGTCCATGGGGATTTCCCGTTCCATGTCGGCCTTGACCTCGTTGATGGTGGTCAGCTGGTCAGGGGTCTCAACATACGGGAACGCCTCTTCAAGCTCGCGCTGCCAGGGCGTGTCCGGGCCGAACGCGTAGCCCCGCGAGGCCATCCGGGCCGAGTACAGCCTGATCAGTTCCCCGGCGATCTCCTTGACGGCCTTGCGGGCTTTGGTCTTGGTGCTGGCCCAGTCCGCGCCGCCCATCTTGCTGAGCACAGGTGTGTCTCCGCCAACATAGCGGGTGACCTGGTCCAGCTGGTCCGTCGGGACAAAGAGCCTGTCCCCCGGGGCGCCGCGCTTCGACGGCGCGTATTCCAGGACCAGGTATTCACGGACGCCGTCGCCACCGCCGGCAACCTTCCGCTGGATGAGTTCAACGAACCGGCCAATTCCGTGCTGCTCGTGGACAACAAAATCGCCCGCTACCAGTTGCAGGGGGTCCACGGCGTTCCGCCGCTTGGAGGGCATCCGCCGCATGTCCTTGGTGGAGCCGGCCGATGTCCTGCCCAGCAGGTCAGCTTCCGTCAGCAGTCCCGTCTTCAGGCTCTCCATGACGAAACCGCGTCCGACGGCGGCTGTAGTCACCTCGATGATGCCGGGCTGTGGCTCCTCGGTGAGGGCGTCCACCCGTGCGCACGGAATATTCGCATCATGAAATAGTTCCGCCAGGCGCTGGGCGGGGCCGGGGCCTTCGGTCGCCACCACGATCCGCCATTGGTCCCGGACATGGGACCCTATGAACTCCATCATTTCCGCAACGTCGCCCTGGTAGCCACGCGGTTCGCGGGCATGCAGGTTCAGCACATCGATTTCCGGCAGCAGTTCCTCATCACTTGCCAGGCTGGTGACGGACCACCAGGAGACACCGTGCGCCAGCGCGGTGCTGCGCGTCTCCGCCAGGGTGCGGAAACTGGCTGAGTGCAGCGCCTCCGCGGCGTGGGACCCCAGATCAGTGGAAAGGTCAAGAGGTGCGGTCCCGCCGTCGGACGCTGTTGACCAGGCCGCTTCCAGGAATTCCTCGTTCGTAGCGGAAAGATCGTGGGCGCGGGTGCGCACCTTCTCCGGCTCGATGACGACGGTGATGGATCCGGCCGGGAGCTGGTCCACCAGGGGCACCATGGCGTCCACCAGGACGGGAGCCAAGGATTCCATACCTTCGACGGCGATGCCGCCTGCGATTTTGGTCAACATGTCCGCGGCGGCGGGCAGTTGGGTCTTCAAAGCGGCCGCACGGGACATCACCGAAGGCGTGATGAGCAATTCACGGCAGGGCGGGGCATGCAGCTCCGTGGGATGGACGATACCGGGGCCGGACAGCGAGCGCTGGTCCGCGACGGCAAACCAGCGCAGCTGGTCCACTTCGTCGCCGAAGAACTCGACGCGGATGGGATGGTCCTCGGTGGGCGGAAAGACATCGATGATTCCGCCGCGCACTGCGAACTCGCCACGGTGCGTCACCATGTCCACACGTGCATAGGCGGCATCGGCGAGGCTGCGGACCACGTCAGAGAACGGCACCTCCTGCCCGGTCTTCAGGGTGACCGGCTCCAGGTCCCCCAACCCGGCAACGATCGGCTGGACAACGGCGCGCACCGGCGCGACCACCACCCGCAGCGGATCGGTTCCGGCCGACGTCGGGCTGTCCGGATGTGCCAGCCGTCGCAGGACCGCCAGCCGGCGGCCCACCGTGTCCGACCGCGGCGACAGGCGCTCATGCGGGAGGGTTTCCCAGCTGGGGAATTCCGCCACCGAGCCGGACGGAAGATAGGCGCGGAGTGCGGCGCTGAGATCCTCTGCTTCGCGTCCCGTAGCCGTAACGGCCAGGACCACTCCTGGTTTGCCGTCCCGAAGGCCATCGGCCATTTCAGCCAGCAGCGCGGCGCGCAGTCCCGGGGGTGCGCTGATCTGGTAATCCTGTCCACGGACGTCGAATCCACGGCTGGCTTCTGCGCGGACCCGGGCGAAGGTCCGGTCCGCAGCGAGAACGCGGCGCAGTCCGTCCAGCGACGGAACGGTGGTGGGCGGGCCGGCAAGGCTCATGGCAAAGCTCCTGGTAAGTCAACTGATCGCAGGCAACGCGAAAACCCGAAATTCTCTTCGAATCCCGGGTCATCCCAGCCTACCCCCGCCCTGCGCGTCGCCGGAACGGTTGCGCCGTGGGCTGACGGACGCTTATTGCTAAGGTTGCCCTACGCGCCTGCCCTGGCGGCATCCGGCGGTAGAAGCGAGGAATTTGCCATGAACACCACCTCCGGTAACGGTACCTTTAGCGGCGCTGAATCCGCGGAAGACGCTGGGTCCGCAAAATACGCTGGGTCCGCAGAAAGCGGCCGGACCGTCCTCGTCACCGGCGCCACGGGCTACATAGGCGGCCGGCTGGTGCCTAAGCTCCTTGAGGCGGGGCACCGTGTCAAAGTCCTCGTGCGTTCTCCGGACAAGATTGCCGGTGTTCCGTGGCGTCATGACGTGGAGCTCGTCGAAAGCAGCCTGGACGATTCCGGTGCCCTGCGGGAAGCACTGAGCGGGGTCGACGTCTTCTATTACCTGGTGCACTCGATGGCCACCGGATCAGGTTTTGAAGCGCGTGAAAAGGCCATGGCGCTAACGGCAGCAGAGGCCGCTTCCACTGCCGGAGTGGACAGGATCGTTTATCTGGGCGGGCTGCACCCATCCGGTGTGGAACTGTCCACCCATATGCGGTCCCGGGAGGCCGTGGGCACCATCTTCCTGGATGGCCCCGTGGACGCCATCGTTTTCCAGGCCGGGGTGGTCATAGGTTCCGGATCGGCTTCGTTCGAGATGATCCGGCACCTTGCCGAGGCCTTGCCGGTCATGCCGGCACCAAGTTGGGTGCGGAACCGCATCGAGGCCATCGCGGTACGTGACGTGCTGTACTACCTGACGGCGGCAGCCACAGTCCACGGCCCCGTCAACCGCACGTTCGACGTCGGCTGCCGGCAGGTGCTCACCTATGCCGGCATGATGCGCGAGTATGCAGCAGAAGCAGGCCTGCCCCGCCGGATGGTGCTGGCGCTGCCGGTTCCGGCCCCTAAGCTTGCCGGACTCTGGGTTGCCCTGACCACTCCCATCCCGTTGTCCATGGCCCTGCCACTGGTCCAGTCCCTGCAACACGACGCCGTCTCCGACGAGCACGACATTGACCGCTACATTCCACAGCCCGACGGCGGCCTCACCCCCTACCGCGAGGCAGTTGCCTTGGCTCTGGACAAGGAACGTGACGCCCAGGTGCAGACCACCTGGGCCAACGCCGGCGCTGCCGCAGATCCGCTGCCCAGTGATCCGGACTGGGCAGGGCATAAGGTCTACACCGATGAGCGGACCTTCCATGATGATGTGGACCCTGCCAAAGTCTGGACCATTATCGAGGGCATCGGCGGGCGAAACGGGTGGTACTCACTGCCGCTGGCGTGGCGTATCCGTGGCTGGCTGGACAAGCTCACGGGCGGCGCCGGTCTTCAGCGCGGCCGCCGTCATCCCGGCACGTTGGCCGCCGGTGAAGTCGTCGACTGGTGGCGGGTGGAAAGCATCGACAGGGGAAGACTGCTTAGGCTGCGTGCGGAGATGCGCGCCCCCGGCCGGGCCTGGCTGGAGCTGTCCGTGGAACCGGACGGGAACGGCAGCCGCTACCGGCAACGCGCCATCTTCTTTCCCAAGGGCCTCAGCGGCAAGCTGTACTGGCTGGCGGTCCTGCCGTTCCACAGCCTGATCTTTCCCGCCATGGCGCGCAATATCACTGCAGCGGCGCAGCGGCTTCCGGATTCCGGGCAGAGCCCGGACACGCCGTAGGATATGGGGAGTCCAAACCGTTCCCGACGTCCCAGGAGGACTTCATGGCCCTGAGCGCAACCACCAGCATCCCGCACCCCGTCAACGATGTAACGGCAGTGTTGGTGAACGAGGACTTCCAGCGCCATGTCAGCCAGCTGGTGGGCGGGGTCCTGGATTCCTTCACCGTCTCCGGCGACACTGCCGGGGCGTTCACCGCCACCATCGTCCGAACCCTGCCCACCACGCGCCTTCCCGAAATGGCCCGGAAGTTTGTGGGCGAGCATCTGAAAGTGACCCAGGCAGAAAATTGGGAGGCCCCCGGTGCCGACGGTTCACGCCAAAGCAGCATCACGGTGAAGATTGCCGGTGCTCCTGTGGACGTCTCGGCCGTACAGCGGCTCGTGGCTGAGGCTGGCGGAACCCGGGTGGATCTGGAGGGCACTGTGAAGTCATCGGTACCGTTCCTGGGCAGCAAGATTGCTGATGCTGCCGAGCCAATGGTTGCCAAGGCACTGAACCTGCAGGCCAAGCAGGCCCAGGCCTGGCTCGAAAGCCACTAGTCCGTGACTATCCCCGTATTTCCCACGATTGTCCTCATCCTGGCAGGACTGTGGTCGCTGATCGTCTGGCCTCAGTTCCTGCGCCGGGTGATGAAGGATCCTCGCGCCATGGATTCGGCCGGCAAGGCCACAAAATTCCTGACAGTGCACCTGGTGCTGGTGAGCGTCTCCATGATCCTGGCAGCGGCCGTTCTGGCCATCGGAGTGATTGGCCTCCTGGCGGCCTAAGAGGCTTGGTTGAGGGCATCCTCTGCGGCGACCCAGGAGATCATGGCGCACTTTACCCGGGCGGCGTAGCGGGCCACCCCTTCGAAGGCCGCGGCATCGCCCAAAACCTCCGGATCGGCAGCCATCTTCCCGCGGGATCGCAGCACTTCACGGAACGTTCCGATGACGGACCTCAACTCCTCGACGGTCATTCCTTCAGCCATGTCGCTGAGGACCGACGCCGAGGCCATCGAAATCGAGCATCCGGCACCGTCCCAGGAAACCTGGGACACCACGCCGTCCTTGACCGCCACGCGCAGCGTCACCTCGTCCCCGCAGACAGGATTAAGCTGGTGCGATTGCCCGCTGGAAGTACCGGCGGGGACATCCACCCCTGCCAGGCCGCTCCCGTGACGGGCCTTGGCATGGTCAAGAATTATCTGCTGATACAGCTGGTCCAGGCTCATACAGGGTCCTTACACGCGGAAGTAGGATCGGACGCCGGAAACGGCATCAAGGAAAGCATCGACGTCGGCAGTGGTGTTGTAAAGGTACGCGCTGGCCCGCGTGGTGGCAGTCAACCCGAAGCGGCGGTGCAGCGGCTGGGCACAGTGGTGCCCCACCCGGACGGCGATACCGCGTGAGTCCAGGAATTGCCCCACGTCGTGCGCGTGAACACCGTCGACGTCGAAGGCGGCCAGGCCGATCCTGTCCTGGCCTGCCGACGGGCCAAGCACACGGATGCCGGGAATGTCCTGAAGCCCGGCCACCATCCTTTGTCCAAGCCGCGCCTCCCACCGGTGGATGCGGTCCAGTCCGGTTTCGTTGAGGTAGTTTGCAGCTGCGGCCAAAGCCACAGCCTGTGAAATCCGCTGGGTGCCGGCCTCAAAGCGCTGTGGGGCGGGAAGATACTCCGCCCGCTCCATGGTGACAGTGGTAATCATGGAGCCGCCGGTCAGGAAGGGCGGCAGGACATCCAGCAGTTCCTGCTTGCCGTAGAGCACGCCGATCCCCGTGGGTGCCAGCATCTTGTGGCCGGAAAACACCGCGAAATCGACGCCAAGCGCCTTGACGTCCAGGGGCAGGTGCGGAGCGGACTGGCACGCGTCCAGAACGGAGAGCGCCCCGGCGTCCCGGGCCAGCGATACCAGTTGCTCTACCGGGTTGATGGTACCCAGGACGTTGGACGCGTGGGTGAAGGCCAGGACCTTGGTCCGGGGACCCACAATGCGTGCCGCCTCATCCATGAGCAGGGCACCGGACTCGTCCACCGGAATGTAGCGGAGCGTTGCCCCGGTCCGGAAGGCCAGTTCCTGCCAGGGAATCAGGTTGGCGTGATGCTCCATTTCCGTTACGACGATCTCGTCACCGGGGCTGACCGCCAGCGAGCGGAGCCTCTCGTCTCCCCTGCCCTGCGCCGCCCAGAGGGCGGCATTGGACAAAGCATATGAAACCAGGTTCAAGCCTTCGGTGGCATTGGAAGTCCACACGGTTTCTTCATAACCGGCCGACATGAAATCGGCGAGGGTCTGCCGGGCCTCCTCGAAGGCGTCTGTTGCTTCCACAGCCAGGTGGTGAGCGCCACGGTGGACGGCAGCGTTTCGCTGTTCGTAGAATTCCTGCTCCGCTTCCATCACGCTGATGGGGTTCTGGGATGTGGCGCCGGAATCCAGGTAGACCAGAGGCTGGCCGTCAATCGTCTGCTGCAGGGCGGGAAAATCGTTTCTGATCCGCAACACCTCGGCGTCGTCAAGATCGGCGGCTGCGTGCGAAAGTGTGGCGGGGGTGGTAACGAGGGCCAAAACGAACTCCTTGGTGCCGTTGGAAGACACTCAATTGTCCCACGGGAAGGCAGCGCGAGCTCCGCCGTCGGGCTCTTCGGCAATTGCTGAAGCAAATGATGGCAACTGCAAAGATTAAGGGGCCGACGACGGCTGGGGGGAGAGTCTCGGTCTCAGAAGACTCTGACGCCGCCGGCCCCGTCCAGATCCCGGCCCGCCAGGGCCGGGGAACTAGTGCGCCGGGTACATTTGACGTACCGGACGGGTCCGCACCTTCCCGTACCACACCCCGTGCCTGGGGCACGCGTCGGTGCTTCTCCAGTCTTCCGTGCTGCCGCCCGCACGGCACGAGTACCCGGTACTCGTTTTTGGGGTCCGGAAACGACGCAATACTTGGTTTCGTTGACGACCGGCGAGGGACCGGGCGGTGTGAAGCGGTGCACTAGCGGCCGTGCACGGGCAGCACAGGCGAAAGTTCGTCGCGGCTCCGCACACCGAGCTTGACGTAGGCGCGGTACAAGTGGCCCTCCACCGTTCGGACCGAAACCATCAGGCGTTGGGCAATGTCCTTGTCCGACAGCCCCTGGGCGGCCAGTTCGGCAATGTCGCGTTCGCGCCGCGTCAGCCTGATGCGGGGCCCAGGGGTGCTATTGCCCTCACGAAACTTCAGGCCCAGGATGTCGTCACATTTCTCGCGCAGGCTCATTGACTGGCGGTACCGGCGGGTGTCACCGGCTCCCAGGAACAGCGTCCCGGCCCGGACGTAAGCCTCGCGGGCCAGGTTAACAAAGCCTGCAGCGGCCAGCCGTTTGGCTCCTTCCAACAACGCATTGGCATCGTTTCCGATCCATTGCCCGGCCAACCCGGCTACTGCTGCCGCCCAACGGCCATCCATGCCGGCCGCCACCCCCGCAATCTGTTGCATCACGGGCTGTTCCCCCAGCTCGGTGCACAGGAGCAGGCATTCGAGCTGCACCGCCGGCCGGGCTGTTACCTCCGGCCTGGTGCAGAGTTCGCGTAGTGCGGCGAGCCCCTTGCCGTCACGGTCGAGGTACTCGCTGCCGGCGCTGAGATAGGCCTCCGCCCTGAGCCCTATACCGGGACGGTCCAGATGGCCGATGCCGGCGATGTCCGCGGCCAGACGGCGTGCCTGGCCCTTGTCCCCCACCCGGGCAGCTGCATAGAAGGCAAGCGATGCGGAGAACCGGTACAGCTGCAGGGGATCGGTGTGCCGTAGCGATTCCGCTGCAGGCTGGAGCACCTGGCCGCCCTGCTCTATTTTTCCCTGGCGTATGCAGGAGTAGCCGCGGAGGGCATCCATGGTTCCGTCGAAGAGCCCTTGCGCGCTGCCGTGGCGGTTGCTATAGCCCTGCAGTTCCCTGTCAACGGCCGCCCACTCGCCCATTCCCAGATACACATAGACGGCACGGAACACCACGAATTCTTCAAAAAAGTACAGTGTGTTATCGACCGTCGGCGCAGCAGCCGCAGCCTCGACCACGTGCTCCAGCGCCTCCTGGAGCCTCCCGCCGTCAGCGAGCTGTTCCGCCGTGAGGGCCCGTTCCAGGACGCGTGACGCGGGGTCCTGGCTGGGTTCCCCGTCAGCTGCCACGGCGTCGCCTGAAGCCAGTGCCATCGTGCGGGCCTGGTCGGGGTCCACTCCGGCCGGAAGGTCGGTGGCTGGCTGCAAAACCTGTTCAGGGGGCAGGCCGCCCGCCATGTACGACGCCGTCCGCAGCATGGCGGCAGCCACGGTCTCCCCGGGTCCCAGGCCGGTCCATGCATGCTCCAGCAACGTCCTCGCCGCCGCATAATCCCCCATATTGAACCGGGCCCTGGCTGAAACAGCGCGGGCCAGCGGGCCTTTATGACCGGCTGTCATCCTGCCCGTCAGCCGCACCGCTACGGAGCTCTTGTTCGACTTCAGGGCGATGATGGCTGCCCGCAGGAGGGCAGGGTCCGCGACGGACTGGCCGCATTCGAGGGCCCATTCGACGTCCCTGAGGTGCGCGTCATCACTTCCTTCAGGAATGACGGGTCCGCGTTGCAGCTTCAGACGCAGGTGGAGGCTCCGGGAGACGTTTACCTGTTTCCTGATTGCCTCGGCAACGATGGGATGGCGGACCTGCAGTTCGGCGGGGTACCCGCCGTTGTCCGCCACCAGATGCTGGTCGATCAGCTCACGGACCACCTCCGCCCCGTAAAGTTCCTCAATCGAGCGCCGGTTCACGGGTCCGGCTAGGGCAATCAGCCGCAGCGCTTCCTGTTCCTCAGCGGAACGCCGGGCCACATCCCTTGCCACATGCGAAGTCAGTTCCGGCCCGTCGGCCGGCAGTGGTCCCTGCAGGTGCCAGAGTTCGTTGCGCTTAACGAGGATTCCCGCGCTTCGGGCATCCTTCAGCAGACAGCCCGCCAAGAGGGGGTTGCCTTCCGTGGCCTGCCAGAATGCTTCAGTGATGGGAGCCGGAACGGTTGCTTCGAGAGCCGCCGCCAAGGCCTCACCCAGTTGCTGATGGTCCAACGGATGGAGGTCTATCCGCTCCGCGAGGCCGTCGTACCACAACTGGTTTAACGGCTGCGGGAGTCCGGGCCGCGGACGCGCAGCGACCATGACGCTCGACCAGCCGGCCGCTACCATGTCCACCAGTATGGCTGCGCTGGATTCATCAATATAGTGTGCGTCGTCCACCACAAGGACCAGCGGCTCCTCACGTCCGCCTTTCAACTGCTGGAAATGTGCCCACACCGACCGCAGCACTGCCACCGGCGAAGCCGCATCCTCGCCCGTGAGTTCTGAGGTGTAGGGGGCCAGTACTCCGAAGGGAACATGTTTCAATGAAGGGCTGCCATGGATGCGCTCGACGATCGTCGAGGTCCCGAGCCTTTCGGTCACGGCGTCAAGGAACATGGATTTGCCGATGCCGGGACCGGCCATCACCAGGACAGCCTGCGGGGTGCGTCCTGCCATCAGTCCGCCGGCACGGTCGATTGCCTCCCGCCTGCCTGCTATGGTGCGCCAGGCAGCCCGGGCGGCATCACCGGATTTCCTGCCCTTAGACGAGTCCAGGCAGATCACCCCGTGAAGTCACACCAAGTTTTGTGAAAACCTGGTACAGATGCCCTTCCACGGTCCTGACGGAGACGCCCATTTCCTCGGCGATCTCGCGGTTGGAGGCTCCGTTCATGGCCAGCCGGGCCACCTGCCGTTCCCTGCCGGTGAGCAACGGATTGCCGCTCCTGGGAACAAAGGGAAGGGCGGCCAGGCTGACGGAAACCTTGTCCAGGCGCGCTTGGGCAGTCCGTGCGGACATCGTGTCCCCCGCCTGCCGCGCACAATCCAGGGCCAAGGCCACGCAGCGCGCCTCTACCGCGTCCAGTTCCAGGCCCGCAGCAAGTTCCGCTGCCTCGAGAAGCACCTTGGCGTCCCGGCTCCGGCTGCCGATCGCAAGAAGCCGGGATACTTCCGCAAGGGGACCCTGCCGGTGGCCGGCGGTCTCTTCCATCAGGGCAAACTGCCGCCCGGTTCCGTCAACGCTGGCAGCCAGCAGGCTGATACCGGCGCGGGTATAACGTCCTTTTTCCATGTCCTCGCGGGCCGAGGCCTCCAGCAGGCTTGCTGCAGAAGGATCATCAAGCCAGCGTGATGCCACCAATGAGCAGAATTCGATCACGCACAGGGCAATAAACGGGACCGGACCTGAAAGCGCGCCCAACCTGTCAAGGTACGAGCGGGACTGGACGGCCTTTCCCTGCTGTGCGTAGGCAAGGGCAATCGCCGCGTAGGCCTCCCGCAGCATACAGTTCCCCGGCCGTGGTTCGAGCTGGGCAATGGCGGACAGCAGCGGGTCAAGGGCCGCCGCTCCGCGCCCAGCGTAGACGTACGAGATGCCGGTCAGCAGTTCCGGCAGCGCTTCGTGCTGGGGCAGCACAAAAACAGCCGCCTCGCCGCCTGAATTTGCCACCTCCAGGCAACGCCGCCAATGGCCCGCGCTCAGCAGGACGTGGAAGCGGTGCAGAGAGTAGCTCTCCCGCAAGCCGGGCTCGTAGCCCAAGTCGTTGAGCTGCCTCCCGATGGTCTCCATCAGTTCGAGGGCATCCATTTCCCGGCCGGTGATGGACAGTGCGGTCATCAGGATCATGGACGAGTGGGTGCGGAACCAGGGATCTGCAGTGATCTGGGGATCAGCTGCACGTTCCAGGTCCGGCACCATCGAGGCGAAGTCCCCAACAAATGCCTTGTATTCGAATTCTGCGTATTTCAGGCGGTTTGCTGCCGCTGCCATGGGGGCCGGCCAGGTGGCGGTGGCAGCGCCGCCATCACCATGTTCAATACCCAGCTGCTGCCTCGCCTGCCTGAGCACATCCGGCACTTGTCCGCAGCGACCAGGGAGCCAGGCCAACACCCTGCAGCGGACCTCCGTCAAAAGTGCCAGTTCCAGCGGCGGCAGCGCGGCGGACTGCGCGGCAGGGATGGCTTCAAGTTCCGCCCAGGCCCGCTCCGGCAGATCAAGCTGCAGGTAGGCGGCAGCTTTACAGCGCTGGCCGGCAATCCATTCCGGATCTGAGTCTTCAAGATCTTCCAGGCAGGAGAGGGCAAAGCGCGGATCAAACAGCTGGACCGCGGCCTCCGCCGCGGCGATCGCCAGCCCCGGCACCAGGCCAGCCTCACACTCCCGCGTCCACGAGGCGAAATCCAGCAGGTCTTCGTGTGACATCGCTGAAATGTCCGGTTCCTGGCCATCCAGCAGGCGGCTCCGCAGTTCCCGCTGCCTGGCGATGCTCAACCAGGATCGGACCACTTCACCAAGGTAGTGCGCCTGCAGCGTCACCCAGCGGGCCTCGCTGGTGCCCACGACGATCTCGCCGGTGTCCTCCATGTCCGCGACAATGTCCGCGCCGAAGAGGTCGGTGAGCTTCACGAGCGGAATCCGGCGTGAGCAGGCCAGCATCTCGATGACTTCACGGCACTCCGGCCGTTCCCGGGCCCAGCGGGAACGCACAATATCCTCCAGTCTGGTGGCACCGGAGAGGACCACTTTGTCCTGGAGGGTCCAGACGGCATCCGACAGCACCAGGTTGCCGCACTGGAGCTGTTCGGAAACCAGCGCCCGCAGCAACAGGGGGTTACCGCCGACGAGGGAATGGTAGCTGCGCACCAGCGACGACGCGACATGGTGGCCGAGCAGGGAGACCAGAACCTGGCGCGTCTGTGGTTCATTGAGGTTCTCCAGCCGGACCTCCGTCAACCGCCGTTCGCTGAGCAGCCAATGGAAATCGGCCGGGAGAGCCCCGACCTCGGGGGCGATAGCGACAACACGGGCGGTGCCGGTCAGCAGGATGTTAAGCAGGACCCCGGAACTCATGTTGTCAATATCAGCGGCGGAGTCAAGGGTGATGACGCATTCCCGGCCAGCAGCGTCCTGCCGGATCAGGGAAGTGATTCCCTGGAGGATCGCGGTGGGTGAGGCCATGGATGATGCTGGCAAGCGGGCCAGCAGAAACGACAGGCAACCATACGGAGTCCTGGACCCTGCGGGATTACTCCGCAGCTGGACGGCATAGATGTCCGCGCCCAGCTCGGCAATCGCAGTTCTGGCCAGCGAGGATTTCCCCACTCCACGCGCACCGGTCAGCGCCACCCCCACGGACCCGGGTTCACGGAGCGCACGCTGGATTGCCTGTACCTCGGCGCTGCGGGCAGTCACAGACCAGGTTTGTGCATCGTCGTTCAGTGCAGCTGCCGGGGACGGCAGCACGGATCGTTGAGTAGACCCACGTCCCCAGTTGAGTGGTTCGACTGTCATACAACTCGTCCCTAAAGGTACTGCGGGGAGGACGATGACATGCTCCCCCACGCCTAGGAGTACAGTACCCCCGAAGCGCCCGTAGTGACAGGAGCAGTCACTTCACACCTTGGCGGGATGGAACTTCTGCTGGGCGGCAAGCAGACCTTCGCGCAGTAGAAGTTCGACGGCGTCGGCCGCTTCATCCAGAAGGAAGGGCAGTTCCTTCTTCTCCTGGGATCCGAAATCCCGCAGCACATAGTCAGCTGTCTCCATCCGTCCCGGTGGACGCCCTACCCCCACCCGTACCCGGAAATAATCCTTGGTCGCAAGCGCCTTGGAGATATCCCGCAAGCCGTTGTGACCGCCTTCTCCCCCGCCGGTCTTGAGCTTGACGGCACTGAAGGGAATGTCGATTTCATCGTGCACTGCCACCACGTGATCCGGGGCAATGTCATAGAACCTGGCCAGCCCTGCGACCGGACCTCCCGAAACATTCATGTAAGTCATGGGCTTGGCCAGCACAACCCGGGGCCCGCCGATCCCCAGCCGTCCCTCGAGTACCTGCGCCTGCGTTCTTTGGGTTCTGTGGCTCTTGAAGCTGCCGCCGACGCGGGACGCGAGTTCGTCCAGCACCATCTGGCCCACGTTGTGCCGGTTCCCGGAGTATTCCGGGCCAGGATTACCGAGTCCCACAATCAGCCAGGTGTCAGTCATGGATCCATCCTAAGAGTCGGGAACGCAGCAATTGGGAAAGCAATCAGAAAGCCATCGGGACAGGCAAAGCAATGGCCGGGCCCCGTGGGACCCGGCCATTGCCGACAGTTCTGACTGGAAGCCGGGCAGACTACTCGGCTGCTTCGTCGGCTGCAGGCTCTTCCTCGGCCGCGTTGGCCTCGGAGATGTTGACAACCAGCGCGTCGGCGTCGGTCAGCAGGACGGTGCCCTTGGGCAGCGGCAGGTCCGAAGCGTGGATGTGCTCGCCGGCGGTGCGGCCTTCGATGCTGACCTCGATGTAGGTGGGCAGCTCCGTGGCGTCGGCCTCAACCGAGATGGTGGTGAGCTCCAGGTTGTGGGTGGTGCCCGGAGCCAGCTCGCCCACCAGGTGCACGGCGATTTCGACGGTGACAACTTCGCCCTTACGGACGGTCAGGAGATCAATGTGCTCGATGATCTGCTTGATCGGATCGCGCTGGATGTCCTTGACCAGGGCCAGGTGCTCTTCGCCGTTAACGTCCAGGGACAGCAGGGCGTTGGCAACGCGGACGGCCAGGGTGGTGGACCTGGCAGGCAGGGTGATGTGGATGGGCGCTTCGCCGTGACCGTAGATGACGGCGGGGATGCGGCCGGCTGCGCGGGCGCGGCGGGCGAAGCCCTTGCCGAACTCGGAACGGACTTCTGCGGCAAGCTTCTGCTCAGACATATTTTCTCCTTGGATGCTTCAGTGGTTAGCCGGGCAAGGGCGGAGGTCTGTTTACGACCTTCAACGCCGGGCCGGAGCGGCCCTACCAGAAGGAGATTCAGACCCAGTCGATTACGGAGACATGCACGCCGGTTTCCCGGGATACTCTCCCTCGCCAAGGTTTCGGGTTAAACCATAGCAGGGTGGGGCCCGGTTGCTGAAACCGGCCCCACCCTGCTGGGGAACTGCCGGGAAATGCTAGGCGTTGCCGTCAAAGAGGCTGGTGACGGAACCGTCGTCGAATACTTCACGGATGGCGCGGGCGATCAGCGGTGCGATCGACAGGACGGTCAGCTGCGGGAAGTGCTTGTCAGCCGTGATGGGCAGGGTGTTGGTGACCACCACTTCGCGGGCACCGGACTCTGCCAGCCGACGGGCGGCGGGATCGGAGAACACGGCGTGCGTGGCAGCAATAATGACATCCTTGGCGCCGGCGTTCTTAAGCACCTGGACGGCACCGGAGATGGTTCCGCCGGTGTCGATCATGTCGTCAATCAGGACGCAGGTACGGCCTTCAATCTGGCCTACAACGGTTTTGGACACGGCCTGGTTGGGAACAGTGAGGTCACGGCTCTTGTGGACGAAGGCCAATGGTGCGCCGCCGAGTCGTTCGGCCCATTGTTCTGCTACCCGGACGCGCCCGGTGTCCGGGGAAACCACCGTGATGTTTTCGGCGTCGACGCGGGTCCGGATGTACTCCGCCAGGAGCGGGATGGCCATCAGGTGGTCCACCGGGCCGTCGAAGAAACCCTGGATCTGCGAGGTGTGCAGGTCCACGCTCATGATGCGGTCAGCGCCGGCAGTCTTGTACAGGTCCGCAACCAGCCGGGCTGAGATGGGTTCGCGGCCGCGGCCCTTCTTGTCCTGGCGGGCGTAGGGGTAGAACGGCGACACCACCGTGATGCGCTTGGCGGAGGCCCGCTTGAGCGAATCGATCATGATGAGCTGTTCCATGAGGTGGTTGTTCAGCGGAGCCGGGTGCGCCTGAATCACGAAGGCATCGGTTCCGCGGACGCTTTCGCCGGCCCGCACATAGATCTCTCCGTTGGCGAAGTCATAAGCGTCCACCGGGAGGAGTTCGGTGTCGAGTTCCTTGGCAATCTCACGTGCAAGTTCCGGGTGTGCGCGTCCGGCCGCAAGCACCAGCTTCTTTTCGCCGCGCGCCGTAATTTCACTCATTGTTACTTGCCCTGTTCTGTAGATGCCGGGGTGGGGGATTCCTGGGAGGCTGCTGCAGCCAGTTCCGCGGAGCGGCTGCCGGGACGGTTGGCCGCCACCCAGCCTTCAGCGTTTCGCTGCGCTGCAAGGGACAGCGCGAGTGCGCCGGCGGGCACGTCCTTCCGGATCACCGTTCCGGCGCCGCTGTACGCGCCGTCGCCAACCGTGACGGGAGCTACGAAAACAGTGTTTGAACCGGTCCGAACGCCCGAGCCGATCACCGTCCGGTGCTTCTTCTCGCCGTCGTAATTGGCTGTGATGTTGCCGCAACCGATGTTGGTGTCCTCACCGATCTCGGCATCGCCGGCGTACCCGAGGTGGGACAGCTTGGAGCCACGGCCGATCGTGACGTTCTTCGTTTCATAGAACGCGCCGATCTTCCCCGTCTCACCCAGCACAGTGCCGGGCCGCAGGTACGTAAACGGCCCGACGGCGGAGTGGTCGCCAATGACCGATCCGGAACCGTGGGTGCGGACCACCTTCGCCCCGGTTCCGATCTGCACGTCCGTGAGCGTAGTGTCAGGACCCACGACGGCGTCACGCGCCACCGTGGTCAGGCCGTGCAGTTGGGTGTTGGGAAGGATCCGGACGTCCTCGTCGAGCACGACGGTGGAATCGATCCAGGTGGTTGCCGGATCCACGACAGTGACGCCTGCGCGCATCCAGGCCTCTACCGTACGGCGGTTGTGTTCGGCGCCGAGCGCGGAGAGCTGCACACGGTCGTTGGCGCCTTCCACCTGCCACCGGTCCTCGGTCACTACTGCAGCAACCCGGCCGCCGGCTTCGCGGGCGAGCCCCAGGACGTCTGTGAGGTACTTCTCGCCCTGGCTGTTATCTGTGGTGACCTTTGGAAGGGCTTCGCGGAGCACCCGGGCATCAAAGGCGTAGATGCCGGAGTTGATTTCCCGGATGGCACGTTCCTCGTCCGTGGCATCCTTGTGCTCGCGGATTCCGGTGACTGTTCCGTCGGCGGCGCGGAGGATGCGTCCGTAGCCGGTGGCGTCGTCAAGGACTGCAGTGAGGACGGTGACGGCGTTATTGCCGGCCTGATGCGCAGAAACCAGCTCCTGCAACAGTGCTCCGGTCAGCAGCGGGACATCACCGTAGGTGACCACAACGGTGCCGGCCACCGCACTGCCGGCCGCTTCATCCTTGGACGCAGCGGCGTCGAGCGCGTTCAGTGCGACTTCAACGGCACGGCCGGTGCCCGGTATGTCGTCCTGGTCAACAATGAGGGCGTCGGGGTCGAGGCTGCGCAGGTGTTCGGCCACCAGGTCGCGTTCGTGCCGGACCACCAGGGCCAGGTTTTGCGGCTGGAGGCTCCGGGCGGCCGCAAGGGCGTGACCCACAAGGGAACGGCCGCCAATTTCGTGGAGGATCTTAGGGGTACGGGATTTCATCCGGGTACCGGCACCTGCAGCTAGAACAATGACGGCGGCTGGGCCGGTGGACTCGAGGCTCACGTACAGGCTCTCCTTGCTCGGTTGCACTGGCGCTGGAAGCATCCGTCATCCGGAAGTCGCCCACCGCTGACTGCGCCGGCTCCATCCTACTGGACGGCCTTACGCCAGTTCCGCCCATAGGATTCGAACCTATACTCCACGGCTCCAAAGGCCGGGGTGCTGCCATTACACCAGAGCGGACTGTGCCTGGAACGCAGATGCGCCGGGCACAAGAACCTATTTTGCCATGCCCCCGGGGATGCCTGCGACATGGCCGGCGGAAGGGTGCTTTTGTACGGGATGATGGCAGGGTGGAAACATGACAGAACGGTGCGAATGATGGCTGAAACACCCGGGCGCCGCGTAGCCGCTCCCCTGCGCGCTTCCCGCAGGACAGAAGGTGCGCGCATCCGGATGACGGGGCCGCAGCGCCGGCAGCAACTGGTGGAAGTGGGCCGCGGACTCTTCGCCGCCAAAGGCCTGGACGGCACCACCATCGAGGAGATCGCGGCAACGGCAGGCGTCTCCAAACCGGTGATCTATGAGCACTTCGGTTCCAAGGAGGGGCTCTACACCCAGGTGGTTGAGCACGAATTCATCATCCTGCTGGACTCCATCACCGGCGCCCTCTCAACCGAAGCCAAACCCCGCGTCCTGGTGGAAAGGGCAGCACTTGCGCTTCTTGGCTACATCGAAGAGCGCACGGACGGCTTCCGCATTCTCATGCGGGATGCTCCCCCGTCACAGCCCGAAGGTGCGTTTTCGACGTTGTTGTCCCACGTCACCGCCAAGGTGGAGCACATCCTGTCGGATGAGTTCGACCGGCGCGGGCTCAGCGCCCAGGACGGGGCGATGTACGCACAGATGCTCGTCGGCATGGTGGCCATGACGGGCCAATGGTGGCAGGACAGCCGCCAACCCGACAAACACACAGTCGCCGCCCACCTCGTCAACCTCGCCTGGAACGGCCTCACTGGCCTCAAGAAGGACCCGGAGCTGCTGAGCGGGTAAAGGGTGTCGGGGTGCAGCCGTCCTCGGCGTGCTGCTCCTTCGTCGCTTTGACGCACGCTGCCGGGCACCTGCCAACCCCCTTCCGGGCGTGCTACTCGCCCAGGACCTCCAGGGCTCCGAGCCATTCGAGTTCCAGGGCCTCGCGTTCTGTTGCGAGGTCCTTGAGCTTTTTGTTCTGTTCGGCCAGGGCGTCAAAATCTGAGTCGCTGGTGCTCTTGACCATCTGGTCGTGAAGCTTCTTCTCCTGCTGTTCAAGCTTGCCCAGCTGGCGTTCGATGCGGTTCTTGGCCTTGCGGGCGTCGCGTTTCGCAGACTCTGAGGCACCTGACGTGTTTGCGGCCGCACTGCCGCTGGCACCCATCACCGGGTTGCCGCCGCCGGACACAGTGGAACCCGCCAGCGCGGATTCGCGCAGTTCGAGGTACTGGTCCACACCGCCGGGCAGGCCGCGGATCTTGCCGTCGCCCAGGAGCGCCATCTGGTGGTCGGTGACGCGCTCCAGCAGGTAGCGGTCGTGGCTCACCACAACAAGCGTGCCCGGCCAGCCGTCCAGGACATCCTCGACTGCGGCGAGGGTGTCGGTGTCCAGATCGTTGGTGGGCTCGTCAAGCATCAGGACGTTCGGCTCACCGACCAAAAGGCGCAGGAGCTGCAGCCGGCGTCGTTCACCGCCGGAGAGCGCCTTTACAAGCGTCCATTGCTTCTCATTGGTAAAGCCCAGCTGCTCCACCAGCTGTCCGGCGCTGAATTCCTTGCCACCCACGTTGAATGAACGCTTCTCGCGCTCAATGACCTCAATCACGCGGAGGTCCGCGACGTCGTCGAGCTCCTTCACTTCCTGGGTGAGGACGGCGGTGACCACCGTCTTGCCGCGCTTGACCTTGCCTGAGGTGGGCGTGATCTCGCCGTTGAGCAGTTTCAGCAGGGTGGTCTTGCCGGCGCCGTTGACTCCCACCAGGCCGAGCCGCTCCCCCGGTGCAAGCCTCAGGGTGATGTTGTCAAAGAGCTTGGCGCCTTCGCCGCCCCGGAGGTCGAGGCTGACGTTCTCCAGGTCCAGGACGTCCTTGCCCAGGCGTGCGGTGGCCATTTTGCTCAGGGCCATTGAGTCGCGGGGCGCCGGGACGTCGGCGATGAGTTCGTTGGCAGCCTCGATCCGGAACTTTGGCTTGGCGGTTCGGGCCGGTGCGCCGCGGCGCAGCCAGGCGAGCTCCTTCTTGACCAGTTGCTGGCGCTTGGATTCCACGACGCTGGCCGAACGGTCACGTTCGGCGCGGGCCAGCACATAGGCCGCGTAGCCGCCGTCAAAAGGATCCACGATGCCGTCGTGTACTTCCCAGGTGCGCGTGCACACTTCATCCAGGAACCATCGGTCGTGGGTGACCACCAGGAATGCGCCCTGGTTGGCACGCCAGCGGGTCTTCAGGTGCTTCGCCAGCCAGGCAACACCTTCGACGTCGAGGTGGTTGGTGGGTTCGTCCAGCATGATGACATCGTGATCGCCGATGAGGAGCTTGGCCAGGGCTACCCTGCGCTTCTGGCCACCGGAAAGGGCGTGTACGTTGGCGTGCCAGTCGACGTCGGAAACGAGACCGCCCATCACTTCGCGGATCTGCGGGTTCCGGGCCCATTCGTAATCAGCCTGGTCGCCGACGATCGCAGCACCTACCGTCAGGTCGCCGTCGAGGACGTCTCCCTGGTCCAGGTACGCCACGTCGACGTCGCCGCGTTTGGTAACCCGGCCCGAGTCCGGGGTTGCCCGCTGCGACAGCAGCCGCATCAGGGTGGACTTACCGTCGCCGTTGCGGCCCACCATTCCTACCCGGTCCCCTTCTTCCAGGCCGAGGGTGACGCCGTCAAGGACGGTGCGGGTTGCGTAGGAAACCATGAGGTTTTCGCCGCCAAGAAGGTGTGCCAAAGGGAAACTGCTTTCTGCTGTGATCAGGAAATCTGTGCTTCAGGAATCATCAGGAATCGTGGGGCAATGCTGTGGAGGCGCCGGGTCCGGAAGACGGAGAACCGGTACTGACGTTCTACAGCAGGATATCGGAGATGATCCGGGCACCGGGAACCGGCCCGTGCACTGCCATGGCCCTCAGGCCATAATGGCCAAGGTCTTCCGCCAGGGCTTCGGCCGCTGCGGGATGCGATACCAGGAAAGCTATGGTGGGCCCGGATCCCGAGACCATGCCCGCTACCGCCCCATGGGACTCCCCCAGCCCCAGGGTGTTCCGGAGGTCCGGGGCCAGTTCAATCGCCGCCCGCTGCAGATCGTTCACCAGGACGGTGCCCAGCCGTTCGGCATCGCCGTCGCGCAGCGCCTGCAGGACCTGGGGATCAACGGCCATGGGCTCCTCGATGCCGAGCCCTTCGGCATCGCGCAACCGGTCCAGGGTCTTGAACACCGCCGGTGTGGACAGCCCGTAATCCGCCGCTACCAGCACCCAGTCGGTTTGGGCGCGGGCAAGGGCCGGGGAGAGATCATCACCCACACCAAGGCCGACGGCGGTACCGCCCAGGAGCGCGAACGGCACGTCCGCGCCGAGCTCGGCAGCCAGCCTGGCAAGCTCGTCCCTGGACAGGCCGCTGTTCCACAGTGCGTCACAGGCCAGCAATGTTGCCGCGGCGTCGGCAGAGCCGCCCCCCATTCCACCGGCGACCGGCACCCGCTTGGTAATCTCCAGGTGCACGCCGGTGGGGTTTTCCGACACCTCGGCCATCATCGCTGCCGCCTGGTAGGCGAGGTTCCCGGAGTCCAGCGGAATGTCGACGCCGTCGAGGTCAAGGGTGCTGGCCGGGCTGATACTGACGGTGATCCCGGGGGTCTCCGTGCTGGAGGCAGCCACCTCCTCATACAGTGACACTGCCAGGTACACACTGGCCACGGAGTGGTAGCCGTCCGGCCGCAACGGCCCTACATCCAGGGAAACGTTGATCTTGCCGGGCGCCTTAACCCGCACCATGCGTGGGGCAAAGCTGCCCCGGAGTGCGCTCACCCGGCGTCCCCGTTGCGGGCTTCAGCGATACGGGCGAAGGCGGCGATGTCAATCACTTCGCCACGCGCCGTCGGATCCACGCCTGCAGCTAGCAGGCAGCGCTCAGCCTCGGCGGCGCTTCCCGCCCAGCCGGCAAGTGCAGCCCGCAAGGTCTTCCGGCGCTGGGCAAAGGCGGCATCGATCACCGCGAAGACCTGTTCACGCGATGCAGTAGTGACCGGCGGTTCACGTCGCGTGAAAGCCACCAGGCCGGAGTGGATCTTCGGCGCGGGCCAAAAAACGTTCATGCCGATAACCCCGGCCTTGCGCATGGAGCTGTACCAGGCGGCTTTGACCGACGGCACCCCATACGTTTTTGAACCAGGCCCCGCAGCCAGGCGGTCCGCGACCTCATCCTGGACCATCACCAGTCCGTGCCGCAGTCCAGGGAAATGCTGGAGCAGATGGAGGACTACAGGCACAGCAACGTTGTAGGGCAGGTTGGCCACAATGGCGCTCGGTTCCACGGGCAGTTCGGTGACGCGCATGGCATCCGACTGCACCAGGTGGAAGCGTTCGACGGCGTCCGGCCGCCATTCCTGCACCGTGGCCGGAAGCCTGCCCGCGAGCACGGGATCAATTTCGACGGCGACCACCTCACGGGCCGCATCCAGCAGCCCCAGCGTCAGGGAGCCAAGGCCGGGGCCTACTTCGAGCACCGTTTCATCCGGACCAATGTTCGCAGCGGCCACAATCCGCCGGATGGTGTTGCCGTCGATCACGAAGTTCTGGCCGAGTGTCTTGGTGGGACGGATACCGATTTCCTCTGCCAGCCTGCGAATATCGGTTGCACCAAACAGGGGTGCGGGCGCGGCGGGGATCGGTTCAGTCACTTAGGTATCCTATCCCGCCCTCAGCGTGCGGCATGGTGAGCGCCGGACCGCGGGAGCTGCATTAACGAACCAGGGACCGGTCCGTTGCCGGATCGGTCCCTGGTGGCGTGCGGCCGGGAATTATCCCTTGGCCGCCCAACCGCAACCCCAAGGCTGGAGGCCGCGCTGGGCGTACACGCGGTTGGCGATGTCAATCTGCTGGGCCTTGGTGGCCAGGCTGGCGTTGGGGGCGTAAGCGCCGCCACCTGCACCGAGCCAGGTCTGGATGTCGAACTGCAGGCCGCCGTAGTAGCCGTTGCCGGTGTTGATGGACCAATTGCCGGTGGATTCGCACATGGCGATGGCGTCCCACATGGCCTCATTCATCATGGCGGGTGCGGCCGCCCCGGTGTTACTGGCGGCCGGTGCCTTCGCTGCCACTGGCTTGGCCTTTGTACCCACGGTGATTTTTTTCGTCACGGGCTGAACAGTCACGGTTTCAGAGACCAGGGTGCGGGAGGCTTCACGGCCGTCTACCATCACCAGGCTGAACTTCTTGTCCACCTTGCCGGCGACGCCTTCCTGGGAAACCTCTTCCTCGCCGACGAAGAGCTCGGCGCTGTCCGTCTTCAGCGTCTCGAAGGGGATGTCCTCGGTAATTCCTGCCGTTTGGCTGGTATCCACACGGGAAACCTTGACCACCATGTTGTTCACGACAGGGGCGTTCACGGGCTGCGAAGTGCGGTCATTGTCACCAAGGACCAGACCGGCGTCTTCGAGGACGTCGCCGACCGAGACTGCGGTGGTGGTGAGGGTGGATGATGCACCGTCTGCAACCAGGGTGATGTTCTTGGGGGTGGAGATTGAAACAAAGGAACCCTGGACAGTGAGCTGCGATTCCGCAGGGACCGAAACTTCGGAGCTGCTGGCTACGCCGAGCTCGCTGACGAGTCCGGCAACGTCCGGCGAAGTGGTGTTTACGGTTTTCCTGGAACCATCCAGATTGACCGTCACCACCTTGGCCAGGTTGACGTTAATGACCTGTCCGTTACGGATTGATACATCGGCGGCCGGGGAAACCCGGTCTGCGGGCTGCAGTTCAACGTCAGCGCTCTTGACCACCTGGCCAACAGTGCCGCCAAAGGTCTGGATCGAGCTGACCTTGCCGTCGACGTTCAGCGTCACTGTCTTGTTGTTCCCGACGAAGGCCACCAGGCCCACCACGAGGGCCAGGAGAACTACCAGCTGGGTACCGACTTTGAGGGCGCTGAACTTTCCGTCCGATGTAAATAGCTTGACCACGATTGTCCGTAACTCTAGGACCATCCGGGCACGGGGAACGCGCAAAAGTGTCCCGGCGCACGCACCCTAAAAAGGGATGTCCGGGGCACCAGTGCGCCGCCACACAGCACCCGGGCAGAGTCAGCTAAAGCCCATTTTTCGTGAGCTACGGGTGAAGTGAATTATCCGAAGGCCTTCCCCGACCCCGGCTAATAGTTACTCACTGTAACCGAAGCGTTATAAAGGGGCCAAGAAAACGCTATACCGGGTATTTATAACGTTCAGGTTTCACTGGCCGCGCCTCACGTCCACGATCCGTACGCCCGCACGGAATTCTCGCCAATCCGTGTACACAGGTCGGACAGCTCGATTCCTGTCAATTCGGCCATGGACCGGACGGTATGCGGGACCAGATAGCTGGCGTTGGGCCGGCCGCGGAACGGGTGTGGCGTGAGGAACGGGGCGTCTGTCTCCACCAGCAGCAGTCCGGGCTCCGCGATCCCGACGGCGGCGTGCAGGTTGGCGGCGTTCCGGAAGGTCAGCGTTCCGGCGAAGGACATGTACCAGCCTTCGTCATTGCAAATCCTGGCCAGGGATTCGTCGCCGGAAAAACAGTGGAAAACCACCCGTTCGGGTGCACCTTCCTCACGCAAAACCTGCACGACGTCGTCATGGGCATCACGATCGTGGATCTGCAGGGTGAGCCCCAACCGCTTGGCGATGTCGATGTGGCGGCGGAACGAATAGCGCTGGTCAGCGAGCCGTTCGCCTGTGGTCCTGAAGAAATCCAGCCCGGTTTCGCCGATGGCCCTGATCCGGGGGTGGCGGGCCAGCTCCTCGATTTCCGCGAGCGCTGATTCCAGCTCGCCGCGGGCCGCGTAGTCAGGAGCATCATTGGGATGGAGGGCAACGGCGCCCAGCAGCCGGTGGTCCTGGTCGACGGCCTGGACAGTAAAGCGGGAGGATTCCAGATCACAACCGACCTGCACGGCGCCCTGGACCCCCACGGCAGCGGCAGCATCCAGGGCTTCCGCCACCGCTACCGTGAAATGCCCTCGGCCCTCCTGCGGCGTACCAAAATCAAGGTGGGTGTGATTATCCATCACGGGTACCGGCAACGGCTCGGGCGCCGGCGGGTAGCCGTTCTTCTGTTTTTTGCCTGCGTTTTCCCCGTTTTGCCCGTTTTGCCCGTTTTGCGCGGTTTCCTGGCCAGTCCCTGCTGTCAGCCGGCGGTAGGGAACGGGAACGCTGGAATCACACATGGGAACCAAACTACCTGTTGACCCGGCGGAATCCGGAACCGGAATTCCGGAACTACCTGTCAGCCGGGGCAGTTGTGTTAGTAGTCTGGTATCAGGAATGGCGTGTGCCCACCGATGGGCATCGGCTGGCTCATAGCCGCGTCCCAGGCGCTTGCAGGGATGAAAGGTTACGGATGGACCCGCACCAAGGAATCACGGTCGAATCTTCCCCGGCAGAGGAACGCGCGCGCAGCAACGGCCACCAGGCCCGGGCGCCGCAGGCAACAGGGGCCAACGCCCCTGTCCAGGCCATGGAAGCCGAAGCGTTCCACGATGCGAGCCAACAGATCCTTACCGCCATCGGCACCGTGATTGATGGTAAAGCGGACGCAGCCCGCCTGGCGCTGACAGTCCTCCTGGCGCAGGGCCACCTGTTGGTGGAGGACGTCCCCGGAGTCGGTAAGACTTTGCTGGCCAAGACCCTCGCCCGCACCATCGATTGTTCGGTAAGCCGCATCCAGTTCACCCCGGACCTCCTTCCCTCGGACGTTACGGGCGTGTCCATTTACAACCAGTCGTCCCGCGCGTTCGAGTTCCGGCCAGGCGCTGTCTTCGCGAACATCGTCATCGGCGACGAAATCAACCGCGCCTCTGCCAAGACCCAGTCTGCCCTGCTCGAATGCATGGAGGAGCACCAGGTCACCGTGGACGGCCACTCCTTCAAATTGGACGAGCCGTTCATGGTAGTGGCCACCCAGAATCCGATCGAGATGGAGGGTACCTATCCGCTGCCTGAAGCACAGCGGGACCGTTTCATGGCCCGGATCTCGATGGGCTACCCGGATATGGCGGCGGAGATCGAAATGCTGGAGACCCATCAGTCCACTTCCCCCCTGGCTGGCATCAGTCCTGTAGTCAGCGCCGCCGATGTCGCCGCCATGATCGTGGCCGTCCAGCACGTCTACGTCTCGCAGGCGGTTAAGGAGTACACAGTCGCGTTGGGCCAGGCCACCCGAACCTCGCCGTTGCTGCGCCTGGGAGCCTCTCCCCGATCCTTGCTCCAGCTGCTGCGCGCGGCGAAGGCGACGGCCGCCCTGGACGGTCGGAGCTTCGTGCTCCCCGACGACGTGGTTTCCGTTGCCGCGTCCGTGCTCTCGCACCGCATCATCCTTGACCGCAAGGCGGCAAGCGCAGGCGATACCCCTGCCGGCGTGATCCGCGACATCATTGCCCGGCTGCCGGTAGATCAGGAGGCCGGGCGTGCTCCCAATGTCGCCGGAGCCGCGGCCGGCCGGGGCCACTAGGAGGCCATCGTGCGACGCCATCTGTTTACGCGGCGGGGTTGGGGGTTGCTGCTGGCCGGCGCCACCTGCCTGCTCGCGGCCGGCGTCATGGGCCGCCGGGACCTGCTGACACTGGCTGTGCTGCTGGTGGTGCTTCCGCTCATCTCGCTGGCCGGTGTCCGGCTCCTGAAGCCGTCTTTCAGTGTGTACCGTGAGTTCGATCCGGAGAGTGTGGAGACAGGCGCCACCACCACTGTGAAGCTCGCGGTGGCCAAGTCCGGCAACGGATCCGGCCACACGCTGATGGAGGAGAAACTGCCGCCCCGCTTCGGCCAGTCACCGGCGTTCCGCTTCCCTGCCCGGTCCGCTTCCGGCGGCAGCAGCCGCTACGAGTACCACCTCAGGTCCACACGGCGGGGACAGTACGTGATCGGCCCGGTGACCGCCGAGTTCACGGACCCCTTCGGCTTGTCGCTGCACCGCCACGCCATTGACGACGGCGACACCCTCACCGTAACGCCCGCCGCCGTCGAACTTCCGCCCACGGGGCTGGCGGGGGCCCGCGGGAATGACGGCGTGACGGCCACCAGGATCCGGGCCAATCCCAGCGAAGACGACGTCATGACCAGGGAGTACCGCCACGGTGACGCCATGCGCAGGGTCCACTGGGCAGCAACAGCCCGGCACGGAACGCTGATGGTGCGCCAGGAGGAGTCGGTTACCACTCCGGAGGCCACCATCATTCTGGACCAGCGGTTGGCAGCGTTTCCCGACGGTCCTGCCGCAGGCCTGTCAGAACCGGACCAGCCCGTGACCAGCCGCTGCTTCGAGTGGGTTGTCGTGGCAGCCATGTCCATCTCGGCCCACTTGATGGATAGGAGCTATGCCCTGCGTTGTCTGGATCCTGTAGGAGAGCCAGCGTTCCGCCGCTCGCCGTCGGCTCCCGAGCCGGAGCTTGAAGAGTTTTCCGGCGTCGCGGGGCTGCAGAGCATCGCAGAAAGCCTTGCCGCCATCGGGCTGAGCGGTCATCACCGGCCGGGCCTGACCGGTCATCACCGGCCAGGTCTGCGGGAAGCCCCGGCCGGCCACGAGCACGGGCCCGCCGCCTTCACCGATCAGCTGATGGACAAGCTCTCCGCCCACCGCATGAGGGGACCACTCGTTGCCCTGCTGGGCAGGATTTCGCTCGCCGAGGCACGGTCGCTGGCCGCCGGAGCGGGCTACGGGGCCAATGCATTTGCCATGCTCATCACGGAAAACCCTGACGACTGTGAAGAAGCCCTGGAAGCACTCCGGCTGGGCGGCTGGAGGGGGGTAGCCCTCCAGCCCTCCACCCAGGTGCAGGACGCGTGGAGGAATTTCGACGACGGCGTACCCGGCAGTTCCGCGGCTCCCGCTGCCGTGGACGTCCGCCGTGGTGCGGAGGTGGCCAAATGACCCTCGCCCCGGAACGATCCCGGAACTCCCCGGCGGCCCCGCAGGAGCCGCAAAAAACGTTGCGGCCTGCACGGCCTGCCGGGCCCCGTGCCGGGTACCAGCCATGGATCATGGCGGTCGGCATTGTGGTGGCCACGGCAGGGGCGTCACTCTCCCTCAACGGCGTGATGCGGGGCTGGGCCTGGTTTCTGCCATTGCTGACCACTATCCTGGTCGTCAGCGTGGTCATGGCCACCCTGCGATCATTGCGGGCCCGTCCGCTCGTGGTCACAGCCGGCGGCGTCGCTGCCCTTATTGCCGTCCTGACGCTCACGTTCTTCCGCGGCACGGCCTTGGCGGGATTTGTCCCTACCGGCGGGACCCTGTCGGCACTGGATAGTTTTCTGCAGCGTGCCAGCGAGACCATCTTGTCCGAGAGCACTCCGGTGGCACCCAACGCCGGCATTGTGATGCTCGCATGTGCCGCCGTCGGCATCCTGGTCATCCTGATCGATGCCCTTGCCGTTCCGCTGGGCATGCCCGCCACCAGCGGAATCGCACTGCTGGCCATTCTGGTAGTGCCCGCCATGCTCAAACCGCAGAGCGTGGGCTGGCCGGCTTTCCTGCTGGCCACGGTTGGCTACCTCGTGATCCTGTCCTGCAGCCAGTGGTTCGACGCCGGCGCCAGGGGTGCAGTGGACACCACCCGGAATCCCGGACAGTCACGGCGGGCGGTGCTTACCGGAGCTGCAGCGCTGGCAGCTACGCTCGTCCTGCCGGTCGCCATTCCCGGCTTCGACCGGGGTACCTTCCCGCAAGGCTCACGGATGAATGCCTGGGGCACCGGCAATGGCCTCAATCCAATGATCACCCTCGGCAACAGCCTCCGCGCTCCCAGCGGCAGCGGCCGGATCACGTATGGCACCACGGCCTCAAGTCCGCCGTACCTGCGCTCAGTAACGATCGACAATTTTTCCGGCGAGTCCTGGGGACCTGACGACCGTCCAGCCGCCAGGCAGCCCGGTACCTCGCAGATCCGGCAAAGGACTGCCGTGCCGGAGGAGCTTCAGCGCAACGTCACCGAAATTAATCCCGGCAACTTCTCCAGCCCCTATCTTCCTGTTCCCTATGCACCGGAGTCGGTTGAAGGACTCACCGGGCAGTGGGACTGGGACCCGATGACGCTGAGCATCAGGAGTTCCGACACCACTACCCGCGGCCAGGAATACACGGTGGTCTCATCTGTCCCGCAGATTACGGCCGAGCTGCTGGCGCGCTCCACTCAACCGCAGGAAGGCATCTCCCCGGATTTCACGAACGTCCCGGCCGAGGTCCCGGAGATCGTGCGCTCCACTGCCGATTTAGTGGCCGGCTCCACCGCCAATCAATATGCCAAGGCCCTTGCCATCCAGAGCTATCTGAGGTCAGGGGACTTCACCTATTCGCTGGACACCCCGGCACGGGCGGGCTACGACGGCAACGGCCTGTCCGTACTCGCGGACTTCCTCGGCCAGAAAAGCGGCTATTGCATCCACTTTTCCTCGGCCATGGCAGTGATGGCCCGCGTCCAGGGCATCCCGAGCCGGATCGCGGTAGGTTATGCCCCCGGTCGGTTGACAGGCGAGACCATGACTGTGGCAGGGTTGGACGGCATCGCACAGTATGAGGTAGACGCCCGCGACGCCCATGCCTGGCCGGAGCTGTACTTCGAGGGCCTGGGCTGGGTGCCGTTCGAGCCCACCCCGTCCCGCGGGGTCCTGCCTCCCTATGCCTCGTCCAGCTCCGCCGCGCCGGGCTCTCCTCAGTCGCTGGAGGACGACGAAGCCCTGGTGGCCCCCACGCCCGCAGTCCCTGTCCCCGCCCCGAGCGCCTCAGCTCTTCCGCTCCCCGGTGGCGGCGGTTCCGTGGCTGACGAAGGTCCTGGCATCAGGCCGTGGCTCGCGGCACTGGCCGGCACCATGGGTATCCTGCTCCTCGCAGCCGCACCACGCGCAGCACGCGGGGCCCTGCGTTCATCGAGGCTGCGCGCGGGGCGTTACGGTCCTGCGGCCAGGACCACCGCTGCCTGGTCCGAACTTGAGGACCTCGGCACGGACTACGGCGTGCCACCTCAACCCAGCGAAACGCCCCGGAACTACTCTGCCAGGCTCCGCAGCTCCGGTGCACTGGGCGAACCAGGCGGATTGGATGAGGCCGGGCACCAGGGCGTGCTTGCCCTCACCAGCGCGTATGAGGCAACTATCTATGGCCGGCCCTCATCTGATCCCGACGCGACCGCCAGCCAGGGGACGGGTCTTTCTGCCGGGGAGGCAGCAGCCAGGCGGACAGCAGGAACCATCGCGGCCGTCCAGGACACCATGCGTGCCAACGCCGGCAAGGCTGCCCGGCTGCGCGCCGAGTGGATACCGCCGTCGACTATGAGCAGGTTGGGGCAGTTCGCCGCCGCCCCGTTGCACGGCACCGCGGCCCTGATCCGCAGAACGGCAAAGGCCGCCGTGCGTTCCTGGGAAGGAACACGCGACGGCCTGCGGCGCCTGCGTCAGGGTTAGCTGGCGTAGGGGTCGGCAATGCCGATGTACTGGGTGTAGAGGTATTCCTCGATGCCTTCGAGGCCTCCTTCGCGCCCCAGCCCGGACTGCTTGACGCCGCCGAACGGCGCCGCTGCGTTGGAAATGACGCCGGCATTCAGGCCCATCATGCCCGTTTCCAGCCGTTCACCCATCCGGATGCCCCTGTTGAGGTCCTTGGTGAAGACGTAGGCCACCAGGCCGTATTCGGTGTTGTTGGCCAGGCGCACCGCCTCATCCTCGGTGCCGAACGTGATCACCGGAGCAACCGGCCCGAAAATCTCCTCGGACAGGATCCGGGTGCCTTCGGTGACGCCCTTAAGCACTGTGGGCTGATAGAAGTATCCGGGGCCGTCCACGGGTCCGCCGCCGGTGACCGCCACGGCACCGTTGGCAATGGCATCACTGACCAGTTCGTGGACCTTGTTACGGCTCTTGGCATCGATCAGTGGGCCCACCTTGGACTCGGGCTCGGTGCCGCGGGCGGTAGTCATGTCCTTCATCTTCGCGGCGAATTTCTCCGCGAACTCGGCCGCTATGGACTCGTGGACAATGAACCGGTTGGCGGCGGTGCAGGCCTCTCCCATGTTGCGCAGCTTTGCCAGCATCGCACCGGCAACGGCGGCGTCAAGATCGGCGTCCTCGAACACCACGAACGGCGCGTTTCCACCAAGCTCCATCGATGTCCGCAGCACCGTGTCCGCGGCGTCTGCGATCAGCCGCCGGCCCACTTCGGTGGAACCGGTAAAGGACAGCTTCCGAAGCCGGGTGTCCTTGATGAGAGGCCCGGTGGTGGCGCCTGCGGTGGAGGTGGGAATCAGATTCAGGACACCGGCCGGCAAACCCGCCTCCTGCATCACGGCAGCGAACAGCTGGGAGGTGAGCGGGGTGAGGTTCGCAGACTTCAGCACCATGGTGCAGCCTGCGGCAACGGCGGGGGCCACCTTGCGGGTGGCCATGGCCAAAGGGAAGTTCCAGGGTGTGATCAGCAGGCACGGGCCCACCGGCTTCTTGGTGACCAGCAGGCGTGACTTACCATCCGGCGAGACCGAGTACCGGCCAAAGGCACGCACGGCTTCTTCTGAGAACCAGCGCAGGAATTCCGCACCGTATGTCACTTCACCGCGGGCCTCTGCCAGCGGCTTGCCCATTTCCAGGGTCATCAGCAGGGCGAAGTCTTCAGCCCTGGCGGTAATCATTTCAAAAGCGCGGCGCAGGATTTCACCGCGCTCGCGGGACGGTACCTTCGCCCAGGACTCCTGTGCGGCAACGGCGGCATCCAGTGCAGCGGCACCGTCTTCGGGGCCGGCGTCGGCAATGCTGAGCAGTACCTTGCCAGTGGAGGGATCCTCGACGTCGAACGTCTTGCCGGACGCCGCGGGCCGCCACTTGCCATCGATAAGAAGGCCCGTGGGCACGGAGGCAAGCAGCTCGCTTTCGCGGTCCGCACTGACAGTAGGGGTGGCAGTCTCGGTCACGGTTACTCCCTCATTGGAATCGACTGGCTACCCGGCTTCTTCAAGCTGTGCCGGGTGGATTTAGTGCCACAGTACTGCGGCCGTTCGCGCAGGGTCTACGCCTGCACGCACCATGCCGGACCCCAACGACTGTGCAATCGCACAGCAGGGTCACCGCGCGGCGAGGACTGCCGAATAGAGCTCCCGCTTGCTGACCCGGACATCCTCGGCGATGGTGGCTACGGCTTCCTTGAGCCGTACGCCCTTCGCGACCAGCTCGTTGACGGCTGCCACATGGTCCTCCGGAGTTCCGGGTTCCCGTTCTGGAGCGCCGCCTACCACAACAGCTATCTCGCCGCGGACTTCATTGTTTTCGGCCCAGTCCAGGAGTTCGGCTAAAGTGCCGCGCAGGACCTCTTCGTAGGTCTTGGTCAGTTCACGGCAGACGGCAATTCTGCGGTCCGGTCCGAAGCGTTCACGGAGGGCGCGCAGCATGGGCTCCAGCCGGTGCGGAGCCTCAAAGAACACCATGGTGCGGCGTTCTGCATCAAGCTCAGCCAGCCGGCCCGAACGCTCGCCGGCCTTGCGGGGCAGGAATCCTTCGAAGCAGAACCGGTCGGTGGGAAGCCCGGAAAGTGCCAACGCCGTCAACACCGCCGAGGGGCCAGGCACGGCGGTGACTTTCAGCCCGGCCGCCACGGCACCTTCCACGAGCCGGAAGCCCGGATCCGACACGGCAGGCATGCCGGCGTCGGTCACCATCACCAGTGTCTTGCCCTGGCGGACCTGATCCAGCAGTTCACCGGTCTTGGCGGCTTCGTTGTGTTCGTGGTAACTCACAATCCGACCGGCCACCGTCACGCCGAGGCTTTGGACCAACCGGTGCAAGCGCCGGGTGTCCTCGGCCGCAACAATGTCCGCCGTCGCCAGCAGTTCCACCAGGCGGGCTGAGGCGTCCCCGGTGTTGCCAATGGGGGTGGCGGCCAGCACGATCCGGCCAGGCCCACCGGCAACGGCCGTCTGCGGAACTGCGTGGAGGTCGTCGTCGCGCAAGGCCCGGACGCCGTCTTCGGGGATGGCCGGAGCGGAATCAGGGCCGGCATGTTCTGAGTTGGAGTTGCGGTGCACACGTCCACACTAGTCCTGCCGGGGCAACAGGGCCGCAAAAAGGTAGCATGGGCGGGTGACCCAGACCTCGGAGGCGAATGCACCCGGCAGTGCTGGCGGTGGGCAGCCCACCGCCGGTACTGCTGCCGGCGGTCCTGCCGTTCCCGACTCCTCAGCGGCCGTAAACCTTCCCGCTGGCCCAGGCTCCCATGCCGGCCGTACCGGGCCGGCCTCAGGATGGATCCTGGACCCCGGTACGGCCTTCACGGCCGGGGCCCTGATCCAGCGCCTGAGCGGCAGTATCCGGAGCTGGCGGGACTACCCGCCGTCGTTGCGCCTGTGGTATTGGCTGGCACCGGTCCTTACCGCCGCGTTGGCCGGCGTCCTGCGCTTTTTCAGGCTGGGAGAACCCAACACCCTGGTGTTCGACGAGACCTACTACGTCAAAGACGGATACTCCTACCTGGTGGCCGGCTATGAGCGGAACTGGCCGGACAAGGCCAACGATGCCTTCAATGCCGGCAACCCCGGCGTGCTGCTGGACACCCCGGAGTATGTGGTTCATCCGCCGGTTGGCAAGTGGATGATCGCTGCCGGAATGTGGCTCTTCGGCGCAGACAATGCCTTCGGCTGGCGTTTTGCGGCCGCCCTCACCGGGACATTGTCGGTGCTGCTGGTGGCGTTGATCGCACAGAAGCTGTTCTCTTCCATAACCCTTGGCGCTGTGGCGGGCCTGCTGCTGGCCGTGGACGGCCACCACCTGGTGCTGTCCCGCACCTCGCTGCTGGATATTTTCCTGATGTTCTGGGTGCTGGCCGCCTTCGGCGCCCTCCTGGTGGACCGTGACGACGGCAGGCGACGCCTGGCGGACCGGCTCACGCGGCAGGGCCTTGCCTCCCCCACCGGCTTACCGACTCCCCTGCAGTTGCTTACCGGCCCCTGGCTGGGCATCCGCTGGTGGCGGGTCCTCGCCGGCCTCTGCCTGGGACTCGCCGTGGGAACCAAGTGGTCGGCACTGTTCTTCCTTGCAGTTTTCGGCATCCTTACAGTCTGCTGGGACCTCGGTGCCCGCCGGGTTGCCGGCATCCGGAACTGGTTTCCTGGAGCGGTCATCAAGGACGGGCTGCCGGCCTTCATGTCCGTGGTTCCGGTGGCCGCACTGGCATATACCGCCGGATGGGTGGGCTGGTTCCGATCCACCGACGCCTATTACCGCAACTGGGCCCAAACCAACCCGTCCGGGGAGTGGGGCTGGTTGCCGGACTCCCTGCGGTCCTGGTTCCACTACCACCTTGAGGCCTTCAACTTTCACCAGGGCCTGAGCTCAGATCATCCCTATGAAGCCACCGCCTGGACGTGGCTGGTCATGGGCAGGCCCACCTCTTTCTACTACCAGTCGCCCAAAGAGGGAACGCCTGGGTGCACGCTGTCCGACTGCACGTCGGCCATTCTCTCGGTGGGGAACCCGCTGATCTGGTGGAGCGGCACCATCGCGTTGATAGTTTTGCTCTTCTGGTGGGCTGGCCGGCGGGACTGGCGTGCGGGGGCCGTTCTTGCCGGCATGGCCGCCGGGTACCTGCCGTGGTTTATGTATCCGGAGCGGACCACCTTCTTCTTCTACGCCGTTTCCTTCGAACCATTCCTGGTCCTTGCCCTGACGTACTGCGTGGGACTGGTGCTTGGCCCGCGGGATAGCCCGGGCTGGCGGTGGCGTTCCGGCCTGTACCTGGTGGCCGTCTTCCTTGCCGGGGTACTGCTGCTGAGTGCGTTCTTCTATCCAATCTGGACCGCGGAGGTCATCAGCTATACGGACTGGCGTCTCCGGATCTGGATGCCCTCCTGGATCTAGGGCACGATTGCCCTAAGCCTTGACGACCAAGCCAGGCCCGGACGGCGTGGCTGCGGAATGGAGAACCGCGTGAGAGAAGCAAGCACGGAACTGCTGGTTGAGATGGACCCCGGATCCAACGTGACCCGGCTGGTCCTGGAACAGCTGGAGAGAAACCCTGCGCACGCACTCTACTCACGCAAGGGAACTACCGGTTGGGCAGACGTTTCCGCCCGGCAGTTTGTGCTGGAGGTCAACGCCTTGGCCAAGGGCCTTATCGCCGGCGGGATCAGCCCCGGTGATCCCGTGGCCATCCTGTCCGCCAGCAGTTATCAGCGCACATTGGTGGACTTTGCCGTGTGGTTTGCCGGCGGTGTCACCGTCCCGCTGGACCCGGAACCGAGGGATCCGGAACCACAGGCCGCGAAGCTCGAGAGAGTCCTGCAGGACTCCGGCGCACGCCGGATCTTCGTGGAGGACGCCGCCACGGCAGGCCTGGTCGCAGAGGTGCTCAGGACGGCCGACCTGCCGGTTGAGCGGATTGTCAGTACCGTGCGGATGGATTACGACGGCGATGCGCCCAATCTGGCCAGCCTCGCCGCCGCAGGGACCGGCGTTTCCGACGCCGAGCTCGAGCGCTACCGCAGCACCGCAACGCTGGCCGACGTTGCGTCGGTCGTTTACGGCGCTGTGCACGGTTCCTCGCCGAAGCCTCTGTCAGGCGGTGTCCCGGGGTGTCGGATCACCCACGGAAACCTTGCCTTGCTGGCGAAAAACACGGCGCCGCTGCTGCCGGAAACCCGGCTTGACCCCCGCGGCCGGGCGCTGATCTCCCTGCCCGCCGCTACTACGCTGGCAATGTCGGCACAACTGATGCTCCTCAGTGCCGGCATCACGGTGGGGCACAGCACCGCCAATGAATTGCCGACCGACCTGCGATCCTTCAAGCCGGGCTTGCTGGCCGCAGGTCCTGGTCTCATTGAGGCGATTTATGCAGAAGCCGCCCGGCAGGCAGAAACAGCGGGCCGGCGGCGGCTGTTCGCATCTGCCGCGCGCACCGCCGTCGAGTACTCACTCGCTTCCGGGGCGCCGGGCACCGGTGCCGGCAGTCCCGGTAAGTTGCTCACGCTCCGTCACGCCGTCTATGAAGCGCTGGTCTACCGGCGGCTGCGCTCGGCCCTCGGAGGGCATCTGGCCTGTCTTTATGCAGCGGGCGGAAGGTTGTCCGCGGAGACGGCCCGCTTCTTCGACGGGGCCGGAATTTCGGTGCTGGAAGGCTACGGCCGCAATGAGACCACCGGGCCCTGCACCGTCAACACCCCGGCCCGGAAACGCTCGGGAACCGTGGGGCTGCCAGTTCCGGGAACCACTGTGCGGGTGACCGCCAGTGGCGAAATCCTGGTCAAAGGCATTGGCGTCTTCGCCGGGTACCATGTCGACGCGGCGGCGACTGCTGCAGCATTTGCCGATGGCTTCATCCGCACCGGCGAACTGGGGAGCCTCGACGGCGACGGCTACCTCACCGTCACAGGGCGAAATCCCGCGGTTCCCCTGAACTAGGACTCGCTGCGAACCGCATTATCACCCGGCCTCACGGGCTTCGGTTTGGTCTGCAGGAGTACCAGCGGGGTCTGCGGCCTTCTTGTTCTTTCTGCCCTGGCGCGGCGGCAGGCCCCGTCGCCGGCGCGTGGGCCAGGTGAGAACCAGGGTGACTGCGCTGGTGACCAGCACCAGGGCAGCGATCACCATGCCCGCATCCATCCAGAACTGGCCGGGGAACAGCCTGATAAGCGTGTCCTCGAGGGCGAAGGTCCAGGTTCCACTGGCGAAGAACAGCCGGTGGAATTCAGTGAAGAACTGCTGCCACCCCAGCACCGCCAGGGTGCCAAGCCCCAGGATGAGGACCAATGTGATGATCGATCCGGCGAACAGGCCACGGCGGACTCCCCCGGTACTGCGGCGCTTAAGGTAACTGATTGCCACGGTGCTGAGCAGCAGCAGAAGGAATCCAGCGGCCAGGGCAGTCAGGAACACGAGTTTGACGTCTGCCATATGGCTGACTTCTTCTGGCTTGAACAGGGGCTCACCGCTTCGAGCTACCAGGTCGCCCAGGTAGCGCGGGCCTGCCCAGTTGCTGAGGTAGTCAACGACGTACGACCCGTAGGTGATGCGGTCATCAGTATTGAAGCCGTAACCGTCACCCGGGAAGCCCGGCCGGTAGTACTCCACCCAGAGGAACAGTGGCGTGGCCACGGCACGCACAGCCAGGACCAGCAGGATCACGGGGAAGGAGACGGCCAACAGGACCTGCATCAAGCGGGGCAGGACGGGCTTGGCCTTTGCCGCGCTCTCGCGCTCCGCGTTCCGCCGTTCCACTTCTGCCTCCGGCGGCCGGATTTGCAGGGCCGAGGTGGGCAGGGGCTCACTGAAGTGGGCACCAGCGGAAGCTGTGGGCGGAACGCTCGTTGCGCCGTCGGACTTCACGGCGGTGGGCAGTGCCGGGTCTGAGGTGGTACGGCCCGGCTCTGTGGCATCCGAATTTGCGGCGGCGGCTTCCGAAGCTTTGCGGTCCGCGCGGGTGGGAGCGGGATCGACGGCGACCGGCCCGGGTTTCGCGGAGGTGTCCACTTTTGGCTTCATCCAGTCAAACGCAACGTCATCATCGGACGAGGCGTTTAGGACCGGGTCCGGCTGTTTGCCTGGCGGCTGGGATTTGTCGTTCACTGCAGCGTCTCTTCCGTCGGGCTTTTACGTTGCTGCACAGGCAGGCAACGCCACTTTTTCTCCCTTAGAGCCTACCGTTGATGCCCGGACAGGACAGGGATGCCATGCCGTCACCTCCCGCCGGGTGGCTGCCGCTTTCAGGCGACGAGCTCCCGTGGCCCGGCATCGATGTCGGAGAGGCCCCCGGTAGCGCCAGCCAGGAAGGCCCTTCGCCCCGGCACAAGGACGTACAGCCAATAGGACGCCAGGACCAGGGAGCCAATGGCGATTTTTACCCACACCGGAAGTGGCGACGGAGTCACGTAGCCCTCCACCAGGCCCGAGACGAGCAGGATCAGCACCAGTCCAAGCGCCACCGTGATCAGGGATCTGCTTTCCTCCGCAATAGCCTGGCCACGGGTCCTGAGTCCCGGGGAGACCATTGCCCAGAAGATCCGCAGCCCGGCCGCGCAGGCGATGAAAACGGCTGTCAGCTCCATCAGGCCGTGAGGCAGGATGTAACTGTAAAACACGTCGCTTTTCCCTGCGGCGGCGAAAACCCCGGCAGCGATTCCCACGCCCTGGGCGTTGCTGAACAGGATCATCGGCACCCAGATCCCGGTGATTCCCAGCGCCACTGCCTGCGCACTGATCCACGCGTTGTTGGTCCATACGGCGCCGGCGAATGATGCTGCCGGATTCTCCGAGTAGTAGTTGATGAAGTCTTCCTCGACGTACCGCTGCAGCATGTCAGCCGGGGCCAACGCCCTCAGGACATCAGGGGAACCCGCCACCCAGGAGGCATAACCTGCGGCAATGGCACAGAAAGCCAATCCACAGGCCACGGTCAGCCATCGCAGCCGGTAGAACGCCGCCGGAAGCGCGATGGCGAAGAACCCCGCCACGTCCTCCATGAAGTTGGACCGGGCACCGGTGAAGCGCGTGCGCGCCTGGGCGAGGGTGGCCGATAACGACGCCGACAAGCCGCTCTCGGGGGCGAGCGAACGGACCAGGGACAAGTGCGCCGAGGTGGACTGATAGAGGTGCAGCAGTTCGTCAGCCTCGGCACCGCTGAGCCGGCGCTGGTAGGCCAGCGTATGCAGTCTGGCCCACGTGCCGGAGTTCACGGCTGAGAAGGCATCCATATCCACGGCTCCAGCCTAGACCCGAAGACCGGCACTGCCATAGGAATGGTGCCGTAGATTGGATTCGGGCCTCTCGACAGGCCCTACAGCAGGGAATGGGGAGAACGTGAGCGCGATTATTACCGGTGAGGCGGTGGCCCTTGAGCTCCGCCCGGCGTCCTTTGGGGCACGGGCCCTGGGACTCCTGATTGACGTCGTCCTCAACGTCCTCCTGCTGGTTGCTGCCATCCTGACGGTGGTGTCTGCCGGCCAGGACATGGACCCTGCGGCATTCCAGGCACTCATGCTCCTGGCCGTGGTGTTCTTCCTGGTTATTGTCCCCGTGGCAGTGGAGACGCTGACCCGCGGCCTGTCCCTGGGGAAACTCGCGGTGGGCCTCAGGATCGTCAGGGACGACGGCGGGGCCATCCGGTTCCGGCATGCGCTGATCCGCGGGCTCACCGGATTCCTCGAGATTTACGCCACCTTCGGAGGGCTGGCCATCGCCGTGGCGCTCTTCAGTGACAAGTCCCGACGGCAAGGAGACGTTATGGCCGGGACGTATTCCCTGCGCCGGCGAGTCCCCGTCGAAGCGACCGTCCTGGCTACGGTACCGGCGCACCTGCGGCAATGGGCCGCTGTGGCGGACATCGGCAGGGTGCCGGACGGGACTGCCCGGCGGGCGGCGATGTTCGTCCGCCAGGCTGGCCGGATGTCGCCTCTGTCCCGCGAGGAGACTGTCCGCTCGCTGGCCACCGAGCTTTCACACTATGTTGCGCCGCTCCCCCCGCCCGGAACCAATCCGCACGACTTCCTGGCAGCAGTGCTGGCCGAACGGCGGCGGCGGGAAACGGCCAGGCTCTCCCGGGACCACGAGCGGAGCGACGAACTGGGCGCCAGGCTGCGGCGGCTGCCCTTCGCTGATTGATTGTCAGTTGTCGTACTCGGCCCAGGGGATGTTCCAGTCGCCAAAGCCGTCCTCGAAGGCAGCGAAATCACCCTCGGTATTAATCACTTCCACCACGTCCCCGGTGGTCATGCGGTCAAAGACCCAGGCGGCTCCTTCAGGAGAGAAGCCGATGCAACCGTGGGAGACGTTCTTGTTCCCGATGTAGGGATACGCCGACTCCAGCGCCTGGTGGATGTAGGCACCGCTAAGTGACAGCCGGATGGTGTATTCGACGTCCACCTCACCGTAGTGGGCGGGGTCGTCACGCGACAGGCCGATGCTGTCGGCCCGGAAGTGGTCGTAGCGGCGCTTTTCCATCAAGACGGCGAAGCCCTTGGCGGACGGGAAGCGTTCGTCGCCCATGCTGACCGGAAGGGTCCTGACCACCTGGTCATTGATGCTGAGCGTAAAGGTGTGGGCTGCGGCATCGGCTACCGCAGAAACCTTGTCGCCAATGTTCACCGTATGCACCTTGTTGAAGTTGGCAATCTGTCCGTTGCCCAGGTCCACGCCGAACAACTGCATGTCCATGGTGATGGTGGAGTTGGCAGCCCAGAAGGTCTCCGGACGGTACCGGACCATGGTGTCGCTGTACCAGTGGAAGGCGCCGGCCTGGCCGGCTGTGGTGGTGATTTTGATGGCCGCTTCCACGGCGTCACGGTTCAGGACCGGCTCGCTGAACGTGATCTGCAAGGGCTGGGCCACGCCGACCTTCATTCCGTCCAGCGGGTAGATAATGGCATCCGCTTCGTGGGTAGACGCCACGGTGCTAAAGGAATGGGTGGCGCTGGTTTCCCGGCCTGCGCCGTCCTTGACCACGTAGCTGTAACTGTATTCGGCGTCGAACTTCAGGGGATCGACCGTCTTCCAGCTGCTGCCGCCATCAGCGAATTCACCCTTGACTGTCTCGCCCGCCGTGCTGGTGAGCGTCACTTTCTCGATGCTGCCGGCACCTACTTTGAGGGTGACGGGTGCAGCGGGATTGACCTGCCGGGCACCGTTCGCCGGTTCAACGTCCAGCTTCAGCGGGGGCACCACAGGAGCGGCCTTGCCGGGCTCGGACCGGACCGGGGAAGAAGCCTCTGATTCAATCGCGGCACCGGCGAATCCGGGGGCTACGGCGGCGAAAACGCCGCCACCGGCAGCCAGGAGGCACAGCGCTACGATCAGCGCGATCTTCCCGGCGGGACCGGAACGGCGTGGTTTTGAATCAGACGTCATTGAACAATGTTAAGCCTTGCACCCGTTCCGGTCCGCCAGGCCGGCGGCGGTCCCCGTCACACCTCAGTAACGATACTGCTCCGACTTGTAGGGCCCGGCCACGTCAACGTCGAGGTACTCAGCCTGGTCCTTGGTCAGTTCGGTCAGCTCCACGCCGAGGGCGTCCAGGTGCAGCCGCGCCACTTTTTCGTCCAGGATCTTGGGCAGAACGTAGACCTGGTTGCGGTATTCCCGCTCTTCCTCCAGCTGCCCGTGCTTGGTCCAAAGTTCAATCTGGGCAATGGTCTGGTTGGCGAAAGAGTTGCTCATCACGAAGGACGGGTGGCCCGTGGCGTTGCCGAGGTTCAGCAGGCGGCCCTCGGAGAGCACGATGATGGAGCGGGCCTCTTCGTCGTCGGCGGTGTCCCCTTCGAAGACCCACTCGTGGACCTGCGGCTTGATCTCGACTTTGCGGATCCCCGGAATCCGGGCCAGGCCCGCCATGTCGATTTCATTGTCGAAGTGGCCAATGTTGCCAACGATCGCCTTGTTTTTCATCCCGGCCATGTGCTCGGCCATGATGACGTCTTTGTTGCCCGTGGTGGTGATGAAGATGTCTCCGATGGGCAGGACGGTTTCCAGCTTGGCCACCTGGTAGCCGTCCATCGCAGCCTGCAGGGCGCAGATGGGATCGATCTCGGTGACGATTACCCGGGAACCCTGGCCGCGAAGGGCCTCGGCGGCACCCTTGCCGACGTCGCCGTAACCGCAGACGACGGCGACCTTGCCGCCCATCAAGACATCCGTGGCCCGGTTGATGCCGTCCGGCAGCGAGTGCCGGATGCCGTACTTGTTGTCGAACTTGCTCTTGGTGACGGAGTCATTGACGTTGATGGCGGGGAACAGCAGCTTGCCCTGCGCGGCAAGCTGGTACAGGCGCAGTACGCCTGTAGTCGTTTCCTCGCTGACGCCCTTTATTCCAGCCGCGACGCGCGTCCACTTCTGCGGATCGGACGCGAGCGAACGGCGCAGCAGCTCCAAAAAGACCCCGTACTCCTCGGAGTCGGTAGCCTCAACGGCCGGAACAGCGCCGGCAGCTTCGAACTCAACACCCTTGTGTACCAGCATGGTGGCGTCGCCGCCGTCGTCAAGGATCATGTTGGGGCCGAGCTCAGGGTTGGCCTCGGCGCCCGGCCAGGTCAGGATCTGCTCAGCCGTCCACCAGTATTCTTCCAGCGACTCGCCCTTCCAGGCGAAGACGGGAACGCCCTGCGGGTTCTCCACGGTGCCGGTTCCCACGACGACTGCTGCAGCGGCTTCGTCCTGGGTGGAGAAAATGTTGCAGGAAGCCCAGCGGACCTCCGCGCCCAGGGCGGTAAGCGTCTCGATGAGGACCGCGGTCTGCACAGTCATGTGCAACGATCCTGCTATCCGCGCGCCCTTGAGGGGCTGTTCCGCACCATATTCAGCGCGCAGTGACATCAGGCCCGGCATCTCGTGCTCGGCCAGCCGGATCTGGTGCCGGCCGGCCTCCGCGAGGCTGATGTCGGCAACTTTATAATCGAAAGTCATGGAGTTCCTTTGCTGAATGAAATCAAGTACGCGCGGATGGGGAGAGGCTAGCTGCCCTGGCCCGTGGCGGGATCATGCTGGTCCGACGCCGCAGCAGTGGCGGCGGGGAGAAGTTCGGGCCGGAGGAGAAGGGGGATGCCGTCCTCAATCCGGTACTGCGGAACACTTCCGTCTGCAGCAGCCTTCGTTGCGACCAGGACGTCGCCTTCCTGCTTCAGCGGCGAAGCAGTGACCGGGCATCGAAGGACGGACAACAGTTCAGGGCTGATCTTGGGCATGCTTGCTGCTCCTGCGGGGGCCATGGTGCCGTGGTCTGGCTGATGGCCGTTGGGGACTGGTGTGCAGCTATCAGCGTACCGCGATCCGGCGCTTAGGAGGGTTCGCGCAGGGCCCGCAGATGGCCTCGACGGACGCCCTCCGTGGGCGCAGGGGCTTCGAGGGGAGATGGTCCCGTACGGCGCTCAGCGGACGTGGAAGACGGCTTGGACGCAGCTTCACGCACGGCGTCGGCAAGCGCCAGCAGATCATCGGGGCCCGGCTGCTGGGGAGTGTTTGGCATGGCCAGGCGGAGCACTTCCCAACCACGGGGCACTGTCAGTGATTCCGAGTGCCGCGAGCACAAATCGTAACAATGCGGCTCGGCGTAAGTTGCCAGCGGACCAAGTACGGCTGTTGAGTCCGCGTAGACGTACGTCAAAGTCGCCACGGCCGCTTCGCGGCAGGCTGATCTGGAACACTGACGAATGGCACCCACGACACCCCAGAGTACCCTCCCCTGCCGCAATAGATGCCATGGCACACCGACGGCGCAGCAACCCAGAGGCCCGGGAGTGTCGCGGAATCCCCTTCCCAGGATTAGAGTCGGTATATGCAGTCATCGAACCATGATTCAGGTTTTACGGTCCGGTTGGCTGACGAGCGGTCAGGGCAACAGGATCCGCTCTCGGGCACGTCGGCCAGAAGTTTCCGCACCAAGCGGAGAAACCGCCATGGCCGCGGGCTGCGCGGCGAACTGATGTTGCCCACCCTGCCCGGTTTCCGCACCCGGGCGGAACGTTTCGACGAGCTTGTGATGGATTCAGCCCAGCGCCTGCACGACATCTGGGGTAAGACCCTCGATGGCGTCCGCTTTGCGGTGGATGAGATCCCGACCAACTTGGAGGAGCTGGTGGCGGCCGGCCAACCGGCGCCAATGGGCGCCTACATCCCGGCCGGCCAGGCCGACGGCCCGCTGATCACTGTTTACCGCCGGGTGGTGGAGCAGGCCTGCGATACCCGGGAGGAACTCCAGGACCTGGTGCACGACGTCGTCATTGAGCACACAGCGGAAATGCTGGGCGTGGCGCCGGAGACACTGGATCCGGTTTACCGCCGTCGCTACTGAACAGGCACAGCGGAGCCCCGGTACCGGCGCTCAGTAACCGAGCCTGACCGGAACGTGTTCCTGCCCTTCGGCGCCGGGGGTGAGTGCAACGGTGGAAACGCCATTGCCGTCCTGCAGCACCAACGCCCCGTAGGCGGCGTCGCCTGTTGCTGACACGATATAGGCCGTCACTGCCGATCCGGCCACTTCGCCCGGGATGGTGATAGTGGCAGTGGTACCGCCTGCGATGTCTGCGGTGGCTGCATTTTGGATGCGGCCATCCGCCGTGACCGGGGTGTACGTTACCGCGGCCCTGCCATCCAGCGCGCCGAAAACCAGGTGCCGCTCCCCCGATGAAGGGACCGGAACCAGATGCTGGCTGCCCAGCCGCAGGCTCGACGGCGACCATGACACGTCCGAGGGCTCATCCGGGTTGGCGCCGCGGGTCACCCGGCTGGAGGCCACGAATGAGACGTCGGAAGAAGCGGCCACCGTGTAGTGCCCGGCGGGGACTCCGGCCAGCGGTACCTCGGTGACGGAACCGGCCTTGGCGGTCACCACGCCGCCCGCCTGGAGAGCCTGCTGGCCGTCTTTTCCGAACACTTTAACTTCGACGACGGCGTCCGTGGAGCCGGGAACGGTCAGGTACAGTACAGGGCCGGCATCGGAGAATCCCGGCCGTGCGGCCATGGCGGAAATTCCTGCCGCATCCTGGATGTCCACCCCGGTCATGATCTGGCGGGCGCCCTGGCCCGCACCAGGGGAGATATAGTCCACACCGCCCGGCTGCAGGCCACGCAATACGCTTTGCTGGATAACAGCGGCAACCGGGCCACCGGAACTGCGCACATGGACGCTCAGCGCTTCCTCACCGGGCGCCAGGCCCGCCAGGACTATCGAACGACTGGAGCCGGGCGCAACCAGCAGTCCCCGGCTGCCGGGGGCCTGTATCTGGCCCTCCGCTCCGAACAGTTCCAGGTTCACGGTTGCCGGGTTGCTGGAAGCGTTGGTAAGGGTAAGGACTGCCGTGCGTCCGAGGCTGGTGTTGGCGCCCACCAGCCACAAGTCGTTGGCCGGCTGCTGGCAGTTGGCGGCTGCGATGCCGCGCAGGTCTCCATCACTGGCACTGTAGCGCAGCAGGGCTGCTGCGGACGCTTGGTTGTTGTCAACGGCCTGGGCGTCCAGAACGCTGATACCGGACACCTCCCGGCCTGCCAGTACACCGGCCGAGACTGCTGCTGCCTCCGGCGCCGCGGCGGCTGGCCCCTGGGTGATGTCTACTGCGGCGCTTCCGTCCAGTCCGGCAACCTGCCCGGCTGGCAGGGCAGCGCCCGGGGCGCTGACCACCACGGCATCCACGGCACTCGCCGCAGTTCCTGATTCGGGGCTGAACTGCGGATCAGTGGCGTCGGCTGATCCCTCAAGAAGCCGGGCCGGTCCCGGGCAAACGGCTTGGGTTATTCCGGCGGGCACGGGCGCCAATGCTGCTTCCAGGGGACGTGTCCCCACAGTGGGCGCCGCCACTGTAGTGCCTGCTACCACCACACCGCCTGCCGCCACAATTGCGATGGCGGAAAGCACACCGGTGAGGACCCCGCGCGTTGCGGCCTTCTGACGGCGGGACCGCCGGGCGGGTTTTGTTGCGGCTGGAACACCTTCGAGCTTCGCCTCGGAAACGGCGCCGGCCTCTTCCCGGGACCCGGCGCTTTCCTTGCCGGTGCCCTCGCTGCCCGGGGCCTTCACCTTGCTGCCTTCAGTGACAGTAGGCTCAACAGCAGCAGGCTCAGCGGCAGCGCGGCGATGGGCAGTGCCCGGGTCTGCGGATGGGTCCTTATGCATTCTGACGTTCCTTACGCAGTGAGCCTTCGTCGCGTGAGAGCCCGGTGTTCGGGCGCCGCGCAGGCATGGGAATCGCGAGGAGGATGGTCAGCCCGATGACGGTGAACTGGACCACCGCGCTGACCGTCGCCCACGGGTTCTGGTACCTGACCACCAGATCTCCGGCTGCCGCCGGCAGGGTGAACGCCTGTGCCCAGCCGGAGGTGGTGGAGGTGAGCTTCTGCCCGTCCAGCCAGGCTGTCCAGCGGGGATCGGCACGCTCGGCAAGGACCACCAGCCTGCCCTCGCTCCCTTCCGGAACTGCTGCCTCGACGTCCTCTAAAGCAGAGGGCAGCAGCGTGACGGTCGAGCCCCCCGCGTCGATAATCCGTGCACGATGCGCGACGTCGGCAGGCTGCAGGGCGGCGGCATTCAGGGGTGTGACCCGCCATAGCCAGCCTGCTTCCGTTTCGCCCACGGCCACCAAACCCGGCACCGCATCAATCCTGCTGGCGGTCAGCTGGGCTGCGGTGTCGTCGGATTTGAGGACCACAAATCCCGCCCCCAGGGTCTCCAGGGCGGGGCGTGGATCAACGCTCTGGCCCGCCACGATGGTGGCAACCACACCGCGCAATGCCGCCGTCACCTGATCATCTTCCCGAATACTTTCGCTGCCTGGCTCTCCCATGATGACGGCCGCGGAGGCCACCGTGGAGAGTGCATCGAGGGTGGTGCCCGAACCCCGCATGAGGCTGGCGCCGTAACTGCCCTCCTCGGAAGTGCTGATCACGAGCGTGCGTGTCTGCTCAGGGCCTTCCCCCCGGTCCGAGGCCGTGGCCGGAAGAGTGCTGCCGCGGGATGCCTCAAGCAGGCTCTGCGTCCCAAGGCTGAGTTGCCCGGGTGCGGCTGCCGCTTGTACTGATGGTTCCAGAATGCTGCGGGCGGTCCAGGCGGTAAGGCCCAGCAGTGGCCCGGCCAGGGCAACGACCAACGTGACCGCCGCAATGGTCCTGGGCACACCGGAAGGCCGGGCCGGCGTCGTACCCTTGACGCTGTTGGCAAACAAGGCGAGCAACCGCTCGCACCCCATGACAGCAGCCCCCAGCAGTGCGAACGTTGCGGCAGATACAGCCGGTCCGGGGAAAGGGGTAACCAGGCTGGAGGCATTGACTGCGGTGGCCACGTGGCCGGCGGCCCAGCCGCCCGCGAGCAGGATCAGTGCTGCCACCCAGAATGCGCGGACCAGGCGCGTGCGCTTGCCTGGGACAAACAGCGCCACGACGGCGAGCACCAGAACCGGGGCACCGATCATCAGGGCCAGCACCATGGCCCAGGGTCCGCCTTCAAAAGGGGGAAGCCCGGCAAGGCCGCCGTCGAGGTCAAAGCGCACGGGTTGTGCCAGGATCTGCTGCCATAGCGGCGCAGGGTCGAACCCGAACGGAAGGCCCGGATCTCCGAGCATGGCGCGGGGCCGGTCCAGCACCGACAGTGCGAACGGAACAAAAAGTGCTGCTGCTGGCAGCAGCGCCCACCATACGGTGCGGCCGCGACGCCCCAGCAAGAGGCCCGCCAGCACGACAATCAGGATCAACGGGCCCAGCAGCGACGGAGCTCCTGCCGCGATCACGGCGAGGACCAGGCCGGCGGCGGCAGCGGCTGTCCATGACGGGGTGCCGTTGATGCCGGCCTTGATGGCCGGCAACTCGACAAAGCGACGCTCGCCGGAGGCCGGCAGCGCGAACCGGCCATGCCCCACCGCGCTTCCGGTAGCGCGAAGGAGCGCCAGGGCAAGGAGCGGCATCAAGACATGCGCCACCAAAGCACCCAGCCGGCCTTGGTCAAGCGCGACCTGCAGGGCCGGGGCGGCAGACCAGATCAGGGCAACAGCAAACCGGAAGCTTCGACGCCTTGTCAGGGCGCCGGCGGCGAACCAGGCCCCCAGTGCGGCCAGCGGCATGGCCAGGAACAGGAGCCAGACGACGGCACCATTGGCATCCCCGGCCCCCAGGAGGCCCAACATCCAGAGGACGTAACCAAAGGGATCACCATGGCCCGGCAGCCCGGCCCCCAGGCCAATCCACCAACTCGACGCATGGTGCCAGACCTCGGCCAGATTGCCGGAAACGGGCAACAGCGCACCGCCGGTTACCGAATCCGCCCGGAAGAGCCCGGAAAGGCCGGCGAACGAAGCGGCGGCAGTAACACCAATGGCCAGCACCGCTCCCGTGCCCACCCAGCCCTTGTCCGTGGTGGTCAGGGCCGCGAAGTCGTCGGCAGAGTCACCGCTGGGCTGGTCGGAGAGGAGGTCGGTTCCATACCGTTCGGCGGGCGAACCTTCAGCACCTATCGCTTCCATCAGGGAGCGCCGGTGGTTCCATACTTCACGGCGAGGTGTCTGGAGCTTGCGGATAACGGAACGGTGGATACGCCGGGTCTTCGCTGCACTGCGACGGCTCCGGGCGATGGCGCCGGGACGGCCGAGCGCGGCAAAAGTTGCCAGCAGTTGCGAGAATCCATGGCCCGGATCCTTCACTGCGATGCTGAGCACAAGCTTAAAGAGACTGCCAAGGAGGGCACCCAGGGCGTGGATGGGGAGCTTCCACAGCGCAGTGTGCTTGAGCCTGAGGTGCACCTGGGCCCTTCGCGCGGCAGCCGGCGTACCCAGGCCATGGGGACGGTGGCTGACGTGGTGGATCTTGGCGCTGGGGACCACTACCACCCGGTGGCCGGCCAGCCGGTTGCGCCAGCAGAAGTCGACGTCGTCGCCAGTACCCGGAAGTGCGGAATCAAAGCCTCCCAGGTGCTCCCAGACGTCCCGCCGGATCAGCATTCCTGCCGAATTTACCGCAAAGGTATCGCTGCGTCCGTCGTACTGGCCCTGGTCCAGTTCGTCTGCCTCAATAAGGGTGAGGCGTTCCGCCCAGCGGCTGGTGGAGAGGCCGACGTCGATCAGCCGACGCGGAGCGTCCCAGTCCAGCTGCTTGCAGCCGGCAACAGTTACTGAAGGAGCACGCTCGACGGCGGCCAGCAACTCAGCGAGTGCTTCCGGTGCCGGCGCGGCGTCGTCATGCAGGAGCCAGATCCACTCATTGCCGTGGTGGCTGCCAATGTCCTGGGCGTCGTCGCGGCGCCTCGGCGACAACGCTTGAAGTCCGGCCTGGACCGATGCCCCGAATCCTGGCTTCCCGCCATAGCTCACCACGCGCGCAGCGCCGAAGGCCCTTTCAAGGAGTGATGCCGAATTGTCCCGGGAAGCGGCATCGACGCCGATCACCGAATCAACTGGTCGGGTCTGGCCTGCCAGGGCAGACAGGGTTCTGGGGAGATAGTCGCCGCCATTGTGGGCTACCACAATGGCGGTGACGTGGACTTCCTGAAGAATTAGACCGCTCTCTTCCTTAGCCGACGGCGCTCGCGCTCGGAAAGGCCACCCCAGATGCCGAACCGTTCATCGTTTGCCAATGCGTATTCCAGGCACTGCGAGCGGACATTGCATGCGCCGCACACTTTCTTCGCATCCCTGGTGGATCCTCCCTTTTCCGGGAAAAACGCTTCCGGATCGGTCTGGGCACACAGCGCGTCAGTCTGCCAGCCGAGTTCGCCTTCGTCGTCGAACTCCTGGCCGGACGGCAATCCTATCCACACGGGTTGGGCTATGGGCCGAGGCGTTGCCTGCAGCTCCATCGGGGGGTCCAGCGGATCCGCCTCACCGTTGCCGTCCAGCAAGGCCTCATGGGCGGCAAGGAAGGCCGTGGCCTGGTCCTCTAACGCATCCCTGGTACTGCTGCTGTAACGCTCTGCCGCGCCCGGATCTGCCGGATCCACGTACCAATCACTCGGTACGCCACGGGAATGGTACTTAGCCGCGGCCTGGCCTGCGACGACGGCTTCATCCTGGATACGCTCTGCTTGCCCCATGGCGACCCTCCTGGTATTGCAGCCCCAAAACTGGATACATGGACACTCGGTTGTGTGCCGGTAGTTACGTCAGGGTGTTCTGCACCTAATTACACGCGTGTAACTAGATGGGAGTCAAGCCGCGCCGGGATAATAATCACGACAGGCCGAATATTCCGGCGCGCCACGCCATGGATATTTTCAAGCCGGCCGCGCGGCATGCAACATCATGACGGCCCTGGAGCGCGCAATTACCCTGCTATCCCCCAAACGACGCGTACTCCGGACCGCGAAGAGTACGTTGATGAGGTAACGAGAAGAAATCGCCCGTGATGCAGATCACAACTCCATTCGTGGTGTTCGCCGAGGCAGGACGCAATATGAAGTACGTGCAGGGCCTGCGTGGCAGGATAAAACAATGAGCATCCCCGACGCCGCCCTCCCGGCTTCTGCCCTGCTGGCCAGCCTTCGTTCCGGAAACTCGTCCTCCCCCAGGCTCACCTGGTACGGCCCCGACAGTGAGCGCGTTGAACTCTCCGGCCGGGTCCTGGACAACTGGGTGGCCAAGACCAGCAACCTGCTCCAGGACGAGCTTGACGCTGAACCGGGAACGCGGCTGCTGCTGGACATGCCCGCCCATTGGAAATCGCTTGTCTGGTGCCTCGCCGGCTGGCAGCTGGGTATGGAAATCATGCTTGACACCGCAGGCGAAGATCCGGCCGCGGAGGTTGCAGTCACAGCCGACCCCGAATCGGCCCCTAAGGCTCCGGCCGTCGTCGCCGTTGCCCTTCCTGCACTCGCCATGAAGTGGCCAGGTGAACTGCCCCGTGGTGTGATCGATTTCTCGTCGGAGGTGCGTTCCCACGGCGACGTGTTTATGCCCCACGTAGATGGTGATCCAGCGGCAGCGGCAGTCAACTCCGGCGGCGTGGTGTACCCACACTCCGCACTGCTGTCCGGATTCGCCGCTCCCCAGCCTGAAGGAATCCGGCTGCTGGTGCGTGCGGCAGACGGCTTGGAGGAGGCCCTCGGGAAAGCGTTGGGGGCCTGGGCTGCGGATGGCTCGGTAGTCCTGGTCCACCCGGACGTTTCCGTCACAGAAAACCTGTTGGCAGCCGAACGGGTTACCGGTTCAGATGCCGGCTAGGCCTGCTCGGGACCTTTGACCGGCCTCGCCGGGGAGCCGGCCATGCCCTCGGCAGCCCGCTCGGCTTCCTCTGTGTTTTCTTCGTCGTCGTCCCGGTGGAGTTCGATGAGTGCGTGGTCATGCGAGAACTCCGGCTCCTGGTCGAGTTCATTGTTGAACACCAGGAAGCGGTAAGCGAAGAACCGCACCACTGTTGCAACCAGGATTCCCACGACGCCCGCGGCGAACAACATATTTTTATCGGTGACGTTGAAGGAGTATTTGGCGAGGGCAGTAAAGCCGGTCGATATTCCGATGCCGATGCCGTTGATCAGGATGAACATCAGGAACTCCCGCATCACGTTGACCTGCCGCCGGTGCCGGAAGGTCCACAGGCGGTTGGCAATCCAGGAAAAGAGTGTGGCTACGCTGGCACCGACGAAGCGTGCTTTGGCTTCGCTGTCCGTCATGGGGCCATGCATCAGGAAATAGGTCAGCCCGTTGTCTATGACGAACGCCACTCCGCCAACCGCGCCGAACTTGGCGACTTCACGCCAAAAAAGCGAGGCAAGTCCGCGAATTCGATCTGCAAGTGAATTGATCATGACCCTCCATGGCCTTCTGTGCTGTGGGCCATCGGGCCAAAAACCTCATTTTAGCCCCTCTTCCTGTATTTGGACTGTAAAGATGCGCTCCGTGCATGCCGGAAGACGGGATCGGCGCCTCTTTTCTGTAGGCTGACCCTTGTGACTTTTCCAGTAATAGGTGTTGTTGGCGGCGGCCAGTTGGCCCGCATGATGGCCCCCGCGGCTACTGCCCTGGGTTTCGAGCTACGGGTGCTGGCAGAGGGCCCGGATGTTTCCGCTGTGTCCGCGGTGCGCCAGGCTCCCCTTGGCGACTACAAGGATTTGGCGACCTTGAAGGAATTCGCGGACGGCGTGGACGTGCTCACTTTCGACCACGAACACGTCCCCGGCGGGCACCTTCGCGAACTGCTTGCGGGAGGAGTTAATGTCCAGCCCGGACCCGACGCCCTGATCCATGCCCAGGACAAGCTGGTCATGCGGGCCGCTATCGACCGGCTGGACCTCCCCAACCCTGCCTGGGCGGAAGTCGCCGACGTCGCCGCCCTCGTTGACTTTGGCGAGCGGAACGGCTGGCCCGTGGTGCTGAAGATGCCCCGCGGCGGCTACGACGGCAAAGGCGTGAGGATTGTTGACTCCGCCGCCGCTGCTGCCCTGGCACAGGACTGGTTCGATGCCATGAGCCCGCTCCTGGCCGAAGCCAAGGTCGAATTCAGCCGCGAACTGTCAGCCCTGGTGGCCCGGACACCGGATGGCGAGGCCAGGGCCTGGCCCGTGGTGCACACCATCCAGGTGGATGGCGTTTGCGATGAAGTCATTGCCCCGGCGCTGCATATCCCCGTTGAGGTGGCCGCGGCCGCCGAGGAAGCTGCCCTGCGGATCGCCCACGAACTCAACGTCACCGGTGTGATGGCAGTGGAACTATTCGAGACTCCCGGTATTGGACATGGCTTCCTGATCAACGAACTTGCCATGCGACCGCACAACACCGGCCACTGGACGCAGGACGGTTCCGTGACCAGCCAGTTCGAACAACACCTCCGTGCAGTCCTCAACCTCCCGCTCGGTGCCACGGACATCCTGGGCCCGATTGTTGTGATGAAGAACTTCCTCGGCGGCGAAAACCAGGATCTCTTCTCCGCTTTCCCGACGGCTCTGGCGCAAGAGCCGGCCGCCAAGGTGCATTGCTATGGCAAATCAGTGCGCCCCGGCAGGAAAATCGGCCACGTAAACCTGGTGGGCCGTTCCCCTGACGACGTCGATGACGTCCGCCGTCGGGCCGGCCGTGTTGCAGCCATCATTCGTGACGGCAGCGCGGCGTCTGTCGACTCACAGCAGCAGAATCCGAATACCGAGGAGAAACCATGACGTCAGGCTCCGGCAGCGCAGGCACCTCGAATGCTCCCCTGGTGGGCCTTGTTATGGGCTCCGACTCGGACTGGCCCGTGATGGAGGCGGCCGCCGACGCCCTGGCCGAGTTCGGCATCCCGTTTGAAGCCGACGTTGTGTCCGCCCACCGGATGCCGGTGGAAATGATCCGCTATGGACAAAACGCCCACAAACGCGGAATCCGGGTGATTATCGCCGGAGCCGGTGGCGCTGCACACCTGCCGGGCATGCTGGCTTCGGTGACGCCGCTGCCGGTCATCGGTGTACCGGTACCGCTGAAGACCCTTGACGGTATGGACTCCTTGTTGTCCATCGTGCAGATGCCTGCGGGAGTTCCGGTGGCCACTGTCTCGATCGCGGGCGCCCGGAATGCCGGCCTGCTGGCGGTGCGGATGCTCGCGGCAGGAACTGATGAACTCGCAACCGAACTTCGCGCTTCGCTGCTGGAGTTCGCCCGGGAACTCAATGACGTGGCTTCCCGCAAGGGCGCCAGCCTTAGGCAAAAGGTCAGCGAGGTCTTCGGTGATGCTGCCAACGACGCCGAGCCTGGCGGCCGGGCAAAATCCTAGGGAGCAGGCATGACGATCAGCGAGCACCGCTCCGGCGGCAGTACCGGCGGTAACCGCGTGCCCGGCGCCATGACGGATCCCGTCCGTTACCCCGCCGGCGCTTCGAACCCGGTCAGAACCAAGCGGGCGTTCGTGCTGCTGCTCCTGACGCTGCTGGTTCCAGGTGGTGCCCAGATTGTTGCCGGCGACCGGAAACTGGGCCGACTGGCGCTAAAGGTCACGTTCGCCGTATGGGCAGTGTCCATCCTGGCTCTGCTGCTGGCTTTGATGAACCGTACGGCGTTCATCAACATCATCACCAATCCCTTTTCGTCGCTCCTGATCATCCTGGTCCTCGTCGTGCTGGCCATCGGCTGGCTGCTGCTCTTCATCAATACCCTGCGCATTATTCGGCCGGTCCTTTTGGCCCCTGGCATGCGTCCCATCGTCGGAGTTTCCCTCCTGGCTGCCATGCTCATCAGCAGCGGAACCCTGGGCTACTCGGCCTATCTCCTGAACGTCAGCCGCAACGCGATCGGCAACATCTTTTCCAGCGGCCCGGCCATCGATCCGATTGATGGCCGCTACAACTTCCTGATGATGGGCGGTGACGCCGGCGATGACCGGACCGGTCGTCGCCCTGACAGCTTGTCCGTGCTCAGCGTCGACGCCCGAACCGGTGAAAGCGCCATCATCTCGGTCCCGCGCAACCTGCAGAACGCCCGGTTCTCTGAGGATTCACCGATGCGCGGGATCTATCCCGACGGTTATAACTGCGGCGACGAATGCCTGATCAACGCCATCAACACCGAGGTCACAGAACAATACGCAGACCTCTATCCCGAGGCGCCGGATCCCGGAGCGCAAGCCACTATGGAGGCAGTATCCGGCACCCTGGGCATCACCGTTCAGGCGTACGTCCTGGTGGACATGGACGGCTTTGCCAAGCTGATTGATGCCATGGGCGGTATCCGCGTCAAGGCCGGCGGCTGGGTTCCCATGAGTGGTATCAAGGATGAAGACACCAACACTTACGGTATGCCGGAGGGCTGGATCGCCGCCGGCGAAACCCATCTCAACGGCCATCAAGCGCTCTGGTACGGCCGCTCCCGCGAGTATGTCGACGACTTCGCCCGCATCTCCCGGCAGCAGTGCGTCCAGCAGGCGATGTTGCGGCAGCTGGATCCTGGCACCCTGTTGGCCAAGTTTGAGGACATCGCGGGTGCCGGCACCAAGGTGGTTGATTCCAACATCTCCTCCGGGCAGCTGGGGAGCTTTGTAGACCTGGCCATCAAAGCGAAGAATCACGAGGCCAAACGGCTCACCATTGGCCCGCCTGATTTCGAACCGTATTTCTCCACCGCACCGGATTTCGACATCATCCACGAACGAGTGAGGGAGTTGCTGGCATCAGCCTCCGGAACTGCGCCTGCCGCCGCCCCGGTTCCTAACAGAGGTCCTGACTCACTCGTCAGTTACGGCGCCTCTGGGGGCGCGCTTTCGGCGCAGGGCGGACGGGCGGCACTTACCGTGCCCGGGACCGTTCCGCCGTCCGACTTTACGCCCGTCACCCACACCCCCGGTGGCGAGCTGATCACGGCTGAAATGCTGAACGAGCTGAAACGCCAGGGTGACGAACAGGCCATCCATGAGCTTGTAGCCAGCAACGGCCAGTGCGCCCCGCTCTGACCCTCTCCACTAAAACCCTAAGGATGTCAGTTTTGTACAAGATCGAAAACGTCCTGCGCGACTACGCCTGGGGATCAACCAGTGCGATTGCAGATTTCCTGGGACGTCCGGCTTCCGGCGGCCCTGAAGCGGAGCTGTGGATCGGGGCGCATCCGGATTCGCCCTCGACGGTTCAGCTGGGTGATGGTTCGGCGGAACCGTTGGACACGCTGATCTCCCGCGAACCTGGACACTTCCTGGGGGAGGCGTCAATACAGCAATTCGGCCCCAGGCTTCCGTTCTTAACCAAGATTCTGGCCGCCGACGCCCCGCTGTCCCTGCAGGTCCATCCGAGCCTTGAGCAGGCCCGTGAAGGATTCAAGAAGGAGAACGACGCCGGTGTTCCCGCCGACGCGCCTGACCGCAACTACCGGGATGACAACCACAAACCGGAAATGATATTCGCCCTGACGGACTTCGAAGCCCTTTGCGGCTTCCGTCCGGCGGCGGAAAGCCGGGCGATCCTGCTCCACCTCGCCGCATGTTTTGAGCTGGTTGAAACGGAAATCCCGCAGCTGTTGACCGAACTGCTGGATGATCTGGACGCTCCGGTTGAGGCTGACGGTCTCAGGACCGCTTTCGAAAGACTGATCAAGGGTGGCGAACCCGTCTCTCACGCTACGGCTATGGTGGCGGCGGCCCTGATCTCCGGCGCACCAATGTCCCCCTATCAGGCGGAACTTTCAACGGTCGTAAATCTCAACGGGAAGTATCCCGGGGATCCGGGCGTCCTGATTTCCCTTCTGCTCAACCGCGTCTCGCTGGCGCCGGGCCAGGCCATTTACCTCCCCGCTGGAAACGTCCACGCCTACTTGCGTGGCCTGGGCGTGGAGGTGATGGCGGCGTCGGACAACGTCCTGCGGGGCGGCCTGACGCCCAAGCACATCGATGTGCCTGAGCTGTTGAAGACTATCCGGTTCGAGTCCGTGGCGGTCCCCCGGCTGGAGCCTGTTGCCACCGCGCTGGGCCAGGAGCTTTACCAGCCGCCGTTCCATGAATTCCAGCTGCAGCGCATTGAGCTGAACCCGGAAGACAAGCCTGTCCCGCTGGTGCAGGCCGGAGCCGGAGTGGTGATAGTCGCCCAAGGTTCCATGTACCTTGATTCGCCCACGGGAGACCTCTTTCTGGACCGTGGCGAAAGCGCGTTTATCGGCGCAGCGGAAGCACCCGTGAATGCCCATCCCGTGGCTGATTCAAGCGGGCGTGCAGTTGCTTTCGCGGTCACCACGGGTTTGCCGCGGAACGCTTAGCTCCGCTTCAGTGCTCCAGCGGCCACGCCGCCCAGCCGTTGGACGGCGGGCCGCAGCCGGCTCCCCGCGGTACGCAGCAGGCGGCGCGCGGTCTGCAGGCCGCGCCGTGCTGCGGGCATTGCCTTGGTATAAGCCGGGTACAGCGGGGAGAGCGGTTGCTCCCAGGTGCCCATCAGCAGGTTTTCGTGCTTGGCGAACTGCTTCTTGAAGTCGGAGATGCCGTCATTGAGCAGTCCGTTGAAGTCGTAGCGCCGGCAACCGTCCTCACGCATGGACTGCATCGCAGCCCATTTCACGCCGTAGTTCACCCGCTGCTTCTGGCCTTCGGAGCTCACGCCGCCATAAAGCTCAAAAGCGGTCGTGCCACTTCGCGACAGCCACACAAAAGCGAGCAGCCGATCGCCGTCAAAGGCCCCGATGATGGGTGAGCCGTCTCCCATGTTCCGGAAGATGTCGCGATAGTACTGGTCCTCGTGGATCCCGAAGCCGGCCCGGTCCGCGGTTTCGTGATAGACGGCAAGCACCTGCTCCAGTTCGTCGTCGTTGGCCACCTTGCGGAACTGGATCTCACTGCGCATTGCTTTGCGGATATTGGCACGCGTGGACTTGGACATATCCGCCATCAGCTCGTCGTCTGACTTGGTGAGGTCCAGGATCAGCGTCCGCGGGATCAGGATGGTGTTTGCCGAGGCCCTGAAACCCGCGGCGGCAACGGCATCGGCATAGGCCGATTCGGCATCCCAGTCCGGCTCGATGCTCAGGGCAACGGCACCATGGCGTGAGGAGGCATACCCGGAAAGACGCTCCAGCACCGCCGCAGCATTCTGAGCCGAACACATGGGACCGCGGGCGATATAGACCAGAGAGCGGAACGGGAACGGCAGCCTCCGGACCAGCAGTTGCGCAGCTCCGAGGGCCTGGCCGCCATCGTTGACCTGCACCCGGTCCACCGACCAGCCGTGCATGGCCTTGGTCTCGCCCCAGCCCCACAGTTGCTGCGGGTGCCCCTCGAACCGGTCGACAATTTCGTCCCACAGGACGCGGTCAGTACAGGGCACAACGGCAAGACTCATGGCTTCAACCCTATACCAACGGCCCCACGAGAAAGGGGCGCGGTGCCTGCGCTGAACAGGTACCGCGCCCCCCTCTGGGCGGAGCTACAACTAGCTCCGGCGGGCGTAGCCTTCCCACTTGCTGGCCTGGTGCTCGCCGTCCACAAAACGGATGGTGCCGGACTTGGAGCGCATCACGATGGACTGCGTGAGGACCTTGTCCTTGGAATACCGGACTCCCTTGAGAAGATCGCCATCGGTGATGCCGGTGGCTGCGAAGTAGCAGTTGTCACTCGTCACGAGGTCGTTGGTGGACAGAACCCGGTCAAGGTCGTGACCGGCGTCCAATGCCTTCTGCTTCTCGTCGTCGCTGGTGGGCCACAGACGGCCCTGGATGACCCCGCCCAGCGACTTGATCGCGCACGCAGCAACGATGCCCTCAGGCGTTCCGCCAATGCCCATCAAGGCGTCCACTCCGGTACCTGACCTGGCGGCCGCGATGGCTCCCGCGACGTCGCCGTCCATGATGAACTTGGTGCGCGCACCGGCCTCGCGGATCTCCTCTACCAGCGGGCGGTGCCGGTCACGGTCCAGGATCATCACGTTAAGCTGGTTGACCTTGACGCCTTTGGCCTTGGCGATGAGGTGCAGGTTCTGCTTGACGGGGAGGCGGAGGTCCACCATGTCAGCGGCTTCGGGACCGGTGACCAGCTTCTCCATGTAGAACACTGCGGAAGGATCGAACATGGAGCCGCGCTCTGCCACCGCCAGTACGGCCAGGGCGTTGTTGATACCAAGGGCGGTGAGCCGTGTGCCGTCAATGGGGTCCACTGCCACGTCGCACTCAGGCCCTGTGCCGTCGCCCACCCGCTCGCCGTTGAACAACATAGGGGCTTCGTCTTTTTCGCCTTCGCCGATGACCACAACACCGTTGAAGTGCACGGTCTGAAGGAAGGAACGCATGGCATCGACGGCAGCACCATCAGCGGTGTTCTTGTCACCGAAGCCCACCCAGTGGCCGCCGGCGATAGCGGCAGCTTCGGTGACGCGGACGAGTTCCAGCGCAAGGTTGCGGTCCGGCTCATCGTTACCCACAGCCAGTGACGGGGAAATGGTGGAGTACTGCTGGTCAAATTGCGCAGGTGACACGGAAACCTCTTCTTCGAGTGACGATCATTGAGCCCGCGCCTGCCGGGTTTTGGTGGCCGCGGTGATTCCTCTGTTACTGATCATAGTCGCGGGCAGGAACAGGCACCGTTGAATGACGCCGGAGCGAAATGTGGGATCAGCCCGTGCATGGGCGATCATAGAAGGGTGAGTGAAACGCAGGAATCGTCCCCCGACCAGCCGGCAGCGCGGCGGCCGGCGCGGCAGGAACAGCAGATCAAGCCGGTCATCCCGGCGGCCGCCGCTAAGCGCGCCAACGCCTCAGTAATCGGGATGATACTTGCTCTTGCGGTCAGCATCCTGGCCTTTCTGCCCGTGGTCCTGATGAACCCCGCTCCGGATCCGGGCGGGTTCGTTTCCACCGTGGACGTCAATGGCACGGCTGCAAACGCCGCAGATGTGGCAGGATTCACACCCGCTACTCCGGACACAAACGGTTCGTACCGGCCCAACTACGCGCGTTGGGAAACAGGAACTGCTGACGGCGTGCCCACCTGGGAGGTCGGCTACCTGACACCCGCCAGTTCCTTCATCGGGCTGGTCCAGACCCGTGCTTCCAATCCCACCTGGTTAGCCCAGGTAACAGCGAACGCACCCGTGACGGGAACCCGTGATGCCGGCGGTAAAACCTGGGAATTGCGCGACTCCGGCAAGGGCGAGAAGAACCTGATCCTGGATCACAACGGCACCACCGTTGTGCTGTCCGGCCCCGCCAGCCTTGACGAATTCTCCACCTTGGCTGCCGCCGTCGTGGTTTCCATGGATGCTTCCCCCGCCGTAACGGTTTCCCCCTCCGCCCCGTCAGCATCGTAAGGTAGGCGGGTGGCTACCTACCTGACTCCCGCCCTCGCCTGGCGGCGCATGCGTGAAGGCAATGAACGCTTCGTCGCCGGAGCGTCCTCGCACCCCAACCAGGACGCTTCACGGCGTTCTTCACTGGTGGAAAACCAGAATCCTTTTGCCGTGATTTTCGGCTGCTCTGATTCACGGCTTGCTGCGGAAATCATCTTTGACCTCGGCCTCGGAGACGCCTTCGTAGTGCGGACAGCCGGGCAGGTTATTGACGACGCCGTTCTGGGCTCTCTCGAGTACAGCATCGGCGTGCTCGAGGTGCCGCTGCTCGTTGTGCTGGGTCACGACAGCTGTGGTGCCGTCAGTGCCACCAAGAGCGCAGTGGAGACCGGAAACATGCCGGCAGGTTTCATCCGTGACCTCGTGGAACGGATTACGCCATCCGTCCTCACCTCGCTGCGCAATGAACAGCACGAAGTCAACGACATGGTGGTGGAGCACGTGAAACAGACGTCGCACCGGCTGGTGGACAGCTCCCGTGTGATTTCCGACGCAATCGACAGCGGCCGGGCGGCCGTCCTGGGCCTGTCCTACAGCCTCGCAGAGGGCCGCGTCAACGTGGTTTCGGGAATCGGCGAGCTCTAAAACCGGCGTCCCGCCGGAGGTGTAGTTTGCCGTTCACGGTTTTCGATGGAATGCCGGATCGCCCTAAGCTAGCTCCATGACTTCCACTGAAGAGTTCCGCATTGAACATGACACGATGGGCGAAGTCCGCGTCCCCGTGAACGCCCTGTACCGCGCGCAGACGCAACGTGCAGTCGAGAACTTCCCCATCTCCGGAAAGACCCTGGAGCGTGCGCACATTGAAGCGCTGGCGCGGGTCAAGAAAGCTGCGGCGCAGGCCAACGCAGAACTTGGGGTGCTCGACGGCGAGCTGGCCAAGGCCATTGCAGAAGCAGCTGATGAGGTAGCCGCCGGAAAGTACGACGGCGACTTCCCGATCGACGTCTTCCAGACCGGCTCCGGCACCTCCTCCAACATGAACACCAACGAGGTCATTGCAGAGCTTGCCACGCGTGCCCTCAAGGCTTCCGGCAGTGACAAAGTGGTTCACCCGAACGACCACGTCAACGCCTCGCAGTCCTCCAACGACGTCTTTCCGACCTCTGTCCACGTCGCTGCAACGTCCGCGCTCATCAACGACCTCATCCCCGCCCTTGCCTACCTGGCAGAATCGCTGGAACGCAAGGAAATTGAATTTAAGGACGTCGTCAAGTCCGGCCGTACCCACCTCATGGATGCCACCCCGGTCACGCTGGGCCAGGAATTCGGCGGTTATGCAGCGCAGGTCCGCTTCGGCATCGAGCGCATCAATGCCTCGCTTCCCCGCGTTGCCGAGGTACCGCTGGGCGGAACCGCAGTGGGCACGGGCATCAATACGCCTGCAGGCTTTCCCGAGCGCGTCATCGAACTGCTGGCTACCGACACCGGCCTGCCGCTGACCGAAGCACGGAACCACTTCGAGGCCCAGGCCAACCGGGATGGCCTGATCGAAGCGTCCAGCCAGCTGCGCAACATCGCGATCTCCTTCATGAAGATCAACAACGACCTCCGCTGGATGGGTTCGGGCCCCAACACCGGTCTTGGCGAAATCGCCATTCCGGACCTGCAGCCGGGCTCCTCCATCATGCCCGGCAAGGTCAACCCTGTGATCTGCGAGGCATCCATCATGGTGGCCGCCCAGGTCATCGGCAACGACACCGCCATTGCCTGGTCCGGAACCAACGGCGCCTTCGAGCTGAATGTAGGCATCCCCGTGATGGCTGCGAACCTGCTCGAATCCATTCGCCTGCTGGCCAACACCAGCCGCGTGATGGCCGACAAGATGATTGATGGCATCACCGCCAACGTGGAACGTGCCCGCTTCCTGGCCGAGGCATCGCCGTCCATTGTGACCCCGCTCAACAAGTACATCGGTTACGAAAACGCTGCCAAGATCGCCAAAAAAGCAGTGGCCGAGGGCCTCACCATCCGGGAAACCGTGGTTGCCATGGGCTTCCTGGAACGCGGCGAAGTGACCGAAGAGCAGCTGGACACCGCGCTGGACGTCATGTCCATGACCCGTCCGCCGCACAAGGCATAGTCCAGACCGCCTCCTGAATCACGACGGCGGCCGGCACCTTCCCCAGGGAGGTACCGGCCGCCGTCTGCGTTTCCGGAGAAGGTGTCAGATGACACAGGACCAATCTTTTGCACTCTGAGTTATACAGTGCAAAACTTTACTTTGTGGATAAGAGTGCAAACATTGACGGCGGGCTCCGCGAGCGCAAGCGCCAGCAAACACGCAAGGCCATCACCGCCGCTGCCCGTTCGCTGACCGCCACAAAGGGCCTGAACGGCTTCACGGTGGAGGAAGTCTGCGGGAACGTCGGCATTTCCCGCCGGACATTCTTCAACTACTTCCCGTCCAAAGAGGACGCCATCCTTGGTCATCACGACGACGAACATCCCGGCGAACTGATGGCCAAATTCCTCAAGGGCGGTGGTGAGCCGGGGACCATTTCCGGTACGCTCCTGGCCGATCTCATCCAGCTCACGCTGGACATCTGGGCCGCCAAGGTGGATTCCGAGTCGGCCACCGACGTCCGCCAGTTGATCGCAGCGATCAAGAAAGAACCGCAGCTCGTAGCCAAGATCGTGGGCGCCAGCGCCGAACGCGAGGCGTCATCACGCCAGCTGATAGCGCAGCGCGAGGGCGTTCCGGCCGACCATCCAGTAGTTGTCATGGCCGTAACCATGATCAGCGCGATGGCCCACCATGCCCACGAAACGTACTTCTCGGCGTCAAACATCCGCACTTTCCGCGAAATTCTCCTCGACGACGCCATGGCGCTCAAGACCCTGTTCGCCCAGTCGCTTCCACCGCAGAACCTTCCCGCCAGCACCGAAGGAACACCATGACCACCACCGCAGGTCCCTCAAAAGCAACCCAGCCGCTGCTGCTGACCCAGAAAAGAATCTGGATCATCTTCTCGGCGCTCATCGCCGGGATGCTGCTGTCCAGCCTCGACCAGACCATCGTTTCCACTGCCATGCCCACCATCGTGGGCAAGCTGGGCGGCGTGGAGCATCAGGCGTGGATCACTACGGCCTACCTTCTGGCCACCACGATCGTGATGCCCATTTACGGCAAGTTCGGCGACATCCTGGGCCGGCGCAACCTGTTTCTCGTGGCCATCGCGTTGTTTACGCTGGCCTCCGTTGGCTGCGCTCTTGCCACCGATTTCTGGGGCTTTGTATTCTTCCGCGCCTTGCAGGGACTAGGCGGTGGCGGCCTGATGATCCTCTCGCAGGCGATCATCGCGGACATTGTGCCTGCCAACGAGCGTGGCAAGTACATGGGTCCGCTGGGCGCCATCTTCGGCCTCTCCGCCGTAGCCGGCCCGCTGCTGGGCGGCTTCTTCGTTGACCATATGACGTGGGAATGGGCCTTCTACATCAACATCCCCATCGGCATCGCGGCCTTTATTACCGCCTGGTTTGCCCTGACACTGCCCAACAAAAAAGCGGAGAAGCGCATCGACCTCCTGGGTGTGCTGTTCCTTTCCGCCGCCACCACGTTCCTGATCTTCTTCACGGACTTCGGTGGCAAGAAGGACGAGGGTTGGGATTCCCCGCTGACCTGGGCATTCGGCGCCGCCTTTGTGCTGTCCGCCGTGGGGTTCGTGATGGCAGAGAGGCGCGCGGAGGATCCCATTATTCCGCTGGGCCTGTTCAAGAACAGGATCTTCGTCAACGCAACCGCCATTGGTTTCACACTGGGCCTCGGGATGTTCGCTGCGATCGCCTTCGTGCCCACGTTCCTGCAGATGTCCTCCGGAACCTCGGCCGCTGAGTCCGGGCTGCTGATGCTGCCCATGATGGCCGGCCTGATGGGCACGTCCATCTACTCGGGCATCCGGATTTCCAAGACCGGCAAGTACAAGATGTATCCGATCCTTGGCGCGGCACTGACCATCATCGCCATGCTGTGGATGACTACCCTCTCTGCGGCTACGCCTATCTGGGTCATCTGCATCCAGCTGTTCGTGTTCGGTGCCGGACTTGGCCTGATCATGCAGGTGATCGTCCTGGTGGTACAAAATGCGGTACCGGCAGACCAGATCGGCACCGCCACCAGCACCAACAACTACTTCCGCGAAGTAGGTGCCGCCCTGGGCGTGGCAGTGTTCGGTTCCATCTTCACCAACCGGCTGTCCACGTCGCTGACCGATGCCTTCACGGGCTCCGGCGCCTCAGCCGAGCAGGCCGCGCAATCCACCAGCACCCTGGATCCGCAGGCGTTGGCGCAGCTTCCCGGCCAGTTGCGCGATGCCATTGTGAACGCCTACGCGGAGTCACTGGCGCCGGTGTTTTGGTACCTCGTGCCCTTCATTGCCCTGGCCCTGGTCCTGGCGATCACGCTGAAGCAGATTCCGCTCTCCGATACCGCCGGTATGGTGGCGCGCGGCGAGGCAATCGGCGGTGCGGAGGCTGTCCGGCTGGAAGCTGAACTGGCGGCCGGCAGGCCAGAGGCCGGAGACGCTGCAGGCACCGCCACTGCTGAAGCAACTGCACGGAAGGACGACGACGACCTCGTCTCCCGGCGCGGCTGACCTTCCGCCAACGGCACCGAAGCCGGGGTGCCTTTGGGATGGGCAGCCCGGCTTCTTACTGCATGGCTGTCCGCCGATTCAGGTTAATCGGGAGCCCGGCTGAGCCACCGGCGTTATTCTGGTGGGCAGAAGGTTTGGTTTCACCGTTCCAGCTGTTCAGGCTCACGGGAGTTGCAGAGATGGTTAAACGCCGCACGGTGACTGTTCCTGATCTCATTGGGCAGCCCGTGCATATTGTGCAAGAGATGGCGGCGAACATTGGGCTTGGTCTCACGGATGGGGACCTTGACGGGCCGGGGCTGCGTTCGCGTACGTGGCCGGGGCTGTTCTGGGTGACCTCCCAAGATCCTTCCGCAGGGTCGATTCTTGAGTGGGGAAGCCAAATCAGGATTACTTTCGTTGAGGACGGTCAAACTCGAAGCGACGTGCGGGCGCAGCAGGGCGGGCCGCCCCCCGCACTTCATGCAGAGGCCGAGGAGGACGAGTGAGAGCAGCTCGAGAGATGGCGAATGGGTGCCGCTCCACCCATCGTATTGCCGGACCCGTCAGGCATGTTTTCCAGCAACAAGGCAGGTGGCGGCAGTCCTCAAGCGGCCGGCAGGAGCATGGCCAGGGCGGCACCCAGGAGCATAAAAGGGCCAAAGGGAATGGTTGATTTCAAGGTCCCGCGGCGTGCCAGGATGATGCCGATCCCCCACAGCCCGCCGAGCAGAAAAGCGCCAAACGTGGCATACATAATGTGCTCCCAGCCGAGATAACCCAGGTACATTCCCAGGATGCCGGCGAGCTTCACGTCTCCGAAGCCCATACCCGGCGGATAGATAACGCGCAGCACGAAGTAGAGGAGCCACAGGACTGCGCCGCCAGCCAGGATGCGCAGCGAAGGTACCCCGAAAAGGGCGGCGCCGGCGTCGGCAATTCCTCCGCTGATCGCCGTGTTGCTCCCAGAGCCGCCAAAGGCCGACACCAACGCCGAAGCCACCAGTAATACCCCGGCCACACCGTAAGAGGGGAACACGATGCGGTTTGGCAGGAGGTGGCTCCGAACATCGATCACGGTCAGCCGGGCGGCCATCACGAGGAAATACAGGCACGCCGCAAGCACCAGCCAGAACGCCGGAGGGCTGGATTCCCAGAGGGCCACGAGTCGTCGGATCACTCTCGCGATGCTACCGGGCTTCACATGATGCGCGTTGGTTCCCCGCGTAAGCTGTGGATATGGGGCGATACAGCGCAGCGGAACAGGCCGATGCCGGCGGCAACACCCAAGCCGGCCTGGTTGGGGCCTTCAGGAACCTGTGCCGTTCCTCGCCGTGGAAATGGACCAGCCTGCGATTCGAATACCTGGACTTGCCCGGCAGTGGCGACAACCTGGTTCGTGGTTGGCTGCGCCGGCCTGGAGCACTGCGGCTGGAAAGCCGGGACGGGCTCCTGTTGCACAGCACCACCGGCATCAACGATTCCCGGGATGACTTCTACGTCAGCTCTACGAAGAGGTCCTGGCTTCTGCCTGCCCACCTCGTCGCGCCCGTTTACGACGAGGTGGGGCTGGTCCGTCGCCGGCCGGCAGCCGCCTATGGCGAGCCATCCTTCGGCAACAGCAGGCTGGCCGCGGCGCTGGATCCCGTAGAGCTCGCAGGTAACGCTCCCGCGCCACTCGAGTTTCCCCATCTGAACCCGGTGCAGCTGGAAGCCCTGCGGAAAGTCGATGATGAGGGGCGGCCCGCACTGGAGGCCGTGGTTACCGCCGACCGGAACTATTCCCCCGCCGATCCCGCGGCGCCATTGGCGCATCCTGGTCGCACCCTGATCAGGATCGACACCGGGACCGGTGTCTGCGTCGCCAGCCGTTCGCTGGACGGTGACACGGCCGGCGTCGGGCATTGGCTGAAGATCCTGGCCGTCGACGAATACATGTTGGACGACCTCTTCCTGGCAGAGTCGATGAACCTGACCGATGTCCGGCGCCACATCCCGTGGGACATCGGACCGGCGGAGTAGGCCGGCCGGCGGCCTCACGGCGAACCCGCAGTCCCGAGGAACGGTTAGGCTTCACGGATGAGCACGCTGACGTCTATCTGGCCGCTTCACGGCCTCACCCTGACCACGCCCCGGCTGCTACTGAGGCCGATAACTGATGACGACATTCCGGCCGCCGTAGAGGCTGCGCTGAGTGGGATTCACGACGCCGGGAAGAGTCCTTTCAGCATCCCCTGGGCCGAACTTCCAGCCGGGGAACTGGGACCGGCAATGGCCCGGTGGTACTGGCGGTGCCGTGCGGAGTCCACACCTGAATCCTGGACCCTGCTGCTGGGCATCTGGCACAACGGCGAATTCGTCGGCTGCCAGGACATCGCGGCCAGGAACTTCACTAGCCTGAAAACCGTCACCACCGGTTCCTGGCTGAAAAAGTCCGCGCAGGGCCAAGGTCTGGGCAAAGAGATGCGCGCCGCCGTGGTCCTTTATGCCTTCGGTTGGCTCGGAGCAGAGGTGGCTGAGTCTGATGCGGCAGTGTGGAATGCTGCTTCACTTGGCGTATCGCGATCACTCGGCTACGAGCTGAACGGCATCCACCGCCACTCCTGGGACGGCGTGGCCCGCGATGTCCAGCATGTCCGCGTCACCCCGGCGCTCCTGAAGCGGCCCGAATGGAACCTGCAGGTTTCCGGCCATGAGGCTGCCGCTGGTTTCCTCGGAGCAGACGGCGAAGGTCCGCCCTCCGGTGCACCGGAGAGCGGACCTTCGGGCGGCACCTAGATCTCCGCACCCTCCAACAGTTCGGTCACAAGTGCGGCGATCGGCGAGCGCTCGGACCGGGTCAGGGTGATGTGGCCGAACAACGGGTGGCCCTTGAGCGTCTCCACCACTGCGGCAACGCCGTCATGCCGGCCCACCCGCAGGTTGTCGCGCTGGGCGACATCGTGGGTGAGCACGATCTTCGAGTTCTGGCCAATGCGGCTCATCACCGTCAGCAGGACGTTCTTCTCCAGTGACTGGGCTTCGTCCACGATGACAAAGGCGTCGTGCAGTGAGCGGCCGCGGATGTGCGTCAGCGGCATGACCTCGAGCATGCCGCGGTCCATGACTTCCTCCACCACTTCCTGGCTGACCAACGCGCCCAGGGTGTCAAACACAGCCTGCGCCCAGGGGTTCATTTTCTCCGCTTCGGAACCCGGCAGGTAACCAAGCTCCTGGCCGCCTACGGCGTAGAGCGGACGGAACACAATCACCTTGCGGTGCTCCCGCCGCTCCAGGACCGCTTCCAGGCCGGCACACAATGCCAGTGCCGACTTTCCGGTGCCGGCGCGGCCGCCGATGGAGACAATGCCGACGCCCGGATCCATCAGCATGTCGATGGCGAGCCGCTGTTCGGCGGACCTCCCATGCAGGCCGAAGACGTCCCTGTCCCCCCTGACCAGGCGGACCTGTTTGTCTGCCCCCACCCGGCCTAGGGCCGATCCGCGGTTGGACAGCAGCACCAGGCCCGTGTTGACAGGCAGCTCGGCCGCGGCCGGGATGTAGACCGGTTCGTGGCCGTACAGCGTGCCCACCTCGTCCTCCGTGGCGTCCAGTTCCGCAATGCCGGTCCAGCCGGAGTCCTGCACCAGTTCGTTCCGGTACTCATCGGCGGTGAGCCCCATGGCGGAGGCCTTGACGCGCATGGGCAGGTCCTTGGAAACCACAGTGACGGAACGGCCTTCGTTGGCGAGGTTCTTGGCCACGGCCAGGATCCTGCTGTCGTTGTCACCGCTGCGGAATCCGGCAGGTAGCACCTCGGAGGAGATGTGGTTCAGCTCCACCATGAGGGTGCCGCCCTCGGAACCGATGGGCAGCGGTTTGTTCAGGCCACCGTGCTGGACACGTAGATCGTCCAGGAGCCGGAGCGCCTTGCGGGCGAAGTAGCCAAGCTCGGGGTCATGCCGCTTGGACTCCAGTTCCGTAATCACCACGATCGGGACAATCACCTCGTGTTCGGCGAAGCGCAGCAGCGCCCGCGGATCGGACAGGAGCACGGAGGTATCGATCACGAAGCTTTGGACGCCCGGGTCCCGACCGGAAACAGAAAGACCGGCCGCAGCATCATCTTGTGCTGCACCGGTCCTGGTGGTGGCTCGCTTGGCGCGAGAGGTAGCTTTCTTGCCGCCGTCGGTAGAAACGGTGGGACGCTCTTCAGAAGTAGCCACATCGACTCCAGCCCCGGGCTTCCGCCCGGCTTTGTTATTGGTGAGGCGGCTCGGCCTTGAGGCCGGACGCGGCCTCCCCAACATGAGGTGCGTGAATACGCTCCATGTAGTGGCCTCCCCGATCAGCCGGCGTTAGTGCCTGCTGATGAATACAACGTAAATCCAACGGCCCTACTTTCCGGTTTCATCCCCCGGCGATTCTTGCTGCCGCCGTGTGAATTTGAGGTAAACGCAGCCGCCGGGGTTCAGGATCCGAAGCGGCGCTGCCGGCCGGCGTAATCCCGGAGGGCGCGGAGGAAATCGACTTTGCGGAAGGCCGGCCACAGGGCCTCACAGAAATAGAACTCGCTGTACGCGCTCTGCCACATCAGGAAACCGGAGAGCCGCTGCTCACCAGAGGTCCGGATCACCAGGTCCGGGTCCGGCTGTCCGCGGGTGTAGAGGAAACGCGAAATATCTTCGACCGTCAGCGAATCGGCAACCTCGCGAAGTCCCACGCCACGGTCTGCAGCATCGCGCAGGAGTTCACTGACTGCGTCGACAATTTCCCTGCGTCCGCCGTAGCCCACGGCGACGTTTACGTGGATCTTCTCGTGGATCGGCGTGCGCGCCGTCAGTTTGTTGAGGCGTTCAGCCAGGTAATCGGGCAACAGCTCCGGTGCACCCATGGCGTGTACCGAAATATCTGAGTCCCCGTCCAGCCGGTCCAAGGTGTTGGCGATGATCCCCATGAGCAAATCCAGCTCCTCTGAGGAACGGCTCATGTTGTCAGTGGACAGCATGTACAGCGTCACCACTTCAACGCCGAGTTCCTGGCACCAGCCAAGGAACTCGTGAATTTTGTCCGCTCCGGCCTGGTGTCCCTGGCTGGTGGGAGCGTTGAATTGCTTGGCCCAGCGCCGGTTCCCGTCCACCATGACGCCTATATGTTTCGGAATCCGATCCCGGGAAAGGCTGCGGAGAAGCCTGCGCTCGTAAAAGCCATAGAGGAGCCCGGGCAGTTCCACGCGGCGGTTCACCTGACTTCCTGGTGTGTGATGGGCAATTACTTCTAGGCTACCGTTAGCTTCCGGCTCCCTATTCCTACCCACCAGTAACTTACCCGGGCGTAAGTTAGGCTTAATGCATGACCAGCATTCCGCCCAACTTACCTCCCGATGCAGGCCACGGGCCACGGGAACCGGAGCGGTCGGGAGCCGTGGACGATGCCGCGGCCCGGATCGCAGAACTCCTCACCATCAAACCCAAATGGCGTGGCTGGATTCACGCTGTCTCCGCGCCGCTGGCCCTGGTGGCAGGCGTGGTGCTGGTGGCTCTGGCACCCAATGCCGGGCTGCGGGTCGCCAGCGCCGTGTACGCCTTCACCGGCCTCCTGTTGTTCGGCGTCAGTGCCGTCTACCACCGGGGCAACTGGTCCCCCGGAGTAAGAATGGTGCTCAAGCGGCTGGACCACACCAACATCATGCTGGTCATTGCCGGAAGCTACACGCCCCTGGCCTGGGCACTCCTGGATCGGCCCAAGGCGATACTGCTGCTCTGGGTCATCTGGAGCGGCGCGATTCTGGGCGCCCTGTTCCGGGTTCTCTGGACCCATGCGCCGCGATGGCTGTATGTGCCCATCTATATCGCCCTCGGCTGCGGGGCATTGTTCTACCTGCCGGAATTCTTCGAGGCGAACCCCGCTTCAGCCATCCTTATTTGCGTCGGCGGCGCCCTGTACATTGCCGGTGCTATTTTTTATGCGCTCAAGAAACCCAACTTCAGCTTCGAGCATTTCGGCTTCCATGAGCTCTTCCATGCCTTCACCGTTATAGCCTTCGCCGCACATTTTGTGGCTATCGCACTGGCAGTCCTGGGGCATCCGGCAACCTAGAGTTGCCGCAGCATGAAGGACGGACGACGGCGGGAATTTGAAGGCGGGGCCGAAACCACCGGCGTCGCGGTCTTCCCAGGCCGCCAGCGAGTTGACCGCAGCGGCCAAAATCCGCCGCCGACAGATCCTGACGGACCGCTGACGGTGACCACCATCGAAAACCGGGCATCGCCAAGGCGGCCTGCCAGCGCCAAGCGGTACCCGCTGGACAGGACAGTTAACGGGCGCCGGGTTCCTCACGGCGGGTTTCTTCCCCGCCTTCCCGGCGGGCCCCTTCCGCGGATATGCCTTCTGCGCCGGCCCCACCTGGGGTTGCCCCGGAATCCGCAGCTTCCTGAGCGGCGGCATCAGCTGCCGCTGCTGCTGCGAGGCGTTCTTCTTCGACTTGCGCGCGGTACCTGACCCGGCGGACGCGGCGGACCATGTCCACGAGCAGCAGGGTGGTAGCCAGTACGAAGAACGCCGTCATGATAAAACCCAGCGTGCCCGGCGTAATGTCGTCCTGGCTGATGCCCGGGCGCAGGGATGGGCTGGGCGAGGGCGTAGCGGTCAGGAACACGAAGATGTGATGCACGGTATACCTTCTGGAGGATGGAAGACGCAGGCGCGATGAATGCGGCCCCGAACGGAACCTCATTTTCTACGCAGCATAGAAAACTGTCTCTATCTTAGCCCGGTGAACAGATCCTTCTCCGGCAACTCTGCTTCCACGCGGGACTCGATGAGTGAGTAATCCTCCCAGGGCCATACGCGACGCTGCATCTCCGGCGACACGGCAAAGAAGAATCCCAGCGGATCAACCTGGGTTGCATGGGCGCGCAGGGCGTCGTCGCGGGCCTCAAAGTAGTCTCCGCAGTCAATCTGCGTGGTGATGGGGTGCGCGGGCGGTGGCGGCATGTGGCCCTCGGGGTCGCTCTCCAGCCAGGCTGCCAGGCGCTCGGCGTAAGGCGATTGCAGGCCTGCCTCTTCGAGGGCAAAATGCAGGGCACGGAACCGCTCCGGGCTGAACGCCCTGTCGTAGTACAGCTTGGCGGGCTCCCATGGTTCTCCTGCTTCCGGATACCTTGCGGGATCGCCTGCCGCCTCGAAGGCCTCAACAGCAACCTTGTGCGCCATGATGTGGTCAGGGTGCGGGTACCCGCCAAGTTCATCGTAGGAAAGGATCACGTGCGGCTTGAACCGGCGGACCAGGCGGACCAGCGGGGCGGCTGCCCGCTCCAGGGGCTGCATCGCAAAGCTCGCCGGCGGCAGTGGCGGGAGCGGATCGCCCTCGGGCAGCCCGGAATCCACAAAACCAAGCCACTGCTGGCGGATGCCAAGGATCCGGGCCGCGCGCTCCATCTCCAGGCGCCGGGCACCCGCCATGTCCCGCTTTGGCTGCGGAGCGCTCTCCATCGCCGGGTTCTGGATGTCTCCCCTGGAACCATCGGTGCACGTTGCGACCATAACCTCGACGCCGCTGGCCGCGTACATGGCCATCGTGGCGGCACCCTTGCTGGATTCGTCGTCGGGATGGGCATGGACCGCCAGGAGGCGCAGCGGCGCCGGCGTGGAACTTGACGCGGTCATAGGGCGGTTCCTCTTTCTGCTACCGGTGCCGCTACGGCGCCGGTTTTGTCTCTGCTGCATGTGGCGGGTGGAATTTCAGGCGGGCAGATCCCCACTAAACTGGAGTGGTGACTTCCCAGGATCGTCCGGCTTCATCACCGACCGCAGACACTAGCCTAGCCAATCGTTATGGCCGTCAAAAGCGCACCCTTAGCGCCAAGGGCAAAAAGGTGACAGCCGCCGTCGCCCTCGCTGCAGGCGTGGGCTTCATGGCGTGGATCGCCACCTCAAACGCCACCGACTCGGTGACCTTCAAGGACATCAGCTACAGCACCACCGACGCCACTCAAACGGAGATCGATTTCCAGGTAACCCGGGATCCGGGCACTGCCGTGAAGTGTGCGGTGAAGGCGTTGGACTCCAAGTACGCGATTGTGGGCTGGAAGGTTGTGGACGTCCCTGCAGGTGTGGTTGAAGGCAGCACCGACTCCGGCCGGACTGTTGCGCAGCGTGCAGTGGTCCGCACGGAATCGCTGGCGGCCACCGGCGTGGTCGACAACTGCTGGGTGCCTGACACCGCCGCCTGATGTGACGGGTGCCCCCTGGATATTGGGATTCATCCACAGTGTTGTCTACAATGGTCTAATACCTTCACCCCGCTGAGCTGGTTACTGAGTTCCACAAGTGGCCACCGTGGCGGGGTGTCTTGCATGTAAGACCATTAGAGGAGAAGTCCGTGTCTACCACCAACAGTCCGTCCGCAGCCTGGCTCACCCAGGAAGCTTTCGACCGTCTGAAGGCAGAGCTGGACCACCTTTCCGGCGCTGGCCGGGCGGAAATCGTTCAGAAGATCGAGGCCGCGCGCCAGGAGGGAGACCTCAAGGAGAACGGTGGCTACCACGCAGCCAAGGAAGAGCAGGGCAAGATCGAAGCCCGTATCCGCCAGCTGACTGCCCTGCTCCGTGACGCCCAGGTCGGCGCTGCTCCGGCTGACGACGGCGTGGTGGAACCAGGCATGATAGTCGTCGCCAGGATTGCCGGAGACGAAGAGACGTTCCTGCTCGGCTCCCGTGAAATCGCCGGCGATTCCGATCTCAACGTCTTTAGCGACAAGTCGCCGTTGGGTGCCGCCATCATTGGCCATAAGGAGGGCGACCAGATCTCCTACACCGCCCCGAACGGCAAGGACATCCCCGTGCAGATCATTTCTGCCAAGCCGTACACCGGCTAGCAGCACCACTTCCCATCAGCACGAAAGTCCGGCAGCCCTCGATACGGGGCTGCCGGACTTTTTTGCTTAAGCAAGCCGCCTGCCGGCACTCCCTGCGGATGCGGCGCCCTCCGGCAGATCAGTCAGGATCAGGCGCGTGGCGATGCCGCCACTGGGCTGGCGGGCCTCAATAGCAGTGCAGCAAGTACGCCACCAACGGCACCGCCAAGATGAGCCTGCCAGGAAACATAACCGGCCACTATGGGTAGCGCGCCCAGGAGGATGCCCCCGTAGGTCAGGAACAGGACCGCCGAGAGCAGTATCTGCCACCAGCTCCGGTTGAGGAAGCCGCGGACCAGGAGGAACGCGAACAATCCGAAGACCAACCCGGAGGCGCCTATCGTCACGCCGCCGCCCAGCAACCAGACCGCTGTTCCGGACCCAAGCCAGCTCAAACCCAGCGTTGTGACAAATACCCTTGTCCCGGACAAAAAAACCAGGAAGCCGAAGATAATCAGTGGCAGGGCGTTGGAGGTCAGGTGGCCAAGATTTGCGTGCAGCAACGGAAAGGTCAGGATGTCCAGTAAGCCGTCCGGGGTACGCGGCCGCAGGCCGAAGATCATGTTGAGGCTGCGAAGCGTCAGGAAGTTGATCAGCTCCACGATAAACAACAACGCCACAAAAGATCCCACCACCAGCAAGCCCGTTCTTGCGCGCCCTGCCGTATTGGCGGCTGCGCGCGGCCCGCTGGGTCCTGGTCCCGGCAATTTCATGGCAGGCCCTAGTGCACCACGATGGGCTGGAAGCCTTCGGCCCGCAGTGCACCCAGCACCTGTTCGCCGTGCTCGTGGCCCTTGGTCTCCAGGTTCACCGTGATGGAAACGTCGCCCATGCTGATGGCACCGCCAACACGGGTGTGGTCCAGCCCGGTTACGTTGGCGTCGTTCTCCGCAATGATCCGGGCAATCGTGGCCAGGGAGCCGGGACGGTCGTCCAGCATCATGCGCACGGTCATGTAGCGGCCGGCCGCGGAAAGGCCCCGTTGGATGACCTTAAGCATCAGCATGGGGTCGATGTTGCCGCCGGACAGGATCACGGCGGTAGTACCGGGGTTTTCGATCTTGCCGTCCATCAGAGCCGCCACTCCGACGGCGCCGGCAGGTTCAACCACCATCTTGGCGCGTTCCAGGAGGAAGATCAGGGCACGGGCCAGTGAGTCTTCGCTGACAGTGACCACGTCGTCCACCAGTTCGCGGATGATGCTGAACGGCAACTGGCCGGGGCGACCTACGGCTATGCCGTCCGCCATGGTGGATACCTTTTTAAGCGGCACCAGGGCGTCGGCAGCCAATGAAGGCGGGTAGGCAGCTGCGTTCTCAGCCTGAACGCCGATGATCCGGATATCTCGGCCCAGCTCCTTCGCCCGGCTCTTGACGGCAATGGCCACTCCCGCCAGCAGGCCTCCACCGCCGACGCCCATCAGGATGGTATCGACTGTGGGAATCTGCTCAAGGATTTCCAGGCCGATGGTGCCCTGTCCTGCCACCACTTCCACGTTGTCAAAGGGATGCACGAAAACAGCCCGGGACTCGTTGGCATATCTCTGTGCCTCGGCAAGGGCCTCGTCCACGTTGTGGCCGTGCAGGATGACTTCTGCGCCATGGCTCCGGGTGGCAGCAAGTTTAGGAAGTGCAACGCCCAGGGGCATATAGATCCGGGCCTTGATTCCGAGGCTTTTAGCTGCAACGGCAACGCCCTGGGCGTGGTTGCCTGCCGAAGCCGCCACTACTCCACGCTTTTTCTCTTCCAGAGACAATTTGGCCATCCGGACATAGGCGCCCCGGACTTTGAAGGAACCTGCACGCTGCAGGTTTTCACACTTAAAGAAGACGTCGCCCCCCACCAGTGTGCCCAGCGCGCGCGATGTCTCCACGGGCGTACGGGTAATAATGCCTTCGAGCAGCTTCTGCGCCTCCAGGACATCGTCCAGTGTGACAGGCAGGCTCTCGAGGTTATTCACTAACTATTCTCCTTTGGTGGATGAGTTTCCGGCGGCCTGGCCGTCCCGGCCATCGCCGGGGCCTTCTGTTTCCCGGATAGTGCCCAGGGTTGCCTCCGCTGGCGGATCCTCCGGGTTTACCGGCACCAGTTCATGTTCCCACGTTCTGGCAGAGATATATCGAATTGAGGTGTTTGCTACGGCGAGGATCGGTACTGAGAACAAGGCCCCTGGAATTCCCGCGAGGTAGGACCCCGCAGCGACGGACAAGATGACGGCCACAGGATGCAGCGAGACTGCCTTACCCATGACGAGGGGCTGCAGGATGTGGCTTTCCAGTTGCTGGACTGCCAGGACGATGGCCAGCATAATCAGCGCGTTCACAGGGCCGTTAGCCACCAGGGCCAAGAGGACGGCAATGGCGCCCGTGACCAGCGCACCAACCACCGGTATGAAGGAGCCCAGGAACACCAGGACGGACAGCGGCAGCGCCAGCGGGACGCCGATGATTGCTGCTCCGGCACCGATGCCCACGGCATCAACGAAAGCCACGAACATCTGGATCCGGACATAGCTGACCATGGAGGCCCAGCCCCGGCGCCCGGCACCGTAACTTGCTGCCTGCGCCTTTCGCGGCAGCAGTCTGACCAGGAATGCCCAGATCCGCTCCCCCTCAAGGAGGAAGAAAATCAGGATGAAGAGGGACAGCACCAGGCCCGCCGCAAAATGCCCGGCTGTGCTGCCGAAGGACAATGCACCGCTGAGGATGCTGCTGCTGTTGTCCTGCAGGGCAGCGGCAGCCTCTTCGATGTAGGTGTCTATCTGCGCCGTCGTGAGTTGCAGCGGGCCGTCCGCCATCCATCCCTGGATCTGTTGTATGCCGGCCAGGGCTTCGGACCACAGCTCCCCGAAGCCGGTTACAAGTTGGCGGCCCACCAGTGTCAGGGCACCGGCGATGATGCCCAGGAAGCCGAGGATGGTGATTGCAACAGCGGCTCCCTTAGGAACCCGTTGCTCGGCCAGCCAGTTCACCACCGGCGCCAGGAGCCCGGCCAACAGGGCAGCGACCATCACCGGAATGATGAGGAAACTGATCTTGCTCAACAACCAGACCAGGGCGCCCATCATCAACAGGATCAGCCCAAGGCGCCAGGCCCAGGCGGCCGCAATGCGGATGCCGTAGGGGATGTCCTGTTCAAGCTGCCTGTCGGTGACTACCCGAAGCGGCCCTGCCGGCCCGAACTTCGGTGCAGCTCCCGGTGTGGCTCCTGGCATGGATTCTGAAGCATTTTCCGGAGTCATAGCCCTATCCTTGCGCAGGCTGGTCCCTTTGCGAAACGGCATCAATGCCCCACGTCATGGTGAATTTCGCGCCGGGCTCCAGCCAGCGGAGGCCAGCGCCGCTGTTGAAGGCGTTCGCGGGCCCCGTCATTGGCTCAACAGCCACCACCAGTTCCCGGCCCGGATACTCTGTGGAAATAAAGACATGGACGTAGGCGCAGTTTTCGTCCTGCCAAAGGCTCACGCTGCGCCCATCGTCAGCAACCAGGGTGTGCCGGGCAATACCGCCTTCGAAGGTCAGGCCGGTAAAAGCAGCGTCAATGCGGATGTTGCGGATGCGCCTGCCCGCACGGAAATCAAGATCTCCGCTGACCGGCTCTTCCCCGCGCGGGATGAGCCTGCCATCAACGGTCAGTGTGGTGCCGGCGTCCACCGTCAACACCAGGTCGGCCACGGGCACGTCGCCGATCCGCAGGTACGGATGGGCGCCCAGGACGAAGGGCGCACGCTTGGGAGAGTCGTTGATCAGGGTCTGGCGCACTACGAGGCCACCGTCGGACGCCAATGCATACTCCACCTGGTGGCGGACCAGGAACGGGTACCCGTGCTGCGGAAAGATAATGGCCTCAAGCGTCACAGAATCGCTTTGCTGCGCCACAGCGGTGTAAGCCGCGTTCCTCAAGAGTCCGTGGATGGCGTTGTTCCGGGCCACGTCGGTGATATCGAGCTGCTGCTTGCGGCCATCGAGGTACCAGAGGCCGTCCTGGATGCGGTTGGCCCAGGGAGCCAGTGTAATGCCGCAGGCACGAGGCGGAATCTGGTCGTCGTCGTAGGTCTCCGTGAAGAGCGTGCCCGCGACGCTGTATGAACGCAGCCCGGCAGCCAGCTCAGTAATGACGGCCCTGGCCTGACCGCGCTCCAGTTCAAATTGCCGCCCGGTGGCAGGGCGGTTTACGGCAGGAGTCGCCACGGCAGGGGCCGCAGCATTGGAGGTCGCAGGGGTCATGGGTACAAGTTACAGCGCGTTGCCGTTCCGCTCCAGCTCGACAGGCCTCACACCCAACAGTGATCTATTGATCTTAAATGTTACATTTTGGTAGAAAGCATGTTCCATGTGGTGACTTATGGCACAATTATAGTGCTGCCAGTTCCCCGGCCACGCCCCCAAAGGACAAGCACCATGATCAACATCACCGCCACCAGCCTCGCAGACGGCCGGGAACTCATTTACTATGATGACCCCGGAACCCGAACCCTCCGGACTCCTGAGTCCGTCACCGATCTGCGGACCCTTCCGCCACGCGGTGAACCCGGCGAGGTCAGGTACGACGCCCTGACCCGGGAATGGGTCGCCGTTGCAGCCCACCGGCAAAGCCGGACGCACCTGCCTCCGGCGGATCAGTGCCCCATATGCCCCACTACTGCCGGAAATCCGTCCGAAATTCCAGCAGCCAGCTACGACGTTGTGGTCTTTGAGAACCGGTTTCCGTCACTTGGCCCTGCCGTGGGTTACATTCCCCAGGATCCTGCATGGGGAACGACGGGACCGGCTTTTGGCCGCTGTGAGGTTGTGGCTTTCACTCCGGAGCACACCGGCTCGTTCAGCAGACTCAGTGAAACCCGTGCGCGTACTGTCATTGAGGCTTGGGCGCACCGCACTGAGGTCCTGAGCGCCCTGCCCGGTATCAAGCAGGTCTTCCCGTTCGAGAACCGTGGCGCCGACATCGGCGTCACCTTGCACCACCCTCACGGGCAGATCTATGCCTACCCCTACGTCACCCCCCGCGCCGAAGTGATGGCAGCAGCTGCCCAAAAGTTCCATGATGAGGCCAGAGGCCGCTCCACCCTGACCGGTTCGCTCCTCGGCTCAGAACGCGCAGACGGCAGCCGCATGGTCCTGGAGGGCACCAACTTCAGCGCCTATGTTCCCTTCGCCGCCCGCTGGCCACTGGAAGTTCACCTGGTCCCGCACCGTCAGGTGGCCGATCTTGCCGCGCTGACGGGCGAAGAAAAGGATGAACTGGCGGTTGTCTACCTGGAACTGCTCAAGCGCTTTGACGCCCTCTACCCCACCCCCACGCCCTACATCTCAGCGTGGCACCAGGCCCCGACGGACGCGGCGTTGCGGCAGTCCGGGTACCTTCATCTTCAGATCACCTCGCCCAGGCGGGCGGCGGACAAGCTGAAATTCCTGGCCGGATCAGAAGCCGCCATGGGAGCCTTTATCAACGACACCACTCCCGAAGCCGTGGCTGAGCGGCTTCGGTCCGTCCAGGTTCCGGCAGTGACCCCTGCCAATCCCCCGGTTGTGGCCACAGAATCCCCAGAAGGAGCCCTGGCATGAGTCATGAAAACAAGGCGGGTGCAGTACCTGCGCCGCTGGACACGGATGCTCTGATCCGCCGTTTCGAGGAAACTTTCGGTCGGCTCCCCGATGGGGTCTGGCAGGCACCGGGGCGGGTGAACCTGATTGGCGAACACACCGATTACAACGAAGGTTTCGTCCTGCCCTTCGCCATCGATAGAACGGCACGGGTTGCCGTGGCCACCAGGACCGATTCGACTATCAGGCTGCTGTCCACTTACGGCGGCCAGGGACTGACGACGGCCGACGCTGCCTCCTTGGACAGCGCTTCGGCCAAGGGGTGGACCAGATATCCGCTGGGCGTCATATGGGCTCTGCAGCAACGCGGCATCGTAGTACCCGGCATTGACCTGTTGTTGGACTCAGATGTTCCATTGGGTGCCGGGCTGTCATCCTCGCACGCCATCGAATGCGCAGTTATTTCGGCGCTGAACGATCTCACCGGCGCCGGCCTGCAGGCCGAAGAGATGGTCCTGGCGACGCAGAAGGCGGAGAATGACTTCGTCGGTGCGCCCACGGGCATCATGGACCAATCAGCCTCGCTGAGGGGCGCCAAGGGGCACGCCGTTTTCCTGGACTGCCGCAACCAGAATGTCGAGCTGGTGCCGTTCGAGGTTGAACCGGCAAACCTCGTCATGCTGGTCATCGATACCAAGGTGCAGCATTCACACGCCGACGGCGGTTATGCCTCGCGCCGCGCCTCCTGCGAACTGGGTGCCGAGGTAATGGGGGTCCCTGCGCTGCGGGACGTCAGCGTGGAAGACCTGGAGGAGGCGTCCGGACTGCTGGACGAGGTCACCTTCCGCCGGGTGCGCCATGTGGTGATGGAAAACGATCGGGTCCTGCAGACCGCAGAGCTGCTGGCAAACCAAGGACCGGGAGCCATCGGCGCCCTCCTTGATGCGAGCCATGTTTCAATGCGGGACGATTTTGAGATTTCCTGCCCTGAACTGGACCTTGCGGTGGACGTCTCCCGTGGCCATGGTGCAATCGGCGCCCGAATGACCGGTGGGGGTTTCGGTGGCGCTGCCATCGCCCTCACCCCCGTGGCGGCAGAAGCGGAAGTCCGGGCCGCCGTCGTACGTGCTTTCGCTGATGCAGGCTACAGGGAACCGGATATCTTCACCGTTACTCCCGCTGCCGGAGCGCACCAGGTCAGTTAGTAGCGTGGCTCCGGCCAGCAGCATGGCAATGGAGGCACGTGCAACAGAAGCAGATTCGACAAAGACAAGAATGGCCCCGCCGGGAAGGCGGGGCCATTGCCGTTACTGGAAAAAGTACTACTCGTCGCCACGCAGAATAGCGAGGAGGCGAATGATCTCCACGTAGAGCCAAACCAGCGTGACCGTCAGTCCGAACGCAGCCGTCCAGGAGAAGCGCTCGGGGGCTCCGCCCTGGACTGCTGCTTCAATGGACGTGAAGTCCATGATCAGCGAGAACGCCGCAAGGCCGATCGCAAAGACGCCAATGAGGATGCCGACCATACCGCTGCGCAGGCCGAACGGGTTGTCATTGAGGCCCGTCATCATCAGCACGAGGTTGAGGACGGAGAAGACCGCGTAGCCAACCATGGCGATCATAAAGAAGCGCATGGCCTTGGGCGTGGCGCGGACCTTGCCGCTCCTGAACAGGAGGAGAGTCACGGCAAACACGGAGAGGGTGCCAAGGACGGCCTGCAGGCCAATGCCCTCAAACTGGGCATCAAGGATACGGGTGAGGCCACCCAGGAAGAGGCCTTCCAAAGCGGCGTAGGCCAGAATCAGCGCCGGGGACGGCTGCTTCTTAAAGGTGTTCACCATGGCCAACACAAAGCCGCCCAGCGCGCCGACGATCATCAGCAGGCTGGCGAGGCCCATGCCCACTACGAAAGTGACGGCTGCGCCGGCAAGTACCGCGCCGAGGCACAGGAAGGTCTTCATGATGACGTCGTCGTAGCTCATCCGGCCGGTGTCGAGCGGACCGGCGGCAGGGCGGTTGTAAAGATCCTGCAGCTGCTCCTGGCTCATGGCCTGGGGCGGCATACCGTACTGGGTCTGGGTGCCGTAGCCGCCCTGGTTGCCATACGGAGCCTGCGGGACAGGCGGTGCCTGGGTGGCTCCACGGAAATTCTTTCCGTTGAAGATCGGGTTTCCGCCAAGTGCCATTGCGGTTTTCCTCCATATAGGTGACGTAGAGAGCGTAAGTACCGTACTTAAGCGAACGTATAGTTCACGGTACCAATTCCCACGCCCTGCCGGGCCCATTGGTTCCCGGGAATTGTGAGCGCAACCCAAATGTGACTCTTCCAGGCCATGCACCAGTTCACCGCGCAACTGCTGACGCGGGCTGGAACAACAAAAGTTTCGCCGGCGTCTCCCCGTAGGATCCGCTCCGCCAACCCCCAGTTGTTACCCGATCGCGATCTATCAGCAGATTTTCGGCGCTTTTTTCATCGTTTGCGGCTGTACCATGAGCCAAGCGGGGTGATGATTCTCACATTTGTCTGCGGGAGTCGCCCCCGTCCGTGCCGTCCGTTCGCAGCGTCCCCACCGGCGCACCCGTTCCACCCCATGTGGAGGTTAACAACTTGAGAAGCGCACCCCAAGGCCCGCCCCGCCGGCGGCCCCGCGGATTGCTTAAGGTGCTGGTAGCCCTTCCGGCCTCGGTCATCGCAATCCTGCTGGTCCTCGCCCCGGCATCGCAGGCCACGTCCCCTGCCCCGTCACCATCCCCCGCGGAGCAGACATTCCAAAACGCCATCAGCGGATTCCTCCGGGATGACACCCGGGCACCGCTCGCTGGCGTAACGATCACTGCCAAGAGCGGCGATTTCACCGGAACAACCGAATCTGCCGAGAACGGTTCCTGGCGGATCGGTGTTCCCACCCAGGGAACGTACGAGGTGGAACTGGACGAGTCCACCCTCCCGGAGGGCATCGAACTGGCCGAGGGCCAGGAAAATCCCCGCACCGTGACCTTCAGCCAGACATCCAACCTCTCGGTAATCTTCGCTTTCGGCGAGGGCATCGTGGTGCAGGATCAGAACTTTGGCCAGAACCTGCTCAACCGCCTGGTGGCAGGACTGAGCTTCGGCCTCCTGCTGGCCCTTGCCGCCGTCGGGCTTTCACTGATCTTCGGCACCACCGGGCTCACAAACTTCGCCCATGGCGAGATGGTGACGCTGGGCGCTGTCCTGGTGTTCACGCTCAATGCCATCGGGCTGCCGTTCTGGCTCACCATTATTTTGGCCATGGTGGGCGGTGGCCTCTTCGGCTACGCCCAGGATGCCGGACTATGGCGCCCGCTGCGGCGCCGGGGCATGAGCCTGGTCCCTATGATGATCGTCAGCATCGGCCTTGCCCTTGCCGTTCGCTACGTCATCCAGTTGTACTTCGGCGGGGCCACCCAGCAGCTGCCTTACGCCCAAAGCGCGGAAGTCCAGATCGGCCCTGTCTCCATATCACCGAACAACCTCTGGTCCCTGTTGATCAGCGCAATTGTCATCACCATCCTGGGCATAGTGCTCCTGAAGACACGTCTCGGAAAGGCAACGCGTGCGGTGGCGGACAACCCCGCACTCGCTGCCGCCTCCGGTATCGACGTCGACGGCGTCATCCGGCTGGTGTGGATCGTGGGCGGTGTCCTCGCATCACTGGGGGGCATCCTCTGGGCCTACTACCGCCCAGGCGTTACGTTCGACATGGGCTCCCAGATTCTGCTCCTCATCTTCGCGGGCGTCACCCTTGGTGGCCTCGGCACAGTCTTCGGGGCGCTGATCGGCTCCGTCGTGGTGGGTATCTTCGTAGAGCTCACCACGGTCTTCGGACTCGCCGCCGACCTCAAGTACGTCGGCGCCCTTGTCATCATGATCGTTGTCCTCCTCTTCCGGCCCCAGGGAATCCTGGGTCGCCGTGAGCGTGTTGGTTAGGAGACCGCCATGGATTACGGATTCATTTTTTCCAGTGCTTTCGGTGAATTGTTCAGTCCCACGACGGCGGCCTACGCACTCGCGGCGCTTGGCCTCGCCGTCCACTTCGGCTACTCGGGCCTGCTGAACTTCGGTCAGGCCGGTTTTATGGCCGTAGGCGCCTATGGCTTCGCCATCTCGACGCTGACGTTCGGTGTCCCTTTCTTAGTCGGGTTGCTGGTCGCGATCATTTGTGCCGTCCTCTTCGCCCTCATCCTGGGTATCCCTACGCTCCGGCTGCGGGCTGACTACCTGGCGATCGTGACCATCGCGTCCGCAGAAATTGTCCGGTACGTCGTGACCACCAACCAGTTGACGTCGGTCACCGGTTCAGCCAACGGCCTGGCCGCGTTCGAGGGCGGCTTCTACCTGCTCAACCCGTTCCCTGAGGGCCTCTATCTGGGCATGAACAACCGCGATTTCTTCATCAGGGTGGTGGGATGGTCCCTCGTGGTCGTCTGCTGCGTCCTGGTGTGGCTTCTGATGCGGAGTCCCTGGGGCCGCGTACTTAAGGGCATCCGCGAAGACGAAAATGCCGTCCGTTCGCTCGGCAAGAATGTCTACGCCTACAAGATGCAGGCCCTGATCATCGGTGGCGTGCTGGGTGCCCTGGCGGGGATGATTTTCACCCTTCCCCGCGGCGCCGTACAGCCCGCCAACTACGGAACGGAGCTGACCTTCTTCCTGTGGACCTGCCTCTTGCTTGGCGGCATGGCTACAGTCCTTGGTCCGGTCGTCGGAGCCATGATTTTCTGGGTAGTCCTGTCCCTGACCCAGAGTTTCCTCTACGGACTCATCGAATCCGGCGCAATAACCTGGCTGACCACCGTCCAGGCCGGCCAATTACGGTACATCCTGGTGGGCGTCGCCCTGATGCTCCTGATGATATTCAGGCCGCAAGGCGTCTTTGGCAATAAGAAGGAGTTGGCATTCGCATGAGCACCAGCGGCGAAAACGCCACACACGGTTTCACCGATGACACGGTGGATTACATGACTGATTCGCGGCCGATCGCGGCAGCAGCGAACACTCCGGGCTGCAAGAAACGCGATCCCATCCTCGTGGCGGAGAACGTCACCCGGACCTTCGGCGGCATTAACGCCGTCGACGTCGAATACCTCGAAATTCCGCGACATAAGATCACGGCACTGATCGGCCCCAACGGTGCCGGCAAGACCACGCTCTTCAACCTGCTGACGGGTTTTGACACTCCGAACAGTGGAAAGTGGCAGTTTGAAGGCAACAGCCTGGCTGGCGTTTCCTCCTACAAGGTGGCCCGTATGGGCATGGTGCGCACGTTCCAGCTGACCAAGGTCATGGGCAAGCTCACGGTTATGGAGAACATGCGGCTGGGCGCGTCGAAACAGGCCGGCGAGAAGCTGTCAAAGGCCCTGTTCAAGGGCATCTGGGGCAGCCAGGAAAAGCAGATTACGGCCCAGGCCGAGGTCCTGCTGAAGAAGTTCAAACTGGATGACAAGAAGGACGATTACGCGGCTTCCCTCTCCGGGGGACAGCGCAAACTGCTCGAGATGGCACGCTCTTTGATGGTCAGGCCCAAACTGGTGATGCTGGACGAGCCCATGGCCGGTGTGAACCCGGCCCTGACCCAGTCCCTGCTGGACCACGTCAAGAACCTCAAATCCGAGGGCATGACCGTACTGTTCGTTGAGCACGACATGCACATGGTCCGGCACATTGCGGATTGGGTGGTGGTGATGGCGGAAGGCAGGATCGTTGCGGAAGGACCGCCCGGCGAGGTCATGAAGGATCCTGCCGTCATCGATGCGTACCTGGGTGCCCACCACGACGTCGACCTCGGCGACGCCGAAGGCATCAAGGAACTTGAGGCCGAACTGGAAGCGGACCAGGAATCGATCGTCGGCACCGATAATGCCGGAATCATCGCTGTGGACACCGTTGTACAGGGCCACAAGGAAAGGCCCGACCGTGCGGATCCGGAACAACCGGACCGCCGCCACAGCAAGGAGGCAGAATGAGCGCCACCAGCCCGGCAGCGGCCGCCGCTGCGGCACCTGCTGACGACTCTGTCGTCAAAGTCACCAACCTGGTGGCCGGATACCTCCCGGGTGTGAACATCCTGAACGGTTGCAGCATTGAAGCCCGCAAGGGTGAGTTGATCGGCATCATCGGGCCCAACGGAGCCGGCAAGTCCACCCTGCTCAAGGCGATGTTCGGGCTCGTCAAGGTGCACTCCGGTACCGTAGTGGTCCGCGGGAAAGACCTGACCGGTCTGAAAGCCAACAAGCTGGTTACCCAGGGCGTGGGGTTCGTGCCGCAGAATAACAACGTGTTCGCCTCGTTGACCATCGAAGAGAACCTGCAGATGGGCATGTTCCAACGGCCCAAGGACTTTGCGGAACGGTTCGATTTTGTAGCCGGGCTCTTCCCGGACCTCGCCAAGCGGCGGGCGCAGCGGGCTGGTTCCCTGTCCGGGGGCGAGCGCCAGATGGTTGCCATGGGTCGTGCCCTGATGATGGATCCGGCAGTACTGCTTCTTGATGAGCCCTCGGCCGGCCTCTCCCCTGTCAGACAGGATGAGACCTTCCTGCGGGTCCATGAGATCAACCGTGCAGGCGTATCGGTGATCATGGTGGAACAGAACGCCCGCCGCTGCCTGCAGATCTGCGACCGCGGCTACGTTCTGGACCAGGGCCGCGACGCCTACACCGGCACTGGCCGCGAGCTGATGAAGGACCCGAAGGTGATCCAGCTGTACCTGGGAACACTGGCGGACGATAACTAGGGTTCCGCCAGCAACGCCGTTACCGGCGCAGCTACCGGCAGACCAGACGGGGCCCGTCGAGACCAGACAGGGCCGCTCCAATCGACTGATGGAGCGGCCCTTTCTTTGCTTCCTGCTGGCGATGGGCGGCAAGACAGCGCGGGCCCGGAGAGAAGGAACCGGCAAAGCAGGATCACCCCGGAACACGGAAACCCCCGCCCGGATTGCTCCGAACGGGGGTTCCTGAGAGTCAGAACGCGGTGTTACAGCTTGCCGAATTCTTCCCTGACGGGCTTGTAGGTGTTGTCTTCCTGGTACTCGTAGATGCCAATGAAGGCCTCGGTGGGGTCACCGGCGTCCGAGAAGGTGATCGGACCGGACTGGCCGTCGTAGTCAATGTCCTCACCGTTGCGGAGCAGAGTCACGCAGGAGGCGAAGTTGTTGCACTTCTCACCGCCCTCCGAGACTTCCTTGAGCTTCGCGGCGATGTCAACGCCGTTGGTGCTCGCAGCGGCCTCTGAGGCCAGTGCGACCAGGTTGACGGCGTCGTAGGACTCACCGGCGTAGCTGAAGTCCTTCAGGGCCGGATCAATAGCCAGCAGGGACTGCTTGAAGGCATCCTTGGCAAACGTACCGGGAATGGTGCCCTGCGCGCCCTTCAGTGTTCCGGGGTCGAAATCCTTGCTGTAGTCCGAGGTGTTGCCGTCGACAAGGAACAGCTGGGTGGGATCAATGCCCTTGCCCACCAGCAACGGAACAATGCTCTTGGCCTGGTCGAAGGTGATCAGGGCAATCGCATCCGGCTTAGCCGATATAACGGCATCCACCTGGCTGCTGAACTGCGAGTCGCCTTCGTTGAAGAGCTCCTCAGCGACGATCTGACCGCCGGCAGACTCAACGGCCGACTTGATGTTGGTGGCGAGGCCGGTGCCATAAGCGTCATTAAGGACGATCATGCCGACAGTCTGCGCACCACAGGTTGCCATGTAGTTGCCCAACACCTTTCCCTGGAGGACGTCAGAGGGTGCAGTACGCCAGTACAGCCCTTTGTCGTCCCAGGTGGTGAAGTCCGGGGAAGTGTTCGCCGGGGAGAACTGGATGACACCTGCGCCGGTGATCTGGTTGATCACAGTCTTGGAAACACCCGAAGAAGCCGCACCAATAATGGCGCTCACTCCCGAGCCCAGGAGGGCGGTGGTTGACTGCGTGGCAATGTCGGTCTTGGTATCGCCGGAATCGCGGTGAATTACTTCCACCGGACTGCCGAGGACGCCGCCGGCGTCATTGACTTCCTTGATGCCGAGGTTAACGCCGGCGATTTCGGGCGGGCCGAGGAATGCCAGCGAACCTGTGGTAGGCAGCAGTGATCCGAGCTTCAGCGGAACGGGGGCTGTGGTGGTAGAAGGCGGAACAGCTTCGGACCCGCCGGCTGTTGCGGGCGCCGACCCGCCTGCAGTCTCACCCGGAGCCGGGCAGGAGATACCTGATTCGGACGTTGGGGCGGAGGTTTCGGTGGCGCTGGGGGTGGTGGTGCCACCACATGCAGTAGCCAAAAGGGCGAAACCGATGCCAAGCGCTGTGAGCTTGGCTGCTCGGGGTGCCCCCGGGTGGAGTGAAATCATTGAGAATCTCCTCGATCGAAAGGTGCGAACGGCCTTTGATGCGGTGGGTCAGGTGTTCCTGATTTAACTCAAGCTAATGCAATTCTCCCCCGAACATAAGTGACTACGGTCACATCCTTATAACAGTCGTTGCCTAGGGGAAATCAGGGCGCGGCGCATGAAGGACACATTTTGTACCCCAGGTGGGACTCGAACCCACAACACGCGGATTTTAAGTCCGCTGCCTCTGCCAATTGGGCTACTGGGGCGCCGCGTCCATGATATCCCGTCAGAGCCGGGCGAACGGCCGCGCGAACCGGAAGGTACCGTTGACTCCCCCGGGCCAGAGTGCCAGCGGAAGGAACTGGAAATAGCGTCCCCATGCTTCGTCCGGTGCAGCAATCCCGAACGATTCCGCAGGAACAAAGCCGAACCTCGCGTAGTAGTCGGGGCTGCCCAGCAAGGCAATGCCAAGCTCCCCTGCGGTGTTGGCGCGCCTGATGGTTTCCGCCATCAGGGCGGAGCCGATCCCGTGCTGCTGCAGCCTGGGAACCACGCCAATCGGTCCAAGCCCCAGCAAGGGCAGACCGTCCACCACGGCGCGGGTACTGATTGAGTAGCCTACAATCTCGTTGCCCACCTCAGCCACAATGCTGAGCTCGGGAAGGTATTCCTCAGCATCAAACAGTTGCTGCAGCAGGCCGACCTCCACGGGTGTACCGTCAACGGGCTGGCCGGTCGCGGGAGACACCGCAAACGCCTGGCCCACGAGTTCAAGGATCGCCGGACGGTCTGCCGACACCTCGCTCCGGAGCACCAGCGACGCCGCGTCAGGCGCAGGCTGGCCTCCCGAGTGGGCTGCGGACAGCTCACGGAGGGTCTCCATGGCCCTGGCGGCATCAGCGGCCGGCACCAGGAGATGGTCGTGGTGGAGTCCGGCCAGGACGTTGCAGCTGATGTGCGCTGCCGTCAGTGCGCTGCTGACTGCTGCTGTAAGGCCAACAGCGTCCAGGGCGGACCGGACCTCGAGGGTGATCCAGGCGGCAATGAAGGAATAATCCAGGCCAAGCTGGTCCGCCCGCTCCCTGGCAAGGACCGCCGTCGTTCCTTCCGCTTCCCGGATAACGGCGGCGAGGCCTTCTTCCACCGGCTCGCCCTCCGGCCACTTGGCGTAGACATACTCCTCTGCGCGAAGTGCCGGTCTGAGGGATGACAACAGGGAAGCGAGTTGTTTTTCGTCGATCATGAGGCCAGTGTAGGCAACTGCCTGCCCGGACACTTGGAGGACAGGCGGATTAAAAGCAGCCCACACATAGCGGCGGCCGCCCCCCCGAAGGGAGCGGCCGCCGTCGTACATCAGTGGCTGATGCTATTTTGCGTTGGCAGGTACGCTCTGTTGTGCGTCCACCTTGGTGGCTTCGGCAGAACCGGGCGCCCCTGCTGCCGGCGCTTCGGCGGACTTCTCCGGAGCGGCCGCGGCCGGCTTGGGTGCAGGCGTGGCAGCGGCAACGAATGCAGCGCGCGGGCGGTCCAAGTCAAGGAGCTGCGTGGTGTCGCGGCCCATGAAGAAGGACAGAATCCAGCCGAAAATTACGCGGAACTTACGCTCGAAGGTGGGCATTGCCATGCCGTGGTAGCCACGGTGCGCAAGCCAGGCAAGTCCGCCCTTGAGCCCGATGCGGCCCAGCAGGTTGATGTTGGCAACACCCTTCCACTCACCAAAACCTGCGACAGCGCCGAGGTTCTTGTGCTTGTAGTCGTGGAGCGGCTTCTCCCAGCGGGAGGCCCACAGGTTCTTTGCGAGGCGCTTGGCCTGGCGCAGTGCATGCTGGGCGTTGGGGACGCAAGTGCCGTCCGGGAGGCCGCTGCCCGTGAGGTCCGGAACGGCGGCGATGTCGCCAGCGGCCCAGGCGTTCTCGATGATGCCTTCATCACCGGCGATGCGGAGGTCAGGCAGGACGCGGACACGGCCGCGGGGCTCCAGCGGGAAGTCAGTGGAGCGGACCATCGGGTTGGCCTGCACACCGGCAGTCCAGACGAGGGTGTCCGCTTCGAACTCCTGGGCAGGCGACTTGTCTGCCATGTTGATGAGCTTGATGGAGGTTTCTGCGTTATCCAGCGAGGTGTTCAGCAGTACTTCGATATTGCGGCTGCGCAGGTGCTCCACGACCCATTCGGCCTGCTTCTGGGTGACTTCAGGCATGATGCGGCCCATGGCTTCAACCAGGACGAAGCGGACTTCCTCCTGCCTGATGCGCGGGTTGTTCCGAACGGCAGCGCGGGCGAGGTCTTCCATCTCGGTGATGCACTCGATGCCGGCGAAGCCGCCGCCGACAACAACGAAGGTCAGAGCCTTGGCGCGGGCCGCAGGATCAGTCATGACGGAGGCAACCTCGATGCGGTCAAGCACCTTGTTGCGCAGCGCCACGGCCTCTTCGATGGTCTTCAGGCCAATGCCCTTGTCCGCGAGGCCCTTGATCGGGAAGGTGCGGGTGATGGCGCCTGCCGCCAGGACAACGTCGAAGTAAGGAATCTCGAAGTTGGCGCCGCCGTCCGCCGGAGAAATCACGGCAGTACGGTTGGCGTGATCGATGGAGGCAACCCGGCCCTGAATCAGCTCCGTCTGCTTGAGGTGCTGGCGGTGCGAGACCACAGCGTGGCGCGCTTCGATGTTGCCACCGGCTACTTCGGGGAGGAAGGGCTGGTAGGTCATGTAGGGCAGTGGATCCACGAGGGTGACGATGCCACCTGCATTCGCGATCTTCTTCTGCAGTTTGAGTGCTACGTACAGGCCGACGTATCCGCCGCCGACGACGAGTACCCGGGGACGGTCCTGGAGCTCTGGGGTGGTTGCCATAATTTAAGAGTACAACACTTTGTGAAAATCTTCACTAACTACGTTTGCCTTACGTTTTCGACCTTCTCCACCACGCCGGTATCGGCTTCTTCCCGAAACAGTGCGGGGTTCCGGTACGCCCGCCGCAACTGGAAAGCGGCCACCGCGATCATCACCACGAACAGGGCTGCAAAACCTATGACCACGGCGCCCGCGACCATGGAATCGCGGGCGGAGGGCGGTACTGCGGCCGGGACGGTCGCGGCCGGCAAGGTGGGCTGGGCCGGTGCGGCATCGGAGGTGGGCAGAGGCAATGCACTGGGGGCCTGGCCCCGGCGGTGCACCTGAATCCATGCTGCAATCGTCCCCAACGGGTTTTGGCTGACCCTTGGTACGTCCGCTGTTAGTGCCGCCTCAGCATCAAGGACGCCAAAGCCGTACAGCGGATCCTTGCCGGGCGCGCCGGCGTCCTTGGCAGTGCTGACGATCCTGTTGATGACGTCCCTGGCGGGCATATCCGGCCACTTCGACCGGATCAGCGCGGCGACCCCGGAAACAATCGGGGTGGCTCCGGAGGTTCCTTCCCATTCCGCATACTGGCCACCCGGGAGTCCGCCCACAAGGTCCTCGGCCGGGGCTGCAACTCCAATGGCGATGCCCTGGGAGGACGAGTCGACGCTTGCGACGCCGGCCCTGTCCAGTCCGGCTACGGTCAGTACGCCGGGAATGGTGGCAGGGGCGCCCACCTGGACGTTGCCGCCCACGCGGTTGCCTGCAGCGGCGACGACGACGACATCCTTTTGCTCGGCATACAGGAAAGCCGCGTCCCAGCTCTGCGGCCACTGAGGAGAGGTGCTGCCAAGGGAGATATTGATAATGTCCGCGCCGTTGTCCACGGCCCAGCGAACGGCGTCGGGAATCTGGTCCAGATCGCTCTTGCCGCCCGGATTCTGTGAACCCAGCCACGTGGACACAGCCAGGATCTGCGCCTCCGGCGCCACGCCGATGACGCCATCCGGCCCGCCGGGGCCGGGGGCCGGAACGGACGACGGACTGGCACTGGGGCTGGGGCTGGGGCTTTCCGTGCTGGGGGGCGGCTGGTGCCCGCGGCCGACCAGCATGGTTGCCACCAAGGTGCCATGCTCCGGCTTGATGCCGATGCTCTTGAGGCCATCAGGGCTGCCCGCACCGGAGGCATCGTAGCCACCGGCGACAGCTCCCTTGAGGTCCGGGTGGGAACCATCCACACCACTGTCGATGACGGCAATTGTGACGCCCGCGCCTTTGGAAACCTCCCAGGCCTTGGTGATACCGGAACCGGTCAGCCAGTGTTCCTTGTCGCGCAGTGCGTCTGCGGCCGCCGGCAGGGCGTTGCCGATCAGCAATCCGCCGCCCGCCAGAACAGCTGCCAGCAGTGACGCTGTGGTCCGTCGAAGCCGGCCTGGTGCTCTGGTCATTCAATTCCAATGCTCGTGCGGTGAACCCGGCCGGTTGACATGCAGTTAGCCGATGCTCAGGGCAATCCCGTCAAGAATATCGTGCTCGCTCGCTGTCGCTGAATCGATCCTGCCATCGGTCAGGCCGGCCAGTCGTTCCAGGATGCGCCGCCATACCAAGGCGCCGGCGCCAATGACATCCACCCTGCCCGGGTGCATGTACGGCAACGCCGCCCGTTCGTCCCTGCTGGAGGCCAGCAAGTCATCAGCGGCGGCACGCAGTTCCTTGATACTCAGCCCGGTCCCATGGATGGCCGATGGCAGGTACTCCGGCAGCTCCAAGGCATGCGCTGTGATCGTGGTGACGGAGCCGGCAACACCAACGACGGCGGTGGCCTTCTCCAGCGGCACCACCTGCCTCACCGATTCAATGGCAGCGTCCACATCTTTTTCTGCCGCTGCAATTTCTGCTGCAGTGGGGGGATCGCTGCGCAGGTGCCGTTCGGTCATCCGGACACAGCCGACGTCGACAGACAGCGCGGCGGTAACCCCGGCGGCGGTGCCCAGCACGAATTCGGTACTGCCGCCGCCCAGGTCCACGACCAGGACGTGGTCGCCGTCGGCGATGGGCAGTACGCTGCTGGCACCGGCAAAGGAAAGGGCGGCTTCCTCGTCACCGGAGATTACCTGCGGCTCCACACCGAGGAGTTCCCGGACGCCGTCAATAAAGATCTCCCTGTTGCGGGCATCACGGGTGGCCGAGGTGGCTACAAAGCGGATTGCTGTGGCCTGGTGCTCCCTGATGAGTTCAGCATAATCCGCCGTTGCTGCGAGGGTGCGCTCAAGCGCTTCTGCGGCAAACTCCCCCGTTGCGTCCACACCCTGGCCCAGCCGGACCACGCGCATCTCACGGACCACATCCGTCAGCGTCGGGAACTTTTGCCCTTCGGAACGTTCAATGTCCGCAATCAAAAGGCGAATGGAGTTAGTACCGCAATCAATGGCTGCAACACGTGTCATTGGTGATTCCTCTCTGTAGCCGATTTGCGAACAGGGGCAGGACGGCCAACAATTTCCGGGAGTCCCTGCGGGCCATGCCTGCTCAGGTCACGGTCAGGAGCCTCTCCCGTGGTGTCCCAGGCTCCGGTGCAGTAGCAGCGGTCCGCCGTCCACCAGTCCGTGATGAGGGCCAGGGCTTCGTCACCGAGCGGGTTCACGCCGGGACCTGCTGCCAGGGAGTGGCCCACCAGGACGTGCAGGCACTTAACACGTGTGGGCATGCCTCCGGCGGAAATGCCGTCGATCTCGGGGACGGCACCAATGCCGGACCGTTGCCCTATTTCGGACCTGGCCTGCAGGTATTCCTCGTGGGCGGCCCGGTAGTGGGCGGCCAGGGCGTCTTCCGCTTCGAGGCGCTCGTTCATGGCGTTCATGGTGCCACCGGCCTCAAGCCGGGAAACCGCAGCCGTGATCACCGGGTGTGTCAGATAAAACGTCGTGGGAAACGGGGTTCCGTTGCTGAGCCGGGGGGCGGTGGCAGCAACCAGCGGATTCCCGCAGACACAGCGGGCAGGTATTTCGACGACGTCGCGGACCGGTCGGCCCAATTGGCGGCTGAGCACCTCGAGATCGTGCGGCGTAGGGCGGCGCGATTCCTCTGCTGCTGGTACCGGGTTCCGTTCCATGGCTGTCCTTCCTGCCCGGGATTATCCGGCGGTTTGCCGCAGGACACGCGGCGGGCGCCGCGGAATGATGGTGAAGCAGTGCGCCGGTCAGTCCGTGCCGGAGCGCCTGACAGATTCCCACAGGGCGTCCACCCACGGGACATCTATGGCACTTCCGGCAGCTGCGCCGGCCGATGCATCCGGCGGGGTCTCTGCCGTAACGTCGCTGCCAAACACCCAGTAACTGGTCTCACCAGGCATGACCATGTTAATGCGGTCGCGGGCCTGTTGCTTGACGTAGTTGGGATCCTGCCACCGCGAGATCTGCTGGTTGAGCTCCGCCTGCTCCGCCTGCTTACTGGCAATGTCGGCATTCAGGGCGGATATTTCAGCGCGCTTATCGAGGTAAATCTTGACGGTGGGTGCCAGCATGACGGTGATGGCGATCATCACGACGGCGAGTGCCAGCATCCTGCCGGAGAAGGCTTTGGCAGGAATCGGGTCCTGGTCCTCAGGGGGCGCAGTGTCTGTGCCCGATGCTTCCTGTTTCTTGGAGCCGCCGTTCCCGGACTCGCTTTCCTGTGCTGTACCAACCCGGCCTGTGCTCTCCCGGACTGGCGATATCCGGGAATTTGCCGCCGTGCCTTCGGTCCTCCCGGCAACAGTCCGCGCACCAGCACCAAAATCGGCGCGGATGACATCAGCGCCTTCTTCGGCATCGGATGCCCGGGCCGCTTGGGAAACCCTGGGAACGTTGGGACGGCGGGTAGCCATGACACTCCTGTAACGTGGTCCAGCCGGCGGCCGGGATGTCGATCCAACAACAAGACCGGCAGCCATGGTCATTCCACCATAGCTACCGGCCTGTCGATTGAGCCGGTATTAGCCCTTGAAACGCGGGAAGGCGCTGCGGCCTGCGTAGCGGGCGGCATCATCGAGTTCTTCTTCGATACGCAGCAGCTGGTTGTACTTGGCTACGCGCTCGGAGCGGGCCGGCGCGCCGGTCTTGATCTGCCCGGCGTTGGTTGCCACCGAAATGTCAGCGATGGTGGTGTCCTCGGTCTCGCCGGAGCGGTGTGAGGTGATGGTGGTGTACCCGGCGCGCTGCGCCAGGCTGACGGCGTCAAGCGTCTCGGTCAGCGAACCGATCTGGTTGACTTTCACCAGCAGCGAGTTCGCGGTCTTGGTGTCCAGGCCCTGCTGCAGGCGGACCGGGTTGGTGACGAAGAGGTCGTCGCCTACCAGCTGCACCTTGTCACCGATGGTGTCCGTGAGGGTCTTCCAGCCGTCCCAGTCGTTCTCATCCAGCGGGTCCTCGATGGAGACCAGCGGGTAGTCTGCAACCAGCTCGGCGTAGTAGGCGCTCATGTCATTCGCGCTCAGTGCCTTGCCTTCGAACTGGTAGGCGCCGTCCTTGAAGAACTCGGAGGAGGCAACGTCCAGGGCAAGGGCAATGTCCGTTCCCGGCGTGTAGCCGGCATTCTTGATGGCTTCCTGGATCAGGTCCAGGGCGGCACGGTTGGACGGCAGGTTCGGGGCGAAGCCGCCCTCGTCACCCAGGCCGGTGGACAGGCCCTTGGCCTGCAGCACTGCCTTGAGGGCGTGGTACACCTCAACACCCCAGCGAAGGCCCTCGGAGAAGGTTTCGGCGCCAATCGGGACAACCATGAATTCCTGGATGTCGACGTCGGAATCGGCGTGGGAGCCGCCGTTGAGGATGTTCATCAGCGGAACGGGCAGTACATGGGCGTTGGGGCCGCCGAGGTACTTGTAGAGCGGCAGGTCCGCCGAGGCGGCAGCGGCGTTAGCCACCGCCAGCGAAACACCCAGGATGGCGTTGGCGCCGAGCTTGCTCTTGTTCGGCGTGCCGTCGAGGTCGATCATGGCCTGGTCGATGCTGCGCTGGTCCGTTGCGTCGAATCCGGACAGGGCGGGGGCAATCTGGTCGATGACAGCGTCAACGGCCTTCTGTACGCCCTTGCCCAGGTAGCGTCCCTTGTCTCCATCGCGGAGTTCAACGGCTTCGTGCTCACCGGTGGAAGCGCCCGAAGGAACAGCCGCACGGCCGATCTGGCCATCGGAAAGCAGTACTTCAACTTCTACGGTCGGGTTGCCGCGGGAATCGAGGATCTCGCGGGCGTGGATGGCATCGATAAGCGCCATGAATTTGCTCCTTATGGTGGAAGCGATCTACTGGGAAACTTGGGAGAGGTGGACCACCTCGTCACGGACTAGCCTAGTCCAGAGTGTCCAGCGTTACGGCAAAACTAATCCGGAGAGCCCAGCGTTACACGCCTGATGGCGGCGCGCAGGGCACGCTCTGCGTCGAGACCTTTAGTACGCGCGGAAGCGACGACGGCGAGCAGGTAGTCACCCAGTTCTTCTTCCGTATCTGCGGTGGGCGCCTCAGCCAGGTCTACCGGGGTCCCGGACCGCTCCGCACGGTCCAGCGTCTTCTGTGCTTTGGCCAGTGCCGGCAGTGAGTCAGGGATTCCTTCGAAAGCGCTGCCGCGTCCGGGCATCTCTTCCCTCTTGACGGCGTCCCATGTGCGCTCGATCTCCTGGACCGTGGCCGGAAACGAATCCTGCAGGGTCCCGTTCGGGCGGAACACGTGCGGATTGCGCCGGACCATCTTCGCCGCCAGCGCCCGGGCTACGTCCGCGAGGTCGAATGCACCGCGCTCCTCGGCGAGCCGCGCGTGCAGGACCACTTGCAGCAGCACATCGCCCAGCTCACCGCGCAATTCGGTATCCGGGCCACCGGTTTCGATGGTTTCGGCCGTTTCATAGGCTTCCTCGATCAGGTACTCCACCAGTGAAGCGTGGGTGAGGGCACCCATCCAGGGACAACGCTCGCGCAAAGCTGCAATCTTCTCCACCAGGTCAGCCACGGCCCCGGAAGGGGAGGGAGCCGCGGCTGAACCGGACGTGCCAGCGAAGTCGTTAGCCAAGGCTGCCGTAGGCGTCGTTAATGTACTCCACCAGCGCCTCTTTTTCCTCCAGCGGCAGGAAGGCGGCTTCGGCGGCATTCAGGGTCAGCTCGAGCAGATCGTCAAGATCGTAGTCGAAAGTCTCCACCAGGAGTTCGAACTCGTCAGTCAGGGTGACCCCGCTCATCAGCCGGTTGTCCGTATTGATGGTGACGTTGAAACCCAGCTGGTAGAGCATATCCACCGGGTGGCTGTCGATTCCTTCACCAAACCCGGCAATGGCTCCCGTTTGCAGGTTTGAGGACGGGCAGATTTCCAGTGCGATGCCGCGGTCGCGGATCCAGCTGGACAGGTCTCCGAGGGTCACCAGGCCGATGTCCTCTTCGTCGTGGCCACGGTCTCCCGCCTCATCATCATCGTCGCCGAATTCCACGAGGATGTCCTCGGCAATCCGGACACCATGGCCCAGGCGGAGGGCGCGTCCGTCAACCAGGGCGGACTGGATGCTTTCGAGTCCGGCGGCCTCGCCTGCGTGGACGGTGGCCGGGAAGTTGTTCCGGGCAAGGTAGGTGAACGCGTCACGGAACCGGGAAGGCAGGAATCCGTCCTCGGCGCCGGCGATGTCGAAGCCAACCGCTCCCCTGTTGCGGTGCCGGACAGCAAGTTCGGCGATCTCCTGGCCGCGGTCGGCATGGCGCATGGCGGTGATGAGCTGGCCCACCTGGATCTCGCGCCCGGATTCGGCTACGGAATCGGTGCCGGCCTCAAGCCCCGCCTGCACCGCCTCGACTGCTTCGTCGAGGGTGAGGCCCTGCTGGAGGTGCTGTTCGGGGGCCCAACGCACCTCACCGTACACAACGCCGTCGTCTGCCAGGTCCTCCACGAACTCCTTGGCCACACGGAAGAGACCTTCTTTGGTCTGCATCACGGCGACTGTGTGGTCGAAGGTCTCCAGGTACCGGACCAAAGACCCTGAGTTTGCGGACTCACGGAACCACTCACCCAACGCAACCGGGTCAGTGGAGGGCAGCTGGTGCCCTACGGCGTCCGCCAGCTCAATGATGGTGGCGGGGCGCAGCCCACCGTCCAGGTGGTCGTGCAGGGAGACCTTCGGGAGGCTCTTCAAATCGAAATCGATGGCAGGGGCAGTGTCAGCTATTGGCTCAGTCACGTTCCAACCTTAGGGTTGGCAGGCAACTAACGCCAGCCGCTACTTGGTGCCAGGCTCCGGTTCTGCCGCGGCGGCGGCCAACAGGGTAGGCGAAGCGACGGTGGGCTGGGCGGTGGCCTGGCCGCCGTCGAGCCATTCGTCCACCACTTCCGCGTCCTTGCGGGCAAGATGCTTGTGCCACCAGCGCAGGAGGTGGTCCAGGGCGATCCCGAGCACAATGGCGAAAACGACGGCGATTCCGGCACTGAGGAGCGGGTTGTGGTGCAGCCAGGGGAAGGAGCTGGCCAGCAGGCCGATTCCTATCGAATATCCCACCCAGGTAATGCAGGCGAAGGCATCCAGCAGGAAGAACCGCCGGTGGGAGAACCCCGTGCTCCCGGCCACATAGTTGACTGCCACACGCCCCCAGGGAATGTAACGGGCGGTGAAGATGAGGACAGCGCCCCGCTTGTCCAGCTCGTACCGGGCCCAGCCAAGCACCTTCCGGACTTTTGCCCGGCGCATCCATCTCCAGCGTTCCAGCCCGATCTTGCGGCCCAGCAAAAAGGCCATGTTGTCGCCCGCGATGGCACCGATCAGTGCAGTGGTTCCAAGGATCCACAGGTTGGGCTCGCCGCTGACCCGGGCGAACGCCGCGAGGGCAACGATGAGGGTCTCGCTGGGCACCACCATGGCAAAGCCGTCAACAAAGAAAAACAGCAGAAGGATGGGATAAATCCACCATTGTCCTGCTGCATGGAGCACTGCCTCATTGATAAACTCCACGCGGTCTCGCTCCTAGCGAAAAGTGATGCTGCCACAGCTAATTGACGGGTGATTCAGTGTCCCACGGCAGGGACGTCGTTCGCTACGCTCCAACCGCGGGACACTGCATCCAAAACTATCGGCTCAGGGTCGTGAAACCGTCGGCCCGGAGGCTGATTTACTGGGCTTCAGGCTCCTCCCAGGGGTGTACACGCGGGTGGACTGCCGCCGGGAAACCAGGGTCGGCTCAGGGTCCCACCAGGGTCCTGATCAGGGTCCTGTGTCGCGGATGCGGTCCACTACGGGATCCTTCCCGCGAATCTTGTTGATCACAATGTCTACGATGATGCCCAGCGCCACGGCGCAGACAATGGCAATGACTGCAGCCAGCAGGTGGTTGTCCTTGAACCAGTTGCCAAAGAACAAGCCAATGGACACTGAATAGGCTGCCCACAGCACAGCTGAAAGCAGCGTCAGCAGCACAAACCGCAAGTGGGCGTATCCGGTGGCCCCGGCCGTGAGGTTCACTGCCACTCGGCCAATGGGAATGAACCTGGCAACCAGAATCAGGGAGGCGGGGCGCTTGCGTAATTCTCCTCCCGCCCATCTGAACGCTGACTGCATCCTGGGCCCACGCATCCAGCGCCACCGCTTGGTACCGACCTTGCGGCCAATGAGGTAGGCGATGTTATCTCCGGTGAAGGCCCCCGCAGCCGCCACAAGCATCAGCAGGCCGGCGTTCGGCTGGCCGGCGCTGGCTGACACGGCGGCCAGCCCTACCACCACTGATTCACTGGGAACCGGGGGGAAGAAACCGTCAATAATGCAGCAGGCCAGGATCAGCAGCAGCACCCAGGGTTGGGATGCTCCTGCCAGAATGAAGTCGTTGATGGCCTGCATTGCTGTTATGCGATTCGGTCGATGATGAGCTGCTGGGCAGGCCTGGCACCCTCCGGGGCAATAACAACGGCAGTCTCCAGGGCCTGCCGGGCACGGTCGAACCGTTCAGGTGTGTCCGTCAGCAAGGTCATCAGGGGCTCACCCGCGCGCACAAGCGCGCCAGGTTTCGCATGCATCCGCACTCCTGCGCCGGCCTGGACAGCGTCTTCCTTCCTTGCCCGCCCTGCACCGAGGCGCCAGGCCGCGACGCCTACCGCCAAGGCGTCGAGTTCAACCAGGACCCCGTCAGCCGGTGCATAGATGGTTTCTGATTCCCGAGCCACCGGGAGCGCAGCCCGCGGATCGCCGCCCTGGGCTTCGATCATTCGGTTCCAGACGTCCATCGCCCGGCCGTCCTTCAGTGCCGCGGCAGGATCGGCGTCAGGCACTCCAGCGCAGGCCAGCATCTCCTCGGCCAGCCGGACGGTCAGTTCAACGACGTCATCCGGACCGCCGCCGGCGAGTACCTCCACCGATTCCTCCACTTCGATGGCGTTCCCCGCCGCCAGGCCCAGCGGCGTATTCATGTTGGTGAGCAAGGCAACGGTGTTCACGCCGGCATCCTTGCCCAGCTCCACCATGGTCCGTGCGAGTTCGCGGGCCATGGCTTCATCCTTCATGAACGCACCGGAGCCCACCTTCACGTCCAGGACCAGTGAGCCGGTTCCCTCGGCGATTTTCTTGCTCATGATGGAGGAGGCGATGAGCGGGATGGCTTCCACCGTGCCGGTCACGTCCCTGAGGGCATACAGCTTCTTGTCCGCCGGGGCCAGACCGGCACCGGCAGCACAGATTACGGCGCCCACGTCCTGAAGCTGGGCCAGCATCTCGTCGTTGCTCAGTGACGCCCGCCAGCCCGGAATGGACTCCAGTTTGTCCAGGGTTCCGCCGGTGTGCCCCAGGCCGCGGCCTGAGAGCTGGGGAACAGCCACGCCAAAGACGGCAACCAACGGCGCCAGCGGCAGCGTGATCTTGTCCCCTACACCCCCTGTACTGTGTTTGTCGCTGGTGGCTTTGACGCCGCCGTCGGGCCTGCGGAGGCTGGAGAAGTCCATTCGCTCGCCCGACGCAATCATCGCCTTGGTCCAGCGCGCAATCTCGTTGCCGTCCATGCCGTTGAGCAGAATGGCCATGTTAAGGGCCGCCATTTGCTCGTCCGCGATGGCACCTCGCGTATAGGCATCGATGGTCCAGTCGATCTGGTCCGGGCTCAGAGTGCCCTTGTCCCGCTTGATGCGGATGATATCGACGGCATCGAAGGCCTCGTGGCCAGTCTTGCTTGATGATGCGTGGGCTGCGCTGCTGTCAGTCACCGGGGATCCTCCAGGTGTTCGGGACCGAAGGCGTCAGGTAGCACCTGGTCCATGCTCTTAATGCCTTGGGTGGTCATGAGCTCCATGTCGGGAGCCCGGAATTCGTACAGGAGTTGACGGCAGCGGCCGCACGGCATCAGGACGTTGCCGGCCCCATCCACGCAGTAGAAGGCCCGGAGCCGGCCACCCCCGCTCATGTGCAGGTTGCCTACCAGGGCACATTCGGCGCAGAGAGTCAGGCCATAGCTGGCATTCTCCACGTTGCAGCCGCTGACAATCCTGCCATCGGTGGTCAGGGCTGCAGCCCCTACCGGAAACTTCGAATACGGGGCGTAGGCATTCTCCATGGCGCTTTTAGCCGCAGCCTCCAGCACCTTCCAGTCAATGGCCGTCTCGTGGGCCAACGGAGCAGGCATGACCGTCAACCCTTAACGTAGGGGATGCCGCTGGCGGCCGGTCCCCTGGATCTGCCCACCAGCCCGGCCACGGCCAGGACTGTCACGAGGTACGGCAGCATGGCCATGAACTGGCTGGGTACGGGGGTTCCAATGATGGTGACGATGCTTTGCAGGTTGTCTGCGAAACCGAACAGCAAGGCTGCAAAAAACGCGCCGATGGGGTTCCAGCGGCCGAAGATCAGGGCTGCCAGGGCAATGAAGCCGCGGCCACCGGAGATTTCCTTGGTGAAGCTGTCGATGGCAACCAGGGTGAAGAAGGAACCTCCGATGCCGGCGATGGCACCACCAAGCGTCACGTTCCAGAACCGGGTGGCGTTGACTTTGATGCCCATGGTGTCAGCAGCCTGCGGGTGCTCCCCCACTGCCCGGACCCGCAGGCCCCACCTGGTCTTGTAGAGTCCCACCCACACCACGGCCACTGCCACGTACATCAGGTATCCCACCAGGGACTGCTTGAACAGGATGGGTCCGATGATGGGGATGCTGGAAAGCACCGGGATATCAATGACACCCAGGCCCGGTGGCGAGTTGAAGCGTCCGGGGTTCTCCTGCATTACCGTGCTGAAGAGGAACCCTGTGATACCGGAAACCAGGACGTTGAGCACCACGCCCACAATGATCTGGTTGACGAGATATTTGATGCTGAACAGTGCCAGCACCATGGAAACGATGGCTCCGGCGATGGCCGCAGCCAACAGTCCAACGAAGGCGTTCTGGGTGATGCTGGCAACGATGGCGGCCGTGAAGGCGCCGCCCAGAAGCTGGCCTTCGATGGCAATGTTGACCACGCCTACCCGCTCGCAGAGCACTCCGGACAGGGAACCGAAGACCAGCGGAACTGCCAGCGTGACGCTGCCGGCGATCAGCCCGGCCAGGGAGATGCTGGGAGTGCGGGCGCCGCCGACGACCCAGACAAGGAACGCGGCCGCGAACAGGACGACGAAGACAATGACCACCCAGACCGGCGTGGGCCGGTTTTTTATTTTCAGGTAGACGGAATACGCGGCAAGCCCCAGCATCAGGGCGGACAGGACGATGCCGCCGGAAAGGGCATTGACGTCCAGCGCAGGCAACTGGAAAAAATCACTGCCCGTGGAGATCCCGAACGTTGCCGTGCGGTTGGGTGCCGTCAGGCCGAAAATCACCAATGCCACAATGCCCAGCGCACCAAGCAGTACCGGGGTTTTCCAGGTGACGGGCTTGGCGGAAGTGGACTGAAGCTTCCCTGTCTCAGCGGCCTCTGGTCCGGGTGTCCCCGGGCCGGGCGATATTGCTGTTGTGCTCATGCTGCACCTCCGGTGGCTGCTGCTTTCTGTGCCTGGCGGGATTCCGGATTGGATCCGGTTTGGCGCGGCTTATTGCGCTTCTTACGCGGGTTCAATCCAAAGACGGCCCGGACCAGCGGCGGAGCCGCAATGAACAGGACGATGAGCGACTGGACTACGAGCACGATGTCGATAGGTGTACCCGTCTGAATCTGCATCTGGACAGCCCCGGCGCGGAAGGCTCCAAACAGCAGGCCTGCAGCAAAGGTCCCCCACGGCGTCGAACGCCCCAGCAGTGCCACGGTGATTGCGTCGAAACCGTAGGTTGCGGCCACGCCGTCTGTGAGCACCTTCTCCGTACCCGCTACCTGGGCTACGCCGGACATGCCCGCCAGGCCTCCGGCGAGCGCCATCACTAAGATGGTGGCCCGCGGAACATTGATGCCCGCAGTCTGTGCCGCCTGCGGATTTGCCCCCACTGCGCGGAACTCGAAGCCCACGGTGGAGCGGTTCAGCAACCACCAGACCCCTACAGTGGCGGCGATGGCAAGAATGAAGCCCAGATGCAAGCGGTACTGGGAGCCCAGGATCTGCGGATACACGGCGGAGGCGTCCAGGATGGGCGAAATAGGGTTGGACACGCCCGGCCGCTGGAATGCCGGAGTGCTCAACAGGTAGCGCAGGAAATACAGCGCTATGTAGTTGAACATGATGGTGAGTATGACCTCGTGGGCACCGGTACGTGCCTTGAGCAGGCCAACCATGCCGCCCCACACCGCGCCACCGATGATGCCCGCCACGAGGACCAGGAGAAGGTGCAGGCCCGCGGGAAGATGCAGGGCGAAACCTACCCAGGCGGCCAGGATGCCGGCCATGATGATCTGGCCCTGGGCACCGATGTTGAACAAGCCGGCCCGGAAAGCAAGGGCAACGCCGAGGCCGGCCGTGATGAGCGGTGTGGCAATGGTCAGTGTTTCCATCAGCGGTGCGAACTGCAACGCAACCCCATTGCCCCGGGGGTTGAAGACAGCCCCCTGGAAGAGCGCTATGTAGGACCGGGTAGCGGCGTTCCAGACAGCTCCCAGGAAATCCGTGGGCCGGGCGAACAGGTAGCTGGAAGTAGCGGCCACCCTTGCATCGGTGCTCGCGATCAGGAGTCCGCCGATGATCAGTGCCAGAAGCACTGCCAGGACGGAAACCATGCCGCTGCCCGTGAAGATTTTCCGCATGAGGCTGTCATCACCGCCGGGCAGCTGCCCGCTCTGTGCAGTGGCGGGGACGGCTGAAGGTGCAATGGCACCTCCGGCAGTGTCTACGGAAACGACGGCGGCCGCTTCTTCCGCTGTTGCGCCGGTGTCCTGCGGTGTACCTGCATCGTCTGCAGCATCCTGGCGTTTTTCAGGCATGGTCGCCTCCTTCGGCGCTGGCGGTGGAGGTGGAGCTGCCCGATGGGGCAGCTCCGGACGGCGGGTCGGAGCGGACAGCGCCGGGGTGGACAGCGTGGGTATGTGCCGCCTTGGCGTGGGCGGCGTCCTCGGGCCCGATGCCGGCCATCATCAGGCCCAGCACGTCGCGGCCGGTGCCGGCAGGAACAATGCCCACAAGCCTGCCTTTGTACAGCACGGCAATCCGGTCCGCCAGCTCCATCACCTCATCGAGCTCGGTAGAGATGATCATGACGGGTGTTCCCTGGTCACGCTCGGCCACGATGCGCCGGTGCAGGAACTCGATGGAACCTACGTCCACGCCGCGGGTGGGTTGGGAAGCAATAAAGAGTCGCAGGGGCCGCGACAGCTCACGGGCCATGACCAGCTTTTGCTGGTTACCACCGGAAAGCGTTCCGGCCGCCGCTCCTGCCGAAGGGGTCCGGACATCGAACTCCTCGATGCGGGACTTGGCGTTCTCCAGCACCTTAACCGGGCTCATGCTGATGCCTTTGGCGAACGGAGCCTGGTCGTAGAGATCAAGGACCAGGTTCTCGGCTACCGAAAAAGTCCCTACCAGCCCGTCCACCTTGCGGTCCTCCGGCACATAGCCAACCCCGGCGCGAAGCACTTCCTTGACAGAACAGCCCAGAAGTTCCTTGCCGTCCAGCGTGACAGAGCCGGTAACCCGGTCCTGCAGGCCCAGGATGGCTTCCGTCAGCTCGGTCTGGCCGTTCCCCTGGACACCGGCGATGGCCAGGATCTCACCCCTGGCGAGGTCGAAGCTGATGCCGTCCACCGTGTGAGTACCGTTGGGGGCGATGACCGTGAGGTCGCGGACCTGGAACGTGGTTTCCTGCGGCTTTGCCGGGGCCTTGTCCAGGGTGAGGTTCACGGCGCGGCCCACCATCATTGACGCCAGCTCGGTGGTAGCTGCCGACGGATCAGCCGTACCCACGACCTTGCCGCGGCGGATCACCGTGATGGTGTCCGAGACCGCTTTCACCTCACGGAGCTTGTGCGAGATGAAAACGATGGAGGTGCCGTTGGATTTGAGCTGGCGCATGATGTCCAGCAGTTCGTCGGTTTCCTGGGGCGTCAGCACAGCCGTCGGCTCATCAAGGATCAGCACCTTGGCGTTGCGGACCAGCGCCTTGATGATTTCAACACGCTGCTGGACGCCCACGGGAAGGTTTTCCACCAGAGCGTCCGGATCGACGTCGAACCCGTACTTGTTGGAAATCTCCCGGATCTTGCGCCGGGTGTCTTCCAGGTTAAGGAAGCCGCCGGCCTTGGTTGATTCGGCACCGAGCGCTACGTTTTCCGCGACGGTAAAGACCGGGACCAGCATAAAGTGCTGGTGGACCATTCCGATTCCGGCCGCCATGGCGTCACCGGGGCCCCGGAAGGAAACCGGGGCGTCGTCAATGAGGATCTGCCCCTCCGTGGGTTCATACAGCCCATACAGCACATTCATCAGGGTGGATTTGCCGGCCCCGTTCTCGCCCAGCAGACAGTGGATCTGTCCGGGTTCAACCACCACGTCTATGTGATCGTTGGCGAGCAGGGAACCGAAGCGTTTGGTGATCCCTCTGAGTTCAAGTTTCACAACTGGTGACCATTCTCGAAGCGTCCGTGACCCGGACAGGATATGCGGCTGCAGCACCAGCCTAGTGGACTTGTTCCCAACGAAAAGCGCCACCGCCCGGTCGGTCAGTGACCAACCGGGGGTGGCGCCTGGCGTTGCTGGTCAGCCTTTAGGGCTGGCGGCTGACTCGACGGTCAGCTTGCCGTCGACGATGTCCTTTTTGATCTGCTCGAGTTCGGTCTTCAGTTCGGCGGGAACCTGGGACTCCAGGTCATGGAACGGGGCCAGGCTGACGCCGTCGTTCTCCAGCGTGCCAACGTACGGCTCGTTGTTGAAGCTGCCTTCCACGTCTTCCTTGACCACGTTCTCCACGGCGTCGCCCATCTGCTTCATCACGGATGAAAGCATGATGTCCTTGTACTCGGGAGCCGTCAGGAAGCCATCGGAGTCAACCCAGATGAGCTTGACGTCCTTACCGGCCGCCTTGGCCTCCAGGAGGGCTGCGCCTGCGCCGCGGCCCACCGGACCGGCAACCGGCATCACAATGTCAGCGCCCTGGTCCAGCAGGTTCTGGGTGAGCTGCTTGCCGACGTCCTGCTTCTCGAAGTCGCCCGTGAAGCTTCCGTCCTGGGATTCCTTGTTCCAGCCAAGGAGCTTGACGTCCTTGCCCTTCTGTTCGTTGTAGTACTTCACGCCGTCCGCGTAGCCGTCCATGAAGATGGTGACCGTGGGGATTTTGATGCCGCCAAAGGTGGCCACGGTGCCGGTCTTGGTGGTGCCGGCTGCCAGGTAGCCGGCCATGAACGCCGCCTGGGCGGTGTCATAGATGATGGGCTTGACGTTCTCGATCGGCGTCTCGTACGTGTAGTCGACGATGGCGAAGTGGCTGTCCGGGTTGGCCTCGGCCTGGGTCTTGGTGGCGTCGCCGAGGAGGAAGCCCACGGTTACCGTCAGGTTGCAGCCGGCAGTGACCATGGCTCGCAGGTTGGGCTCGAAGTCGTTGTTGGTCTTCGATTCGACCTGGTTGATCTTGATGCCCAGGTCCGCCTCGGCCTTCTTCAGGCCTTCGTAGGAGGACTGGTTGAAGGACTGGTCGTCGAACCCACCGGAGTCGGAGACGATGCAGCCGGTGTAGTCGCTGGCGGCCTCGGTGGGCCCGCCTGTCTCCGGGGCTGCGCCACAGCCCGTGAGCAGGAGTGCCGTAGCACCTACGGTGGCCAGTCCGGCCGTTGAACCGCGCTTGAGGGTGGCACGCAGTGATGTCTTCAATTTTCCTCCATGATGAAGAGAGTGGCGCTACGACCTGAATTCAATGAGTGTCCGTTTCTGCACTGAAATTCTGTTTTCACTGAGGCTTCGCAGCACTGCGCCGAGGCGCACTGATGAATGCCACTGTAGTGCGCTGCGCCACGTGGCCTATCACACATTGCCGGGAATCCGCAGATCGATGAGAATTTGTTACCAAGCAGTTGCGGCCGGACTACTCCATCGAGAGTCAGAGGCGCACAAGCATCTTGCCCGTGTTAGCGCCGTCGAGGAGATCGATAAAGGCCTGGGGTGCATTCTCTAGGCCGTCCACAAGGGTTTCGTCGTAACGAACCGTCCCGTCCGCCAGCCAACCGGCCATCCGCTCGGAGAATTCGGCGCGATGCTGGCGCTGTCCGCCCACCAGGAAGCCACGCAGGGTCAGTTCCTTACCGATCGCAAGTGCCAGGTTACGCGGTCCTGGAGCGGGTTCCGTGGAGTTGTACTGCGAAATTGCGCCACACAACGCTACCCGGCCGCCCACGTTCAGTGTTGCGAGTGCGGCCTCGAGGTGGTCTCCGCCGACGTTATCGAAGTAGACGTCGATCCCACCCTCACCCGCGGCAGCTTTGAGCTGCTCCCGCACCGGCGCGTCCCGGTAGTTAAACGCCGCATCGAAGCCCAGCTCCAGGATCCTGGCAAGCTTTTCCGGAGTCCCCGCACTGCCGATCACCCTGGACGCGCCCATGGCTTTGGCAATCTGGCCCACCAGCGAACCCACTGCCCCCGCGGCGCCTGAGACGAAAACGGCGTCGCCGGGTTTAAATTCGGCTACCTTGAGCAGGCCGGCGTAGGCCGTCAGCCCGGTCATTCCCAGTGCTCCAAGGAACGCCGATGCCGGGGCCAGGTCAGTCCTCGCCACGGTGGTGCTGCTGGCGTCCAGGACCGCATACTCCCGCCAGCCCAGGGCATGAACGACGGCGTCACCCACCTTGCGTTCCTCGGACCGGGACGCGATCACCTCACCCACAGCACCGCCGTCGAGCGCCGTGTTCAGTGCGAACGGGGCCGAGTAGGACTTGACGTCGTTCATGCGGCCCCGCATGTAGGGGTCAACCGACATATAAAGGTTGCGGACCAGGATCTGGCCCTCCTCCAGCGCGGGAACCGGCGATTGCGCCAGCGCGAAGTTCTCCGGAACGGGACGGCCTGCCGGACGTGAGGCGAGCCGGATCTCACGGGACGTGGCGGGCAGCCCTGGTTTGGCGCTCATGCCGCGAATTCCAGGATCTTGATGCTAACAGTGATGTTGCCGCGGGTGGCGTTGGAGTACGGGCAGACCGCGTGCGCCTTGGCCACGAGGGCCTCGGCTGTAGGAAGGTCCAGTTCGGGCAGGGCGATTTCCAGTTCGACTGCCAGGCCAAAGCCATCACCACCGTCCAGGGGGCCGAGGTGGACACGTGCGGCCACGGCAGAGTCTGTCAGGTCTGCCTTTGCCTGCCGCCCTACCAGCCGGAGGGCTGAGTGGAAGCAGGCGGCGTACCCTGCGGCAAACAGCTGTTCCGGGTTGGTCCCCTCGCCGTTCCCGCCAAGTTCGACGGGGCTGGCCAGCGCAACATCGAGTTTGCCGTCGCTGCTGCGGGCATTGCCGTCCCGGCCTTCGCCGGAAGCAAGGGCGTGGGCAGTGTAAAGAGTCTTCAAAGGAAAGTCCGTCCTGTAGGAATATGTGGAAGCGGCACTGCGGGGTTTGCAGGCCTAGCGTGCATGGTGCAGGGCCGCGGTGAGCCGTTCCAGGGTGCTGTGCAGCTGATCCAGTTCGGCGGCGGACAGCCCTGCTGCCTCGGCAAGGCGTTGGGGAACTCCGCCGGCTTTGCTGCTGAGGGCCTGACCTTTAGTGGTGAGGTGGATGGCCACGCGCCGTTCGTCCTCTCCGGACCTCCGCCGTTCCACCAGACCCAGGGCCTCGAGGCGTTTGAGCAAGGGCGACAGCGTGCCCGAGTCCAGGCCCAGTTCTCCACCCAGTTCCTTGACGCCCCGTGGCTGGTCCTCCCACAGAACAAGCATCACCAGGTACTGCGGGTAGGTGAGCCCCAAATCCTCCAAAAGCGGACGGTACAGGGCTGTTGCTGCACGGGATGCCGAATAAAGGGCAAAACAAACCTGGCGGTCCAGGCGGGGAGCTTCGGTCATGCCAAGAAGGCTAACGCGCAATTCAATTGGGCACAACTTATATGAGGCAAGGGTGCAGGGAAGGAAGTTCCCTCTGTCCTGCTAGAGGTCGCGGATGGTGCGCAGGGCTGCGGCCGTGAGGACCTGGATGCCGTAGCCCAGGGCACGCTCGTCCACAACGTAGTCGCCACGGTGGAGGTCGAATTCCTCACCGCCGGGAGTCATGGTTCCCAGCCGCATCATGGCGCCCGGCCGCTCTGCCAGGAACCAGGCAAAGTCCTCGCCTCCCATGGACTGCGGAGTCAGCACCACGGCACCTTCACCCAGTTCTGCACGTGCGGCGGCCTCGATGAGCGCGGTTTCGTGCTCGGAATTGACCACCGGAGGCACTCCCCTGGTGTGCTCCAGGCGCACTTCCACGCCATACGGCGCTGCGACCTGTTGGACGACTTCGTCCAAAAGTTCGCCGGCGGCATGCCAGGCATCTCGGTCAAGGCAGCGCATGGTGCCGGCCATGTAGCCGGTCCCGGGGATGGCGTTGGGTGCCGAGCCCGCAGATATCTGTCCCCAGACCACCGAGACACCGCTGCGAACATCAACGCGGCGGGACAGGACTGCCGGGACATTGACGGCGATCTGGGCCAGGGCGAACACCAGGTCCTCAGTCAGGTGGGGGCGCGAGGTGTGGCCGCCGCGGCCGCTCAGTTCAATTTTGATGGTGTCCGACGCGGACGTGATGGCACCAATACGCGTTCCGATCCGCCCAACGTTGATCCGGGGATCACAATGCAGCGCCAGGATGCGCGGCACACCTTCCAGCACTCCCTGTTCGATGCAACTCAGGGCTCCGCCGGGCATGGTTTCCTCGGCGGGCTGGAAAATGATCCGGACCCGGCCACGCAGCGGGGCTTCCAGATTTATGCGCTGCAGTACCAGTGCCACACCCAGCATGGTGGCGGTGTGGATGTCATGGCCGCACGCATGTGTAACGCCGTGGTTCCGGGAGGCGAAAGGCAGCCCGGTTTCTTCAATGATGGGGAGAGCGTCAATGTCGCCGCGGAGTGCCGTGGCGATGGGGCCTTGGCCGATGTCGACTGTAACGCCCGTGCCTTCAAGCCGGCGCGGCTTCAGGCCGGCGGCCGCTAGCCGTGCCACAAGCCTGTCAGTGGTGCGGAATTCCTTGAAGGACAGTTCAGGGTGTGCGTGCAGATCCCGTCGGAAATCGATCAGCTCGGGCAGCAGTGGTTCCAGCCACGGGCCCACCAGGACGGTGGGTTCGGCTTCGGTAGTGTAATTGCGCACTAAGACACTCTAGCGAGCCGCCCGCCAATGGCGGCATCACACGCGGTGCGTTACGGCGCGCTAACTGGTGCTACGTCCGGGCGGACCCGGGCTGAAACTGACGATCCGGACTAAAGGACGTCAGTGTCGCCGCTGGCCTTGAGTGCTGCCACAGCCGCCTTCACGCGCTGCGAGTTAGCCATGGTGGTGACCAGTAGGGCATCGGGCGTATCCACGATGACTACGTCCTCGATGCCGATCAGTGCGATCACGCGCTTCGTGTCCGAGACCACCACGCCACTGGAGTTCTCGGTGAAGACGCGCGCGCCCACACCAAGGACCGTGACGTCGTCGACCTCGCGGGCACTGTTGAGGCGGCCCACCGAAGCAAAATCCCCGACGTCGTCCCAGCTGAACGTGCCCGGCACCACGGCTACGTCACCGGCGGCGGCAGCGGGTTCAGCGACGGCGTAATCGATCGCGATCTTGGGCAGCTCCGGCCAGACCCTGGCGGTTACTTCGTCCCGCGCCGGAGTGTCCCAGGCCTGGGCGATTTCCTGCAATCCGGAGAACAGCTCAGGCTGGTTGGCTTCAAGGTGCTTAAGCATGAGGGCCACGGGGGCTACGAACATCCCGGCATTCCAGACGTATTCGCCACTTTCGACGTACTGGCGGGCCACGTCCTCATCGGGCTTCTCCACGAATTGGACAACCGCCTGCGCGCTGGGCGCCGAAGGCACGTTCAGGTTTACTCCTGCGCGGATGTAACCGAACCCGGTTGACGGGTGTGTGGGCATAATGCCGATGGTGACGATCTTGCCGGTGGCAGCGGTATGGATTGCTTCCCGCACAGCTTCCTGGAAAAGCCCGTCAGGGCTGATGACGTGGTCTGCAGCGAACGAACCCATGATGGTGTCCGGATCGCGTTGGTGAAGAATGGCGGCGGCAAGCCCAATGGCGGCACCGGAGTCCTTGGGTTCACTCTCCAGCACCAGATCGGCGTCGTTAACCTCTGGAAGCTGCCTGCAAACCGCCTCACGGTGGGCGGTGCCGGTGACGACCAGCATGCGGCTGCCCGCCAGGGGTTCGAGCCGATCATAGGTAGCCCGAAGCAGCGTACTGCCGGAGCCCGTCAGGTCGTGAAGGAATTTGGGGGCTGCTGCACGCGAAAGTGGCCAGAGTCGGGTTCCCACGCCGCCCGCCGGAATAACCGCAATAAAGCGGTCCAACGGTGATGGCTGGCCTGTCGTGTTGTCTGTAGTCATCAAGGCATACTCTAGCCGACTCCCCACTACGACCCCGGAAGTGAAGCTGCCCTCAGGCCATACCCCCTCATTGCCCGGCCACCAAATGTGTCTTTAGTCTCAAACCGCCGAAAAACCGGCCGCCAGCCAGTGACCAAGGGGTTCCTAAATTGAATAAGCTGTGAGCGAAGCCTAGATTTAGGCTTGAGCTACGAGTGCTCTCGCAGCAGGCGTTTCCCCCGCGTGGATCCCACGCCAGCGCCGCTGTGTTGCAGGGAGGTTTATTCAGTGCCGACGAAACCAGCTGGCACCTTGTACCGCGGCCGTGAAGGCATGTGGTCCTGGGTTGGACACCGGATTACCGGTGTCGTGATCTTTTTCTTCTTGTTGGTCCATGTGCTGGACACATCATTGGTCCGGGTTTCCCCGGAGGCCTACAACGCCGTGATCGGCACCTACCAGAACCCTCTGATGGCGCTGGGTGAAACCGGCCTGGTCGCCGCAATCGTCTTCCACGCGTTCAACGGCCTGCGGATTATCGCAGTGGACTTCTGGAAGCAGGGCGCCAAGTACCAGCGCCAGATGCTGTGGGTTGTCCTTGGACTCTGGGTCGTCACCATCGCGGCTTTCGCGATCCGCCACCTGTCCCTCGCTTTCGCCGCTTCTGGAGGCCACTAAGCCATGACTGCAACGATTCCCAACCCACGCAGCGCGCACGGCGGCAGTGCACACAACAAAAACGGACGGATCGATCCGCAGTACCGCCGTACGGGTGCCTCGAGGGGCAACTTTGAGATGTTTGCCTGGTTGTTCATGAGGCTCTCCGGCGTTGTACTGGTTGTCCTCATCTTCGGCCACCTGTTCGTCAACCTCCTGGTAGGCGAAGGTATCCATGCCATCAACTTTGGTTTTGTTGCCGGGAAGTGGGCGGATCCGTTCTGGCAGATTTGGGACCTCGCCATGCTGTGGCTGGCCATGCTGCACGGCACCAACGGCGTCCGCACGATCATCAACGACTACGCCGAAAAGGATGCCACGCGCATGTGGCTCAAGACTGTCCTTTACGCGGCCACCATCGTCATCGTGGTCCTTGGCACCCTGGTCATCTTCACCTTCGACCCCTGCCCCGTGGTGAATGGCGTGCCGCTGCCGGGCGGCTTCTGCCCGGCCTAAGACCCGGCCACGCTGTCTCCATGCAGTGATTATCCGGGGAATACTTTGCGGTGCCGGCAACGCCAGCCCGTGGTTTTATAGCGAATTTTGAGAGAAAGAGCGTCTGGTATGCAGGTCCATAAGTACGACGTCGTGATCGTTGGTGCCGGTGGCGCTGGCATGCGTGCAGCGATTGAATCCGGTCAGCGGGCACGAACAGCAGTACTGACCAAGCTTTACCCCACCCGCTCGCACACCGGTGCGGCACAGGGCGGCATGTGCGCGGCACTGGCCAACGTCGAGGAAGACAACTGGGAGTGGCACACTTTTGACACCGTCAAGGGCGGTGACTACCTGGTGGACCAGGACGCAGCTGAAGTCATGGCACGTGAGGCCATCGACGCCGTACTGGACCTGGAAAAAATGGGCCTGCCGTTCAACCGCACCCCGGAGGGACGCATCGACCAGCGGCGCTTCGGCGGCCATACCCGTGATCACGGCAAGGCTCCGGTCCGCCGCGCCTGCTACGCGGCCGACCGTACCGGCCACATGATCCTGCAGACCCTGTACCAGAACTGCGTCAAGCACAATGTCGAGTTCTACAACGAGTACTACGTCCTTGACCTGTTGACGGTTGAGGAAGACGCCGTACGCGAGGACGGCACCCCGTACAAGCAGAAGCGGGTCGCCGGCGTCGTGTCCTACGACCTCGCCACCGGTGAGCTGCATGTCTTCCAGGCGAAGTCAGTGGTCTTCGCTTCGGGCGGAGCGGGCAAGGTCTTCAAGACCACGTCCAACGCCCACACCCTCACCGGCGACGGCATGGGCATCGCCTTCCGCCGCGGCATCCCCCTGGAAGATATGGAGTTCTTCCAGTTCCACCCGACCGGCCTTGCCGGCCTGGGCATCCTTCTGTCGGAGGCGGCCCGCGGTGAAGGTGCCATCCTCCGCAACTCTGAAGGTGAGCGCTTCATGGAGCGCTACGCACCCACCATCAAGGACCTGGCGCCGCGTGACATCGTGGCCCGGTCCATGGCCAACGAGGTCCGGGAAGGCCGCGGTTGTGGCCCGAACAAGGATTACGTCCTCCTGGACCTGACCCACCTGGAGCCGGCACACATCGACGCCAAGCTCCCGGACATCACCGAGTTCGCCCGCACCTACCTTGGCGTTGAGCCCTACACGGAACCCGTTCCGGTGTTCCCGACGGCGCACTATGCCATGGGCGGGATCCCCACGAACATCACCACCGAGGTGCTGCAGGACAACGACACCGTGGTCCCCGGCCTCTACGCCGCCGGTGAGGTGGCCTGCGTTTCCGTCCACGGCTCCAACCGCCTTGGCACCAACTCGCTCCTGGACATCAATGTCTTCGGCAAGCGGGCCGGTATTGCTGCCGCCGAATACGCCAAAACCGCAGACTTCGTCGAGCTCCCGGAAAACCCGGAGGCTTACACGGTCGAGCTGCTGGACATTGCCCGCAATGGCACCGGAACGGAAAAGGTGGCTGTGATCCGTAAGGACCTGCAGGACACCATGGATGCCAACATGCAGGTGTTCCGCACCGCCGACACCCTCAACCAGGTCCTCAAAGACATTGCGTCCTTTGAGGAGCGTTACCGCAACATCAGCGTCCAGGACAAGGGCAAGCGCTTCAACCTTGACCTGCTCGAGGCCGTGGAACTGGGATTCCTCCTGGAACTGGCCAAAGTCATGACCGTGGCGGCCCTGCACCGTGAAGAGTCCCGCGGCGGGCACTTCCGTGAGGACTTCCCTGAGCGTGACGATGAGAAATTCATGAAGCACTCCATGGCGTACAAGGATGACCACGCTCCGGCCGACGGCTCTGCCGAGGCTATTGCGGGTATCCGGTTGGCTACCAAGCCGGTGGTCTTCACACGCTACGAGCCGATGGTGAGGAAGTACTAAGATGACCGCTGAACTCGCTGAGCCAGCATCCAAAATCGAATTGCCCGCCGGCGTTGGTGGTGGCGGGGAGATTCCCACGTTCAACATCACGCTGCGTGTGCGCCGGTACAACCCTGAGGTTTCCGAGGCCGCCACGTGGGAAGACTTCGAGCTCACCATGTACGGCACGGACCGTGTGCTTGACGCCCTCCACAAGGTCAAATGGGAGCACGACGGCAGCGTCTCCTTCCGCCGCTCCTGCGCTCACGGCGTCTGCGGTTCCGATGCCATGCGCATCAATGGCCGCAACCGCCTGGCCTGCAAGACGCTGCTGAAGGACCTTGACACCTCCAAGCCCATCACAGTGGAGCCCATCAAGGGCCTGCCGGTGGAAAAGGACCTCATTGTGGACATGGAGCCGTTCTTCCAGTCCTTCCGCGAAGTGATGCCGTTCCTGATCAACCGCGGGCACGAGCCCACCAAGGAGCGCCTGCAGTCCGCCGAGGACCGCGAGCGGTTCGACGACACCACCAAGTGCATTCTGTGCGCCGCGTGCACGTCGTCCTGCCCGGTGTTCTGGACGGACGGCCAGTACTTCGGCCCTGCCGCGATCGTCAACGCTCACCGCTTCATCTTCGATTCCCGTGATGACGCCGGCGACATGCGCCTGGAAATCCTGAACGACAAAGAAGGCGTGTGGCGCTGCCGCACCACCTTCAACTGCTCGGAAGCGTGCCCGCGCGGCATTCAGGTCACCCAGGCCATTGCCGAGGTCAAGCAGGCAATCCTTTCGCGCAAGATCTGATTCCGTCCCGGTGACGGGAAAGCACGACGGCGCCGCCCACCAGTTTTGGTGCGCGGCGCCGTCGTGCTTTCCACCCTTAGGGCGCTCAGTGGCCCTGTATTGAAAGGCATGCAATGTCCCGTTCCGTGAAAGTACAGTTCGAAGGCACCACCGGCGAGCTGCTGTCCGGCATTCTTGACCAGCCCGAGGGGCCGGTCAAGGGCTGGGGGGTCTTCTCGCACGGCTTCACGTTGGGCAAAGACAGCCCCGCGGCGTCGCGGATCTGCAAGGCCCTGGCAGACAGTGGCGTTGGTATGCTCCGTTTCGACAACCTGGGGCTGGGCGAATCTGCAGGCACCTGGGCGGAGGGATCTTTCAGTCACAAGGTGGCAGACACAGTCCGGGCTGCAGGCTTTATGCGTGACAGCGGCAAGGCCATCTCCCTCCTCGTCGGACATTCCTTTGGCGGTGCCGCCGTGCTCGCAGCCGCCCGCGAAATCCCGGAGCTCGACGCCGTCGCCACCATCGGTGCGCCGTTCTCGCCCAAGCACGTGGCCCACGTGTTCGATGCTGCACTGGACCGCATCAACAGCGAAGGCAGCGCCGAGGTAGACCTGGGCGGCAAGCGTGTGGAGATCCGCCGGCACTTCGTCGAGGACCTGGAGAATGCGGACCTGACCGAGTGCATCAAGGGCCTGCGCAGGCCACTGCTGGTGCTGCACTCCCCCACTGACAACACCGTGGGGATCGAGAATGCCAGCACGATTTTCCAGACGGCCCGACACCCTCGGAGCTTCGTCTCACTGGAGGGCAGTGACCACCTGTTGACGGGCAAAGGGCAGGCAGCGCGGGCTGCAAGAATTATTGCTGCCTGGGCAGACCAGTACCTCGACGCCGGGCAGTAGCCCACTCCGGCCGGTTTTCCGCCCCCTTGTGTCCTCCGGGGGCACCACCCTGGGGCACCCGTCCCGGCTGGACCCGGCGTGCCCCCCACACGGAGGCAGGTCCGCCGGCTTCGGACGTCAGGTCGGCTTGGCGGACAGCGGCCCAGGAACCGGCCACCAGGTAGACCTGGCTGACCAGGTTAAACCAAATAAGCAGGCCAATGATGATCGCGAACGGCGCCAGCACCGGGTTCCTGCCCGCCCCTGCCAGCAGCTCAGTGCTGAAGATCTGCAGGACACTGGTTCCGATGGCAGCAAGGATTGTGCCCTCCAGCAACGCCCGCATGGCCAGCTTCAGACCGGCCACCAACCTGAACATTAACAAGGCAGTGACCCAGCTAAGCACCAGCGGCACGCCGATCTTGATTGAGGTAGTCAACGGTCCGGCCACAGCGTCGTCCAACGCCAGGAAATCTGCCACCCAGCCGGCAGCCGTCCCGAAGATCAGCGATGCGCCCGAACTGACAACCACAGCAATGCCCAGCAGCACCAGGATGCCGGCGTCGCGCAGCTTCAGGATTATGGGGTTCACTGTCAGCGGTGGCAACTGCTGGACGCCGCGCAGGCCCTCCCGAACCCGGGCCAGCCAGCCGAGCGAGGTAATCACGGTAACGACGGCGGCGATTACCACGGTCCAGCCCAAACCGATGGGATCAAGCAGTTCCTGCGGGTCCACCAGCCCCTGACTGCCATTCACCTGCAGCAGCCCGGGTGCCGCCTCGGCCACGCTGGCCACGACCCGGTCGAGCAGCACCTGCTGCCCCCGAAGGAGCAGCCCCGCAATGGAGAAGCCCGTGGTCAGGAGGCCCGTAATGGAGAAGAACATGGTGAAGCCGATTCCGGCGCTCATCAGCGGTCCGCGTTGCCTGGTGTACTGCTGCAAGGCGCGCACTGGCCGGAGGGCGTTGAGCGAGGCAAGGAGCCACTGCAGCAAGGACATGGCTTCACCGGCGAATCCCGCGCCCGACCTGCGGGCACGGCCCCAGTCAATCCTGCGCTGGATGACCGCCAGCCTCAGCCTGGCCCGCTCAGTGGGTAGTGGTGGGTTTGCCGCTGTCTGCGAGCCATGGCGCGTCGTCGTCCGTTTCTGTCCCAAAGTCCAGCTCTTCCCGTAACTGCCAAATTCCATCCGCGTCGTGCTCGTAGAGTCCCATGCTAACCACAGGGAACGTGGCCCTGTAGTCACGGAGCGCCGTTTCGGCCTCATCGAGGCTCTCGGGGGCAACGTCATGGGCGATGGTGACGTGCGGGTGGTACGGGAAGGGCAGCTCACGTTCCAGCGGGCCGGACTGGAGCTTCTCGTGGAGCTCCACGCACGCCCCGAAGCCGTCCTCTACGTTCAGGAATACCACCGGGGATACAGGCCGGAAGGAGCCCGTACCGGCGATGGTGACCATAAAGGGTTCCTGCTGGCGGGCAACTTCACGAACGTGGCGGTGGGTTGCTTCCCAGTCCTCGGTGAGCGTGGTGGTGACCAGCGTGATATGCGCAGGTATGACGTCGGCCATGGGATCGCCAAAGGAGGCCCGCCAGCGCTGCAGCTCTTCGGCGATGGCAGGCGGGAAGCCCAGAATGACCCCTACATTCGCTCCTTCGCCGGCACTGCTGTTGGACGTCATGGGGCTAGCGGACTCCCAGGGTGCCGCCATAGGGAAGGAACCCTACCTTGGCATAGACATCACGAAGGGTGGCCGAAGCAATCTCACGGGCTTTGTCGGCACCGTGTGCCAGGAGCCGGTCCAGTTCCGCGGGGTCCGCCAGGAGCTCGTTGGCGCGCTCCCGGATCGGGGCGAGGTGGCCGGCGACAAGTTCCGCCAGATCGACCTTGAGATGCCCATACATTTTGCCTTGGTATTCTGCAACGATCTGCTCCACCGGCCGTCCTGCGATTGCGGAGTAGATGCTCAGCAAATTGGAAACACCGGGCTTGGCGTCACGGTCGAAACGAATCTCAGTTTCAGTGTCAGTGACGGCGGACTTGATCCGTTTGGCCGTGACCTTAGGATCATCGAGCAGATTGATCAGGCCTGCGGGCGACTCCGCGGACTTGGACATCTTGGCCGTGGGGTTCTGCAGGTCGTAGATCTTGGCGGATTCCTTTTGGATGAAAGGCGCCGGCACCTGGAAGGTCTCACCAAAGCGGCTGTTGAACCGGGTAGCCAGGTCGCGGCTGAGTTCCACGTGCTGGCGCTGGTCCTCGCCCACCGGAACGCCGTGGGGCTGGTAGAGCAGGATGTCGGCGGCCTGGAGGATGGGGTACGTGAAAAGCCCCACGCTGGCGTGGTCCGATCCCTGCTTCTGCGCCTTGTCCTTGAACTGCGTCATGCGGGCTGCCTCGCCCATTCCGGTAATGCAGTTCAATACCCACGCCAGTTGCGCGTGCTCGGGTACCTGGGACTGGACGAACAAGGTGCACTTCTCCACGTCCACACCGCCGGCAATGTACTGGGCGGCAGTGATGCGGGTACGGCGAGCCAGTTCCACGGGATCCTGCGGCACCGTGATGGCATGCAGATCAGGGATGAAGAAGATGGCGTCGTACTCGTCCTGCATGCGGACCCAGTTGACCAGTGCGCCGAGGTAGTTGCCCAGGTGCAGGGAGTCGGCGGAGGGCTGCATCCCGGACAGGACGCGGTGCTTCTGGCCGGCGGCCAGCTTGGTGGAAGATGCCGGCGCGGGAGCTGCAGCAGGTTCTGTTGTGGTGGAACTCGTCATGGAGGTGCCTTAAAACTAGAGCCGGTAATCCACTACCAGCGGAGCATGGTCAGAGAAGCGGGTGTCCCACGACGGCGCCCGGTCAACCACCGCGGACACAGCCGCGGCCGCGAGCCCGGGAGTGGCCAGGTGGTAGTCAATGCGCCAGCCGGTGTCGGTGTCGAACGCCTTGCCGCGCTGCGACCACCAGGTGTAGGGGCCGTTGACGTTCCCCGCCAGGGCCCGGTGCACATCCTTCCAGCCGATCTCTTCGCCGAAGAAGCGGTCGAAGTAGGCACGCTCCTCAGGCAGGAATCCCGCCTTTTTGACGTTGCCCTTCCAGTTCCTGATGTCCAGTTCGGTGTGGCCAACGTTCAGGTCCCCCACCACGAGTGCGTGGTCGCTGTGCTTGGTCAGCTCCGGCAGGCGGGTGGTCATGGCATCCAGGAAGCGGAACTTGTCCGTCTGTTTGGGCGTGCCGACCTCACCGGAATGCACGTAGGCACTCGCCACGGTCAGCTGGGCAGGGGTACCGGACATTGTGGGAACCGTAAAATCCGCTTCAACCCATCGGCCTGCCGTGGCGAAGTAATCGTCGCCGATGCCGGTGCGGGTCAGCGTGGGTTCCTGCCGGGAAGCGATGGCCACGCCGGCACGGCCCTTTGCCTCGGCCTCGGCGTGCAGGATATACCAGCCCTCGCCCAGCAGCTGGCGCACCACCGCGTCAGGCGCGCGGACCTCCTGGAGGCAGAGGATGTCTACATCGCGCGGCTCCAGCCACGCCGCCATGCCGTTCTTGTAGGCAGCCCGGAGGCCATTGACGTTGACTGATGCGATCCGAAGGTGGTCCTTCTCCAATGCCGAGCTCACCCGCTCTACTCTAGTCGATGATGGTGCCGCTGACCGGCTCGTCAGTGCCGCCCGAGGACTTGATCATGTCCCTTGCATTGGTGGCCGTAATCTCGATGGTTTCCAGCGCCCTGTAGATGGTGTCCTGGTTCGCGGCAGCGCCCTTGGCCCGTTCGTCGTTGATGACGCGGACCTGGACCTGGACGATCTTGAACGAGTGGTCCAGCTTCAAATCCCGTACACCGTCAGCGCGGGCCTCCGAGACCACACGGGTGCCGCCATGGTCCGAGGACTCCGACGACGGCGCGCGGCCGGCAGCGCTACTGAACGCGTTTTGGGCCTCGCTGAACTTGGCGCCGGCCTTGCGGGCAGCTTTCTGGATGCTGAACACCACAAACGATGCCAGCAGCAGCCAGAACAGCGCGATGATGGCCACGACCCAGCCAACAACGTCATTCTGGTTTGCGGCGAAGATGACCGCCACCAGGAACGCGATGATAAAGACCGTCATGCCCAGTCCGCCGATGCGGAACATGCCGCCCTTGGCCGTACCGGACGAAAACTTTGAAGTGCCCACAGATTGCATGGCTCTATTCTCTCAAACCGGCGGACCCGCTTCGGCCATCTTCCACCCGGGGCGAACATGCCAAAGTCCGACGGCGGCACCCCAGCCGGGTGCCGCCGTCGGACTTCAGTTCACTTCATTTCACTCAGGTGAGCGCTGACTGGCTTCCGCCACCATGCGCTCCGCGGTTTCCACCACGTTGGTCATCAGCAGCGCCACGGTCATGGGGCCCACACCGCCGGGGTTCGGCGAGATGAAGCCCGCCACCTCGGCTGCCGCGGGATCGATATCCCCGTACACCTTGCTCTTGCCGGTTTCCGGATCCACTTCCCGGGTCACACCGACGTCCAGGAGGGCTGCCCCGGGCTTCACGTCGGCAGCCTTGACGATGTGCTTGACGCCGGCCGCACCGACGATGACATCCGCCTGACGCAGCAGTTCGGACATATTTTCAGTCCCGGTGTGCGTCAGGGTGACGGTGGCGTTGACGGCACGGCGGGTGAGCAGCAGGCCGATGGACCGGCCGATGGTCACGCCGCGGCCCACCACCACAACATGCTTGCCGGCGAGGCTGTAGCCGTTGCGCTCCAGCAGTTCGATGACACCACGCGGCGTGCATGGCAACGGCGACGTGATTTCGCCGTTGACGTTAAGCACCAAGCGGCCCAGGTTGGTGGGGTGCAGCCCGTCCGCATCCTTCATGGGATCGATCCGTTCCAGGATCGCATCCGTGTCCAGGTGCTTGGGCAGCGGCAGCTGCACAATGTAGCCGTGGCAGGCAGGGTCCGCGTTGAGTTCGTCGATCAACGCCTCCACGTCTGCCTGCGTGGCATCTGCCGGAAGTTCCCGCTGGATCGAGTTCATGCCGATCGCCGCGGACTGCTTGTGCTTCATGGACACGTACAGGTGCGATGCCGGATCGGCTCCTACCAGGACGGTGGCAATGCCGGGCGTAACACCCTTGGCCTTGAGCGCCGCCACCCGTTCAGCGAGCTCCGTCTTGATTTGTGCCGCAGCGGCTTTGCCGTCAAGAATCGTGGCGCTGGACACGGCTGCGCCTACCACTGCTCATGCTGCGGGTAGAGCGGGAAGTCAGCGGCGAGCTTGTCCACCCGGGCCTGAAGCGCCTCAACCTCGGTGGCCTGGCCGGACTTCAGGGCGCTGGCAATGATTTCCGCCACCTCGGTGAACTCGTTGGCGCCGAAGCCACGGGTTGCCAGTGCGGGGGTACCGATCCGCAGGCCGGAAGTGACCATAGGCGGGCGCGGATCGAACGGCACGGCATTGCGGTTGACGGTGATGCCCACCGAATGCAGGAGGTCTTCAGCCTGCTGGCCGTCCAGCTGTGAATTGCGCAGGTCCACCAGGACAAGGTGGACGTCCGTACCGCCGGTAAGCACCGAGACTCCTGCCTCAGCCAGGTCCGGCTGGTTCAGGCGGTCGGCGATGATGCGGGCGCCTTCAAGGACGCGCTCCTGGCGTTCCTTGAATTCCTCGCTGCCGGCGATCTTGAAGGCCACTGCCTTGGCCGCAATGACGTGCATGAGCGGGCCGCCCTGCTGGCCCGGGAACACGCTGGAGTTGAGTTTCTTGGCCCATTCCTGCTTGGCCAGGATCACGCCGGAACGCGGGCCCGAGAGGGTCTTGTGCACGGTGGAGGTGACTACGTCGGAGTACGGCACCGGGCTGGGGTGCAGTCCGGCGGCCACCAGGCCGGCGAAGTGGGCCATGTCCGTCCAGAGCAGTGCGCCGACTTCGTCGGCAATGGACCGGAAGGCTTCGAAGTCCAGGTGGCGCGGGTAGGCAGACCAGCCGGCAATGATGACCTGCGGCTTCTCGGCAATGGCCTGCTCGCGCAGCTTGTCCATATCGATGCGGAAGTCGCCTTCTTCAACCTGGTAAGCGGCAACGTTGTACAGCTTGCCGGAGAAGTTCAGCTTCATGCCGTGGGTGAGGTGTCCGCCGTGGGCGAGGGACAGGCCCAGGATCTTGTCGCCCGGGGTGATCATGGCGGCGAGCGCCGCGGCGTTGGCCTGCGCACCGGAGTGCGGCTGGACGTTGGCGTACTCGGCGCCGAAGAGATCCTTGACGCGGTCGATGGCCAGCTGCTCGGCGACATCGACGTATTCGCAGCCACCGTAGTAGCGGCGGCCCGGGTAGCCCTCAGCGTACTTGTTGGTCAGGACGGAGCCCTGGGCTTCCATCACGGCGCGAGGGGCGAAGTTTTCGGAGGCAATCATTTCCAGGGTGCCGCGCTGGCGGCCAAGCTCCTGGTTGAGGACTGCCGCGATCTCGGGGTCCAGTTCGGCAAGGGACTGGTTGCTGACGGACGCGGACGTGGCGATAGTGGTCACGAATAACTCCTGGCTGGGGGTACGGGCACTGCTTAGGTCAGGCTACCGGTTGGCGCGTTTCCACGCCCGCTTGATGACGGGAATGGCGTTAAGAAGCGGCTGCCGCGGCTGCTGCAGGAATCCACCGGCAAAACATGACCCTCGGCCCAGGCGTACGATCCGTGGTCTTCGTGATTGCCGCTCCCTGGTGGTAAGCCACCCAACGCCAGTTGCGACGTCCCCAGACTACCAAAAACCGTCGCCGTGCGCGGGTACGCTGGTACGTGTGAGTAATGAGCAACTGAACGAAGCGTACGTACTGACCCTGTCCTGCCCGGACCGTCCCGGAATCGTCCACGCCGTGGCTGGGGCGTTGCTGGTTGCCGGTTGCAACATCGCGGACTCCCAGCAGTACGGCAGCCCCGCCACCGGAAACTTCTTCATGAGGGTGGAGGCAACCACGGCGGCGTCGCATGCAGAGCTGCACGCCGCCGTCGAACCCGTTGCCCAGGCGTTCGGGATGCAGTGGAACCTGTTCCCGGTGGGGCAGAAAGTCCGTACCCTGCTGATGGCCAGCAGGTCAGCACATTGCCTCAACGACATCCTGTTCCTGCAGCGCTCCGGCACCCTGCCCATCGAGATCCCGGCGATCGTGGCCAACCACCGCGACCTTGCCGGCTTGGCCGAGTTCTACGGCATCCCTTTCCACTACATTCCCGTGACGCCGGATACCAAGGTGCAGGCGGAGGACAAGCTGCGGGCCATCATGGCGGAGCACGACGTCGAACTGACCGTTCTGGCCCGTTACATGCAGATCCTTTCCGATGAGCTGTGCAACGAGCTGACCGGCAAGGCCATCAACATCCACCACTCGTTCCTGCCCTCGTTCAAGGGCGCCAAGCCTTACCACCAGGCGCACGCCCGCGGCGTCAAGCTGATCGGCGCCACCGCTCACTACGTCACGGCAGCCCTGGATGAGGGGCCCATCATCGAACAGGAAGTCATTCGGGTGGACCACGCCCGCACGCCCGAGCAGTTCGTGCAGATGGGCCGCGACGTCGAAGGCCGCACCCTGGCCCAGGCTGTTCAGTGGCACGCCGAGCACCGGGTCCTGCTGGATGGCAACCGGACCGTGGTGTTCAACTAGCACCCTCCCCGGATTAGGGTGGGGACATGGCTCCCCTGTATCCCTTTGCCGGCCACACGCCGGACATCCACGAATCAGTGTTCATCGCACCCTCCGCGTCGATCATCGGCAACGCCACAATGGCCGAAGACTCCAGCGCCTTCTACGGCGTTTCGGTCCGCGCAGATACCGCCGCCATCAGCGTCGGCCCCGGCACCAACCTGCAGGACAACGTGGTACTGCACGCGGACCCTGGCTTCCCCTGCAGCCTGGGTGCGCGCGTCAGTGTGGGCCACGCCGCCGTCGTGCATGGCTGCACCGTGGAGGACGACTGCCTGATCGGCATGAGCGCCACTGTCCTGAACGGCGCAGTGATCGGCACCGGTTCGCTCGTGGCCGCCGGAGCGGTGGTCCTGGAAGGCGCCATCATCCCGCCACGGTCCCTGGTGGCCGGCGTGCCGGGGAAGGTACGCCGTCAGCTCACCGACGAAGAGTACGACGGCGTACTCAACAATGCGGCCCACTACCGGGAGCTGGCACTCGTGCACCGGGAGATGCACTAGGTTTCGACAAGCTCAACCACCGTTAGTCGAGGCTGATCGGGCCGATCTCGTCCAGCAGGTCGCCTGGACCGGGATTGCCCGGAGCCGAGGAGCCGCCGAGGTGGTTCACCACTCCCCAGACCGCATTCAGGCCGGTGGTGACGGCGCCTTCTGCCCAGCCGGCCGTGAAGGAGACGTCATCGCCGGCCAGGAAGATTCCGCGCTGGGAGTCCGGCAGGTTGTCCTGCTTGAAGTGCGTGAACAGCCGCTGCTGGTAACGGTAATGACCCGGCAGGTTGGCCTTGAAAGCACCCATGAAGTTGGGGTCCGCTTCCCAGGAAACCGTGATGGGCTGGCCAACAATGTGGCTGGCAATGTCCACACCCGGGTAGATCTGTTCCAGCGAGTGCAGCATCAGTTCCACGCGCTCGTCCGCGTCCAGCGCCAGCCATTTGAGGGCGTCGTCGTTCCAGGTGTAGGAGAGCAGGATGACGGCCGGTTTGTCCGGGCCGTCATCGAGCAGATATGTGGCGCGGTTGAGCCGGTCCGTGAGCGTCATGGAAAGCACCTCGCGGCCGGTCTCCGGATCGATGTCCTTCCAGAACGGCCGGTCCACCATCACAAACGTCTTGGAGGACTGCATGTAGTGCGAGCGCTCAATGGCCGTCCACAGCTCGGCCGGGAACAGCGCTTCCTCGGTGTGGATGCGGGTGGACAGCAGCCAGGACTGGCAGGTGGTCACCACCGCCGGGTAGCTGGCTTCGCGGCCCCAGCGCTCGGCGACCCGGAGGTCGCCGTTGGGATCGCGGCTGATCCGGCCCACGGCCCCGCGGGGTGCTCCCGAATGCAGTGAGGCCAGGGAGGTGCCTTCCGGCCAATACACCATGTCCGACGGCGAGTGCTGCCAGAGTGCCTCGGGGAGCCGCTGCGCTCCCCCGCTGATGAGCCGGTGCTGGTCGTCCGCGTCGGTGTAGACAACCCGGAGGATTTCGAGGATGGAGTTGGGGAAGTCGGTGTCCCAGCCACCGGTTCCGAAGCCCACCTGGCCGAAGGCCTCACGGTGGGCGAAGCCGGCCTGCTTGAAGGAGTCGCTGCCGGCGATGAAGCCGTAGAATGTCTGTTCGTCCATCAGCGGCAGGAGTTCGTTCCACAGTTCCTTGATCCGGGCGGTGTCCCGGGCGCGGATGGCTTCCTGCATCTCCTGGAACCTGGCGCCGTCATTGACTGCCGCCTTCCAGGCGTCAGCCACCTCGCGGAAGAAGGGCGGAAGGTCTTCGGTGGTGGCGGCGTAGTGCTTTTGGCCGGCAAGTTCGATCACCGTGCTGGATGTGACGGGGGCCAGCGGGTTCGGGAAGTCCTGGGTGTCCAGGCCCAGAAGGTCCACGTAGTGGTAGAACGCCTTGCCTGAGACGGGGAACCGCATCCCGCCGAGGTCGGCCACGACGTTGGGTGCCGAGGGGAAGCTGGCCGTCCGCAGCCGCCCGCCGATCTGGTCCGCCTCATAAACAACCGGGCGCAGGCCCAGCTTCATCAGCTCGTACGCAGTCACCAGCCCGGAAAGCCCTGCACCAACCACTGCGACCTCGGTGCCGTAAAGCTCGGGCGGCACAGTGCCCAGTCCATCCGGGTGGGCCAGGTAGTGGTCATAGCTGAACGGGAAGTCCGGATTCAGCATGGTGATCGGTGCGGCAGTCCCGCCGTCAAAGGGTGGCTCGGGTGCCAGCAGTGTTGAGGTGCTGGACGGGTCGCTTGCCGGCAGTTCAGTGGCGATGGTCATGGAGTCTCAGCCTTTTTGGGGTTGGAGTTGGACGGTGTTGAAACTGCTTCTCCGCTCAGCTCACGGTATTCGTCGTCGCCCAGTGCCGCCACCCTGGAGTTCCGGCGTCCGTAGCCGAAATAGGCTGCCACGCCCACCAGCATCCAGAGGCCGAAGACGAACCAGGTGTCAGCGCCAAGGTTGAGCATGAGATAGCCGCACATGATGGCGCCAAGGACAGGGGTCAGCGGAAAGAGCGGTACGCGGAAGGTGCGCTCCAGTTCGGGCCGGCTGCGGCGCAGGTAGATAACGGCCACGTTGACCAGGGCGAAGGCGAACAGGGTGCCGATGCTGGTGGCGTCGGCCAGGGAGCCCAGCGGAACCAGGCCCGCGGTCAGTGCGACGGCGGTGCCCACCAGGATCGTCCCGGCAACAGGGGTGCCGGTACGGCGGGAGACGCGGCTGAAGACCTTCGGGATGAGCCCGTCACGGGACATGGAGAGCAGGATGCGGGTCTGGCCATAGAGGACGGTGAGCACGATGCTGGCGATGGCCAGGACGGCGCCCACGGCGAAGACCAGGGCAATCCACGGCTGTCCTGTGGTTTCCTCGAGGATCTTCACCAGGGCGGCTTCGGTGCCGTCGAACCAGCCCCAGGGACGGGCGCCGATGGCGGCAACGGCCACCAGGACGTAGATGGTGGTGACGATCAGCATGGACAGCATGATGGCCCGGGGCAGGTCGCGCTTCGGGTTGCGGGCTTCTTCGCCGGCGGTGGAGGCGGCATCGAAGCCGATGTAGGAGAAGAATACGCGGGAGGCCGCGGCGGAAACACCGGCAGCACCCATGGGCAGCAGCGGCTCAAAGTTGCCGGCGTTGAAGGCGGTGAACGCCACGGCGCAGAAGAAGAGCAGGATGCCCACCTTGACCACAACGATCGAGGTGTTGATCCAGGCGCTTTCCTTTGCGCCCCGCACCAGCAAGATGGTAGCGAGCAGCACGATCACAACTGCGGGAAGGTTGAAGACGCCGCCATCGCCCGGGGGCTGGGACATGGCGTCCGGCAGGACCTGGCCGAACACGGCGAGGCTTTCGTTCACGTATTGCCCGGCACCTACGGCAACCGCAGCAACGGACACGGCGTACTCAAGGACCAGGCACCAGCCACAAATCCAGGCCATACCCTCACCCATGGTGGCGTACGTGTAGGAGTAGCTGGAACCGGAAACCGGGACCATTCCGGCCATTTCGGCGTAGGACACCGCTGAAAGCAGGGCGGCGAGGCCGGCGATGGCGAAGGAGATCCAGATGGCCGGTCCGGCAAGGGGGACTGATTCGCCCAGGATCACCAAAATGCCGGTCCCCAGGGTGGCACCAACGCTGATCATGGTCAGCTGCAGGACTCCGAAGCTGCGGACCAGCCGCGGTCCGCCGTGTCCGCTGTCTGCTTCCCGGACCATTTGGGCGATGGGCTTACGGCGCAGCAGCTGGGCGGCCAGTCCGGGACGGCCGGTTGGTCCAGTCGCTTTGCCCGGCGCCGGCCCGGAGAGTGTAGGCACAGTCATCGTTGACGTCCGTTCGTGAGTAGTTGGTCGAATTCCCCTCATCAACAGTAGGGCTGTGACCCGAATCTCAAGGAGGTGCAAAGTGACCTATAGTTTTCAGTCATGAGACAAAGTGCACCAGCTGCGGTTGAGCCCCCCGGGGGGCCCGGCGCCGCAGCAGACCCTTCTATTGCCGTCTCGGGACCGCTGGACGCTGTGACCCTGGGGCAATTCCTGGACGCCCTGCCGCCGGACCTTTCGGTGCTTGTCGACGGCGGCAACGGTGCGATGCCGCTGCGCTGGGTGGAACCCAGCGAACTCGAGGATCCTACGCCCTACCTGCTGGACGGCGAGTTTGTGCTCACCGCCGGACTGCCCTTCCTCGATGGCGGCACCGGGCGTGTTGATGCCGCGGCGGACACTGCTGATGCCTACGTGCGCAGACTTGTGGAGGCCGGAGTGGCGGCCCTCGGTTTTGGGCTGGAGCCGTATTTTGACGATGTGCCGGAACGGTTGGTGTCTGCCTGCCGGAAACACGGCCTGACCCTGGTGCGAATCCCCCACACCGTGCCGTTCGCAGCATTGGGACTGGCATTTTCCCAGCTGCTGGAATCCGGAAATGCGCGGGTCTTCCGGCAGCTGGCAGAGACCAACAGGCAGCTGATGCGGGCAGTGCTGTCAGCCCGGCCCGAACACGAACTCTTGTCTGCACTGGCCCAGCGGGTTCCGGTGTGGGCGCTGCTGATCGGGGCAGACGGGCGGGTGCGGGCCAGGGCGGCAGCGGCCGCAGCGCCACCCGGAACGGTTGCGCGGGGCATCAGCGCAAGTTCCGGCGTCGAACTTTCCGCTTTGCAGCCCCTGCTCAAACGGCTGCTCACCGGCAACGGCCCGCGCGTGGAAACGGAATCCTTCAATACTCCTGGTTCCGCCCTGGTGTACGGCCATCCGCTGCGCAGTGCCAAGGACGCCACCCTGGGCGGACTGGTGCTGGGCACCGATATGCCCCTGACGCCGGCGCAGAACAGCGTAGTGTCCTCGGTGGTGGGACTGCTCGAACTGCTGGTGCGCCAGCGCACCAGTGGATCGCTGGCGCCCAGCCAACTTGCCACGGCACTGCTGCTCCATCCGGAAAGCCTCGCCTCGGGCGGCAGCAGGGAGCTGAACATCCTGAAGGATCTGCTGGCCCAGAGCGTCTCCGGTACCAGGTCCGGTGCGCTGAGGGTGGTCCAGGGCGTGCGTGCTGAGGAGCAAGGGCCCGCTGCAGCTGATGGCCCTGTCCGTGAACTGCTCCAGTGGCGGCGGCTCTTCGACACCAAGATGGTGGAGCTGACGGACTACGGGTTTGCCGCGGTGACCAGGCTGAAGGTGGACGATGCCTTGCTGCACGAGGTGGAACAGCTTGGCTGGCGCCTGGTGGTGGGGGAACCCGCGGAGCTGGCAGAGCTGCCTGCTGCTTACAAGCGGGCCACGTCCCTGCGGTCCAGGGTTCGAAGCACCGGCAAGAGCCTTCGGGTGGATGAGGTCACGTGGACTGTCACGGGATTACTGGGCCAGGATGCCGGCGCCATGCTGGCCGGCCGGTTGCTGGAACCGGTCCTGGACCAGGAGCCCGAGCGCCGCTCAGCCCAGCTTAGGGTGCTGAAGTCGTGGCTGGGCGAGAACGGAAACTGGGACGCCACGGCCAAGGCCCTGGGCCTGCACCGGAACAGTGTGCGCCGCCAGATCACCGCCCTTGCAGAGTTGCTTGAGCTGGATCTTGGTCAGGCCCAGGCGCGGGCGGAACTGTGGATCGCCTTGCAGTACGTTGACGTACTGCTGCAGGAATAGCCGCTTCCTCAGGACTCCCAGGCGCGGTAGAGATCCGGGCGGCGCTCGGCCAGATAGGGAACAGCCGCGCGGGCCCGGCCGGCCATGTCGGCGTCCACCTCGGCGAACAGGAGCTGGCTGCCTTCCCCTGCCGCTGCCAACAAAGCGCCATCGGGACCGGCGATGACGCTGCCGCCAAGGAATCTACAGCCGTCTTCAACACCGGAATGGTTGGCGTAGGCGATGGCCAACTGGCTTTCCAGCGCCCGCGCCCGCAGCAGGACCTGCGGCACGGACTCGAAACCGTGGGCGAGCGCCGTAGGGACCAGGAGCAGTTCCGCTCCGCCGTCGGCTGCTGCCCTGACAGCCTCCGGGAACTCCACGTCGTAGCAGATCACCATGGAGGTCCGGAGTCCGTTGAAGTCAACGACGCCGGGACGTTCCGTTCCGGGGCTGAACGCGGCACGCTCGTCCTCGCCAAAAAGGTGGACTTTGGCGTAGTGCAGGAGCGTGTTGCCCCGCGCGTCCAGGAGGTTTGAGCTGATGTTCCATTCTCCACTGCGGGTTACGGCAGGAAGGCTGTAGACCAGTCCGACATGGTGCGTTCGGGCGATCCCGGCAAGGGTGTCCCTGATGGCAGGAAGCCGGGAGGGGTCAAGTTCGGCGCGGAGCCGCCGCGGAGCGTAGCCCACCGGGAAGAGCTCGGGCGTGACCAGCACGGCGGCACCTGCAGCGGCCGCGGCCCGGGCGGCCTCGTCAACGGCGGCACAGTTGGCTTCAATATCCAGTACGGCAGAGTTTGCCTGCATCAGCGCCAGCAGCACCGTTACCACCTCACGACATCGGGGGCGGGCGCAGGAAAAGCGTCCGCTCGTCAAAGCCTAGCCACTGGCTCCGGGCTTCTTCCGGGTCCATTTGCACCTGGAACGTGGCCGGGCAGGACGTTTCACCCACCCAAGGACGACCTCCCGCCCGCCATGCGTTAACTTCTTGACTACAAGCCGCCGAATAAGGCACGCTTCTTTCCATGGCCGCCACATCACGCCCAACGAGGAGCAGGGCCCGGAATCCCGGATCCCAGTCCGCGCTGCGCCATCTCAACCAGCAACGGATCATCGAAGCGCTGATGGGCGGGCCAGCCACCCAGGCGGAGTTGGCCCGGCAGACGGGGCTGTCCACAGCGACAGTCTCCAACATCGTGAAAATCATGCAGGAATCCGGGCTGGCCTCCACTGAGCCCATCACCAGTTCGGGGCGGCGGGCGCTGAACGTCCGGCTCAACAGCAATGGTGCAGTAGCGGTGGGCATCGACTTCGGAAGACGGCACCTTCGGGTGGTCCTGGCGTCCATGAGCTACCACATCATCGCCGAAGAATCCGTCGAACTGCCGCTCGGCCACCACGCCGAGGAGGGCATCCAGGCGGCAGTACAGCTGCTCTCCCGCCTGCTCTCCGATTGCGGTGTAGAGCGGAACGCCCTGGTGGGTGCCGGCGTCGGCATCCCCGGCCCCATCGACAGGCGCACAAGTACTGTCGCCCAGGGCGCCATCCTGCCGGAGTGGGTGGGCATCAATATCCTGGACCACCTCGAAGAAACCCTTGACATGCCGGTGTATTTGGACAATGACGCCAACCTTGGCGCCCTGTCAGAGGTCACCTGGGGCAAGCACGGATCGGTCACCAACCTGCTGTTCATCAAGATCGGATCCGGCATTGGCGCCGGGCTGATCCTCAACGGCGCACCGTACTACGGAACAGTCGGAATCACCGGCGAAATAGGCCATGCGACGATCAACGAACAGGGCCTGATCTGCCGTTGCGGCAACCGGGGCTGCCTGGAAACTATCGCGTCCACAACCACCATGATCGAACTCCTGAACCGAAGTTCGGGCGGACAGCTAACCCCTGCGGACCTCGTCAGGCTTGCCCTGGCCCGTGATCCCGCGACGCTGCGGGTACTGGACGATGCCGGGCTTGCCGTTGGCCGGTCCCTTGGCAATGTCGCCAACCTGATCAACCCGGAGGTGATTGTGGTGGGAGGTCCGCTGGCGGACCTGGGCGACCTGCTGCTGGACCCCATCCGACGCGGCCTGATCAGGCATGCCGTGCCCGTGATCGGCGAATCCACGATCCTCACCACGTCATCGCTCGGGGACCGTGCGGAGGCCCTGGGAGCAGCTGCCCTGGTGTTCCAGCACGCAAGGTTCCGAACTTCCTGACGCCCGATCGTTATCCGGGCAGTGCGTTCAAGAGTTGACGCCAATCGTCCTGATCAAGTTTACTTTTTCCTCAGACGGCCTTCGCGATGTGCGGGGCGACAACGAAGTCATACATTGGAGGCGCTACGGCAATGTCGCAAGGAACCAACGGAGACCCCGTCATCCTGGAGATGCGTTCCATCACCAAGGAATTCCCCGGCGTGAAAGCCCTCGCGAATGTCACCCTTCAGGTGAAGGCGGGCGAAGTCCACGCGATCTGCGGCGAGAACGGTGCCGGGAAGTCCACCTTGATGAAGGTGCTCTCCGGCGTTTACCCCTACGGAACCTACTCGGGTGACATCGTGTACCAGAACGAGGTCCAGCGGTTCCGGGACATCCGGGCCAGCGAGGCCGCAGGCATCGTGATCATCCACCAGGAACTGGCCCTCATCCCCGAACTGTCCATTACCGAGAACATCTTCCTGGGCAATGAACCCGCCAGACGCGGGGTCATCGACTGGGCGGAAGCCCGCCGTCGTTCTCTTGACCTGCTGGCACGGGTGGGACTCCGCGACGATCCCGATACCCCCGTCAAGGAGATCGGCGTCGGCAAGCAGCAATTGGTGGAAATCGCCAAGGCGCTGAACAAGTCCGTAAAGATCCTGATCCTGGACGAGCCCACGGCAGCGCTGAACGAATCCGACTCCCAGCACCTGCTTGACCTGATCCTGGGCCTGAAGGCCAAGGGCATCACCTCGATCATCATTTCGCACAAGCTGAACGAGATCGAACAGATCGCTGACCAAATCACCATCATCCGGGATGGCAAGTCCATCGAGACTCTCAACGTCAAGGCTGACGGTGTGGATGAGGACCGGATTATCAAAGGCATGGTGGGCCGGTCCCTGGAGTCCCGGTTCCCCGAGCACGTCCCCAACATCGGGGAAGTCCTGTTCGAGGTCCGTAACTGGACAGTCGCGCACCCCCAGGTGCCGGACCGGCTGGTCTGCAAGAACGCGAGCTTCACGGTACGCCGGGGCGAGGTTGTTGGTTTTGCCGGGCTTATGGGGGCAGGACGCACCGAACTGGCCCGGTCCTTGTTCGGGCGCTCCTACGGCAACTTCATTTCCGGCCAGGTCTTCAAGAACGGCAAGGAAATCCACATCCGGAACGTACCGCAGGCCATCAAGGCCGGACTGGCCTACGTCACGGAAGACCGCAAGAGCCTTGGCCTGAACCTCCTTGACGACATCAAGACGACTACCGTCTCGGCCAACCTCAAAGCCATCACCAAGGGACTCGTGGTGGACGAGCGCGAGGAGTTCACCGTGGCGGAAAGCTACCGGAAGAGCCTCCGGACCAAGGCGCCCACCGTCAACGAAGGCGTTGCCAAGCTCTCCGGTGGAAACCAGCAGAAGGTTGTGCTGGCCAAGTGGATGTTCACCGACCCGGACCTGCTCATTCTCGACGAACCCACCCGGGGCATCGATGTTGGCGCCAAATTCGAGATTTACGGCATCATCCAGCAGCTGGCACAGCAGGGCAAGGCCGTGATCGTGATCTCCTCCGAACTACCCGAACTGCTTGGACTCTCAGACCGCATCTACACGATCTTTGAAGGCACCATCACAGGGGTCCTGGATAAAGAACAGGCAACCCAGGAGAACCTGATGCGCCTGATGACTTCAGTTCCCCGCAACGGCACCAACGCTGCTCCCACTGCGCACCTCGCATAAGCCCCAGAACGGAATCATTATGAATGCACTTAAAAGGATCTTCGGCGGTGACACCCGCCAGTTCGGCATGATCATTGCCCTCGTGACGCTTGTCTTGTTTTTCCAGTTCTTCACGGGTGGAAAAGTCCTGACGCCGACCAACATGATCAACCTGTTCAACGGCAACTCCTACATCCTGGTCCTGGCTATCGGGATGGTACTGGTGATCATCGCCGGCCACATCGATCTTTCGGTGGGGTCTGTGGCTGCCGCCGTCGGAATCGTCGTGGCCATTGCCATGCGTGACTGGGGCATCCCCTGGTACATGGGCATCGTGCTGGGGTTGGTGCTCGGCGCCGTCATCGGGGCATGGCAGGGGTTCTGGGTTGCCTACGTCGGCATCCCCGCCTTCATCGTCACGCTGGCGGGCATGCTCCTTTTCCGTGGCCTGAACCAGTTCGTCGGCAACTCCCTCACCGTTCCCGTGCCTGACGCGTTCCGGGTCATGGGCGCTGGCTTCCTGCCTGAAATCGGTGACTTCGCCCGGTACAACGCTCCCACTGTGATCCTCGGTTTCCTGCTGATCGCCGTAGTGGTGTTCTCAGAGTTCCGTACCCGGCGCATCGAGGCCCGCATGGGATCCGTCACGGATCCAATCTGGGTTCCCATCACCCGGCTGACCCTCCTGGCAGCTGCCATCCTCTACGTCACGTGGCTGTTCTCGACCGGCCGTTACGGAACATCATTCCCCGTCTCCGGACTCATCCTTGTGGGCCTGGTGGGCCTGTACGTCTTCATCACCACCAAAACCGTCCTGGGCCGCCATGTCTACGCTGTGGGTGGCAACCGCCACGCGGCGGAGCTTTCCGGCGTCCAGTCCAAGAAGGTCAATTTCCTGGTGATGATGAACATGTCGATCCTGGCGGCACTGGCCGGCATGATGTTCGTGGCCCGGTCCACCAGTTCCGGCCCGGCCGACGGTGTCGGCTGGGAACTTGATGCGATCGCCGCCGTCTTCATCGGTGGCGCGGCCGTCAGCGGCGGCGTCGGCACCGTCATTGGTTCAATTGTTGGCGGCCTGGTAATGGCCGTCCTCAACAATGGCCTCCAGTTGCTCAGCGTCGGCGCTGACATGCAGTCAATCATCAAGGGCCTTGTCCTGCTGATCGCCGTGGCCATCGACGTGTACAACAAGAGCCAGGGACGCCGCTCGCTCATCGGAATGATGATGAACGGTCTGCGCTCGAACCAACCGGCCACCACGGCCACGGAAGCCACCAAGACCTCCGAGGTCATCGTTCCCGAACCCGCAGGGACCACTAAATAGACCGCGACGGCGGCCCGTACAGCTGGTCGCCATTGGACCGAAGAAAGAGAAATCCACATGCGTAAATTCGCAAAAACCCTGACCGTCCTCGCGGCTGTCACCACATTGACGCTGACAGGCTGCGGCCGGTCCGACGTGGACGCTGAAGCGGCGAAGCCGGGCACCGCGCTCTCCGGATTCCCGCAGGATTCCGTGATCGGCGTCGCGCTGCCCAAGAAGACCAGCGAGAACTGGACCCTGGCGGAAACCCTGTTCAACGAGGGCCTCACCTCAGCCGGGTTCAAGCCGAACGTGCAGTTTGCCAACAACGGCGTGTCCGAGCAGCAGAACCAGATCTCCACCATGATCACCTCCGGTGCGAAGGTCATTGTGGTCGGTGCCGTGGATGGCGCGCAGCTGGGAACCCAGCTGCAGCAGGCCAAGGACGCCGGCGCCGTCATCATCGCCTACGACCGCATGCTGACCAACACCAAGGCCATCGACTACTACGTCGCCTACGACAACTTCAAGGTGGGCCAACTGCAGGGCCAGGCGCTGCTTGAAGGGATGGCAGCCAAGAAGGCCGGCCCTTACAACATCGAGCTCTTTGCGGGCTCCCCGGATGACGCCAACTCCAAGGTCTTCTTCGACGGCGCCATGAGCGTCCTCCAGCCCAAGATCGACGACGGCACCCTCAAGGTTGTGTCCGGGCAGGCCGACTTCACGAAGGCTGTAACCCAGGACTGGAAGCCGGAGAACGCACAACGCCGGATGGACTCGCTGCTCTCCGGCAGCTACGCCGCCAGTGAGCTGGACGGCGTCCTCTCCCCCAACGACTCCCTGGCCCGGGCCATCATCACCTCGGTCAAGAGTGCCGGCAAGTCCGTTCCCGTCGTCACCGGGCAGGATTCTGAGGTGCAGTCCGTCAAGTCGATCTTGGAAGGCGAGCAGTACTCCACCATCAACAAGGACACCCGCAAACTGGTGGAGCACGCTGTCACCATGGTCAAGGACCTCCAGGTTGGCTTGGCGTTGGAAATCAACGACAACCGCAACTACAAGAACGAATTCAAACGCGTTCCGGCCTACCTGCTGGAACCGGTGATCGTCACCTCGGCCAACGTGAAGACGGCCTACGTTGATGATCCGATCCTGGGACCGCTGACCAAGTAGCAATCAGCCCTTCGGCAGTACCCATAGCAGAGCCCGGCCTCCCCTTCGTGAATTGTCACGGGGAAGCCGGGCTCTGCTGCTTGAGGTGGGCGGGCAGGACGGCGGCAGCGCTAGCGGCCCGCTGGTGCCTTGACCTTCAGCACACCGGTGCCGGCAAACTTCAGGGCGTGGTCTTTCACTGATTCATACTCCGTGAAGGCCTTGTAGTCGTAGACGGAGGCCGGGTGCCAGCCCACTTCCGTGCTGAATTCCCAGGCGGTCCAGTCCGGAGCCACGGCGCCGTTTTCCGCGGCTTCAGCAAGGGCTTTGGCCTTGTTCGCTTCGAATGATGACTCCGCGATCGCGTTCAGGTCCACGTCGGCGCCGTTGAACCAGGACCCCTGGTCGAAGAACCGGTGGCCGTTGTAGCTGCTGACAGCCACGGACGGATCCGTACCGGGGCCGGCGTAGTCGAATGCGTTGTTCTCGGAGAAGATCCGGGAGGCGTAGCCGGCACCGAGGAAGTAACTGCTGCCGCCCTGGGCCTCGCTGATCATCGGGTAGTCCGGGTGGTCCGTGCTGCCCACGAAGTAGTTGTTGAGCACGTGTACCTGGCCGAAGCGGACCCGCGGCCCGCGCTGCTGGATGTTTTCCATCAGGTTGCCGATGTAGCTGACGCGCAGCTTCCCGCCGTCCTTGTCCACGTGCTCGTCGCCGGAACCCAGAAGCATGGTCTTGTCGTGGTTCATGATCCGGCTGTTGGAGACGGTGACGTAGTCCGTGCCGTCCTTGAGATCCAGGAGTCCGTCGTGCCGGTTGGCTGGCTTTCCGTGGAAGCCGATGGGCGCTTCACTGTCCGGGTACCGGCCGTCGCTCAGCGTGACGTGGTCAATCCACAGATGATTCGACGTCACGGAAGAGACGGCGTCGAACCGTGCATTCCAGGCGCCGAGGTCGCCGTCGTCGGGTGACCAGCTGGTGAAGAAGTCCACGGGCGCCTCCACGCTGACGTTGCGCAGCACCACATTGGTGGCACTGAGGATCACGATGTTCGCTCCCACGAATCCGGCGTCGGCGTCGAGCCCGATGATGGAGGTGTTGGAGGGCAGGCTCACTTCGATCTGCCGTTTCATATTGTTGCTGCCGGTCTGCCGGAGCTGGCGTTGGGACTTGCAGTAATCGAAGGTCTGGTCGCTCCAGGTCTTTCCCTCCGGTCCGAAGCAGGACATGTATTTGTGGATGTCATAGCCGGGCGCGTAGTCCTGCTCGCCCATGATGGAACCGTCCGGCCGTTGGTTTCCATCGATGGTGCCGCGGATGTAGATGATCTTCGGAGCCTTGGATTCGCCATGGTTGGCCAGGGCGGTCTTGAGTTCGGCGAAGGTTTCCACCACATACCGGTTCGCGGCGGGTGCGCCGGCACCGCCGTTGGTGACACCGTCGACGGCGGCCCAACCGGTAGGTGCGGCATCGTCGGGACCAATAATGCCCCCGCCAGGCCAGGCAACCGAGGGCGCTGCGAGTGCCAGCCCGGCGGCGAGGGCTACGGCGGTGCAGGCTGCTCCCCAGGCCGCCGTCTTTTTGCGGAACAGCGGAAGGGAAAACGGCTGTGGGGATGGTGGAGTTTTGCGGATCAGGGACGTCATCGGCCTTTTTTCCGGCATGCCAAATAGGCCACATGCCTTGTGGGTGCGGGTGTTCGGGTTGGAGACCTTCTCAGCGAGAAAACGATTTCTCTGCTGACGCTTCATTTCTACGTCCGCTGTGACAGCTATGTCAAGGGGTTTCCAACGCCGCTTCCCACGGTTCCGGACCCCCCTGGCTTGTAGTGGCAAGATAGGCGCATGACTTCACCTATTGCAACGCCATGGCTTTCGGGCCAAGCGGACCAGGACCCGCGTTCTGCCACCGGCCGTACCCTCCGTTGGGGCGTGATCGCCACCGGAAGCATCGCCAATGCTGTGGCCACTGACCTGGCACTGCTGTCCGACGCTGAACTCTACGCTGTCAGCTCCCGCAGCCAGGAGAAGGCGGACGAATTCGCCTCGAAGCTGGGGTTCGCAACGGCGTACGGGAACGACGGCGGCGTCCACGGCTATGACAGGCTCCTCGCCGATGACGCCGTGGACGTGGTCTATGTGGCGTCACCGCACGCCCAACATTACGAGATTGTCCAGGCCGCGCTTAACGCCGGAAAGCACGTGCTCTGCGAGAAGGCATTCACCATCAACGGCCGGGAAGCGGGCGAGCTCATCGACCTGGCCAGGGCCAGGAATCTGTTCCTGATGGAGGCGGTGTGGAGCCGGTTCGTGCCCGGCATGCAGCGCGCCTTCCAGATTGCTGCTTCCGGCGAACTGGGCGATGTGCACTGGGTAAGCGCGGACCTGGGCTTCCCTGCACCGTACTCCCCTACCGCGCGGCTGTGGGCCAAGGAAGACGGCGGTGGAGCGTTGCTGGACATCACGGTCTACCCGCTGCTGTGGGCGGTTGGCACCATGGGCTTCCCCCAGACGGTCAGCGCCTCCGGCTTTGTCAACGACGACGGCGTGGACGCCCAGAATGCACTCACCCTCGGCTACCACCACGGCGGCCAGGCGCAGTTGACGTCCTCACTCCTGGCGCACGGACCGCGGACAGCCACGGTGGCCGGCAGCCAGGGCTACCTGCAGGCGATTGGCTCCATCAACAACCCCAGGGAAATCCATGTATCCGTCGGCTGGGACGGCGAGCGGCGGACTGAAAAGTTCGACATCGTGGGTAAGGGCTACACGTACGAACTCCGCGAAGTCACCCGGTGCATCCAGCAGGGGCTCACCGAAAGCCCGGTCATGCCGCTGGAGGACACGTTGGCCACCATGCGCCTCTTCGACGGCGTGCGGGCCCAGCTGGGAACCAGTTACCCGAACGACCAGCACTGACGGCCCGGCGCTGACTGCGGCTGCGTTCTTCCGCGTTCCCTGACACACGCAAAAGCGCTGGCGGCTCCCGGAATTCGGATGTCACCAGCGCTTTCGCGTGTCGCGGACGAAGATCCGCGCCGGCTACTTGCTAGCCGAGCGTTGCGAGGACCTTGTTCAGGGTCTCCGACGGACGCATTACCGCGGCCACCTTGGCGATGTCGGGGTGGTAGTAGCCGCCAATGTCCACCGGGGATCCCTGGACCGCTGCGAGCTCGCCAACGATTGCGTCTTCGTTGCTGCCCAGTGCCTCGGCGACCGAAGAGAACGCGGCGGCCAGGCCGGCGTCGTCCGCCTGCTTTGCCAGCTCTTCGGCCCAGTAGCGGGCCAGGAAGTAGTGGCTTCCACGGTTGTCCAGCTCGCCGGCGCGGCGGCTGGGGGACTTGTTTTCCAGCAGGAACGTGCCGGTGGCCTTGTCCAGTGTGTCGCCGAGGATCTGCGCGCGGGCATTGCCCGTGGTGCTGGCCAGGTGCTCAAAGCTGACGGCCAGTGCCAGGAACTCGCCCAGGCTGTCCCACCGAAGGTGGTTTTCCTTCAGGAGCTGCTGAACGTGCTTGGGTGCGGATCCACCGGCACCGGTTTCGAACAGTCCGCCACCGTTCATGAGCGGAACGATGGAGAGCATCTTGGCGCTGGTGCCCAGTTCCAGGATGGGGAACAGGTCCGTGAGGTAGTCCCGGAGCACGTTGCCCGTCACCGAAATGGTGTCCTGGCCTTTGCGGATGCGTTCGAGGGTGAAGGCTGTGGCATCCACCGGGGACATGATCTCGATCTGCAGGCCCTCGGTGTCGTGGTCCTGCAGATACTGGCGGACCTTGGCGATCAGCTGGGCGTCGTGCGCGCGGGTCTCATCCAGCCAGAACACTGCGGGCGTCGCCGAGGCGCGGGCGCGGGTGACGGCCAGCTTGACCCAGTCACGGATGGCGGGGTCCTTGGTCTGGCAGGCGCGCCAGATGTCGCCTTCGAAAACCTCGTGCTCCACCAGCACGTTGCCGGAGCCGTCCAGGATCTGGACCTTGCCGGCTTCCTGGATCTCGAAGGTTTTGTCGTGGCTGCCGTATTCCTCTGCAGCCTGGGCCATCAGGCCAACGTTGGGGACGGTACCCATGGTGGTGGGATCGAAGGCACCGTTGGCACGGCAGTCATCGATGACAACCTGGTAGATGCCCGCGTAGGAGCTGTCCGGGAGGACCGCCAGGGTATCGGCTTCCTTGCCGTCCGGGCCCCACATGTGGCCGGAACTGCGGATCATGGCGGGCATGGAGGCGTCCACAATGATGTCGCTGGGGACGTTCAGGCTGGTGATGCCCTTGTCCGAATCGACCATGGCCAGGGCGGGGCCTTCTTCGAGGCCCTTCTTGATCAGCGCCTGGACACCTTCACGGACGTCTTCGGGGAGTTCCTCCAGGCCACTGAGGATCGCGGCCAGGCCGTTGTTGGGGCTAAGGCCCGCAGCGGCAAGCTGCTTGCCGTAGGTCTCGAACAGCTCGAAGAAGTAGGCCTTGACCACGTGGCCGAAGATGATGGGGTCCGAGACCTTCATCATGGTGGCCTTCAGATGGGCGGAGAACAGCACACCCTCTTCCTTGGCGCGGGCTACCTGGGCCTTGAGGAATTCATCCAGGGCAGCGGCGCGCATCACGGTGCCGTCGATGACTTCACCTTCGAGGACCTTGAAGTCCTTCTTGAGCACCTTGACGCTGCCGTCCTGGCGGACCAGCTGGATGGAGATGGTGCCATCGGCGGGGATGACGAGCGACTTCTCGTTGGAGCGGAAGTCATCTTTGTCCATGGTGGCCACGTTGGTCTTGGAGTCCGCGGTCCAGGCGCCCATGGAGTGCGGGTTCTGGCGCGCGTAGTTCTTGACGGACAGTGGCGCGCGGCGGTCCGAGTTGCCTTCACGCAGGACCGGGTTCACGGCGGAGCCCTTGATCTTGTCGTAGCGCGAGCGGATGGCCGTTTCCTCATCCGAGGACGGGTTGTCCGGGTAGTCCGGGAGCTGGTAGCCCTGCGACTGGAGTTCAGCGATCGCTGCCTTGAGCTGCGGGATGGAAGCGCTGATGTTGGGCAGCTTGATGATGTTGGCTTCCGGCGTCTTCGCCAGCTCGCCAAGTTCGGCCAGGGCGTCGCCCAGCTGCTGCTCCTTGGTCAGGTAGTCACCGAAGACGGCAATGATGCGTCCAGCCAGGGAAATGTCCCGGGTCTCCACCGCCACACCCGCAGTGGAAGCAAAGGCCTCGATGATCGGAAGGAATGAATACGTGGCGAGCATCGGCGCTTCGTCGGTGTGCGTATAGATGATCTTGGACATGCGCGGGCGTCTCCCTGGAGGTCGGCTGTAGATGGAAATCCGGTCTTAATGCACCACGTATAACTTACCCGAGCGGGCCCCGCAGACGCCCGTTCGATGGGCTTAATCACGTGACGTTACTCGCGCTCCGGGGCCGCCCGGCCTCCGGTCCAGTCCAGCCATATGCAATTACATGATATGTCACTACTATTTACAGGTTTGTCACACTGGGATAGATTCTGTCCATCACGCGGCGGTCCTACCATCCAGATGGCCGCTGCACCTAACAGTCAGGAAACCTTATGACTTCCAAGATGCTGGCAACCAGCCTGCTCAGCCTGTCCACTGCCGCGATCCTCGCCTTGTGTTCGGCAGGTGGCGCCACAGCGGCACCCGCAACGAAGGACACGCAACCCTCCGTCACCAGCACCACCGTTGAAAGCACGACGGCGGCCGCGGACTATTGGACGCCGGAGCGGATGAAATCCGCCGTTCCCGGCGATGTCCTGGCAGCCAAGGCAGTGGAGCGCAGCAGGGGATCTGCCGGCGGGACAACAGTCGAGAGTGGCACCAACAGCAAGGTGGACGGTAAGGCAGCCCCCGGCAAGCCCGTGCTGAACGCCAGTGAAAGCCCGGTTTCGCACATCGGCAAGGTGTTTTTCACCCTGGGCGGCCAGAACTACGTCTGTTCAGGCAACTCAGTGGCCTCCACGAATGAAAGCACCGTATCCACCGCCGGACACTGCCTCAACGAAGGCCCGGGAGCGTTTGCCAGCAACTTCGTGTTCGTCCCCGCTTACCTCAACGGCGCAGCCCCCTACGGAAAGTGGGCCGCACGCGCGCTCTACGCCCCCACGGCGTGGAGCTCCAACGGTGACATCCAGTACGACACCGGGTTCGCCGTCGTCGCGCCCCTGAACGGCCAGACGCTTTCCGATACCGTTGGCGCCTCCGGAGTCCAGTTCAACGCCGCCCGCGGCCTGACCTACAAGGCGTACGGCTACCCGGCCGCGAGCCCCTTCGATGGACAGTCACTGAAGAGCTGCACCGGCAAGGCGATCAACGACACCGTGAACCCCGGCGGCACCACCCAGGGCATCCCCTGCGACATGACCGGCGGTTCCTCAGGCGGCCCGTGGTTCATCGGAACCAACTCCTCCGGCTACCAGAACTCCGTCAACAGCTACGGCTACGGCACCCGGTCCACCACCATGTACGGCCCGTACTGGGGAACGGCCATCCAGCAGGTTTACGTCAATGCAGCCGCAGCCTGACCACCAGCGACGAAAGCCGTTCCAGCGCAATCTCCCTGCCGGTTCCAGCGATGTAACCTCCAGCGAGACAGGCCAGGACCCGGACGCGGTACGGGAGTACTGGACGCCGGAGCGGATGGCTGAAGCAGTACCCCGCGAGGTGCGGCCCGAAAACCGGGACCGGCCACGCACGGAAAACGGTCCGGAATCCACCGACTGAACCGCTTCCCTTAATGCCCGACGGCGGCTGTCCCCTTGACAGGGGGCAGCCGCCGTCGGCGTGTCTGGACGCCGGTGGTGGGCCCACGCCGGCGAGGGACCCAGGCCGAGCGGAGCGAGGTTTGGGAGCCGGTGGGGATTAGTGGAAGAAGTGCCGGGCCCCGGTGAAGTACATCGTGATGCCCGCAGCGTTGGCTGCGGCGATGACTTCGTCATCACGGACGGAACCGCCGGGCTGGACCACTGCGCGGACGCCGGCGTCGATAAGGATCTGCAGGCCGTCGGCGAACGGGAAGAACGCATCGGAAGCGGCAACAGCACCGCGGGCGCGCTGGGGAGCGTCGGTGGCGTCGGCATTGGACGCGCCGCCCGGGGTGTCACTGCCGGCAGCAGCATCGGAGACAACGCTGACGCCCAGCGTGTTGGCCCGCTCAACGGCGAGACGGCAGGAGTCCAGGCGGTTAACCTGGCCCATGCCGATGCCAACAGCGGCTCCATTGTCAGCCAGCAGGATAGCGTTGGATTTGGCGGCCCGGCAGGCGGTCCATGCAAAAGCGAGGTCTGCGAGCGTCTTCTCATCCGCTCCTTTCCCGGCGGCAAGGGTCCAGTTGGCGGGGTCGTCGCCCTCGGCGTCCACCTTGTCCGTCATCTGCACCAGCATGCCGCCGGAAACCTGGCGCATTTCAGCCGGGTAGCGGCCGTAGCCCTCAGGCAGGGCCAGCAGCCGGATGTTCTTCTTCTTGGACAGGATCTCCACGGCTTCGGGCTCGAAGTCCGGGGCAATGACAACCTCGGTGAAGATGCCGGCCACAGTGCGGGCCATGCCGGCGGTGACTGTGCTGTTGGCGGCAATGACGCCACCGAAAGCGGAGACAGGATCGCAGGCGTGGGCTTTGGCGTGTGCGTCAGCGATCGGATCCGCGGCGTCCGCGGAACCAACGGCAACGCCGCACGGATTGGCGTGCTTGATGATCGCGACTGCAGGCTCGGAGAAGTCGAAGGCTGCGCGGAGGGCAGCATCGGCGTCGACGAAGTTGTTGTAGCTCATGGCTTTACCGTGCAGCTGCTCGGCCTGGGCGATGCCCACCGGGGCGGCCCGGTCCACGTACAGTGCAGCCTGCTGGTGCGGGTTTTCGCCGTAGCGCAGCACCTCGGAGCGCTCCAGGGACAGGCCCGCGTAGGCGGGCCAGTCGATGACGCCGTCGCCGTCTTCGTCCAGGAACTGGGTGGCGGTCCAGGTGGCTACGGCGGTGTCGTAGGCTGCGGTGTGTGCGAAGGCTTTGGCTGCCAGCCGGCGTCGGGCCGCGAGATCAAAGCCGCCCTCTTGTGCGGCAGCTATTACGTCACCGTAGAAGGTGGGGTCCACAACAATGGCGACGGCGGCATGGTTCTTCGCAGCCGAGCGCACCATTGCCGGGCCTCCGATGTCGATCTGCTCGACGACGTCGTCCTGGCCTGCGCCGGACTTGACGGTCTCCACGAACGGGTACAGGTTCACCACCACCAGGTCGAAGGTTTCGATCTCCATACCGGCCAAGGTTTCCATGTGCGCGGGGACGCGGCGGTCCGCCAGGATGCCGCCGTGCACGCGCGGGTGCAAGGTCTTGACACGGCCGTCCAGCATTTCCGGGGAGCCGGTGACTTCTTCGACTTCCTGGACCGGGATCCCGGCCGCGGCGATCTTCTTGGCCGTGGAACCGGTGGAAACGATTCGAACGCCAGCTGCGTGCAGGCCCTGCGCGAGCTCCTCCAGACCGGTTTTGTCGTAGACCGAGATCAAGGCCCGGCGGATGGGAACACGGTCAAGCTGCGTGAAGCTCACAAAAGTCTCCGTCTTTTTACGCGGTTGCGGCCGCGGGTGGTGGGGATGCGCCCAGTTTATCGTGTTGCCGGGATCCCCCGGCCCACACCCCCTAAGGTGGGTGGATGACACGCGAACCCCTGGTGCTGGTAGCGGACATTGGCAAGAGCCGCTGCCGCGTGGAGCTGCGGGTTGTCGGTACCGCAGGCTCCTCCACGGTGCTGGGCAGTGCAGGCGCCGAGGGCTTCGCCGGGCTGGGAATCTCCGGCGGCGCCGCGGCAGCGTTCCGGCTGATTGCCAGTGCCGCCGGGCAGCTGGACGGCTCCGGCGCTGTTGCTGGTTCTTTGGCCGGGAGGCTTGCCGGGGTGGGTGCCGCGGTGGCCGGCGTAGAGGCCAGCACGGCGCAGTCCCGGGAACTCGCCAGCCTGCTCGCCCTGCATTTCCAGGCCCCCGCCGCGGTGCTCTCCGATGCAACGGCCGCTCATCTGGGGGCACTCAACGGCGGAGCCGGCACCATTCTGATCGTCGGCACCGGGGCCGTATCCTTCCGCTTCGAGGCCGATCCGCGGCAGGGCAATGCCGGGGTACTGCACCGCGGCGACGGCTGGGGTCCGCTGCTTGGGGACCGCGGCAGCGGCCGCTGGATCGGCCAGCGGGGCCTGTCCGCGGCGCTGGAAGCGTTCGACGGCGGCCCGGCCACTTCTCTGGAGCGTCTTGCCGTGCAGTATCTCGGCTCAGCCGTGGCAGGCTCCGGTCCTGACGGCTCCGGTCTTGACGGTTCCGGTCTACCCGGCCCTGGACGCCCGGCGCTGAGCCAGCTGCCGGGGTGGCTGGCCGGCCAGGAAAACCCGTACCGGGCCATGGCCGGCTTCACACCTTTTGTCCTGGCCGAGGCGGAGTCCGGTGATGCTGTGGCCGGGCACATCATCTCCGAAGCCTGCCGGCACCTCACAGAGACTGTCGGCCGGTCGATCGCGGACAGCAGCCTGCGGCACGTGGCGCTGTTGGGCGGCGTCGCGGATTCCCCATACTTTGCCCGACGCTTGGCCGCCGACCTTAACAACGCGGGAATCGGCGTCATACCAGCCCAGGGCGACGGACTGGCCGGTGCTGCCCTGGCCGCGACCCGGCACGAACTGTTGCACGAAAGGTACATCCACCGTGACGGAAAATCCTGAAACCGTTGACGTCCCGGAGCCAGGGACCATCGCCCCGACCGACGAGCTGGCCGCCTTGCGCGCCGAGCTCGCCGGGCTGCAGACCGAGGCCGCCAACCCGGAGCTGAACCTGCTGGACACCATGGACACAGCCCAGCTGGTGGCAGCGATGAACGCGCAGGACGCCGGCGTTCCTGCCGCCGTTGCGCTGGCGGCGCCGGACATCATCCGCACCGTGGACGCCGTGGCCGGGAAGTTGGCGGCGGGCGGAAGGCTCTTCTACATCGGTGCCGGGACTGCCGGGCGCCTGGGCATCCTGGACGCCAGTGAGTGCCCGCCCACCTTCGGAACCCCGCCGGAGATGGTGGTGGGGATCATCGCCGGTGGCCGCAAGGCTGTGGAGCAGGCGGTGGAGAACGCGGAAGACGACGCCGACGCGGGGGCTGCGGACGTAGCTGCGGCGGGTGCGGGACCGGGCGATGCCGTCGTCGGAATTTCCGCGTCGGGAAGGACTCCGTACGTGATCGGCGCGCTCAAGGAAGCGAACGCGCGCGGTGCCTTTACGGCAGGGCTGGCGTGCAATCCTGGCTCGGCAATAGGGCAGGAAGCGGACGTTGCGATCGAGGTGGTGGTGGGTCCGGAGTTCGTGGCAGGTTCCACCCGGCTGAAATCCGGCACCGCACAGAAGCTGGTGCTGAACATGATCAGCACGCTCTCCATGGTGAAACTCGGCAAGACCTACGGCAACCTCATGGTGGATCTGCAGGCCACCAACGCCAAGTTGCGGGCCCGGTCCCAGCGGACCGTTCAAGCGGCGACCGGCGTAGATGCGGGCGCTGCCGCAGAAGCCCTGGACGCCGTCGGAGGTTCAGTGAAGGCGGCTATCCTGGTCCTGCTGGCGGACTTCGAGCCCGGACAGGCAGTTTCTGCGCTGGAACAGGCGGGCGGCTTCCTGCGCCAGGCCATCCAGCAGAATCCCCGCATCTAGGGCTTCGCGCTAGGGTTTTCTCAGGAGGCTTACATGAACACATACACCGCGGTTCCCAGTGGTGAGCAGGTTGTCCAGGAATTGCCGTGGCGCTGGAAGGTTCAGGGGCGGATCTTCCTGATTGGCGGGCTCGGCTTTATGTTTGACGCCTGGGATGTGACGCTCAACGGTATCCTCATTCCGCTGCTGTCCAGCCACTGGTCCCTGACCCCGGGTGAGGCCGGCTGGGTCGCCACGTCCAATCTCATTGGCATGGCACTGGGCGCATTTGTGTGGGGCACCATCGCGGACACCATCGGGCGCAAAAAGGCGTTCTCGGCCACCTTGCTGATATTCTCGCTCTTCACCGTGCTGGGCGCGTTCTCCCCCGACTTCGTCTGGTTCTGCATCTTCCGGTTCATGGCCGGCGTCGGGCTGGGTGGCTGCATTCCGGTGGATTACGCGTTGGTGGGTGAGTTCACCCCGCGGAAGCAGCGCGGCAAGGTCCTGACGGCCATGGACGGCTGGTGGCCCATCGGCGCTGCTCTGGCGGGCTTTGTCTCGGCCGGAATTATGGCCGTGTTCGCTGATTGGCGGTTCACCATGCTGGTCATGGTGCTGCCCGCGCTGCTGGTGTTCTGGGTCCGGCGCAGCGTCCCGGAATCCCCGCTGTTCCTGATACGCAAGGGCCGCCGGGAGGAAGCGTCCGAGGTCATTGATGGCCTGGTCAAGGCAACCGGCGCCGCTCCCCGCGCCTACAGCCTGCCGGACGCACAGTCAGTCCCCCGGCTCTCGCCAGGAAGCGCCTGGACGCAGCTGCGGGCTGTATGGGCGTTCAACTGGAAAATCACCGCCGCCTCGTGGGCCCTGTTTTTCAGTATCCTGCTGGTCTACTACCTGGCCCTGACCTGGATGCCACGGATCCTCATTGGCGCCGGCTTTGCCGAGTACAAGGCGTTCGTCACCACGGCGTCCATGGCCGCCGTCGGGCTTCTGGGCGTTGTAGTTGCTGCCCTGCTGGTGGAACGGGTTGGCCGTAAGTGGATCCTTGCCATCACGGGTCCAGTCTCCGCGTTGACCCTGGTGATCGTGGCCTTTGTGGTGGACATCCCCTCGGCCGCAGTGTTCTGGCTGCTGGTGTTCGGCTTTGTGGTCCAGATTGCCATCCCGGTGCTGTATACCTACGTCTCCGAGCTCTACCCCACCGAACTGCGCGGTTCCGGTTTTGGCTGGGCCTCCACGTTCTCCCGGATCGGGGCCGGAATTGGTCCCCTGGTGTTTGCCAACTACTTCTGGCCTGAGCTGGGGCTGGCAACATCCTTTGTGCTGGCGGGCGGACTGGTGGTCATTGCCGTTATGTGGATGGCGTTCTTCTCGCCGGAAACGAAGCAGCGGCGGCTGGAGTAATCAGCCAGTAAGCACGATCAGCTGGAGGGTTCAGCCGCCAGTGCAGCCAACGTGGACACCAGCAGGCGCCGCTCCACCACCTTGATACGTTCGTGCAGGGTTTCCTCGGTGTCGTTCGGCTCAACCGCCACAGCTTCCTGGGCGACGATTGGCCCGGTGTCCACGCCGGCGTCCGCCCAGTGCACCGTGCAGCCGGTCACCTTTACGCCGTACGCCAGCGCATCGCGGACGCCGTGCGCGCCGGGGAAAGACGGCAACAGGGCGGGATGGGTGTTGAGATACCGGCCCTGGAAGGCATCGATGAACGCCGGGCTGACGATCCGCATGAATCCTGAAGACACGACGACGTCCGGGGAGTACGCAGCCACGGCCTGCGTCAGCGCGGCGTTCCAGTCGGCCCGCTCCGGATAGTCCTTGAAGTCCACAACAAATGTGGGGATCCCGGCGGCCGCAGACCGCTCCACGCCGTACGTGCCAGACCTGTCCGCTCCCACGGCGGCGATCTGCACAGGCAGTTCTCCCGACTGAACGGCGTCGATGACGGCCTGGAGATTGGAGCCGGTTCCGGAAACAAGGACTACGATGCGCATTGGTCAAGCTTAATGGCAGGCTCGCGTAGGCTGGAAAACATGAACAACACCCCGGATCCGGCCGGTTCCCCGCGCACTAAAGAACCGCTTAGCGAAGCTGCCAAGGCGTCCCGGATGACCACCCACAGGCTGTTCCGGGTCTTCATCCTGACCGTCCTGGGCTCGTTTTTCATCTTCCAGCTGGACGTCAATTACCTGTGGCTTTCCGCCGTGCTGACGGTGGTGAGCATTGCTTTGGGAATCGTCCTGCTGGTGCGGTCGGCCAGGTCTAAAGAGTCCCGGCTGGTGCTGTTCGGAACTATCGCCGGCCTGGTGCTCTCCGCTGTTATGGTGCTGCTGGTGCTGGTAACCGCGCTGTTCTTCACGGCCATCACCGAATACCAGGAGTGCGCCCGCTCGGCACTGACCCAAAAAGCTGCATCCACGTGCCGGATCCAGCTCGAAGACGCGCTGCCCTCGCAGGTCCGCTGACTTTAGAGACCTGCACGACGGCGGCTCACGCGTTAAGAAGCCCGGCCTCCTGGACCAGTTGCCGGCGTTCGAGCCACGGCCCGGCAGCATAGCCAATGACGACGCCGATACCCACTTCCGCAGCAATCCAGATCCCCATCCACACCGGGTCCGGGCCGATCTGCGTCAGCCGGCCGATGCCCACCGAGCCGCCGGCGATCCAGGCCAACAGCGCCGACAAGGCACCGGCAACCACCCCGATGATCGCCCCGAGGGCAAGGGTGGACGCGGACGCGGTGAACCAGCGGGCATCCACCTTGATAGCCAGCCACTCGTCAAAGTGATTCTCACCTTCGCGCAGGAACCACCAACCGCCAAGCATTCCGGCCAGGACTGGCACCACCAGCGCTACGAAGCCGTAATCCAGGCTTCCTGCCGGGATCGCGGCCAGCAGCGGTATGGACGGGAGTGGTCCCGTTGCGGTTCCAAGCGCCCCGAGTTGCGAGCCCATGCCCAGCATGAACCCGGAACCGGACACCCACGCCAACGCGTACACGGCAAGGTTGGGGAGGAAGCCGAGCTGCGCCATGGTAAGCACGGCACCCCCGGCAACACCGGCGTCGAGCGCCTGATAGACCGAGATGATCAGGTTCCAGTGGACAAACAGGTCCACTACCAGCAGGGCCGAGGACAGTGCCAGCGCCGCCATGACCGCCACGAAACCGGCCTTCGCCGCCGAGGAAAGGTATGAACCGGCCCAGCGAGAATGCTGGCTGGTGGCCGCTATCCAGTCCACGGCATCGACGCCGATTAGCCGGCTCCACGAGCCGGCTTCGCGGCGGGCGCCCACCACCATCCCCAGCGCGAACGGGATGAGCGGCATCAGCATGGCGAACCAGAGATTAATCGTGACGTCGGCCGTCCGGCAGACAAATCCGGTGGCGGCTCCGAAGGCGGAATAGACGGCCCACGAGCCCAGGAGGGCCTGCCACAGCTGGTCGGTGTAGGACGCGCGGGCCAGTCTGCGGCCGGCGCGCCATGCCAGCAGGAACGGAAGGAGGGTCAGGCCCAGCGGAACCAGGGACAGCGTTCCGCCCATGCCTTGGGCGGTGGCCGCTCCACCAAAGGCCGCGAGCTCCATCGGCACCGCGTGGATCAGCAGCCACGCCTGGCCTGCCAGCCTGGCCACAAAGTCCGGCTGCTGGCTGGCGAAGCCGCCGGTCAGCCAGACGAGCGCAATCGGGGCGGCAACCATAATGGCTGAGATGATGGCTGCCTGCGCGGATTCGAGGGCTCCCTGCAGCCACAAGGGCATGGGCAGGCCACGGTCTCCGGTTTGATCAGCACGCAGTTTCATCGGTTTCCATGGTGTCACGGAAGGGACCACGGCCGGGGCTTCAACGCACCTCTGAGGAGGGCCGCTTGGGCAACGATCGATCTACCACAACTCGTAATCCGAGGCGCTGATCATGAAGCCCTGGCCGGTCCGAAGGTGAGCACATTTCATGGACTCCGGGGCGCGTTCACAGACCATGTTCCCAATCCGCACAGTCTGGCCGTCGTCAATCATGGGCCCGGCAAACGTCTGCCCTGCGGCCGTTTCCCGCTCCATGGGCGATACACCGTGCCCGCAGATGCCGTATTGGGACCCTGCCTGGCCCGTGACTACTGCGTAACCGCCGTAGTACTGCTCCGTTCCCGTGCACAAACCCTTCAGGTCAGCCGGCCGCGGGGCAACCTCGGTCAGCAGGTAGCAGGCGGCCCCGTCCCTGTCGATGGAACACTGCATGTCCTTGGCCGGCGACTGCACCACCACCGGCAGGCTCCCTGCCCACGGTTTTATGTTGACCTGCGGCAGCATCTGCTCGGCCCGGTTCAGCGGCCGGGATGCGGGCGCCGTTAGGTCGGGCGCGCCGGACGGGGTCACGGAAGGAATGCCCGACGGCGGGACGGCACCTGGTGCCGGAACTGCTGCACGCTGGTCGCTGAGCTGGAGCATTCCGACTGAGTCGTTGGCCGGCATCGGGACCTCGACGCTGCAGCCGGCGGCCAGCAGCACGAGGGCTGGCGCCAGCAGGAGGCGGAGGATTCGGCGGGCTGTCATGATCGTCCCAGTTCACCAGAGAATTCCCTGTCTGTCGGTGGGGAGAAGTGCCCATGGGCCACTCTGGAAGGACAGCGAAAGGCCCGCGCCTGCTCGCCGGCCAAGCCAGCTGTTCACCGAAGCTTTCCCTCGGCGTCACGCCCTTTCCCCCGCCGCGTCAGCCCCGGATCGCACCGTGGAGGGGTGAGGATCGCAATTGTTGCCGAATCATTCCTGCCGTTGATGAACGGGGTTACGCACTCCATCCTGCGGGTACTGGACCATCTGCAGGAACGGGGCGACGACGTCCTGGTGATCGCACCATCCACCCAGGATTCAGCCGCTTCCGATGTTGTTACCGGGGCCCTTATCCACCGGGTGCCCGCTGTTCCGCTGGCCGGGTATACGAACGTGCGCGTGGCGATGGGTGGTGTGAGCCGGGTCAAGCGAATCCTTGCCGACTACGCACCTGATGTTGTCCACCTTGCGTCGCCGTTCGTGCTGGGCTGGCGGGCAGTCCAGGCCGCCCACCAGCTGGGCATCCCCAGCGTGGCCATTTATCAGACCGAGGTGCCCAGCTACGCGGCCCGCTACGGCGTTCCGTTCCTGGAGAATTGGGCCTGGAACCGGGTGGAGAACATCCATCTGATGGCCACCCGGACCCTGGTGCCCTCCACGTTCGCGCTGAACCAGCTGCGCGGCCGGGGAATTCTGAGGGTGGGAATGTGGCGCCGTGGGGTTGATACTGAGCGGTTCAGCCCGGACAAGCGCGACGACGGCTGGCGGGCTTCGGTGGCCCCTGACGGTGAGCGGATCATCGGCTATGTAGGCCGGCTCGCCGTCGAAAAGCAGGTGGAGGACCTGGCCGCCCTGGCCGGGATACCTGGCACCAGACTGGTCATTGTGGGCGACGGGCCGCAACGCACTGCCCTTGAGGAAGTGTTGCCAGGGGCCGTGTTTACCGGTTTTCTGGGCGGGGAGGCGCTGGCCAGGACCGTGGCATCGTTCGACCTCTTCGTCCATCCCGGCGAGCTCGAAACGTTCTGCCAGACCATCCAGGAAGCCATGGCATCGGGTGTGCCGGTGGTGGCGACCGGGCGGGGCGGGCCCTTGGACCTCGTGGAGAATTCGCGCACGGGCTGGCTTTACGAACCTGGGAACCTCGCTGCGTTGCGCGGCCATGTGGAGGACCTGATTGGCGATGACGCCAAGCGCCGGGCTTTCGCTGCTGCGGCCCATGATTCGGTTCAGGGCCGGACCTGGCCCGCCCTCAGCGCCGACCTGGTGGAGCACTACAAGGACGTGATCGCCGGACGTGCGCTGCAGGAGCATGTGGTCGCTGTGGGCGGTCCGGCAGTTCGAACGGCCGTTTTCCCTAAGCCGGTCTTCCCTGGGCCGGCCTTCCCCAAGCCGGAGGCGGCTTCGCTGCCTGCCCGGCAGGACGTGAGGAACTGACATGAGGATTTCCGTTATCGGCTGCGGCTACCTGGGTGCCGTCCACGCGGCAACACTGGCCTCGATGGGTCACACCGTGGTGGGCATCGACGTCGACGCCGGCAAGGTGGACCACTTGGGCCGCGGCTTCGCACCGTTCTTCGAACCTGGGTTGGAAGAGCTCCTCGGGGAAGGACGCGCTACCGGCCGGCTCCGGTTCTCCACCGACTTCGCCGACGCGGCCGCCGCCCAGGTGCACTTTCTGTGCGTGGGGACGCCGCAGTCCAAAACGTCCGACGGCGCCGACCTCAGCTACCTGTTCTCCGCCACCGAGGCGCTGCTCCCGCACCTGGCCGCGGGCGCCGTCGTCGTCGGCAAATCAACGGTTCCGGTGGGCACCGTGGAGCGGTTGCGCGGGGTCCTGGCGGCGCGGCCGGACGTGCGGCTGGGCTGGAACCCGGAGTTCCTGCGGCAGGGCACAGCGGTGAAGGATTCCCTGGTGCCGGACCGGCTGGTGTACGGCGTCGACGGCGGGAAGGACGCCGGACTGGATCCTGTAAGCGGAGCGCCGCGCGGTGTCACTGCGGCGCTGGACGCGGTCTACGAACCGCTGCTGCACGCCGGAATTCCCCGCCTGGTGTGCAACTTCGCTACGGCCGAGCTGATCAAATCGGCGTCGAACGCGTACCTGGCCACGAAGGTCAGCTTCATCAATGCCATGGCCGAACTGTGCGACGCGTCAGGCGCCGATGTGACCGAACTGGGCGAGGCGATGGGCATGGATCCGCGGATCGGCGGCCGGTACCTGCACGCCGGTCTGGGCTTTGGCGGTGGCTGCCTGCCCAAGGACATCCGCAGTTTCCGTACCCAGGCCCTTGAACTGGGTGTGTCGTCTGTGGAGGAGTGGATGGGCGTGGTGGATTCAATCAACCTGGGCCAGCGCTCACGGACGGCCGGGCTCGCAGCCTCGCTGTGCGGCGGATCGGTTTCCGGCCGGATGGTGACGGTGCTGGGCGCGGCCTTCAAACCAGATACCGACGACATCCGCGATTCCCCCGCCCTGGACGTTGCCCTGCAACTTGCCGAGGCCGGCGCCCATGTAACGGTGACGGACCCGAAAGCCATCAACCACGCGTGGATGCGCTTCCCGCAGCTGCGCTTCGAGCAGTCAACGCAGCGGGCCCTTGACGGTGCCGAGCTGGTGCTGCTGCTGACGGAATGGGATGAATACCGGGCGCTCTCCCCCGTCACCGCAGGCAGTCTGGTGCGACGCCGGGCGATACTGGATGCCCGCAACGTCCTCGATGCCGCTGCCTGGCGTGCTGCCGGGTGGACAGTGCGCGGCCTGGGTACCGGGGCTGGTGTTGCTGCGCCCCTTCCGCGGACCTCTGCGGCCCTTTAGGGTGAAGCTGACCGTTGATCCCGTCCGTAGAGGATTCTTATGCGTAAGTTAACAGCCGGCCTGTTCCATTCGGTGGACGGCGTGGTGTCCGATCCTTTCCTGTGGCAGTTCGATTCCTTCGACGACGAACTGGGCAACGGCATGGACGAGATGATGCGCCGGGTTGACAGTGTGGTGCTGGGCCGGGTGAGCTACCAGGAGTGGGCCGGCTACTGGCCTACGGCTCCTGTGGACCAGGACTTCGCAGGCTTCATCAATCCTGTTCCCAAGTATGTCGCGTCAACCAGCCTGACCGGCCCGCTCGAGTGGGAGAACTCGCACCTGATGGATGCCCCCTTGGTAGAGTTCGTGGCCAGGTTGAAGGAGTCCGACGGCGGCGAGATCGCTGTGTGCGGGAGCATTTCAGTGACGCGTCAACTCCTCTTTGCCGGGCTGCTTGATTCACTGACGCTGATGACGCATCCCGTAATCGCCGGCAGCGGACGCCGGTTGTTCGAACCCGGCGATCCGCAGACCAGGCTGACCCTGCACGATGAGTACCGCACCAGCAACGGGAACCTCGTCAGCACCTACGGCCTGCTGGCCTCCTGACCATTCCCTGGACGGCAGGCCCTGCAAACCCCTTGCGGGTCAGCCGCCTTTCGAAGCGTGGGGTCAGGCCCTGACCAGCTCCGCGCTGCGCTCCCACAGGACGCGGGCGAGGTCAGCGTCGTAAGCCTGTTTGTTTGCCTTCGCCAGGGCACGCTTCGCGTAGTACGCGCCGGACACCCAATCCGTGCCGGCAGTTCCGTTGACCAGCCAGATCAGGGTGTCCGCTCCCTCATCCGGGCTGAGCATGAAGCGATTGAGCAGCGTAGTGTAGATATGCCGCATGGCGCTGCTGGACTCACTGGCGAAACTGGTGCGCACCACCCCGGGGTGGAACGCCGCCGTCGTAATTGAGTTTCCGCCTGAGGTTCCCGGGCCGAACCTGCGGTGGAGCTCGGAGGTAAAGAGGATGTTGGCCAGCTTGCCGGTGCCGTAGGCGCGGTTGGTGCTGTATTTGCGTTCGGAGGCGAGGTCCGACAGGTCCAGGTGGCCAAAGCCGTTGGCGGCGCTTGAGGTGTTGATGATCCTGGCGGAGCTGGCGAGCAGCTTATCCATCAGCAGCGTGGTGAGCAGGAACGGGGCCAGATGATTGACCTGGAAAGTGCTTTCGTGGCCATCGATGGTGAGCTGGTGCTTACCCATGATGCCTCCGGCGTTGTTGGCCAGGACGTCAATTCGCGGGTAGTTTTCCTGCAGTTGCGAAGCCAGGGCACGGACCTGGGCCAGCTCAGAGAAATCTGCCAGGAAGTAGTCGGCATTCAGTTCAGTGGCGATGGCTTTGGTCTTAGTCTCAGAGCGGCCCACGATCACCACCTTGTCGCCAGCCTTGGAAAACGTACGTGCAGCTGCTGCTCCGATGCCGTCGCTGGCTCCGGTGATGACGATGGTTCTCTGCTCCATGAACTTCCTCTGCTAGGCCGGTAGCCGCAGCGCATACACACGGACATCTGCCGGTACAGCTACCTGCTGGTACAACGCAGGATGACCGGGCAGTGTTCCGCTGCGTCCACCGGACCGCGTTGGACGCAGCGGTAACACTTAGCGCTCGGGGTTCAGCGACTTGCCCCAGAGGACGGCGCCGGTGGCGTCGCGGAGGGTAACGGTGAAGACGTCGTCTTCGTCCAGGTCCACGTGGCCGAAGTACTGGCTGGTACCCGTGCGTGGCGATTGGTTCGCGTAGGCGCCGGCTTTGAAGAACGCAACCTCGGGACCAAAGGTGCCGTCCAGGCCGCTTGGTCCGAACGTACCTGCGTTGATGGGCCCGGCCACGAACTCCCAGAACGGATCGAAGTCACGGAACGCGGCGCGTTCGGGTGCGTAGTGGTGGGCGGCGCAATAGTGGACGTCGGCCGTGAGCCACACGATGTTTTTAACCCGGTTGCGCTTGAACGCTGCGAGCACCCGGGCGATCTCCAGCTCCTTGCCCGCCGGCGCGCCGTTGTCCGCGTTGGCCAGTGATTCCTGTGCGGCGCCGTCCGGCACGATCAGCCCCAGCGGCAGGTCTGCAGAGATCACCTTCCAGGTTGCCCGCGAGCGGCTGACCTCCTTGATCAACCAGTCGGCCTGCTCCTGGCCGAGGATGGCGGTGAGGTCAGCTTCCTTGCCGTCCGTGTTGGGGTCTTTGAAGCTGCGCATGTCCAGGCAAAAGATGTCCAACTGGGGGCCGCGGGAGATTTTGCGGTAGATGCGGGCCGGCTCGAAGCCGGTGCTGCCGTCGCTGAGCTGGGCGATCGGCTGGTACTCCTGCCAGGCCTGGCGGCCGCGTGCGGCGAGGACGTCCACGTTCCGCTCGGTGTAGCGGGCGTCGGCGATGATCTCGCCCGGGTACCAGTTGTTGTGGGTCTCGTGGTCATCCCACTGGGCGATGACCGGAACCTCTGCGTACATGGCCCGGACGTTGGCATCCATGAGGTTGTAGCGGTGCCGGCCACGGAACTCGTTGAGGGTTTCGGCCACCTTGGACACTTCCTCGGTGACCAGGTTGTGCCAGATCTGCCCGTCCGGCTCGATGACCTGGGCAGCGATGGGGTTGTCCGCGTAAATCGTGTCGCCGGAGTGGATGAAGAAATCCGGGCGGGTGGCGTGCATGGCAGCGTAACCGCGCATGCCGCCGATGGCTTCGTTGATGCCCCAGCCCTGGCCGGCGGTGTCGCCGGACCAGACGAAGCTCTGGCGCCGGGGTGTCCTGTCCCGCTTCATCGCGGACATGTCAGGGGCGGTGGTGAACATGCCCTTCACCGTTTCGCCCGCGTAGCCGTCCGCGTCCTCGAAGCTCAGAGAGAGGTCGAACCGGGTGCCGCCGGGCAACCGCTCAGCCAGGATTTTGGAGGTGAAGTCCGATGCCTCACTTGCGGTGGTGCCGCGAAGTACCCGGTGGAAGGCGCGGCCTCCGCGAAGGGGCGTACCGGCGTCGTCAACGGCCAGAAGGTTCGCCACCAGCCGGCCCGCACCGGAGGCACGCGACCAGAGCACACCGGAACTGGTGGTGACGTCGCCCGTGGCAATACCGTACGGGAGGGTGAGCCGGTTGCGGACCAGCGGAACGGCCGGCGGGCGATTGGCTGCTGTGGCGGCAGTTGCAGGAACGACGGCGGCACCGGCGGCTGCCAGCGCTCCCTTCAGGACGGTGCGGCGATTGAAAGCAGTCATGCACCTATCGTGGCCGGGCCCGGTGAACCCGTGGCGACGGCAAGGTGAATAGGCGGAGGGAATTGCAGGTTACCTGGTCCGGCAGCCTTCACCCAGCGGATTGACGTTGCAGTCGTCCGCGTAGTTCCTGGTGACCGAGCGCCAGACCTGAAGCGTCTGCGGAGCCGACGTAAACTCACCCGTGCCCGTGATCGGGAGCGCTGGACCGTTGTTCACGGAGTAGGTCCCTGTAAATGACGTGGTGACGGTGACGTCGAAGTTACCGGTGGTGCTGTACGCATGGCTGGTACGGGTTTTGGTTCCCCATTCAGCTTCCGGGAGGGGGCCGCCGTGCGTTGCACTGGGTCCGAGAGTGGTGCCGTCGCCGTAGTTGAACGTGTACTGGGCGGGTGTTGCTGTGAGGTGGACCTGCTGGCCGAGGATGGTGACGTCGAACTGCTGCTCAGCGGCGCTAGCAAAAACGTTGGTCTCCGCACCGACGAGGGTGTGCGGGGACGGCTGGGCTGAAATGACGCCAGCCGCTACTGGAAGATTGCGGAAGTCCTCAAGAATTCGGGCGGCGATGCGGGGCAGAACGTCTTCAGGCTGGCTGTCATAGAGGCAGGTGGGGCCGCCCATAGCGGTCCACTCGGTCCAGGTTGGATTTGCAATGGATTTTGGCGCGTACCGCCAAATAACCAACGTGCCTTCGGTGCCATCCTCACGCGGAGGGCATTGTGTTCTGTCGCAATTCGCATGGAGGGTGTCTTCGCCAACCTGGCAGGCGAAGATGTAGTCGTACCGATTGGGATCGTCGTTGACTGGCGCGCCAGGGGCGGCTTCAACCATTTCGCCCGTCACGGGGTTCAGAGTCCAAACGACTATGCCCTTACCGGCGTTGTCGAATTGTCCACCTGAGGAGGACTTGGCTGGCCCTTCGGCAACGGCAGGGACAATAGTCGCAAGTACAAGTAGCAGAAGCGCCAAAGTGAATGAGAATAAGGACTTCACTCTCAGGCCCTATCGCAGTGGGTGCATGCCATCGACCGACCAGCCGCCGTTGTAGGTCGCAATTACCACAACAGCGCTATTGCCCGCTGAGCTTGCCGGCTTCTGTTCAGTACCACTTGGCGAATAATAAGTGGTGGGCTCCTGAATGACCTGAACGGCTACTTGCTGCGTAGGTTTCGAAGGCGCGAACTCCGTCTCCACGCTCCCTAGGGTTATCAGAGCGCCTGCTTGCCATCCTCCTGGCTCATAACTTTCATCAATGTTCGCTTTGATGTTGGAGCAATAGTCGCAGCCGGAGCGCCACAGAGCACTCCAATTCGTCAGGTCACCCGTCTCGTATCCGTAGTTCAGCAGCTCAAACCAGTACTTCGTGAACGCCTCCAGCCCTGCCTTCGAGTTCTCGTCGGCCAGGGCAGGCTTCACGGGAACCGGAACGTTCTGGGCCTTGCCGGAAGCGTCCGCCGGCTTGTAGGCAGCGGTCGGAGTTGGCGTAGGCGTCGGAGTCGCCGAGGCAGCAGTCGACGTCGATGTCGGCTCCGCTACCGGGCCCTCTCCGCCCTGGCAGCCCGCCAGCACCAAGGCGCCGGCGGCGAGGAACGCCACAACCAGGCCTCTTGGTCGGGACGAAAGAGCAGTACGGATATTCATAAATGTCCCCCAGACATTATTGAGAAACGGAAGGACCGTTAAAGCTCAAGGTAGAAAAAGCAAAGCTGCTGAAGCAAGGGTAACCGTGCGCCTGCTGGGCCTCTCAAAGTTATCCACAGCCCGGGCGCTGCGCGCAAGTCAAGCAGGCAAAATATAGTGGTGGCCGCCGTCGCGCTCTGCCCGCACCCACCCTCTTGCGAGTTAAACAAAAAGCAGGGCCGGTTCGCAATGAACCGGCCCTGCTCGGAAACCTTACGGTTCCAGAAGATCTAGGAAATTAGATAGCCTGGATGTTCGTTGCCTGAGGACCCTTGGGGCCCTGCTCGGTTTCGAAGGAGACCTTCTGGTTCTCTTCGAGGGAGCGGAAGCCGGAGGAGTTGATCGCAGAGTAGTGTGCGAAAACGTCCTGTGAGGAGTCATCGGGGGAAATGAAGCCGAAGCCCTTTTCAGCGTTAAACCATTTGACGGTGCCAGTAGCCATTATTTTTGTCCTTCTTGAAGGTGGAGGGAAAGTCCCGACTTTCGGGCCCTCCGGCGTGGGGTGTTCAAAACCGCTTCTTCAGAAGAACGCGGACTTTCGACCGCGCTTACTGCCTGAATTACTCACTGCATAAACACAACAACAAATATGACTATACAGGACTTCCTCCCAGAAGCCATAGCCGGGGAGGTTAACTTCCGGGGTCGGTGCCGAGGAGGGATGAGCCTATTCCCGAACCGGCAGCTTCGGCATACTCTTCTGGCAGGTCAACAGCTGCGGCTGACGGCGGCACACTAAGGAGTCAACGATGGACATGCCCAAGGCGTCCGAGGCAGACAAGAACCGTTTCCTACGGGCCATGCCTCAGCATCCGGACGTTGTGGTGAAGCCGATGTTCGGCAACCTGGGCGCCTTTGTGAACCGCAATATGTTTGCCGGCCTTTTCGGCACGGTGGTCGGCGTCAGGCTGGCTCCCGCCGACAGGGCAGAGCTGGAAAGCAGCGAAGCTACCGTTCCCTTCGGCCCTGAGGAGCGGCCCTTGGGAGAGTACACCGGCCTGCCGAAAGCGTGGCAGGACGGGAACTACAGCGAACAGACGGCCGACTGGGTGAACAAGGCTTTCACGCATGTCGCGACCCTGCCTCCTAAGCCTCCCAAAGCGCCCAAAACAAAGCTCACCCAACGCCCGTAAGAACACCGAATAGCACCAATACGAGGCTCCGCAATTTCACAAATCGCGCCATCCTGATGCTGGCCCTCCGTTCATATTCGATTCACTTGGTCGTCGGCAGGCGTCCAATCTGCCTGCATACGGTCGAATCCATGGAAAACATTTCACGCAGGTCCCTGCTCTCTGTTGGCCTCGGCGCCGGCATCGTCGCCGCGGTACCCGGTGCCGCCGTCGCGGTTTCCACCGCCGAAGATTCCGGCCTCAAAACTGACCCCTTTACGCTTGGCATCGCCTCGGGCGAGCCGTGGCCTGACGGCTTTGTCCTCTGGACCCGCCTCGCCCTGAACCCGCTCGCCGAGGACGGCCTGGGCGGCATGCCCAACCGCAGCGTCACTGTGGCGTGGGAAGTCGCCGAAGACGAAGGAATGCGGAAGGTGGTGGCGCGCGGCGTCGAGCGCGCACGAATCGAGAGCGGCCACTCAGTGCACGTGGAACTGCGCGGACTGCAGCCCGGCCGCGAGTACTACTACCGGTTCCGCGCCGGACGGCATCTCAGCGCCGTCGGCCGCACCATGACCAGCCCCGCCCTGCACGAAACACCGGCGGCCCTCGCCATGGCCTTCGCCAGCTGCTCACAGTACGAGCACGGCTACTTCACCGCTTACCGCCACCTGGCCCAGGACCACCCGGATCTGGTCCTGCACCTGGGTGACTACCTCTACGAATACAAGAAGGACAGCTACGTGATCGGCGGCGGCAATCCGCGCGACCACGAAGGTCCGGAGACCACCACACTTGCCGGGTACCGCCAGCGCCATGCGCAGTACAAGTCCGACGCCGATCTGCAGGCAGCGCATGCCGTGGCACCGTGGCTGGTGGTGTGGGATGACCACGAGGTGGATAACAACTGGGCCGATGAGATCCCGGAGAACCGTGACGCCAACCAGCTGAACGACACCACCGAGCGCTTCCGCCAGCGCCGGGCTGCAGCCTTCCAGGCGTACTACGAGAACATGCCGCTGCGCACGTCCTCGGTGCCGGCCGGTTTCGATATGAAGATCTACCGCACGCTCCAGTGGGGCCAACTGGCTAACTTCCACATGATGGACACCCGTCAGTACCGCGATGACCAGCTCGCCGGCGACGGCTGGAAGAAAAACGTGGCCGAACGCCTGGCCGAGAACCGCACCATCACCGGCGCGGAGCAGGAACAGTGGCTGCTGAACGGCTTCGAGAATTCCACCCAGCGCTGGGACATCCTCGGCCAGCAGGTGTTCTTCACCGAACGCGACCGCGCCATGGATCCCGCAGTCGACGACGTCTCCATGGACGGGTGGGATGGCTACGCCGCTTCCAGGCGGAGGATCACGCAGGGCTGGGTGGACGCGAACGTGCGTAACGCCGTCGTGCTGACCGGCGACGTGCACCGCAACTGGGCTGCCGACGTCAAAATCGACTACAAGGATCCCGAGTCCCCGGTGGTCGGCTCCGAACTGGTGTGCACGTCCATCACGTCCACCGGAAACGGCTCCGGATCCACTGTGGACCCGGTCATGGCGTGGAACCCGCACTTGAAGTTCTACAACGACAACCGCGGCTACGTGAACACCACCATCACCAAGGACTTCATGCAGGCGGATTTCCGGGTGGTGAGCCACGTGACCACTCCAGGTGCCCCCGTCTCCACCAAGGCCTCCTACGAGATCCTCGACGGCGTCCCCGGCTTGCAGGCCAAGTAAAAAGGCCAAGCCTTAGGGCAGGAAGCACGACGGCGGGCGGCCGGTTTCGAACCGGTCGCCCGCCGTCGTCCCCTCCAGCGGGGAATGAATCAGAGCGCAAACCCTAGGGGTGCTCAATCCAGCAGCCGAGGATGGTGGTGGACAGCTGGTAGGCGAAGGCATTCTTGGTGATTTTCTCCGGACCCAGCTCGTTGGGCAAGTCGGAGGCGTTCACCTGCAGGATCATCCGGTCCTTCTGGAACACCGCAGAGCCGTCAGCAGTTTCGTAGGCCGGAAAGCCCAGGTTCGCCAGCCCCTTAATGGGCTCGGCCTCCTTGGCCAGGGCCTGCATTGCGTCAAAGTACTCAAGGGCTGCAGCCTCATCCTTGGCTTCCTGAACGGTGATGTCCAGGTCCCCCTGGTCAAGGTGGTACGTGCAGCTGAAGGTACTGTTGGCCCAGTCATTGATGGTGTGCGGTTCTTCGGCGAGGCCCAGGATGGACACTACATTGCCCATCACCTGGTCCCCGCAAACCATCTTGGAGGCCTCCATAGGGCCATCGGCCGTGGTGGAGCCTGCAGGGGTGAGGCTCTCAGAGCCGGCGCCGTGGGCAGCGTGTCCGCCGTCGTGCCCGCCATTTCCGCCGGACCCTGCTGCACAGCCTGTGAGCAGCAGGGACGCGGCGGTCAACAAGACCAGTGCGTGCTTACGGTTGTTCATTTCCATGTCCATCCTTTGCCACGCACCCTAATCAGGGGGGACAGTGTGTTGTCAGGCCTTGAGCTTGGCGTAGATCACGTAGTTGTCGTTGAAGAGGCCGGTGGCGGCGTCGTAGCCGTCGCAGGTGATGAGCCGCAGCTCGGATCCTGGCGTGTTGCCGTAGACCTCGAAGGTGGGAAAGCTGTTTTTGCTGTACAGCGCCCCGCGGTCCACGGTGAACACCGCAACGCTGCCGTCAACGCGGGTCACGTTGATCTCGGCCCCCGGCGTCAGCTGCCGCAGGTCCGCGAAAACACCTTTGGCTCCGCCTAAGGCATTCACGTGGCCCAGCAGTACGGAGGGTCCGCGCTCCCCCGGTGTGGGTGACCCGGTGTACCAGCTGGCGGGTGCTCCGCTGCCGGTATCCTGCGGAACCTCAAGGGAGCCGTTCTCCCGCAGACCCAAATGGATCAGGTCGTTGCGGAGGCCAATCGAAGGAATAGCCACCGTGACCGGTGCCGATTCCGCCAGAACAGGCGGCTTCGCCGGAGCGGGGGCGGCTGCCGGAGCAGGTGGAGGGGTGGTGGGAGCGGGGGCCGACGGCGTAGCCGGTTCCGCAGAAACTGAAGCGGAGGCGGTAGGCGCGGCTCCGGCGTCGGGCATTGCGCTGCCGCAACCGGCCAGCGCCAGCAGGAGCAGAGCCCCGGCCGCCGCGGAGGCAACAGGGCCTCCGCGGCGGCCGGGAATCTTCCTCATGGTAACCAGTCCTGGGAGGGGCTTAGGCTACGGCGGTGCGGCGACGGATGACGTAGGCTCCGCCGGCAAGTGCGGCCAGAACCAGTCCGCCACCCAGTGCCAGGGTGCCGGTGTCGGTACCGGTCTCGGTGACGCCGGTGTCAGCGCCGCCAACAGGCATGGCCATTCCTTCGGTCAGGGTCCCACACAGAGCGGGTGAGGTAGCGGCCAGGGGCAGTTCCGGAACCAGATCGCTCTTGGCTTCGGCGCCTGCCTTGGTCAGTGTGGCGGGATCAAGGCCGTGGACAACGACGACGGCGGTGCCGGCTTCGAGGGCTGCCTTGGTTTCGGCGTTCAGCTCGAACGTCCTGTCGATGGTGTAGCTGCCGCCCTGACCGGCGACCTTAAGGTCAAGGCCGGCTGCGGGGCTGGTGTCACCGCTGGTGGAGAGGGTGGTGACGATGCCGCCGTAGTTCGGGGCGCCTTCGGTGGTGGAGATGACGCCGTTGCCGTCTGCATCAACGGAAGGGTCCGGGCAGGTGCCCTGGGCGCCGCCGTGGATGTGCTGGACGTGCGGGTACGGCGCGTCCATGAAGGTTTCGGCCAGGCCGGAGACCTGCAGCACCGCGTGGGCTTCATTGCCGTTGACGTCCACGGTGATGGTTCCTGATGCCGAGCTGCCGTTGATCTGCCCCAGGGTGGACTGGTAGGAGTGCGGACCGTCATGAGCCATGGCCGGAGCGGTGGAGAGAGCCAGTGCGCCGAGGGCCAGGGTGGGGACTGCCATGTAGCGAAGTGTCTTGTTCATTTGAAAAATCTCCTCATACAACTGCAAGTGATGTGGTCGCTTCCCCGGAAGGGGACACAGGTGCTTCGGATCACGTTTCCGGTCGGATGGGTCCGGATGGAAAAAAGTTTTTTCCATCGCCCGAGGCTGGATCGGTTTTTGTCGCTGCACTGGATTCGTGACCGCACGCACACCGATCCAAACGGCCCGCAGCGCCGAATACCCTGTACAACCCTCAAGACACATGGAGCGGCAGGTGAAATAAGTGAGTACGTTACAGGCGAGCGTCCTATGCTGGACAGTGATGGAAACTCCCAATGCTTCGAACTCTGCGCCTTCGGCCGACGCCGTCCCCGCGGGGCCCGGTGCCTCCCCGGACCTGAACAGGCAACTGGGCGGGCTGCTGACCCGGATGGCCGACGGCGACACAGCAGCCTTTGCTGAGTTTTACCGGCTGACTTCCCGCCGCGTCTTTGGCATGGCGCGGCGCGTCCTGGTGGACGTGGAGCTTAGCGAGGACGCCACCCAGGAGGTTTACCTGCAGGTGTGGCAAAAGGCAGCTAGCTACAACGCGGCAGCGGGCACTCCGCTGGCCTGGCTCATGACCATTTCACACCGCCGCGCCGTAGATAAGGTCCGCTCCGCGCAGGCTTCCACGGACCGCGAGGCCAAGTATGGAGCCAACAGCCAGGAGATCGATCACGATTCGGTCTCCGACGAGGTGGGCAGCCGGCTCGAGGCCGAGGCCGTGGTGCGCTGTCTGGGGACCTTGACGGAGACGCAGCAGGAATCCGTACGGCTGGCCTACTACGGCGGCCTGACCTACCGGGAAGTTGCCGAGCGCTTGAATTCCGCAATACCAACTATCAAATCCCGGATCCGGGATGGATTGATCCGGCTTAAGACCTGTTTGGAGGTGAGTTGAGATGAACAGCATGGACTCGAACGACGGCGGTACAGCCTTCCGCGGTTTCGCCGCCGATATTGCCACTGACCTGGAGGCAGGCCGAGCGGTAGAGCTGGCGGAGATTTATGCGCTGGACGCCATTGACCATGACGAGCGCGATGTGATTGACACCTACATCTTGGCCGCCCCGCAGGCTGAGCGCGAAGAGTTCAACGAGCGGGTCCGCCAGGCACGGGAAACGCTGGCGCGGGCTTTTGCCGTGGAGGAAGAGCCGCCCGCCGGACTGCTGGAACGAGCCCTGGCACAACTACCGGATGCCGCCTCAGGGAGGCCGGCTGCGGTGACACCTGCCGACGGAGCTGCCACCGCACCTGCTTATGCTCCGCCGTCGGCCGCCGGACATCAGCCAATAGATGACCTGCAGGCGGCCCGGCACCGCCGGGAAGAACGACGCAACCCGTCCGCCGCCCGAAAGTGGCTGATCGGCGCTGTTGCTGCCGGCGTGCTGACCTTGGGCGGGCTGGGTATTGGCTCCTATGTGGTCACCCAAAACGATCCGGTGAACCAGGTCCTGCAGGCGCAGGATGTCCGCGAAGCGACGGTGGCCGTATCCGGCGGCGGTACCGCGACGGTGGCGATCTCCGAATCCAGGGACGCCGTGGTGTTGCGGATGAAGGATGTCCCGCCGCCGCCCGAGGGCAAGGTTTACCAGATGTGGTTGATCCCCGAAGACGGCTCCGCGCCGGTGTCCCAGGGTCTGATGGAAGCCGAGGCGTTGTCCACCCCGGCCGTAGTCACTGGAATCGGCTCCGCCGCCGCACTGGGAATCACGGTGGAACCTGACGGCGGATCTCCATCACCCACCATGCCGACGGTTGCCGCAGCCCCGCTGGGCGCCTAGCCTGCCGTACGCCTGACGGCGCACGCCTGAACCTGTAGCGGGTTTCGAAGCCCGGGTACCAGAGCCTTCCAACGAGGCTCAGGTACCCGGGCTTTGTGCTGTTCCGGCTACACCTTGGAACCCCACTGTAGAAAGTTCTTCTCGATGACCCATCCGTTCTACGGAGTGCATCGAATGAATGGCGTAACCCCTTTGGAACGGCTGGCGAACACAAGCCTCTGCTCCATAAACAGCTACCGCATCCAGGAGATCACCATGGCTACTCACACACATTCCCGAACCACCACCGGCCGCACCAACGTCCAGAAGGCATCCATGGCCGTCGGCGCCGTGTTCCTGCTGGTCGGCGTACTGGGCTTCATCCCCGGCATCACTGCCAACCACGATCAGCTGCACTTCGCCGGCGCCCACTCGGAGGCCCTGCTGCTGGGCCTGTTCCAGGTATCGGTCCTGCACAACATCGTCCACCTGCTCTTCGGCGTCGCCGGCCTGGTGCTGGCCCGCAGCACAGGCGGTGCCAGGTCCTTCCTGCTCTACGGCGGCATCATCTACCTGGTCCTGTTCGTCTACGGCCTGGTGGTCCCGCAGGATTCGGCCGGAAACTTCGTGCCCCTGAACAGCTTCGACAACATCCTGCACCTGGCGCTCGGCGTCGGCATGATCGCCCTGGCCATGATCCTCACCCGGGGCCGCAGCAGCCTTCACCCGTAACCCTCCGCCGCGGCAGGTCCCGCGCAGGAAAAGCCCCGGCAGGTGGCGGCAGATGCTCTTCGGAGCGTTTGCCGCCACCTGCTTTTGTCATGAATTTTTCTCTCTGATTCGATGGCTGCCCGTTGGCTGATCAATGCCCGGCGGCGGGTGAAGCGGCACGGATGGGCGGCTGGAGGCGTTCGCCTAGACGGACAGTTCAGCGAACCCGTGCGCCTGCGCCTTTTGCGTGCGTGCCGCCTGAGGGTTCAACCCGCCGCACCACGCAGGGTAGACCCGGAAACCGCGCTTGCCCCCGCCGGCGGCGGAGCTGGAGACACCGAGGCCGGCGAGCATCTCGCGCGGAAACCGGAACACCCCGGACCTGCCCTCGTGCTCAACAAACACCAGCAATCCGTCCACCGGTTCATTGAACGGGAATGGTTCCGTCGAGCCGTCCTGCGCGCGCCGCCAGACCGAAACGAATGCTCCCGGCTTGGTTGGTGTGACTTTTGCCGTTCGGATCCGCCAACGCTGCCCGCCGATAGTGGCAATTCCGGCCTGGTACTCCGCATTCTCCAGCTCCGCTTCGACGCTGTGCCGGACGTGGGCGGGGTCCAGTACCAGGCGGGCGTAGGCGGCAAAGGAGGTGAATAGCACGCGCCCATCCTGCCACAGGCATTTGTGAGTCCCCGGGATAAAACAGGGTGCAGGCACTGCCGGCGTTGTTGTCCAACAAACGCGTCACACCGGTAGGCTGGGAATTCCTGAGACCAGCAGCAAAGCGAGGCATAACGTGCACGAGGACGCCGCGAGCTTCCTGTCCCGGCCGGTGGCCGCCCAGCCCGGCTCACCCCTGCGCGTGGCGGTGTATTCGAGGATTGCCGAGGCCATCCGGAACAACCTCCTGACGCCCGGTTCCATGATCCCCACGGAAACCGAGCTCGGCGCGGACATGAAGGTCAGCCGTACGGTGGTCCGCGAGGCACTGATGCTGCTGGAGGAGGACGGCCTGATCCGGGCGCGGCGCGGGGTAGGCCGGTTTGTCTCGGACACCCTCCCCCGCATCGGCATCGAACGGATCCGGCCTTTCGAGGATGTCCTTGGCGGCCCCGGGCAGCACCTGGAGATCAAGCGGATCCAAAAGGAATTGCAGCCTGCGTCTGAGTTCGTCGCCCCGGGAGTCGGGGTGGAACCGGGCATCGGTTGTTGGCTCTGGGAGTCCGTGCTCATCCGGGACGGTGAGGCCATCGCCCACCTGCAGGAGCACGTCTCCGCCCAGCCGGTGAGCCTGGGCACCGGCCCCGCCGCGCCCCTGGACCTGAAGGACGACGGCGGAGCCACCTTGCTGGCCACGCTCAGCACAGCGATGGGCCGGGTTCCGGGCCCGGGCGAGTGCCAGATCAGCCTGAGCCAGGTGGGACCCAGCCGCGCCAAGCTGCTGGACCTGCGGCCCTCAGATCCGGTGCTGGTGCTCACCCAGTACGTCCGCCAGGGCAACCGGCCCTTCTACCTGGCCAAGTGCCTGATCGCGGCGCGGGCCGGGCACCTCTCCGTAATGCAGTCGCTTCAATCCTGAGGCCGCGGAAAATTCGTCCCTGCAGCTTTAGTCCTGCAGCAAGAGCGTTAGGCCGGTGATCCCACCATGCCTCAGCCTGGGCTCGCGAAGCCGGCCTAGCGTGCGACGGAAATGTTTCCTATTGACAGGAAAACTTTCCGCAACCTAGGATGAATGTGTTGTACATCTCATTCGCATTCAGGAGGATCCGTGAGCTTCACGTCCCGCAGGGTCACCATGGCTGACGTCGCCAGTGCCTCCGGTGTCTCCATTGGCACGGTGTCCAAGGCTCTCAATAAGCGGGGCCAGCTACGTGAAGACACTCGGGACCGCGTCCTGGCTGCCGCCCGGGAACTCGGTTTCGAGGCCCAAATTCCTGAAAGCAGCGGCAACGACGTCCTCACCATTGGGCTGGTGACCTCTGACGACATCGGACGCTTCAGCATTCCCGTCATGTACGGGCTTGAGGACTCGTTCGGCCCGGACCAGGCGTCCGTGCTCATCAGCAACTCCCGGGGAGACCTGGTCCGCGAGCGCCACGGCGTGGAGACGCTGGCCTCCCGCAACGTAGATGCAATCGTGGTAATGACCAACCTCACTGGCCCGCGCGCTCCCCTGCCCCCAACATCGGTCCCGATCGTCTATGTCATGGGACATTCTTCCGACCCTCAAGACATGTCCGTGGTGGTGGACCAAGTGCAGGGCATGCTCCTGGCGCTGGAACATGCATCCAATCTGGGCCACCAGAACATCGCATATGTCGCAGGACCGCGCCAGGACTACTCGGCGCGCATCCGCGCTCAAGCGGTACAGGAGCATGCCGCGGCGTTCGGGCTTACGCTGGTGGGCGATCGTCCACTCTACGGAAACTGGTCCGAGGCCTGGGGTAGGCAGGCCGCCCAGATGCTGCGCCAGCGGGTGGAACCCGTCGATATCGTGCTCTGCGGCAGTGACGAAATCGCCCGCGGTGTAGCTGATGGACTCCGCGAGGCAAGCATTGTGGTGCCCCACGACGTCGCCATCATTGGCTTCGACAATTGGGCAGCGGCGGCGGTGAACTGCAGGCCGGCCCTGACGACTATCGACATGAACCTTGAAGAACTGGGCCGCGTGGCAGGAGCACGCGTCATTGATGCCATTGGCGGCAACAGCAGGCCCGGGGTCGAAGCACAGCCCTGTCAGCTCATTGTGCGCGATTCCACCTAAGAACCCATTCAGCTCCACGAACGTCAACCACAACGAGGGACCAATGATGCACTCCCCACCGGCCGGACTTCGCCGTGCCCTGGAAACCCGCAACGGCGGCAGCCCGGACTTCAGCCGCCGCTCCGTTCTGACGCTCGGAACCGCAGCCCTGGCAGCGGCATTCGGCCTATCCGGATGCTCGGCTGTCCTGCCGGAAACGAACGTGGCTGCAGCGAACTTCGGGAAAAACCCGTCCGGCACCATCCGCTTCTGGTGCCGGGCCACGGCCTTCAAACCAGCGCAGCTCATCGTGGACAAGTACCACCGCGCCCAGCAGGGGGTAAGGATCGAGCTCACGGTCCTGCCCGAGGGCCAGATGACAACAAAGCTGGCCACAGCCATCCGGGGCGGCTCGGTGCCGGACGTCGTAGCCCCGGACTCCGTCACTACCCCCGTTTTCACCACACGGAACGCCTTCACGGACCTCACCCCGCTGATCAACGAGCTTCCCTACGCGCAGTACCTTAACAAGCCGCTCCTGGACGTGGCCTCCTTCGACGGAAAGATCTATGGGCTCCCGGCTCTGTCTAACGTCTCGCAGCTATTCTGGAACAAAGAGCTCTACGGGAAAGCCGGGCTGAACCCGGACAAGGGCCCAAGCAACTACACCGAATACCTGGAGCATGCCCAGGCGGTGCAGTCCATCAACGGGGTTTCCGGAGTGACCTTTACCGGCAACTCCGCCGGCATCCTGGGCTACGTGATCCAACCGCATTTCTGGGCGGACCAGAGCCCGTTCTACGACGGGCCGCTGGGAAACCAGCAGGCGGCGGTATGGGGCAATGAGCCGCTCCGCAGGACGCTGGAGCTTTACCGCGGCTTCTACACCGAAGGGTTGGCCCAGCCGGGAGCGGAGGCTGACGGCGGTGAGGCCTGGGGTCAGGACTTCCTCAACGGAACTGTGGGCCTCTTTCCGGGATCCTACGACCTGGTGGTCGGCGGTGCTACGCCCGAATTTCTGGGCAAGCTCGGCGTCAGCGCCTTCCCGGGCCCCGACGGAAACTTTTCCCAGTTTTCCGGCGGAGCGGTGCTGTCCATCCCCCGGGGTGCGGTGAATCCCGGTGCCGCCTGGGATTTCATCCGCTTCGTCGGCGAGCTGGAACAGCAGTCCGAACTGGCGGCACTGGGTTGGTACCCGGTCCGCAGCGACATCCTCCAGACAGGCTTCAGCGAGAAGTTCCCGCTCATGGTTCCAGGCATGGAGCGCATGAACGAAGGCTTCGCCGCTCCAACCACGCTCTACACACAGCTCACCAACACCGTGCAGTCCCCTTGGCTTGCGATGTTCCGCGACGCAGTCTTCACCCAAAACGCCCTCGACGACGTTCTTCAGCGGGCACACGAAGAGACTGCCCGAGTATTGAAGGTGAACCAGGTATGAACACCACAACCGCCCAACAGGCCCAACCCCGAACAGGGCAGGCACCTAGGCGGGCATCGCGCCGCGATTCCTACACCGGGATGTTCATGCTCGCCCCGGCCGTGCTGCTGGTAGCTGTTTTTGTCATCGTTCCATTGATTTTTGCCGTGGTCATCTCCCTGACCAGCTGGCCCCTCGTCGGTGAGGTTAGATTTAGCGGGATCGACAACTACGTCACTGCCTTCGCCGATACCGTGTTTTGGGGATCCATCCTCTACACATTGGGTTTTGCCGTAACCTCCACGGCCCTGGGGATCACGGTGGGCTACCTGCTGGCCATGCTCGTCCGGTCCAACCGCCGCGGTGCCGGGCTCATCCGCACAGCAGTGTTCCTGCCCTACGTCATCGGCATCACGTCACTGAGCTTTGTGGCTCTCTTGGAGTTCCGGCCGGACAGCGGCGCGCTGGACCAGCTGCTCCTGAAGCTCGGCATCACCGCCACGCCCACGGCCTGGCTCCTCGACGGAACGAGCGCCACGGTGCTGATTATCCTCCTGGGCGCCTACGTGGGCTCCGGCTTCACCATGATCATCCTGATGTCCGGCATGCAGGGCATCCCGGAGGAACTCTACGAATCCGCCCAGATCGACGGCGCCGGCCGGTGGAAGCAGGAATTCCTGGTCACTGTTCCGCTGGTCAAGCGGTACTTGGGGCTGCTAACGATCATGGGCTTCATCGGCGCCATCCTCGCCTTCACCCAGTTCTTCATCATCACGGGCGGAGGCCCCGGCACAGGAACCCTCACCACCATGCTCTACGTCTACAACAAGGCCTTCGGCGACCTGCAGGTGGGCTACGCAACCGCCCTGTCCTTCGTCGTCGTCGTCATCGCAGCAGGTCTCACCCTGGTGCAGTTCCGCGTCATGCGCGACGACTGACGAAACCCTGTAGTCCGCGTCCGATCAAAGGAGATATCGTGACAACTTCCATCCAGGCGCCGCCGGTCACCACCCGGCGGCCCCACACTCCCACCAACACCCCGTCCACCAAGAAGGCACCGGCGTGGGCAAGGTTCAGGACGGCACTGTACGCGGTGATTGGCACTGTGGTGTCCCTTGTCTTCGTGGCCCCGGTCCTATGGTCCATCCTCCGGTCCCTCCAGCCCGGAGACCAGATCGCAGGACCGGCAACCGGGCAGACCTTCACGGACCTGTCCTTCGACAACTACGAAGGCCTCATCAACAACATCGGCGCAGGCTCCTACATCTGGAACAGCCTGATCATTGCGCTGGGATCGGCGGTGCTGAGCATGGTCATCACCACCCTTGCCGCCTACGCCCTGGTCAACTTCCCGTTCCGGGGATCCAACCTGGCATTTGCGCTCATCCTGCTGACCATGATGGTCCCCTTCCAGGCCATCCTGACCCCGCTTTTCCTGGAGATGAACGCCTTGGGCCTGACCGACTCGCTGGCCGGCATCATCGTCTTCCACCTCACCTTCAACCTCCCCTTCGGCGTCTTTCTCATGCGGAACTCGTTTGCCCAGATTCCCACAGAGGTGGTGGAAGCGGCCCGAATCGACGGCGCGGGCCCCCTCCGCATTCTGTTCTCGGTGCTGCGGCCCATGATTGTCCCCGGGGCGGTTACTGTCTTCCTCTTCGCGTTCCTCGGCGCATGGGGAGACTTCCTGGGAGCGCTGACCTTCCTGACCAAGCAGGAGCTGTTCACCCTGCCCGTCGCCGTCCAGAACGTCGCCTCCGGCGCGTTCGGCACGGTGAATTACGGCTACGTGATCGCGGGCGCGGTGCTGCTCATGCTCCCCTGCCTTCTCCTTTACGCAGCTGTCCAGCGCTACTATGTCCGGGGCCTCGTCGCAGGGGCTGTCAAGGGCTAAACCCACGCCGTCCCTTCCTCCCGCGCCCCCACGCTTTGAGCCCCAAACCGAGAAAGCCGCACCTCCCATGCACCACACCACCGCCTTCGCGGAGACCACCGCGCCGCCGTCGTCCTTTCCCCTGGACCGCGTCCGGCTGCTGCCCAGCGATTTCAAAAGGGCGCAGGACACGGACGTCCGCTATGTCCTGGCACTTGACGCTGACCGCCTCTGCGCGCCGTATCGCAGGGAAGCAGGACTCACGACGACGGTGGCCGGCTACGGCGGGTGGGAATCCGACGGCATGGGGGGACACATCGGCGGGCACTACCTCTCCGCGTGCGCGCAGTTGTTCGCGGCGACGGACGATGCCCGGTTGCTCGAACGGCTACAGTACGTGCTGAGCCTTTTCGAAGAGTGCCAGAACGCGGCCGGTACCGGGTACCTGGGCGGAGTTCCCGGCGGCCGGCAGCTCGGGGAAGAACTCCGTGCAGGGCAGGTTGATGCGGACCTGTTCACGCTGAATGGGCGCTGGGTCCCGCTGTACAACCTGCACAAGACCTTTGCCGGGCTTCTGGATGCCTACACGTATGCGGGGTTGGGATCCGCCTTGCAAATGCTGGTCCGGCTTGCAGACTGGTGGCTGACGGTTTCCGTCGGCCTGGCTGATGACGTGTTCGAGGAAGTCCTGATTACTGAGTTTGGTGGCATGAATGACACCCTGACATCCCTTGCCCAGCTGACCGGGCGGGATGAGTATTTGCGGGAGGCTCAGCGCTTCGCGCATCGGGCCATCCTGAAACCCCTTGCCGCAGGACAGGACCGGCTGGACGGGCTCCATGCCAACACGCAGATACCCAAGGTGGTGGGGTACGAACGGTACGCGCAGGCCACGGGCGATCCGGAGTACCTCATGGCGTCCGACTTCTTCTGGCAGACGGTTACCCGTGAGCGGACCGTGTCGATCGGTGGCAACAGCGTACGGGAGCATTTTCACCCGTCGCGCGATTTCACGCCCATGGTCCTGGACGTCCAGGGCCCGGAGACCTGCAACACCTACAACATGCTGAAACTGGCCAAGCTGCGCTTCGAGCGGACCGCCGACCCGGGAGCGCTGGAGTTCTACGAGCGCGCTACCTTCAACCACATCCTCTCCTCCCAGCACCCCGAGCGTGGCGGGTTTGTGTACTTCACGCCGATGCGTCCGTCCCACTACCGCGTGTACTCCACTGTCCACGAATCCATGTGGTGCTGCGTGGGTTCCGGACTGGAGAACCATGCCCGCTACGGCGAGCTGATCTACAGCCGCCAAGGCGGGAACTTGGCAGTGAACCTCTACATCGCCTCGGAGCTTAACTGGGCCGAACGCGGAGTGACGGTCCGGATGGAGACGGATTTCCCGTATTCGGATACCGTCCGGCTGACGGTCTCAGCAGACAGCCCCACAGAGTTCACCCTGCAGCTCCGCCGTCCGGAATGGGCCACGGCAATGATGCTGGGTGTACAGCCGGCCAGCGGAGGGTCACAGGAGGTGCAGGCGGTGCACGGGAACACTGGCAGCATCTGTCGTATGTGGGAGGGAACCACTACAGTCACCGTCCGGCTGCAGGCTGAGATTCGCGCCGAAGCCCTGCCCGATGGTTCTCCCTGGGTTTCCTTCCTCTACGGTCCCGTAGTTCTCGCCGCCAGGGAGGGGACTGCCGGTGTGGATGCTTTCGAGGCGCAAGACGAACGAATGGGCCATGTTGCCTCCGGATTACAGGAACCCCTGGCCGGCACCGCCGTGGTGGTTGCCGCAGACCCCGCAGCCGCCGTCGAACTGTCCGATCGGGAGGCCATCACCGCAGAACTGACCGCCGTCCGGCACGGGACAACCGTCCGGCTCACGCTGGAGCCGTTCGTCGGGATCCACGACGAACGCTACACCGTGTATTGGCCCACCGGCTCCTCCGAGATGCGGCTTGCCGAGCTTGCCGCAACTGATGCGGCAGCGGACAAGGGGGGCGGCGTCATCGACGCCGTGACCGCGGGCGAGCAGCAGCCGGAGTCCGACCACTTCTTTGCCGGCGAAGCCACCCGAGCCGGCGGCCAGGACGGGGTGCACTGGCGCAACGCGACGGGCTGGTTCTCCTACCTGCTGAAGGACTCCGACGGCCGGGCCGCCTCCGTACGGGTACGGATGCGGCCTGACACGGGAGGCGGGCAGCGAATCAGCCTCAACGGTGTGCCGCTTACCGAGGCTTTGCTCTCTGGCGTCGAGCGTGGCGCAGAGGTTTCCGAGTACGCCGTCCCCGCGGAGGCAAAGACTGCAGCCTCCGGGGAACTCGTGTTTGCCGTCCACGCCCTCCCAGGCACTGCTACGGGTGACCTGCTCTCTGTGGAGTTACTCGAGGGCGGACAGGCAGGGTGAGCCGGCGCCGTCCTCTACCTCACCGCCAGCAGGACGTGGAGGATGACGGCGGATTTACCTTGCTTGAACTAGACGGCATCCGGGCCTAGGCGACCGAATCCGCTGAGGCGAGTGCCGCCGTCGTGGTTTCGGCAGGCTCAACCACCGAATAGGCCAGCAGGGTCTCCACCAGGTGCGGCGCGAAATCGCTGTCCAACTCCAGCACCACCCGGCAACGCGCGCCTGCCTGCTCCGGGTAGCCCACGTAGCGTCCGCGGAGGTCGCAGATGGTCTGGCCGCGGCCGGGACCCTGGGTGGTGTCGACGTCGACCCTCACCACCGGCGCGAGCGCGGCAACCACGCCGCCCATCGCAATGGCTGCGGCGAGGGGATCGTGCATGGCGGAGCAGGCGCGGCCGAACTGGCTTTCGTAGAAGCGGAAGTAGTAGCCCAGCATCTCCCCCAGCGCCCGCGGCACCGGCCCCGGCGCGGCGAGCAGCTGCTGCCGGTGGCTCTCTTCCAGGACGGATGCCATGGTGACATCCAGCGGTACCAGGGTCACGTCCCAGTCGGCCGCAAGGACCTCGGCGGCGGCCTCGGGATCGTTGGCGATGTTGGCTTCGGCCACCGCGGTGATGTTGCCGGGGGCGTAAGCGGCGCCGCCCATGATGGTGACGTTGTGGACCAGCCGCGGCAGCTGCGGATCCAGCCGGAGGGCCTCGGCAATGTTGGTCAGCGGGCCGACGGCCAGGATCCGGAGCGTGCCGGGGTGTTCGTGGGCGAGCCGGACCAGCATCTGTGCCGCGGATTCGGGCGCGAGCCGGACGGTGGATGCCTCCAGAGATACCTCGCCGATGCCGTTGGCGCCGTGGACGTGCGGGGCGCCGCCGCGGAAGCCGCCCACCAGGGGGTCGTGTGCGCCGAGGGCGACGGGGATGTGCGCGCGGCCGGCGAGCTGGAGCAGGTCCAGGGTGTTGCGGGCGCCGACGGCGGCACTGACGTTGCCGCTGACGGTGCCAATCCCGAGGAGGTCCGCCTGCGGGGAGGCGAGCAGGTAGGCCAGGGCCAGGGCGTCGTCGATCCCGGTGTCGCAGTCGAGGTAGATCGGGCTGCTGGGAGGGGTGGTCATGCTGTGTTTCTCGTTTCGGTTGGTGCGGGGTGTGGAGGTCAGACCGTTTCGCCCTTGGGCGCGGCCACGAAGAGACTGACAATAAAGGCGGCGGCGGTGATGCCCACCGAGATCCAGAGGGCGGTGGCGTAGCCGGCGGACGTTGCCTGGGCGGCGAACGGCGCAACGACCACGACGCCGAGGCTCGCCCCGATGCCGAAGGAGGCACCGTTGATGCCCGGCAGCGCGGCCGGGGCTTCCTTGGGTGAGAGCAGGACGGAGAGCCCGTTGATGGCGGTGAGGAAGAAGCCGTTGTAGAAGATGCCCAGGGCGGCGATGGCGATCAGTACGCCTACTTGGTTGTGGGAGAACGTGGCGGCGGTGATGGCGCAGGCCAGGCTGAGGCCGGTGCCGATCCGGAGGGTTTTGATCCAGCCGCGGCGGTCTGCGAGCCAGCCGGCCAGCGGTGCGGCGAAGACGCCGATCAGCGCGGCGGGCGTAAGGAACAGCAGGGCGGAGACGGAGGCGCTGAGGCCGAAGCCGTTGAGGGTGTCCTGGCTGAGCAGCACCACGGTGAAGTTGATGATGGCGAAGATGCCGGCGAGGGTCAGCACGGTGGTGGCGATGACCGGCCAGACCTGGCGGGAGCGCAGGTGGTGGACGGCGATCAGCGGGTGGCTGCGCTTTTTCTCGATCATCCAGAAGGCGGTGAAGGAGGCGATGGAGCCGGCCAGCAGGGCCAGGGTGCTGGGCGCGGTCCAGCCGGCGGCCGAGCCGTCGGAAACGAAGTAGGTGATGAAGACCAGGAACACGGAGAGGGATCCGGCGCCCCACCAGTCCATGGCGCCGCGGACGCCCTGGGGCCGCCCGCCCGGGACCATTTTGAGGATGCAGCCGGCGGCGACGGCCGTCAGGACCAGGACGACGACGAAGATGGACCGGAAGCCCAGTGTCTCGGCCATCAGTCCGCCCACGTAGCCGTCCACCCCGCCCACTCCGCCGTTGATGGCGGCGATGATGCCTACGGAGGTGCCGAAGACTCGGGCGTTCAGGTTTTCGCTGAGCACAATGTAGGCCAGGGCGAAGACGGCGCTGGAGACGCCCTGCAGGAACCGGCCGGCCACCAGCAGCGGCAGGGCGGGGGCGACGATGCAGAGGACGGTGCCGGCTCCCATGATGCCGAGTACCACGAGGAGGGCGGTGCGTCGGCCGATGAAGTCACTCCAGCGTCCGATGACCGGCCCGGCGATGGCGCCGGCCAGGAAGAACATGGACTGGACCGGGGCTGCGCTGTCCGCGCCCAGGCCGAAGGAGGCGGCGATCTGCGGCAGCGCAGGGGTGACCATGCTGGCGTTGAGCTGGAAGGACAGGACGCCCAGCAGCAGGGTGGAAATCAGCAGCGCGGCGCGGCGGCCGGCGAATTTGGGTGTTTCTTTTTCGGTCTCCGGTGGCGGTGCGGCAACCGAGGTATGGGTGTTCACATCAAACTCCTTTGTTTGGCAGGCAGGATCCTGCATCTGGGACGTGAGTTGTTATACAACCATGTATGACACACAAGTACAACCGTGCCGTACACTATTTCTTACTCAGACCCCGGCCCGTTAGGACTTCCATGAGCACCGCACTTCCTGCCGTCACCGTCGTCGGCAGCATCAACCTGGACATCATCGCCACCACGGACCGGCTTCCCACCGCCGGCGAAACCATTGGCGGCGGCGTCCTGCACCAGCAGCCCGGCGGCAAGGGCGCCAACCAGGCCGTTGCCGCAGCACGGCTGGGCGGCAGCGTGGGGATGATCGGCGCCGTGGGCGCTGACGCCTCCGGCCGCCTGATGATCGAGGCTCTGTCCGGCGCTGGTGTGGACGCCTCCGCCGTGGCAATGCTCGACGACGACGCAACTGGTACCGCGCTGATCGTGGTGGACGCCGAAGGGGAAAACCAGATTGTGGTGTGCCCTGGTGCCAACTCGCGGCTCTCCGTGGACGGCATGACGTTCCGCCCGGAGGAGACGGTGCTGTGCCAGCTTGAGGTGGGCGTGCCCGTGGTGCTGGAGGCGGCCCGGCGGTCCGAGGGTTTCTTTGTACTGAACGCGGCACCGGCTCTGGACCTGCCGGCGGAACTGCTGGAGCGCTGCGACCTGGTGATCGTCAACGAGACCGAATACGCTCTGATCCCGGCCCTGGCAAAAGCGAGGCTGGTGGCCGTTACCTACGGCAAGGACGGCGCGGCGATGTTTGAGCACGGTACCAAGGTGGCAGAGGCGCCGGCCGGCGTGGTGACGGTAGCGAACACCATCGGCGCGGGCGACGCGTTCTGCGCCGCCCTGGTGCTGGCACTTGGCTCCGGACTCCCCTACGCCGAGGCGCTCGCCGTGGCCAACGCCGTGGGCGCCGACGCAGTGGGCGACGCCTCGTCCCAGCCGGCGCTGGCCCCGCTGGCGGAGTACATTGCGCGGGTGGCCGCCTCGTGATTTCACACCTGCGCTGACATTCTTGTGGGGCGGATAGCAGCCCAAATGGACCCGCACAAAACTTCGTGAGAGACTTCACAGGTTTTGGTGTGGTGCGCGCCACCGAGTCAACCGACTGCGCGCAGCACCTGGCATCCACCGCATCACCCGCGCTCTTCATGGAGGGACCCCACACTTATGAGCGATGTTTTATCAGCCATCAATGGCGTGATCTGGAGCGACTGGCTCGTTTATCTCTGCCTCGCTACCGGCGTCTACTTCTCCGTCCGTTCGCGCTTCCTGCAGGTGCGGCATGTCAAGGGCATGATCCAGCAGATCATCGGGGGTGAGAAGTCCGCCGCCGGCGTCTCCTCGTTCCAGGCCCTGGCAATGTCCCTGTCCGGCCGCGTGGGCACCGGCAACGTCGCCGGCGTCGCCACCGCGGTCGCCTTCGGCGGACCGGGCGCACTGTTCTGGATGTGGGCAGTGGCCTTCCTGGGCGCGTCGACGTCGTTCATCGAATCCACTCTGGGCCAGATCTACAAGACCCGCGATCCGCTGACCGGCGAGTACCGCGGCGGCCCCGCGTACTACTTCTCCCGCGCGTTCGCCCACACCAAGGGCGCCAAATTCTTCAAGGTGTACGGCTACGTCTTCGCCGCCGTGACCGTGCTGGCCTGCGGCGTCCTGATGCCGGGCGTCCAGACCAACTCGATGGCCACCGCAATCAGCGGCGCCTGGACCATTGAACCGTGGATCGTTGCCGTGGGCTCCGTCATCCTCATGGCGTTCGTGATCATCGGCGGCGTGAAGCGCATCGCCAGCGTCGCGGCGTTCGTCGTGCCGTTCATGGCCATTGCCTACATCGTCCTGGCCCTGATCGTCGTGTTCGTTAACGCCGGCCAGCTGCCGGAGATGCTCGCGCTGGTGTTCCGCAGCGCCCTGGGTATGGACTCGGCCCTCGGCGCCATCATTGGCCTTGCCGTGATGTGGGGCGTCAAGCGCGGCGTCTACTCCAACGAGGCCGGCCAGGGTACGGGCCCGCACGCCGCTGCCGCCGCCGAGGTCTCGCACCCGGCGAAGCAGGGCCTGGTCCAGGCCTTCGCTGTCTACATCGATACGCTGTTCGTCTGCTCGGCTACCGGTTTCCTGATCCTCTCTACCGGCGCTTACCGCGTCTTCTCCGGAGGCACCGAGGACGGCGGGATCCTGAAAGAAGGCGGCCTGCTTTCGGCAACTGCCGTCGTGGGCCCGCAGTATGTGCAGACCGGCTTCGATTCGGTCTTCCCCGGTTTCGGTGCCGCGTTTATCGCGATCACGCTGATCTTCTTCTGCCTGACCACGGTCATCGCCTACTACTACATGGCGGAAACCAACCTGCGCTTCCTGGTGGGCACCTCGTCTAAGAAGCTGATCCCGGGTCTGAAGGTCAGCATTGGCCGCGTGACCACCATGGCACTGCAGGTGGCGATCCTGATCGCCGTCGCCTACGGCTGCGTGAACACCGCCGCCGACGCCTGGGTGATGGGCGACATCGGCGTGGGCCTCATGGCCTGGCTGAACATCATCGGCATCCTGGTCCTGCAGGAGCCGGCGTTTAAGGCGCTCAAGGACTTCGAACGGCAGCAGAAGCTGGGCCTGGACCCGGTGTTTGACCCGAAGCCGCTGGGCATCGTCGGGGCCACCTTCTGGGAGTCCTACAAGCCGGCCGAGCGCGAGAAGGTATCCGCGCAGAGCTAGTGCTCCGGCAACACCTGAACTAAACGCACGACGGCGGTGGGGGGGGGGGGGGTGGCGGGGGGGGAGGCGTTTGGGTTTGGTGGGGGGGGGGGGGGGGTAGGGGGGGG
>NZ_JBWZCL010000003.1:0-394857 GCF_059383595.1 Pseudarthrobacter sp. MDT1-40-2 | reverse complement strand
CGCCGTTCGTTCGGTGACCGCGACAACCGCGGTGAGCGTAAGCCCTTTGGTGATCGTCCGCAGCGTGAAGGCGGCGGTGAGCGCCGTTCGTTCGGTGACCGCGACAACCGCGGTGAGCGTAAGCCCTTTGGTGATCGTCCGCAGCGTGAAGGCGGCGGTGAGCGCCGTTCGTTCGGTGACCGCGACAACCGCAAGCCTTTCGGTGACCGTCCGCAGCGTGAAGGCGGCGGTGAGCGTCGCTCCTTCGGCGACCGGGACAACCGCGGTGAGCGCAACGACCGTGGTCCGCGCCAGTTCGGATCGGATCGTAGTGAATCGCGTCCCATGCGGGTCCCCAATGCAGCAGATCTGCGCAGTTCCAACCGGCCGGACCGCGAGCGTTCTCCTGAGATCGACGAGGACGTCACGGGCAAGGAGCTCGACCGTGCCACGCAGCACCAGATTAAGACACTCGAAGGTGCCAGTGCCGAGTGGGTTGCCAGGCACCTCGTGATGGCCGGCCGCCTGATTGACATCGAGCCCGAGCTCTCATTCCAGCACGCACTGGCAGCGAGCCGCCGCGGCGGCCGCCTGGCCGTTGTGCGCGAAGCCGTTGGCCTGACCGCTTATGCGGCCGGACACTATGGTGAAGCGCTTCGCGAGTTCCGTACCTACCGCCGGATCAGCGGCTCCAACGTGCACCTTCCCGTGATGGCCGACTGCGAACGTGGACTGGGCCGCCCGGACCGTGCCCTGGACGTGGCCCGCTCCGAGGAGGCCAAGGACCTTGATGCTCCCGGCAAGGTTGAACTCGCCATTGTGGCATCCGGCGCACGCTCGGATCTGAAGCAGCTGGACGCCGCCGTCGCCGAGCTGGAAATTCCGCAGTTGGACATCAACCGTGCGTTCTCGTACAGTCCCCGTCTCTTCCGCGCCTACGCCAACGCACTGACCGCCGCCGGCCGGGCAGAGGAAGCCGTGCGCTGGGAAAAGCAGGCAGCCGTCGCAGAAAACGCCCTTGGCGTCGATGTCGACGAGGAGCCGGAGATCATGGACCTCGGTTGGGACCAGGAGGAAGAGGAACGCGAAGAGAAGGAACGCCGCCGCCGCCTGGCTGCCGTGCCGTCTGCCACTTCTAACCCCGCGCCCGCTGCGGCCGTTGCAGCTCCGGCGCCTGCCCGGGTTCAGGAGGAAGCCGAGGCCCCCAAGGCCCACGAAGCACGGCATGAACTCGGCGACCATGCCGATGACGCCGATGCGGACACCTTCGAACCGGACGACCTCGAGTCGGACGAAGATTCTGTGGAACGGGACGAACTCGAACAAGGCAGCAACGCAGACCTTCAGGACAAGGAAGACTAAACCGGATGGCAGGCGCGCTGATTTCGGGTTTTGATGCCGTCCTCGCGGACCTTGACGGTGTTGTCTACGCCGGGCCGCATGCCATACCCGGAGCGATCGATTCGTTGCAGGACCTGGCCGGGTATGGAATTGGCCTCGGGTATGTCACCAATAACGCCTCCAGGTCCCCGGCCCAGGTAGCAGCCCACCTGCGCGAGCTTGGGGCGCCTGCCGAAGACCATCAGGTGGTCAGCTCCTCGCAGGCTGCCGCAGCATTGCTGGCTTCCATGCTGCCGCCAGGTTCGCCGGTGCTGGTCACTGGAAGTGCTGCGTTGGCCCAAGAAATTGAACTTGTTGGCCTTCGTCCGGTGCACAGCCAGGCAGAGGATCCGGTGGCCGTAGTGCAGGGCTTCAATCCGGAGATCGGCTGGAAGGACCTGGCGGAGGCTGCTTACGTCATTTCTGCCGGGGCAGCATGGGTGGCTACCAACACGGACATGTCCATTCCCCAGGCGCGGGGGATTGCACCGGGTAACGGAACCCTGGTGGCCGCTGTCGCTGCAGCAACCGGTGTTGCTCCCACCGTGGCGGGCAAGCCCGAGGCTCCGCTGTTCCACACCGCTGCCCATCGGCTCGCCGCCGAACGCCCGCTGGTGGTGGGTGACCGACTGGACACTGACATCCTGGGCGGCAACCGGGCGGGCTTCGCCACGGCAGCGGTCCTGACCGGCGTCGACACGCGTGAATCCATTCTCGCCGCGAAGACTGCCGAACGTCCGACCTACCTGCTTGAGGACCTCACCGATCTCTACCGTCCTTATCCGGACGTAACGGACGACGGCGGGATGTTCCGTTGTGGTGCCGCATCCGCCAGTGTCATCGACGGTACAGTCACTATCGCGGGCTCCACCGAGGACCTCGACTCCTGGCGTGCCGCCTGCGGTGCATGGTGGGCAGCAAACCCCCATGCCGCCGAACCGGCCGTGCCCAAGGTCGCCTGGACTGCTCCCGTCAATGACCGGCTGGCCACGGCATAGTCACTAGACTGGAGCAATGACTTACCTGTTCCATCCTGCCGTTGAGGCTGAAACTGCCTGGCCCGACCTGGACAATCAAGGGCAAAATCCAGCAGTCGGCCAGGATCAGGTTGTAGCCAGGGCCGTCGAGTTGATCCAGGACATCCCGGACCTCCCCGTGGCCGAACACCCTGACCGGTTTGTTGCCATCCACGACGCCTTGCTTGCAGCGTTGAATAACGACGCTCCCGGCATCCCGGGCGAGGCAACAACGGACAGTGCACCCCGTCCGGGCGGGCGCTGACGTGGCCCGTCTGGATCAGGCGCTGGTGGGCCGGGGGCTCGCCCGTTCCCGGACCCACGCGGCAGCCCTCATCGCGGAGGGCAAGGTGAGTTCGCACGGCCAGGTCCTCTCCAAGCCGTCCCTGCAGGTCGATGATGAGCGAAGCATCACAGTTGCCGCTGATGAGACCGATTCCTACGTCAGCCGTGCCGGCCACAAACTGGCCGGTGCCCTGGACACCTTTTCGGAGATTGACGTCGCGGGAAAGCGGTGCCTGGACGCCGGGGCGTCTACGGGGGGCTTCACTGAGGTACTGCTCCGGCGCGGTGCAGCACACGTGGTGGCTGTCGACGTCGGGCATGGCCAGCTGGTGCCTCAGCTCCGGGAAGATCCCCGCGTCGCCGTCCATGAAGGCCTCAATGTCCGGTATATGAATGCCGAGGACATTGGCGGTCCGGCCGCACTGACGGTCGCGGACCTGTCCTTCATCTCGCTGACGCTGGTGATGCTTCCGCTTGGGCTGAGCACCGAACCCGGGGGAGACCTGGTGCTGATGGTCAAGCCGCAGTTCGAAATAGGCAAGGACCGCCTGGGCCGGACCGGCGTGGTGACCTCGGAACGCGAACGCCGGATGGCGGTGGAGAAGGTGGCCAACGCAGCACTCGACGCCGGACTCGAGTTGAAGGGACTGGCAGCCAGTCCGCTGCCCGGTCAGGACGGAAACGTCGAATTCTTCCTGTGGATAAAGCGCCGGATGTCACACGGGGTGCCTAAGATCGAGGAGCGGGAGGCGGCAATCGCCAGTCTGCTTGGACAGGTCTGGCCGCAGTCCTGAAAAGCAACAGCTCCGCAAGCAGTCCTGATTCCACCACCGAAAAACCACAAGAGAGCGAAGCGATGAGCAGGCGAGTACTGATCCTTGCCCATACCGGCCGGGAGGAATCCTTGAAGGCCGCGTGGGAGGCCTGTGTGCAGCTGCATGCCTTCGGGATTGTGCCCGTGATGCAGGATTCCGAACTGGATGACATGGTGCGCTTTTTCGGCCAGCTTGAACAGCCGGTTGAAGTCCTCCACGATCATGTCCAACTGCCTGATGTCGAGCTGGTCATGGTCCTCGGCGGCGACGGCACCATCCTCCGCGCAGCCGAACTGGTCCGCGAAGTGGATGTTCCGCTGCTTGGCGTGAACCTGGGCCATGTGGGCTTCCTTGCGGAAAGTGAGCGGGCGGACCTGGCGCAAACTGTTGAGTGGATTGCGCGCCGCGAATACACGGTTGAAGAACGTATGACCATCGATGTCCAGGTATGGGTGCGGGGCAGCAAAATCTGGCACACCTGGGCCCTGAATGAGGCCGCCATCGAGAAGGGCAACCGGGAACGGATGCTGGAGGTGGTCACGGAAGTCGATGAGCGCCCGCTGACCTCCTTCGGCTGCGACGGCGTGGTCCTGGCCACACCTACCGGTTCTACGGCTTACGCCTTCTCTGCCGGCGGGCCCGTGGTCTGGCCCGAGGTGGAGGCCCTCGTCATAGTTCCCATCAGTGCCCATGCCCTCTTCGCCAAACCGCTGGTCGTTTCGCCCCGCTCCCGCTTGGCCGTGGAAGTGCTGAACCGCACGGATGCCTGGGGCGTCCTGTGGTGCGACGGCCGACGCTCCGTGGACCTGCCGCCGGGCTCGCGCGTAGAGGTCACGAAGTCGAACACACCCGTCCGGCTGGCCCGCACCCACCAGACGCCGTTCTCCGGCCGCCTGGTCCGCAAGTTTGAACTGCCGATCCACGGCTGGCGCGGACCGGTAGCCCAGGCTGAAGCTGTCCACACCGGGCCTGTTCCGGTCATCCGGACGCCCAGGCCCATGCCGCCGTTGCCAACGCCCCACACTGACCTGCCAGCAGAAACTGACCCTCCGAAAGCACAGTGACCCATGCTTGAAGAACTGCGAATCCGTGATCTCGGCGTTATTACCGATGCCACCCTCCCGCTTGGCCCTGGCCTGAGCGTGGTCACCGGCGAGACCGGTGCCGGCAAGACCATGGTGGTAACCGCCGTCGGTCTCCTCCTGGGAGCCAGGGCGGACGCCGGCGCCGTCCGGAGCGGCGCCAAGAGCGCCAACGCCGAGGCTGTGGTGAAGCTCGACGCCGGGCACCCCGCCGTGGTGCGGGCAGTGGAGGCCGGCGCCGAAGTGGAAGAGTTCGACGGCGGCGCCGAGCTGATTCTCGCCCGGCGCCTTGGTGCCGATGGCCGCAGCCGTGCCTTCCTGGGCGGGCGGGCAGCGCCCGTAGGCGTCCTGGCCGAGATCGGCGAGACGCTGGTGGTGGTTCACGGCCAGTCGGACCAGATCCGGCTCAAGGGCGCAGTAGCCCAGCGCGGTGCGCTGGACAAGTTTGCCGGCGACTCGCTGAGCGGCCCGCTGTCCGCCTACCAGGCCGTGTACAGCCAGTGGAAGGCCAGCCAGACGGAGCTGGACACCCTGCGCGGCGCGGCCCGGGACAGGCTTCGCGAGGCGGAGTCACTGGAGATCGCCCTCGCCGAGATCGACGAGGTGGATCCGCAGGCGGGGGAGGACGAGTCCCTCAAGGCCGAAGCCGTAAAGCTGGCCAATGTGGAAGAGCTCAGAATTGCCGCGAACACCGCACATCAGGCATTGATCGCGGAGGACTTTGGCGATGCAGGCGACGCCACCACCCTGGTGGACGCAGCTAAACGAACCCTGGAACACGTGGCCGAACACGATGCCGAGCTGGGTTCGGCGGCTGCCCGGCTGGCGGAAGTCGGCTTCCTGCTCAACGACATCGCAGCTGAACTCGCCAGCTACCAGGCCGGACTGGATTCAGAAGGGCCGGAGCGCCTTGCCGAGATCGAAGATCGCCGTGCCGCCCTCGCCAAGCTGGTCCGCAAGTACGCACCAAGCATCGATGAAGTGCTGGTCTGGGCGGAGAACGCCCGCATCCGTTTCGATGAGCTGCAGGACGATTCCACCCGGATCGAGTCCCTGGAAGCAGAAGTGGTCCGTATGGAAGCCGAATTGAAGAAGCAGTCGGCAGCCATCAGCAAAATCCGGGCCAAGGCAGCCAAGGACCTCGCATCCCGGGTAAGCGCGGAACTGAAGGCCCTGGCGATGGCCGACGCTACGCTCGTCATCAACCTTGATGCCGCCGGGCAGCTTGGACCCCATGGTGCCGACGAGATCACCTTCCTCCTCCAGCCACACTCAGGTGCACCGGCAAGGCCCTTGGGTAAGGGCGCTTCCGGGGGTGAGCTGTCCCGGGTGATGCTCGCGATCGAAGTGGTCCTGGCTGCCGTGGATCCCGTACCCACCTTCGTCTTCGACGAGGTTGACGCCGGCGTTGGCGGACGTGCCGCCGTCGAAATCGGCCGCAGGCTGGCCATGCTGGCACAGCACGTGCAGGTCCTGGTGGTTACCCACCTCCCGCAGGTCGCAGCGTTCGCGGACCAGCACATTACCGTCACCAAAACGTCTGTCAGGGGAGCCGACGGCGGCACCGCCACCGGGTTCACGTCCAGTGACGTCCGGCTGCTTAATGGCGTTGAACGGGTCCGGGAGCTGGCCAGGATGCTGGCTGGCCAGGAGGATTCGGAATCGGCGCAGGCCCATGCGCAGGAGTTGCTGGACGACGCGAAGCTGCTGCCGCAGCGGGCTTGAGTGCTACGCAGTCGTCAGGGTGCGGATGGCGCGCGCCATCATGGCGTTCACCACCAGGGGGTGCAGCAGGCGTACGGGAAGGAAGTAGAGCCGGCCCCGCCAACCTTTCAGGCGCACAACCGTGGTGACGCGCAGAAGTCGGGTTCCGGCGTCGAAAGCCACACCGCAGCGGAAATCCAGGTGGTTTTCGTCGGTACTGAGCAGCGCTTCATCGCCTTGGACCCGCACAACATCGAAGGTGTCCGGGACGGCGCGCTTGATGCCGACCAACCCCACCACGGCCTCGCGGAGCCCCAGGAGCGCGAGCACCCATCGAGGCATGGTCCGCAAAGAAAAGATGGTCTCCGCCCAGAGTTCCGGGTCGGACGGCACGGCCTGCGCTGCGGCAGGCACTGGCCGGACAATCACATCCGCATAGTCCGGTTCAGGGATGTCCGCGAACGCCAAGGAACGAAATGCCGGTAGGGATTCCTTGTCAGCGTCCGGGCCCGGGTTTGGCACTCGAGGCGTGGTCACCCCTTGATCCTAGCCCTCGGGCCCGGCACACTGAATCATTTGGGAAATCTCCCGCACGGCCAGTGGAAGGCTCAATTGATGATAAGCTCGAATTCCGTGGTGCAGCGATCAAATTCCCGTGTAAATTCCCGGTTCCCGGGCTCCTCTAAGACGACCAAACACATCTTCGTCACCGGTGGTGTGGCGTCCTCGCTCGGTAAGGGACTGACGGCTTCAAGCCTCGGCCACCTCCTGCGGGCACGCGGCTTGTCTGTAACTATGCAAAAGCTCGATCCCTACCTGAACGTGGATCCGGGCACGATGAACCCCTTCCAGCACGGCGAAGTCTTCGTTACCGACGACGGTGCCGAGACCGACCTGGACATTGGGCATTATGAGCGCTTCCTCGACGAAAACCTTGAAGGATCAGCGAACGTCACCACCGGCCAGGTGTACTCGACTGTCATCGCCAAGGAACGGCGGGGCGAGTACCTCGGCGACACCGTCCAGGTCATCCCGCACATCACCGATGAAATCAAGCGGCGGATGCGGCTGCCGGCCGAGGCAAAGAACGCACCGGACGTCATTATCACCGAGATCGGCGGAACGGTGGGGGACATCGAGTCCCAGCCATTCCTCGAGTCTGCCCGCCAGGTCCGCCAGGACATCGGCCGCGGCAACGTTTTCTTCCTGCACGTTTCCCTGGTCCCGTACATCGGCCCCTCCCAGGAACTGAAAACCAAGCCCACCCAGCACTCCGTAGCTGCACTGCGCTCCATCGGCATCCAGCCGGAGGCGATCGTTATCCGCTCGGACCGCGAAGTTCCGGACGCCATGCGCGAAAAGATCGGCCGGATGTGCGATGTCGATGTCGACGCGGTCGTTAATGCTGCCGACGCCCCGAGTATCTACGACATCCCCAAGACCCTGCACTCCCAGGGCCTGGACTCCTACATCGTCCGCGCCCTGGACCTGCCGTTCAAGGACGTTGACTGGACCAGCTGGGACAAGCTCCTCGAAGCAGTCCATAATCCCAAGCACCACGTGGAAATCGCTTTGGTCGGCAAGTACATCGACCTCCCGGACGCCTACTTGTCCGTGACCGAGGCCCTGCGCGCCGGCGGTTTCGCCAACGACACCAAAGTCGGCATCCGTTGGGTCCCGTCAGACGAGTGCGAAACCCATGAAGGCGCCCTGAAATCCCTCGCCGGCGTTGACGCCATCTGTGTTCCCGGCGGATTCGGTATCCGTGGCCTCGAAGGCAAGCTTGGCGCACTGAAATTTGCGCGTGAAAGCAAACTTCCGGTACTGGGCCTGTGCCTGGGCCTGCAGTGCATGGTCATCGAATACGCCCGGAACGTGGTGGGCCTGGAAGGCGCGTCCTCTTCCGAGTTCGAGCCGGATTCCAAGTACCCGGTGATCGCAACGATGGAAGAGCAGCTGGACATCGTTGAAGGCAAGGGAGACCTCGGCGGCACCATGCGCCTGGGGCTTTACGAAGCGAAGCTGGACGCCGGATCGGTCGTCGCGGAAACGTACGGCGCCACCACGGCCAGCGAGCGTCACCGCCACCGCTACGAGGTCAACAACAAGTACCGTGACCAGATTGCCGCGGAGGGCCTGGTCTTCTCCGGCACATCTCCTGACGGCAAGCTGGTGGAGTATGTTGAGCTGCCGCGGGAGGTCCACCCGTATTATGTGGCCACCCAGGCCCACCCGGAACTGAGCTCGCGCCCCACGCGCCCCCATCCGCTCTTCACCGGGCTGGTCAAGGCTGCCCTGGACCATCAGAAGGTGCCGGCCACTCCGGCCGCTGAGTCGGCTGCCGCAGGGAAATCCCGCGCGGCTGCTGCCAAGTAGACACCACAACAAAGGACGGCGCGATGCCCGGTAATTCTGGAACCCCTTCTTCTGAACGGCTGGTTTTGGATGCGCCGAGTCCGCGCCGTCTGGTGTCTTCCCGGAAGGTCTACGAGGGCCGGATCTGGGACGTCGTGAGCGAGGACTTCCAGCTCAGCGAGGATTCCGGGGTGCTGACCCGCGATTTCATCGACCACCCCGGCGCCGTGGCTGTACTGCCTATGAACGACGCCGGTCAGATCCTGTTGCTGAGGCAGTACCGCCACCCGGTGGGCATGGACCTCTGGGAGATCCCTGCCGGCCTGCTGGACATTGAAGGCGAAAATTTCGTTGTGGGTGCTGCCCGTGAGCTGGCTGAGGAAGCGGACATCGCTGCCGGCACCTGGCACGTGCTGGCGGATTTTTTCAACTCGCCCGGCTCCTCCAGCGAGGCCATCCGCATCTATCTCGCTAGGGACCTTACGGACATTCCTCATCATGAACGCCATGAGCGGACGGAGGAGGAAGCGGAGATCGAGTTCCACTGGATCAGCCTCGACGACGCCGTCGCGGCCGTGCTGGCGGGGCACCTGCATAACCCGTCCGCCGTCGTCGGAGTCCTTGCAGCGGCCGCCGCACGCTCAAATGGTTACCGGGACCTGCGCCCGGCCGATGCCCCTTGGCCCGCACACCCTAAGCAGCGTTGATGACCGGTGTGGCACCGGCGGCAGTGCGAACTGCGGTACAGAACGCGGTGGGGGACTACCTCCAACATATGGGCGTGGAACGGGGCCTGGCCGCTAACACCCTCTCCGCATACCGCCGCGATCTTGCCCGCTACGCCGCCTATCTGCAGGCGGAAGGTTGTACTGAACCGGCCCACATCACCCGGCACCACGTCACGGGTTTTGTCCAGGCGCTTTCGGACGGTTCCGACGGCGGGACAGCCCTGGGGGTGCGCTCCGCGGCGAGGACTGTGGTCGCCGTCCGCGGGCTTCACAAGTTCTGGGCGCTGGAAGGACTGACCCCAACCGACCCGGCCAGCGACGTCCACCCGCCCATGCCCGGAAAACGGCTGCCCAAAGCCATCAGCGTTTCCGAAGTGACGCGCATCCTGGAAGCATGCGGTGCGGATACCCCCACAGGCCTGCGCGACCGCGCGCTCTTGGAATTCCTTTATTCCACCGGTGCACGTATCAGTGAAGGCGTGGGACTCGATGTTGACGATCTCAGTCTGGCTGGCGATGAACCCGGCCCTGCCGTGGTCCGGCTGTTCGGCAAGGGATCCAAGGAGCGGCTGGTGCCCTTGGGATCCTACGGGGCACGGGCCTTGGAGGCCTACCTGGTACGCGGCCGCCCGCAACTGGCCGCCAAGGGGAAAGGCACTCCCGCCCTGTTCCTCAACGCCCGCGGCGGGCGGATCAGCCGGCAGAGTGCCTGGACCATCCTGAAGGCCGCGGCGGAGAAGGCGAACATCACCAAGGACGTTTCCCCGCACACACTTCGCCACTCTTTTGCCACCCACCTCCTTGAGGGCGGAGCAGATGTCCGCGTGGTCCAGGAACTGCTGGGCCACGCGTCGGTGACCACCACGCAGGTCTACACCCTGGTCACCGCGGACACCCTGCGGGAGATTTATGCCGCCGCCCACCCACGGGCGTTGGGGTAGGCATGGCAGCTGTCACCCTCTGCTTCCTGCTGCGCGGCAGCCCTGAGTCCGGGCAGGTACTGCTGGGCATGAAAAAGACCGGCTTTGGGAGCGGCAAGATCGTGGGGCTGGGCGGGCACGTGGAGCCCGGAGAAAGTGATGCACAGGCAGCCTGCCGCGAGGTGTTCGAAGAATCCGGCGTGGTGGTCCTGGAACGCGACCTTGAAGATGCCGGGCTGGTGCTCTTCGATTTCCCGGCCAGGCCCGAATGGAACATGTCCACCCGACTCTTCGTGGCCCGCCGCTGGAGCGGCGAACCCATGGAAACCAGTGAGATCCGCCCGGAATGGTTCGACGTCGGCAACTTGCCGTTTGCGGACATGTGGCAGGATGCGGGCCGCTGGCTGCCCCTGGCACTGGGCGGGCAACTGTTGGACGTCACCGTGACCCTCAACGACGACAACGAAACGGTCCGCTCCTTCACCCAGCGCTGAGCATGTAGCTCTCTGTGCTTCTACCGGTCAAGGTGCCGCTCGTCGGGCCCGTTGTAGGCGCTCAACGGCCGGATCAGCGAATTGGACGCCTGTTGCTCCATGATGTGGGCGGTCCAGCCCGTGATACGGCTGGCCACGAACAGCGGTGTGAACGTAGGCGTATCGAAGCCCATCAGGTGGTAGGTGGGACCGGCCGGGTAATCGAGGTTTGGCTTGATGGCCTTCGCCTCGTCCATGGCCGCCTCAAGACCGTCATACAGCCCCAGCAGTTCCGGCCGCCCGTAATGGGCAATCATCTTGTCCAGGGCGGCCTTCATGGTGGGCACCCGTGAATCGCCATGCTTGTAGACGCGGTGACCGAAGCCCATCACCTTCTTCTTTGCAGCAAGCGCTTCCTCCATCCAGGTCTTTGCCCGTGCTGCCGCTTCCTCGCGTGACTCACTGGACCTGATGCCGATCTCGTCGAAGGTGTGCATTACCGCTTCGTTGGCGCCGCCGTGGAGCGGACCCTTGAGTGCGCCGATGGCTGCCGTCACCGCAGAATGCAGGTCTGAGAGGGTGGACGTCACCACCCTCGCAGTGAAGGTGGAGGCATTGAAGGAGTGCTCTGCGTAAAGAATCATGGAGACGTTGAAGGCCTCCACCACCTCCGGCGCTGCTTCTTCGCCGAACGTCATCCACAGGAAGTTGGCGGAGTAGTCCAGATCATCGCGGGCAGCAACGGGTTCCTGTCCGTGGCGGCGGCGCTGGTCGTAGGCTACGACAGCCGGCATTGCGGCGAAAAGGTCAATGGCCTTTGACAGGTTTGCCTCCACCGAGGAATCCTCGGCCAAGGCGTGCCGGGCGCCCAGGACCGAGGCCGCGGTGCGGCAGACGTCCATGGGGTGTGACGTCGGGGGAAGGGCGTCAATAACCTGCTTGAGCACCGGATCCAATGCCCGGGCCCCGCGCTCTCGGGCAGTGAAGTCCGCCAGTTCGGCGTCAGTGGGAAGTTCACCGTGCCAGAGCAGGTACGCCACCTCCTCAAAGTTGCATTTGGCGGCCAGCTCCTGGACGGGGTAGCCGCGGTACAGCAGTGAGTTGGTCTCCGGGTTGACCTTGGACACAGCCGTGTAGTCAGCTATCACACCGGCAAGGCCTTTGCGGATCTCTTCATCAGCCATTGAAACTCCTTTGTTCCTGATCTTGGGGTCGCGCTGCTAGTACTTTCCTGGAATGCGGAAGTTGAAGATGCCGCTGTCGAAGCGGTTATAGGCCTCGTAGTCAACCAATTCGTAGAGCCGAGTCCGGGTCAGCATTGCCGGCACCTGGGCCTGCTGGGTGCCGTCTGCCTTGATGGAATCCAGCGTACGCTCGGCTGCGCCCATAGCACTACGGAGCAGGGTTACCGGATAAATCACCAGGTTCACCCCCACGTCCTGCAACTGGTCCACCGTAAAGAGTTCGCTCTTGCCGAACTCGGTCATGTTGGCCAGAATCGGCACATCCACGGCGTCACGGATGGCTTTGAACTCTGAAAGATCCCTCATCGCTTCCGGGAAGATCGCATCCGCGCCGGCATCCACCAGGGCACGGGCGCGCTCCTGTGCTGCCTGGAGGCCGTCCACGGCACGGATATCTGTACGGGCCATAATGAGGAAATTCGGATCCCGTCGGGCATCTGCCGCCGCCCGGATACGTTTCACCGCGGTGTCGTCGTCCACCACGTTCTTGCCGTCGAGATGCCCGCAGCGCTTGGGATTGAACTGGTCCTCGATGTGGCAGCCGGCCAATCCGGCATTCTCGAGTTCCTGAATGCTTCGTGCCACGTTCATCGGCTCGCCGAATCCGGTGTCGGCGTCAACGAGGGCGGGCAGCTCCGTCATCCGGGCGATCTGTCCTGCACGCTGGGCTACTTCGGTGAGTGTGGTCAATCCGATGTCAGGCAGGCCCAGGTCGTTGGCCAGGACAGCACCGGAGATGTATACGCCGGAAAAGCCCTTTTCTTCGATGAGCCGGGCAGAGAGCGGATTGAAGGCGCCGGGGAACTGCGCGATGGTGCCGGACGCGAGGAGCTCCCGGAGCCGGATGCGCTTCTGCTCCGCTGTGGTGGCCGAGTACAACATCTAGAACAGCCCCTTCGGCCCGGCGGCGGGATCGATCACGTCGGCCGCGGCAGTGATGTTGAGTTGGTCCAGTTCCCCGGCGGCCAGCTCCGGGAGGCGTTCGACGGCGGCGAGGAACCTGTCGATCTCGGCTTCGTCCACCAGGCCCGCAGCCAAAGTGCGGAACTTGTTGACGTACTGTTCCCGGGCGAAGGGCCGGGCCCCCAGCGGGTGAGCGTCGGCGACGGCAATCTGGTCCGTGATGACCGTTCCGTCGGTCAGGGTGATGTGTACGGAACCGCCGAACGCCTTTTCGCTGATGTCCAGCGAGTGGTAGCGACGCGTCCACTCCGTGTCCTCTTCGGTAGTGACCTTGTGCCAGAGCTCCACGGTGTCGGCGCGGCCTGCGCGCTCGGGGGAGTAGGAATCCACGTGGTGCCAGGAACCGTCCTGCAGGGCAACGGTGAAGATGTAGGGAATGGAGTGGTCCAGTGTTTCGCGGCTGGCAGTGGGATCGTATTTTTGGGGGTCGTTGGCGCCGGAGCCGATGACGTAGTGCGTGTGGTGGCTGGTCTTGATCAGCACGGACGCCACGTTGGCCGGGTCGGTGGCCTCGGGGTGCTCGCGGTGGAGTTTGCGGGCCAGGTCGATCCAGGCCTGAGCCTGGTACTCGGCGGAGTGCTCTTTGGTGTAGGTGTCCATAATGGCCCGCTTGGCTTCGCCAGGACCGGGCAGGGGAACTTCGTAGGAGGCATCCGGGCCGTCCAGGAGCCAGGCGATCACACCGTCCTCGCCTTCGTAGATCGGCACCGGGGAGGTCTGCCCCCGCATGGCACGGTCCACTGACTCAACGGCCATCTTGCCGGCAAAGGCGGGGGCGTGCGCCTTCCAGGTGGAAATCTCGCCCTTTCGGGACTGCCTGGTGGCCGTGGTGGTGTGCAGCGCCTGCCCCACGGCCTGGAAGATGGTCTCGACGTCGAGGCCAAGGAGGGTGCCGATTCCGGCGGCGGCGGAGGGGCCGAGGTGGGCAACATGGTCGATCTTGTGTTTGTGGAGGCAGATCGCCTTAACCAGGTTCACCTGGATCTCGTAACCGGTGGCAATGCCGCGGATCAGCTCTGCTCCGGTGGAGCCCCGGTGCTGGGCAACGGCCAGGATGGGCGGGATGTTGTCTCCCGGGTGCGAGTAATCGGCCGCCAGGAAGGTGTCGTGGTAATCCAGTTCACGGACAGCAACGCCGTTCGCCCACGCTGCCCATTCCGGCGAGACGCGCTCGCCGATGCCGAACACCTGGGCGCCAACGCCGCCCGTGCTGGGGCCGTGGGCCAGTGCCTGGGCGCGGGCGGCGACGATGGGTCCGCGGTTCAGTGAGGCGATGGCAACGGAGGCATTGTCGATGATGCGGTTGATCACCATTTCGGTGACCTCCGGCGTGACAGCAACATCGTCGACGGCGACGGCGGCGATCTTGTGGGCCAGTTGCTCTTCGCGGGGAAGTTTTTCTTCGCTCTTGTAAACGCGGACGTGGTGGAGCTTAACCATGGGCATTCCTTCTTAGTGCGGCGAGTGGGTGGCTTTGACGTGGCTGAGGCTTCGATAGAGGTGCAAAGTGGTGGCGGCCTGGGCCAACGCAGGATTTCTCAGGGCAATGGCGTCGGCGATCGCGGCGTGTTCCGCAGCGGCGTTCAGCAAGCGTGCAGGATCATCAGCGGCAAGCCGGCGGACGCGGACCAGGTGTACGCGCAGGCTGCGCATCGCCTGGACCAGGTAGGCGTTGCCAATGGCGCCGTCAATGGCGGCGTCCAGTTCGGCCACCAGGGTGTAGTAGCTGTGCCGGCCCGGATCGCCTTCGCCCAGCAGGGACGGCGCTTCAAGGAACTGTTTGCGGAGCTGCTCGAAGACTGCGTTGTCGCCCCGCTGGGCGGCCAGGGCCGCCGCCTTGCACTCCAGTGTTTCGCGGAGCTCAAAAAGTTCGTCGATGTCCTCAAGTGAAATATCGGTGACGACGACGCCGCGCCCACCTGCCGCCGTCGTCAGTCCTTCAGCGGTGAGCCGGCTTAGTGCCTCCCGCAGGGGAGTGCGTGAGACGCCGAGCCGCTCGGACTGTTCGACTTCCGCCAGGACGGTGCCCGGCCGCAGACGCCATTCAACGATGTCCTCGCGGAGGGCGTTGTAGGCGCGGTCACTGGCTCGCATGCCCTCAGTGTATACACCAGCCTCGTTTCGGCGCTACGGTTGGCCACGGATGGGATGCTGTGTATACAGTCACGTGCTTCGACCGGCACGGTCCGCTATGCCTTGTTCCAGCCGTATTCGTTCTCCGGGCGTCCCGGTGTGCCATAGCGCGGCGCCCTGGTGGCGATACCGGCGTCGGCGAGGTACTCCAGGTACCGGCGCGCAGTCACCCGTGACATGCCAAGCGGCCCCATGACCTCGCTGGCCGATACCGGCGCCCCCTGCTGCTTGAGGTAAGTGCTGACGGCCTCCAGGGTGGACTGGGACAGGCCCTTGGGCAGCGGCAGTTCGGTGGGGGCCCGAAGGCTTGCGAAGGCCTGGTCGACGTCACTTTGAGAGGCCCCGCCCTTCGATGCCCCGGTCAGGGAACCTGCCAACTGCTCGCGGAACGCCCGGTAGCTGGTGAGTTTGTCGGCGAAGGTAGCGAAGGTGAACGGCTTGATGAGGTACTGCACCACGCCAATGGAAACGGCACTGCGCACTATGTGCAACTCGCGGACAGCTGTGATGGCAATGATGTCTGCGAAGAGCCCGGCCGAGCGCATCCGCCGGGCAATATCCAGGCCGTGGAGGTCCGGCAGGTTCATATCCAGCAACACCAGGTCAACCGGCGAGCCTGCCGTGGAGAACTCGGTCAGCAGGCGCAATGCCGATTGTCCGTCGGGAGCGGTCCCTGCCAGCGTAAAGCCCTCAAGCCTGCCGATGTAGGCGGCATGGGCGGCCGCAGCGACGGCTTCGTCTTCAACAACGAGGACGCGGATGTCACCCATGCTGGTTCTCCTGTTGCTGATGGTGGGCTTCGGGTCCGCTGGCACGGGCCGGCAGGAAGACCTGGAACTTGGTGCCGCGGACCCCATTGATGGCCAGGGTGCCGCCCAGCCGCTGGACGGCTTGCCGGACCAGGGCCAGGCCTATCCCGCGCCCACCCGTGCCCTTGGCTCCGGGTTTCGTGCTGTAGCCATGCCTCAGGATGTTGTCCACTTCCCGTGCATCGATCGCGGGGCCCGAATCGTGGACGCCAAGGTCCAGGCCTTCGTCGTCAGACTCCACGGTTAGCTCCACGCTCCGGGGGAGGGGACCTTCGGCGGCGGAATCAATGGCGTTGTCCAGCAGGTTACCGAGGATGGTCACGAGGTCCTGTACCGCCAGGCCGGCAACGGAGGCTGATCCCTCAGTGTGCAGGGTCAGTTTCACGCCCCGTTCGTTGGCTTCGGACGCCTTGCCCATGATCAGCGCGCTGAGGACGGGCTCGTCTACTGAGCTGATCATTTCGTCGGTGAGCTGCTGGCTGAGTTCCAGGTCCTGGGTGGCAAACTCCAGGGCTTCCCGGGTGCGGCCCAGCTCAAGCAGGGACACCATGGTGTGAAGCCGGTTGGCATGTTCGTGGGTCTGGGCCCGGAGGGCGTCGGAGAGCGTCCGCATGGTTTCCAGTTCGCTGCCCAGCGATTCGATTTCGGTACGGTCGCGGAGGGTAGCCACCGTGCCATAGATGGCGGGACGGCGGCCGCCGGGGGAGTCCGGACCAACGGCCGGGCCCTGGTTGACCACCACAATCCGCGGGCCGGTGAAGTGGATTTCGTCGTGGGCAATACGCCCGGATTCAAAAAGTTCCTTGAGGCTGGCGCTCAGCGGCAACTCGGCAAGTGCCTGGGGGTGGACTGGATTACTGCCCGAATTATGGGGCGGGAGTCCCAGCAGTTCGGCCGCCTGGTCGTTGTACATCACCACCCTGCCCCGGGTGTCAACCAGGATGAGTCCCTCGCGGACCGAATGCAGCACGGATTCGTAATAGGTAAAGAGTTGGGCGAGTTGTTCAGGTCCCCACCCCCTGGTGACCCGGTTCAGGTAGCGGCCCAGGAGCCAGGCGGCCAGCGACCCGCCGATGAGGAGCGCCAGACTGATGGCCAGCAAGGCCGGCAGCCGGCTGGAGAGGGCGATGTCCACTGTGCGCACCGTGATGCCGGCCGCCACGAGGGCCCGCACCTTTCCGGCGGCATCCGTCACGGGGGCGATGGTGCGCACGGACGGGCCCAGGGTTCCAGCCGTAACTTCGGTAAACACCTCGCCGTTCACCGCAGCGTCGATGGAACCGATGTAGGGCTTGCCGAGTTCCTCTTCCCGGGGATGGGTCCACCGCGTGCGGTCCGGAGCCATGATGGTGAGGAAGTCGGCTCCTGCCCCGGCCATCACATCGAGGGCATACGGCTGCAGCGCTGCCGACGGATCCGGCGAATCGGCGGCCTGGAGCACCAGCGGATTCGCGGCGACGGCGGCCGCCACGCCCGCCATCCGGCGCCCGGCCTCCTCGTAGGCGTGGTCGCGGGCGTCAACGAACGTGGCCGCCCCCACGACCGCCGTGAACACAAGAACTATGAGCAGATTGGCCACAAACAAGCGGCGGGCGATGCTCCAGCGGTGGATCATCAGTACCTCCCATGACCAATATGAACGCAACAGTGAGCCGTGTCACGCCGTGCCTAATGATGGATATCACATCGGACGACGTGATGAGCCCAGAGACTGTGCGGCAGCGTCCACCAGACTATCCATAAGGAGACACACCATGGCTTCTCAACGAGGAGAGTCAGCCGCGCCTGCCAAAGCAGCACGCAAAGGCATCGACAAATCCCACTACCTTTACATCGCCGTCATCGCCGCAGTTATCCTCGGCGCCGTCATCGGCCTGATGTTCCCCGAGGTAGGAAAATCCCTCAAGCCGCTCGGTGACGGCTTCATCAAGCTGATCAAGATGATGATCGCCCCGATCATCTTCTGCACCATCGTCCTGGGCATCGGCTCCATCGCCAAGGCGGCAACCGTCGGCAAGGTTGGCGGACTGGCGCTGGGCTACTTCGTCCTGATGTCCACCTTTGCACTCGCCATCGGCCTGGTGGTGGGCAACCTGATCCACCCGGGCGAGGGGCTTAAGCTTGCTCCCTACGATCCCACCAAGAAGGCCGAGGTGGACAGCACCGTCGCCTTCCTGCTGGGCATCATCCCCGGGGACATTCCAGTCCTGCCGACGCTCTTCGCCGCACTCCTCGTAGGCTTCGCCCTGCAAAAGATGGGTCCGCAGGGTGCCCCCATCCTCAAGGCCATCGGCCACGGGCAGGTCCTCGTCTTCCGCATCCTCATCATGATCATGTGGCTCGCTCCGGTGGGAGCCTTTGGTGCCATCGCAGCCGTCGTCGGAGCCACCGGCTTCCAGGCCATCGTGAGCATGTTCACCCTGATGGCCGCCTTCTACATCACCTGCGCCCTGTTCATCGTGATTATCCTGGGCGGTCTGCTCAAGGCAGTCTCCGGTGTCAACATCTTCAAGCTCATGAAGTACCTGGGCCGCGAATACCTGCTGATCTTCTCCACCTCGTCCTCCGAGGCCGCACTGCCCCGCCTGATCGCGAAGATGGAGCACCTGGGAGTCTCCAAGCCCGTCGTCGGGGTCACCGTACCCACCGGTTACTCCTTCAACCTTGACGGCACGGCCATCTACCTGACCATGGCTTCCCTCTTCGTGGCCAACGCCATGGGGACCCCGCTGGACCTCGGAGCCCAGCTGTCGCTGCTGATCTTCATGATCATCGCCTCCAAGGGAGCCGCAGGCGTCACCGGCGCCGGCCTGGCCACCCTGGCCGCAGGCCTGCAGGCCCACAAGCCCGAACTCCTGGGAGGCGTGGGCATGATTGTTGGCATCGACCGGTTCATGTCCGAGGCCCGCGCGCTCACCAACTTCACGGGCAACGCCGTGGCCACCGTCCTGGTGGGAACCTGGGTCAAGGAGATCGACGGCGGACAGGTCACCCGAGTGCTCTCCGGCGAGCTTCCCTTCGACGAGCAGACCATGATTGCAGGACACGGCGAAGAGGTACAGGCCCCGGCGGCCTCCAGCCCGGTTCCTGAGCCGGTCCGGGCAGGCGTCTAGCCAGGCGCGCCCCTTCTGGAAGGAAACCCGGAAGGACCGGAAAAACGCAGTAGAACCAGCAGAACCGCCCGTGCACAGGTCCCCGTGCACGGGCGGTTCTGCCGTTCAAGCGCAGGCAACCTTCGACCTCTACTAGAAGGTAAAGGCTCAAAAGTCCGGCCAAGTCAAGTTCCCCCGAATACCGTGTCGGGAGCTGTAGCCTAGGGGGAAAGCAGGATCGGCGCTGGATATCCAGCGGCACTCAGCCAGCAAGACAATCGCCGTCATCGAAAGTGTGGATAGATACGTGAGCAGCGAACAGGGTTCAGCAACTCTGGAAGGCACGGAAACCGATCTGGAAGAGTCCGTCATGGGCCCCACCGGGCGGCCGCTGCGGGAGTTCCCCGAGCCCGCACCGCTGGCCTCACACGGTCCTGCCAGGGTGATTGCCATGGTGAATCAGAAGGGCGGAGTGGGTAAAACCACCTCCACTATCAACCTCGCAGCGGCCCTGGCAGAATACGGCCGGCGTGTCCTGCTGGTTGACTTCGATCCGCAGGGCGCCCTCTCCGCAGGCCTCGGCGCGAACCCGCACGAACTGGATCTGACTGTCTACAACGTCCTCATGGACCGCAAAGTGGACATCCGGGACGCCATCCAGCAGACCGGCGTCGAGAATGTTGACCTGCTGCCCGCCAACATCGATCTCTCCGCGGCTGAGGTGCAGCTGGTCAACGAGGTAGCCCGCGAGCAGGTCCTGGACCGTGCCCTGAAGAAGGTCGAAGACGATTACGACGTCGTCCTCATCGACTGCCAGCCCTCCCTTGGCCTGCTCACGGTCAACGCGCTGACCGCAGCCCACGGTGTGATCATCCCGTTGATCTGCGAATTCTTCGCGCTCCGGGCCGTTGCCCTGCTGGTGGAAACCATCGACAAAGTCCAGGACCGGCTCAACCCGCGGCTCCAGGTGGACGGGGTCCTGGCTACCATGTACGACGCCCGCACCCTGCACAGCCGCGAGGTCATCACCCGTCTGGTGGAAGCGTTCGGGGATAAGGTCTTCGAAACAGTCATCAAGCGGTCCATCAAATTTGCGGACGCCACCGTCGCCGCCGAACCTATCACCAGCTACGCGGGCAACCATATCGGTGCCGACGCCTACCGCCGGCTGGCCAAGGAACTGATCTCGCGCGGCGGCGCGCCGTAGGGGCAGTGGCTGGAACCAAAGCCGGCTTCGAAGTCCGGCTGGCAAACTTCACCGGCCCCTTCGATTTACTCCTCGGCCTGATCGCCAAGCATGAGCTGGACATCACGGAAGTGGCCATCGCCACCGTGACTGACGAATTCATCCAGTACATCCGCCGCTTCCAGAAGCTGGGCGAGGAGTGGGCGCTGGATGAGGCCAGCGAGTTCCTGGTCATCGCGGCCACCCTGCTGGACCTCAAGGCGGCACGGCTGTTGCCCGCCGGTGAGGTGGAAAACGAGGAGGACATAGCCCTCCTCGAAGCCAGGGACCTGCTGTTCGCGCGGCTCCTGCAATACAAGGCCTTCAAGGAAATCGCGGCCATGATGGCCCGGACCCTGGAAGAGGAGGCCGCCCGGTACCCGCGGCAGGTTGCCCTCGAGGAACATTTCGCCGCGATGCTGCCGGAACTTATCTGGCGGCACACGCCCGAACAGTTTGCGGAGCTGGCCCGGAAGGCGCTGGAACCCAAAGAGCCTGCGCCCACCGAGGTCGGCATCGCCCACCTCCACGGCGGCAACGTCAGCGTCCGCGAGCAGGCCGAGATCCTGGGCCTGCTGCTCCAGCAGGGCGGCGCGCTGTCCTTCCGTACCCTGATTGCCGACGCCGAATCAACCCTGGTGGTGGTGGCCCGGTTCCTGGCCTTGCTGGAAATGTACCGGGACCGCGCCGTGGCCTTCGACCAGGTCCAGCCACTGGGTGAGCTGACGGTGCGTTGGAGTGCCGGGCCTGATGAGTGGAGCAGCGGCAACCTGAGTGAAGAGTACGAGGAGCAGCCATGACAGAAGAGGCAGTTGGCCAAGGGCAGGTTGATCAAGAGGATCTCGACAGGCTCGATCACCAGGACCAGTTCGATCACCAAGACCAGCTCGATCACCAGGACCAGCTCGATCACCAAGACCAGTACGCTGATCTGCCCGGGGGCCGGAAGGCTGCCCTGGAGGCGGTGCTGATGGTCCTGGACCAGCCGGCCACTGCCGCGGAACTTGCCGCGGGCCTACAGCTGACGATTCCGGTAGTGGAGGAACTGCTGGCGGAACTGCAGCGGGAGTATGACGGCTATACTGTTAAAGCCCCGGATACGGATTCCGACGGCGGCAGCCAACTCCTCGATAAAGCAGTTACCAGGGAATCAGGCGCCGCCGGACCAGGAACCGGCCCCCGGGGTTTCGAATTGCGGAACATAGCCGGCGGTTGGCGACTGTATTCACGCGCCGAATTCTCCGACGTAGTTGGCCGTTTTGTCCTTGAGGGGCAAACAGCAAGGCTGACACAGGCGGCACTGGAGACACTGGCGGTGATTGCCTACCGGCAACCGGTATCGAGGGCCAGGGTGTCTGCGATTCGTGGCGTCAATGTTGACTCCGTCGTGCGGACGCTGACCCAGCGCGGACTGATCGAAGATTCGGGAACTGATCCTGAATCCGGTGCGGTCCTGTACCGGACCACTTCCTACTTTCTTGAAAGAATGGGAATCGGTTCGGTTGCCGATTTGCCGCACCTTTCGCCCCATCTCCCGGGGCTGGAAGGAATCGACGAGTTTTACGACGCCGGAACCATGTAGGCGGGAAATCCCGCCTGCGAATTTACTCACCAACCGTGCAGACGAATTCTGCGCGGCTGGCTAGGGTTGTTTCCGGACAGCCTTTGCCAGGCATCATCAACGAAGGACGGGTCATGACACAGGCGGGACGCCAGGGTTCACCACGTAACGGTTCGGGACGTAATGGTTCCGGACAAAACTCTCGAAACCCCCAGCAGGGCGGCGCAGGCCGCGGCTCGGGGAACAGCGCCACGGGACGCAGTCAAGGATTCGGCGGCTCGGGCCGCCCGCAGCGGGCGCCAAAGCCCCGCGAAGAACGCTTTATCGATCCGGACGAGCAGCCCACCGAGGCTGCTGAACAGTCGAACCGCAGGCCGGCCACCGGCCGCTCCGGAGTACGCAAGGCAGGCGCCGGGAAGCCGGGCGCCGGCAAGGTTCCCGGTTCGCCGGGCGCTCCCAAGCCGCGCACTGCCACGGCCAAGACATTCGGTACACGTGCCTTCGGCGGCGAGCGGTTTGGCCAGAACCTCGGCCCGGTCCGCAAGCCCAGCCGCAAGCGCGGCCCCCAGGGTCCCGTGCCGCAGTCCGACTTGCATGATGAGGACGGCGTCCGCCTCCAAAAGGTGATGGCTCAGGCAGGCGTGGCTTCCCGTCGCGTTTGCGAAGAGATGATCGCGGAAGGCCGGGTGGAGGTTGACGGCCAAGTCGTCACCGAGCTCGGCATGCGCGTAGATCCGGCCGAGGCCGTCATCCACGTGGACGGCATCCGTATCCAGCTGGATGAAAGCCTCATCTACATGGTGTTTAACAAGCCCAAGGGCGTTGTCTCCACCATGGAGGATCCCGAAGGCCGCCCCTGCATCAGCGATTTTGTGCGCAACACGCATGGCGAACGGCTTTTCCACGTTGGCCGGCTCGACGTCGCCACCGAGGGGCTGCTGCTGTTGACCAACGACGGCGAACTGGCCAACCGCCTGACGCACCCTTCCTACGAGGTACCCAAGACGTACCTGGTCCAGGTCAAGGGCCCGTTCCCGCAGGGTGTGGGCGCAAAGCTCCGCTCCGGCGTGGAGCTCGAAGACGGCATCGCGGCAGTGGACTCCTTCAAGCTGGTGGACTCCACCCCGGGCCACGTGCTGATCGAAGTGGTTTTGCACTCCGGAAAGAACCGGATCGTCCGCAGGATGTTCGACGCCGTGGGCTTCCCGGTGATCCGGCTGGTCAGGGTCAAGGTTGGTCCCATTGGCCTGGGCGACCAGCGCCAGGGCAGCATCCGCAACCTGGGCAGGCAGGAAGTCGGCCACCTGATGGCATCAGTGGGGCTCTGAGGGATGTCCGCGTTCCGTGCCCAGGGCCCGGGCCAGTTAAAGGGCCCGGTCCTGGTGATCGGTACGGGGCTGCTCGGCACCAGCATTGGCTTGGGGCTTCGCGGCCGCGGCGTTCCGGTTTACCTTTCTGATCCTTCGCCCACCAACCAGGCCGTCGCCGTCGATATTGGCGCCGGACGGCCTGCGGGTGAGCTTGCCGGCAGTGCGCCTGAACTCGTAGTGGTGGGCGCACCGCCGGACGTTACTGCCGACGTCGTTCAGCATGCCCTGAAGAGCTACCCGGATGCCGTGGTGGTGGATATTGCCAGCGTGAAGGCTGCCATCCAGGCGGACCTTCGCGGCAGGGGAGCGGACCTCAGCCGTTACGTGGGAACCCATCCCATGGCCGGCCGGGAAAAATCCGGTCCCGTGGCGGCCCGCGGTGAGCTCTTCACCTCGATGCCGTGGGTTCTGTGTCCGGCCGATGAAACGTCGGCCAAAGCCTTGGGGACTGCCAGGGCACTGGCTACGGACCTGGGTGCCGTGGTCTCGCAGTTCACCGCTGTAGAGCATGACGAAGCCGTGGCGCTGGTGTCCCATCTGCCCCAGGTGATGTCCTCACTGCTGGCCAGCCGGCTGCAGGGGACTCCGCTGCATGCGTTGTCGCTGGCCGGCAACGGACTGCGGGATGTCACCAGGATCGCAGCCAGCGATCCGTCGCTGTGGGTGCAGATCCTCGGCAGCAACGCGGCGAAGGTTGTGGAGATCCTTTACGGCGTCCGCGAGGACCTGAACCGCCTCATCGGCACGCTGGAAGATCCCACTGCTCCCGGGGCACGGCTGGATTTGGCCCAGCTCATCAGCGAAGGCAACGCCGGTCAGGCCCGGATACCGGGCAAGCACGGCGGCCCGCCCCAGGCGTATTCCTGGCTGACGGTGCTGGTGGATGACCGTCCCGGCCAGATCGCGCAGTTGCTGACCGAGATCGGCGAGATCGGCGTGAACCTTGAGGATTTGCGGCTGGACCACTCGTCCGGACAAAACGTTGGCATGGTGGAAATCTCCGTGCTGCCCAACAAGCATGACCACCTGATCGAAGCTTTGAACGACCGTGGATGGCGGGTATTGCAGTGATGACACAGGAACTGATCGACACCATGCCTGCCCTCCGGGTAGGACGCTCGCTGGTTATCGCCATCGACGGACCGTCCGGTTCCGGCAAATCCAGCGTCAGCAAGGAAGTGGCCCGGCGCCTCCGGGTGGCCTATCTGGATACCGGCGCCATGTACCGGGCCCTGACCTGGCACTGCCTGGACGCCGGGATCGATCTTCATGACGCAGCAGCCGTTGAACAGGCCTCGCGGGACCTGGTGCTGGACATGAGTACTAGCCCTCGCGAGGAATATGTGCGGGTGGACGGCGTGGAGGTTACGGATCTTATCCGCGAACCAGCTATCTCCTCGGCCGTGAGCGCCGTGGCCACCACGCTCGGCGCCCGCACCGAGCTGATCCGCCGGCAGCGCGCCATCATCGAGGAGCACCACCGGCGCATCGTCGTTGAAGGCCGCGACATCACCACCGTCGTAGCCCCGGGCGCCGAGGTGCGGATGCTCCTGACCGCCAGCGAGGAAGCCCGCCTTCGCCGGCGCGGCGCCCAGCTTGGCGGTACCCAGACTGCCGGCGAACTGGCAGCCCAGGTGACGCAGCGCGATGCCCGGGACTCCGCCGTCGTGAATTTCACCCAGGCCGCCGATGGTGTGGTGACGCTGGATTCCTCGGACTTGGACTTCGAGGAAACCGTGCAGGCGGCACTGGTGATTGTCAGTAAGGTCCTTAACCGTGACTGAGCGCCGGATACCGTCCCCGCTCACCATGGGTTGGAGCCGGGTCGTCGGCTGGATTCTGGACCACGTGGTGTACCGGACCACGGTGACAGGCCGTGAGAACGTTCCCGTCAACGGGCCGGTGATCTTTGCCGCCAACCACATCAGCTTCCTGGACGGACCGGTGCTCTTCGGGGCGGCGCCGCGGCGGATGCACATCCTGGTCAAGAAGGAGATGTTCAAGGGTTTCCTTGGGCTGGTCCTCAGGGCCGCCGGGCAGTTGCCCGTAGACCGTTCCGGTGACCGGGCCGCGCTGCAGCTCAGCAAGGACGTGCTCGACGCCGGCCGCTGCGTAGGAATCCTTCCCGAAGGAACCCGCGGCGGAGGCAGCGCCGCGGCCATCAATAACGGCGTAGCCTGGCTGGCGCTGAACTCGCAGGCAGTTGTGGTTCCGGTGGCCATTCTTGGCACCAGGACCGGTACGGACCACCTCGATTCAGTGCCCAAGCCGGGGCGCCGTTTCAATGTTTATTTCGGCCCTACCATTGGCGTAGGACGCCATGACGGGGAATCCGGCCGTGCTTCAATGGACAGGGTGGCTGCGGAAATCCGCGCCGCGCTGGCCGGCACGGTCGAGCAAGCAATTGCGCACAGCGGGCAGTCTTTGCCCGATTCTTTGCCTACGGCGAAGCACAACGCAACCACCACAGCAGTAGCCGGGACGCCGGCAGATGACCATCTAAGGAAAGTGCAATGAGCGATTCGACTCCCAACTCCGGCCCGTCAGGTTCCGGCGAAGAAGACTACACGCCCACCGGCACGGACCAGGTGGCTGAGCGGCTGGCTGCGATCGGCGACGACGAGGCCGAAGTACGTGCCGCGTCCCTCCGCGCCGGGCTGGAAGACTACGATCTGGACGACGAGGACGCCGCGCTGCTGCGCGGTGACTACGACGACGAGGACCTGGACGGCCCGGTTAAGCTCGATCCGGTCCTGGCCATCATCGGCCGGCCGAACGTTGGCAAGTCCACCCTGGTGAACCGTATCCTGGGCCGCCGCGAAGCAGTGGTGGAGGACACCCCCGGCGTAACCCGCGACCGCGTGATGTACTCGGCCAGCTGGAACGGCCAGAACTTCACGGTGGTGGACACCGGCGGCTGGGAGCACGACGCCCGCGGCATCCACGCCCGGGTTGCCGAGCAGGCCGAAATGGCCGTGGAGCTTGCCGACGCCGTACTGTTCGTTGTTGACTCCGCCGTTGGCGCCACCGCCACGGACGAGGGCGTCATGAAGATGCTGCGCAAGTCCAAGAAGCCGGTCATCATGGTGGCCAACAAGGTGGATGACTTCGCCCAGGAAGCGGAGTCCGCCTCGCTCTGGGGCCTTGGCTTTGGTGAGCCGTACCCGGTATCCGCGCTGCACGGCCGCGGCGTGGCCGACCTCCTGGACCACGTCATCGACACGCTTCCGGAATACTCCACCATCGAAGGCGTGGAACGCTCCGGCGGGCCGCGCCGCATCGCGCTGATCGGCCGCCCCAACGTGGGCAAGTCATCACTGTTGAACAAGCTGGCGGGTACGGAGCGCGTTGTGGTGGACAACACCGCAGGCACCACCCGTGACCCGGTTGATGAGTTCATTGAACTGGGCGATCGCACCTGGCGCTTCGTGGACACCGCGGGCATCCGACGCCGCCAGCACATGGCACAGGGCGCCGACTTCTACGCCTCCCTCCGGACGCAGGCCGCGCTGGAGAAGGCGGAGGTCGCCGTCGTGCTTCTGGCAGTGGATGAAGTGCTCAGCGAACAGGACGTGCGCATCCTGCAGCTGGCGATTGAATCCGGCCGCGCCCTGGTGCTGGCCTTCAACAAGTGGGACCTGCTGGACGAGGAACGCCGTAGCTACCTGGAGACGGAGATCGAGCGGGACCTGGCACACGTGGCCTGGGCGCCGCGCGTGAACATCTCCGCCAAGACCGGCTGGCACAAGGACCGTCTGGTTCCGGCCCTGGACATTGCCCTGGAGAGCTGGGACAAGCGGATCGCCACGGGCCGGCTCAACGCCTTCCTTGGCGAGCTCGTCGCAGCGCACCCGCACCCCGTGCGTGGCGGCAAGCAGCCCCGTATCCTGTTCGGCACGCAGGCCTCAAGCCGGCCGCCGAAGTTCGTGCTGTTCACCACCGGGTTCCTTGATCCGGGCTACCGCCGCTTCATCACCCGCCGCCTGCGCGAGACGTTCGGCTTCGAGGGCACGCCCATCGAGGTCAGCATGCGCGTCCGTGAAAAGCGGAGCCGGAAGAAGTAGGTTTTTCAACAGACCGTACTGATTGACGACGGCGCGCCTTCCCTTTGGGGAGGCGCGCCGTTTGTGTTGGGTTCCGTTTCCTCTGTCTTCGGGGCGGGCTGGAAATGTCAGTGGTCGGTGATGTGATTGATTCATGGAGATCACCAGCAGTTTGAGCGAGGGGACGCCGCTTCATTCTGCGGTGCCAGATCCTCTGGTGGTGCTGGATGGGATGGTCTCCACACTGCAGTCAGTGGAGTCGGCGATTGCCGGGTTGCAGGCTCTGCGGGAGCGCACGCTCGCCATGGCGTCGCGGCTGGCGGACGTCATGAACGACGGCGGTGCGCGGCCCGGGTTCACAGCTGCGGGCTTGGATTCACGCTCGGCGGAGCTATCCCAGCGGGCCGTAGCGGCGGAGATCGCCACCGCCACGCGCGCTAACGACCGCACCGTGCAGCGGCAGATGGGCGAGGCAGTTGAACTGCTGGACCGGTTCCCGGTGACGTTCCAGGCCTTTGCTGAGGGCCGGATCAGTCAGGCGCACGTGCGGGTGATCCAGGATGCCGGGACCGTGCTTGCTTGCCCCGCGGCTTTGTCCCGGTACGAGTCCGTGGTGGTGGCTTGTGCCGAACAGCAGGCGCCCGGCCGGGTGAGGCGGCTGGCTGTCCGCGAAGCCGAGAAGGCCCAGCCCTCGTTGCTGGCTGACCGGCACGAGCGGGCCGCGGTGGAGCGCCATGTCCGGGTGGCACCGTTGCCGGACGGTATGGCCGAGCTGGCGGCGGTGCTGCCTGCTGCAGTCGCCTATGGCATCCACGACCGGCTGACTCAGATGGCCCGGGCTCATGCTTCTTCTGCGGCCTCTCCTTCTGGTGCTGGTCCGTCCCGAACTATGGATCAGCTTCGTGCCGATCTACTGTCTGAATTGCTGCTCTGCGGGGCACCGCTGGGCCATGACACCCCTGATGGGTTGCTGGCGGCTATCCAAGGGCGGGTGGACGTGACAATTCCTGTTTCGAATCTGGTTAGTGGCGGGCCCGGCCTGACTGCCGCTGGTGCTGATCGGGTTCCCGCCGAGATAGACGGCCGCCACCCGATCGACCCTGCCACCGCCCGTGCTTTGGCTGGGCAGGCCACTGCCTGGAACCGGGTTCTGACGGACCCGTTCACCGGTGCCTTGCTTGCCGTGGACCGGTACCGGCCACGCGAGGACCTCAAGCGGCTGCTAACGGCCCGGGATTCCCGATGCCGCTTCCCTGGCTGCGGAATCAAAGCTCGCGACCTCGACCTGGACCATACGCACGATGCTGCCCTAGGCGGTGCTACGGAAACGGGCAACCTCGCCGGGCTCTGCAGGCGTCACCACATGCTCAAGCACCATTCACGCTGGAAGATCAAGCAAACCGGTGGAGGGGTACTGGAATGGACCAGCCCTACTGGCCGTAGTTACACGGACCACCCGCCGGCTCCGGCGACAAACATCGGCGGTACTTACGTCAGTCGAACACGGGTACCGGGACGTCATCGTGAGCCCGGAACTACTTCCGACCCGCCTCCATTTTGAGTGGTCCCTGTACGCGGTGCTGTAGGTTACTTGTGCCGGCGTTGACGTTGAATTCGTTATGGGTGAGCTTGCTGCGCCAGATTACCTGGGCCTGACCGAAACGTTCGGCTTCGAAGTCGTGCCATCCGGCTCAGCATGCTCGTCCGCGAAAGAGAAGCCGGAAAGGCTAGCCATTTGGTCATTGGCACCTGCCGGAATCGTGTAAGCTTTTCAAGGTGGTTCGGCCGGACTGCTGAGATGAATTTCGTGGAAACACGGGTATTTGTTGCAGCGGAGAACGGCGGAACCAGCGGGCTGTAGCGCAGCTTGGTAGCGCACTTGACTGGGGGTCAAGGGGTCGCAGGTTCAAATCCTGTCAGCCCGACCAGCAAGAGCCGGAATTACGCGGAAACGCGGGATTCCGGCTCTTTTCTTTTTATGGCCCGGGCGCGTTGATGTGCGCCACAGACCCGCCGGTGGCAGTAGCAGGTGACTGACTCTCGGAGCCTGAACCTGAGTACCGCTATAAGAGGGTTGCACCATGGAGCTCAATTTTGACTCGCTACGTTTTCTCCGGAAACCTGGATATCTCGCGTGGCCGTGGTCATCGCCTTCGTGGTCCTACTTTTCACCGGCATCGCGGGAGCTAACCATGATCCAACGGCAGCCGAGGATTGATGCAGCTCAGCCGTACGTCTGGGTGGACATCCGCGACGACGAGGCCTCGGTCTCGATGCCAAATTTCATCATCGGCAACAGTGGCAGTAGTGTCGCGACGTCCGTGTCTCCATCAGTTCTCCATTGCCGACTGATGTGGGCTCGCGGAGACAGTTCGAAACTTGGAGAAGCGTCTGGCAGGCGTCTTCAAGCAAACCTTGTGGCTTCGATCAGGGCGTACTACGTTGTTTCCCTCATAAGTCGCCAAGTTCAACGGCTGGACCAGTGGCGGTGGTGAAATTGGTGACAACTTCCAGTAGCCGTGCCAGGTCTCGCCTTTAAGAGCAAAAAGGCGATCTACCATTCACTGATTGACGCGCGACGACCATTGTCTGGGTCGAATATTAGTGGCCATGCACCCGGCCGTGCCAGCTCGTGTTCTATGGCAAGATTATCCAGTTACTAAATAGGGACTACGGGGGCACGGATGGCAGTTTGGCGGGAACCATGGGTTTGGGATATTCGGGATCTGCGAAGTCCAAAACGTTCGACCCAGCTACTCGAGACCGCCCGCGACCACGCTGATCGAGACCTCGTACTAGACCTTTCTCGTGTGCGTGAGGTCTATCCGAATGGTGCCGTTCCGTTTGCCTCCGTACTTGCGGACCTTCGTCGGAATTCAGGGCAGAAAATCACCCTCCGCCTTCCCGACGACTCAAGGCTGCGGCGCTTGGATGAACCACTAACGGTCGACACCTACGACCGTTTTGAGGGACACACACTGACACATTCAGTTTGGCGGTACGACACCGAGTCCGAGGCTCAGCGAATTGCGGAACTGTTCATGGAGGCACTTACGGATCAAGTGCATTGTGAGGAGGGAGTCATCGACTCCATCACGTGGTGCCTCTATGAGGTTATGGACAACGTCTTTCAGCATAGTCACGCCGATGCGGGCTTTGTAATGATGCAGTTGCACCGTGAGCGCCGGCAGTGCAGCATAGCAGTCGGCGATACAGGGATTGGTATCCAAAAGTCGCTTGCAACCACCAGATCTGCTCCTTTTGATGTCCTCCGCGATCCGGCACGAGCCATTGGCCACTCTTTGGAGCAGGGTGTCACCAGCAAAGGTGGTCAGAATCAAGGAAATGGTCTTTATGGGTTGCGGAAGGCTGTGGAAATTAACGGCGGGCAACTCAACATCAGATCCGGGTGGGGGAACTGGTCCCTGCGAAAGGGGCAAATTGAATCATTTACCGACCGCCATCGGCCGCTTGTCGATCGGGAGGACCGTCAAGCGACTTTGGTTGACTGGCAACTGGACTGCTCGACGAAGGTCCGTATCGATGAAGCCCTCGGTCGCCCCCCGCTGTCGAGCGAGTTCCTGGAGACTATCGAGGATGAACATGGCGTCCATCGGGTTAATGTCTCCGAGATTGAAGAGGCCCTAGGATCGCGAAAACTCGGCGCTGAAATTCGTACACGGCTGGACAACTACCTCAATGCTGGCGCCCAGTACGTTGTTCTCGACTTTAAGGGCGTGGGAGTCGTTTCTTCCAGCTTCGCGGACGAGGTGCTGGCCAAGCTAGCGGCAGGCATGGGTGAGCTGGAGTTTCGGAGGCGAGTCTTTGTCGACAACGCTTCGGTGACGAACCGTGGGCTGATTGAACGTGCAATCGCCCTGCGCCTCGAGTCGACGAAAGTGGACGGGAGTGGGGCTTGATCGCATCCACGTGGTGCAACCTCTCCGACTACGGCATCGATGACCGGATCCCATAACTGGCACTGAAGGCGCCAAGATTGCCCACGAGCGCGCGTAAGCGGCCGAGGTAGTAGACGGTCGGATGAATTGGGTCCTTGGGTCCTCGGGTCCATAGGCCCGGGGCGTACGGTGGCAATGGTCGTACCGACAGGGGCGGAGAAGACAGCGCAACAGCGAGATTGATGCGCGGCGGCTGACGCTCGAAGCGACCCCATGCACGTTGCTCTGCGAAACGACCCTGTCAGTGGTCAATCTCTCTGGCCTCAAAAGCTCACGTCGATCCGATCGCTCACGTGCGTTCGACATCAGTAAATAGGGAGTTCTCACCTCTACCGACAATTAGCCGGTCACCCTGAGAAAGAGTCAGCACGATCCGGTCGTTCAAAGTGGCAACAATTTCTGAGGGGAGCTCGTTGTCGACTACGAGAATCTGAAGATCAGTACCGTAAGAGGCAGATACTTCAGCGAAGAGTTTATACATGTCGAGGACGCGCTCCCCATCGAGACCCTCTTTACCTGAATTTGCCGACACGCCATCGAGCACGATGAATCCCGGCAGTTCAAGGCCCCTGTCAATAGCCACCGTGTGGTGTGCTAACGCGTGAGCCACATTCACGAGAGTCTTGAGTCCCTGGCTAGAAAGCTCGCCAAACGTACGCCCGCTGACCTCAGGGAGATAATTAGTGCGGTTTATTCTGACGGTCAACAAATTGCCCAAGGTGGGTATATGGAGGCGCTGGAGATAATCGAGCATCCGCGTCTCAAGAGCAGTTATGTTCTCCTCGGCCTGAAGGACTCCGCCGTCATGCGCCTCAATGGAAGCCTCCAGCTCGGCTTTGCGGTCACGTAGGATGTCAAGGCGTTCCTGCTGATTCGTTTGATGCGCGAAAAGTTTCAGGGAGCGTCTTAGCCAAGCAATATTTGCCTCCAATGTTGCGGCTTCGGCTGCCCGAGCCTTGAGTTCTGATGCTTGGCTCGACACAAATTGTTCGGTTGCATGATCAAGCTGCACTGAGAGCATACGGAGCTGTTCAATTGCTTCGTCGTTCTCGTTGCGCACTCGTGCAAGGCTATCCTGCCTGTCTGCGATCAGCTGCTTCGTTTCGGCGATCTGAAATGCTACCCGGTCTTGTTCGCGAAGAAGGGTTTCCCTATTCGGAGAAACAGTGGGCTCAGGTTGATGGCATAAGTAGCAATTAAGATGCTCTGCACGGTGTCGATCGACATCATTGCCACAACGGGGGCAAACGATGAAATCAAAATCAACCATCCACTCGTCCGCAACAATTGAGCGGGTGAGCCGCTTGGATACGCTCACCAGTTGGCGATCAAGGTCGGAGAGGTCACGAATCTGTGCCCCATGTTGCCGAATCTCGGCTCGATCAGCATCAATCCGGTGCCGGAAGCTCAGCACTGATTCTCGGAGAGCAGCAATCTCACTAGCGGGCTCGTCTACATTCAGATTGTGAATGTCCTTTTGGTTTCCCTGGAGGGCAGTGAGTTCCTCTTCTTGGACCTCCAGTGCATGCTCTAGTTCTTCTTTGCTCCCGAATTCTGCCTCGGAGAGGAATGCCCGTACGACTTCATGCTCGGCCTCTGCAGCTCGGATAGCTAGGGCTACTTGCCGAGCTTGTGCCGAGAGCCGGGCAAGCTCTTCGTCATATAGTCCATACGCAATCTCAAACACCCATCGTCTTTTGTGATCACGAAAGGTCTCACGATGACCGAACACCTGAACATCCAACTCGTCACCCGTGACAATGCAGTAGTTCAACCAGTCGTTGATGGTTACTGGCGTGAGATCTAAAGTCGGCTCCTGCCTAGCGCGGGGAACATATATCACGGGCAAACCAAGTTGCTGCAGTACGAACTCCCCGTAACCGCCTGTACCTGTGGCCGGGAGACGAAGGGCAAGACCCTCTGCCCCCTCCTCGGAATTCACCTCTGCTACTTCAACCGGGGCGTCCTTGGTGGTGACCATCGGGCGGTAGAGCCTCCAAGGTCGATCGCCGAGAACAGCTTGTCCCTTTAGTGCCCGCACTTCAGCCATCTCTGGCGGCAGATTCTTGGGAATGTTGCCTAATAGCCCGCGGAGTAGGCGGACGAGGGTGGTCTTGCCCGTCGTGATATCCCCACGGATAAGATTCAAACCTGGCCGTAGATCGACGGTTCTGTTGCCTCCGAGCAATTCAATCGAGTTGACCTGGAGCCTGTGCGACACGATGTTCTTCCCGTCGATCTCTGTACTTGAGCGATCAGTCATTCCAGCTCCTTGTTCCACGCTGCATCGGCTACTTCAGGCAGCTGATAGACGATTTTCTTGAGACCTTCGCCCGTGAGATCCAGATGCCGACGCAAGAGCTTAATGCGACCAATGAGGTCATCGAAGGCGCCATCCTCTCTGAGGGCAGTAGCCAGACGTAGGCCTTCCCTCGTGGTGCGGTAGCCGAGTGCATTGGTGCCAAAGGCGGGGATGACTTCAACAAGCCCTCGGCCCACCAAGGATCCAAGGACAGCGAAGTGGCTAGGGTCCCAGGGGCCATACCGGTATCGCACCATGCGGGATTCGAGGGGACTATCTTGGTGTTCCAGTTCAGCAAGCGTGGATTCACGAAGACCACGGCTTGCGAGAATAGTTGCTAAGTGCCTCGGATAACGGAGCAGGAAGTCCAGCTTGGCGAGCTTGACTCTACCCTCAAGACTTCGCGGTCCAGAGGCGTCCGTGCTGAACCCATCAATCAGCAGGAGAATGCGGGACTCTGCTTCGCGGCTACTTCTATAGCGGTACGAATCACGCCTGCTTGCTGCCGCTGGCTGATGAATGGTCACGAAAGACCCCAGTTAAAGCGGCACTGATCTGAAATGTTGCAAAGGTGCCCCACGACCAGCCGATGATCGCCACCATAAACCTGCATGGCGTCTGTTGCGCTAACGTCAGTTGGCCGGGTCATCAGGCTGTGGTAGATAAACTCCGCGGGACTGGCGAAGTTAGTTCCTCCCAAAGTGCCGAGGGCTAGAAGCGAATCCGCCATGGACAGAATCCTCTGATCCAAAGCGTGTAGTGCGCCCTCATTAACAACGCCAGCAGCCAGCACGGTCGTGGCAGCGACCTCCGCTTCAGCTCTCGCTAGCTTGGCTGCGTTTATCGTTCTCTCCTTTGCGCCGGCCCGGACCAATTTCAGTTCGAGTAAAGAGGCTTCGCCTGCGGCGGCACGCTCAAATAGCCTTTCATTGGTGTCAGAGCCTAGCGGGGGGCAAAGTGCACGAAGCTGTTCCCTTGTGAGAGCCTGCGCGCTAATTGGTTCCCATTCGATATCTTCGGGGTTGAGTCCCGCCGCTGCAACGGCGGAGCGAAAAGCCACCTGCTGTACTGATGAGGATTGCGCGGCCGTGGCGGCGCTGAGCAACTTCTCATACAAAAGTTCTATCTGTGTGTAGGACAGGTGCGGCCATACGGCCCCGATGGCTTTCATTACCACGGCGTCGATGGATTCTCGAGAAGGCTGTTGGCATCGCACCTCTAGGCGTCCAAGAAAGTCTTTAAGGTTGGCACCCGCTAGCCCCATTGCTCGAATTTTTCGTTTAATCCGATCGGAAGCCTGGTTCGGATCTCGAAAGAAGGTGACTGTGTCAGATTCTTCAGACTGCGGACCTTCCAGCCAAACCTCGAATCTGGACACAGCGAGAATTCCCGCTTCCTTGGCTGCGAGATAGGAGTTCACGAGGGTGTCTACTGCGTGTCCAGGTTGGCAGATCTTTGCCGCGGTCCAAGAGCCCTTATCTCTTGTCTTGAGTTGCGCGAACCGAAGCATATCTTTTTCGACGACTACTAGGTCTTCAACGTGTTCACAGATGACCGCCACTGGGCCAGCGGGAGCAAGTGTAGCGAGCCAATTCCTGACAGAAAGCTTGGCCTGCCACACGAAGCGCTGAAAAGTGATGGTTCCGGTGGGGTCGGAAGGAAGTCGCGCGAATGTAGCGAGGGTCGCAGACTCCAAAGGCCCAGAAGGAACACCACGACCCGTGCCACTGTTTTCAGACAAACGCTCACCCCATGAATAAAAATTTCCCCCGACTAAACCTAACCGCAGCCTAGACCAGATGAGCAGATATTACGCCGCTACCACGACATCGGAGACCCGGGAAACTCGCTGTTGCCGCTGGCGATTACGGTGGATTTATCGTCCTTAGGCCACCTTTCGTGGAGCCATTTCTAAGCAGAAGAGCAATGGTGAGCCGAATAGTGGATGAAGCCGGTGGAGATAAAGCCGAGCCTGCAGCCGGCCCGGACGCACTGGTTAGCGCAGGTCGAAGCGGTCCAGTTCCATGACCTTCACCCAGGCAGCCACGAAGTCGTTGACGAACTTCTCCCTGCCGTCCTCGCTGGCATAGACCTCGGCCAGTGCACGGAGCTGGGAGTTGGAGCCAAAGACCAGGTCCACCGGTGTGGCGGTCCACTTCAGCTCGCCGGTGGCGACATCGGTGATGTTGTAGACGTTCTCGTCTGTCTCCGATGCTTTCCACTTTGTGCCGGGGGAGAGCAGGTTGACGAAGAAGTCATTAGTCAGCACCTGGGGCCTGTCGGTGAGGACGCCATGGCTGGAGCCGCCGACGTTGGCGCCCATGGCGCGCATGCCGCCGACCAGCGCCGTCATCTCCGGCGCGGAGAGGTCCAGCATGTACGCCTTGTCCAGCATGAGAGTTTCCGGTTGGAGCTTCTCGCCGGGGCGCACGTAGTTACGGAACCCGTCAGCCCGCGGCTTGAGGTACTGGAACTGTTCGACGTCGGTCTGATCCTGGGCGGCATCGGTGCGGCCCGGGCGGAACGGCACGGTGACGGGGAACCCGGCGTCCCGCGCGGCCTTCTCCACCGCGGCACAGCCACCAAGAACGATCAGGTCAGCCAGCGAGACCTTCTTGCCTCCGGCCTGGGCAGCGTTGAACTGCTGCTGCACACTCTCAATCGCGTGCAACGCCGTCGAAAGCTGCTCGGGTTCATTGACCTCCCAGCCGCGCTGCGGCTCCAACCGGATCCGCGCGCCATTGGCCCCGCCACGGCGGTCGGTCTTGCGGAAGGTGGACGCGGCGGCCCAAGCCGTGGTTGCCAGTTGCGAGACGGACAGGCCCGAATCCAAAAGTGATGCCTTCAGCGAGGCGATGTCCTCCTCGCCGATCAACTCGTGGTCCACGGCGGGAACTGGGTCCTGCCAGAGCTGAGCTTCCGGAACCCAAGGCCCGAGCATGTGCGGGCCCACAGGTCCCATGTCGCGGTGCAGCAGTTTGTACCAGGCCTTGGCGAAGGCGACCTGGAATTCATCCGGATTCTTCAGGAAGCGCCGCCCGATTTCCTCATAGACAGGGTCGAAACGCAACGACAGGTCGGTGGTCAGCATGGTGGGCCGGTGCTTCTTCTGCGGGTCGTGAGCGTCCGGAATGATCTCCGGGGCGTCCTTGGCCACCCACTGGTGCGCGCCGGCGGGGCTCTTGGTCAGCTCCCACTCGTACTCGAACAGTATTTCAAGGAAGCGGTTGCTCCACTGGGTGGGCCGGTCCGTCCAGGTGACCTCGAGGCCGGAGGTGATGGTGTCCGCACCCTTGCCGGTTCCATACGTGCTGAGCCAGCCCAGTCCCTGGTTCTCGAGGTTGGCGCCTTCGGGTTCGGGGCCGACGTGCGCGTCGGCGTCACCGGCGCCGTGGGTTTTGCCGAACGTGTGGCCGCCTGCGATCAGCGCGAAGGTCTCTTCGTCGTTCATCGCCATGCGTTTGAAGGTCTCGCGGATGAACGCTGCCGCGAGCTTGGGATCCGGGTTGCCCATCGGACCTTCGGGGTTGACGTAGATCAGGCCCATCTCAGTGGAGCCGACGTCCTCCGACATCTGACCTTCACCGATGTAGCGTTCGTCGCCGAGCCAGGCGTCTTCCGGTCCCCAGAAGATCTCCTCGGGTTCCCACACGTCCTCGCGGCCGAAAGCGAAACCAAAGGTCTTAAAGCCCATCGACTCGAGGGAGACGTTTCCCGCGAGGACCAGCAGGTCGGCCCAGGAGAGCTTCTGGCCGTACTTCTGCTTGACGGGCCACAGCAGACGGCGGGCCTTGTCGAGGTTGGCGTTGTCCGGCCAGCTGTTGAGCGGCGCGAACCGCTGGCTGCCGTCCCCTGCACCGCCGCGGCCGTCCTGGACGCGGTAGGTGCCGGCGGCGTGCCAGCTCAGCCGAATCATCAGGCCGCCGTAGTGGCCGAAGTCAGCAGGCCACCAGTCCTGGGACGTGGTGAGGACCTGAGTAATATCCTGCTTGAGCGCCTCGACGTCGAGCTTCTGGAATTCCTCCCGGTAGCTAAAGCCGGGGCCGAGCGGGTTACCCGCCGGGTGGTGGGCGTGAAGCACCGAAAGGTCCAGCTGGTTGGGCCACCAATCCGCGACGGTCCGCGGCCGGTGCCCCTTGGGCTGCGGCGGGTCGATCGCTGGGTTTTCACTCTCGCTGCCGTGCGAGGTGACGCTGCCATGTGCCACCGGACACCCGCCTTCAACCTTGCTGTCCAGGCCTTGGGCACTTCCGGGGGTGGGGATCGGGGGGTGTTCCGGACGATCGGTCATGTGCTTCCTTCCGTGTGGCCGAGGCCGTGGTCGGACTCGGGCAGCCGCTTCAACCCTCCTATTTGATCATGAGACGCTGCCCGGGGGAGAGCCCCTTCTGCTGGCCGCCGTGGTGGTTTCCCACGGGGATCAGTCCCTGGCGTTTCTGTATCTGCCCCACAGTGAGCGCGGGAATCATCCGCGCGCGGGCCACGTCAAACCTCGATTCCAGCTTCAGCCGGGGCGTTAGGTGAACGCACCGATGACAGTACTCGCTCGTCACGTCGATCTGCTGCCGAAGTGATAATAGCGTTGAGTCTGGCAAGCCCTCCGTTTGCCCAGATTACTGAAACGCACGATTCAGTGGATTTGGCGTCGACGGTGTCACTCCTGATAAGACGAGTGAACTTGGCCTGCCACTCAAAGACGTCTATAGACCGTTGCTCTAGCGCCTGCCGATAGGCTAGCCAAGTGTTCGTAACGGAATTTCACCCCAGCTTCACCAATCAGCCTGAAGACGACGACGTGCTTTGGCGCTATATGGATCTTGCCCGGTTCCTCGCCTTGCTCGAGGACGAAGCGATCTATTTTGCGCGAGCAGACCAGATGAGTGACAAGTGGGAGGGTTCATACAGCCAGGCCAACGTGGATATGCGCCCCAAGCTTTATGGTGAGTTGTTTGAAGACATGAATCGCCAGTACCCGATCATGCACGAATCAGGGCTAAAGACGACTCACGTCAACTGTTGGCACGAGTCTCCTGTCGAGTCCGCAGCCATGTGGGACATCTACCAACGTGAGGGCCGCGGAGTCGCTGTCAAGACAACGTGGAAAAGTCTGGTTGCGAGTATTGGGTCCGATCGGAGCATCTTCGGCGGCCGAGTTAATTACGTCGACTACAGAACGACTTTCATCCCGGAAGGCAACTTTTTTGATCGCTTCATGCACAAGCGATTAAGTTTTGCTCACGAACGCGAAGTTCGCCTCATCATGATGACGGGGCGAAGTATCCCGCATCCCACGGAGGAACATAGCGCCATCTCGCTGGGTCCCGAGCCTCCTGTCATACCCATTCCCGTCGACCTAAAAAAATTGATACAAGCGGTGCACGTCGCACCGGATGCTCCGGACTGGGTAAGCGACCTAATCCATAAGGTGTGCAAGAGATATGGTCACGGCTTTGGTGTCCGGCACTCCGATTTGGCGAGCGATCCTATTGTCTGAATCCCGCACGATCGAGCTTCGTTGCGATGACAACTTTGTCCTTGGCGCCGGGAGTGCTTTCCCAACGACTTCCTCGTTTGTGCCCGGGAGCGATGTCAAGATCCCAGCGAGCCAGCCCACTGACCCTCCCCGTAGTACACAGACACACAGCGCAACGTAACGGCCCCCACACGTAATCTGTTTGGATGCCTCGTTTTGCGCTTGATATTGACTCTGTCCCTCGCCCGGCCCGCGCCCAGGAGTTGCTGGATGCCGTAAACCAGCGGGTCGTCATTGCCGACGGCGCCATGGGCACCATGCTGCAGGGCCATGATCTATCGCTCGAGGAAGACTTCCAGGGCCTGGAAGGTTGCAACGAGATCCTCAATGACACCCGTCCGGACGTCATTGCGGACATCCACGACGCGTACTTCGCGGTGGGCATCGACGCCGTCGAGACCAATACCTTCGGCGCCAACTGGTCCAACCTCTCTGATTACGGCATCGATGACCGGATCACAGAACTGGCACTGAAGGGCGCCAGGATCGCCCGCGAACGCGCGGAAGCGGCGGAAGCAACAGACGGCCGGATGCGCTGGGTCCTCGGCTCGATGGGCCCGGGCACCAAGCTGCCCAGCCTCGGGCACACCAGCTATGACTACCTCAAGCAGACCTTCGCCCTGCAGGCCGAGGGCCTCATCGACGGGGGAGCGGACGCCTTCCTCATCGAAACCAGCCAGGATCTCCTGCAAACCAAAGCCGCCGTCAACGGCTGCAAACAGGCCATCGTCACCCGCGGCATCCGCCTCCCCATCTTCGTCGAGGTGACGGTAGAAACTACCGGCACCATGCTGATGGGCTCCGAGATCGGCGCCGCGCTCACCGCCCTCGAACCGCTCGGCGTCGACGCTATCGGCCTGAACTGCGCCACCGGCCCGGATGAGATGAGTGAGCACCTCCGCCACCTCTCCAAGCAGTCCTCCGTCGCCATCGCCTGCATGCCCAACGCCGGCCTGCCCGTCCTTGGCCCCAACGGCGCGCACTATCCGCTCTCGCCCGCCGAACTCGCCACTGCCCACGAACAGTTCGTGCGCGAATTCGGCCTGGGCCTGGTGGGCGGCTGTTGCGGTACGACGCCGGAACACCTGGCCGCCGTCGTCGAACGTCTTGCCCCCTTCCGCACTAAAAAGACGGAGGGAACCAACAAGCGCGTCCCCACCGAGCGGGAGCCCGGCGTCGCCTCCCTCTACCACCACGTGAACTTCGACCAGGAGCTGTCCTACCTGGCCATTGGTGAGCGCACCAACGCCAACGGTTCCAAAGCCTTCCGCCAGGCCATGCTCGAAGAGCGCTGGGGCGACTGCGTGGATATTGCCCGCGCCCAGGTCCGGGTTGGCGCGAACCTGCTGGACGTGTGCATCGACTATGTGGGGCGCGACGGCGTGGCGGACATGAAGGAGATCGTCTCCCGTTTCGCGTCGGCCTCCACGCTCCCGCTGGTCATGGACTCCACCGAACCGGCAGTACTTCAGGCAGGGCTGGAACTCATCGGCGGCCGCCCGGTGGTCAACTCCGTCAACTACGAGGACGGCGACGGCCCGGACAGCCGCTTCGCGCGCATCATGCCGCTGGTGAAGGAACACGGTACCGCCGTGATCGCCCTGACCATCGACGAGCAGGGCCAGGCACGCACCACCGAGGGCAAGGTAGCCATCGCCTCCCGCCTGGTTGACGCGCTGATAGACGAATGGGGCATGCGCGTAGAGGACATCATCGTCGACGCCCTGACCTTCCCGGTCGCCACCGGCCAGGAGGAAACCCGGCGGGACGGTATCGAAACCATCGAGGCCATCCGCCAGATCAGCGCGAAGTACCCCGGCATCAACACCACCCTGGGCGTCTCCAACGTGTCGTTCGGCCTGAACCCGGCAGCACGAATGGTCCTGAACTCGGTGTTCCTGCACGAAGCCGTGCAGGCGGGCCTGACCAGCGGCATTATCGACGCCGCCAAGATTGTGCCGCTAGCTTCGCTGCCGGAGGATCAGCGCAAGGTGGCACTGGACCTCGTCTATGACCGCCGCGAATACGACGCCGACGGCAACACCACATACGATCCGCTGGCCATCATGCTGGACATGTTCGCCGGCGTCGACACCGCAGCCCTCAAGGACCAGCGTGCCGCCGAACTCGCGGCACTGCCCACCGGGGCCCGCCTGGAACGGCGCATCATCGACGGCGAGGGCAAGGGCCTCGAAGCGGACCTGGACCTGGCGCGCTCCGAAGGCCTGACCCCGCTCGGCATCATCAACGACTACCTGCTCGAGGGCATGAAGGTGGTGGGTGAACGCTTCGGCGCCGGTGAGATGCAGCTGCCGTTCGTGCTGCAGTCCGCAGAGGTAATGAAGAACGCCGTGGCCCTGCTCGAGCCGCACATGGAGAAGTCGGATTCCTCCGGCAAGGGCACCATGGTGATCGCCACCGTGCGCGGCGACGTGCATGACATCGGCAAGAACCTGGTGGACATCATCCTCACCAACAACGGCTACAAGGTCATCAACATCGGCATCAAGCAGGGCATCGCCGAGATCATGGCCGCAGCCGAGGAGCACGACGCCGACGTCATCGGCATGTCCGGCCTGCTGGTGAAGTCCACAGTGGTCATGAAGGAGAACCTCGCCGAGCTGCAGTCCCGCGGCCTGGCGAAGAAGTGGCCCATCATCCTCGGCGGCGCTGCGTTGACCCGCGCCTACGTGGAGCAGGACCTGGCAGAGCAGTTCGACGGCGTCGTCCGGTACGCCAAGGACGCCTTCGAAGGCCTGGCGCTCATGGAACCGCTGGTGCGGGTTGCCCGCGGTGAATCCCCGGACGACGTCGGCCTGCCGCCGCTGAAGAAGCGCATCCACAAGGGCGGCGCCAAGTTCACCGTCACTGAGCCCGAGGCAATGCCCGGGCGGTCCGACGTCGCTACCGACAACCCGGTGCCGGCACCGCCGTTCTGGGGCACCCGCATTGTGCGCGGCGTTGCACTCCACGACTTCGCTGCCTTCCTCGATGAGCGGGCGACGTTCATGGGCCAGTGGGGCCTCAAGCCCGGCCGCGGTGAGGACGGCGCCTCCTATGAGGAACTGGTGGAACGCGAAGGCCGGCCACGCCTGCGGTACTGGCTGGACCGGATCCTCGCCGAAGGAATGCTCGATGCGTCCGTCGCCTTCGGCTACTTCCCGGTGGTCGCCGAGGGGGAACAGGTGGTGGTTCTGCACCACGGTGAAGACCCCGACGGCGTACTGGGCACGCCGGGGCTGCTCGCCCCGGACGGTGGTTCAGGCGGCCCGATCGGCACCGACCGGCTGCGCTTTGATTTTCCACGCCAGCGCCGCGACCGGCACCTGTGCCTGGCCGACTTTGTGAAGTCCCGCGAGTCGGGGCAGATCGACGTCCTGCCGGTACAGCTGGTCACCGCCGGTTCGAAGATCGAAGAGTTCACCTCCAAAATGTTCGACGCCAACCAGTACCGCGACTACTACGAGCTCAACGGCCTGGTCATGCAGCTCACCGAAGCGCTCGCGGAGTTCTGGCACGCGCGGATCCGCAAGGAGCTGGGCTTCGCTGCCGAGGAGCCCAAGGACACGGCAGGGTACTTCAAGCTTGACTACCGTGGCGCCCGGTTCTCGCTCGGCTACCCCGCGTGCCCGGACATGGAGGACCGCCGCAAGGTGACCGAACTGCTGAAGCCCGAGCGGATGGGCGTGGTCCTGAGCGATGAGCTGATGCTGCACCCTGAGCAGTCCACCGACGCGTTTGTGTTCCACCACCCGGAGGCGAAGTACTTCAAGGTGTGAGCGGCGCCTGTGATCTGCACCATGGTGGTGGGCCCTGGTGCCTGTTCAGGCAGGAACAGGGCCTAGGGTTCAACTATGAAGATCATCATTGCGCTACTTGTTATCTGGCTTGCCCTTTCGATCCTCGGCTTCGTGGTGAAGGGCCTGCTCTGGCTGGCTTTCCTCGGCCTGATCCTGTTTGTGGCCACCGCCGTGTGGGGTTGGCTCAAGCGGAAAACTAACGCCTGATCCGTTCCATTTCAGGGACGACGGCGGGCAGGGCCACAGTGCCCTGCCCGCCGTTGCTGTATACCGGCTTCACCCGGCGGAACGCGGCCAGGATGGCCCGGCCCACCAGGCAGATGCCCACGATCGTGGTGATGGCACGCAAGGTGTCCCATCCCGCCGTCGAGGTCAACAGTGAGTAGAGCAGGAAGCTGCTCAGATTGGTGCCCAGCGGTGCGCCCGCAACGTAGGAGATGCCCGTGCCCGCACCCACGGCGAACGGCCAGAACCACAGGTTGGTGAGCAGGCCGAACAGGTAGGACGCCACCACGCCATAACCGCACAGCATCCACAGCTCGGCTTTCCCCCGCACCCGGTGGGGGAGCAGCCCTGCCCCGGCGCCCACCCACGCGCACGCGAAGATCTGGAACGGCGTCCACGGGCCAATTCCACCCCACAATGCGCTGGACAGTGCGATAGTGGCTGCCCCCAGCAGCAAACCAAACTGGGCACCATAGGCACGGCCGGCCAGGATCAGCAGAATGAACACCGCTTCAACGCCCCCGACGCCGGTACTCGCCACCCGCACCGCCGAACCGACTGCGGCCAGGACGCCGAGCAACGCCACGGTGTGCGCGGAGCGGACAGAGCCGTCCAGCGATACGGCGATGGCGACGGCGGCAAGGGGAGCGATAGCCAATGCCACGTAGGGGACTGCCGCGGCGGCGTCCTGCGGGAGCGCCGCCGCCAGCAGTGGCCAGCAGAAGGCACCCAGAGCCAGCAGGTTCGCTGCCGCCAGCACAAGCAGTTCCGCAGTCCGGGGTAGTCGGATCCTGCGCGGCTTAGTAACTGAAACGTCCTCGCGGTCGACTGTTTGTTGTGGTGCCACAGCGTCTGCGGCCTGCCAGCGTGAACTGTCTACCTGCCAGCGTGAAGTATTCAGGGGTAGTGACGCGTGGACCGGTGCTGCATCGGCAGCCGCGGGCACAGCCGCGGGGGCGACGCCGTCGCGCATGGGAAGGATGCGGGCGCCCAGGCTGTGCGCAAAATCGAGATCGTGGGTGGCGATCAGGACCGCCGCGCCGGCGTCAGCTGCGGCCAGCAGCGCCGCCGAGACTGCCGTGCGCGCCGCAGGATCCAGTCCCCGGGTGGGTTCATCGATCAGGAGCACTTCCGGATCGTCGATGGTCTGCAGCGCGATGGCAAGGATCCGGCGCTCGCCGGCAGAAAGGTCCCGGGGATGCTCCTGTCCAATGGGCATCCCGCCGCCTCCGCGCAGGCGGGCAAGGCGTGCTTCAGCAGGCTCGGATTCTGCAGCCAGTCGATCAAGGCGCCGGGACGCGCGTGCCTGCCGTCGGTCTGCGGCGCGGAGCTCTGCCGCGACGGTGTCCCGGGTGAAGAGGTCGTCGGAAGCGTCCGGGACGAGGGCTACGCGGCCGCCGTCAAGTGCCAGTGCCACCAGCAGGGATGATTTTCCGGCGCCATTAGGCCCCACCAGTGCCACCACTTCACCTTTGTGCAGTGTCACGGATGCGTCGTGCACCAGTGGCTTCCCCTTGCGGTCTACGGAAAGATTTGCTGCGGCCAGCACGGGCGCGTGTTCCGCTGGCCGTCCCGGCGTCGGATGGGCAGCCACGGGAACCGAAACGGATGGGGCGGCGCCTGGTACCAGGGCGCCGTCGTCGATGCTCCACCAGGCGTCAGCAACGGCCACCAGGGCTTCGGCCCGGTGCTCCGCCACGATGACGCAAACACCGGCTTCCCGGGCGAGGGCGCTGAGCACGGAGATAACGCGTTCGCGCGCTGCGGTGTCAAGGTCGGCCAGCGGTTCATCAACAAGGAGCAGCACCGGATGTTGCACTACGGCAGCAGCGATCGCCACGAGTGTTGCCTCACCAGCCGAGAGGGTACTGACATCGCGGTCCAGCAGCGCCGTGACACCGATACGCTCTGCGACCTCCGATACCCGGGCCTTTCTGGCCGCAGGCGTCACGCCGCGCAGTTCGAGCGCGAGGCCGATTTCGTCGCGGACCCGGGTAGTGGCAAACGCGGCGCGGGGATTCTGTAAGACGACGCCGACGAAGCGGGCGGTATCACGCGGCGGCGTAATGGCCCGGTCCATTCCTGCAACGCGCACCGTGCCAGCGAGCTCTCCACCGTCCACGTGGGAGAGCAGGCCGGCGAGTCCTCTCAGGATCGTGGATTTGCCGGACCCCGTGGCGCCTGTGATGACCGAAACTGAGCCGGGCGGCGGCGCAAACTCTGCTACGCGCACTTGCGCATCGGCGATCCGGAATTGTGCATTCCGGACCAGAAGCGGCGCTGAGCTGGCGTGCGTGAGGCGCAGGCCGCCGTCGGATTGTTGTGATGTCCGGCTGCCAAAGCCGCGCAATTCCAAGGCCGCGGCCACCCGGGCGGCGTGTTCCAGGGTGCGCTCCAACACGGGAACAAGAGCCCGGGGTCCGAACCGTTCGCCGCGCAATCGAAAGGCCAGGCGCACAGCACGCACAGCGTCATACAGTGCGGGCAACGCCGCCCAGGCCACCACGAGCATCCGGGCGATGCCCTGCAGGGGACCGCCGCGGGCCATGACCACAAAGCCGCGGGCCACGTCCACCACGGAGTTGAGCAGGCCAAAGCCCAGGATCATGCCGGCAATCGGCAGGGCGGACAGTGCGGCCTGCCCCAGTCCTTCTGCCGTTACCGGGCCGAGGACCGCCACATGGGCGAAGGGCCCGGGCAACCGCACCGGCGGCAGGTTGAGCAGGAGCGTGTCACCCACGCCCGCCCCGTTGAAAAGGATGCGGTAGATGACCCGCGCCGCGATGAAGACGACGGCGAGAGCCGCCGCTGCGCGTAACGGCGCGGGCCGAAAGGTCACGCCGTCGGTGCGGCCGGCGCGCCGTCAACCGTGTAGAGCAGTTCCAGGCTGTCGCCCGGGGAAACCTGCAGGGTGGCAAGGCCTTCCTGGGCATAACCCCATTCGCCGGCGGCGGGCTTCACCCAGATCGACCAGTAGGCGAAGGCCGCGGGCATTTCCTTGCATTCCTCGCGGTAGGTGCCGCCCTTGTGGGCGATGTCGACGTCGGCAGCGGGGACGCCGTTGACCCGGCATACCAGCTCTGTGGGGTAGGCGGTGGTGCCTTCAGTTTCCACCTTGGCCTCGGCCAGCACCTTGGACGCGGGGGTGGTGGCATCCACCGGCACGCAGACGGGCGCGGAGTCGGTGCCGCCCTGCTTCAGGGCACTGGAATCAACAGAGACCAGCACGCCGGCGCATGGCTCGGAGGCAGCGGCGGAGGAGGCGGACGACGCGGTGGTCGGGGCGGCAGAATCGGATGGCTGGCTGGTGGCTGGCGCGGAACAGGCGGCCAGAGTAATGAGCAGACCCGCGGCGGCGAGTGAGCTCGCGGCGGCGGTACGGAGTTTAGTCAAAGTCACCTGACTAGGGTAGGGCGTTGCCTCTCCGGATCCGGATGCCATGGCGTTGTGTGACGTCCGCTCCTACGCTCCTGCCGAGGCCAAGCGGCCGCAGCGGCACTGTTGCGTCACCAGCCGCCGCGCGTTGGCGTGTGTCCCTTGCGGGCGTCCTCGGGCATTGCCATTTCGGCACGCAGCCCCAGGAGCCGGATGGGACGGTCCGCTTCGATCGCGGCTGTGAGGTCCAGGGCCTGTGCGAGGATTTCGCTCCGGTCGAAGGTCCGGGCAATCTTCCGCGCGTGGGTTTTAGTGACAAACGGCGCGTACCGGACCTTGAGGGTCAGCCCGATCACGGGCCGGCCCTCGGCCACAACGTCCTCCAGGACACGCGCTGCCAGTTCCTTGACGGCGTCCTCCACCTGGGCGGGCTCGGTCAGGTCCTGTTGGAAGGTGGTCTCCCGGCTGTGCCCGCGGGCAACCCAGGGGGTGTCGTCCACTATGCTGGCGCCGTCCCCGCGTCCGAGCTCCGCGTACCAGGGGCCCATTTTAGGCCCGAATTCCGGGACCAGGTCCTGGGGGTTGGACGCGGCAAGCTCGGCAACTGTGTTTATGCCGAGCTTGGCCAGCCGGCCTGACACTTTGTTTCCCACACCCCACAGCTCCTTGGTGGGCCGGCTGCCCATAACGTCGAGCCAGTTCCCGGCTGTGAGCCGGAAGACTCCGGCCGGCTTGCCGAAACCGGTGGCTACCTTGGCCCGCACCAGGGTGTCCCCGATTCCCACGCTGCAGTGCAGTTGGGTTCGTTCCAGGACCGCTGCCTGCAGCTGCCGTGCATAGGCTTCCGGGTCCTCTGTTGCAGTCCCGACAAAGGCTTCATCCCACCCCAGCACCTGCACCGTGGCCCCGGGCTGCGCGCGCAGGGTGGCCATGACCGTCTCGGACGCGGCGAGGTACGCCTCCTGGTCCACAGGAAGGATCACAGCGTCAGGCACTTTCCTGGCGGCAATGCGTAAAGGCATTCCGGACCCGACGCCGAACGCCCTGGCTTCGTAGGACGCCGTTGACACTACAGCCCGTTCCGTGGGATCGCCCCGGCCGCCGACAATGATCGGCTTGCCCGCAAGCTCCGGCCGCCTGAGCACTTCGACCGCCGCAATGAACTGGTCGAGGTCCACGTGCAGCACCCACCTGTTTTCGCTCACGCCACCAGTCTGCCCCAACATCAGCAATTTGACTCCCGGCGGGCGGGCTCAGGCTTTAGTCTTGGTGCGGAATCAACGATCCTGCAGCTGGTCCGTCAATCAGAAAGGGCAGACGGCGTGAAACGAATGGGGCGTGTTCTCGCATGGATCGGCGGCGTCATCGTCGTCCTCATCGTTGCGGGCGTGATTTTCTGGAATGTCAGCCCCTGGCCCAGCGTTTGGCTGCTGCGTTCGGCGCCTGATCCTGCCGGCCTCGCTAACGCCGAAGCCGCAGCGAAGTACGTGCCGGACGGCATCCACTCAGACCTGGACGTGGTGTACGACGAAACCTCCACCGAGGGTCGGCTGGACGTCTTCCGCCCGGACGATGCTGGCGCCGCACTGCCCGTGGTGTTCTGGGTGCATGGCGGAGCGTTCATCGCCGGGCAAAAGGAACCGTTGCGCACTTACCTCCCCGTGCTGGCCTCGCACGGGTTCACCGTGGTGAACGTCGAATACACCCACGCACCTGAGGCCACCTACCCGCGCCCGGTGCAACAGGTCGATCAGGCAATCGCGCACGTCCTGGAGCACGCGGACGAGTTCCACGTCGACCCGGACCGCATTGTGCTTGCGGGCGACTCTGCAGGCGCCCACATCGCGGCCCAGACGGCGATGGCAATCGCCCAGCCGGACTACGCGTCCGCGGCAGGTCTGCCGGCAGCGATCGCCCCTGACCAGCTACTCGGCACGGTCCTGTTCAGCGGCCCCTATGATCCCACTGCCGTGAAGTACGACAACGAGTCGTTCGGATTCTTCATGCGCACGGTGATGTGGTCCTACTCCGGGACCAAGTCGTTCCTCGAAGACGACCATTTCCTCTACGCCGCGCTGCCGGAGCACGTGGAAGGGAACTACCCGCCGTCGTTCATCTCAACCGGGCCTGCGGATCCGCTACTTAAGCAGAACCAGGAATGGGTGGCTGCGCTGAGCGCTGCGGGAGTGGACGTGACCACCCTTTTCTTCGACGCCGAAACCACGCCGGACACGGTGGGCCATGAGTACCAACTTGCCCTGGACACGCTACAGGCCAGGCAGGCCATGGTGGAACAGGTCGCTTTCCTCCGGAAGGTCACCGGCTCGGAAGTGCACGCCGGAGTCTCCGATGGATGGTGACGCCGGCGCGCCCTGGTTTACTTCAGGAACTTTGAAGTCCGCCGGTCCGCCAGGATCTTGCCGTGGGTCTGGCAGGTGGGGCAGTACTGCAGTGCCGAATCCGCAAAGGACACCTCCCGCACAGTGTCTCCACATACCGGGCAGGGCTGGCCCGCGCGGCCGTGGACGCGCATGTGGCCGCGTTTGGAGTCCTTGAGCTGGCTGGGAGGTTTGCCGCTGGCCTCGAGGATGGCTGCTCCCAGGACATCGTGCATGGCCTCGTACAAGGTGCGGACTGCCACTGCGTCAAGTTTGTTGGCGACGGCGAACGGGGAGAGCCGGGCGGCGTGCAATATCTCGTCACTGTAGGCATTGCCTATTCCGGCGATGAGGCTTTGATTGCGGAGCACACCTTTGATCTGCTGGCCGCCTGCTGCCAGAATGCCGGCGAAGGTGTCCAGATCGAATCCGTCTGCGAACGGATCGGGCCCCAGCGCGGCAATCCCGGGAACATCCTGGGGATCGTTCACCACGTAAAGTGCGAGCCCCTTATGCGTTCCGGCTTCAGTGAGGTCCAATCCCCAGTCGGTCCCGCCGTCGGCCGGGTGGAAGCGCAGCCGCGCGGCAATCGGCCCTTTGCCCAGCTTGAGCGGCGCAGTAGACGGCGATTCGAGAACCCTGGCCCAACCGGCGCGGGCCAGGTGGAAGACGAAGTTCAGTCCGTCCGCCTCGATACAGACGAACTTTCCAAAACGGCTCACCCCGGTGGCCGTCCGGCCTTCCAACGCGTAATACGGCGGATCGGCTGTTTTGAGGGCCGCGATGGAGGCGACCTGCACCTTGCTGATGCCAACTCCCTTGAGCCGGTTGTTCAGGTAGGAAGCAAGCGCGGCGACTTCTGGCAGTTCAGGCATGGATCACACTCTTACCGATCAGTGGCGCGGACCGGAGCCGCCGGCATGGTCGTCGGCGCCTTCGCGTGCCTTGGCTGGTGACGTTGTCGTTGTCGTATCCTGCGCGTCCCGTTCGGTGTTCTTCGCGGCGAGGGTGCGCTCCGCCTCGGCTTTTTTGAACGCCTTGATCTTGCGGCCCCGCTGCCGCCAGATCCTCCACAGCACGACGCCGGCAACAAAGGCCACTGCAGCGGCCACGGCTGAGATCTGGGTCCAGATGGGAAACCATGTGGCCTCGGTGCCCAGGATCCGCTGGCCGTTGTGGGCCGGTTCGGAATTACTGATGAGGATCGCGGCGGTGAGGAGGTTGGGCGACGCCATAACCACTGCCAGCAGGATCAGCACGAGCTTCCAGGCCCAGGAGACCTTTCTGTGCGTCGCCTGCCAGGCAATCATGAGCGGCAGCAGTGTGAAAACGAAGCCATAGAACATGCCCATCCACACCCCGGCTGCGAGATCACCCTGCACTTGGTTGCCGATCGTCGTGGCCCACCAGACCGGCAGGACAGCGGCGAGGATGAAGTACGCCAGGACGAGGATTACCAGTGTCACCACACCGAAGATGATCCGGGCCGCCCAGTTGGTCTTTTTCACCGGCTGTGCCTGTGTAGGTTCTGTCATGGCACCATCATGACAGAACCCCTTGAGGCGTAAGCGGATGTGCCTATACTTTCACCGGCGGCTTGTTGTTCTGGCCCCGGTGACATTGCTGATTGACCCTATGGAAGGCCCCTGATGAGCAACATTCCCGAAGACCTGTACTACACCGCCGAGCATGAATGGGTCTCGGAACCCACGGCAGACGGCGTTGTCCGCATCGGCATCACCGATTTCGCACAGGATGCCCTGGGTGACGTCGTCTACGCCCAGATGCCTGAGCCGGGCACTGCCGTCAGGGCCGGGGAGGTCATCGGCGAGGTCGAGTCGACCAAAAGCGTCAGCGACATCTACGCGCCCGTCAGTGGGGAAGTGGTGGCCCGCAACGAGTCCCTGGACACGGATTCAGCCCTGATCAATACCGATTCGTACGGCGATGGCTGGCTCCTGGAAGTCCGATTGGCAGAAGCGGACGCCGTAAACACCCTCCTCAGTGCATCGGAGTACGAACAGCAGGTAGGCTGAAGCTAACCGGGTTTTCGCGTCCCGACGCAATGACGGCGAGCGGCTTTGTTTCGCATAGCCGCACGTCAGGGGCGTGATTGCCGGTCCGGAGGTAAGTGTTGATTGCAGGAGCAGGCGCTGCAGCGGAAGAGGAGGAACCCATGGTTGGCCACGATGTGAACTCTGCCAATGGTCGTGAAGGCGCAGGCGCAGAAACATCTTCGGAGACCACTTCGATCCATCTCCCGCCTGTAACGGATGAGCCGGCGATCGCGCCGCAGCTTTCCCTGGAGGAGCGTGCGGCTGTTGAGGCGCTGCCCGCCGGTTCCGCCTTGCTGGTTGCCCACAGCGGTCCCAATAAGGGGGCCCGGTTCCTGCTGGATTCCGATGTCACCACGGCAGGCAGGCACCCGGATGCCGACATCTTCCTCGACGACGTCACGGTGTCGCGTAGGCACGTGGAGTTTCGCCGGACCGCACGCAGCTTCGATGTGGTGGACACCGGAAGCCTGAACGGTACTTACGTTAACCACGATCGCGTGGACAAGGTTGAATTGCGCTCAAGCAGCGAAGTCCAGATCGGTAAATTCCGCCTCACCTTCTACCTGAGTCCTGCCCGCGCAGCAGGCCGTTCCTGATCACGGGGCCCGCCTGTGGCAATGGCGCAGCCGGACCGGCGCGGTCCCCAGGTCCTGAACATTGGGGAAGTCCTCGCTCAGCTCAGCGATGATTTTCCCGGTATGTCGGCCTCAAAAATCAGGTTCCTTGAGGAAAAGGGCCTGATCAACCCGCGCCGCACGCCGGCGGGTTACCGGCAGTACTCTGACGGCGATGTTGAACGCCTGCGTTTTGTCCTTGCACTGCAACGGGACCAGTATCTGCCGCTCAAAGTCATCAAGGATTACCTGGATGCCATCGACCGCGGCGAACGGCCGGAAAACCTTCCGCCGGGCGTGGTGGTGTCTCCACGGATCGTCTCGGATGAGCTTGCGGCAGAACTCAAGAACCGGGGCCGCAAGCTCAGCGAAGAACAGCTGCGTGCCGAATCCGGCGCCAGCGTTCCGCTCCTGCAGTCGCTGTTGAGCTTCGGCCTGATCGGCCACACCGGTGGCTTGTTTGATGAACATTCGCTCCAGGTCGCCAAAGCATGCGTCCAGCTGGAAAGCCATGGCTTGGAACCGCGGCACTTGCGGCCGTTCCAGGCTGCCGCGGAACGGGAGTTCGGCCTGGTGGAACGCGTTGTTGCACCGTTGGCCTCCCGTAAAGACGCGGCCTCACAGGCGCGGGCAGCAGAGGCGGCCCGCGAGATCAGCGACTTGTGCCTCACCCTGCACCGCGCCCTGGTGCAGGACCACATCTCACGCATGGAACTGTGATGATCGAAGTCGAGATAGTCGGAGTCCGGATCGAACTGCCGTCGAACCAGCCGTTGGTGCTGCTTCGTGAACTCCACGGAGAACGCCACGTACCCATTTGGATCGGTACTCCTGAAGCCAGCGCCATCGCCTTGGCGCAGCAGGGCATCACCCCGCCGCGTCCCATGACGCACGACCTCCTTGTGGACGTCGTGGAGTCGTTGGGGCATTCGGTCGTCAGCGTCAACATTGTGGCTGTGGAAGACAACATCTTCTATGGCCAACTGCAGTTTGAGAATGGCACTACTGTCAGCTCCCGCGCATCAGATGCACTCGCTGTGGCGCTGCGTGCGAAATGCCGGATCTGGTGTGCTGACGCCGTCATGGACGAGGCAGGGGTACGGATCACCGAGCACGACGAGGGCGAAGACGCTGAGCCCTCACCCAGCGTGGATGAAGAAGGCGAACTGCGGCGCTTCCGCGAGTTCCTGGACGATGTTGAGCCGGAAGACTTCGACGGTTAGGTCACGTTAAGGTTAAAGTTGAGCCTGAAAGTTTCGACACGCCCTGCAGATGGTGCCTAGATCTTTGACCTTGGGGCGCAGCACGCCTAACGTCGAAGTATCAAGTTCCCATTGCTTACAGCGGTCCCGCAAGTCACACTGGAAAGTGCGTTCTCTGCGGAATTACATGCATGGCCTTTATCGCGGGCCGGTGGCTGTTTGGAATCCCCGGGGAGCTTAGGACAAGGAGGATCCAGGTGAGTCCCAAAGGCGATTCAGGCCAGCTCAAGCAGCCTACGAAGGCTGGCAAGGCTGCGCCCGTGAGCGGGGCCCAGGGGCTGCTGTTTACCGAAGACCTTCCGGTTCTGGACGAAGACGCCGGATACCGGGGTCCCACTGCCTGTAAGGCGGCGGGAATTACTTACCGGCAGCTGGACTACTGGGCACGGACGGGCCTGGTGGAACCTGCCGTCCGCGGTGCAGCCGGTTCCGGCTCCCAGCGGCTCTATGGTTTCCGGGACATCCTGGTCCTGAAGGTCGTCAAGCGCCTTCTCGACACCGGCGTCTCGCTTCAGCAGATCCGTACCGCCGTCGAACACCTGCGCGAGCGTGGCGTGGAGGACCTGGCCCAGATTACCCTGATGAGCGACGGTGCCAGCGTGTACGAGTGCACATCGGCGGACGAAGTCATCGACCTCGTCCAAGGCGGCCAGGGCGTTTTTGGAATTGCAGTCGGCCGGGTCTGGCGGGAAGTGGAAGGGAGCCTCGCCTCGCTGCCCAGCGAACATGCAGCGGAGCAGTCCTTTCCCGACGACGAATTGAGCAAACGGCGCGCTGCACGCAAGATCAGCTGACGACGCCGGCGGCTCCCCAACTGCGGGGAAACGCCGAAAAGGTGGGAGTCCGGTCAGGACGTCCCACCTTTTTCATGTCCGCAGTAGTTGTCCTAGCGCTGCGCCCGGCGGGACGCCCGGCCAGCGCCCATGATGTTCGCCAGGAGAGTGTCAAACAGAGCGGCAGCGTTCTTGGCCGAGTCTCCGGGCCAGCTGTGGACCGGATGGGCAGCGCCCTGGATCTGCTGCCAGTTGGCCTGCTCCGGAATGCGGGGCTCCAGCAGCATGCCGCCAAACATCGTTTCCATTTCCGAGAGCCTGAAAGCGTGCTCCGATGACCCGGTACGGACCCGGTTGGCCACGATGCCGGCGGGGGAAAGGCCCGGTGCAAATTCCTGCCGGAACAGCTGGATGGCCCGCATGGTGCGTTCGGTGCCCGCAACTGAGAAGAGGCCGGGCTCGGCCACCAGCGCCACTTTGTCGCTGGCGGACCACGCCATCCGGGTCAGTCCATTAAGGGAGGGCGGGCAGTCGATCAGGATCAGCTGGTAGTGCTCTGCTCCGGACAGAATTGTGGACAGCCGGCGGAGGTCGCGCTTGCCCAGGTCGGGCCGGTCGTAGATACCGGTGAAGGCGGAACCGACTGCAACATCGAGGACCGGGCCGGCGTTTCCCTTCGCCGCAGCGCCGGCCACCCAGCCGCTGGGAGCGACGTTGTCCGCGAGGCGGGCCCGGCGGGGGTTTTTGAGCATTCGACCGATGTCCAGATGGCCGTTGCTTTGGACGCCGAGAGCAGTGGTCGCGTCGGCATGCGGATCAAGGTCCACCACCAGGGTGGGTATGTTCGCGGCCAGCGCCGCTGACGCCAATCCAGTGGTGACGGACGTTTTACCGACTCCGCCCTTGAGGCTGCTGATGCTGACTACTTGCACGTGAAAACCAAGACCTAACGCCGGATGCCGAGTTGGGGCAGGACTACCGATAGATTACCGAAGGCAATTCGGATCCCCGCATCCCCCATCATATGTTGACGTGTCAGCGAATTGGCGCTTCGGCAGGCCCGGCATGGCAGACTGGTGAGGCCACCGCGACGCATGTCCGGATTGTGCTGTGCACATGACGGTTGTGGATGTGACGGTGACCACAAGTATTTGTGTTTGTTGGCAGCGGTCTTAGACACTGTGACCACTTACCGATCCACCCGCAATGATGCAGGAGCAGCATGTTTTCTAAAATTCTGGTGGCCAACCGTGGCGAAATTGCAATCCGCGCCTTTCGCGCCGGCTATGAACTGGGCGCCAAGACGGTCGCCGTGTTTCCGCATGAGGACAGGAACTCCATTCACCGCCAGAAGGCCGACGAGGCCTATCTGATCGGTAAAGAGGGACACCCGGTCCGCGCCTACCTGGACGTGGACGAAGTGGTGCGGGTGGCCAAGGAAGCCGGCGCTGACGCAATCTACCCCGGCTACGGCTTCCTATCCGAGAATCCGGATCTGGCGCGGGCCGCCGCGGCGGCGGGAATCACCTTTGTCGGACCACCCGCGGAGGTCCTGGAACTGGCCGGAAACAAGGTATCCGCCCTGGCAGCAGCCAAGGCCGCCGGCGTGCCCGTCCTGAAGTCCAGTGCGCCCTCCAAGGACCTGGACGAGCTCATTGCCGCGGCTGATGAAATCGGCTTCCCCATCTTCGCCAAGGCTGTAGCCGGCGGCGGTGGCCGTGGGATGCGCCGTGTTGACACCCGTGAGGCCCTCCCCGACGCTCTGCAAGCCGCCATGCGTGAGGCGGATGCGGCCTTTGGTGATCCCACCATGTTCCTTGAGCAGGCAGTGCTCCGCCCGCGGCACATCGAAGTGCAGATCCTGGCCGACGCCGAGGGCAATGTCATGCACTTGTTCGAGCGCGACTGTTCCATCCAGCGCCGCCACCAGAAGGTCATCGAAATTGCGCCGGCACCCAATCTGGACGAAGGCATCCGGCAGGCGCTGTACCGTGACGCCGTCAAGTTTGCGAAGGCCCTTAATTACGTCAACGCCGGTACCGTGGAGTTCCTCGTGGACACGGTGGGCGAGCGGGCAGGCCAGCACGTCTTCATCGAGATGAATCCCCGCATCCAGGTGGAGCACACAGTCACCGAGGAAGTCACCGACGTCGACCTGGTGCAGGCCCAGCTGCGGATTGCCTCTGGGGAGACGCTGGCAGACCTCGGCCTGTCCCAGGACACCGTGCAGCTTCGCGGCGCTGCGTTGCAGTCCCGCATCACCACCGAGGATCCCGCCAACGGGTTCCGCCCCGATGTTGGAAAGATCACCGGTTACCGTTCCGCAGGCGGCGCGGGTGTAAGGCTCGACGGCGGCACCGTCTACTCTGGTGCCGAGATCAGCCCGCACTTCGACTCCATGCTGGTGAAGCTGACGTGCCGTGGACGCGATTACCCTGCAGCCGTAGCCCGCGCACGCCGCGCCCTGGCTGAGTTCCGCATCCGCGGTGTGTCCACGAACATCTCGTTCCTGCAGGCGGTCCTTGATGATGCCGAATTCATTGCCGGCAATATCGCCACCTCCTTCATTGATGAGCGCCCGGAGCTGCTTAAGTCCCGGGTCTCCGCTGACCGAGGCACCAAGCTGCTGACCTGGCTTGCAGAGGTCACCGTTAACAAGCCCAACGGCGAACTCAAGGTCATGACCGATCCCGCCCAAAAGCTGCCGGCACTGCCCGAAGGAACACCGCCGTCGGGATCGCGCCAGCGGCTCCTGGACCTCGGTCCGGAAGGGTTTGCCCGGGCACTGCGCGAACAGACCGCTGTCGCAGTCACGGACACCACATTCCGTGACGCCCACCAGTCCCTGCTGGCCACCCGGGTCCGCACCCGGGACCTTTTGGCGGCAGGTCCGGCCGTATCCAGCCTCCTGCCCGAACTGTTGTCAGTGGAAGCATGGGGCGGCGCCACCTACGACGTCGCACTGCGGTTCCTGGGCGAGGACCCCTGGGACCGGCTGGCCGCCTTGCGGAAGGCCATGCCCAACGTGTGCCTGCAGATGCTGCTGCGCGGCCGCAACACCGTGGGCTACACGCCGTACCCGGAGGAAGTCACCGAAGCCTTCGTCAATGAGGCTGCAGCTACCGGCATCGACATCTTCCGCATCTTTGATGCCCTCAACGACGTCAACCAGATGGCCCCGGCAATCCGCGCCGTTCGAGCAACCGGAACTGCCGTGGCCGAGGTGGCACTGTGCTACACCAGCGACATGCTGGATCCGGCAGAGCAGCTCTACACACTGGACTACTACCTGGAACTGGCGCAGAAGATCGTCGACGCCGGGGCACACATCCTGGCCATCAAGGACATGGCAGGGCTCCTGCGCCCCGCCGCAGCCGCCAAGCTTGTTGCTGCTCTCCGCGAGCGGTTCGACCTCCCGGTGCACCTGCACACCCACGACACAGCAGGCGGACAGCTCGCCACGCTGCTTGCAGCGGTCGACGCAGGTGTTGACGCAGTGGACGTCGCTGCCGCTTCGCTGGCTGGAACCACCAGCCAGCCATCGGCCTCGGCCCTCGTGGCCGCGCTCGAACACACCCCGCGTGACACTGGCCTCAGCCTGGCCGCAGTCAGTTCCATGGAGCCCTACTGGGAAGCAGTGCGCCGGGTCTACGCTCCCTTCGAGTCCGGACTGCCAGGCCCCACAGGCCGCGTCTACCAGCACGAGATCCCCGGCGGTCAGCTGTCCAACCTGCGCCAGCAGGCGATGGCGCTGGGCCTGGGCGAACGGTTCGAGGCGATTGAGGACATGTACACCGCGGCGGACCGGATCCTGGGGCGCCTGGTCAAGGTCACACCGTCCTCCAAGGTGGTGGGCGACCTCGCCCTGCACCTGGTGGGCCTGGACGCAGATCCCGCCGACTTCGAGGAAAATCCGCAGAACTACGACATCCCGGACTCTGTGATCGGGTTCCTGTCCGGCGAACTGGGTGATCCTCCTGGAGGCTGGCCTGAGCCGTTCCGCACCAAGGCCCTGCAGGGGCGTACCGTCAAGGTGCGCGACGCCGAGCTGAGCCAGGAAGACAGCGAAGCCCTGGCGGGGGATTCGAAGACGCGGCAGCGGACCTTGAACCGACTGCTGTTTGCGGGCCCCACCAAGGACTACGAGAAGAGCCAGGAAACCTACGGCAACGTCTCGGTTCTGGACACCCGGGATTACCTGTACGGCCTGCAGCTTGGCCAGGAGCACGTCATCCAGCTCGAGCGTGGCGTGCGCCTGATTGCTGAACTGGAAGCCGTCTCCGAGCCGGATGAGAAGGGTATGCGCACCGTGATGTGCAAGCTCAACGGCCAGTCGCGTCCCGTCGTGGTCCGCGACCAGTCGGTGGACAGCAACGTCAAGGCTGCAGAAAAGGCAGACCCGACCAACAAGGGCCACGTGGCGGCGCCGTTTGCCGGTGCCGTAACGCTCACCGTACGTCCGGGCGACGAAGTCAACCCCGGCGATACAGTCGCCACCATCGAAGCCATGAAGATGGAAGCGTCCATCACGACGCCGGTGGGCGGCAAGGTTTCCCGGCTCGCGGTCGCGGAAATCGAGCAGGTGCAGGGCGGCGACCTGCTGCTCGTCGTGGAGTAACAAAGGCAACTAAAACAGGAGGCCCAACCGGTTTGCACCGGTTGGGCCTCCTGTTTTATGTGTTGTTAGCCTGCCAGGTGCGGGATTCTAGACCCGCGGCGCCGCGTACATCTCTTCGATGACCGCTTCGAAATCCTTGGCCACCTGTGCGCGCTTGACCTTCATCGATGGCGTCAGGTGACCGGACGCCTCGGTGAAGTCGGACGGCACAATCCGGAAGGACTTTATGGCCTCGGCCTGGGAGACCGAGTCGTTGGCCTTGGTGATGAGTTCCTGTACGGCGGCCTTCACGACGGCGTTTTCCGCTGCCTGGTCCATGGTGGTGTCCGCAGGTTGGCCATGGCGCTGAAGCCAGCCGGGGAGTGCCTCCGGATCAAGGGTGACCAGCGCGCCGATGAACGGACGGTTGTCACCCACCACCAGCACCTGGGAAACCAATGCGTCGGCGCGGATCTGATCTTCCAGCAGTGCGGGGACTACATTCTTGCCGCTGGCAGTGACAATGATTTCCTTTTTGCGGCCGGTGATGCGCAGGAAGCCTTCGTCGTCCAACTGCCCGATGTCCCCGGTCCTGAACCAACCGTCAGTAAAGGTTTCCGAGGTGAGGTCTTCGCGCTTGTAGTAGCCCTTCATCACGCAGACGCCCTTGGCCAGGATCTCGCCGTCGTCGTCAATTCTTACCGAGTTACCGGGCAGCGGCTTGCCCACGGTGCCGATCCGGATCCGGGACGGAGTGTTGACCGAGACGGGCGCTGTGGTTTCGGTGAGCCCGTAACCTTCAAGGATCTGCAGTCCGATGCCTTGGAAGAAGTGGCCAAGCCGTTCACCCAGGGGGCCGCCGCCGGAGACCGCATGTGCCACATTGCCGCCCATGGCGGCACGTAGCTTCCCGTAGACGAGTTTGTCGAACAAAGCATGCTTGAGCTTAAGACCAAGGCCGATCCGGCCGGACTCGCGCGCCTTGGAGTAGGCGATGGCGGTGTCCGCCGCCCTGTGGAAGATGGCTCCCTTGCCGCCGTCCTCCGCTTTGGTCAATGCCGAGTTGTAAACCTTCTCGAAAACCCGTGGCACCGCCAGGATGAAGGTGGGCTGGTAACTCTGCAGGTCCGCCAAAAGGTTCTTGATGTCCGGTGTGTGGGCCACGGTAGCTCCTCCGGCCACGGCGAGGACAGAAATGAACCGGGCAAAAACGTGCGCGAGGGGCAGGAACATAATGGTTTTGGCGTTCTCATTAACGATCTCGCCAATGATCTCAAGGGCGTTCTCGGACAGTTCGACGAAGTTGCCGTGGGTGAGTTCGCAACCCTTGGGCCGGCCGGTGGTCCCCGAGGTGTAGATGATGGTTGCGACGTCGGCGAGGTTGGCCGCACTGCGCCGTGCTTCCAGTTCCGCATCGTCGATACCCGTGCCCGCCTGGCGCAATGCGTCAAGTCCGGCGCCTTCCAGCTGCCACACGTGCTGCAGTGCGGAAAGCCCTTCAGAGGTTGCCGCCTGGCGGATGATGTTCTCGTGGTGGGCGGTCTCACCGAAAGCAGCGACGGCACCGGAGTCACCAAGGTTCCAGGCGACCTGCGAGGGCGACGAGGTTTCATAGATGGGTACCGAGATGCCGCCCGCGAACCAGATCGCGAAGTCCACCAGCGCCCATTCATAGCGGGTCCTTGACATGATGCCTACGCGGTCGCCCGGGCCTACACCGCTGGCCATCAGGCCTTTGGCAAGCGCCGAAACGTCCGCCAGGAAATCACGGGCGCGGATGTCTTCCCACGTGCCGGAAGAACCAATCTTGGAGAAAAGGGCAGGGTTGCTGGCTTTTTCGGCCTGCTTGACCACCAGGTCAGTGATGTTCGTCTCCGGCGGGACAACAACCAGGGGCGGAACACTGGATTCGCGCACTGTAGCTCCTTTGATATCAGACTGCCCTTGCGACTACTGGTCTAAGACTAGTACGCAGGTGCAGCGCATGTGCAGACTTAAAAGCTACTGGCCAGTAACAAGCAGGTCAACGCCCTGACCTGCGGATTCGGGCAGCGCGCGGCCTAGACTGAAGAACTATGAGCGCCACGCTTCCCGGGGAGGACCCCGGAACAAATCTCCGCCCCGGCGGCTGGCGGCGGAAGTCCCGCCTTCCCGCGCCCCTTGCAGTGTCCCCGCTCGCCGGGAGCCGACCGTCAGGTCCCCGTCTCCGGCTGGGGCGGCGCGGCCTGGCCATCGGCATCGACATCGGCGGCACCAAGGTGGCCGCAGGAGTCGTCGACGCCAGCGGCAGGATCCTCTGCGGGGCCCGGAGGTCCACGCCTGGGAACGACCCGCGGGCGGTTGAAAACGTGATCGTGGAGCTCGTTGGGGAACTGGCATCGCAGTACAGGGTGGGTACCGTAGGGATCGGCGCTGCGGGATGGATGGACGTCGACGGCGGGACTGTCCTTTTCAGCCCCCATCTGGCGTGGCGGAATGAACCGTTGCGGGCAAACCTCCAGCGGCTCCTGAGGCGTCCTGTGTTCATCAGTAACGATGCCGACGCTGCCGCCTGGGCCGAATGGCGGTTCGGCCGCGGCCAGGGGCAGCGCCGTCTGGTATGCATCACGCTTGGAACGGGAATCGGCGGCGCCATGGTGATGGACGGCAGGGTCGAGCGGGGCATGTATGGCGTCGCGGGGGAGTTCGGCCATCAGATCATGATGCCCGGCGGCCACCGCTGCCAATGCGGAAACCGTGGTTGCTGGGAGCAATACGCTTCCGGTAACGCCCTGGGCCGCGAAGCGAGGGCGCTGGCGGAAGCCAACTCGCCGATCGCCAAGGAGCTCCTGGCCGCAGTCCAAGGCGATCCGGAACGGATCACGGGTGCCGTCGTGACCGAGCTTGCGCTTGCCGGGGATGCCGCCTGCATTGAACTGGTCGAAGACGTCGGCGAATGGCTGGGGCTGGGCCTGGCAAACCTGGCAGCCGCCCTCGACCCCGGAATGTTCGTCATCGGCGGCGGGCTCTGCTCGGCCGGCGAGCTTTTGCTGGAACCTGCGCGGAGAGCCTTCGCGCGCAACCTTACGGGGCGTGGTTTCCGGCCGGCCGCCACGATCGAACGTGCGGCACTTGGGCCGAGCGCCGGACTGATCGGCGCGGCCGACCTTTCCCGTGTCAGCAGCCGCAGCCGGCGCTGACACTTCTAGACGCGGGCGCCGTCGTCGGAGTCGTTTTTGTCTTGGGGCAGCCTCATGATCAGGTAGCCAACGGCAGCAACGAAAGCCGCAATAACACCCAGGATCGCCAGGAGCGGCGCCGCACGCCAGAACATCGCGAACAGCAGCAACGTGATCGGTCCGCCCAGCGCCCCGAGCCAGGCCAGCATGGTCAGCGGCTCTGTCCCGGCGAGGCTGGGTGGATCTTCCGGCACGAATTCGTCCCCGGCGTCATCGGTTTCATAGTCACGCGGCCCTGGCCCAACGGAGCCCATAGATCCGGCTGCCTGGGCACGCTCCGCGGCGGACGGCTCACGGCGGGCAGAACCAGCGAGGCCCAGTGGATCGAAGTCGGCGAATCCGGGCCGGCGCCCACTGGTGGCGGCGTCTGGCGGCAAAGGCCCCGCAGACGGTGGTTCTGGTGTTCCAGCTGCCTGTTCCGTACCGGACGCCGCCGAGGCATCCTGCTCATGCGGCGGAGTCTGCGGCTCTCCCTGCAGCCGCGATACCAGATCCAGCCAGACGGCGTCGTCCTGGTTGGCGCCCTGATCAGGTGATCCTGGATCCGGTCTGTTCATCCTGCCGTGCCTTCCGGAAGTGTTGCCTGGCCGGTTGCGGCCTGGCGACGAATGAAGTCCACGGAGCCGGTAAAGATGCTGGCGGCATCGTTGTCCAGGGTGGCCACGTGGTAGCTGTTTTCCAAGTAGCTTACGTCCAACGACGCTCCGGTAAGGCGGTCGCGGAGCAGGTTCAAGGAGGCGTCCGAGACAACGTGGTCCACGGTGGACCGGAAAACCCGAACGGGCGCCGCGATTCTGGGCAGCAGCCGGACCGTGTCCTTGAACATCAGGTGCAGCTGGTGTGCCGCCGCTACAGGCGTCCGGGGATACGCGCCTTCGTCGATTCCCTCCTTCATGATGTCGTTGGCGATGGCGGGTGTGCTCCGCAGGACGAATTTCAGCAGCCCCGACAAGGAGGACCGGGGATCATCGATCCGCAGCGCCGGGTTGACAAGCAATACGCCCGCAACCGGCCGGGTGGCGGCCAGCCGGAGGGCCAGGGCCCCTCCCATGGAGAGCCCGGCCGAAAACACCTGCCCGCATTCGGCGTCGAGTTCCAGGTACGCGTTGTCCACGGCCTCATGCCACTGCCGCCAGTTTGTCCGGGCGAGTTCCTGCCACGTGGTGCCGTGGCCGGGGAGCAGCGGCATCCGCACAGCGAATCCGGCGTCGGCCAGCGCGGTGGCCCAGTTTCTGAGCCCGTGCGGGCTTCCGGTAAAGCCATGGGACAGTACAACGCCCACGGTGGGACCCTCGCCCCGAAAGGCACTGCTGAAGGGGCTATGGTCAGGAATTACTTTCACCGGGTTTCCTTCGTTGATTCCTGGACATAAGACTCGGTTTTATTGACCGTTGAAGGTTGGGTACCACGACCGGCCTGCTTAAGGAAGAAATCTACTGAACCGGCGAAAATCGTGGCGGCATCAGCGTCCAGGGTTGCCACGTGTCCGCTGGCGGGAAGATCGGTGACCGTTGGTGGCATTGGAAGTCTGCGCTGAAGGATGGCAAGGGAGGTGGGAGGTACCACGACGTCGGTCATGGATCGGAATACCTGCACGGGCGCTGTGACGCTGCGGAGGGCACGCGTGGCGGCACCAAACAGCTTTTTCAGCTCGTGGACCGCGGCCAGCGGAGTACGTGAGTAGTCGCCGTCATCAGTGGGCGCCGCGGTGACATTCTCTTCCACGATGGGCATGGTGGTCCGCTGGAAGTGCTTGAGGACGCCGATCATCCGGACCCGTCTGTCATAAAAGCTCAGGCCCGGATTCACGATTGATACCCCGGCTACCGGATGGCGTGAGGCCGTTAAAAGGGCAATGGCGCCGCCCATCGACAGCCCGGCCACGAAGGTCGTCCGTGTGGTGGCGGCCAGTTCCAGGTAGGCCTCTTCGAAGGTGAGGTGCCAATCGCGCCAGCGTGAGCCGGCCAGCTCCTGCCAGTTGGTTCCGTGGCCCGGCAGCAGCGGGACGGAAACTGCGAAGCCCTGGCCGGCCAGGTGTTCAGCCCAGGGCAGGATGCTCAGGGGGCTGCCCGTAAAGCCGTGGCAAACGGCAACACCGATCGAAGCATTGGCGCCATGGCCGGGGTAGCTGAACCCGGCCCGGGTTCGCTGCTCGCTGCTTTCCGTCATGGCTCCATCGTGTCACTGTTCGATGCAATTCTCACTAGAGTAGGGTGGCAGTGGATTCCCGCCCAGCGGCCTGTTGAGCCGGGCTGCTGCCGTCCGGAGAGGTGCATCGCGTGTTTTATTGGGTCATGAAAAGGATCTTCCTCGGGCCGGTCCTCAAGGTGCTTTTCAGGCCATGGGTCAAGGGCCTGGATAACATTCCGGAGCATGGCGCGGCAATCCTGGCGTCAAACCACTTGTCTTTTTCGGACTCCATTTTTATGCCGTTGATGGTGCGGCGGCCAGTGGTTTTCCTCGCCAAGTCCGAGTACTTCACGGGGACCGGCATCAAGGGCGGCCTCACGGCGATGTTCTTTCGCCTGACCAACCAGTTGCCCATGGACCGCTCGGGAGGAGCCGCTTCGGCCGTCTCGCTCAACGCCGGCATGGACGTGCTGCGCAACGGCGGCCTGCTGGGAATCTACCCCGAAGGAACGCGCAGCCCGGATGCCCGCCTTTACCGCGGCAAGGTCGGCGTGGCCAAGCTGGCTCTGGAAGCCGGGGTTCCGGTAATCCCGGTAGCCATGATCGGCACTGACAAGGTCCAGCCCATCGGCAAGAGGCTGCCTAACATCCGCAGGATTGGCATGATTTTCGGTGAACCGCTGGACTTCAGCCAGTACCATGGCCAGTCGGAGGACCGTGCAGTGCAACGCGAGGTGACTGACCAGATCATGTCCCGGCTGATGCGCCTCTCCGGCCAGGAATACGTGGACGAGTACGCCGCCGTCGTCAAGCTTCGGCTAAGCGGGGCCGGTCCTGCCAGCCCGGACCACGGCTCCGGCCCTGACTCCGGAGACATCGCCGACCCGCCAAAAACGCCCGACGCCGGCAGCTGAGTGTGACGCCAGGGTACCCCTGATGACGGCGCCTGTACGCAGATCCTGCCGGAGGATACTACTCTTGTATGGTGACTGAGCTATCCGCAAAACCTGTCTTTTCCCTGTCCAGTACCGCCCAGAGCGGCGCCGCAGACTATCCGGGGCTTGATCACTGGCGTGATCTGCCCATTTCGCAGCAGCCCAACTGGCAGGACAAAGCGGTTTTTGACGCCTCGGTGCGTGAACTATCGGTGGTGCCGCCATTGGTGTTCGCCGGTGAAGTGGACATCCTTCGTGACCGCCTCGCCGCTGCCGCGCAGGGCAAAGCGTTCCTGCTCCAGGGCGGAGACTGTGCCGAAACATTTGAGGCCGCCACGGCTGACAAGATCAGCGCCCGCGTCCGCACGATCCTCCAGATGGCGGTAGTGCTCACGTACGGGGCGGCCATGCCCGTCATCAAGATGGGACGGATGGCCGGGCAGTTCGCCAAGCCGCGCTCCTCCAACGACGAGACCCGCGAAGGTGTCACCTTGCCGGCGTACCGCGGGGACATTGTCAACGGCTACGAGTTCACCCCTGAATCCCGCGGCCACGATGCCTCCCGCATGCTCCGCGCCTACCACACATCCGCTTCCACGCTGAACCTGATCCGTGCCTTCACGCAGGGTGGTTTTGCAGACCTCCGCTTGGTCCACCACTGGAACAAGGGATTCACGGAAAACCCTGCCCATGCACGCTACGAATCCCTGGCCCGCGAGATCGACCGTGCCATCACGTTCATGGACTCCTGTGGCGCTGACTTCGAGGCCCTCAAGAGGGTCGAGTTCTTCGCCAGCCATGAAGCCCTGCTCCTGGACTACGAGCGCGCCCTCACCCGCATCGACTCGCGGACAGGCCTGCCGTATGACACGTCGGCGCACTTCCTCTGGATCGGTGAACGCACCCGCGAACTGGACCACGCACACGTGGACTTCCTGTCCCGGGTACGCAACCCGATCGGCGTCAAGCTGGGCCCCGGAACCAGCGGAGACGACGCACTGCGCCTCATCGACAAGCTTGATCCCAACCGCGAACCTGGCCGCCTGACCTTCATCACGCGGATGGGTGCCGGTAACATCCGCGAGAAACTGCCCGCCGTCGTCGAAAAGGTCACAGCCTCCGGCGCCAAGGTCCTCTGGGTTACCGATCCCATGCATGGCAACACCGTCACGTCGCCGAACGGCTACAAGACCCGGAATTTCGACGATGTCATTGACGAGGTGCGAGGCTTCTTCGAAGTGCATCAGGCACTGGGAACGGTGCCCGGCGGCCTGCACGTCGAGATGACCGGTGACGATGTTGCCGAGTGCCTTGGCGGCGCCGACCCCATCGACCAGGATGCTTTCCTGGACCGCTACGAATCGGTATGCGATCCGCGGCTCAACCACATGCAGTCCCTTGAGATGGCCTTCCTGGTTGCAGGGGCGCTTTCCAAGAAGTAGCCACCGAAGACAGCGTGAAAAACTGCGCCTGCCGCTCCCGGACTCCGGAAGCGGCAGGCGCAGTTTTGTTAAGGAATCTAAACCACTGTCAGGGTAATGACCGAGCCCTCGGGGAGTTCCTTATCTCCGGGTTCCTGGGCGCGGACAGTGCCGAACAATCCGCCCAGGACCTCGTTGATTCTGACGTCGAAGCCCAGTTCCCTGAGCTCGGCCGCGGCCACGTTGGCCTGCTTGCCCACGAAATTTGGCACCTTCACCATTTTCGGTCCCTTGGAGATGGTCAGTTCCACTGTTCCACCACGCACCAGGGTGCCGTTGGCCGGTGCCTGCGCCACCACGCTGTCCTTGGGCACGTTAGGGTCGTTGACCTCGTCCACTACCTCGGCTTCAAGGCCAACTGCCTCGATGGCGTCCTCTGCAGCGTCCTTCTCCATGCCCGTCACGACCGGGACTGCGATGGGTTCCGGTCCCTTGGAAACCGTCAGGGCAATGGGAGTCCCGCGGCGGACTTCGGTAGCGGGGGCCGGGTCCTGGCTCAGGACGGTCCCCGCAGGCACCGTCTCATCGAAGACCTCGGTAACAGGCCCCAGCGCCATTCCCATGCTGTTCAGCGCGGATTTTGCCTCATCCAGCGAGCCGCCGGCCAGATCTTCAAGCGGGAACAGCTGCGGGCCCCGGGAGACAATCAGGGAGATCAGTTCGAAGCGCCGGATTTCAGTACCCCCTGGCGGTTCCGTGCCGATAACGTGACCCAAGGGTACGGCGTCGTCAAAGGCGCGGGCGGTGCTGTACTGGAAGCCTGCTTCGGTAAGCTCCAGCTTGGCGGCGTCCTCTGTTTTGTTGACCAGTTGGGGGATGACGCCAGGAGAGCCGGGTCCCATTCCGAAGAACCAACCTGCTCCAGTAGCCAGTGCGGTCACCAGGATCAGGACAATAATCCAAAGCACCCCACGACGGCGGGGGTTTCCTTCGCGGAGGTTCCGCACCGGCGTGACGGCTGCTTTGGCGCGGGCCTTGTCCTCTTCCCGGGCAGCCTTCTTTTGCGCGCGTTTGCCCAGGGGCGGGCGGGGGGCCGGAGCCTCCGGCGCTTGACCTGCGTATGGGCCGGGCCAGCCACTGCCTCCACCCATGTCGGATGGCGGCACTTGTGGCCCGGATACACCCGGCCTCCCGGATTGCCCGTGAACAGACTCGATCTGTGCTGTGGGGTACTCCCGGGGGAGGTAGGGGGCGCCTGCCCTCAGGGCATTGGAGGGGAAGACAGCCGTGGGATTGCTGGTGGCAGAAATGACTTCAGTGTGTTGCCGGGGTTCCGTTCCGGGCGGCCTGGATGGAGCCGGGGGCAGGGCGTGGCTTGGTGGCTGGACAGGTTTGGGTACCTGATGGCCGGCCGTCGCGGCGGCAGGTCGGGCGTCGAGTTCCTCGTCTGTCAAGCGCGTGCGGATGTGGCTGAGCTCCTCGAAGAGGGCCAGTCCGTCTACCGGCCGGTTTTCCGGATCGTTAGCCGTGCACCACTGAACCAGCTCGTCAACGTCTGCGGCCAGCCCCGGCACCAGCTGCGACGGCGGCGGGACCACGCCGTTGACATGCTGGTACGCCACCTGGATGGGGACATCGCCCTGGAAGGGCTGCCGGCCTGTGAGCATTTCGTACAGCATGATGCCCGCAGAGTAGATATCGCTGCGCGCATCTGCCGGCTTGCCGAGCACCAGCTCAGGGGAAATGTAGGCAACGGTGCCCAGCAGCGCGCCCGTGCTGGTGGATGTGGTAGCAGCGCGGGACAAGCCGAAGTCGCCTATCTTGATCCGGCCGTCCTTGGCGATGAGTACATTCTCCGGCTTGACGTCCCGGTGAATAAGACCGGCCAGATGGGCAGCTCCCAGCCCTTCGACAACAGGGCTTATCAGCGCGAGTGCCAGCCGGGTGGTCAGCCCGCCTTTTTCGGTGATCACGTCACGCAGGGTGTGGCCGTCAATGTACTCCATGACCAGGTACCCCGTGTTGCCGTCATAACCCTGGTCAAGCATTCCAACAACGTGGGGGTGGGACAACCTCGCGGCCGCCTTCGCTTCACGCCCCAGCCGGTCCAGGAAGTTCTGGTCGTGGGCCAGATGCGGGTGCAGAACCTTTAGCGCAACGTCACGGTCAAGTCGGAGGTCCGTGGCCAGGTAGACAGTGGACATGCCGCCGCGGGCAATGCGGGAGCGGATAGCATAGCGATGATCCACTGCCGTTCCCACCAGGGCGTCATAGAGGTTTTCCTGCACCTTACGATCCTAATCCTGACTGGATCAGGGCCCCAGCCGACAGACGGGCCCGGACCGTATCGTTATTGTTCCGCTGCACCGGCCGGCCGGGATGGACGGGCCGATCAACCTTTGCACCAGGCTGCCCGCGCCGACGGTTACTGGAAGTTCTTCTGGTGCGCCAGGATGGCTGCCACGTAGGCCTTCGTGTCGTCGTACATGCCGTTTTTGCTGACCGAGTACTGCCCCTGGTAGTAGCCGGCGATCGCATTTTCCATGCCGTTGCTCGTGGCCAGCAGCCTGCTGATAATGGCAACTCCGGCTGTGGCGTTGTCGTGGGGATCGAGCAGGTTCAAGCGGCGGCCCACCATGTCCGAGGCCCATTCCCCGGAACTCGGAATCACCTGCATGGTGCCGATGGCGTTAGCCGGCGAAACGGCGCGCTGGTTGAAGCCCGATTCCTGGAAGGCAAAGGCCAGGGCCAGCGCGGGATCGACACCCATGGAGCGGGCTGTGTTGGCGACGATAGCCCGCATCTCGTCCCGGCTGGGAACCGGTGAGGCATTAAGGAGTGCCTTGTTCTCGTTCGCCGAACTCACTACTGCTGCGGGGTACTCGAAGCCCAGGAAGGAACTGGGAACCAGCGGCGCTACGGTGGACGCCGGCTGAAGCGGGGCGGCGGCGGCGCCGGAAGCCGAGACCTTGATCTGCTGGCCCGGGTGGATGACCTTCGTGGCGGAGAGCTGGTTCCAGCTCAGCAGGTCAGACAGGGACACGCCATGCTTAGCGGCGATGCCGGACAGTGTGTCGCCGGCGCGGACGGAGTAGCTGGCAGCCCCAGCGGGGGCGGGGGCTGGCGCGGGCGCCGGTGCGGCAGTTGGTGCCGGTGCCGGTGCGGGTGCTGGCGCGCCCGGCTGGCTGGATACCTTGATCTGCTGGCCCGGGTGGATGAACTTCGCGGGTGAGAGCTGGTTCCAGCTCAAGAGGTCGGACAAGGACACCCCGTGCCGGGCAGCGATGCCACTCAGGGTATCGCCGGCGCGGACGGTGTAGCTGGCGGTCCCGGCCGGCGCCGGCGCTGCCGTGGCGGCGGCTGTTGGTGCAGTCGCCGATGATCCGGGCTGGCCGGTGAGCTTGATCTTCTGGCCCGGATAGATCAGCGTGTTGGGCGAGAGATTGTTCAGGGACAGTACTTCTGCTGTGTTCAGGCCGAATTTCGCGGCGATGGCCGTCACTGTATCTCCGCGGACCACCGTGTACTGAGAAGGGGTGGAGGGCGCGGCCGGCAGGAAGGACTTGGGAAGGGCAGAAGAGACGGCCGAGGCGGGAATTGTCGTCTTTGCTCTTGCGGCCTGGGTCTGCGCCTTAATTGCCGCATCGAGCGAGGCGGGCAGGGATCGGGCAGGTGACTGGGCCTGGGCGGGCTGAGCCAGCGCCAGGGAGGAAAGCATCACGGCGGGAAGGGCAGCGGTAGCCGCGGCCATGATGGGCAGACGTGGACGGTTCGGCTGTTGGGGCAGACGTGACGGGGTCATGGAAGGAGGTTCCTCTTCTCGGCCGGGCTGCTGCTGGCACGTGTTGATGACTCGGGTATCTTCGGGGTGCGGCTTGGGGGTACTGCTGTTACTCATGTTACTGAAGTTGTTAAAGTGATTAGTGCGAATGTCTCACGAATTTACCGCTAGCACAAGAAATCGGCTTAAGGGAGAAATTCCTGATCAGGCGGTGTGTCGGGCTTTGGCAGGGCCCCCGCCGGGCTCCGACTAGGCGCCCGGGCAGGGCGCATGGCAACCTTGTGTCGTGAGTAATATCGAAAGCCTCGTGGGCGAGTGGCTGCCCCTGCCAGATGTCGCCGAACTCCTGAATGTTTCCATCACCCGGGTTCACAGCCTGTTGGATGAGCGGTCCCTCGCGGCTCTGCGCGTTGGCGACAGGAATATCCGTAAAGTTCCGGCCGCCTTCATCCAGGATGGTGAAGTGGTGGACAGCCTTAGGGGCACCATCGTGGTGTTATCCGACGCCGGATATTCAGACGAAGACCTCATCAGCTGGTTGTTCACGCCTGACGAATCTCTGCGTGGAAGGCCCATTGATGCCCTTCGTGAGGGCCGCAAGACTGAAATCCGACGCCGCGCGCAAACGCTGGCCTGGTAGCAGCTTCGCCGTCCGGCCGGCCCAGCATCGCGAACCCACGGAAGCCGGCCCGGCTCTGACGGGCCGGCCGCCGCTCAGGAAGCGCGGCTGACGGAAGCCTCTGCTAACTTCCGCAGTGCGGTACGGGAAAATTCATCCACCGGCATTTCCGCCAGGGCCGTCAGTGCTGAATCGGCAAACTGGCTGATGAGCAGCTCTGTCGCTCGCAGTGCGCCGCAGTCCATGATAATCCGGCGGATCTCTTCCACATCTGTTGCATCAAGCTCAGGGCTACCCAGTTTCTGGTCGATGAACGCCGACTCCGTTGGGTTGGCCTGCTCCAGGGCGAGGGCAACAAGAACCGTGCGCTTGCCTTCCCGCAGATCATCACCAGCAGGCTTGCCGGTGGTGACGGGGTCGCCGAAGACTCCCAGGACATCGTCCCGCAGCTGGAAAGCTTCGCCTAATGGCAGGGCAAAGGCTGAGTAGCCACGGAGAAGGTCGTCATGTGCACCGGCCAGCGCACCGCCCAGCGCCAGCGGGTGTTCCGTGGAATACTTGGCGGATTTGAAGCGGATGATCGACTGCGCGCGTGTCACGGCCTGCGCCCTGTCGCGGACCGGTCCGGCCACTTCTTCCAGGATGTCAAGATATTGCCCGGCCATGACCTCTGCCCGCATGAGGTTGAAAATCAACCGCGCACGGCTCCCTGAGGCGGCCCTGGGGCCGATGTCGGTAAAAGCCTCTTCGCTGAAAGACAGGCACAGATCGCCGGCAAGAATTCCGGCTGCCTGGCCAAACCGTTCACCGTCCAGCGCCCATCCCTGTTCCTGATGCAGGTGCCCGAACCGCCGATGGACACTGGGGCCACCGCGGCGGGTATCCGAACGGTCAATGATGTCGTCGTGAATCAATGCCGCAGCCTGGAAGAGTTCCAGGGCCGCACCCGCAGTGACAATTTCCTCTGCGTCGGCGCTGCCGCCGGCACCCCGCCATCCCCAGTAGCACATCAGGGCTCGAAGCCGCTTGCCCCCGGTGACCAGGTTGGAAATGGAATCCATGATGGGATCGATGTCGGGGGAGATGGCAGCCATAATCTCGTGGCGGCCTGCCAGGAACCCGCGCAGCCTGGCTGCCACTGCTGCGACGTAGTCCGCTTGCTCAACAAGGAGCTGTTCGGCCGCCGTCACTTGATGGACTCAGGCGCGACGTTCGCGCCGAGGGTGAAGGTAGACGTGCCGCCGGCTTCGACCACAGACAGGTTGATGGTCTCGTTGGTGCCGCGGATAAAGTCCTTTGACGTCACGCTTCCGACCGACTCTCCGGGGACGGCCGTAAAGCCCTGCCCGCCGATGGCCGCAGTGTAGAACTCGACGACGGCGGCAGGCTGCCCCGGGATGCTGGCCACCAGTGCCGCGTTGGCAGGGACCGATGACTTGTCGAAGCTGCTGGAAACGACGGTTGCCCCAGGCATCAGCGGCAGCAGGGCGGTCGGGAAACCTTCGACGACGGTCCCCACTGTTGCGGAAGCAGTGGGTTGTCCGCCGTCCTCCTTCTCTGCGGTCGGGGTGGGCAGCGGGTCCACTGACGTTGTGGCGGACGGGGCCGGAGGGGATGATTGAACCGGGCCGCCGGACGTGCAGGCGGTTAGCGCCAGGACGGCCCCCGTGGCGAGCAGCACCACGCGAAGCGGCGCCTTCATACCAATAGTCGTCACAGGGCAGTTCCTCCTGGAGTTGTAAAACGGACGTTGAAAAACGGGATACTGCCTCCAGTTTAGTCAGTCCCCCAACATAGGATTGCAGCGTGCGCGTGGATAGGGACAGAAGCGGAAAGATCGGCAGGGTGCAGGAGAATGGTGTCGGCCTGCCATCGACGCCGGCCGGGCCGGGCCGCCGCAGTGCCATTCTGCACGTGGATATGGATGCGTTCTTCGTATCGGTTGAACTTCGCAGCCGCCCGGAGCTGCGCGGCAAACCCATCATTGTGGGGTTTCCCGGCGAACGCTCGGTGGTGCTGTCCGCCTCGTATGAAGCGCGTTCTTCGGGCGTGAAATCGGCGATGCCGATGGCAGTAGCGGTCCGGATGTGCCCGCAGGCCCTCGTGATCGAACCCCGCCACGGCCTCTATTACGAGGTCTCCGCTCAGTTGATGGCGCTCTTTGAATCCATTACGGACCTGGTCGAGCCGTTGAGCGTGGATGAAGCCTTCCTGGACGTCAGCGGCGCCATCCGCCGGCTTGGTCCTCCTGCGGAGATCGGCGCCCTCATCCGCCGCCGGGTGTCCAGCGAACTAGGGATCACCGCTTCGGTAGGAATAGCCGTCAACAAGTTCGTGGCGAAGATTGCCTCAACCCGCTGCAAGCCGGACGGGCTGCTGGTGATCGAGCCCGAAGAAACCGTTCCATACCTGCACTCCCTCCCGGTGGGAGCGCTTTGGGGTGTTGGTGAAAAGACCGCCCAGGTGCTGGCGCGGATGGGGATCAGGACCGTCGCGGATGTCGCTGCCACACCGGCGTCGTCCCTTAAGAGATCCCTCGGAGCCACCGGTGAACACATCCACCGCCTCGCCTGGGGGATCGACTCCCGGCCGGTAACCCCCGTCAGGGAAGAAAAGAGCATTGGGGCGGAAGAGACGTTTACCACTGACACCTTTGACGACGTCCTCCTCCACCGCGAGTTGCTTCGGCTCGCGCACCGCACCGCGTCGAGGCTGCGTAATTCCGGGATGCTGGCAAGGACCGTGGCCCTGAAGCTCCGCTACTCCGACTTTTCGACTGTTACGCGGAGCCGGACGGTTCCCACACCCATTGACAGCGCACAGCTGGTCTATGAAGTGGCCGTCCAGTTGCTGGCCGGCCTGGGCGCGCGTCCCCTGGCTGTCCGGCTGGTAGGGGTGCGTGCGGAGCAGCTTGAGCCCAAATCGCTCACAGCGCTCCAACTCAGCCTTGATCGGCGGGATGACAACTGGCGTGCGGCCGAGGAAGCACTTGATGAAGTCACCCGACGTTTTGGCAACAAATCCGTCCTTCCGGCCAGATTGCTGGACACTCCCGGGGAATCGGGCTGACTCTTCCAGGTGAAATCCCAGCCAGCCGAAATCCCAGGTGTCTTTCAGTTCCGGCCCGGACAAACTATCCTTATTTGTACATAGATTTTCGAACGTTTGGACATGGTTCAGGAGCTATCGCAATAGTGGCTGCTGCTTTGGGGTCCGGGCGTCTGCGGTTTCTTCGCCAGTGACGGCGAAGGGGAACCAAGTCGGGTGACCGGGCGTTAAGGAAGCGGAAGTATTTGCTGGGCCTGGCCGGACGTTGGCCTACATTAAGGAGGTCGTGATGCCGCTCTCGGAGCACGAACAGAAGTTGCTGGAACAGCTCGAGAAGCAACTGCATGAGGACGATCCCAAGTTTGCCAGCTCCATGGGATCCGATCCTGCGCGCTCTTGGTCAACGCGGCACATCATTATGGGTGTGTTCTGTGCCTTGGCCGGAATCTTGTTGTTGCTCGTCGGCGTGACCATACAAAACATTTTTGTGGGGGTCCTCGGTTTCATCATCATGGGCGCAGGCGTTTATTTTGCCACCCTCCGCAGCTCAGCCGGCAAATCCGGTAAGGGTGCTGGACGCTCTGCCAAAGGTGCCAAGCAGCGCAGCTCGTTTATGAGCAGCCTCGAAGAACGCTGGGATGAAAGGCGCCGCGGCGAACCCTAGGCCGACGCTCCACTTTCCTCCCTGGGCATCCCGCCCTTCTTGTTGACAGGCATCGAATGACCCGCTCCGGCGGGTCCTTCGCCATTTAACGGGCCCTTTGGCACTCTCAGGTTCCTAGGCGTCGAGGAGGGGCGCCCCGGCCCTCCACTTCCCACCACCGACGTTTGCCCAGTGCCTGCGCGGATTTGTTGCGTCTTCCCGCAGCCATCTGCCCCGTGTCGCGTTGACTGGGGAGGAAAGTGGAGTAATGTGGAGGACATAAGAGGGTAGTGGCAGCGCAGGAGTGCAATCCCTAACATCAGACGGGCGGTGGGCCAGTGTTTCTGGGCACTCATTCGCCGCGGCTTGATGAGAAGGGGCGGATTATCCTGCCGGCCAAGTTTCGCGAGGAACTTGCGGCCGGTCTGGTCCTCACCAGGGGCCAGGAGCGTTGCATCTACGTCTTCAGCGAGAAGGAATTCTCGCGGGTACACGAGCAAATGCGGGAGGCGCCCATCTCTTCCCGGCAGGCCCGTGACTACATCCGCGTCTTTCTTTCTGGAGCCTCTGACGAGGTACCCGACAGGCAGGGGCGGATAACCATTCCGCCCGCGCTAAGGGAGTACGCAGGATTGGGGCGCGAGCTGGCCGTTATCGGAGCCGGAACGCGCGCTGAGATCTGGGATGCCCAAGCCTGGAGCCAGTACCTCGCGGAGCAGGAAACTGCCTTCTCCGAAACCGACGACGCTATTCCGGGAATCCTGTGATCACCGGAAGCAGCCCGCCGGAGGGTTCTTGAATGGGATCTCCAGCCGCCCATCCAACGCTCCACCTGACTCACTTCCCCGGAGCCAGGCGGACGCAGGGGATAGGCGCGGATGGGGATCCGGTTTAAGAACCAGCTCAGTGTCCAGAATTCCACTTCACCGAGTCGACAGGAGGACGAAGGCATGACAGACCAGCCCAAGCCAACGTCCGAACGCCATGTACCGGTCCTGCGGGACCGGTGCATCAATCTGCTGGCTCCCGGGTTCGAGGCTGCACGGAAACGGGGCGAGACGCCCGTAGCGATCGACGCGACGCTCGGTATGGGCGGCCACTCCGAGGCCATGCTCCAGCGCTTCCCGGACCTGCACCTGATCGGCATTGACCGCGACGAAGAAGCCCTTGCGCTGGCAGGAGCCAGGCTGGCTCCTTACCAGGAACGGACGGACCTGGTCCACGCCATTTACGACGAAATCGAAGCCGTACTGGACGATCTTGGCTTTGCTGAAGTCCACGGCGTCCTGATGGACCTTGGCGTGTCCTCACTGCAACTCGACGAGCGCGAGCGTGGCTTCGCATACTCCTTCGACGCACCGCTGGACATGCGCATGGACACCAGCCGGGGGCAGACTGCAGCGGACGTGGTTAACAACTACAGCGAAGAAGACCTGGTGCGGATTATCCGAACGTGGGGCGAGGAGAAGTTCGCGGGCCGGATTGCCAACCGGATAGTCTCTGCCCGCGTCTCACAGCCATTTACTACCACCGGCCAACTGGTGGACGTCATTCGGGCCGTCGTTCCCGCCGGTGCCGCCAAGTCCGGCGGGCATCCGGCCAAAAGGACCTTCCAGGCCCTTCGCATCGAGGTCAATGAAGAACTGGATGTCCTTCAGCGGGCCGTGCCCGCTGCGGTCGCTGCGACGGCGCTCGGCGGACGCGTAGTGGTGATGTCGTATCACTCACTGGAAGACAAGATTGTTAAGTCCGTCTTCCAGGCCGGTTCCAAGTCCTCCGCACCGCTGGGCTTTCCGGTGGAACTGGAGGAACACAAACCGCATCTGAAAACCCTGACCAAGGGAACTGAGGTGCCCACTGCGGCAGAAATCGAAGAGAACCCTCGTGCCGCGTCAGCCCGGCTGCGCGCAGTCGAACGGATCAAGCCCGGGAGGTCCGCATGAGCTCAGCAGCAGCACCAAACTTGCCCCTGTCTCCAGGCGGCAGCACCCGCAGCCTGGACCCGGGTCGCCGCCGGGAGCGTACCCCGCTCTCCGTTGTCCGGTCGGTGCCACGGAAGCGCCGCACACCTTTTGTGGTGATGTGCTTTGCTCTGTTGGCGCTTGCCCTGGTGACCGTTCTCGTCCTGAACATCCAGGTCTCCTCAGCGCAGTACAGCCTGGTTCAACTCAAAAGCACGCAGTCCACCCTGACGAAGGAAAATCAGGAACTGGCACAGCAGGTGCAGAACTTTGAAGCTCCACAGAACCTGGCTGCCAAGGCCACCCAGTTGGGTATGGTTGCCTCCCCAAGTAAGGGTCAGATCGACCTTTCCACGCTTAAGGTCACCGGAAAGGCCACTCCGGCAGCGTCCGGTGTTCCGGGCGGGGCAGTCATCCCTGCTCCGGCCGTCGCCGGACAACTCAGCGTCGTACCGCCCGCCACTTCGGGTGAGCCCCTGGAGAACCGGGCCCCGGCTGAGGCGTCGGAACCCGCCGACACCGCTCCGGAATCTCCGGAGGTGCCGGCAGCGGGTACTGCAGCGGGGACAGGAGCCGCGCCAGAAGGTCAGCCCCCTGCGGCGCCGGCGCCAGCTGTCGAATTGAACGGCGGTTCGGTGCCGGAACCGGAACAGCGGACTCCAGGACAGTAACCAACGATCGGCCCCACCAGGCAGCAAGGGATAATCGTGGCGCAAGATACCGGCAAACCTGGAGCATCAGGAAAGAAGCCGCGGCTGTCCGCCACCGCGGGGCAGGCCAGACCGCTGGGCAAGGCCGGAACTGCAACCGGATCCAAGGCCGGACAACGCAAAGCCCGCGCCCGTTCCAATGGTCGGCCCCAGCCTCCGGGGGCCAGTGGTCGCCTGCGCATGGGACTGGGAATAATGCTGGTCCTCCTCCTCGTGGTGGGTGGAAGGTTGTTCATGGTGCAGGGGCTGGACGTGGGTGGGATGGCTGAAGCTGCGTTGAAGAACCGCCTGCAGCCTGCCGTGCTCCTGGCCGAACGGGGCAGCATATTGGACGCCGATGGAACCGTGCTGGCGAACAGCGTGATCCGCTACAACGTAGTAGTGGACCAACTCCGTAACACTGAAAATGACTCGTTCTACAGGCTCAACGACAATGGCGAGCTGGTGGAGGTCAGTCGTGACCAGGGCATCGGGGAGCTGGCAGCACTCCTGGGGTTGAAAGTGGAGGACGTCCGCCAGGCAGTGACAGGGGAGTCCCGCTACACCATCCTCGCCAAGGACGTGGAGCCGGACGTGGAAGCCCGGATTTCCAAGCTTCGTATACCGGGCCTGGTCACTGAAGGCGTCAGTAAGCGCGTCTATCCCAACGGGTCCGTAGCCGGCGGCATTGTTGGTTTCCTTGTAGACGGAACCGGCCAGGCCGGCCTGGAGCAGACCCAGGATGAGGTGCTTCGAGGCAAGGACGGTGAACGGCTCTTTGAGATCGGCGCCGACGGCCTCCGGATCCCGGTGGGCATCGACGAACTGACGCCGGCAGTGGACGGCAAGGACGTCAAACTGACCTTGAGCGCGGATCTCCAGTATTTTGCCCAGCAGGCGATCCAGACGCAGAAGGAAGCGCTGGGTGCAGAGTGGGCCTCACTTGTTGTCACAGAGATCAAGACCGGCAACATTATTGCGATGGCAGACACCAACGCTCCGGACCCGAACAATCCTGGTGCCGTGGATGCCAAAGACCGTGGCGTCCGGTCGGTCACAGCCGCCTATGAGCCCGGATCAGTGGAAAAGATGATGACCCTTGCAGCGCTGATCGAGGAGGGCAAAGCGACGCCGTTGTCCGAATACTCACTGCCTTCCCACGAAATGAACTTCAACGGGCAGACTATCGGTGACTCTTTCGAACACGGCCCGGAGACGAGGACACTGGCGGGCATTCTGGGTTACTCCATGAACACCGGTACCGTGGCAGCCGGCCAGGCCCTGACCAAGGAGCAGCGTTATAACTGGCTCAAGAAGTTTGGCATAGGCGACGCTCCAGACATTGGGCTACCCTCCCAGGCCTCAGGCATCCTCAGCTCATGGGAACAGTGGGATGAGCGGCAGGAACTGACGGTGATGTTCGGGCAGGGTGTTTCCCAGTCAACCTTGCAGACTGTCCGCGCCTATCAGTCCATTGGGAATAACGGCGTCATGCTTCAGCCCAGGTTGATAGACAGCTACATTGGCCCTGATGGGACCGAGGAAAAGGTAGAGGCCAAGCCTGCGCAGCAGGTGGTATCCAACGAAACGGCCCAGCAGGTCCAGGACATGCTGGAGAGCGCCGTTACCGAAGGCCGCATCAAGGACGCGGCCATCGATGGTTACCGCGTGGGCGCTAAAACGGGAACCGCTGAATCCCCGTGCGACAACGGCTTGGGGTTCTGCGGGTTTACGTCGTCAATTGTGGGGATGGCTCCCATGGACGACCCACAGTTTATTGTTGAGGTAGTGGTGCAACGGCCACAGCCCAAATTAACAACCTTCTCACTGGGGCCGGTGTTCCGGTCAGTGATGAGCCAGGTACTGCGGACCCACAACGTCCAGCCGTCCACCGGAGAACCAGTGCGGCTCCCGCAGTTCGCCGAGTAGGCGGGGCCGGGCCTGCCAAGCCGGCTATGCCCGCTTCCGCTTGCCGGGCACAAGGTTCGTTTTTATCCAGCATGACCTGCCTGCGGGGACTACCCCGCAGGCAGGGAAGTATGACTAGCGCCATCGGAGACCCTTTTGTCAGAACCAGTAATGCCCGGCACCAACGGACGTGGCCCGTCCCCGGAAGCGGCGAAAGCCCCAGCGCCTGAGGGCGAGGGCGGTTCCGCCTTCCGGCCTTCATCGGTCCGCCCTGTCCCGCTGGCTGAACTGGCCGCTGTCGTCGGCGTGGAACTGGCTGGCGCCACCGGTGCCGCTGCCGTTACCGGTATTTCCCTGAACTCCCGCACGGTGCAGCCAGGTGACCTCTATGTGGCCCTGCAGGGCGCTTCGCGTCATGGAGCCGACTTTGTGGCGCAGGCAGTGGAGCGGGGTGCCGCCGCCGTTCTGACTGACGACGCCGGTGCACGCATCCTTGCGCTGGATGAAGGCATGAAGGTGCCGGTGGTGGTGGCCAGTGAACCACGCCGTGATGTCGGCCGGCTCGCTGCCCGGATTTACCGCGGCCAGTCCAGCGGAAGTGACCTCCGGCTGTTCGCGGTCACCGGTACAAATGGCAAGACCACTACGACGTACTTCATCAACTCTCTCCTTCGCGCACTGGGGAAGAGGCCGGGGTTGATCGGCACGATCGAAATCCTGGCAGGAGCCGCCCCGATCCCCAGCCTCCTCACCACGCCGGAGTCGCCGGACGTTCATGCCCTCCTGGCGTTGATGCGGGAACGCGGCCTCGATGCAGCGTCGATGGAAGTTTCTTCGCACGCGCTGCAATTCCATCGCGTGGACGCAGTGACCTTCGATGTTGCCGGATTTACCAACCTGACGCAGGATCACCTCGACCTGCACGGAACGCTGGAGGAGTACTTCCGTACCAAGGCGGAGCTGTTCACTCCGGCCAGGGCGCGGACGGCCGTTGTCACCGTGGATGATGCCTGGGGAAGGCAACTGGCAGGCCAGGCCGTGATACCTGTAGTGACACTTGCCACAGGTTCCGGGGCAACGACTGCCGCTGACTGGACTGTCTCGACCCAGCGGCCCAGGGACCTGGGTACGGAGTTCACCCTGAGTGGGCCGGACGGGGTGGAAGTCACAGTCCACTGCGGCCTTCCGGGGGCCTTTAACGTCTCCAACGCCGCCCTCGCCACCCTGATGGTCCTGGCCTCCGGTGTGGCTCCGGATGAGCTCCAGCGGACGCTGGACACCCATGATCCCTTTATGGTTGCCGTCCCCGGACGGATGCAGCTGGTGGCAACCCGGCCCGCCGCCGTCGTCGATTTTGCGCACAACCCCGACGCCCTTGCCCGGGCCCTGGAAGCCGTGCGTCCGCCCGCCGCCGAAGGGAAGCTGATTGTTGTCTTTGGCGCCACCGGCCAGCGGGACCAGGGAAAGCGGCCCGGCATGGGTGCCATTGCAGCCGAGGGCGCGGACGTTGTGATTGTCACAGACGATGATCCGCACGACGAGGATGCCGCAGCAATCCGCGCCGACGTCCTCGCCGGTGCCATCAAGGCACGGGACGAGCAGAACCTCGGATGCGTGATCCTGGACATTTTCCCGCGCGCAGAAGCCATACGTCGGGCCGTGGAGCTGGCAGGCCCTCTTGACACGATCCTGGTGGCCGGCCGAGGGCATGAGGTGTGGCAGGAAGTCAAAGGAGTCAACCTGGCCCTCGACGACAGAGTTGAGCTGCGGGCTGCCTTGACAGCCAGGGGATTCAACGTTCTCCAAGACGAGCGGATAGAGTCCTAAACCGAGATGATTGCATTTACTGCGGCGGAAATCGCCGATATCACCCATGGCCGCCTCACTGCAGACCCGGCCGTTGTGCCGACGTCGATTGTGACCGACTCGCGGGAAGCGGGCGCTGGCGCGTTGTACGTGGCCAAGCCCGGCGAGCACGCGGACGGGCATGATTTTACCGCCGCCGCCTTCGAGCGTGGAGCAGTACTGACGCTCGCCGAGCGGCCTGTCCCGTCGCCTGATGGCAGTGATTACCCCGCAGTGATCGTGCCTGATGCCGTGCTGGCCATGGGCGACCTTGCCCGCGAAGCCGTTCGACGCATCCGGGCGGAGCGCGCCGCAGCAGGCGCGGACTTCACGGTGATCGGCATTACGGGATCCGCAGGGAAGACCACCACCAAGGACCTCCTGGCCGGCCTGTTCTCCGCGGAGGGTCCAACCGTGGCTCCCCAGGGCTCCTATAACGGCGAAGTTGGCGTCCCGCTGACTGTTTTGGCGGCAGACGCGGACACCCGCTACCTGGTGATCGAAATGGGAGCTACACGAATCGGGCACATCAGATACCTGGCCGGAATGGTGGCCCCTGACATTGGAGTGGTTCTGGGCGTTGGCTCCGCCCACTCCGGCGAGTTCGGCGGCGTCGAAAACATTGCCAAGGCAAAGGGTGAGTTGGTCGAAGCCCTTGCCGAAGACGGTACGGCGGTGCTGAACCTCGATGACCAGCGAGTGGCGGCCATGGCATCGCGCACCCGGGCGAAGGTGCTGGGGTTCACTGCAATCCAGGATGCGGAACGGAAAAACGTGGTTCAGGACAACGCCGTCCTGCGGGCTGCTGCCGTTGATACAAACGAGGCCGGCAATCCGGTTTTTGAGCTCTTCGTGCCGGGCGCCGTCGAATCGGTGGCCGTGGCGAGTCAGCTGATCGGCGTCCATCACGTAGCCAACCTCCTGGCCGCCGCTGCCGCCGCGCACGCAGCGGGGGTTCCTGCAGACCGGATCGCCACTGCACTGAGCAGCCAGGGGACCGCCAGTCGTTGGCGGATGGAGCGCACGGAGCGTGCCGACGGCGTGACCGTCATCAACGACGCCTATAACGCCAACCCTGAATCGATGAGGGCCGCACTGCGTACCCTGGCGGATCTGGGCCAGGGACGCCGCACCTGGGCAGTCCTCGGCGCCATGCTGGAACTGGGGGAGGACTCCATCCGGGAGCACACTGCTGTGGGCACACAGGTGGTCCGGCTGAATATCTCACGCCTCCTGGTAGTGGGCCGGGAAGCCCGGGCCCTCTATGTCTCCGCAGTCCAGGAAGGTTCCTGGGGCGACGAATGCATCTTCGCCGAAACCCTTGACGAGGCCTACCAGATCCTGTCAGCAGAACTGCTCCCGGGGGACCTTGTCCTGTTCAAATCATCCCGCGACATCGGCCTGAGGCATTTGGGCGATCGGATAGCATTACCTCCACACGCCGAAGCTACAGCCCACGACGGGAGCGCCCTGCTGTGATTGCACTTTTGATTGGCGCCGGGCTGGCTTTGCTCCTGGCACTGGTAGGAACCCCGCTGTTCATCCGGCTCCTGGTGCGCAAAAGCTACGGCCAGTTCATCAGGGATGACGGACCCACCTCCCACCACACCAAGCGCGGTACACCCACCATGGGCGGAACCGTGGTGGTTGGCGCTGTCCTGCTGGGTTACGGACTGACGCACGTGATCATGTGGATGATTAATCCGAGCTCTCCCGGACCATCAGTCTCGGCGTTGATCCTCCTGTTCCTGATGGTCGGTATGGGCCTGGTGGGGTTCCTGGACGACTTCATCAAGATTTCCCGGCAGCGCAGCCTGGGCCTGAACGCCAAGGCCAAACTGATCCTGCAGGGGGCGGTGGGCATCATCTTCGCCGTCCTGGCGCTGAACTTTCCCGATGAGGACGGCCTGACGCCCGCGTCAACCCGGATATCCCTGGTCCGCGATATTCCATGGCTGGACCTTGCCTTTGGCGGCACGGTGCTGGGCGCCATTCTGTTTGTCCTGTGGTCCAACCTGATCGTCACGGCAGCCACCAACGGCGTGAACCTGACCGACGGGTTGGACGGCCTTGCCGCCGGTGCCTCGGTCATGGTCTTCGGCGCCTACACCCTGATGGGAATCTGGCAGAGCAACCAGGCCTGTGGCTCACCCCGCCAGGCAGGTGGTGGCTGTTACACGGTGCGGGATCCCCTGGACCTGGCGCTGCTGGCAGCCATCATCAGCGCTGCACTCGTTGGATTCCTGTGGTGGAACACCTCGCCGGCCAAGATTTTCATGGGTGACACAGGCTCACTGGCTATTGGCGGGGCAGTGGCCGGATTTGCCATCCTTTCGCGCACCGAACTGCTGCTCGGGTTCATCGGTGGCCTGTTTGTCCTGATCACCCTTTCCGTCATCATCCAGGTGGGCTACTTCAAAGCAACTGGTGGCAAGCGCTTCTTCAAGATGGCGCCCTTGCAGCACCACTTCGAACTTAAAGGCTGGGCCGAGGTCACCGTAGTGGTCAGGTTCTGGATCCTCGGTGGCCTGTTCGTTGCCATGGGACTGGGCATCTTCTACGCCGAATGGGTCGTCCTCCTGTGAACTCCGCCATCATCGATAGACTGAATAACCTCACCAGTTGGGACGCCGACTGGGCAGGGCTGAAAGTAGTGGTCACGGGCATCGGTGTTTCCGGGTTCGCCGCCGCCGACACCCTCATTGAACTGGGTGCCAGGGTAGTGGTGGCGGACGCGGCCACTACCGAACGGGCCAAAGCCCAGGCAGACACCCTGCGCATTGTGGGTGCCGCGGATGTCCTCCTCGGCGAGGATGCCGTCCAGTCTGTCCCAAAGGTCGACGGCGAGTGGCCTGAACTGATCGTGACCTCGCCAGGGTGGCGTCCTGACCAGGCCCTGCTCGCCTCCGCAGCGCGCAGGCATATTCCGGTGTGGGGAGATGTGGAGCTGGCCTGGCGCGTTCGCGAACGGGCCGGCCGTAAGACCGCCGACTGGCTTTGCATCACGGGAACCAATGGCAAGACCACTACTGTGGGCCTCACCGAATCCATGCTTCAGGCCGCCGGCCTGAAGGCGATAGCGGTAGGAAACGTGGGCACGCCAATCCTCGACGCTTTGCGCGACCCCGTGGAGTACGACGTCCTCGCGGTGGAACTGTCCAGCTTCCAGCTCCACTGGGCGCATTCCCTGTCTCCCGTGGCCAGCGTTTGCCTGAACGTCGCCGAAGACCACGTGGACTGGCACGGTTCCTATGGTTCGTACCTGGCGGACAAGGCGAAGGTTTACGAACATACCCAGAAGGCCTGCATCTACAACGCGGAGCAGATTGAAACCGAACGGATGGTGGAAAACGCCGACGTCGTCGAGGGCTGCCGGGCGGTAGGCTTCACGACGCTCACTCCCGCGGTCAGCATGCTGGGTCTCGTCGAAGACCTCCTGGTGGACCGCGCCTTCATTGAACAGCGCAAGGACAGTGCAGCCGAGCTTGCCTCCATCCCGGACCTGGGCAGGGTAGCCCCGCGGCACATGGTGGCCAATGCCCTTGCTGCTGCCGCCCTCGTGCGCGCCTACGGGGTCGCTCCGGACGCCGTCAGGCAGGGGATCCGCAGCTACCTCCCCGGTGATCACCGTATCCAGCCCGTCGCCAGGATGAACGACGTCCTCTGGGTCAACGACTCCAAGGCCACCAATCCGCACGCTGCTGCAGCCTCGTTGGCTTCTTTCAGCGGCGTGGTCTGGATTGCCGGTGGACTCTCCAAGGGCGTGAGCTATGAGGACCTGGTGCGGGACCACTCCGGCCGGTTGAAGGGCGTTGTCCTGCTGGGCACGGACCCGGCCCCGCTGCAGGAGGCGCTTCGGAGACACGCGCCTGATGTCCCGGTGATCACGGCTTCGGCGGGCCAGACTGAAAATATGCAGACTGCCACGACGGGCGGAGACCGCGCTACGGCAACAGGTCCCGAGGAATCCGGTGAAGCGGTGATGTCCCGGGCCGTGGCGGCAGCAGCGCAGCTTGCCGCACCAGGGGACGTCGTCCTGATGGCCCCGGCGGCTGCATCAATGGATCAATTCTCTTCCTATGCTCACCGTGGTGACGCCTTCATCGAAGCTGTCCGCGAGCTGGTGGAAGGGCAGGCCCACACCGGCGAGGAGTGACGATGGCAAGCACTCCCACAAAACGGGCCATGGCGGTGAACCCGATGGAGTGGTACCGGAATTTCTGGGCTGCACTGGAAGGTACGGGTACCTCCCGGAATGGCTCCACTTACTACCTGATCCTCGGTTCAACGATCGCCCTCACCGCGATCGGCATCATGATGGTGCTGTCCGCCTCCAGCGTCGAATCCATTGCTGCCGGTGAATCTCCCTACGGTGATGCCATCAAACAGGGAATCTTCGCAATCGTCGGCCTGGCAGTGATGTTTATCCTGTCCCGCATCAATGTCACCTGGCTGAAGCGACTTGCCTGGCCGGCCATTGGTTTGGCGTGCGCGCTCCTGGTCCTGGTGTTGCTGATCGGTAAAGACGTTAACGGAAACAAGAACTGGATTGAAGTCGAGGGATTCACGTTCCAGCCTTCGGAAGCGGCGAAGCTGGCCCTGGCACTGTGGATGGCCACCGTATTGGCGCGGAAGGGCCGGCTCGTGGAGCGCGGATGGCACGCCTTCATCCCGGTCGTTCCCGTTGCCGGAATTATCATTGGCCTGGTACTTGCGGGGAAAGACCTCGGAACCGTCATGATCATTGTCATGGTTGCCGCCGCGGCGCTGTTCTTCGCCGGAGTCAGGCTGTACTTCTTCGGTATAGCAGCCATCGCAGCGATCGTCGGGGTTTTGGTGATGGCGCTGACCAACGCCAACCGCGTGCGCCGCATCACCTCCTGGTGGACAGGCGAGGACGCCACCGATACAGACGCCAACTATCAGGCAATGCACGGCCTCTACGGCCTGGCATCGGGAGGCTGGTTCGGCGTAGGACTTGGACAGAGCCGGCAGAAGTACAGTTGGATTCCTGAAGCCCACAACGACTTCATTTTCGCCATCATCGGTGAGGAACTCGGCCTGGTGGGTACCGGCGTCGTACTGATCCTGTTTGCCATCCTTGGTGCCGCCATCTACCGCGTGGTGGTGGCCCAGCAGGACCCCTTCCACCGCGTCCTCGCCGGCACCATCATGGTGTGGCTCCTCGGCCAGGCCACCGTCAACATGGCGGTGGTGACCGGCCTGATGCCGGTGATCGGCGTGCCGCTGCCCTTTATCTCCTACGGCGGGTCGGCGTTGCTGATGTCGCTGTGCGCCATTGGTGTGGTCCTATCGCTCGCCAGGGAACAGATGGATCCAGTGATCCGTTCAAAGCGCCTCCTGGGGTTTGGCAGCGCAGCAGTTGCAGGGACCGGGCCCGCGAAACAATCCGCCGCAAGAAAGCGTAAGTAATTTCCATGACTTCCACAGCACCGTCCATCGTCCTCGCAGGCGGGGGCACCGCAGGACATATCAGCCCCCTGCTTGCCATCGCAGCCGCCCTGCAGTCTGCCCGGACCGACGTCCGCCTTGTGGCCGTTGGCACGGCCGCCGGCATGGAGACGCGTCTGGTCCCGGCGGCCGGTCTGCCGCTGCAGACCATCGACCGCGTGCCGTTTCCACGGCGCCCTTCCATCGACCTGCTGCGCCTGCCGGGCAGGATGGCCGGAGCTGTCAGGCAGGCCGGTGCGATTCTTGATGAGGCAGCGGCCGATGTCCTGGTGGGCGTGGGCGGCTACGTCTGTACCCCGATGTACCTGGCAGCCCGGAAAAGACGGATTCCCATCGTCGTCCACGAGGCCAACGCCCGGCCAGGCCTGGCAAACCGGGTGGGGGCCCTGTTTGCCACGCATGTCGGCGTTGCATTCGAGGGTACGCCCCTGCGTGGGGCCCGGCACGTTGGCATGCCCATGCGTACGCGCGTATCCGGCCTCGACAGGACAGCTGCCCAGGCGGCAGCCCGCGAGTCACTGGGCCTGGCCCCGGATCTTCCCACCTTGATCGTGACCGGCGGCTCATCCGGCGCGCAATCGATCAACAGGACCATTGCTGCGTCCCTGCCGGCACTTGCCGCCGCCGGAATCCAAACCCTCCACATCACGGGTCGCGGCAAGGCTGTGCTTGCCGGGGACGGCTCCTTGCTGGCGGCAGCCAACTATCACCAAATTGAATATGTGGACGGCATGGAACAGGTCTATGCCGCGGCTGACCTGCTGCTGGCCCGGGCGGGCGCAGCCACGGTCAGCGAGGTGGCCGCAGTGGGCCTTCCCGCTGTCCTGGTTCCGCTGCCTATCGGCAACGGCGAGCAGGCCCTCAATGCCGGGGGACTGGTTCGCGCAGGCGGAGCTGTACTCGTGGCGGACCGGGAGTTCACGCCCGGGTGGGTCCAGGCGTCACTGCTGCCCCTGCTCCGGGATTCAGCCCGGCTTAAGGCGATGAGCAGCGCGGCCTACACCTTAGGAATCCGAAACGCTGATCAGCGGATGGCTGATCTTGTCCTGGAAGCGGTATCAGCATGACAACACCAGCCTCAGACGGCATCAGTTCCCTGGGCCGGATCCACTTCATCGGCGTAGGTGGCGTGGGGATGTCCGCGGTAGCCCGCATCATGGTGGCCAGGGGGGTGCCCGTCAGCGGATCGGACGCCAAGGACCTGCCTGTCATGACAGAGCTCGCCGCGGCGGGTGCCCGGATCACCGTTGGATACGATGCTGCGAACCTTGGTGATGCCACGACGGTAGTAGCGGGTTCGGCCATCCGGCAGGACAACCCTGAACTGTCGGCCGCGCGGGAAGCCGGCCTCACGGTGTTGCACCGTTCGGAGGCCCTGGCCGCTGTGATGTCCACCGATACAGTAGTTGCCGTTGCCGGTACGCATGGCAAGTCCACCACTACGTCCATGATCACCGTGCTGCTCCGCGGCGCCGGACTGGATCCGTCGTTCGCCATCGGTGCCAACGTCCCGGCACTCGGCGTAAACGCTGCTGACGGTACCACGGACATTTTTGTTGCCGAAGCCGATGAGTCGGATGGTTCCTTCCTGAACTACCGGCCGCAGATCGCCGTCGTGACGAATGTTGAGCCCGACCATCTGGACCACTACGGCACGGCGGAGGCCGTTTACGCATCCTTCGACAAATTCAGTGAGCTCCTTCCCGCGGACGGGACGCTCATTGCCTGTGCTGATGACGCCGGGGCAGAAGCCCTGGCCTCCCGGACGGCCGCCCGGGGAAGTAGCCGTGTGGTCCGCTATGGGACAGGCCAGGACGCTGACGTGAGAATTGATGACGGCGGCCCGGGGCAGGTGTGGGTCAGTGCAGGTGAAGCACGCTACCCGCTCAAGCTGCAAGTGCCGGGGCGGCACAATGCCCTCAACGCCGCAGCAGCGGTGGCAGTTGCCCTGGAGCTTGGTGTACCCCTGAACGCTGCTGCCGCCGCCCTCGAGCAGTTCTCCGGCGCCTCGCGCAGGTTCGAGTTCAAGGGCGCTGCCCGGGGTGTTCGGGTTTACGACGACTACGCACACCACCCCACCGAAGTCCGGGCGGCTATTGCGGCCGCCCGGAGTGTGGCGGGGAACAACAAGGTCCATGTCCTGTTCCAGCCGCACCTGTTTTCACGGACGAGGGAATTTGCTGATGAATTCGCGGAGGCGTTGAAGCTTGCGGATTCGTCCCTGGTGTTGGACATCTATCCCGCCCGGGAGGACCCGATTCCGGGGGTGAGCAGTGAACTGATCACCCGGCGCCTCGGCGCGGGCGGCCGGCTGGTGAGCGCCGGGGATGCCGTCAACGCAGTTGCAGTTGTCGCCGTCGACGGTGACATTGTCCTGACGGTTGGCGCGGGCGACGTCACCTCTTACGGGCCACTGATCGTGGAGGCGCTGGATGGCTAGCGGACGGAAACCGCCCGTTCCGCGGGACAAGTACGCCGGCCCGGACGGCGACAGTTCCGGTACTCGAAGCTCCACCGGTACCGCCGGGAAATCCGCTGGCACCGGTGTTATTTCGGCGTCGAGGGATCTTCCCGGCCCGCCCGATTCCACCGTCAGCAGCAAAGTGCCGGGGAGTCCGGCAGGAGCAAGCATCCTCGCCTTTCCTGAACCCCGGGGAAAGCGGCTGCGTCGCAACATCCTTCTGGCAGCGTGCATTGCAGCGGCCTTGACGGCCGGAATTATTGCTGCTGCTGTGTTTTCGCCGGTCCTGGCTATCCGGACGGTCACGGTCTCCGGCACCCAGCTGCTCACTGCCGATCAGGTCCAGGCGGCACTCCAGCCGGTGCAGGGCGTTCCGTTGCCGCAGGTGGCAGAGGCTGAGGTAAAGGCGCTTCTTGTGCCGCTGGTCCAGGTGAAGGACGTCAGCGTGCAGGCACGGCCGCCGTCCGAGTTGGTGGTGAAAATCCAGGAGCGGGTGCCGGTGGCGCTGGTCAAGCAGGGGGAGCAGTACCTGATGGTTGATGTTGATGGCGTCCAGCTGGCCACCATCGCGGACCCGGCGTCAACGGCCCTCCCTGTGATCGATGGCGGCGCCGGAGCCATTGGACAGGAGCTGTTCCAGGCAACGGCGGCGGTGTTGGGCGCCTTGCCCCCGGAAATCCTCGCCCGGCTCTCGAATGCAACAGCCCAGTCGGTGGACGCCGTGGAGCTCAAACTCATCGACGGGCAGACGGTGGTCTGGGGCAACGCGGAGGAGCGCGAGCTGAAGGCCAAGGTATTGCAGGCGCTGCTGCAGGTCCCGGTGGACCCGGAGAATCCAGTGAGGATCTACGATGTCAGCGCGCCCCGCAACCCCGTAACCCGCTAAGCGGCGAAAATACTGTGGATTACCACGACACGCGGGGGCGGTTATTGAATGTGGGAAGCATAGGAAATAGCGTCACAGACAAGAGTTACTTGACATAACTGTAACCTTCAGGTCGAGGGTTAAGGTTGCTGGCTTCAAGCTCGACTCCAGCAGATTTCGCAACAGGACACGAACAAGGGACACGTAACGTGGCAGCACCGCAGAATTACTTGGCCGTCATCAAGGTCGTCGGCATCGGCGGCGGTGGCGTGAACGCAGTCAACCGGATGATCGAGGTTGGCCTCCGCGGAGTCGAGTTCATCGCCATCAACACCGACGCCCAGGCCCTCCTTATGAGTGACGCCGACGTCAAGCTTGACGTTGGCCGGGAACTCACCAGGGGCCTCGGGGCCGGCGCCAACCCGGAGGTGGGTAAGCAGGCCGCGGAAGACCATGCCGATGAGATCGAGGAAGTCATCCGCGGGGCTGACATGGTGTTCGTTACCGCAGGCGAAGGTGGTGGCACGGGAACCGGCGGTGCCCCCGTCGTCGCACGGATCGCACGTTCTCTGGGCGCGCTGACCATCGGCGTCGTCACACGTCCCTTCACCTTCGAGGGCCGCCGCCGCGCCGGTTCCGCCGAGGCCGGCATCGACGCGCTCCGGGACGAAGTCGATACCCTCATCGTCATCCCCAACGACCGCTTGCTGTCCATCAGCGACCGCAACGTCTCCGTCCTGGACGCCTTCCGTTCAGCGGACCAGGTCCTGCTGTCCGGCGTGCAGGGCATCACGGACCTCATCACCACTCCCGGCTTGATCAACCTCGACTTTGCCGACGTTAAGTCAGTCATGCAGGGTGCCGGTTCGGCTTTGATGGGCATTGGCTCCGCCCGCGGTGAGGACCGCGCGGTGAAGGCCGCCGAGCTCGCCATCGCCTCGCCGCTCCTGGAGGCATCCATCGACGGCGCCCACGGCGTGCTGCTCTCCATCCAGGGTGGTTCGGACCTTGGCCTCTTCGAGATCAACGAGGCCGCACGACTGGTCCAGGAAGTTGCGCACCCCGAGGCCAACATCATCTTCGGCGCCGTCATCGATGATGCGCTGGGCGACGAAGCCCGTGTCACCGTCATCGCCGCCGGATTTGATGACGTCAAAGCCACGTCGCCGTCCATGGACCAGTCGCTGCCGCAGTCGGCTCCGCAGCGTCCTGCCGCACCTGCCGCACCTCCTTCCCAGCAGGCTGATTCGCGTTTGTCGCAGGTTCAGCCAGTGCACGCCGGAATGGGTGCCGCGGGCCTAAGCAATTGGGGACAGCAGCGTCCGGCAGCCGTTCCCGCAGACTCAGGATTCGACGTCGACCTTCCCGCAGTCGTTGAGCCAGACCTTTCGGGCAGCAACTCGGACGACCTGGATGTCCCTGACTTCCTGAAGTAGGCACCACTTGTTCTTGTGGCGTAGCGAAGCCCTGCCTGGGGTTTCGGTCGCTTTCACTGACACCGGCGCTGGGAACCTCGCGCTGCACGTTGGAGACGACGCGGCGGATGTTGCCCGGCGTCGTGCTGCCGTTGAGTTGGCCGCTGGAATCTCACCCCGCCGTTTCCAGTTCATGAACCAGGTTCACGGTGCTGACGTTGCGGTGCTGGACGGACCTGCCGGCCCCGCGCCTGCTGTGGATGCCATGGTGAGCTCTGCGGTCCCGCTCGCCGTGATGGTGGCCGACTGCGTCCCGGTAATCATGGTGGGCGAGACCACGTCAGGGCCGGCGGTTCTGGCCGCCGCCCATGCCGGCCGGCCCGGCCTCGCCGCTGGCGTTATCCCGCGCACAGTTGTGCAGATGCGCAGAGCAGGGGCAGGGCGGATCAGTGCGTGGCTTGGCCCATCTATTTGCGGGCGTTGCTACGAGGTTCCTCCTGCCATGCAGGCCGAAGTGGATCAGGCCGTGCCCGGGACCGCCTCCGAGACAAGCTGGGGGACACCTGCCCTTGACTTGCCACAGGGGGTCCGGAGCCAACTGGAAGCTGCCGGCATCGACATCAAGTACTCGGGGCCCTGCACTCTTGAAACACCGAAGCTTTACTCCTACCGCCGTAACCAGCAGGCCGGACGATTTGCGGGGCTGGTGTGGAGTCATGGCTGAAGGTGTTCCTGATGTGGACCGCCGTGAGCAGCTTGCCAGGAAACTCGCCGCCGTTCAGGGCCGCATTGCGGCTGCGGCCGCCCTCCGCGACGGGCCGGCCCCGCAGCTGATCGTCGTGACGAAGTTCCATCCGGCCGCCGATGTAAGCCTGCTGGCTTCGCTGGGTATCCACGATTTCGGTGAGAACCGCGACCAGGAGGCTGCTGCCAAGGCCGCGGACGTTTCCGGGTTCCCTGACATCACCGGTCCGGTTCGTTGGCATTTTATTGGGCAACTGCAGAGCAATAAGGCCAAATCTGTGGTGAAGTATGCACATTCCGTCCACTCGGTGGACCGCCTTCAGTTGGCCGGCGCGCTGGACAAGGCCATGACGGCCGAGGTTGAGCGCAGTGGCCGGGCCCCCTTGGAGTGCTTCATCCAGGTGAACCTCGACGAAGGCTCCGATGATCGGGCCCGTGACCCGGGAAATCTGCAGCGTGGCGGTGCTGCGCCGCATGTTGTTCCGGAGTTGGCAGAGCGCATTTCCTCATCCCCGCTGCTTCGCCTGGCAGGAGTGATGGCAGTGGCTCCCCTGGGGGCACCCGCCGATGCAGCGTTCGAAAGACTTGCCGGGATTTCTGCGCGGTTGCAGTCCGAACACCCGGGCGCCGCAGGTATTTCCGCCGGCATGAGCCAGGACCTCGAATCAGCCATGCGGTTCGGGGCGACACACCTGAGGATAGGGTCCGATATTCTCGGATCGCGTCCGGCCGTGGGGTAGCGTCGTGGTATTGGAAGTGAATGGCCGGGCTCCGGTTGCCTACACATGGGCAGGCCCGCCTTCGGACACGATTAGGAGTCGACCATGGCCGGCGCTCTGCGCAAGACAATGATCTATCTTGGGCTCGCCGATGGCGATGAGCATTACGAGTCCGAGATCCACACCCACCAGAAGGACGGGGACGAATCGATGGAACATGACCGCGAGGAACGCCGTGCACCGGCGCCTGTTCGCGAGGTCGTCCGCGAATCATCCCATGCCGCCGAAGAGGAATACCGCGCACCTGTGACTCCTATCAAACGTGCGGCCTCCAGCCGCGAAGAGACTGGCGGATTGCGCCAGATCACGACGATCCACCCGCGTTCGTACAACGATGCCAAGCTGATCGGCGAGAGTTTCCGGGACGGCATTCCCGTCATCATGAACGTGACGGATATGGGGGAGTCAGACGCTAAGCGGCTGGTCGATTTCTCTGCCGGCCTCGTGTTTGGCCTCCGGGGCAGCATCGAACGCGTCACGAATAAGGTTTTCCTGCTGTCGCCGTCGTACATTGAAGTTATCGGCGATGACAAAAAGGTCAGCGAGACGCAGGCAAGCTTCTTTAACCAGAGCTGAACCTGATAGCTTTCCACCGCGGATGCCAGGCAGGAAACTGTCTGGCATCCGTGCTGGAATAGAAACACCACCACCAGGGCAGCAGGTCTGTCCGCGATCAACACGGAGTTATGGGTTAAGTCATGGGTTTAGTCTTCGGGCTTGTCTACATTGCTTTGTTGTTGTTCTTCGTGGCGCTGATTATCCGCCTGGTATTTGACTGGGTGCAGATGTTTGCCCGCGAATGGAGGCCACGGGGCGTGTCTCTTGTCACGGCGCATACGGTGTACTCCATCACTGACCCGCCCTTGAAAGTCCTGCGACGCCTGATCCCGCCGCTGCGACTGGGTGGAATCAGCCTGGATCTGGGCTTCCTGTTGCTGTTCATCGCGGTCAGTATCGCGATGGGCATCACGCGGGGCCTGGCGTAAATTTCCGGAAAAACCCGGGTTTGACACTACGGTGTTGAATTAGAGTAAGCACACGATATTTAGGTACCGTAGTTTTGGACGGCCGGAAGGCCCTACTGACTAACTAGACCAAGAGGTGACCAGATGGCTTTGACGCCAGAAGACGTTGTCAACAAGCGCTTTCAGCCGACCAAGTTTCGCGAAGGCTACGATCAGGACGAGGTTGACGACTTCCTGGACGAAATCGTCGTCGAACTGCGGCGCCTGAACCAGGAAAACGACGAACTTCGCAAGAAGCTCGCCGAAGCCGGTTCCGGTACCAGCGCTAACACCACGGCAGCATCACCGGTTGTTGAGAGCGTACCCGCTCCCGCCAAGCCGGAGAAGCAGCAGGAAGCCAAGGCTGAGCCCGCTCCCAAGGCGGAAAAGAAGGAAGTGGAGCCGGTTGCAGCTGTTTCCGCGCAGGCGCCCGCCACGGCAGCGGCCGGTTCGGTTTCGGCTGAGTCCGCTGCAGGCCTGCTCGCTATGGCACAGCAGATGCACGACCGCCACGTTGCCGATGGCCAGGAGCTTAAGGACAAGATCATCGCCGAGGCGCAGATCGAAGCGAGCAGCCTGGTCAACGATGCACAGGAGAAGTCCCGCAAAATCCTCGGCGCCCTGGAACAGCAGCGGTCGGTCCTGGAGCGCAAGGTGGAGCAGCTTCGCGGCTTCGAGCGTGACTACCGCTCACGCCTCAAGGCCTACATCGAAGGCCAACTGCGCGACCTTGACGCACGCGGTTCCGTTGCTGCCCCTGAGTCCAGCGACGCCAACTGATTCACCAGCAAGTATTCTGAAGGCCGGCGGCTGAGGATTCCTCGGCCGCCGGCCTTCAGTTTTACCTCGCCGTTCCAGTCCTTCAGGTTTTACGCCGAATGAAAGCACCATGACAGACGACACCGTCGACGACGCCCCATCAACATCCGCCGCCCGACGGCCTCAGCGGAAGGTCCTCATTAGCCTTTTTGCGGGCTTTGCCGTCTTCGCCTACGTCTTTGACCAGCTCACCAAGCTTTGGGTGACGGCCAATATGGTCGAAGGCGAGCAGATCCCGGTCCTGCCGCCACTGCTGCACTGGTACTTCATCCGTAATTCGGGCGCAGCTTTTTCGATTGGCGAGAACATCACCTGGGTGTTCACCATCGTGATGGCCACCGTCTCCGTGACCATTCTGTTCCAGGTCCGGAAGTTGGGGTCAAAGTGGTGGGCCCTGGCTCTTGGGCTACTGCTGGGCGGAGCGCTGGGCAACTTGACCGACCGGCTTTTCCGGGAACCGTCCTTCGGCATGGGGCACGTGGTGGATTTCATCCAGCTGCCCAACTTCGCCATCTTCAACATTGCCGATTCCGCTGTGGTGTCCGCGGTGGTCATCATCTGTCTGCTGACCCTCAGAGGGATACCGCTTGATGGTGTAGGACAGGATCCAGCCAAGGAAGCCGGCCATGAGTGAGGAATACATCGTCGACGCCGGCCACTCCGGACTGCGTGCCGATGCCGCTGTAGCCGGGCTGCTGGGGATCTCCCGTTCTGCCGCCGCAGTCCTGCTGGCCGAAGGGAACGTCCTGGATGCCGGCCGTCCGGTGGGAAAGTCGGCAAGGCTCCAGGAAGGAACCGTACTGCAGGTCACCATTCCGGAACGCCCGGACCCGCTGAATGTTGTGGAGGAAGTTGTGGAAGGCCTGAACGTCCTGTTCGATGACGAGGACTTTGTCGTCATTGATAAGCCGGTGGGGGTAGCAGCCCACCCGTCGCCGGGCTGGGTTGGCCCCACTGTGGTGGGCGGGCTTGCGGGCCTCGGCTACCGGATCTCCACCTCCGGGGCATCGGAGCGGGCCGGCATCGTGCACCGGCTGGACGTTGGGACGTCCGGGGTTATGGTGGTGGCCAAAACCGAGCACGCCTATACAGTTCTCAAGCGCGCCTTCAAGGAGCGCACCGTGGAGAAGGTTTACCACGCCGTGGTCCAGGGACTCCCGGATCCGCTCGAGGGCACCATCGATGCCCCGATCGGCCGCCACCCCGGCCACGATTGGCGCTTTGCGGTGATCGAAGACGGCCGTCCGTCCGTCACGCACTACGAGGTACTGGAAGCTTTCGGCAAAGCCACCCTGGTGGAAGTGCATCTGGAAACGGGCCGTACCCATCAGATCCGGGTCCATTTTTCGGCGCTTCGCCATCCATGTGCAGGTGATCTGACCTACGGCGCCGATCCGCGGCTGGCGGCCAATCTTGGCCTGACCCGTCAGTGGCTGCACGCGCGCAGCCTCACCTTCGCCCACCCCCGCAGCGGCGAGCCCGTGCAGGTAACCAGCGAATATCCCGCTGATCTAAGGTATGCGCTGGAGCTCCTGGAAAGCGGCCAGGCCTGACCGCCGGGTCTTACGTGTCCTACCCGCAGGGGCTGCAAGCGACCGGTAGACTGTCCCGGTGACTTCCAGCAATGCCTCGTTTGTCCATCTCCACAACCACACCGAATACTCCATGCTGGACGGCGCCGCCCGGCTGGGGGAGTTGTTCAACGAGACTGAGCGCCTGGGGATGCCTGCGCTGGCAACCACAGACCACGGCTACCTGTTTGGTGCCTTTGATTTCTGGAAACGCGCCACGGACCAGGGCATCAAGCCCATTATCGGCGTCGAAGCCTACGTCACTCCGGGGACCGCCCGAACGGACAAGAGCCGTGTGCGCTGGGGTGAAGAACACCAGCGCAAGGACGACATCTCCGGCGGTGGTTCCTACACCCACATGACGCTGCTGAGCTACAACAACACCGGCATGCGCAACCTCTTCCGGGCCTCCTCCATCGCTTCCCTGGACGCGGTGTTCGGCAAGTGGCCCCGTCTTGACCGGGAATTGCTGAACACGTATTCGGAGGGCCTGATCGCCACCACCGGCTGCCCGTCCGGTGAAGTCCAGACGCGCCTGCGGCTGGGCCAATACCGGGAAGCCCTGGAGGCAGCGGCAGAATTCAGGGACATCTTCGGCGCAGAGAACTATTTCTGCGAGCTAATGGACCACGGCCTGGATATCGAACGCCGGGTTACCGGGGATCTCCTCCGGCTGGCCAAGGAACTCAATCTGCCGCTGGTGGCCACCAACGACCTCCACTACACCCATGAGCATGACGCGAAGGCCCACGAGGCGCTGCTGGCCATCCAGTCAGGCTCAACGCTCCTGGAACCTACGTATGACAACGGCGGTTCGCGCTTCGCGTTCTCCGGCAGTGGCTACTACCTGAAGTCTCCACAGGAAATGCGCGAACTCTTCCGCGATCATCCCGACGCCTGCGACAACACCCTTCTGATCGCCGAACGTTGTGAAGTCTCCTTCAACACCGGGGCGAACTACATGCCCAGGTTCCCCTGCCCGCCCGGTGAAGATGAGACGTCCTGGCTGGTCAAGGAGGTGGCCAGGGGACTGGCCGTGCGCTACCCCGGCGGTGTTCCGGACAAGGTGCGCACGCAGGCAGACTACGAACTTGAAGTGATCACGTCCATGGGTTTCCCGGGCTACTTCCTGGTGGTGGCCGACTTCATCAACTGGGCCAAGAACAACGGCATCCGGGTAGGTCCCGGGCGTGGCTCCGGTGCCGGTTCCATGGTGGCCTACGCCATGCGCATCACGGACCTTGATCCCCTGGAACACGGCCTCATCTTTGAGCGCTTCCTGAACCCGGACCGCGTGTCCATGCCCGACTTCGACGTCGACTTCGATGACCGGCGGCGCTCCGAGGTGATCGACTATGTAACGCGCAAATATGGTGATGAGCGCGTCGCCATGATCGTTACCTACGGCACCATCAAGACCAAGCAGGCGCTGAAAGACTCCTCCCGCGTGCTGGGCTACCCGTTCAGCATGGGCGAGCAGTTGACCAAGGCACTGCCGCCGGCGGTCATGGCCAAGGACATTCCCCTGGCGGACATCCAGAACCCCGACTCCAAGCGGTACGGCGAAGCCGGTGATTTCCGCCAACTGATCAGCACTGATCCGGAAGCTGCCAAGGTCTTCGAGACGGCCCTTGGCATTGAAGGCCTGAAGCGGCAGTGGGGTGTCCACGCAGCCGGTGTCATCATGTCTTCGGATCCCATCATCGACGTCATTCCGATCATGCGCCGCATCCAGGACGGCCAGGTGATCACGCAGTTCGACTACCCCACCTGTGAAGGCCTTGGCCTCATCAAAATGGACTTCCTGGGCCTTCGAAACCTGACGATCATTTCGGACGCCCTGGAAAACATCAAGCTCAACCGCGGCCATGACCTGGATCTGGACTCCCTGGCGCTGGACGACAAAGCATCATACGAGCTCCTGGCACGTGGCGACACCCTGGGCGTTTTCCAGCTCGACGGCGGTCCGATGCGTTCGCTGCTCAAGCTGATGAAGCCTGACAACTTCGAAGACATTTCCGCCGTCCTGGCCCTCTACCGCCCCGGACCCATGGGCGCCAATGCCCATACGGACTACGCGCTGCGCAAGAACGGGATCCAGGAAGTCATTCCAATTCACCCGGAGCTTAAGGAACCGCTGGCAGAGATCCTGGGCGGTACATACGGTCTGATCGTGTACCAGGAACAGGTCATGGCCGTAGCCCAGAAACTGGCCGGGTACTCCCTGGGCCAGGCCGACATCCTGCGCCGCGCCATGGGTAAGAAGAAGAAATCCGAGCTGGACAAGCAGTTCGCCGGCTTCTCCCAGGGCATGCAGGACAACGGCTACTCGATGGAAGCGGTCAAGACGCTCTGGGACATCCTGCTTCCTTTCTCCGACTACGCCTTCAACAAGGCCCACTCCGCCGCTTACGGCGTGATTTCCTATTGGACCGCGTATCTGAAGGCCCACTATGCCCCGGAGTACATGGCTGCACTGCTGACTTCCGTCGGTGACGACAAGGACAAGTCAGCGATCTACCTCAACGAGTGCCGCCGGATGGGTATTACGGTGCTGCCGCCGGACGTCAACGAATCGTCGCTGAACTTTACCCCTGTTGGCAACGACATCCGCTTCGGCATGGGGGCCATCCGCAACGTGGGCTCAAACGTGGTTCAAGCTATGGTGGCCGCCCGTGAAGAAGAGGGTGCATACACCTCATTCAAGGACTTCCTGATGAAAGTCCCGGCTGTGGTCTGCAACAAGCGGACCATCGAGTCCTTGATCAAGGCGGGCGCTTTCGACTCGCTGAACCACCATCGCCGCTCCCTGGTGATGATCCATGAAGAAGCCATCGATTCCGTGATCACGCTCAAGCGCAACGAGGCAATCGGCCAGTTCGATCTCTTTGCCGGCTTCGAGGAGGCGGAATCCCAGGCTTCGTTGAGCATCGAGATTCCTGACCTTCCCGAGTGGGAAAAGAAGGACAAGCTGTCCTTCGAGCGGGACATGCTGGGACTCTACGTCTCGGACCACCCGTTGCAGGGGCTGGAAGGGGTGTTGAGCCAGCACGCCGATCAGTCAATCACGTCACTGATCGCCGACGACGGCCCTCACGACGGTGCCATCGTGACCATCTCGGGGATGATCACTTCCCTCAGCCGCAGGATTGCGAAGGCCAGCGGCAACGCCTACGCCAGGGCAGAAATTGAGGATCTGGGCGGTTCCATCGAAGTGATGTTCTTCGGCCAGGTGTACGGGCCCATCGCCTCAGTGCTTGCTGAAGACCTGATTGTGGTGGTCAAAGGACGGCTCCAGCGCCGCGACGATGGAGCCGTGACGTTGAACTGCATGGAACTGTCCGTACCGGACCTTACCGAGGGGACGAACGGCCCGGTAGTGATCACCATGCCCACCCATAAGGCCACTGAGATGGTGGTTACGGAGCTGGGAGATGTCCTGAAGAACCACCGCGGCAATTCCGAGGTCCGCCTGAACCTGATGGGGGATTCGCGGATCGAGGTCATGGCGCTGCCGGTCCACCTGCGGGTTAACCCCACGCCGTCACTGTTCGGAGACCTGAAGGTGTTGCTCGGCCCGGCCTGCCTGGACAGCTAAATTTCGTAGTCGAGCGGCACCGGCTGACTGTAGCCCCCGGAGTGGTAGAGCAGCGGGGAACCGCTGCCACCCACCTCGCCGTCGACCACTTCAACCACAATTACTGCATTGTTTTCGAACGACATCCGCATCTGGATCTTGCCCACCAGCCAGCCCGCTACGTCCTTCAGGATGGGGACGCCGTGCGGACCCTCGGCCCAGTGGTCTCCTTCGAAACGGTCCCGGGTCCTGGCAAATCTGTCGGCCAGTCCGCGGTTTTCCAGGCCCAGCATATGGACGCCGATGTAGCTTGAATTTGCCACAGCCGGCCAGGAACTGGAGCTCCGCGCCATGTTAAACGTGAACCGGGGTGGTTCGGCGGACAGTGAGGCCACCGATGTTGCCGTGAATCCGAACGGCTTGCCGTTTAAGTTGGCCGTGATGATGGCCACCCCGGCCGCATGGCGGCGGAACATCTCCCGGAACATCACCCCGTAGGCCGGCTGGTCTGGCGCCACCGTTTGAACTCCCTGCCTATCCGTATCCCTGCTCTTAAGTCTGGCACCAAGCCTATGACCGTTAAGGGCCCGGCGGTACTTGGTTACCCGGGACGTCGTGGCGGGCATGGGTCGGCAGGTTTGTTAAGGTTTGTTCCATGACTCAACTCCACAACAGTGTTGACCCGGAGCCGGCGAACCACCGGCACGGGAAGCGATCAGGTCTTCCCTGGCGGTGGCTGGCCTGGTCCGCGGTGGCTGGAGTGGCTATTGGTCCGTTGTGGTGGATTCTGGCGCCTGCGGGGTTGAACGTGGTAACCGGGGGTGACCCGGCCCTGGCCACCGGGCTGGACACCGCCGCCTGGCTGCCCCGCGACCTGACGCTTGCGGGATTGTTCCTTTTTGCCGGATGCCTCTCCGGCCTTGTGCTTGCCGGAAAGATAGTGCGGTTCAGCCAGCTGAAGTTCGCCTTTGCGCTGGCCGGCGGGCTCCTGGGAGCTGTCATCGCATGGCGTACGGGGATGCTGGCAGCGGCGTGGTGGGGGGAGCCGCTGGATGCAACAGCCAATGCAAGCATCGCTTTTTCCCTGCGGTCCCTCCCGGTCCTCCTGGTGTGGCCCGCGGCCACGGCTATAGCAACATTCGTGACGAGCCTGCTCAGCCGCGTCGGGCGCCCTGCATCCACCAACCACGGCGCGGATGGGTAAAATGGCTTGGGTGAGCCTTTCTTCTGACGTTTCCGCAGGACAGCCTGAATCCACCTTGACCTTCCGTACCATTGACCTTCGGGGCAAGAGCCTGGGACTGGCTCAAATGCGGGCCGCGGTACCCCGTGTCCGGCAGGAAACCACGGCAGATGCCGAGGAAGCTGTCCTGGGCATCATCTCGACCGTCCGCAGCGAGGGACTCTCCGGGCTCCGTCGGCTTGCCAGTACTTTCGACGGCGTGGAGCAGCTTCACCCGCGGGTTCCGGAAGCTGCCCTCGCGGAAGCCCTGGCCGCTGCGCCTGCCGACGTCCGCAATGCGCTGGAAGAGTCGATCCGGAGGGCGCGCGAATTTGCGGACCGGCAGCGGCCCCGTAACGTGGACGTTGATTTTGGCGACGGTGCCGTGGTCAGTCAGAACTGGGTCCCGGTTTCCAGGGTGGGCCTGTACGTTCCCGGCGGCTTGGCGCCCTTGGCATCGTCAGTGGTGATGAACGTGGTGCCGGCACTGGCTGCGGGTGTGCCTTCCATTGCACTGGCATCGCCTCCGCAGAAAGATTTCGGCGGACTGCCGCACCCCACAATCCTCGCAGCCGCTGCACTCTTGGGCATCAGGGAGGTCTATGCGATTGGCGGGGCGCAGGCAATCGCCACCTTTGCCTACGGCGTTCCGGCGGACGAGTCCGGGCCGGCCATCGAGCCCGTGGATGTAGTGACCGGGCCGGGCAACATTTTTGTGGCCACTGCCAAGCGGCTGGTCAAAGGCACTGTGGGGATCGACTCTGAGGCCGGTACCACTGAGATTGCCATTCTTGCCGATTCCGGTGCGCGGGCTGACCTGGTCGCTGCGGACCTCATCAGCCAGGCCGAGCACGATCCGGGCGCGGCCTCGGTACTTATCACCGACTCTGAAGACCTCGCAGCGGCGGTCAGGACCGAACTGGAACGCCAGGCAGGCTCCACCCGGCACGCGGAGAGGGTGCGGACCGCGTTGTCGGGGGCCCAGTCCGGTGTTGTGCTGGTTGACGACCTGGACCAGGGAATCGCCGCCTGTGACGCCTATGCAGCGGAACACCTTGAGATCATGACTGCTGACGCCGCGGCCGTTGCCGCCCGGGTACGCAACGCCGGTGCCATCTTTATTGGCGACTACAGTCCCGTCAGCCTGGGTGACTACTGCGCCGGGTCCAACCATGTGCTTCCTACCAGCGGAACGGCAGCGTTCTCCTCCGGGCTGAACGTCACCACCTTCCTCCGCGCCATCCAGGTCATCAATTACAGCGCGGACGCGCTTCGGAAGGTCGGCGGGCACATTGTCAGCCTGGCCAAGGCCGAGGGGCTGCCGGCCCATGGCGATGCCGTCGCTGTCCGCTTCGACGCTGCCGGGCCACAATAGACCTGACCTGACTACTACATGTAGTAATTACAGGCTTGTTATTCCGCAACATGTAGTTGTAAAATTGCATCCGGAAAAGTCTTCTGTCGGAACGGGGAATCACGAATGTACTGTCCCTTCTGCCGCAATCCCGATTCCCGCGTGGTGGACAGCCGGATGGCGGATGATGGCTCGTCCATTCGCAGGCGCAGGCAGTGTCCGGAGTGCGGCCGCAGGTTCACCACCGTTGAAACCACCAGTCTGTCGGTGATCAAGCGATCAGGCGTTGGCGAACCGTTCAGCCGCAGCAAGGTCATCAACGGTGTCCGTAAAGCCTGCCAGGGCCGGCCTGTCAGCGAGGATGATCTTGCCCTGCTGGCCCAGGAAGTCGAAGAGAACATCCGTGCCTCGGGCGCAGCCGAAATTGATGCCCATGAAGTCGGCCTGGTGATCCTCGGCCCCCTGCAGAAGCTGGATAAGGTGGCGTACCTGCGTTTTGCGAGCGTTTACCAGGCGTTCGAATCCCTTGAGGATTTTGAAACGGCCATCGCCATCCTCCGGCACGAGGCCGAATCCGGACCTGAGTCCGCGGCGCCGCGGAACCCGGAGAAAAGCGCCCTCTAAATCCCGGTGGCGGCAGCGGAGGGGAAGCCGCAGCCGCCACCGGCCACCGTCCGGCATGCGCCGGAAGTCGTCAGCGCCCTCCGGAGACGGGAAGAACGGCGCCAGTGATGTAACCGGCGTCAGCGGACATTAACCACATCACGGCAGCGGCAACCTCGTCCGGCTCGGCGCCCCGGCCCATCGGTATTGTTGGATTGAGCCGTTCCACCCTGTCGGGCATCCCGGCGGCGGCATGCAGCCCCGTGTTGGTGCTGCCGGGTGCCACTGCGTTTATCCGGATACCCTCCCGGGCAACCTCGGCAGCCAGCCCCCACGTGAGCACGTCCACGGCACCCTTGGACGCTGCGTAGTGCACCCAGGTACCGGGCGACCCCGCCTTGGTGGCGGTGGAGGAGATGTTGATGATGGACCCTCCCTGACCGCCGTGCTGCGTGCTGAGCCTCCTGACGGCCTCCTGGCACATGTACACCATGCCCGTCACGTTCACGTCAAGGACGCGCTGCACGGTTTCTGCGGGTACGTCCACCAAAGGCCCGATCAGGTTCCCGGTAATACCGGCGTTATTAACGACGGCGGTCACTTGGCCCAGCGATCCGGCAAGGCTGAAGAGCTCCCTCACGGCGGCCGGATCACTGACGTCGGCCTGCGCAGCCACTGCCGTCCCGCCGTCGTGGGTTATCCGGCCCACCACGGATCGGGCGCCTTCGGCATCGGCGGAATAGTTCACCACTACCACGTGGCCCGCAGCAGCTAGCCGCTCGGCGATGGCAGCGCCGATGCCGCGGCTGGCGCCCGTGACGATCGCCACGGTCGGTACGTTTGCTGTCGATGATTCAGAAGGGCCAGAGGGGCCCATTGTGCGGAGCGTCACTTGCTGAGTTTGTGCTTAACAGCGATCTCGAGGGCTGCGCCGACGATTCCAGCTTCATTCTTCAGCTCAGCCGGTACGATCGGCGTCCGAAGCCTGAGGTTGGGCAGGTATTCGTCAGCCCGCTTGGAGATGCCGCCGCCCACAATAAAGAGCTCCGGGGAGAACAGGAATTCCACGTGCGAGAAGTAGCGCTGCAGGAGCACGCTGTACTCATCCCAAGTCAGGCCATCGCGTTCGCGGGCGACGGCTGAGGCTTTGCTTTCGGCGTCGAAACCGTCGATCTCCAGGTGGCCCAATTCGGCGTTGGGAACCAGCCGTCCGTCGAAAATGAAGGCAGAGCCGATTCCGGTGCCCAGCGTGATCACCAGGACCGTACCGTCCACACCTTTACCCGCGCCGTAGCGGGCCTCTGCAAGGCCGGCGGCATCGGCGTCGTTAATTACTTCCACCGGCCGTCCCAGGCGTTTGGTGAAGAGGGCGTCGATGTCCGTGTTCAACCAGGACTTGTCCACATTGGCCGCGGAGAGGACCACGCCGTGCTGGATGATGCCGGGGAAGGTGACGCCCACCGGAGCCTGGGGGTCGGGTGCGTCATCGCGCAGGGCGAGTTCGGCAACCACCTGGGCCACAACGTCTGCTACTGCCTCAGGGGTGGCCGGCTGCGGTGTAGGTACGCGGAAACGTTCGCCGAGCAGCTTGCCCTTCTTGAGGTCGACGATGCCGCCCTTGATCCCCGTACCGCCAATGTCGATGCCGATCAGCGGGGAGTTTTTATGGGACTTTTCATCCTTCTTGGCCAATGTGTTTCCGTTCGTGGCAGGGGTGGGCAAGGGTGGCGATGCTGGCGGTTTCCCGCAGGGATCAGGGGAGGGTAAGGATCTCGGCGCCGGACTCGGTGACCAGCAGCGTGTGCTCAAACTGCGCTGTCCGTTTGCGGTCCTTGGTGACCACTGTCCAGTCGTCCGGCCACATGTCCCACTCGATGGTACCGAGGGTCAGCATGGGTTCAATGGTAAACACCATGCCGGCCTCAATTACCGTGTTGTAAGCGGGAGCGGCATCATAATGCGGGATGATCAGCCCGGTGTGGAAGGCTTCACCGACTCCGTGGCCGGTAAAGTCGCGCACTACTCCATAACCGAAGCGCTTCGCGTAAGACTGGATCGCCCGGCCGATGACATTGATCTCACGGCCCGGGGCAACCGCCTTGATGGCACGGTTCAGCGACTCCCGGGTGCGCTCGACCAGCAGCCGGGACTCCTCGTCAACGTCACCGACCAGGAAGGTGTAGTTGGTGTCGCCATGGACGCCATTGATAAACGCGGTGATGTCGATGTTGATGATGTCGCCGTCCTGGATCACCGTGGAGTCCGGGATTCCGTGGCAGATAACTTCGTTAAGTGACGAACACAGCGACTTCGGAAAGCCCCGGTAGCCCAGTGTGGACGGGTAAGCCTTGTGGTCCAGCAGGAATTCGTGGCCCACACGATCGAGGGAGTCCGTGGTGACGCCGGGCCTGATGTGCTTACCCACTTCCACGATTGCCTGTGCCGCGATCCTGCTTGCGATCCGGATCTTTTCGATCGTCTCGGCGGACTTGACCTCGGAGCCGGTGAATTTCGCCGGGGCAGGCTTACCCACATACTCAGGACGGGGGATGGATGCCGGCACCGGCAGTTGCGGGTTCACGGTCCCGCGGGTCAGCGTACCGGGGGGTGCGGTCGAGGCAAGGGAAGGCATAGATTGATCATATAAGGCGGTGCGTAACACCTATAACTGAAGGCAGAGCAATGACCGAGTACTGGTACAACGTCAACACACATGAAGTCGAGGAAGACTCCCTGTCAGACTGGAGCCAGCTGATTGGGCCCTACAAGACCCGCCAGGAAGCCGAGCACGCGATGGAGAAGGTGCGGGCGCGCAACGACGCCTGGGACAAGCAGGACGAGGACGACTGAGGCGGCCCCGGCTGCGGCCGTTTAAAAGGAGTGTTCCGGTCCGGGGAACTGGCCGGAGCGGACGTCATCTGCATAAGCCGTGGCCGCATCGCGCAGGGTGGAGCGGATGTCGGCGTACTGCTTGACGAATTTGGCCATCTTCCCTCCGCGCAGGCCAGCCATGTCCTGCCACACCAGCACCTGGCCTGTTGTAGCGTTTCCGGCGCCGATGCCCACTGTGGGGACGCGGACAGCGGCGTCGACGGCGGCCGCAGTCTCTGTTGGAACCATTTCCATCAGCACACTGAAGGCCCCGGCATCTGCCAGGGCGACGGCGTCGTCAATGAGTCGCTGTGCGTCCCCGCCCCGTCCCTGGACCCGGTACCCGCCCAGGGAATGTTCGCTTTGCGGCGTAAAGCCAATGTGGGCCATGACGGGGATCCCGGCCTGCACCATGGCCCGGACGGTCTCCGCATAGAACCGGCCACCCTCGATCTTGACGGCGTGGGCCAGGCCTTCCTTCAGGAAGCGGACTCCGGTGGCCACGGCCTGTTGCGGGGAAACCTCGTAGCTGCCAAAAGGCAGGTCGGCGACAATGAGCGCGCGGCGGGCGGACCTCGCAACGGCGCGGCACAGGGGGAGCAGTTCGTCCACGGTGACCGGAATGCTGGTGTCATTGCCGAAGACGTTGTTCGACGCGGAGTCGCCGATCAGCAACACCTCCACGCCGGCCTGGTCAAAGATCTCGGCCGTGTACTGCTCGTACGCCGTCAGCATCGCAAAGCGCCGGCCGTTGTCCTTGGCCTGCTGGAGGTGGTGCGTCCGCACCCGTGCAGGTGCTTTAGGGGCGTCCGCCGGTGGCGCCGCCGCAGCCGGTCCGGCCGGACCGCTGCCATAAGGTGCGGGTACTTCGGTGGACGCGCTGGACTCAGGATTATTGCTTGTGGACATGGCTAGAGCGTAATGCCGGGTGTCCTTCCATATCCACCGGGCGGCGTTTGCGTGCCCGCATTCGGTGCGAAGCTTAGTAAAGTGATTCGTGAACTGCTGCCGGCTTTCTCATGACGGACCCGGGGCATGACTGTAGACGCGAGAGAGGCCACCATGGACCGCCAGCAAGAGTTTGTTCTGCGCACAATCGAAGAGCGCGACGTACGTTTTGTACGCCTGTGGTTCACCGATGTGGTCGGCTCCCTCAAGTCCGTCGCCCTGGCGCCGGCTGAGGTGGAAGGCGCTTTCGAGGAAGGCCTGGGCTTTGACGGATCGGCCATTGAAGGACTGGCGCGTGTCTTTGAATCGGACATGCTGGCGCAGCCGGACCCGGCCACCTTCCAGATTCTGCCCTGGCGGGGCGAAACCGAACAGACCTCCAGGATGTTCTGCGACATTCTTACCCCGGACGGCGAGCCCTCCGCCGCCGATCCCCGCAACGTTCTCAAGCGCACGCTGGCGAAGGCCGCGGACATGGGCTTCACCTGCTACACACACCCTGAGATCGAGTTCTACCTGCTCAAGTCCCAGCAGCCGGGCCCGGATGGTTCGCCCATCCCGGTAGATGAGGGCGGCTACTTCGACCATGTCCCGGGTGGCGTTGCCCAGGACTTCCGCCGCACCGCGGTCACCATGCTGGAGTCAGTCGGAATCTCCGTGGAGTTCAGCCACCATGAAGCCGGTCCCGGCCAGAACGAAATTGATCTTCGGTACGCTGATGCGCTGCAGACAGCTGACAACATCATGACGTTCCGCACCGTCATCAAGGAAGTAGCGCTCCAGCAGGGCACCTACGCCACCTTCATGCCCAAGCCGTTTACGGCCCACCCGGGCTCGGGCATGCACACGCACTTCTCGCTCTTCGAAGGCGACACCAATGCCTTCTATGAAGCCGGCGCGGAGTACCAGCTGTCCAAGACGGCCAAGCAGTTCATCGCCGGCGTCCTCAAGCATGCGCCGGAATTCACCGCGGTGACCAACCAGTTCGTCAATTCGTACAAGCGCCTGTGGGGCGGCGGCGAGGCCCCCAGCTACCTCAGCTGGGGCCACAACAACCGTTCGGCGCTGGTCCGGGTTCCGCTGTACAAGCCGGGCAAGGGCCAGTCGGCCCGGATCGAATACCGCGGCATCGACTCTGCCGCAAATCCCTACCTGGCCTACGCAGTACTGCTTGGTGCAGGCCTCAAGGGAATCGAAGAAGGTTACGAACTGCCCGCAGCTGCGGAAGACGATGTGTGGTCGCTCAGCTCGGCCGAACGCCGTGCCATGGGACATGATCCCCTTCCGGCCAGCCTGCACGACGCCATCCGCGCCATGGAAGACTCCGAGCTTATGCCGCAGATCTTGGGCGAGCAGGTTTACGAGCACTTCCTGCGCAACAAGCGCGCAGAATGGCAGGACTACCGGCTCCAGGTCACGCCCTACGAGTTGCAGCGCAATCTCGGCATCCTGTAAGCCCGCCCCGTGAGTTTTGCTCGACGCCTGATCGCAACCGGCTTCAGCGACCTTGAAAAAGGTGAACGCTTCCTGGCCGCCCGCGAGCTCGATGGCCTTGACCAGGACCGTTTGTTCGAAGGCTTGCAGATGGCGGCCAACCCGGACGTCGCCCTGCAGTCGCTGGTCCGCCTGATCGAGAAGCACCCGGCGCTCCGGGAACTGGCTGTGGCAGGTCCTGAGCGAAGCGAGCCCCTGTACCGGGTGCTGGGTGCCTCTGAGGCGTTGGGGGAGTTCCTCATCCGACACCCGGAGCACCTTAATGCCTTCGATGTCCGGCCCAGCCCGGAGCCCTCGGGTGCCGATCCGGAGGACCTGCGGACCCGGCTCTTGAGGTCCGTGCAGGCTGATCCCCGTTCTCCCCGGCCAGTGGCGGCATTGGCCGGACCGGACGCTTACGTTGCGCTGCGAGCGGCTTACCGGCGCGGCGTGGTGGACCTGGCGGTGAAGGACATGTGCGCGGCTGACCCCTTGGACTTCCTGCCCTTTGCCGGCGCCGAATTGGCTGACCTCGCAGGGGCGGCGATCGAGGCTGCCCTCGCCGTGGCCCGGGCCGAGGTGGCTGACCAGTTCGGTGCCGCGGACGTTGCCGCTGTTGGACTTGCGGTGATTGGTATGGGTAAGTGCGGGGCCCGGGAACTGAACTATATTTCCGACGTCGATGTTATCTACGTGATTGACGACGGCGGACTGGAGGATGCGCACGCCTCCACTATTGGCACGGCACTGGCCAGCGGAATCTCCCGGGCCATCTCGGCAGTGGGGCGGGAGCCCGGGCTCTGGGAAGTGGACGCCAACCTTCGTCCGGAAGGAAAGTCCGGGCCGCTGGTGCGGACGCTGGCGTCGCATCAGAGCTACTACGCGCGGTGGGCCGAAAGCTGGGAGTTCCAGGCCTTGCTGAAGGCCAGAACGATCGCCGGCGACGTTGCCCTGGGGAAGCGGTATGAAGAGGCCGTAGCGCCCCTGATATGGAGCTCGGCAGGCCGTGACGGCTTCGTGGAGTCGGTCCAGGCAATGCGCCGCCGGGTGACGGAACATATCCCTGCCGCGGAGGAGCAGCGGCAAATCAAACTTGGCCGCGGCGGGCTGCGGGACGTCGAATTCACCGTCCAGCTGCTGCAGCTGGTCCACGGCAAATCGGATGAAACACTCCGGGTCCGGGACACAACGTCAGCCATCGCCGCGCTATCGGCCGGCGGCTACATCGGCCGGGCGGACGCCACGAATTTTGACCGTGCTTACCGCTATCTCCGGCTCCTGGAACACCGGATCCAGTTGTTCCAGTTGCGGCGTACGCACTTGATGCCGGTTCGCGATGACGCCCTGCGCTCGTTGGCCAAAGCGGTGCTGGGACCGTTTTCGACGGAGCGGCCGCACCCGGACGCACTGATGGGCGCCTGGCACAAAACCAAACGCTCCGTCCGTGAACTCCACGAGCGTATCTTCTACCGCCCGCTGCTGAATACCGCCGCGAAGTTGAGCACCGAAGACGCCCGGCTGAGTCCGGAAGCTGCCGAAGGGCGCCTGGCGGCACTGGGCTACCGCGACCCGCAAGGAGCCATGCGACACATCCAGGCACTGACCAGCGGCGTGAGCAGGCGCGCGGCCTTGCAGCGCCAGCTGCTGCCGGTCTTGTTGGACTGGCTGGCCGAAGGCGTGGATCCTGACGCGGGATTGCTTGGCTTCCGCCGGGTCAGTGAGGCGCTGGGAACCACGCATTGGTACCTGGGCCTGCTCCGTGATTCGTCAGCCGCGGCCGAAAGGCTGTGCCATGTGCTGTCCAACTCCCGGCTCATAGCGGACTTGATGGAGGTGTCACCGGAATCGGTGGCCTGGTTGGGCTCGGACAAAGAACTGACACCCATCAGCTACGAGGCCCAGTGGCAGGAAATCACCGCCAAGATGTCCCGGCATTCTGATCCGGAAAGTGCCATGCGGCTGATCCGGCTGATCAGACGCCGGGAAATCCTGCGAACGGCAATTGCCGATTCGGCCGGCCTGCTTAACCAGGACCAGGTCGGCCAGGCGCTTTCTGATGCGGACCGGGCAGCCGTGCTGGGTGCCCTCCGCGTCGCCGAAAACGTGGTGTCAGCGCGTGAGCCGTTGAAGACGTCGGTGGTGGTGGTGGCCATGGGCCGCCAGGGCGGCCGGGAGATCGGCTACGGCTCGGATGCCGATGTTATCTACGTGCACAGGGCACTGCCTGGCTTCAGTGAGGAAGAAGCCCAGCAACAGGCCGTTCGCATAGTGGGAAAGTTGTCCAGCCTGTTGACGCAGCCGCTCAAGCCTGCCATCCAGGCCGAGCGGGTCCTGCAGGTGGACGCCGATCTCCGCCCCGAAGGCAAGAATGGCGCCATGGTCAGGTCCCTCGACTCCTTTGCCGAGTACTACCGTCGCTGGTCGCTGATCTGGGAAGCCCAGGCCCTGCTGCGTGCCCGTCCCATGGCGGGCAACGACGCCCTGGCCCAGGCTTTCATGGACGTCATCAATCCGATCCGGTATCCGGAGTCCGTGAGTGAGCAGGATGTCCGGGAAGTCCGCAGGGTGAAGGCACGGGTGGAGGCCGAGCGGCTGCCGCGCGGCGCCGATCCTGCACGCCATGTAAAGCTGGGCCGGGGCGGCCTGAGCGATGTCGAATGGCTGGTGCAGCTGCTGCAGCTCCAGCACGCCGCACGGCACCCTGAACTGCAGACGGCGTCAACGGTCCAGGCCTTGGCCGCCGCCGCTGAGTTGGGGCTGCTGGAGCCTGAGGAGGCGGCGCTGCTCAGCACCGCGTGGCGGCTGGCAAGCCGCATCAGGTCCGCGAACGTCATTTGGACGGGCCGGGCATCTGACCTGCTGCCGTCCTCGCGCCGCGACCTCGAAGCTGTGGCCCGCTGGTGCGGTTATGAACCCGGGCAGGCAGCCGTCCTGGAAGAGGACTACCTCAGGATCAGCCGGCGGGCGCGGGGAGTTTTCGAAAGGGTGTTCTACGGCCGGTAGCTTGGTGCTGGATGGTCCTTCACATGGTCTGCGGACATAAGCTGAACTAATGGATTCCACCGTCTGGCTCATTCCCCTCAAGGACCTCGATTCCGATGCCAGGGACATCCAGCTCGGTGCAGTGGCGGAGCTGGAACTGGCACCAGGCCAGCTGGACTTTGTAGGGGAGCCGCTGCGTATGGTCATGGCTGCCCTTGAAGACGCGACGCGCTATCCGCACGTGATCGAGAACGGTGGTGCCGCCGTCGGAGTCCTGACGCTGCAGCGCGCGGCTGCCACCCTCGCGGGCTGGCACGATGACGATTCTGCCTGGCTGCTCCGCGGTTTCCTGATTGACCGCCGGCGGCAAGGCGAGGGGTTGGGCACTGCCGCAACTGTTGCTGCGGTCAGGGCGGCCAGGAACCTCAGCCGGCGCTCCGAGAGCCGCGAGTCGGGCGTGGTCCTTTCCGTCAACTCACGCAACCCGGCAGGCAAGGCCGCATACCTCCGCGCCGGGTTCTCCGACGTCGGCGAGTACCTGGGCGGACGTGCCGGCCCGCAGCGGGTTATGTACCGGCCCTTTTAAGGGGAGCGGCCGGAACGGGCCCAGCCTGTGGCACCCGGCGAACCTTGCTGGCGCCTTATGCTTGGGCCATGTCTACTGATGATGAGAAGGACCCTCCCGTACCTGCTGACCTTGAGGGCAAGATGCCTCGAAAGGTTTACCGGGACCAGCCTGCAGATGGGCAGGAACCTTCCGGACACGGGGAGCAGCCAAGCAAACGGAGCGACTGAGCCAGCCCCGCTCCGGGGCGCAAAAAGGCCGGTCCAGTTCTGAACTGGACCGGCCTTGTTGATGCAGCCTGTTTAGGACTGTCAGCGGGGTATGACCGCTTCCAGCCGCGTATTCCGGCTAGACGCCGTAGTAGAGCTCAAACTCGTACGGGTTCGGGCGCAGCGACAGCGGCCGGATCTCGTTCTCGTACTTGTACTCGATCCAGGTGTCGATCAGGTCCTGGGTGAAGACGCCGCCGGCCTGCAGGAACTCATTGTCCTCGCGGAGTGCCTCAAGTGCCTCTTCCAGGGTGCCCGGAGCCTTGGGGATGTCCTTGGCTTCTTCGTAGGGGAGCTCGTAGAGATCCTTATCGATCGGCGCCGGGGGTTCGATGCGGTTGCGGATGCCGTCGATGCCGGCCATCAGCTGGGCAGCGAAGGCCAGGTACGGGTTTGAGGAGGGGTCCGGTGCGCGGAACTCGATGCGCTTGGCCTTCGGGTTGGAACCCGTGATCGGGATACGGATACCGGCAGAGCGGTTGCCCTGCGAGTAGACCATGTTAACCGGGGCCTCGAAGCCCTTGACCAGGCGGCGGTACGAGTTCACCGTCGGGTTGGTGAAGGCAAGAACAGCAGACGAGTGCTTCAGCAGGCCGCCGATGTACCAGCGGGCGGTGTCGGACAGGCCGGCATAGCCCTTTTCGTCGTAGAACAGCGGCTCGCTGCCGTTCCACAGGGACTGGTGGCAGTGCATGCCGGAGCCGTTGTCACCGAAGACCGGCTTCGGCATGAAGGTAACCGACTTACCCCAGGCGTCAGCAGTGTTCTTGATGACGTACTTGAACTTCTGCAGGTCATCGGCAGCGTGGGTCAGGGTGGTGAACTTGTAGTTGATCTCAGCCTGGCCGGCGGAGCCGACTTCGTGGTGGCTGCGCTCGACCTCAAGGCCGGCCTCGTCCAGGGCAACACACATGGCGTCGCGAAGGTCGGCCTGCTTGTCCGTGGGGGAAACCGGGAAGTAGCCACCCTTGACCGGAGTCTTGTAGCCGAGGTTTCCACCCTCTTCTTCACGCCCGGTGTTCCAGTGTGCTTCTTCGGAGTCGATCTTGTAGAAGCTGCCCTGCGGGGAGGACTGGTACTGAACGTTGTCGAACACGAAGAACTCTGCTTCGGGAGCGAAGAACGCGGTGTCGGCGATGCCGGTCGAGGCGAGGTACGCTTCGGCCTTCTCGGCAACGCCACGGGGGTCGCGGTGGTACGGATCGCCCGTGCGGGGGTTGACGATCGAGAAGTTCAGCGCGAGGGTCTTCTCCATGCGAAAGGTGTCCAGGAATGCCGTGGTGACATCAGGAATCAGCTGCATGTCGGACTCTGCAATGCCCTGGAAGCCGCGGATGGAGGAACCGTCGAAAAGCTGGCCGTTGATGAAGAAGTCGGCGTCGACGCTCTTGGCGGGCACATTGAAGTGCTGCTGGACGCCGGGGAGGTCGGTGAAGCGGATATCGACAAATTTAATGTCTTCGTTCTTGATGAACTCGAGGACTTCGTCCGCAGTCTTGAACATCTATGCTCCTTATGCATATTGAATCTCTGGCTGAGAGCCAGCTGGTCCAGCGCAATCCGGAAACCGGGAAAACGATAGCTTCCGGTCATCTGGCCGCTTGCAACTTGTACCACCCTAGGGATATGGGATTTCCCGTCCATGTCCGCTTTGTTTCGGGGAGGTTACAGAATGCCTTGCTATGAAACCGTACCCGGTGTCCACACTGTGGTCTAACCGCTTCCACAGTGTGAACCGTGGTGAGTCGGTAAGCTTAGATGGTGGTAGATCGCAAAGACATTGGTTCCTGGCTCAGCGGACCGGATACCTCCGGCATATCAAAATACCCCGGTGAGCGGCTGGGACTGCCGGAATCGGGTCCCGGATCCATAGCCCGCGCAGGACGCAGGATCGTTGCCCTGGTGCTGGACTGGGGGGTGGCGCTGCTGATCAGCAACTTTGTCTTTGCCGGGAACTCCTGGGCCACTTTGGCTATCTTTGCCATTGAACAAACACTTCTGGTGGGCACGCTGGGCTACAGCATCGGGCACCGGATCGTGGGAATCCATGTGGTGCGGGCCGGTGGCGGTACTCCCGGCCTGTTGGCAGGACTGGTGCGGGCGGTCCTGATCTGCCTGGTGATTCCTGCCGTTATCTTCGATCCCGATCACCGTGGCCTGCACGACAAGGCTATGAACACGCTGCTCCTTCGCCGCTGATCTTTCCTACCTCTCAAACCAGTACCTTTGATTTGGCGGCACGCCAGGACACAAAGAACCGCCCCGGTTCCCTGACATAGAGCCAGGGGCCGGGGCGGTTCTTAGTGGCGTCTTCGCTGCTCCCTCAGACCGGGGAACGGCAGCGGCTGAGGGTCAGCGCCCGCGGCTGGGCCGGACCTTGTAGGGGTCGATGCCCTTGGGGATTGGCAGCTTGGTTCCCAGGGAGGAAATCCGCTTCGACACAGCACTGACCTCCACCTTGGTCAGCTCTTTCTTGAGCTTGCCCATCTTCTTGGCTACCTGGCTGATGGGGACCTGACCCTCACCGCGGCCGGTTTCGATGACGTGGATGGTGACGTTTGGAAGGATGCGGCTGAGGCGTTTGCGCTCGGCATCGAGCAGGGGCCTCACCCGGTGGGTGGGGCCTTCGCTGATCAGTACGACGCCGGGACGGCCGATGGCGCGGAACACGGCATCCTGTGTGCGCGGATTTACCGCGACCGGCTGTTCTTCGGTGATCCAGCCGCGGCGGAGAGTTCCCAAGGCGGCGCCGGACGCTCCCGGCTGTCCTTCAATCCTCGCGAAGGCGGCACGTTCAGCCCGCCGGGAAAGAATCAGCGTGGCGCCAAGCAGGCCCAGCGGAACTGCGATGAGGAGGCCGGTGATCCAGTTCTCGAGCAGGAGGCCGACGACCAGGCCGATTGCCACGATGCCCAGGAATACCAGCAGCATCAGCCACGGAACCATGGGATCATGCCGGCGGGTCATCTGGAAGACCTCGACGATCTGCTTTACCCGGCTCGGCTTCTTGACCTTTGCCTCTTTGGGCTTCCGGGAAAAGAGGCCGCGCTTGGTTTTTTCGGCGGGCGCAGAGGCGCCGCTGCTGGAATCTGGGGATTTAGCCATAGTGCCCTAATTCTACGTGATTCACGGCAGGGGGCCGGACGCAGGGAAGTCCCGACGCCCGGCCCCAGGCCGTGCAAAATAATGGTAAAGCCTAGGAATGTGCCGCGATCAGCGAGCTTGCTTCCTGGCGGGTGCTGCCTGAACTTTCGATGTGGGCCAGGTGCGCGGGGATCTCCCAGCCCTTCTTCCGCATTGCGGTGGCCCACAGGCGGCCGGCGCGGTAGGACGAACGGACCAGAGGACCGCTCATCACGCCGAGGAAGCCGATGGCGTCCGCTTCCTCCTGCAGTTCGACGAACTCCTGCGGCTTGACCCAGCGGTCCACGGGCAGGTGGCGTTCGGACGGACGCAGGTACTGCGTGATGGTGATGAGGTCACAGCCTGCCTCATGAAGATCCCGAAGCGCCTCCGAGATTTCTTCGCGGGTCTCGCCCATGCCCAGGATCAGGTTGGACTTGGTCACCATGCCCAGGTTGCGGCCCTGGGTGATGACATCCAGGGAGCGCTCGTACCGGAAGGCCGGCCGGATCCGCTTGAAGATTCTGGGTACTGTCTCCACGTTGTGGGCAAAGACTTCGGGTTTCGAATCGCAGATTGCCTCGATGTGTTCCGGCTTGCCGGAGAAATCCGGAATCAGCAGTTCGACGCCGGTACCGGGGTTGAGCTCGTGGATCTTACGCACGGTCTCGGCGTAGAGCCAGACGCCTTCGTCCGCGAGGTCATCACGGGCTACGCCGGTGACAGTGGCGTAGCGCAGCTGCATGGATTGGACCGAACGTGCAACTTTGGTGGGTTCGAACATGTCCACCGGTGATGGTTTGCCTGTATCGATCTGGCAGAAGTCACAGCGGCGCGTACACTCGGAGCCGCCGATCAGGAAGGTGGCTTCCTTGTCTTCCCAGCACTCGAAGATGTTGGGGCATCCGGCCTCTTCACATACGGTGTGCAGGCCTTCCTTCTTTACCAGGTTCTTCAGGTTTACGAATTCAGGGCCCATCTGGACTTTGGCCTTGATCCACTCCGGTTTCCGCTCCACCGGTACGGCCGCGTTCCGCTGCTCGATCCGCAGCATTTTTCGGCCTTCTGGTGCCAGTGTCACAGCAGTGCTCCTTCATGGGTGGCGACTAGGGCGTCTTCATTCTTGCGCAGTTCCTCGGTGATGCGGAAAACCAGGTCTGCCGGGGCCACATTGCGGCCGGTCTCCTGGGAAATCGTGGTGACACCGGCGTCGGTGATGCCGCACGCGATAATTTGGGCGTAGGGCGCGAGATCGTTGTTGCAGTTGATGGCGAAGCCGTGCATGGTCACGCCCTCGGAAACCCTAATACCAATAGCCGCGATCTTCCGCGCCGGGCCGCGGTCATCGGCATTGATCCAGACGCCCGCCCGTCCTTTGATGCGTTCGGCGGTGATGCCATAGTCTGCGAGCACCGCGATCATCACTGCCTCGAGGCGTTCGACGTAGTCGCGAATGCCGGCAGGGTTTTTTAGTTTGATGATCGGATATCCCACCAGTTGCCCAGGGCCGTGCCACGTGAGCTTCCCGCCGCGGTCAACGGCGACTACCGGCGTCCCATCAAAAGGCCGTTCGTGGTCTTCCGTGCGCTTACCCGCCGTGTATACGGCGGAGTGTTCCAAGAACAGGACTGTGCTCGGCGCCTTGCCTGCGACCACGGCGTCGTGGAGTTCGCGCTGTATATCCCAAGCACGCGGGTAGTCGACGTAATCGGGGGCAAGACCCAACTGCTTAAACTCGAGAGTCATGCCCACCAGCTTAGTCCCCGGCCGGTGTCGTGACCGGTTTAGTGTCCAAGCTCGCATTCCTGACCGCATATGACCGCCTGTGGATAACTTCTGCGGCAGATCAACACGTCAGGTAATTGTTAAGCATGAACACAGGCGGACTACAGGACACCACTCCTCCCGAGGTACCGGGATACTCGGTGGGGCGGAAACTCGGCCGGGGCGGCAGCGCAGACGTCTGGCTTGTGGAGGCACCAAAGACGGGCCGCCGCTTTGCCTTGAAATGCTTTTATCAACAGGGTCATTCCAGGCCTGCCCTGACCGGGGAACCGGCAGCTGGACTGTCTGAAGAGGACGTGCGCCGTGAAATCCGGATCCTGTCCGTTCTGGACCACCCGCATCTGGTCAAGGCGCACGACGTCGTCCGGCTGGGTGGGGGTGATGCCCAGCAGCTCGGAATCCTGCTTGACTTCGCAGCCGGCGGGTCACTCGCACAGCTGGTGGCAGCCCGCGGCCGGCTCACCGTGGGCGAAACGGTCACTGTCCTGACCCCCCTGGCGCAGGCGCTGGCTTACCTGCATGCCAACGGGTTTACCCATGCAGACGTTTCTCCCGGCAATGTCCTGTTCTCAGCTGAGGGCAAACCCCTGCTGGCCGACGTCGGCATAGCGCGCATGGTGGGAGATCCCGCTTCTGCCGCGCGTGCGGGAACCCCCGGGTTCTGCGACCCGTCCCCGGTGGACAGTATGCGGATAGGCCTGCAGCCGGAGCGGGACCTCTACTCCCTCGCCGCTCTTGGCTGGTTTTGCCTGACGGGCGAGGTTCCGCCGGCTACGCGCGACCGCCCGCCGCTGCCCCTGATCCATCCTGAGGTTCCTGGTGCCCTGGCGTCCGCCCTGGAATCCGGCCTCAATGAGGACCGGCGCCAGCGTCCCACGGCGGCCGGCTTCGCGACAGCGGTCTACAGGAGCGCCGCGCCCGCCGCCGTCGGACTGTCCACGTCGGTGCACCCCAGCGTCATCCCGGAACTGCTGACCCGGCGTCGGTTGCCCGACTCCACTCCAGGGAGTCTGCGCGGGAAGCTTCAGGCGTGGCGGCGGCGCCTGACGTGGTTGCGCACGCCAGGGAATGTAAAACAACGCCGTCGTGCCGACACCCGCGCTCCAGGCGTCAGCAGCACTCCCCGCCGGGCAGCGGGTGCAGTAAAGGGCCGGAGCCCGCACGCCAGGCTGCCGCGGATTGTCGTGACCGGTGTATTAGCGGCTTTGGCTGTCGGTCTTGTTGCGGCAGTTGTCTTCTGGGCACTCGGCCGCGTGCCGAATGGGCCGGACGAATTGCTCCACGGGGGCCCCGTTGCCCGGCCCGCATCTCCGGCCACCTCCCCGGCTGCCGCCGGCAGCCAGGATTCCGCGGACCAGAGAGATGACGGCAAAGGTATTCCGGCGGGCGTTGAGGTGCAGCTTCGCTCACCTGACCCTGCCCTGGCGGTCCTCGGCCTGGCCTGGCTGCGTTCTGAAGCCTTCCGTGAGGGCAGACCGGAACTCTTGGACCAGGTCAACGTGGCAGGCTCGCCCGCCGGGACTGCGGACGCCCGCATCATGGAAGGTCTCCAGGCTTCAGGGCAGGTGCTGGCAGGCTTTTCCATGGAACTGCGCGGCGTTGCCGTCCGGCCCGGGGGCACGGAAAGCCGTGCCCTGGTGGGAGTCGATTCAGCCACCACTGCCTATCGGGAACTGACGACGGCAGGAGAAGAGGGGGCTGAGCGTGCTGCCACCTCCTCCAAGAGATTGACGGTCCAGCTCGAACGGTCCGACGGGCGCTGGCGGATTTCCGGGATCCTTCCCGGCTGATTTGCGGAAAGCCTGTCCCTCCCGGCGCCTACTTCCTTCGGATTCCGGCAGCCACCCACTCCGTCGCTGCCTCGATGTCCTGGTGCTGCCACCGGAATCCGGCTTCCGCCAGCGCCGCGGGCTCCATCCGCTGGCTGGCCAGGAGCAACTCAGATGCCAGCCCGTCCATCACGAGCTTCAGGACGAAGGCCGGCACCTTGGCAACCGTGGGCCGGTGCAGGGCCTTGCCGAGCCCGTGGATCAGCGTGTTGAGGTCCGCAGCTTTCGGTCCGCACACGTTGACCGGACCCCGTAGCTCAGCCGTCAACAGGAACGTAAAGGCAGCAGTCAGGTCCGGTAAAGTGATCCAGGGCCAGTATTGGCGTCCATCCCCGAGCGGGCCGCCCAGCCCCAGCCGCATCAGGGGCAGAAGCCTCGCCAGCGCGCCTCCTGCAGGACTCAGCACTACGCCTGTCCGGGGAGTTACCACCCTTACCCCAGGAGGCGCCTGAAGCGCCGCCGCCTCCCATTCCTCACATAATCGGGGCAGGAGGCCGTTGCCGCTCGGGTGGTCCTCACGCAGAACGGCGTCTCCGGCATCCCCGTAGTACCCGGAGGCGGACTGGCTGAGGAAGACGCCAGGGGGCGTATCCATGCGTGCCATCGCCGCAGTCAAGGTTCTGGTGGCATCCAGCCGGGAATTGAACAGTTCAGCCTTGCGCTTATGCGTCCAGGGCCGGTCGCCGATGCCTGCCCCGGACAGGTTGATCACCGCATCTACCGTGGCGAGAGCCGCGGGATCCAGCTCGTGGCGCGCCGGATCCCATCGGATCTCCGCGGCATTGGCCGGACTCCTGCGTACCAGCGCGGCAACGGTGTGTCCGGATTCCCGCAGGGTGCGCTGCAATTCTTTGCCGAGGAAGCCCGAGGCGCCTGAGATCACAATATGCATGATCCATCTCACCATGCCTGTGCCACCGGGGCGCTGCGTTAAGTCCGATATCCGCGTTGACTATGATCGAACGATGACCTCTTCGAGCTACTTCCGATTTCCGCATTTGCATGGCGATCTGGTCACTTTCGTGGCCGAGGACGACGTCTGGCTGGCACCCTTGGCAGGCGGCCGGGCCTGGCGCGTTTCGGCTCTGCAGCTCCCCGCCAGGAATCCGCGGTTCAGTCCGGACGGCAAGCGGCTGGTCTGGACAGTGGTGCAGGGTACCGCTCCGGAGGTGGTGACGTCCGACGTCGACGGTGGCGGCTACCGGCAGCTGACCTACTTCGGCCACGCGAGCACCCGGGTCAAGGGTTTTACGCCCTCCGGTGACGCCGTCGTGACCAGCGCCTTCCGCCAGGCAGAGAGCCGGCATACGCACGCTTACCGCGTGCCATTGGACGGCGGCTGGGCGGAAGAGTTGCCATTCGGCCCGGTGGAGTGCGTGGCCTTCGGACCGGAAATTGGCGACGAACGCCCTGTGGTTCTCTCCAGCGTTCTGTCCCGGGAACCGGCCTGGTGGAAGCGGTACCGTGGCGGAACTGCGGGGAAGCTATGGATCGATGCTGACGGCAACGGGGAATTCGAGCGGCTGGTGCCGGAGTTGGACGGCAACCTGACGGACCCCATGTGGGTTTCCGGCCGCATTGCCTTCCTATCCGACCACGAGGGCTATGGAAACCTGTACTCCGTCCTGCCCAACGGCTCGGACCTTCGCCGGCACACGGACCACCAGGACTTCTATGTCCGGCACGCGTCCACGGACGGCCGGAGGATTGTGTTCGAATCCGCAGGGGAACTCTGGATCCTTAAGAACCTCGACTCGGAAGCAGAGCCGCTGGCGGTCACTTTAGGTTCGGCCTCGCAGTCACGCCGGCCTGCCATGCTCCAGGCTGCCAAGCACCTCGGCTCGGTGATTCCGGATGCCAAAGGCGATGCGAGTGCTGTGGAAGCGCACGGAACCATTCACTGGCTGCGCCATAAAGACGGACCCTCCCGGGTCATCGAGGGCACGCCCGGTGTACGCGGCAGGTTGCCCCGACCGCTTGCGGGTGGCCGCATCGCCTACCTCGCTGACCACGGCGGCGAGGAAGCACTTTATGTGCGGGATCTCTTTGCCGCAATCCCCGACGCTGCACCGGTTGACCGCCTGTCATCCGTAGCCTCAGCGGACGGACAAGCCGAACCCGGCATCCAGGCAGAGAAACCCGGGCAGCCGGAGGTATCGCAGGAACAGCAATTGCCCCGCCCCGTCCCGGCATCCTCTGCAGCTTCGGCCGCCGTCGACACCGTGCATCCGCAGGACGACTCCCGGCAGGGGAGCGAAGGAGCCGACGTTGCCCCTGAAGAAGCAGCGGAGGCTCACGTCCCCGTTGCCCAGCCGCTCCGGCTCGATTTCCCTCAGCCGGTGCGCGCCAGCTCAATGGAAGCCAGCCCCGACGGCCGATGGCTGGCACTGGGAACCCCGTTCGGTGCCGTCTACCTGGCAGACACGACGTCCGGCACCATCTCGCTGCTCAGCAGCATTGGGGAGGGAAGTGTCACCGACCTCGCATGGTCGCCGGATTCGCACTGGTTGGGCTGGTCTGAACCGGTGACATCCTTCGGGTCCCGCAGCAAACTCCGGCTGGCCGCCGTGAATGCCGCGGCCCGGGACATCATCGATGTCACTGATGGCCGCTTTGGTGACCGGTCGCCTTCCTTCACCCCCGACGGTAAATTCCTGGCGTTCCTGTCCAACCGAAGCTTCGACCCGGTTTATGACGGGCACTCCTTCGATCTGTCCTTCCCCAGTCCCATTAAGCCGTACCTGGTGGCCCTCGCTGCAGGTACGCCGTCGCCGTTCGGCCCAGCCGTCCACCCGACGGAAGCTGACCAGGAGCCCATCGCCAACACAACCGACGCCGGCACGCCGGTCTCCGGTCAACCTGCAAAGGGTGCCGCCAAAACCGTCGTGGACGCCGAAGGCCTCGCACACCGGGTTATCACCGTCCCGGTGGCGCAGGGCAATTATTCTGCACTGCGGGCAGTGGACGGTGGCCTTCTATGGCTGGACCAGGCCCTGGCCGGGGTGACCGGCGACGGCCGGGCCACGCAGGAGGACAAGGACGCGCCGCCGTCGTTGGTCCGTTTTGACCTGGAAAAGCGCAAGAAGACCACCCTTGTGGACTCCGCAGGCAGTTACCGTCTGTCCGGGGACGGAAAGAAGCTGGTGGTGATCCACGAGCAGAAGGTCACTGTGGTGCCCTCCACGACCAAGGCTGACGAGGACTCGGGCCAGGCCGTCACGGTGGACCTTGGCAGGATCAGGGTTCAGCTGGACCCGCTAAGTGTCTGGGGCCAGGCATTCGACGAAGCCTGGCGGCTCCAACGGGACTTCTTCTGGACCGAAGATATGGCTGGGCAGGATTGGACAGGCATCAGGGACCGCTACCGGCCCGTAGTAGAACGGTTGGGCTCCCATGACGACCTGACGGACCTGTTGTGGGAACTCCATGGTGAACTGGGCACATCCCACGCCTACGTCCGGCCTGGCCCGGTAAAAGAGAATGGAAGCAGTCCGCAGGGCAGGCTCGGCGCAGACCTCGCGCAGACGGACTCCGGCTGGGAAATCACGCGGATCCTGGCGGGGGAGTCCTCGGACCCGCTCGCGACCTCGCCGCTGACCCGCCCGGGAGTGGATGTCCGCGCCGGGGACGTCCTGCTTGCCATTGACGGCCAGCCCCTGGGCCCCGGGGTAACACCGGCCATGCTGCTGGCAGGTGCCGCCGGTAAGGCCGTGGAACTGACGGTGCGCAACGGACCGCTGCATGGCGAAGGCGCCGGAGACCAACGCCGCGTTGCAGTGGTCCCGATCGGGGACGAGGAACGCCTTCGTTACCAGGATTGGGTATCTGCCAACCGCAGGACTGTCCGCGAAGCGTCCAAGGGTGCGTTCGGTTACCTGCATGTGCCTGACATGATGGCCAACGGCTGGGCGCAACTGCACCGCGATCTTGACACCGAGACAGCCCTGGACGGCCTGATCGTGGATGTCCGCCGCAACCGCGGGGGACACACTTCACAGCTTGTCGCTGAACTCATTGGCCGGAAGGTCACCGGATGGAGCATGCCCCGTGGCGAGCGGCCGCGCACCTATCCCCACCATGCGCCCCGCGGTCCTGTCATCATCCTTGCCGATGAATTCGCAGGATCCGACGGCGACATCATCACTCAGGTTGCCAAGCTGCGGGGGATCGGTCCTGTCATTGGTACCCGTACGTGGGGTGGCGTGGTGGGCATCGACAACCGCTTCTCGCTCGCCGACGGTACCGGAGTGACCCAGCCGCGTTACGCTACCTGGTTCTCCGGAGGCGTGGGCTGGCAGGTGGAGAATTACGGAGTCGAACCGGATATTGAAGTGCTGTTCCCACCGCATGCGTATGCAGCCGGCAGGGACCCCCAACTTGAACACGCAATCTCTTCGCTGAAGGAGATGATCGAGGAGCTTCCCACGGACAGGCCCCCGGCGCGTGTTGGCTACCGGCAGCTCAAGCCTGCGCCCTTGCCGGCCCGCAGGTAGTCCTCTCACCTGCTGAGGGCTGAGGTTGAACAACCAAGGCATGCGAAAGGCCCCGGCCGCCGTCGAAACGACTGCAGCCAGGGCCTTTTGCATTGTTGCGAAAAGCTAGGACTGAAGCGTGGCGTCCAAGGTGATCTCGATGCTGGCCAGTGCACCGGAAACAGGGCAGCCAGTCTTTGCTTCGTTGGCGATCTTCTGGAATTCGTCTTCCGACAATCCGGGAACCCGGGCCGACATGGTGAGGTGGCTGCCAGTGATGCCCGTGCCAGGAACGAACGTGACATCAGCCTTGGTGTTCACTTCTTCCGGGGCGTGGCCGGCCTGTGCCAGGGCGTGGCTGAATGCCATCGAGAAGCAGGCGGAGTGGGCGGCGGCGATCAGCTCTTCCGGGCTGGTTTTGCCTTCGGAAGCCTCGGTGCGGGCCTTCCAGGTGACCTCGTAGGTTCCGAGGCCGGAGCTGTCCAGTGTGGTGGCTCCGGAACCGGCCATCAGGTCGCCGTTCCAAACAGTGTGTGCGGTGCGTGTTGCTGCCATGTCCACTCCTCAAGTCTTGTCTATCGATAATGTCAGGCCAGGCTGCTGCCGGGCCCGCCGGGTTCAATCCTAGGCACTCCTGCAGGCCCACGCACGGGCTGTCCGCTCTCAGTGGATTGTGACCCGCAGGCTTTCGGCCGACGCAGCCTACCGGTTGTTCCCGTGGACTAATTCCAGATGGTGGCGATGGCGATGTTGATCAATGCAAGTCCGCCTACGCCGTGGGCCAGCCCGGTGGAGACTGGCTCGCCCTTCTTGATCTTGCGTGTCGCGATGACGGCAAGGACGGCTACTGCTGCGGCGATCGCGAATTTGATGCCCAGTTTAAAGTAGTTGGGGTCGGCGTCGGGCATCACGGGGATGATTCCCATCATGGCGATGCCGGTCAACAACTGCAGGAAGGCACCGTCGCGTTGACGCGGATGCACAGTAGGTTCTTTCAGGGTTGCGATCCAGTAACCCACGATCATGGCTGCGCCGACGACGTGGAGGAACACCAGGATGTTGTAGAGAATGGTCATGTTCACAGCTTAGCCAGAAGCTTTCTACGACGCGTAGCAGAAGGCTGGCGCGGCGTGGGTCTTTCAGGGGAAACGGCAAAACGCCGGATGTTCGCGAACTGAATCGCAAATATCCGGCGTTGGGTGCCGCCCGGCATAGCCGGAGGACGCGGGTTACAGGCCCAGGTCTGCCTCGAAGGCGCCGACCTCAAGGCGGGCCTTCAGCGTCTGCAGGAACCGGCCGGCATCCGCACCATCGACCAGGCGGTGGTCATACGTGAGGGACAGGTACATCATGGAGCGGACGGCAATCGAATCGTCGCCGTTCTCATCGGAGACCACCACAGCACGCTTGACGATGGCACCGGTGCCCAGGATGGCCACCTGCGGCTGGTTGATGATCGGGGTGTCGAACAGTGCGCCGACCGATCCGATGTTCGTGATGCTGAAGGTACCGCCGGACAGCTCGTCCGGGCCGATCTTGCCGTCGCGGGTGCGGCTGGCGACGTCGGCGATTTTAGCGGCGAGCCCAGCCAGGTTCAGGTTCCCGGCGTCGTTGATGACCGGAACCAGGAGGCCCTTGTCAGTGTCGACGGCAATCGCGAGGTGCTCGGCGTTGTGGTAGGTGATCTCCTGCTTGTCCTCGTCGTACGCCGCGTTGAGCTTGGGGTGCTGCTTGAGGGCCTCGGCGACCGCCTTGGCGATGAACGGCAGGAAGGTGAGCTTGTTGCCGTTCTGTGCCTGGAAGGAGTTCTTGGCACGGGCACGGAGCTTGGCCACCTTGGTCATGTCCACTTCGTGCACCTGCGTCAGCTGCGTGGAGATGTCCAGCGACTCGCGCATGCGGCGGGCGATGACCTGACGGATGCGGGGCGCCTTCTGGACAGTACCCCGCAACGAGGAAACTGCCGGTGCAGGTGCGGCAGGAGCAGCCGAGGCGGAGGCCGCGGGAGCGGCGGAAGCCGCCGTAGCCTTCGCAGCGGCAGCCTTTGCTTCCGCAGCAGCGACAATGTCCTGCTTGCGGATGCGGCCACCAACACCGGTGCCGGTGACGGAGGCAATGTCGACGCCCTGCTGGTTGGCCAGCTTGCGGACCAGCGGAGTCACATAGCTGGATTCGCTACCACCAGCAGCAGCGGGTGCTTCTTCCTTTGCCGGCGCAGCTGCAGCAGCCGGGGCGGGCGCCGCTTCCTTGGCGGGTGCGGGAGCTGCGGCGGGTGCTGCAGCAGCCGGAGCCGGGGCAGGTGCCTCTTCCTTGGCGGGTGCGGGCGCGGGAGCTGCGGCCGGTGCGGGTGCTTCTTCCTTGGCCGGTGCGGGAGCCGCGCCGGAACCGATAACAGCAAGGACAGAACCGACTTCAGCGGTCTCGTCCTCGTTGACGCGGATTTCCTGGAGGGTGCCGGCGACCGGCGACGGGATTTCGGTGTCGACCTTATCCGTGGACACCTCGAGCAGTGGTTCGTCGACCTCGACGGAATCACCCACGGCCTTCAGCCACCGGGTGACGGTGCCCTCGGTGACGCTTTCGCCGAGAGCGGGGAGGGTGACTTCGTGGCCTTCCCCTCCGGCTGCGGCAGGTGCCTCCGCGGCAGGTGCCTCTGCGGCAGGTGTTTCGGCTGCCGGTTCATCTGCGGGGGCAGGGGCATTGTCTGCCGGAGCGGCGGGAGCTTCCTCAGCAGGGGCAGCTTCCTGGGCCGCCGGAGCCTCGTCGGCGGGTGCTGAACCGTTGCCGGAGCCGTCGCCGATCCGAACCAGGGGGGCGCCAACTTCTGCGGTCTCGTCTTCAGCGACGAGGATCTCTTCGATCACGCCAGCGATGGGAGAGGGGATTTCGGTGTCGACCTTGTCAGTGGAGACTTCGAGCAGCGGCTCGTCCACTTCCACCCGGTCACCTACCTGCTTGAGCCAGCGGGTGACGGTTCCTTCGGTGACGCTCTCACCGAGGGCGGGCAAGTTAACGGATTCAGACATGTCGTCCCCGTTCTCCTTATTGATGTTTAGTGCGGATGGTTGCTGCCTGGATTTGAGCTTAGTGCACCCGGCGGATCAGGCCGGATGCACTAAGCCCAGGGGTCTTGCGGAAAATCAGCCGTGCAGGGCTTTGCCCGCCAGCGCGAGGTGGGCCTCGCCGAGGGACTCGTTCTGGGTGGGGTGGGCGTGCAGCAACTGGGCCACATCCTCGGGGTAGGCTTCCCAGTTCACGATCAGCTGGGCCTCGCCGATCTGCTCACCCATGCGGGCGCCGATCATGTGGACGCCGACAACAGGACCGTCCTTCTGGCGTACGAGCTTGACCAGGCCGCTGGTGCCCAGGATGGAGCTCTTGCCGTTACCGGCAAGGTTGTATTCCTGCGTTTGGATCTGGTCCTCGCCGAACTTCGCCTTGGCTGCCTTTTCGGTGTAGCCGACTGTCGCGATCTCGGGGTCGCAGTAGGTGACCTTGGGGATGTTGACGTCTTCGACAATGACCGGCTTGAGTCCGGCGATCTCTTCTGCAACGAAGATGCCCTGCTGGAATCCCCGGTGCGCAAGCTGGACGCCGGGGACGATGTCACCCACGGCGTAGATATTGGCAACTCCGGTGTGCAGGCGCTCATTGGTGATGACGAAGCCGCGGTCAATGGTGACTCCTGCTTCCTCAAAGCCGAGGTTCGCGGTGGCGGGACCGCGGCCAACTGCCACCAGGAGCAGGTCGGCTTCAAACGTCTGGCCGTCCACGAGGGTGACCTTGACGCCGTCGTCGTTCTGCTCAACACCCTGGAAGAAAATCCCGGTGGAGAACTTGATGCCGCGCTTCTTGAAGGCGCGCTCCAGGCTCTTCACAATGGTGGCATCTTCGTTCGGCACCAGCGACGGGAGGCCCTCGATGATGGTGACGTCCACGCCAAAGGACTTCCAGACCGAAGCGAACTCGACGCCGATGACGCCGCCGCCAAGGATGATGGCGCTCTTGGGGATGGAGTCCATCTTCAGAGCTTCATCGGAGGTGATGACCTTGCCACCGATTTCGAGGCCCGGCAGGGAACGGGAGTAGGAGCCTGTTGCCAGGATGATGTTCTTGCCCTTGTAGGCGGTGCCGTTGACTACAACGGTATCGGTGCCCTGCAGCCTGCCCTCACCCTCGATGACGGTGATGCCCTTGGATTTGATGAGTCCCTGCAGGCCCCGGAACTTGCCGGCGATGATGCCGTCCTTGTACGCATTGACGGCGTTGATGTCGATGCTGTCCAGGGTGACATTGATGCCGTACTTGGCGGAATCACGGGCGTGGTCGGCCAGCTCTGCCGAATGCAGGAGTGCCTTGGTGGGGATGCAGCCGTTGTGCAGGCAGGTTCCACCAAGTTTCGCCTTTTCTACAAGGCCAACGGTGAAGCCCAGCTGGACGGCACGCAGGGCGGCGGCGTATCCGCCGCTGCCGCCACCAAGTACCAGGATGTCGAATTCTTGCGCAGTTGCCTGATCGGCCACTTAGACGCTCCCTCGCGTGAATGATGACGCGAGAGTACGCATCATCTGGTCTTGAAACTCTCCTGCCGTGATTATGCCAGCAGGCTGATTTCCCTTGCATTTGTGACTACCAAAGTTCACCTTAGCGAACCACTAATCCATGCTCCACCTTGCCACCCTGTTTGTGGAGCGCTTGTGTCCAGTGTCACGCGGCCTTGTGGCGAACGGATCTTTTTCTACAAGACGCCGTCCCAAGGCCGCGCCACACCATGGCGAAGAGCCTATGCGGACGCTACGCGGTCCTCGGCGTAGGCAAGGAGAGTACGCACCGTGCAGCCGGTTCCCTGCTTGGGTGTGTAGCCGTAGGGGCTGCCGTTATTGAAGGCCGGGCCGGCAATGTCGATGTGCGCCCAGGGAATCTGTTCGCCGTTCCTGCCCTTGCCCACAAATTCCTGAAGGAAGACGGCGGCGGTCATCATCCCGCCGTGGCGTTCGCCGATATTCGCCAGATCGGCAACCTGTGAGTCCAGGCTGGGGCGGAGCTCCTCGGGCAGGGGCATGGGCCAGACAAGCTCGCCGGCGCGGTCGGCGGCAGCCTTCAGCGGCGCAGTCACAGAGTCTGCTCCCATGATGCCGGCCGTCCGGTTTCCCAGGGCGATCAACTGTGCTCCCGTGAGGGTGGCGACATCAATGATGACGTCCGGGGATTCCTGGCCTGCGGCCACGATTCCGTCTGCCATGACCAGGCGCCCCTCGGCATCTGTATTAAGGACTTCAACGGTTTTGCCACCGAACATGGTCAGTACGTCGGAAGGGCGGGAAGCCGCTCCCGACGGCATGTTCTCGGCGATGCACAGCCAGGCCGTAGCTTTGAGCGGCAGCCCCAGTTCAGCGATGGCCAGGACAGTATTAAGCACGACGGCGGCACCGGCCATATCGCTCTTCATGTCGCCCATGCCCAGGGCAGGCTTAAGCGAGATTCCGCCGGTGTCGAAGGTGATGCCCTTGCCGACGAGGGCGATCTTCTGAGTTGCTTTCGAGGGGGCGTATTCGACCTTGACCAGGCGCGGCTGGCGGGTGGAGCCCTTGCCCACGCCCATGATGCCGCCGAAGCCTTCCTTTTCGAGGCGTTTCTCGTCCCAGACGGTCACCTTCACGGGGAGGCCTTTGGCGAGTTCCCGGGCAGCATCAGCAAATGACTCGGGGTAGAGGTGGCTGGGCGGCTGATTGACCAGGGTTCGGGTGGCGTTGACTGTTTTTCCAACCACGCGGGCCCGGCGAAGGACGGCCGGCAGGCCTTTATCCGCGGCCAGCTCGGTGAAAATTGCCACGTTGCGGACCGGATCCTTGAGGCCGTCCTGGGCGGATCGGAATTCGGTGAAGGAGTAGGCGCCCATTGCCGCACCTTCGGCGACTGCAGCGACGTCGGCGAGTGCCGCCGTCGGGAGTGCCAGGACTACTGTCCCCAGGCCGGCAAGTTGCCGCACTGCAGAACCGGCTGCCCTGCGCAGGGCCTCACCGGAGACGGCCCCGTTTGCCTCCACTGCCCCTGTGCCCACCAGCACCAGGACGGCATTGCCGGTTTCGGGCAGGCCAGGGAGGCGCATCAGCTGATCGGCCGCCCCGGTGACGCCCAGCGCTGTGAACGAGGCGGCCAGTGTTTCCGCTGCCTTGGCACTGAGCGGATTCTCCAGCAGAACCGGACCATCCGATCCCTTTCCAACCCCAACGACAACGGCGTCGGCAGCTGCCTTCTTCAGCTCGCGGGAGAGAGCAGTAAGGTTGATTTCAGTATTCTTGACCATGGGTTCGGTCCTCGATTCTCTGGGATGTACCGGGCAAGGCTGCATGTTTTGCGCCAGGCCGTGCTGTCCGGCCGCACCGGCGCAACGTCCACCGGATGAGTATCCGAAAAATGCTGTGCGCAGCCGTGCAGGCCACTTCCGATCGTAGCGCGGCACGGATGATTTGGCTGGCAGCCGGACGTATCCCGGAAATCCCGTGGCCGGGACTGCGACATCACGTAGGCAGGAATGTCCCGCGGGCCTCTTGCGTTGTAGATCTTAAACGCCCTGTAGCGCTCAATTTATACGAAAGGATCGTGCCGTGCTTGAACGGATTTCCGGTTCCCTGTTGGACCCTGACGCTCTCTATGCGGGCAACTATGGGTTGCTGCACAGCCCGGAGCTCCGCGGACTGAACCTCGTGATGGGGTTCACCGGGTTCGCCGACGCCGGCCACGTTGTCCGCCAGATCAATACCGAACTGCTCGACGTCCTGGATTCGGAGCCGGTTGCCGTCTTCGATGCCGACCAGCTCATTGACTACCGGTCGCGCCGGCCGCATATCTCCTTTGTGGAGGACCACATCGAGGACTATCAGGCGCCCCGGTTGGCCCTGTACCGGCTGCTCGACGGCCTCGGCAAACCGTTCCTCCTGCTTGCCGGGTTTGAACCTGACCTTCAGTGGGAACGCTTCGCCCGTGCAGTTGTCGGACTCGTGGAAAAGCTGGACGTCAACCTGGTGACGTGGATCCACTCCATCCCAATGCCGGTCCCGCACACGCGCCCGGTAGGGGTGACCGTGCACGGCAACAGGCCCGAACTGATCGAAGGCATTTCGGCATGGAAGCCCACGGTTGAAGTACCTGCCGCCGTGGGGCACATCCTGGAACTTCGCCTCATCGAAGCGGGACGCAATGTGGCCGGCTACGTGATCCACGTTCCGCACTACCTTGCCGACGCCGAGTACCCCACTGCTGCGGTGGCCGGCCTGGAATACCTGGGGGCAGCTGCATCCCTGATGCTGCCCACCGACCGGCTGCGCGAGGCCGGACGCGAGGTGGGACGCCAGATTGCCGAGCAGGTGAACGCTTCCGTCGATGTGCAGCAGGTGGTGGAGCGGCTTGAAGTTCGTTATGACGAGAAGGCCGAAGGTACCGTCCGGCGCTCACTGCTTGCCGACGAAAACGACGAACTGCCTAACGCGGATGCTCTGGGCGCGGCCGTCGAAGCTTACCTGGCGCGGGAGAACCCCGGGCAGTAACCTGCCGTGCCGGGCCTGCCAGCCCTCGCCGTCGGCGGGAGGGGCAGGCGGTTCGGCATAATAAGGGAGTGACTGCACCCCGCGCCTGGCTGATCTGGACCATCGGAGTTGTGTCGTACCTGGTGGCGGTAACTCAGCGGACGTCTTTTGGTGTGGTGGGGCTGGAGGCTACGGAGCGGTTCAACGCCAGCGCCTCGGCCATCTCCTTCTTTACGGTGTTGCAGCTGCTGGTTTACGCCGGATTGCAGATACCCGTGGGCGTGCTCGTAGACCGCTTCGGCTCACGGATCATGATCGCGGGCGGGGCGGTGCTCATGGCGGCCGGCCAGCTGCAGCTGGCGTTCGCTGAGAGCATCCCGGGCGGCGTTCTGGGCAGGGTCCTGGTGGGGGCCGGCGACGCCATGACTTTTATTTCGGTGATCCGGCTCATTCCGCTGTGGTTTGCGCCCGGCCGGGTGCCGCTGATCACCCAGCTGACGGGCATGTCCGGCCAGTTGGGCCAGTTAATCAGCGTGGTGCCGTTTGCTATGGTGCTGCATTCTGCAGGCTGGAACCCGGCGTTCCTGATGCTGGCCGGGATGTCAGGTGTAGCGGCGGTTCTGGTGATCGTGCTGCTGCGGGACATGCCCGCTGGAACTGTCCGCGCTGAATCGGTGCAAGGCCTGCGGGCGACGGGAGCCGCACTCAAGCGGGCCTGGCACCAGCCGGGTACCCGGCTGGGTATGTGGAGCCACTTCACCATCCAGTTCAGCGGCACCGTGTTCGCCATGACATGGGGGTACCCTTTCCTGATCTCCGGCCAGGGCCTGGAACCCACCGCAGTCGCCTTGTTGATGGCACTCTTCGTGGCAACGGGAATTGTGGTGGGTCCTTTTATTGGCCGATTCGTTTCCCGGCATCCGCTGCGAAGGTCAACCCTGGTGCTGTTGATTGCCGGGGCTACGGCCGCTGCCTGGGCCACGGTGTTGCTGATGCCCGGCAGGGCTCCGCTATGGATGCTTGTTGGCCTGGTGGTGGTCCTGGCCATCGGCGGACCGGGTTCCATGATCGGGTTCGACTTCGCAAGGACGTTCAACCCCGCCCACCGGATGGGCACAGCTACCGGAATCGTGAACGTGGGCGGTTTCTGTGCCGCCCTCATCTGCATCTTCCTGGTTGGCCTGGTCCTTGACTTCCTGTACTCCACTGGCTATTCCAACGGTGCTCTCTATGGTTTGGACCCGTTCAGGATCGCACTCAGCGTCCAGTTCCTGCTGTTGGGCTTTGGAGCTTTCGCCATTCTGGCGTCCCGCCGGAAAGTGCGCCGCCAGATGGCAGCGCAGGGAGTCAACGTTCCGCCACTATTGAAGACGCTGGCCGCACGGCGCCGGGCGCGGTTGGCCAGCCGGCACACCGGCGCTGCACCCGACTAGCCCACCACGCACAGCAGGGCCCGGGATCCAGGAGACTGTTCCTCCACACTCATGTAGGTTCACTCCTTATCCACATAGCCGGATCCGTTGCTGTAGATGCCTGACGACGTGGACCACGCTGGATACATGACAGCTTCCGCATCGATTTCAGTCAGTGGCCCCGAAGACATTCTGGGCTATATTCCGCATTCGCTGGGCTACTGGCCAGAAGACAGCCTGGTGGCCATCACGCTCCAGAGGAACCGGATCAGCGCCACCCTGCGCGTGGACCTGCCGCGCAGCACCCAGCCGGCGGACCTGATGCAGTACGCCGCCGCTGTGAGGTGCTATTTGGAGGCTGACAGCAAGGCTGACGGCGTGGTGCTGGCCGTATTCAGCGGAAAAGAGTGGGAAGACCTGCCACGTGAACACGGGCCGCTGCTGGCGGCACTGGGACAAGAGCTGGCGGGAGTAGGTCTTGGAGTCCGTGATGCGTGGTATGTCGGTAACCGGTATTGGCGGGACGCGTTGTGTGGGGACACAGGCTGTTGCCCCTGGCCTGGCAGGGACCTGCAAGAAATCCGGGACAGCCGGCTGAACGCCGAACTCATTTACCGGGGCAGCAGCGTGGGATCGGCTCCTGTCCCGCAAGCGCCCTCACCTTCGTCTTCCATGCACTATACGGACCCGCTGGAGGACGGCTGGTTCGGCAGGCTGTCCGGCCGCTCGGCCAGCCGTTCCCAGTTTGTCCTGGTGTTGGATGCATGGGAGTACGCGTTGCATCTGGCGGCGTCGGGTGGGCTGGACCAGGAGCAAATGGCTTATCTCCGCGCGGTGTTGCGTGTTCCCGCCTGGCGTGACGCGGTCCTGGTGATGTGTGCGGCGGGCCGGGCCGTTGCTTTGGACGGGGCAGAACGGTTTGCAATTTTTGACCCCGCTCGGGATGACCCTGCCTTGTCGGTCGGGTTGCCGGGGGTCGCAACCGCGTCAGCATATGCCGGTTGGCGGGACGCCGGCGCGGGCAGTTCTGCTCTGTCTGCTGCCGATGCAAGTATGGCCGTTCCAGACCCTGGCGACCATGTCCCAGACCCTGCCGACCCTGAGGCGCCGACCATCCCGGGCTATGGCGAGGTTCTGCTTGGGCTGGCCCCGGCCAAACCTCACTGGAAAAGCCTGAACGCCCTGGATCGTGTGCTGCAGCGCCTAATGGACCATGGCGGGGGTTCGGCCGGCGCCGCGGCGTCGACAGGTCGGGGGTGGATCGCCTGGTGCCGCGGCCGGGGTTCCTTCGCCGCAGCCTTCCTCCGGCAGGCTTTGGAGTTCGTTCCGGAGTACAGGCTGGCGGAACTTCTGCACGAGATGATTAGCCGGGGAACGCTTTGCGGTTGGGCTGGTAACCCGCAATCGGCCTGGCAGAAGTTTGGTGCGGACGCCGCCTGACGTTATGCGGAGATCCCCCGCGGGCATCGCAAGGTGACAGCAAGGCATCCCGGCAGGTGGCGGCCGGGCACAAGGTTTTCCGGTGAGTGGGTTGGGCAGTCGGTGCCTATCGGCAAAACCATGAGACAATGGATGCCGAGACCCGGTTGGGTCCGTGAATCAGGTGCCGCTGGAATTCCTTAATCGGGAACAAAGCGCCCTTTCCGGTGGTTGAGTTAACAGACTCTGCAAGCCGCGATTGCATCTGATGTTCATCACGGACTTGACAGGGTCATAGTGGTGTTGCCCGTATGGCGATTCCACAGACCGCCGCTAGAAAGGTTTTCTGTGACCCCGTCTTCCGCGAAGAAGGACCCCGCCGACATGGCTGAGCTGACCCCTGAGGAGAAGCAGGCCGCTACCAACGCCAAGCGTGCCGCCACCAGGGCAGCCAATAAGGCTGTTCGTGATGCCGCCGGCGAAGGCTCAGCCACTGACGCCAAGCCTGCCCCCAAAAAGCGTGGACCCAAGCCCGGCGCCAAGGCTGCCGCCGAAGCTGCCGGAAAATCCTCGCAGGATGCTGACGTTGACGACGATCAGGATATCGATGTCGACCCGGCCGAACTCGTTGAGGACGGCGAGGCCCCCGCTGCCAAGACGGATGCCGCAGCCACCGGCTCGGGTTTCGTCTATTCAGACGCGGACGACGACGACGCTCCTGTCCAGCAGGTCATGTCCGCCGGCGCAACGGCCGACCCCGTCAAGGATTACCTGAAGCAGATCGGCAAGGTGGCCCTGCTGAACGCAGAGCAGGAAGTCGATCTTGCCCTTCGCATCGAGGCGGGCCTCTTTGCCGAGGAGAAAATCGCCAAGGACGACGGTTCCATGGACCCGAAGTTCAAGCGCGAGCTTGAGTTCATCATCCACGACGGCAAGCGCGCCAAGAATCACCTGCTGGAAGCCAACCTGCGCCTGGTCGTCTCGCTGGCCAAGCGCTACACGGGCCGTGGGATGCTCTTCCTGGACCTGATCCAGGAAGGCAACCTGGGCCTTATCCGCGCGGTGGAGAAGTTCGACTACACCAAGGGCTTCAAGTTCTCCACGTACGCAACGTGGTGGATCCGCCAGGCCATCACCCGTGCCATGGCTGACCAGGCACGCACCATCCGTATCCCGGTGCACATGGTGGAGGTCATCAATAAGCTGGCCCGTGTCCAGCGCCAGATGCTTCAGGACCTTGGCCGGGAGCCGTCGCCGGAAGAGCTGGCCCTGGAATTGGACATGACTCCGGAGAAAGTCGTCGAGGTCCAGAAGTATGGCCGCGAACCGATCTCGCTGCACACGCCTCTGGGTGAGGACGGCGATTCGGAATTTGGCGATCTCATCGAGGACTCCGAAGCCGTGGTGCCGGCGGACGCCGTCAGCTTCACGTTGTTGCAGGAACAGCTCCACTCCGTCCTGGACACGTTGTCGGAGCGCGAGGCCGGCGTTGTGGCCATGCGGTTCGGCCTCACCGACGGGCAGCCTAAGACTTTAGACGAAATCGGAAAAGTCTACGGCGTTACGCGTGAGCGAATCCGCCAGATCGAATCCAAGACCATGTCCAAGCTGCGTCACCCGTCACGTTCGCAGGTGCTGCGCGACTACCTGGATTAAGCGTTCGGCCCGGTTCACTTCGGGTCAGCTACAACAAAGGCGCCGTCGGGAGCGATCCCACGGCAGCTTTGCTGTGGGCGCGTTCTGTGGCATCTGCCGCACCATGCAAAAAGCAGGGTCCCTCCGTGGAGGAACCCTGCTTTTTCTTTTTGGCTTATGGGTCTAGTCGACCGGTACCGGAGCCTTCTCGTGGAGACGCCCGGTTTCGTCGTGCCAGTCTGAGCTCAACGGCTTGAGCGTTGCTTCGACTGCACGGGCGTGGTGGCCGCAAAACAGCAGCTCCCCGCCGGAGGACTCGAGTACAACGCGGACATATGCCTGAGCTCCACAACGATCGCACCGGTCAAGTGCGTTGAGCGTTCGATCCGCTACTGCTGCTGTCATGTCGGCCTCCTAAGTAGATCTGTACCTCTATATAACCAGCATTCGAGGCCAAACAAGGCCAAGGATGGGTGACTTTCGCTGTCCGCGTATCACACCTCGGTAACGGTCAAAGTTGTTCTCCGGCACTGCAGGCGTTGCAGTCAGAGGATGTCCGCCCGGACGACTACCCTAGGAAGAGCCCTCGCGGGCGGGACTCCCGGCACTTTGACCGTCCAGCAAGCCGGAAGCCGTCCAGTATCCACCCCGGCCTTAAAGGAGCGCATCACCCGTGGCACCAAGTTCTGATTACACCGCCAGGCACCTCTCGGTCCTGGAGGGCCTTGAGGCCGTGCGCAAACGGCCCGGCATGTATATCGGTTCCACTGACTCCCGCGGATTGATGCACTGCCTTTGGGAAATCATCGACAACGCGGTTGATGAGGCCCTGGCCGGTTTCGGCCACGACATCAAGATCATCCTGCACGCGGATAATTCCGTTGAAATCCACGACGACGGCCGCGGCATCCCCATCGACGTGGAACCCAAGACCGGGCTTACCGGCGTTGAGGTTGTCTTCACGAAACTGCATGCCGGCGGAAAGTTCGGTGGCGGCTCCTACGCCGCTTCCGGCGGCCTCCACGGTGTTGGCGCCTCCGTTGTAAACGCGCTCTCGGCCAGGCTGGACGTCGAGGTGGACAGGGGCGGCAAGACGTACAAAATGTCCTTCCGCCGCGGCGAGCCCGGCCGCTTCAAAGACACCGGAACCCGCTCCGACCCGGCCGCGCCCTTCACCGCCTTTGTCGATGATTCGGTCCTGGATGTCATTGGTAAAGCAAAGCGTGGGGTGACCGGAACGCGGATCCGCTACTGGGCGGACCGGCAGATTTTTACCCAGGATGCCAAGTTTTCCTACGAGGAATTGGCAGCCCGGGCACGCCAGACCTCCTTTCTGGTCCCCGGGCTCAAGCTGACCGTCCGGGACGAGCGGAAAATTCCCGGAACGCCAGGGGAGTCGGGGCCTCATGAAGAGATCTTCCACCACGACGGCGGCATCTCCGAGTTTGCTGAGTTCCTTGCCATCGACGCGGCCGTGACTGATGTGTGGCGTCTCCACGGTTCAGGCAAGTTCAAGGAAACAGTTCCCATCATCGACGAGAAGGGCCACAGCCAGCTTGCCGAGATTGAGCGGGACTGCGAGGTGGACGTTGCTTTGCGCTGGGGGATCGGTTACGACACCACACTGCGCAGTTTCGTCAATATCATTGCCACCCCCAAGGGTGGAACGCATCAGGCCGGTTTTGAACAAGCCCTGGTCAAGACGTTCCGCAAGGCCGTGGAAAGCAACGCCCGCAAGCTCAAGGCAGGCAACGACAAAATCGAGAAGGATGATATTTTCGCCGGGCTGACGGCCGTCCTGACGGTCCGCCTGGCCGAGCCACAGTTCGAGGGCCAGACGAAGGAAATTCTGGGTACGTCGGCGGTTCGGGCGATCGTCGCGAGGGTGGTGGAGAAGGAAATTACGGCCCGGCTGAATTCTGCCAACCGTAACGACAAAGCCCAGGCTGCGCTGCTGCTGGAGAAGATCGTCAGCGAGATGAAGTCCCGCATCTCTGCCCGGGTCCATAAGGAGACCCAGCGCCGGAAAAACGCCCTCGAGACGTCCTCCATGCCCACCAAACTGGCCGACTGCAGAACCGACGACGTCAGCCGTTCAGAGCTCTTCATCGTTGAGGGTGATTCGGCGCTCGGTACGGCGAAACTGGCCCGGTCCTCGGACTTCCAGGCCCTGCTTCCCATTCGTGGCAAGATCCTCAACGTACAGAAGGCTTCTGTGGGGGACATGCTCTCCAACGCTGAATGTGCCGCTCTTATCCAGGTGGTTGGCGCCGGTTCAGGCAGGAGCTTCGCCCTCGAGGCAGCCCGTTACGGGAAGGTCATCCTGATGACTGACGCCGACGTTGACGGCGCCCACATCCGAACGTTGCTCCTGACGCTTTTTTTCAGGTACATGCGGCCCATGGTCGAGGACGGCCGGGTCTTCGCCGCCGTCCCTCCACTACACCGGGTGGAGGTCATCAACGCCGGCCAGAAGGCCAATGAGATGGTCTACACCTACTCCGAAGCTGAACTTCATACGCTCCTGGCAAGACTTGCCAAGGAGGGCAAGCGCTACAAGGAACCCATCCAGCGCTACAAGGGCCTGGGCGAAATGGATGCCGAACAGTTGGCCGAGACCACCATGGATCCCCGGCACCGGACCCTGCGCAAGGTCAATATCGAAAACGCCCAGCAGGCAGAGGCGGTCTTCGACCTGCTGATGGGCTCTGACGTGGCTCCGCGCAAGGACTTCATCATCGCCGGAGCATCCAGCCTCGACCGGGAACGCATCGACGCCTAGCCGAGGGCGGGACCAGCTACCCCAACAGGCCGGGGACGATCAGCAGGGCAGTCGGCACGGCAAGGAGCAGGGCGCTGAGCGCCAGGACGGCAGCTGTCACCCAGCGGGGCAGCGGAGGCTGGGTTAAGAGCAGCCTGCTGACGCGCGACGCCGTGGTGCGGGCTGAGACAGAGCCGGCGGCAGAATTTGCGTCCAGTCCGTTCATCCCTGGCGCGCCGGTTGCCCGGCCGGCCACTGCTGCCGGCGGCTGCATGGCCGGGTTGCCTTCCGGGCCGGCAGCCACTATCGCAATGGCCTTAATGAGTGTCTGACGGCTGACTTCCTTCAGCGCAACATCGTCTGCCAGCATTTCGATCAGCGAGTTGACAGCCTGCTGGGCGAGGAGCGTCGTGGGCAGCCAGGGGAGTGCCTGACGCCATGCGGCGAACACCCATAACAGCAGGTGATGGCGCTGAACCAGGTGGGCATTTTCGTGGCACAACACGGCGCGCAGTTCGTCGGGCTCCAAGGCTGACATCAATCCGTCGGAGAGAACAGTGATGGACCGCGCTCCGCCGGGAAGGCAGTAGGCCACTGGTGAATCGTGGCTGATGACCATGGTGCCGGCACGCCCGGGCGACGGGGAAGCCAGCAGTTCCAGGAGTTCACGGTGGCGCTTGCGCTGGCGCTGGATCCTGATGTACGTGAGAAGGAGCGTAAACACCAGGTGTGCCGTCAGGAGCGCGGCAGCGGATAGTGCAAACAGGTGCCAGAAGCCAAGTGCCGTGATAGGTGCATTGAAAAGCACCATGGAAGCCAGGCCCCGTAGCCCGGCCACCAGGTTGTCACCCAGCGGCTCCAGGCCATAGACGAGCATCGCGCCGATCATGGAGAGGCCGCCGGCCAGCCCTACCGCCTGCCAGAGGATCATTGCCGTAAACGGCGAGCGGGCAGGCCATTGTGCCCTGGACAGGAGTACCGGTACCGGCCAGGCCAGTATTACCGCCAGGGCGGCCAGCAGGTACGAGGCCCAGAACATGGAGCCTTAGTCGCGACCGAGCAGTTTGCGCAGGCTTTCCGCTTCGCTCGGGCTGACCGAGCCGATGAACCGTGCCAGAACGGCTTCGCGGTCGGGCGCTGAGCCCAGGACCTCGTGCATCAGTTCGGCTGTGTGATCCTCCCGGCTCGAAACAGCCTGGTAACGGTGCGGGCGCATACCGCGCTCACGCTCCACAAGGCCTTTTTTCTCAAGCCTTGAAAGGACCGTAAGAACAGTGGTGACTGCCAGTTCCTTGCCCTCGTGGCCGGCGGTGCCTGCCGCCGCTTCAGTGCTTTGGGCCAGCCTGTCGCGCAGGGTGTTGGCCGTGGCTGCTTCCTGGCCTGCCCAGAGCAGGTCCATAACCGCCCGTTCCAGTTCGCCGAGACTCGCCATTCATCAAATCCTTACAATCCGTGCACCGGTGCTGTCAGCGTCCGGTATCAAATAATCGTGACCTGGAACTAAAGTTACCCTTTTTCCGCCAGGCTTTCTACATCAGGTAGAACGAACGGTGCGGCGTGGCGCAGAGGAGGGCGGCGCGTGTGCTCTGCGACGGTTTACACCCCCGGCCATCTGTTCTACACTCTGTAGAAGACGGAAGTTCTACAATGCGTAGAAGTTCATCCGACTCGGAGAGCAACATTAGGGGACCCGCTTGGAAGCCTTGGAAATTGCGCGGTGGCAGTTCGGTATCACCACGGTGTACCACTTCATGATGGTGCCCCTCACCATCGGCCTGGGCCTCCTCGTGGCCATCATGCAGACTCTGTGGCACCGCACGGGGAAACCCGAATTCCTGCGGATGACCAAGTTCTGGGGCAAGCTGTTCCTGATCAACTTCATCATGGGCGTGGCGACAGGGATCGTCCAGGAATTCCAGTTCGGAATGGCCTGGAGTGAGTACAGCCGGTTCGTCGGGGACGTGTTTGGCGCGCCTCTGGCCCTTGAAGCCTTGCTGGCGTTCTTCGTGGAATCCACGTTCCTGGGCCTGTGGATCTTCGGCTGGAAGCAGTTGAAGCCGGCAGTTCACCTCGCTTGCCTGTGGATCGCCGTAGTCGGCTCCATCTTCTCGGCGTACTTCATTATCGTTGCGAACAGCTGGATGCAGCATCCGGTCGGCGTCGAGCTGATCGACGGGCGTCCGGTGATGGTCGACGCCTGGGCAGTGTTCACGAACAACACAGCTCTGGTGGCCGTCCCGCACACTCTCTTTGGCGCCCTGGCCGTGGCCGGCGGATTCCTGTTGGGCATCGCCTGGTACCACCTGTGGCGACGCCGCAAGGACGGCATCGACACCATCGGACCGGACGGCAAGGCAGTGCCTGGTACCAGCGATATCCCGGGCCGCGACCGGGCAGACCACACGGTCTGGATTCGCTCGTTGCGGATCGGCGCCGTCGTGGCCATGATCTCCTTCGCCGGCACCGCGCTTACCGGTGACCTCCAAGGCAAGCTGATGTTCGAACAGCAGCCCATGAAGATGGCTGCGGCCGAGGCTGCCTGCCACGACGGAACCGGATTCTCCGTGCTGAGCGTTGGAAACCTGGGGTCCCAGAACTGCGACGAGATCGTTGCCCTGATCGAAGTCCCCGGCATTCTGTCCTATCTGGCCAAGGGTGACTTCACCACGGAAATCCGGGGCGTCAACAGCCTCGTGGAGGATTACAAGGCCAACTACGGCACCAACCTGCCCGACGATCCCATGTACGGCGAGCGGGCCGGCCAGGAGATCGACTACGTGCCTGTTATGGAAGTGACGTACTGGGGCTTCCGAATGATGATCGGCTTCGGTGGCCTGGCGGCGGCCGCCGCCCTGGCAGCCCTGTGGATCACCCGCAAGGGCACCGTCCCGGAATCACAGTGGCTGATGCGGCTGGCTGTCCTGGGCATCCTGGCCCCGTTTGGCGCCAATGCCGCCGGTTGGATATTCACGGAGATGGGCCGCCAGCCCTTTGTGGTGGCACCCAATCCCGACCTCAACGGAATCGACCAGGTGTTTATGTTCACGGCGGCCGCGGTTTCGCCTGGAGTAAGCGCCGGCGAGCTCCTCACCTCGCTGGTAGTCCTGACAGCCATCTACGCGCTGTTGCTGGTGGTTGAGGTCAAGCTGCTGGTCAAGTACATCCGCGGCGGCGTGGTTGCCGGGATGCCGGAACTCGCTCATGCGCCATCGGGCCGTGACGGTGACAGCAACGACGGCGACACTGACGAAGACGACCGGAACCGGGATGACGTCCTGGCTTTCGCTTACTAGGAGCAAGGGAAGCTACTGATGGAACTCCTGCCCACTATCTGGTTCATCGCGATCGCCGTCCTGTGGACCGGTTACCTCTTCCTCGAAGGGTTTGATCTGGGAGTGGGGATGCTGATGAAGACCTTCGCCCGGGACAATACAGAACGCCGGGTTCTGCTCAATACCATCGGTCCGGTCTGGGACGGCAATGAGGTATGGCTGCTCACGGCCGCCGGAGCCACGTTCGCTGCCTTCCCGTTCTGGTACGCATCCCTCTTCTCCGCCTTGTACGGGCCGCTGCTGGTGGTGCTGGTTGCCCTGATCTTCCGCGCCGTGGCCTTCGAATACCGCGGCAAGGTGGATTCGGTCCAGTGGCGCAACCGCTGGGACTGGGCGATAGCTGTTGGCTCATTCCTCGCAGCCTTCGGCGTGGGCGCCGCCCTCGCCCTCACCACAACCGGGTTGCCGCTGAACGCCAACGGTGACCGGCAGGGTGGCCCGCTCGCCTGGTTCAGCTGGTACGCAGTTTTGGGCGGGCTGGCCGTGGTGGGCTTCGCCCTGGTGCACGCCCTCGCCTTCCTTGCACTGAAGACCGACGGCGACGTGCGGCACCGCGCCCGGCTCTGGTTTGCCCGGCTGCTGCCGTTCCTTCTGCTGCCGCTGGTCGGATGGGCCCTGGCTGTCCAGTTGCTGACGGGCAACATCTGGACAACCCTCGCCGTCGCCCTGGCGGCCGCCTGTGCCGCCTGTTCCTGGCGCTCGGCGCGGCGGGGAAATGAAGGCCGGGCCTTTATGGGCCTCGGTGCATTCCTGCTGCTGGGCAGCGCAGCCATTTTCGGCGCAGCCTTTCCTGTAGTGCTGCCGTCGACCATCAGCCCGGAATTCGATCTGACCATCTACAACGCCTCGGCATCGGATTACACCCTGGGCCTGATGAGCATCGTGGCGGCAGTGGGGCTGCCCCTGGTCATCGCGTACCAGTCCTGGACCTATTGGGTGTTCCGCCGCCGCGTCAGCGCGGACCACATTCCGGCGGCACACGGGTTCCTTCCGGCGATCGCCGCCAGGGTGCTGGTCAGCGACGAGGCTGCCGCCAGGAGCAGTGACCAACCGTGAGGCCGGCGTTTCCAAACGGAACGGCCACGCGTGGTGCCCTCTATTGGCTGGGCTTCCTGGCGGCCCTGAAGGCCCTGGCCCTGGTGCTCATGGCACAGGCCGTAGCCGCCATGCTGGCGGGACTTGCCGGCGGCGTTACCGGTTGGCGCGAGGAACTGGTGTGGGGGGTGGCGGGGGCGATGCTCCGGGCCGCGTTAGTGTGGGCCCAGGGCGTTGCGGCCCGGCGGGCAGCCTTTGGGGTTAAGGAAGAGCTCCGTTCCCGTCTCTTGCACCACGCGCTGGATCCGCAGGCAGCGGTGGGAACCGGCACGCCCATGAACGACGGTGGCGTGGCCGTCCTGGCAACACGTGGCCTGGACGCCCTGGATAATTACTACACCCAGTTCCTTCCTGCCCTGATCAACTGCGCCACCGTCCCCTTGTTGCTCGGAGCCAGAATTCTCTTCGCCGACTGGGTCAGCGCCGTAGTGATTGTGTTGACGGTGCCCCTGGTGCCAGTCTTTATGATCCTGATCGGACGGTACACCGAGGACAGGGTCGGTGAAGCCCAGGCGACCCTGCGCCGGCTGTCGGGCCACATTCTCGAACTGGCCAAGGGGCTCCCGGTCCTGGTGGGCCTTGGCCGTGCGAGTGAGCAGCGGGCGGCCCTCGAGGAAATCTCCGAGCAATACCGGCACCGGACCATGGGTACCCTGCGCACGGCGTTCCTTTCGGCACTGGCGCTTGAGCTCATCGCCACGATCTCCGTAGCTGTGGTGGCCGTCTTCATCGGCGTGCGGCTTGTGGCCGGGGATATGGCGCTGGAGGCCGGGCTGCTGGCACTCATCCTTGCCCCCGACTGCTACCTGCCCCTGCGTGAACTGGGCACCGCCCACCACGCCAGTGACGACGGCCGCGCGGCACTTGCGTCGGCCAACGACGTGCTGGACGGAACCGGCGAGCCGGACGCCGGCAGCGGCGTGCGTTCGGCAGCCACCCCTGCCGGGGCCGGTTCGGCAGCAGCCGAAGCCGCCGCAGGCGTGGGGAACGATGCTCCGGGCGTCCACGTGTCCGGCCTGTTGGTGAGGTACACGGGCCGGGAGGCCGCCGCCGTCGGGCCCGTCAATTTCCACGCCCCCGCCGGCCGGATTACGGCCCTTGCCGGACCCAGCGGCACGGGAAAGAGCACTGTTCTTGGCGTCCTGGCGGGCACCATCCGCAACGGCTCCGGAGCCTCGGTGGCCGGCAGGGTATCCGGTGTCCCGGACGCCGGTGTCGCCTGGGTTCCGCAGCACCCGGTGATGCTCGAAGAGACCGTGCTCGGGGAAGTCCTCCTGTACCTCGGCCGCAATCCCGGCTGGGTGCCTGTGCAAGAAAAGGCGCAAGGAAAAGGACAAGAAAAGGGGTGGGAGAGCGGCGAGGCCGGGCAGCTGGCGCTTGAACTGCTGGACAGGGTTTCCGCCTCGCATCTGGCGGCAAAGCACCCGTCCGAGCTCAGCCCCGGGGAACTGCGTCGGGTTGCCGTTGCCCGCGGACTGGCCCGGCTCCAGGCCGGTGCCACTGTCCTGTTGCTTGACGAACCCACCACGCATCTTGATGCCGTGAGCGCCGGTGCAGTGCGCTCCGCCATCATCGCGCTGCCGGATTCGGTTACCGTGATCCTCGTTGCCCATGACCCGGACACGAGTGCGCTCGCGGACCACGTGGTGATCATTGGGGCGGGCCCCGGCACCGGGCCCGTAACGGCGTCCGGAACCGGAGCAGTGGCGGATGTGCCGGTGTCAGGCACGGGCCATGGCAACATTCAGGCCAACCACCCGGCAGCCCGCCCCTCCAACCCGGCAGGAACGGCGGTGACACCGGATACGGGGTCAGCGCCGCTGCCACCCGGAACCTTCCGTGCGCTTGCCGGGGTCCTGGGTCCGGTATGGCCACGTCTCGCAGGTGCCTGCATCGTAGGCGCCCTGGCCGCGCTGTTTGCGGTAGCTCTTTCCGCATTGTCCGGGTGGCTCATCATCCGGGCCAGCGAGCAACCGCCCATCCTGTACCTGCTTGGTGCCATCGTAGGTGTACGGTTCTTCGGCATCGGCCGGGCCGTGCTGCGCTACTGGGAACGCCTGCTGACACACGATGCCGTCTTCGCCGGGATGACCCGGCTTCGCGGCTCACTGTGGGAATCGCTGAGCCGGAGGGCGCTGCAGCTCAGGCGGCTGCTGCGGGGCGGCAATGTCCTCGGAACCGTAGTTGACGACGTCGACACCCTGAGGGAACTGCTGCCCCGGGTGATCCTGCCACCCCTTGCGGCGGTTATCGTCGCGGGAGCCGCCGTTGTGGCTACGGCGGTTCTGTTGCCCCCGGCAGTTCCTGCAGTGGTTATCTGCGCCCTCGTTTGCCTCGTGGTATCCCCGGTCCTTGCCCTTGCGGCAGACCGCAAGGCGGCGCAGGCCGAGCAGCAATTGCGCTCGCTGGTGTTGCGCCGGATCACCTTGGCGCTGGATGCCAGGGCCGAACTGTCCGCCAATGGCCTCGCACCGGCCGTGCTCGACGAACTGCGCGCCCGCGACAGGGCGGCAACGGCAGCTGCCCAGCGTTCGGCCTGGGCCGAAGGGATCGGCCAGGCCACCACTGTCCTGGCATGCACATTGGCCGCGTTGGCCTCGGGTGTGCTGGCCGCCCCGGCCGTGGAGGACGGATTGGTCCCGGGGCTGGCGGCGGCTGTCGTATTGATGCAGCTGGCACTCATAGAGCCCTATGCAGCGGTGGTGTCCGCCGTCCGGCAGGCACCGGCCCTGGCAATGGTCCTGCAGCGCCTTGGCCGAACTGGTGCCCTTTCAGCTGCGGCCGGTGATGACGGCCAGGGCGACGGTATCGTGGCTGTTCCCGATCGTCTGCTCGGCCTTCCCGGCCTGGAGCTGGAGAACGTCGCTGCGGCCTGGCCCGGCGGCAGCCCGGTGTTCAGTGGCCTTACCGCCCAGGGGGATCCCGGCCGCTGGCTGGTGGTTTCCGGACCATCCGGTTCCGGAAAATCCACGCTGCTGTCCGTGTTGCTCGGCTTCCTGCCGGTGTACGACGGCACGGCACGGGTCACGGGGGCGGCGGCCTGGTGCCCGCAGGACGCCCATCTCTTCGATTCCACGGTTCGCGGCAACCTGCTCCTCGCCCGTCCCGCCGACCGGAAACCCACAGACAGTGAGCTCCTGGCGGCACTGGACGCCGTCGGACTTGGACCGCTGCTTGCCGCTGTCCCGGAAGGGCTGGACGCGAGGATCGGTCCCGGCGGTTCTTTCCTGAGCGGCGGGGAGCGGCAGCGGCTCGCCATGGCGCGGACACTGCTCACCGGTGCGCCGGTGCTGTTGCTGGACGAGCCAACAGCCCACCTGGACGCGGCCGCGGCCCGGGAGCTGCTGGCCCAGCTGCGGACGGGGCTACGGGACGTCACGGTGGTGATGGTGACGCACAACGTTGTTGACATACATCCTGACGACTCCCGGCTGGAGCTGCCGGGACAGGACCGGGAAAGCTCCGCCGAGCCGAGCCAGGCAGGCCACGGCACGGCGCTGCTGGCAGCGGGGGCCGGCCGTCAGTAGCCTGTTGCCATGTCTTCCTCAAGCAATCGGCTGACCGAATCAACGCGCCCTGTGGCGGTCCAGCTGCCGGATCCGGTGACCGGGCTCCACTGGCGGGCAGCATCGGCCGCGGACCTGGACTCCTGGGCTGCGCTGATCGCCCGCACCGCCGCCGTCGAGCATCCTGCCTGGTTCGAAAAAGCCGGAGACCTGGAGCAGGTGCTGGAGAACAGCAACAATGATCCCCGGACCCACACGGTGTTGGGCATTGACGATTCCGGAGTGCCGCGTGCCTATGGCCGCATCAGCAAGAATCCACACGGCGATAAGGCCCAGGCCATGGGCTGCGTGGATCCGCAGTGGCAGCGGAAGGGCGTCGGCACCGCCATCGTGGCCTGGCAAGAGGCCATGACTCGAGCCCGCTTCGCCGCGGACGCGCTGGCCAATGAATCTGCCGGTGGAACCGCGGCGTTGCCCAGGCTGCGGATTTTCAACGAGCAAAGGCTGGAGCGACGGACTGCACTCCTGCGGCGTTTGGGCTACCAACAGGTGCGCTGGTACAACGAGATGCACAGGCCTGTGAGTGTCCCTGCTCCCGAGGTGCCGCTGGAGGATGGGCTTGAACTGGTGTTGATGGACCCGGCGCTGCATGAGGCCGCCCGGCTCGCGCACAACGATGCGTTCCGCGACCACTGGGGGAGTGAGCCGCGGGACGAGCAATCATGGCGTTTCACGCTGGAACACCCGTTCGCCAGGCCGGACTGGACCACGGTGGTGCTTGATAAGGCCACGGGCGAAGTAGCCGGGTATCAGGTGGCGAGCTTCGATCCGGACAGCGCCACGGAGCGCGGATTCAAGGAAGGCTACACCGAGCTCCTGGGGGTCCGGCGGGCATATCGTGGACGCGGCATTGCACAGGCCTTGTTGGCTGACGTGATGCGCCGCTTCGCAGCGGATGGCATGGACGTGGCCTCCCTTGACGTGGACTCGGCGAACCCCACGGGCGCGTTGGCCCTGTACCTGGCAATGGGGTACACGCCCGTCAACCAAAGCGCGAGCTGGGAAAAACTGCTTCAGCCTTTGACGTCATGAAGGTGATGAACGACGTCGTGCAGGAAGTAGCGTGAGAAGGTCAGCACCGTGAACTCCGAGCCGTTGCTCCGGAGGCCTTTGCGGTTCCAGTCGCTTTCCCGCACGCGGGCAAAGTCTTCGGCGATCTGTTCACCTTCGGCCGTGAGCTGCGCGCTGACCTCCGCAGGATCCGCTGTACGGTAATCCGCTTCTACAGCCGCGGCATCCTGGTCCCAGTTCTCGAACTCAGCGTTGTCGCTGCTGAGCATCAGGTTCAACCGCTGGTCGAAGATGCTGAAGACGTCCCGCACATGGCACGCGTATTCAAGGGTTGACCAGGTGCTGTCATCGGGCCGCTCGGCTACGTCGGGGCGCCGGAGGGCCGACCTCCACCTGGGCAGCACACTGCGGACGGTTCCGGGCACGGTAGCGGGCGTAACGGTGGCAGGATCGAAGGAGCAATCGGGGCACCGCTCGGACAGCACCCACGTCCAGTCCTTCACATCAGGAATAATCGGCATGGATGCAGTCTATGGGAGGTGACCGGCCTCCCGGCACCTCCCATGCGGTGCGCTAAATGATTGTTTCCTGAACAGCCGGGGTTTCTTCGGCCACATGCTCAGGCCAGGCCATGGCGGGACCGATGGCGTCGATAGCCTGAGACAGGGGAATCCCCGAGCCATCGCGCCTGCCGTATTCCTGTGGCAGCGAACGCGCCACGCCCGCCGCTGAGGATGCTTTGGCTGGTCCGTGGCCTGCCCAGCCCAGCAGCAGGGTGTCTTCGCCTTTGAGGAAGCGGTGCGCACGGACCCCGGCGGTGGCGCGGCCCTTCGCTGGGTATTCGTCGAAGGCCGTCACCTTGGCCGTGCCGGGAGCCGTGCCCGGCAGGGCGCCGGTGGTTCCGGCAATGGTGACGACGACGGCGGCGGGGTCCTCGGCTGCAACCGCACCGAAAAACAGCACGGCATCGCCCGGTGCCAGTTTGATGCCCGCCATACCGCCCGCGGTGCGGCCTTGCGGCCGGACGGCCGAAGCCGGGAAACGCAGCAGCTGCGCCTGCTGCGTCACAAAAACCAGCTCGGAATTGTCGGGCGCCGCCGGGACCACGCCCACCAGCGAGTCCTTGTCCTTCAGGGCAATGATCTCCCAGTCTTCCCGGTTCAAGGGGTAGTCGGGCTGGACCCGCTTCACCACGCCCTGCACAGTACCCAAGGCCAAAACCTGGTCCAGCGGTGCAAATGCCACCAGGGTCTCGCCCTTGAGCAGCGTGAGGAAGTCCTTGGCCGCCACGCCGCCGGCCATGTTGGGCAGCCCGGAAACAGTGGGCAACACGGGCATGTCCACCACCTGCAGGCGAAGCATCCTCCCCTTGGAGGTGACGGCCCCGATCTCGCCCCGTGCCGACGTCGGAATCACCGAGCGGAAGACGTCATGGCGGGTACGGGGGCCCGATTCGGTGAGGGGTTCCAAAGCCAGGGTGCGGGCAATCTGTCCTGAGGCTGTCAGGATGGCCCAGCAGGGATCGTCGGCAACTTCGAGGGCCAGCGGGACGGCTTTGACTTTGCCATTGCCGTTGGCGCCTGCGAGCGCAGCGGCGACAGTGGGGGACACAGCCTCGGATTCAAGCAGCACGGTGCGGCGCGGCGTGGCGTATTTGTCAGCGAGCTCGCCCAGCTCGGCCGAGACCAGGCCGCGGAGACGTTCCTCGGAGGCCAGGATTGCCTCGAGCTCGGCAATCTCACGGCGCAGTTCGTCCTGTTCCTTCTCCAATTCAATGCGGGAATACTTGGTGAGCTGGCGGAGCCGCAGTTCCAGGATGTAGTTGGCCTGGATTTCGGTGAGGTCGTAGATGGACATCAGGCGCACCCGCGCCGCGGATGCTTCGTCCGAAGACCGGATGATCTGGATGACCTCGTCGATGTCCACGATGGCGATGAGTAGGCCCTCCACCAGGTGCAGGCGGTCCTTCTTCTTGCCCAGCCGGAACACGGTCCGGCGCCGGACCACGTCAATCCGGTGGTCAACGTAGACGGTGAGCAGCGGCAGCAGCCCCAGTGTCTGCGGCTGCCCGTCCACGAGGGTGACGTTGTTGATGCCGAACGAATCCTCCATCGGCGTGTAGCGGTACAGCTGCTGGAGGACGGCCTGCGGGTTGAAGCCGTTCTTGAGTTCAATGACCAGGCGCAGCCCGTGCTTGCGGTCCGTCAGGTCCACGACGTCGCTGATTCCGGCCAGCTTTTTGCCGTTGACTGCGTCTTTGATCTTTTCGATGACCTTTTCAGGACCCACCATGTAGGGCAGCTCTGTCACCACGAGCCCTGTGCGGCGGGCGGAGAGCTGTTCGATCTCCACCTTGGCCCGGGTCTTGAACGAACCGCGGCCTGTTGCATAGGCGTCACGCACACCGTCCAGGCCCACTATCCTGCCGCCGGTGGGAAGGTCCGGCCCCGGCACGAACTTCATGATGTCGTCCAGGGTGGCGTCAGGGTTCGCGATCAGGTGCCGGGCAGCTGCCACTACCTCACCCAGGTTGTGTGGCGCCATGTTGGTGGCCATGCCGACGGCGATGCCCGTGGCGCCGTTAACCAGCAGGTTGGGGAAAGCAGCCGGCAGGACCTCGGGCTGGGTGAGCTGGTTGTCGTAGTTGGGAACGAAATCAACGACGTCTTCGTCGAGGTGGTCTGTCAGGGTGAGGGCCGCGGCAGCCATCCGGGCCTCGGTGTACCGCGGTGCGGCAGGACCGTCGTCGAGAGACCCGAAGTTGCCGTGGCCATCGATCAGCGGCAGCCGCAGCGAAAAGTCCTGCGCCATCCGGACCATGGCGTCATAGATGGCAGTGTCGCCGTGCGGGTGCAGCTTGCCCATGACCTCGCCGACTACGCGGGCACTCTTGACGTGCCCGCGGTCCGGTCGCAGCCCCATTTCGCTCATCATGTAGAGGATGCGGCGCTGTACCGGCTTCAGGCCGTCGCGGGCATCCGGCAAGGCGCGCGAATAGATCACCGAGTAGGCGTACTCCAGGAAGGAGCCCTCCATCTCGGACGTGACGTCGATGTCAACGATTCTTTCGCTGTAATCCTCGCCGGGATCACTGGCAGGGGCGGGGCTTTGGCGGCGGGCCATAGGGCTGATGGATCCTTAGGGGGTGTGCACGGGAGTTTTTTGGCTAGGCTAAGCCTATGGTGGAACAGCCCGCGGACGGCGTATATCCGGAATACTGGGAAGCCGATGTCGTTCTCCGCGATGGCGGTACAGCCCATCTGAGGCCTATTCACCCAACGGATGTGGACGCCGTCCAGGCCTTCCATACCGGGCAGTCCCAGAACTCAATTTACATGCGTTTCTTTGCCCTCAAAGCACGGCTGAGCAGTAAGGAACTCAAACGGTTCACCGAAGTGGACTTCCGTGACCGCGTTGCGTTCGTTATCACCATCGGCGGGGCGATCATCGGGATTGGCCGTTATGACCGCCTCGATGATCCGACTGAGGCAGAGGTGGCCTTTAACATTGCGGATGTGCACCAGGGCCGCGGCATCGGTTCCATCCTGCTCGAACACCTGGCGGCGGCAGCGAGGGAAAACGGCATCCGGCGCTTCACAGCCGAGGTCCTCCCCGAAAACCGTAAGATGCTGATGGTTTTTTCCGATGCCGGTTATGACGTCAAAAGGCATTTCGACGACGGCGTCGTCAGCCTCGAATTCAATATCGACCCCACAGAAAAATCCCGTGCCGTGATGGAGTCCCGTGAGCACCGGGCGGAGGCGCGCAGCGTGCGGGGTTTGCTGGCGCCATCGTCCGTTGCGGTGATCGGGGCCAGCCGGACGTGGGGAAAGCTTGGTTACCAGCTCCTCGAACACCTGATTGAAGGCGGGTTTAAGGGCCCCGTCTACGCCGTGAATCCGGAAGCCCTGGAACTTGCCGGCATGCTCTCCTACGCCCGGTTGTCAGAGATTCCGGAACCCGTCCAGCTGGCGATTATCGCGGTACCGTATGAGGAAGTGTCTTCCGTAGTGGACGACTGCGCAGCTGCAGGCGTTAAGGGCCTTTTGATCGCCACCTCAGGGTTCGCTGACGACGGCGAGCGCGGGCTGCTGCGGCAGCGGGAGCTGGTGCGCAAGGCAAGGGCCAACGGCATGCGGGTGATCGGACCGGCCTCGCTGGGCATGATCAACACGCACCCGGACATCTCGCTGAACGCATCAATGGCACCGTACCTGCCCAACCGCGGCGGCCTCGGGGCATTCAGCCAGTCTGCGGCCATCGGCGTTTCCTTGTATGCCGCCTGCAGCCGCCGCCGGGTGGGAGTGTCAACGTTCGTGTCTGCGGGCAACCGGGCAGACGTTTCCGGTAATGATCTGATGCAGTACTGGGAGGACGATTCCGATACCGACGCCGTCGCCCTTTATCTTGAGTCCATCGGCAACCCGCGCAAGTTTTCCCGACTGGCCCGCAGGCTGGCGCGGACCAAACCGGTGATTGTTGCCAAGTCAGACACCATGGGCCTGCAGCTTCCCCGCGGCCATGCCGTCCGCACCACCCAGGCGCCAGTGGGCGCCCTTGACGCAATGCTGCGCCAGTCCGGAGTGATCCGGGTGCAGACTATCGAAGCCCTGATGGATGTCAGCCAGATTGTGTCCGCAGCACCACTGCCGGCAGGCCCCCGGGTGGCGGTGGTCAGCAATTCCTACGCCTTGGGCATGGTGGTTGCGGATAGTGCCGCTGCCAATGGTTTGGTGGTGGAGCGGACGGTTACGGACCTGGACCTCGACGCCGGCATGTCGATTGCGCTTCCGGTTCTCCGTCAGCAGTTGGCTGGCATTCTCGCTGAGGACTCGGTGGACTCCGCGGTGGTCACCCTGCTTCCCGCGCGGGGGCTGACTGTCGAAGACATCGCCGGCATCCTGGCCGGGTGTGCTGCTGAAGCCGGTAAACCGGTGATCGCGGTTTTTGCCGGGATTATGGACCCTTCCGTCTATGTTGAGGGGCTGGCAGGCGGGAAGAATCAGGACGGCAGGAGCCCGGGCGTTCCGTGCTACGCCAACTCGGGTGCGGCTGTGAGCGCGCTTGCCGCCGTCGTCTGGTACGCGGAGTGGGCCAGGCGCGACCGCGGAGCCTTCGTTGAGCCTGAGGGCTGCGATGCCGACGCCGTCCGTGCCGGGCTGGAAGTCCTGCTCCGGGACGTGCACGGTGAACAGCTCAAAGCCCTCGACGAGGAGGCGGCAGCGACCCTGCTGGGTCATTACGGGATCTCGGTGCTGCCTTCGGCGCGCTTTGAAACGGATGACGAGGCCGTTGCAGCGGCAGACCGCCTTGGCTGGCCAGTAGTCCTGAAGACCACAGACCCGGCCCTTCGCCATCGCCTCGACCTGGGCGGAGTAAGGCTGGACATCCAGGATGCCGACTCCCTGCGGCGCAACCTGGCCCAGATGCGCCGGGCACTGGCCGGCTACGGTGCTGCCGCCCTGGAAGTGCAGGCGATGGCTCCTGTGGGGCAGGCCTGCACCATGCGCGCCATCGAAGATCCGCTCCTGGGCCCTGTCGTTTCTTTTGGTCTGTCGGGAGACGCAGTAAACCTGCTGGATGACTGGGCCCACCGGGTGCCGCCTTTAACCACGGACGACCTCAGGGAATTCATCCGTGCCCCGCGCGCTTCCCGGAAACTGTTTGCTTACCAGGGCCTTCCGCCGGCCGATGTCGGAGCCCTCGAGGACCTGGCAGCGCGACTGTCGCTCCTCAAGGACAACCATCCCGAAATCGCGCTGGTGGAATTCAACCCGGTTCTCTGCGGTCCCGCTGGACTGTCGATCCTTGCCGCCGATGTACGGATCGCCAATCCGGCCCAGCGCACGGACAGCGCGCGCCGGGCCATGCTCGGCTAGGATGCCGGCAGTTAGCAAGTGTCCGGTTGATCTGTGAAAATGGGGACATGACCCCACAGCCCTCATCGTCGCAGCCAAAGCCGCAACCCGCGCCCCAGCAGCAAACGCAGGCGCAACCGGAGAGCAGTGGCCGGCCGGCCGGACGCCAGCAGGGCACGCACAGCCATGGCGCCCAAGGGCAAAGCCTCGACGCCGCATTGCAGAAGGCGGGTTTCTACCCCCGGCTGGTGGCCGACGTCGTGGAAGATGCCCTGGATGGACGGGACTGTGTTGCCCATCTGGTGCACCTGGAGACTCACTTTGACCGTGCCGAGGTGCGCCGCCACATTACCGTGCTGGTGCTGACCGACGACATGCTGGTGATCACGCATGTGGACGACCAGCAACTTGACGAAGCCGGCGAGCAGATGGTGGCGCAGGTTTCCACCGAGTCCGTACCGGTGGCGCAGATCCGGTCCGTAGTGCTCAGTTACATGTACACACAGCCACACAACTACAAGCCGTCGGATCCCGTACGTGAAGTGACCCTGTCGATTGCCTGGTCCGGGGGCCAGCGGCTGGATATGGGCCCGGCCAGTTGCGGGGATCCGCAGTGCGAGGCGGACCACGGCTACACCGGCACCATTGCCCAGGAAGACATTGTGCTCCGCATCAGTGCCGAAGCCGACGGCCTGCAGGCAGTCCAGGAGGCCAAGCTCTTTGCCCGGGCCTTGAGGGCGGTCAACACCGGCACGGCCGGGCCCTCGAGCGTGGTTGGCCATCCTGCGAAAGCCCTGCCCACATGGCCTCGAGGGGTCTTTGGCAGCCGGCTTGGCCGCGGCCACCAGCGCTGACATGCTGCCTGAGCTGACCAGCGAATCCATCCGCCTTCCACAGCCGCCCGCGTACGGCCGCCAGTCCATTGCTGAGGTTCTTGGCAGCGCCGCCGCTAGTCTGGGTGTTGCCGGCTATTCAAACCACCTGGCCTTCCCCGCGTCTTCGAGAGTCTGCGTCGTGCTGGCTGACGGCCTGGGACGGAGCCTGCTCAAGAAAAAGGCTGCGCACACACCATTTTTGCGCTCCGTGGTCCAGGCGGGCCAGGGAGCCGTCCCGGTGTGGCTGGATTCCGCTTTTCCTTCCACCACTGCCGCCTCGCTTGCCAGCCTGGGGACCGGACGCCCGCCGGGGCAGCACGGACTGGTGGGCTACGACGTGCTGGATCCGGCCCAGGACCGGGTGGTAAACATGCTGGGCAACTGGGACGACGGCGTCGATCCGGCGGCCTGGCAGCCGTTCCCGACCATTCTTGAGGACGTTGCCGGAACTGTGGATGTGGTCACCGTGAGCCTGCCACAGTTCGCCGACTCTCCCATGACCCGTGCGGCCTTGCGCGGTGGCCGGTTCGTTTCAGCTGTGACGCCCCACGCCCGCACTGCGGCGGCCGCCGAGGCCATGTCAGGCGAGGGCCCCACCCTCATGTATTACTACTTGAATGAGCTGGACAAAGCCGGGCATCGGCATGGCTCCGCGTCCGAGCAGTGGGAGCACCAGCTGGAGGAACTCGACGCCACCGTGAAGCGGCTCAACACAGGGTTGCCGGCGGGAACCACCATAGTCCTGACCGCAGACCACGGGATGATCGACGTGCCCGAATCACAACGCATCGATTACTCGGCTGACCCGGCCCTGATAGAGGGAGTCCGGCATACAGCCGGCGAGCCCAGGATGGTCCATCTCTACCTGGAGCCCGACGCCGGGAGTGACACACGGGAGCGGCTCTTCCGGAGCTGGCAGTCCCGGTTCGGCGACAGGGCATGGGTCTTTACCCGGGAGGAGGCTGTGCGCGCGGGACTTTTCGGAGAAGTCCGCGACGGCGTGGGGGAGAGGATCGGCGATCTCATGGTTGCCGCCCGGGAAGGTATTGCCCTTTACGACACCCGGCGCGTGCGCCCTGCTGCCTTGGATGTCATCGGTCAGCATGGCTCACTGACCCGGGCTGAGCGGGAAGTGCCGTTGCTTTGCTTCACTGCCCAGGGAAAGGCGTCGCGCCGTGGCTGAGCTGGTGTTCTTCTCAGGAACCATGGATTGCGGCAAATCCACCTTGGCGCTGCAAATGGACTACAACCATCGGGCCCGCGGACGTGGCGGCGTCCGGTTCAGCCGGAACGACCGCGCCGGTGGATCGCGTATTTCCAGCCGACTGGGACTCGAGACCGATGCCAACGAAGTCCTGGACCACACGGACTTCTGGGATGAGGTGATGACCCGGCGTATGCGCGGCCAGCAGGTGGACTACCTGATTTGCGACGAAGCCCAGTTCTACTCACCCGGACAGGTTGAACAGCTGGCCCGGCTGGTCGATGAGGTGGAGATCGATGTCTTCGCTTTTGGTATCACAGCTGACTTCAGGACCAGGCTCTTCCCGGGTTCGCAGCGTCTCATTGAGCTCGCGGACCGGGTCCAGGTGCTTCAGGTTGAAGCGCTCTGCTGGTGCGGCCGCCGGGCTACGCATAATGCCCGGACAATTGATGGAGCCATGGTGGTTGAGGGTGCCCAGGTGGTGGTGGGCGACGTCGACATGGGCGCCGATCCCGGGCCTGACGGGCACGAACCCGGCCAGGGTCCCATGGTGGGTTATGAGACCCTGTGCCGGCGTCACTACATGCGGCGCGTTACCGCCCACGGGGCAAGGATCATGGCCGAACAGGACCAGTTGCTACCCTTCGACGTGGACGCGTGCCACTGGCGGGGTTAATCGCCCCGGGTACCGAAAACGATCTCATCCCAGGTGGGGACGCTTGACCGTTTAGCCTTTGCGGGCCGCTCAGGAGTTGGGGCCGGGCCTGGATCGTGCGGGCTGGGGTAGGCGGGCTCTGTGTTCCGCCGCCTTTGTCCGCCGCCAAGCAGCTCGTCGAGGCCCGCGCCGGAGCCTTCGCTTGCACCGGTGCCCCCTGAAGTGTTGCCCGTAGAACCGTTTCCCGTAGAACCGTTTCCTGGGGACTTTGCCGGGGACGGCGTAATGGTGACCTCACGAGTTTCGGTGCTGACGCCGTCGTGCAGTGCCAGCGGGTCTTCGCGGTCCGGAGATTCTGCTGCACCGGTGATATTCTCCCGCAACGGCGGGATGAGGCTTAGCCGCGCCATCATGGATGGCCGTCCGTCCTTACGCCGGCCATCGCGGGTGTCCCCGTGGGCGGCAGGCGTTTCGTGATCATCACTGTGCTGACCATCTCCTGCGGGGCGTGGCTCGTCCGGCACTTCCGACGGCCGCGGATGGGCTGCCGGAACACCCTGGCTCAGCAACAGGGCAAGGGTGTCGTCGCCGTCCTCGTCCACTCCCAGGCGCTGGCCGCGCCGGGAACGGAGGAGATCCAGGAGGCCATCGGCTTCCGGGCCGGTTACAGCGGAGGGCGTCGTTGCGGAAGGCTCGGCCGGGGCTTGCGCCTCGGCTTCGAAGTCAAAGGGCCGGTCAGTCACGGCAGTCAGCCGGCGTGCAGGAACGGGTCCATCGAGGGGTTCCAGTTCGCTGAGTTGCTGTGCCCAGCGGTTCGCGTTCTGCAGGGTCTTGCGTGCAGGGCTGAACGTCCACATGGCCGGCGGCTCTTCGCCGATTCCGGCGGGCCGGGCAGTACTGATCTCAAAGCGGGCAACGACCGTCCAGAAACCGTCCGGGCGCCGCCAGGAATCCCACTCGACGGCGGATTCCTCGATACCGTGGGCCCTGAGCCGATGCGAAACCATGTCATCCAAAGTGGCGGGATGGTCGCCAAAGGCGGCACGGTACGCTTCGTGGCCGGGGGAGGGCGCCGCTACCTCGATCTTGCGTGCCTGCCGGGCAACATAGTCACGCTCGGCAAGGACAGGCCCCTCATAACGCTCTACCTTGGCCAGCGGAATCCCTGCCAGATCCGCCACCTCCGAAGCGGTGGCCCCGGCACGGATACGGGCCTGGATATCGCGGGGCGACAAAGCCACCGGCGTCCCACCGGCCGGTTTGGGCACCTGACGGCTGGCCGATCGCAGTGCTTCATCGATCGGCAGCCGGAACATCTCGCCGCCGGGCCCGGTCAACAGGAGGTGAGTCCCGTCGTCGTGCACGCCTACAAGCCGTAGATCCTGCATACAAATCCTCCACCCTGGCATTACTTTCACTCGAAACTCTGCCATCTGGCAGGGGGTTTATCGCTTAGGGGAAAGGGCGCGCCGCGAAATTCCGGGCAAATCAGGGTGAATCCATCTGTTTCTAGGGGAGCGTGGGCACAAAAGGGCGTCGCCGGGCGTTGTGTTGAGGCAGTACCCGTTCAACGGCACATACGGAGAGTGACCAGTACGCCATGGCGACAGACTACGACGCTCAACGCAGATCAGAAGAGGACCTCGCTTCGGATTCACTCGAGGAGCTCAAGTCCGCCCGCATCGACAAGCCCACTGCAGTGGTGGAAGAGGACGAAACCGATCTGGCCGGTGGCTACGAGCTGCCGGGCGCGGATTTGTCCGGCGAAGAGTTGCTGGTTCGGATTCTCCCGCCCCAGCCTGACGAGTTCACATGTGCTTCGTGTTTCCTGGTTCATCACCGTTCGCAGCTGGTACGCGAGTCGGGCGGCCAGCTGTTTTGCGCCGAGTGTGAAGGCTGAGCCTGTAGTGACGTGTCCAGCAGTTACTTCGCGGGGAAGGTCTGGAGCGCTTTGACCAGTTCCTCTGGCCGTCGTGTTGAGGCCAGCCAGTAAGGGGTGCGGTCTGCCGGGTCAGAGAGTTCTATCCGGACCACCGGGTCAATCCATCCCCGGATGCACAGATAAGCCAAGGCGTTCAGGCCCGTGCCCCGCTCACGGGTGGCGTCCGGTCCGCGATGAGCGCTCGCCCCGGAAATGAAGTTACGGCTGATCGTTGCCCGGCCCACGGTCAATTCTGTGTCCGTGACAATGATCCGCGGCGTAGAGAGCAGCAGCAGCGTGGACACAATGACCAGCAGGACGCCTGCGGCGATGAATCCCGCGGTGGGGCTGATGGGCGCGAACACCAGGATTCCAGCGCCGGAGAACCCTAAGGCAAACAGCCAGATCCAGAGGGACGGCAGTAGCTTCTCGTCAAAAACGGGCTGCCCGTGCTTCGGGTCCGGCGAGGCACCGCTAGGCAGGGGGGATGTGGGACTGGAATCAGGCATACCCCAGCTTTTCACCTTTGACCCGTCATTTCATCTTCGGGCGCCTGCTCCTGTGGAGGACGGCTAGGCCGCGGCAACGCCGCCGCGTTAGAGTGAGGAACTGTGACTGAACTTCCAGGACTCTCCCAAGCCACCCTCCAGGTCCAGCTGAAAATGCTGGACAGTGGCCTTGAACCTCCTTCCTACGCCCATCCCGGCGACGCCGGGGCCGATCTTCGCTGCACAGCGGACGTCCATCTCGAGCCCGGCGAACGGAAACTGGTGCCGACCGGCGTGGCCATCGCCTTGCCGGAGGGTTTCGTGGCGCTCATCCACCCTCGCTCCGGGCTGGCCACCAAGCATGGACTGACCGTGGTCAACGCACCCGGAACCGTCGACGCCGGTTACCGCGGAGAAATCGCCGTGACGCTCCTGAACACCGATCGCAAGGACGCCATCCAGCTGCGCCGCGGCGATAGAATAGCCCAAATGGTCATCCAGCGTGTGGAGCATGCGCAGTTTGTCCCTGTGAACGAATTGAGCGGATCCGTCCGTGGCGCCGGTGGCTTCGGTTCAACCGGTGGATTCACGACGCCGGGAGCTTGAATCCCCGGCACAGCGCACCGTGGTGGGCCGGGCCGCTTTCCATCAGCGCCAAGGCCCGCACCATCCCAATGAAGGAGACGACCCATGGTTTTTGGACTAGGCAAAAAATCCAGGAACGAACAGCAGGCTGAGACGGAATTCCCTGAGGCGGATTCCGCTGAGGCGGGTGCCGCCCTGGAACCGGAGGCCACTGCCCCGGCCACCGCAGGAACTGATGACGCCCGCAGTACTACGGGCCCCTTTGACATTTCTGAAATCACCAGCCGTGAGGGCTACGTTGATCTGGGCGCCCTCCTCATTGCGCCGAGCGAAGGACTTCAGCTCCGACTCGAAATCGAGGAAAAGACGCAGCGGGTCATCGCAGTAACTTTGGATCTGAACGGTTCAAGCCTGCAGTTGCAGGCTTTTGCTGCTCCGAAGACTGAAGGGCTGTGGGACGACATCCGGGAACAGATCGGACAGTCTGTAGGGAGCCAAGGCGGGCAGGTTGAAGAAATCCAGGGTGGTTTCGGCACCGAACTGGTGGCAAAACTGCCTGCGGCTGCTGCCGACGGCAGCCAGGGCTACCGGGTGGCCCGCTTCATTGGCGTCGATGGGCCGCGCTGGTTCCTCCGCGGTGTGCTGGGCGGTTCTGCAGCCATGGAACGTGACGCTGCACAAGAGCTGGAGGAACTGTTCCGCCGCGTCGTGGTGATCCGGGGCGACAGCCCCATGCCGCCTCGCGACCTGCTGCCGCTGCGCCTTCCCAAGGACACATCGGCACAGCCACCACAACCACAGCAGCCGGAACTCCATAAGCCTGAACGCGGGCCGGAGACCACTCACATTGGCTGAACCCGGCGATGCGCGGCGGCCTCCGGCCAACGCCAACGTTCTGGTGATTAACGACCTGCCCGAACGTGGCCGGGTGGTATGCCGTGGCAACATCGATTCGGTGACGTACGCACCGTCCGGCGGCGTTGCGGCCTTTACCGCCATGGTGTCGGACCCGGGCATCGCCCATCGGTCCGAGCGCCAACGGCTCCAGGTCATCTGGCTGGGCAGGCGCCGCATACCCGGGCTGGTAGCGGGCACCGAAATCAAGCTTGAGGGAATGCTGACCCGCAGCCAGGGCAAGGCCACCATGTTCAATCCACGCTACGAAATATTGTCCAAACAGGAGCGAGAATGAATCCCGAGCAGCAGGACCGGCCAGATCAACGGCCGGACAGCCTGGGTGCCGTTGCGGGCAGCTACGCCGCGAAGGCCGGGCTCCACCGGTCCAGTGACGGCAAGGTTGACGTCCTCAAGAGCGCCGGCGGCATCCAGGGAATCGCCGAGAGCATCCTTCCGGGCCTGGTATTCCTGGTTGTCTTCACCATCTGGCGCGACCTACCCGTCTCGCTCGTGGCCGCGCTGGCTTCGGCAGCGGTATTCACGGTTGTGAGGCTGATCCAACGACGACCGCTGACCCAGGCACTGGCTGGGATCGTGGGTGTGGGCATTTCGGCCTGGCTCGCCAATACCACGGGTAAGGCAGAGGATTTCTATCTCCCGGGATTCATCACCAACGCCGCCTACATTGCGGCCATGGTTGCTTCGATTGCCCTGCGCTGGCCGATCGCCGGATTGCTGTTCGGTTTCATCCGTAACGAAGGACTTGACTGGCGCAAGGATCCAGCCCGGTTAAGGGCTTACCGGCTGGGAACCTGGGTAATTGTCCTGGTCCTGGCACTTCGACTGATCGTGCAGGTACCGCTCTACCTGATGGGATCCGAGGGACTGACTGCCCTGGCCACAACCAGACTGCTCATGGGTGCGCCGTTGTACATTCTGGGCGTTTGGGTAGCCTGGTTGCTGACCCGGCCGGTGCCTGCCGTGCCCGCCGGCGATCAGCCTTCGAAGCCGTCGTCGAACGCATCATCCACTGAAGCCTGAGCAGGCGCGCCTGTAGCTCCGGCTTCGGCCGAATCCGGTGACAGCAACGCCCGGAGGTCGTCCTCTGCTGCGATGGTGGTCACGAAGAACAGTTCGTCGCCGCCGTCGATGACGTCATCACGGCTGGGGGTGATGGGCGCGTGATCGCGGAGGATTGCCACCAAAGTGGCGTCTTCAGGCCATTGGATGTCACCCACCGTTGAACCGATGACGTGCGAGTCATGCGGCACGGTGAACTCCACCAGTGAAGCGACCCCGGTCTGGAGGGTCAGCAGCCTGACGAGGTCACCGATCTCCACGGCTTCCTCCACGAGCGCGGTCATTAATTGAGGTGTATTGACCGCGACGTCAACGCCCCAGGAGTCATTGAACATCCAGTCGTTCTTGGGGTTGTTGACCCGGCCAACCGTGCGGCCCACGCCGAACTCTGTTTTGGCCAGGAGCGATACCACCAGGTTGACCTTGTCGTCACCGGTGGCCGAAACCACGACGTCGGCATCCTCAAGCCTGGCGCCTTGCAGGGTGCTCAGTTCACAGGCGTCGCCCACCAGCCAGTGCGCGCCCCGGAGCCCGCTGCGGCCTATGACCTCGGGCTTGAGATCGATCAGGAGAATGTCATGCTTGTGCGCAAGCAACTCCCTGGCAATCGATGAGCCCACACTGCCGGCCCCGACAATAACGACTTTCACTACAGCTCCTTGACGGGCGGTTTAGCCAGGACATGGGCCACTTCGGAGACCCGGTCCAGGGACAGCATGGCGTGCACGGTATCGCCTTCCTGGTAAATGGCGGCAGCGGAGGGCAAAATACCCTCGCCGAACCGGGTCAGGTAAGCGATACGGACATCGGCGACTTTCTCGATCGTGCCGATGCCCTGCCCGATCCATGCCGGATCAAGATCTATTTCGGTGAGCACCAGCCGCCCGGAGGGCTCACGGTACTCACCGGCGAGATGCTGTTCAGGCAGGATGCGGCGGAGAACCTGGTCTGCGCTCCAGCGGACGGCAGCCACGGTGGGGATGCCCAGGCGCTGGTAGATTTCAGCCCGGCCGGGATCGTAGATGCGTGCCACCACATGTGGAACATGGAAAGTTTCGCGGGCCACGCGGGTGGCCAGGATGTTGGAGTTGTCGCCGCTGGAAACGGCGGCGAAGGCATACGCTTCGGTAACGCCCGCCTGTTTGAGTGTTTCGCGGTCGAAGCCGACACCCGTCACTTTGCGTCCGGTGAAGCCCTGACGGAGCCTGCGGAATGCCCGGTCATCCTGATCGATGATCGCCACGGAATGCCCGGCTTCTTCCAGGGTATGCGCCAGGGTTGCGCCCACACGACCGCAACCCATGATCACGAAGTGCGCCACGCCAATCTCCTCAATCTGTTGTTCCCACCTGCTGCAGTCAGAACTCTACCGGCAGTGCGCGGACACCTTCCGCAGCAACAGTCCTGATCGCCGTCATGACATCGGAGGCGAATGCGACTAACTTTGTGGAGTGCTGACAATATTCAATGCGGCGAAGAGGGTGCTGGTGGGAAGGCCTGTCAGAAATGACCGCCTCGCCCATACTCTGCTACCCAAGAGGATCGCGTTGCCGGTCTTTGCCTCCGACGCCTTGTCTTCTGTTGCGTATGCGCCTGATGAAATCCTGCTGACCCTGGCACTGGCGGGGGTCAGCGCTGTCGCCTTCTCCCCGTGGGTCGGTCTTGCCGTGATGGTCGTGCTGCTGACCGTAGTGGCGTCCTACCGGCAGAACGTCCATGCCTACCCATCCGGCGGCGGGGACTATGAAATTGCCAGCGTCAACCTGGGCAAGCATGCCGGACTGACTGTTGCCTCGGCGCTGCTGGTGGACTACGTCCTGACCGTCGCGGTTTCCATGTCTTCGGCTGCGTCCTACCTGACTACCGCTGTGCCGGCGCTGCACGGCCAGCAGGCCCTGATCGCCTCGGTCGGAGTCGTCATTTTGGCGTTGGTAAACCTGCGCGGCGTCAAGGAAGCAGGTAGCGTGTTCGCGGTTCCTGCCTACATCTTCATGGCCTCCATCCTGGGCATGACCGCTGTGGGCGTCTTTCAGGCCGCCACGGGGCAATTAGGCCAGGCTCCTTCGGCTGCTTTTGAGATCGTTCCGGCTGCCGGCTTCGATGAAGGGCTTGTCGGTCTGGCCGGAGCCTTCCTCCTGCTGCGGGCCTTCTCCTCCGGGGCCGCAGCGCTCACCGGTGTCGAAGCGATCAGCAACGGTGTACCGAACTTCAAGCCTCCCAAGAGCAAGAATGCCGCCACGACCCTGCTGCTGCTGGGAGTCATTGGCGCCACCATGCTCGCGGGTATCATCTACCTGGCTAATGCAACCAAGGTCCACATTGTCCTGGATCCCGCCACCGAATTCCTGCTGAACGGCAGTCCGCTCCCTGCGGATTACATCCAGAACCCTGCCATCAGCCAGATTGCCCAGACGATCTTCGGCCCTGGATCCATTCCCTTCTACATTGTGGTGGCTGCCACCGGAACCATCCTGGTGTTCGCGTCCAATACCGCCTTTAACGGATTCCCGGTTCTGGGTTCGATTCTGGCCCAGGACGGCTACCTTCCGCGCCAGCTGCGTACCAGGGGGGACAGGCTGGCTTTCAGCAACGGCGTCCTGGCGTTGGCGGCGGGTGCGCTGGTGCTGATTCTTGCCTTTGACGCCGATGTCACCAAGCTCATCCAGCTGTACATCGTTGGCGTCTTCATCTCGTTTACGGCCAGCCAACTGGGCATGGTGCGGCACTGGGGACGCGAACTGAAGCTTGCCAAGGACCGGAACCTCCGGCGGCGGATGGTTAAGTCGCGGACGATCAACATGGTCGGTTTCGGCATGACCGCACTGGTACTGGTCATCGTCCTGATCACAAAGTTTGAGCAGGGTGCCTGGCTCGCTCTGCTTGCAATGTTCATCCTGTTCCTGATCATGTGGAGCATCCGGGCCCATTACGACAACGTGGCCAGGGAGTTGGCGGTGGACGAGGATTCCTCGCCCCGGGCCCTGCCCACCAGGGTCCACGCGGTGCTGCTGGTCTCCCACGTCCGGAAGCCGGTGCTTCGGGCCCTGGCTTATGCCCGCGCCTCCCGGCCTTCCCGGCTTGACGCAATCACCGTGGATATCAATGCCGAAGAAACCGCGCATACCGTTGCTGACTGGGAAAAGCTCGACATCCCGGTGCCGCTCACCGTCCTGGACAGCCCGTACCGCGAGACCGTGACGCCGATCATGGAGTACATCACCAACATGCGGCGGGACTCCCCGCGGGACCTGATTGTGGTTTACATTCCCGAGTACGTGGTGGGCAAATGGTGGGAGCAACTGGTCCACAACCAGACGGCCCTCCGGATCAAGACCAGGCTGCACTTTGAACCCGGTGTGATGGTGGCCAGCGTGCCGTGGCAGCTAAAATCGTCCGAAGAAGCCAAGAACCTGCAGGACCTGCGATGACACCATCTGGGAGAGACATCAACAGCACTACCAGCACCAGCACATCATCCGTCGTCGAGTCCGGGCAGGAGGCAGGCCCGGGATCGTCTCCCGAGGAGATCATGGAACTGGAGCTGGAAGTGGGCCCGGTAGCCCACGGCGGTCACTGCGTTGCCCGCCTCGACGGCAGGGTGATTTTTGTCCGCCATGGCATTCCGGGGGAGCGGGTCCGGGTGCGCCTGACCGAGGCCGGGCCGTCGGCCCGGTTCTGGCGAGGCGATGTCGTGGAGGTTCTTGAGGCATCCCCGGACCGCGTGGATCACTTCTGGCATACCGCAGATTCAAGACGCGCCTGGGCCAACGGCCATCCACCGGTGGGCGGGGCCGAGTTTGGCCACATTGCCCCCGCGCGGCAACGCGCGCTCAAGTCCGCTGTGCTGGCTGAACAGCTGAAGCGGCTCGGCGGACTGGAGTCCGCCGTCGAACGCGATGTTGAAGTTGAAGAGGTTCCTTTGCAGGACCCGGGGGCCGCAGCCGGCCTCGGCTGGCGTACCCGCGCCAGTTTCTCCGTCACCCGGGGCGGACGCCTGGGGATGCACGCCCACCGCTCCAACGAGGTTTATGCGGTGCGGGAGATGCCGCTTGCGGTGAGTGCCATCAACAACCTGCGGCTGTGGGACGTGGACCTTCAGGGCATCGAACGCGTTGAGGTCGCTGCACCGGCAAACGGGTCCCGGCCGTTGATTCTGCTGGAGCCGGCCGCCGGCACCAAGGCCAAACGCCTGGCCGCCATCCTCGCGCAGTTGCCCGAGGACGTATCGGTTGCCACCTTTGATCCCGAGACCTCCGAAACCCTGCAGCTCCGTGGCCGCACATGGGTCCAGGAGTCCGCAGTGGGCCACACATACCGGGTCACCGGCGCAGGATTCTGGCAGATTCACCGGAACGGCCCCGAGACCCTGGTGGGCGCGGTAACTGATTTCCTTGGCGACGGCGGCTACCTCCAGCCCGGGAGCAGTGTTGCTGACCTATACGCAGGGGCCGGCCTGTTCACAGCAAGGCTGGCTGACCTCGTGGGCGAGACCGGCGCCGTCCTGTCCGTAGAGGGGTCGCCCGGCGGCAGCCGCGACGCGCGCAAGAACCTGCACGGGGCGCCGCAGGTGAGCATTGTCCAGGGGCGAGTGGAGAAGGTACTGCGGCAAAAGCCTTATGCCTTCGATGCGGTGGTGCTGGATCCGCCCCGCGCAGGAGCCGGCAAGGCGGTGGTGCACCAGTTGATGGAGTCGAAGCCGCGGGCCATTGCGTATGTGTCCTGCGATCCGGCGTCGTTCGCACGTGATCTGGGTTACTTCCGGCAGGGTGGCTGGCAGCTGGCCGGGCTCCGAGCCTTCGATCTGTACCCGAACACCCACCACCTGGAAACGGTGGCGCTGCTGACTCCCCGGGCCTGAAGCCACTACTATGGGCCCAGTAGTCCTGTCGCGTCCGCCATCACAGCTGATGGCAAGCAATATGCCCGGAACCGCTAATTAGGCAGTCCTAACTAGCTAGCGGACAACCGCGCGACAAAGATAAAACTGTTGCGAGAGGAGTCCTGCGATGAGCACTGTGGACAGCTTCGGTTCAAAAGGCAAACTTAATGTAGCCGGAACCGAATACGAAATTTTCCGGTTGAACTCCGTTGAAGGTGCAGAAAACCTTCCGTTCAGCCTCAAGGTATTGCTTGAAAACCTGTTGAGGACCGAGGACGGCGCGAACATCACTGCCGATCACGTACGCGCCTTGGCCGGCTGGGACCCCAACGCCCAGCCAGATACAGAAATCCAGTTCACGCCGGCCCGCGTGATCATGCAGGACTTTACGGGTGTTCCCTGTGTCGTCGACCTCGCCACCATGCGTGAGGCTGTTAAGGAACTGGGCGGCGATCCTACCCGGGTGAACCCGTTGGCACCGGCAGAAATGGTCATCGACCACTCCGTCCAGATCGATGCATTCGGCAACGCCGGCGCACTGGAACGCAACATGGAGATCGAATACCAGCGCAATGGTGAGCGCTACCAGTTCCTTCGCTGGGGCCAGACCGCCTTTGATGACTTCAAGGTTGTTCCTCCGGGAACGGGCATTGTGCACCAGGTAAACATTGAGTACCTGGCCCGCACCGTCATGACCCGCGAAATCGACGGCGTCGTCCGGGCGTACCCGGACACCTGCGTCGGCACCGACTCACACACCACCATGGTCAACGGCCTCGGTGTGCTGGGCTGGGGCGTTGGCGGCATCGAAGCCGAGGCTGCCATGCTGGGCCAGCCGGTTTCCATGCTGATCCCGCGCGTTGTTGGCTTCAAGCTCAGCGGCTCCATCCCTGCCGGTGCTACCGCTACCGACGTCGTCCTGACCATCACAGAGATGCTGCGCAAACACGGTGTGGTAGGCAAGTTCGTTGAGTTCTATGGTGAAGGCGTCGCTGCCGTGCCGCTGGCTAACCGCGCCACGATCGGCAATATGAGCCCGGAATTCGGTTCAACGGCTGCAATGTTCCCCATCGATGACGTCACCCTCGAGTACCTGCGGCTTACCGGCCGTTCCGACGAGAACGTCGCACTGGTCGAGGCCTACGCCAAGGAACAGGGACTCTGGCACGACCCCTCCCGCGAACTGCGCTTCTCAGAGTTCATTGAACTGGACCTGTCTACCGTGGTTCCCTCGATCTCCGGCCCGAAGCGTCCCCAGGACCGCATCGTGCTCACCGAGGCCAAGGACCAGTTCCGGCACGACCTCCGCAACTACGTTGCCCACGATGCCGACGCCGGCACATTGGACGAGTCCCTCGAGGAGACCTTCCCGGCCTCGGACCCGCCCTCCTTCACGCAGTCCGACACCCACGTGACGGACACGGACCGCGAGCCGCCGATCTATTCTGCGGCGCACGGTGCAGCCGGCCGGATTTCCAACGCCGTCAAGGTCACCACGGAAGACGGCCGCGAGTTCGAGTTGGACCACGGGGCAGTTGCCATCGCTTCCATCACGTCCTGCACCAACACGTCCAACCCGTCTGTGATGCTGGCCGCCGCACTGCTGGCCCGCAACGCCGTGGACAAAGGCCTGACATCCAAGCCATGGGTCAAGACCTCCGTTGCTCCCGGCTCCAAGGTTGTCACCGACTACTACGAGAAGTCGGGCCTGACTCCGTACCTGGAGAAGCTTGGCTTCTATATCGTTGGCTACGGCTGTGCTACCTGCATCGGTAACTCCGGCCCGCTGGATGCCGAAATCTCCGAGGCCGTCCAGGCCAACGACCTTTCGGTCGCCGCAGTGCTGTCAGGCAACCGCAACTTCGAAGGCCGGATCAACCCGGACGTGAAGATGAACTACCTGGCCTCGCCGCCGCTGGTTATCGCCTACGCCCTGGCGGGTACCATGGACTTCGACTTCGAGACGGATCCCCTGGGCAAGGACGATGCCGGCAACGACGTTTTCCTCAGGGACATCTGGCCTAACCCGGTAGAGGTCCAGCAGGTCATCGATTCCTCGATCGACAAGGAAATGTTCGCCCGCGGCTATGAGGGCGTTTTCGACGGCGACGACCGCTGGAAGGCGCTCGATACCCCCGCAGGCGATACCTTCGCCTGGGACCCGAACTCTACGTACGTCCGGAAGCCCCCATACTTCGAGGGCATGCAGGCCACGCCGTCTCCCGTTACGGACATTGAGGGCGCCCGGGTCCTGCTGAAGCTGGGTGATTCGGTCACCACGGACCACATCTCCCCGGCCGGTTCGTTCAAGTCCGACACCCCTGCCGGCCAGTATCTGCTGGCCAACGGCGTGGAGCGTAAGGACTTCAACTCCTACGGTTCACGCCGAGGCAACCACGAGGTCATGATCCGTGGTACGTTCGCGAACATCCGTATCAAGAACCAGTTGCTTGACGGTGTGGAGGGCGGGTTCACCCGTGACTTCACCCAGGCTGACGGCCCGCAGGCATATGTCTACGACGCCGCGCAGAACTACCAGGCAGCCGGCACTCCGCTGGTGGTCCTGGCGGGCAAGGAATATGGTTCCGGTTCCTCGCGTGACTGGGCCGCCAAGGGAACCGCGCTCCTGGGCGTCAAGGCTGTCCTGGCCGAAAGCTACGAGCGTATCCACCGCTCCAACCTGATCGGCATGGGCGTCCTGCCCCTGCAGTTCCCGGCTGGCGAGTCCGCAGCAACCATTGGCCTTACCGGCACGGAAACATTCGCTGTCGAGGGCGTGACAGCCCTCAATGAAGGCGTCACGCCGAAGACGCTGAAGGTTACCGCCACAGCGGAGGACGGCTCCGTCAAGTCCTTCGATGCCGTGCTGCGCATCGATACCCCGGGCGAAGCGGACTACTACCGCAACGGTGGAATCCTGCAGTATGTCCTGCGCCAGATTTCCGCCAACTAGCGGATATCCTTCCCGCGCATTGCGCCTCAAGGCCCCGGCTGGTCATGGACCAGCCGGGGCCTTGACGTTCCAGGGCGATCCTAGGCGTTAGAGTTAATAGGCATGTCTACCATCCGAAGGAGGGCCATTGGGAATCCTGGATACCATCCGGAACCCGCAGGACCTGAGCGAGTTGTCCCGTGAGCAGCTTGACCAGCTGGCCGCGGAGATCCGGTCTTTCCTGATCAGCAACGTCTCGCAGACCGGCGGCCATCTTGGACCCAACCTCGGCGTCGTCGAGCTCACCATGGCAGTCCACCGCATCTTCGACTCCCCCCGGGACAGCATCGTCTTTGACACGGGCCATCAGTCCTATGTCCACAAACTGCTGACCGGCCGGCAGGACTTCAGCACCCTCCGCCAGCAGGGCGGGATGTCCGGGTACCCCTCCCGCGCCGAATCCGAACACGACATCGTTGAGAGTTCGCACGCCTCCTCGTCGCTGTCCTGGGCAGACGGCATTTCGCGTGCACGGCAACTGACGGGGGAGGGTGAGCGCTACGTCGTTGCCGTTGTGGGCGATGGCGCCCTGACCGGCGGCATGACGTGGGAAGCCCTCAACAATATCGCTGCGGACAAACGCCGTCGCGTTGTCATAGTGGTCAACGACAACGGCAGGTCCTATGCACCTACGGTGGGCGGGTTGGCTGACTACCTCGCCTCCCTGAGACCGACGATTGATTCGCTGCGCGTCGCTCCCGCCTACGAGGGCACCCTGGACTGGTGGAAAAAGAAGCTTCAAAGCGGCGGCCCCGTGGGCCAGTTCACCTATAAGAGCCTGCACGCCATGAAAAAGGGCATCAAGGACTGGTGGGCTCCGCAGGGCATGTTCGAGGACCTCGGCATGAAGTACATCGGGCCGGTGGACGGCCACGACCTCCATGCGCTTGAACATGCCCTGTCCACGGCGCGGAACTACGCCGGCCCGGTGATCGTGCACTGCATGACAGAAAAGGGCCATGGTTACGCTCCGGCCCGGGCCCACGAAGCGGACCAGTTCCACGCCGTCGGAATTATCGATCCCGAAACCGGTGAGCCCACTGACCCGGCGGGCGCACCGTCCTGGACCTCGGTCTTCGCCACGGAAATTGCTGACATCGCGGATGAACGTCCCGACATCGTCGGCATCACCGGCGCCATGCTGATCCCGGTGGGCCTGCACAAGCTGGCGGCCCGGCACCCGGCCCGTGTGATCGACGTCGGAATTGCCGAACAGCATGCCCTCACTTCGGCTGCGGGGATGGCTTTTGGCGGGCTCCATCCTGTTGTGGCTATCTACGCGACGTTCCTTAACCGTGCCTTCGACCAACTGTTGATGGACGTCGCGCTGCACAAGGCCGGCGTGACGATCGTCCTGGACCGGGCGGGTGTCACCGGGCCTGATGGCGCGAGCCACCACGGCATGTGGGACATGGCCATGGTGCAGATTGTGCCCGGGCTGCATCTGGCCGCTCCGCGGGACGCGGCACGGCTGCGGGAAGAACTTCGCGAGGCCGTGGCGATCTCGGATGCCCCAAGCGTGGTCCGCTTCTCCAAGGGCACTGTCGGCGCAGAGGTGGAAGCCATCGAGCGGCTCTCCGACGGCGTGGACGTCCTGGCCCGCCGGCCGGCCGGCTCCACAGATAATGACGTCCTGATCGTTAGCGTGGGTGCCATGTCCGAATTGGCCTTGGACGTATCCAACCGCCTGGGTTCGCAGGGAATCAGTACCACAGTGGTTGATCCGCGCTGGGTGCTTCCGGTCCGGCGATCCATCATTGCCCTCGCCTCGAGGCACCGTTTGGTGATCTGCATCGAGGATGGCGTACGGGCAGGTGGCGTGGGTTCGCGGATCCGCCAGGAGATGCGCGCTGCCGGCGTGGACACCGCTTTGAATGAGGTCGGCCTGCCCGTCGACTTCCTGGACCATGGCACGCGTGGCCAGGTCATGGAGCGCGTCGGGCTTACCGCGCAGCAAATAACGCACGACGTCGTAGCGCAGGTTTTGGGCACCAAAGTACCTTTTGCGCGTCCCCTGCCCGGCCAGCAGCATCCGAGCACGGGAAGCCTGCCGATCCTGTGACGTTCAGCCCACCCGACCGCACTGCGGAGGTGCCGGCGGTCGGGGACCTCGTGGTCGCCCGGAACCGCAAGTGGGATGGGAAAGCACACTGGGTAGTGCCGGGTCGGTTCCTGGGCGAGGATCAATACGGATGGTGGATTTTCCAGCCGGCCGGCTCGTTTTGCTCCCGGCCGGGGGCGGCCTTCTACGCCGCTTCGGATGCCGTACTGCTGGTGCCCTACGAGGGCGACTATGTAGCCACCTTCTACGACGACAGTTATCCTGGCGACTTCCGGTTGTACATTGACCTCGCGCTGTCCCATGAGTGGCGCACCATCAGGCCGGGGCTGACCGAATTCCACTTGATAGACATGGACCTGGACGTGATCCGGTCCGTGAAGCACGGTACGTACATCGATGATGAAGACGAATTCGCAGAACACCAGCTGGCCATGGGGTACCCGCAGCCGGTAGTGGACGGGATCAGGGAAACAGCGGACAGGCTCTTCCTGGCCGTCAAAGGACAAGAATCACCGTTCGATGGAACGGAAACAAGCTGGTTTAAAAGAGGACGGCAATGAGCGGGATTATCCGGGTTTACAAACGTGACGACGAGGGTGTGCTGAACTTCCGGGAGGCTTGGTTCGACGAGGACTATTCGCAGTTCGTGATGAACTACGGCGTAGTAGGGCACCAGAGCAAGACCGAGGAAACCGACGTCGATGATGCCACGGCCGCAGAAAGCCTCATGGCTGCTTTCGCAGTCCAATGCGAGGAGGACGGTTATGCCGAAATCCCCGAAGAGGAGCAGTTCTGGGTAGTGGCACAGTATGCGCTGAAGACCCGCGAGGGGACGGACAGGGACCGCTACCTGGAGGAGAAGGCCAAGGACGCCCTGATCAGCCATCTTGCCTGGCGTGGCCTGGGAGTGGTTGATCGGTCCGAGTTCAGCGATTTCAAGCTCAACATTTTCTGCTTGTGCCCGGACGTGAACAAGGCCGTCAACGCCATCAAGGTCTGTATCCGCGGCGAAGACCTCGACTTTACCAAGCTCAGCATCGGTGCCGCGCCCTTCAAGGATCCCAAGGCCATGCGACTCAAGCACGCGCCGCGCGCCGGTGCTGTGTTCAAGCTCTAGGAACACGCATTCCCGCAACGGCCCTTAGCGCGATATAGGGTTGCTTCATGACTGAATACCGCCGTTTGGGCAAGTCCGGACTGACCGTCTCCGTCGTCGGCCTAGGCTGTAACAACCTCGGCCGGCCGCACACGGCGACCGAATCACAAGAGGGTAGTGACGCCGTCGTTAGTGCCGCCCTGGACGCGGGGATCACTTTCTTCGACGTCGCTGATACTTATGGTCGGGAGCCCGGCCTGAGTGAGTCCATCCTCGGGAAAGCTCTGGGGAGCCGACGGCATGATGTGGTGGTGGCAACCAAGTACGGCATGGACATGCGCGGAGCGAACGGCAACGATTTCGGCGCCCGGGGTTCCCGCCGCTACATCATCCAGGCGGTAGAAGCCTCTTTGCGGCGGCTGGATACGGAGTGGATCGACCTCTACCAGTTCCACACGCCGGATCCCATAACGCCTATTGACGAAACCCTGGCCGCCCTTGACGACCTGGTGACCAGCGGAAAGGTCCGGTACATCGGCCATTCCAACCGTGCCGGCTGGCAGATCGCCGAAGCCGAGTACGTGGCCCGCGCCGGCGGCGGGGCACGGTTCATCTCCACCCAGAACCACTACAACCTCCTGGACCGGCGCGCGGAACTGGAAGTGACTCCGGCCGCCGAAGCATTCGGGCTCGGGGTGCTGCCCTACTTCCCGCTGGCCAATGGCCTGCTGACCGGAAAGTATGCCCCGCACAAAGCCCCGGCCGGCACGCGGCTGAGTCACACCCGCAAAAACCTGGTGGATGACGCTGACTGGGAGCAGTTGGGAAGGTTCAGCAACTTCGCCGCCACGCGCGGCCTGAGTGAAGTCCAGGTGGCATTCTCCTGGCTGGCCGCACAGCCCTCCGTGGGCAGTGTGATCGCCGGCGCCACCAAGCCGGAGCAGGTGTGGCAGAACGCGGAAGCCGCCTCTTGGAACCCTACTGCGGAAGACCTCGCTGAGTTGGATGACATCTTTCCGAAAGTCCCCAAAGTAGCGCTGTTCTAGGGATGACGGACATGATAAGTCTCCTCTTGGACGTCGACACCGGAATCGACGACGCCCTGGCGCTGGCGTACCTGGCGTCCCTGCCGAATGTCGAATTCGTGGCCGTCACTGCCTCCGCAGGCAACGCCGGTGTTGACCAGGTGGCGCGGAACACCCTGGCCATTCTTGAGCTTTGCGGACACCGCGACGTCGAAGTGGCCGTTGGTGCCCGGACGCCTCTGGAGATTCCGCTGGTGACCACCCCTGAGACCCACGGGCCGCAGGGCTTGGGGCATGCGGTACTGCCGCCGCCGTCGGGAAGTCTCTCGGCGAGGGACGCTGTGGATCTCTGGGTGGAAGCGGCCCGTGCGCGGCCGGGGGAGCTCACGGCACTGATCACGGCCCCGCTGACCAACTTCGCCCTCGCGCTCCGTCGCGAACCGCGGCTGCCCCTGCTGCTGCGGAAAGTGGTCATTATGGGGGGCTGCTTCTACTACCAGGGCAACACCACGCCCACGGCGGAATGGAACACACACGTGGACCCGCATGCCGCCAGGAAAGTCTATGAGGCCTTCAGAGGCCTCCCGGAAAATCACCTGCCGATCATTTGCTCCCTGGACACCACCGAACGGATCGAACTCCACCCCGAACACGTTCGCCTGCTGGCCCTGGCGGCGGGCTGCGCAGTGGAGGAACTTGTGCTGCCGGAACAGCCGGAGGGCCTCCAAAGCACGTCAGACAATCCGCTGGTACGTCACCTCTCTGATGCGATTCGCTTTTACTTCGAATTCCACCGCCGCTATGACCAGGGCTATGTGGCCCATATCCACGATTTCTTCGCCGCCGGAGTCGCCGCCGGGACCCTCGAATACTCCACCCGGTTGGCCACAGTGGATGTGGAAACGGAGTCAAGGCTGCTGATGGGGACCACGGTGGCGGACTACCGAAGCCTGTGGGGACACGCCCCGAACGCGCGGATCGTCTCGGACAATAAACCCGCTGCTGCGTTCGAGGAGCTGGTTGCATCGCTTGGCGCCCTGGCCCGACGGCTGGCGGCCGGGGAGCTGCCCGGCAATCCCGCGTCAGCCGGACGCTAAACTGGTGAACGGTCCGGCGCAGCGGTAGCGAACGCCGGTTGCTGCCGAGGTGACATAGGCAGTTGTCGTCCCATCCCCGAACCCATCAGGGTTGCACAGCCTGAACCCTCGAAGGAACACCATGTCATCCCTGACGCTCCCCTCAGCCAGCCCTGCAGCCGTGCGGAAACGCCGCACCCTGGAGATTCTCGGCGGCGCCGCTATTGCTGCGACCTATATTTACCTGGTCTTGAACCAGCCCGCGGACATCGCTTCCGGGCCGGGCAGCGCAGCTGCCCTCGTTGCGCTGTCAGGCTTCCTGGCGGGCGCCATCCTGCTGGTGATCGCGGTCCTGCCCACCCTTCCCACCAGCACAGTGGTCTTGATTCCGGTGGCACTCGTCCTGAACATCGTGATGGGGCAGTTTGTGGGAAGCACCCTGGTGCCCTTCTACCTCGACGCCATCGGAACTGTGCTGATAGCTGTCCTGGCGGGTCCCGCTGCCGGCGCGGCCACCGGCGCCCTGAGCAGCATTGTCTGGTCCTTCTTCAACCCCACAGTCCTGCCGTTTGCTGCCGGTGCCGCCCTGATCGGATTCCTTGCCGGCCTCGCCGCGCGTCACGGCCTCTTCCGCCGCTTCTACCTCGTTCCCGTGGCCGGCTTCATCACGGGCATCCTTGCCGGCGTGGTGTCCGCACCGGTAGCGGCGTTTGTCTTTGGCGGTACCTCGGGAGTAGCCACTGGAGCCATTGTCAGTGCCTTCCGTGCCATGGGGGACACTCTTCTCGGCGCAATCACCAAGCAGGCACTGATCTCGGACCCCATGGACAAGGCGATTGTCTTCACGATCGTCGCGGTCCTTGTGTATGCGCTGCCAGGCAGAATCACCCTCCAGTTCCCGTTCTTGCGGCGGCACCGGGTCCTCGCCGGAACGAAAGGCTCCTAACCTGGCCCGGATCAGTCCACTGACGCTGGTCATCACCGTGGTCGCGGCAGTGGTGGTCACGACGGCGGTAAGTGACTGGGCATTCTCGCTGACGGTTCTGCTGGCGGCAGCGGTGGGAACAGTCATTGCCGGCACGGCGCACCGCGTCTGGCCCGCGGCCGGCATTATCCTGTTGCCCCTTGCCGCTTCGCTGCTGCTGACCCACGGATTGTTCTTCCCGGAGGGGCATACGGTGCTGTGGACCTGGGGTCCGGCCAGATTGACAGTTGAAGGGCTCGCCCTGGCCGGGAACCTCGTCTTGCGGACAACAGTGCTCGTCGTCCTGCTGCTGGCGCTTTCCTTCAGCATCCGGCCGGCCGACATCATGGCCCTTTGCAGTAACTACCGTCTCCCGGCGCAGCTCGGCTTTGTGCTGTGTTCCACGCTCACCATCGCTCCGGCCGTCACGCAGCGCGCCCGGCGTATCCGGGAAGCACAGCAGCTCCGGGGTCTGTCCTCGGGAAAGTCGTTCCCTGCCCGGTTGGCTTCCTTTCGCGTGCTGGCGGTTCCGCTGCTGCTTTCCCTCCTTCATGAAGCGGGAGAGCGCGCCGCCGCACTGGAAACCAGGGGTTTCGGCGGGGCGACTCCGCGCTCGAGCCTGCGGGAGGTGCCCGACTCAAGGGGCCAATCCGTCTTCCGATGGGCTGTCCTTGCCGTCCTGGTGGCCTTCCTCATCCTGTGGTTCGGCCCGGGAGGGGGTGGCTTTGCGGATCCGTCTTGAGTCCTTCAGCTATCCGGACAGCAGGGAACCCGTCCTGTCCGGCATTGACTTCGCGGTGCGGCCCGGCGGATGTGTCCTCGTGGCGGGCGGCTCGGGCAGCGGAAAGACTACCTTGGGGCTTGTTCTCGCCGGGGTGCTTCCCGGCCAGCAACGGGGCCACATGAGTGGCAGTATCGGCCTTGGCGGGGATTTGCTGCGGTTTCCAGAAAGCCAGGAGTCCAGGATTGATCATGAACGGTGGAGCGGCCTGGTAGGTTACGCAGGCCAGGACCCGGCTGCCCAGCTCTCCACCATCGCTCCCACCGTGGCTGAGGAAATCGCCTTTCCGCTGGAGAACGCCGGGATGCCACGCCACCAGATGCAGGACCGCGTCCGGGAAACGGCGGCTGCCCTGGGGCTGTCCGGGCTGCTGGACCGCAATCCCGCCGAGTTGTCAGGAGGCCAGCAGAAACTCGTCTCCATTGCTGCGGCAGTGGCCCGGCGCCCGGGTTGCCTTGTACTGGATGAACCGTTGGCGGGGCTGGATTTCGCTGCCCGAACCGCGGTCCAGGCAGCGCTCAGGACCCTGGTGGCGGATGGGATGGGGATCGTCCTGCTGTCCCAGGATCTCGCCGCCGCCGGCCTGGCACCGGAGAAGGTAATCCTGCTCGACCGGGGCCATGCTGTCTTCGCCGGCACCGTGGACCAGGCAGCACAAAAGGCCGCTGTCCTTCACTTGCCGGTCCTGCACCTGCCGTTCCCCGGCGGGCACGTGGATTCGATTAAGGCTCCCGCCGAGCGTAGAGAACCGGCAGCGTCCGGTGGCGGGCTACGCCATGGAGCGTCAGTTCCAATCGTGGCAGCCGACGGGCTCAGCTTCGCTTACGGTTGGCGCCCGCCTCGTCCCTGGCGGCGGAGCCGCCAGGCCGCACCCGTCGTCGACGGCGTGAGTCTTTCGATAGCTGCGGGGGAGTGCGTGGCGGTGACCGGAGCCAACGGGTCCGGGAAGTCCACCCTGCTGCGGCTCCTGACCGGGTTGTCCATCCCGCAAACCGGGACGGTGAACTTGCCTGCCGGCCCACCCAATGGAAGGGGATCCGCCCCGGGCAGCACAGTCCTGGGCGCCCTGCTCCAGCATCCCCGCGAACAGCTTTTCGAGCGCACCGTCCGCCGCGAAGTTGGTGCAGGTCTTCGCCGCCCCCTCGACGAAGCAGCCCGCGGGGATCTCGTCAGCGGGGCCCTGCGACGGTGCGCTCTGCTGGACTTCGGCGGACACCACCCCTATGAATTGCCGGCGTCCGGGCAACGACTGACGGCATTGGCAGCCCTGCTCGTCCAGTCGCCAGGGTTCATTGCCCTGGACGAACCGACCGTTTCCCTGGACGGGCCGGGCCTGGAGCTACTGGCCGGCGCCATGGCGGCGGAAGCTGAACGGGGGGCGGCCATCGTGATGGTCACGCATGATCTAGATTTCGCCCACCGGACCTGCAACCGGCTGGTGGTGCTTAGCGAGGGAAAGGTCGTGGCCGAGGGCCTGTTCAACGAGGTGCTGGAAGAACATTTCAGCTCAGGGGTTGCCTACGGCGTTGCCGCGCCCGCCACCTGGAGCTGGTGACGGGCTCGCGCGGCCTACGATGCCTTCGACGCAACTCCCGGTTCCAGGAACCGCTTGCCGTTCACACGCTCGGAAGCACCAACCCGGTCCAGGTACGGCGTGATTCCGCCGAGGAACATTGGCCAGCCGGCGCCGAGGATCATGCACAGGTCAACATCCTGGGGTCCTGCAACCACGCCTTCCTGGAGCATCAGGCCGATTTCTTCGGCCAAGGCGTCCTGGGTGCGCCGAAGCACTTCCTCTGCCGTGGATGGTGTCGAACCAAAGGACATCAGGGCAAGGGTGGCAGCCGGAATCTCCGGCTTGCCATCCTCCCCGGGGACCCACAGGGACTTGATTCCGTTATCAATGAGCTTCTGCAGGTTCTGCGATACCGTGAAGCGGTGACCGAACGCAGCATGGAGTGATTCCTGGACGTGCTGGGCCACCGGGAGCCCCACCATGGCGCCGAGGGTGAATGGCGTCATGGGCAGCCCCATGGGCCGCAGTGCGTTGTCGGCCACCTCTGCCGGGGTGCCTTCGTCAAACGCCGCGGTCACCTCGCCCATCAGCCGCAACAGGATGCGGTTCACCACGAAGGCTGCTGCGTCCTTGACCAGGACGGCCGACTTCTTGAGGCCCTTGGCCAGTTCGAAGGCGGTGGCCAGTACGGCGTCGTCGGTTTTTGGTGCCCGCACAATCTCCAGCAGCGGCATCACGGCAACGGGGTTGAAGAAGTGGAAGCCCACCAACCGCTCCGGGTGGGCCAGGTCCGCTGCCATGGCCGTGACGGACAGTGATGATGTGTTGGTTGCCAGGATGCAGTCCTCCCGGACAATCGCCTCCACTTCGGCAAAAACCTGTTTCTTGACGCTGAGTTCCTCGAAGACGGCTTCAATGACGAAGTCGGCGTCAGCGAAGGCCTCCTTGGAAACTGAACCCGTGACCAGGGACTTCGTACGGTTTGCGGCATCCTGGCTGATGCGCTTCTTCGCCATAAGCTTGTCCACTTCGGCGTGCACGTATCCCACGCCCTTATCCACACGTGACTGGTCGATATCCGTCATCACCACCGGGACCTTCAGCTGGCGGGCAAACAACAATGCCAGCTGGCTTGCCATCAAGCCAGCGCCGACCACGCCCACTTTGGTGACGGGACGCGCCAACGAACGGTCCGGGGCGCCGGCCGGACGTTTGGCACGTTTCTGGACGAGGTCCAGGAAGGCGTAGACGGTGGCACGGAACTCTTCGCTCTGCATGAGGAACGCAAGGGTATCCGCTTCCAGCGCCGCTGCCTCCGGCTGTGCGAGTGTGCGGTTGGCCTCCATGACGTCAAGTGCCTTCCCGGGAGCAGGCGACGCGTTGGATGTTTTAGCGTCAATGAAGGCCCGGCCTGATGCCACGGCCGCTGACCAGCGTTCGGCAACTGCGGGATCGGTTGGATCGACGGCGTTCGGCCGTTCGGGAACCACGTCACCAGCAATGACGCGGGAAGCCCAGGCGACGGACTGTTCAACGAAGTCTGCAGGCTCGAACAACGCATCGGCTATGCCAAGGCTGAAGGCTTCGGGGCCACTCAAGGTCTTGTTGTTGCTGAGTGGATTTTCGATCATGACCTTTACAGCGTTTTCCGGTCCGATCAGGCGCGGCAGGATGTAGACGCCGCCCCATCCCGGGATAAGTCCGAGGAAGGCTTCCGGTAACGCCAGCGCACCGGCTCCGGTGGAAACCGTCCGGTAGGTGGACTGCAGGGCCACTTCGAGTCCGCCGCCGAGGGCGAGGCCATTGATGAAGGCGAAGCTGGGGATGCCGAGGTTGCCCAGGGTGCCGTAGACGTCATGGCCGAGTTGGGCCATCCATAATCCATGTTCAGGCTCGTTGAGCGCCTTCACCGAAGAGAGGTCCGCGCCGGCGACGAGGAAGTATGGTTTGCCGGTAACGCCGACGCCGACGATCTCGCCCCGGGTGGCGCGTTCCTTCAGCCCTTCGAGGACTGTCCCGAGTTCGACAAGGGTATTGGGTCCCAAAGTGGTGGGCTTGCTGTGGTCCAGGCCGTTGTCGAGAGTCACCAGGGCGAAGACGCCGGGGCTGGTGCCGTTAACGGCAGGGAGATCGATGTCCTGCACGTATGAGTGCGTCACTGTTTCGTCGGGGAACAGCTCAGCCAGTTTCGTAAAGTCTGCGGCGCTCATGCGGCGGCTCCTTCGGTGATCGCAGCGTCGTCGCTGGCGGTTTGATTGCCACTGTAGTCAGCATGGTGCGGGTTCTCCCAGATGACGGTGGCACCCATGCCGAGGCCGATGCACATGGTGGTGATGCCATAGCGCACCGTGGGATCTTCCTCGAACTGCCGGGCCAGCTGGTTCATCAGCCGGACGCCTGAGGAGGCCAGGGGGTGGCCCACGGCGATAGCGCCGCCATACCGGTTGACCCGGGGATCGTCGTCGGGAATTCCGAAGTGGTCCAGGAAGCTCAGGACCTGGACTGCAAACGCTTCGTTGATTTCGAACAGGCCAATGTCCTCGATGTCCAGGCCGGCGATCTTCAGCGCTTTCTCCGTGGCCGGGACCGGGCCGATGCCCATGACGTCAGGCTCGACGCCTGCATAGGCGTAGCTGACCAGCCGCATTTTGACGGGCAGTCCCAGCTCCTCTGCGGCACCCGCTGAGGCCAGGATGGCTGCCGTGGCGCCGTCGTTCAGCCCCGCAGCATTGCCGGCGGTAACCCTTCCGTGGGCGCGGAACGGCGTGCGCAGTGCCGCAAGATCCTCCACGGTGGTTCCTGGCCGCGGCGGCTCGTCCACGCTGTTCACGGTCCAGCCCTGGCCCGGTTTCATGGTGGCCACCGGAACCAGGTCCGGCTGGATCTGCCCGTTGGCATAAGCTGCTGCCAGCTTGTCCTGTGAAGCAACGGCGTAGGCGTCGGTGCGTTCCTTGGTGATGGCAGGAAAACGGTCGTGCAGGTTTTCCGCCGTGTTCCCCATATTCAAGGCCGCGGGGTCCACGAGCCGTTCGGACATGAAGCGCGGGTTGGGGTCAGCCCCGGAGCCCATGGGATGGTTGCCCATGTGCTCTACGCCGCCGGCAATGACGACGTCGTACGCGCCGAAGCCAATCCCGCTTGCGGTGGTCGTGACAGCTGTCATGGCGCCAGCGCACATGCGGTCGATCGCGAACCCTGGAACAGTGCGGGGGAGGCCTGCCAGCAGTGCTGCGGTACGGCCAAGAGTCAGGCCTTGATCTCCCGTCTGCGTGGTTGCGGCCACGGCGACCTCGTCAATGCGATCGGCTGGAAGCGATGAATTGCGGCGCATCAGCTCCCGGATGCACTTGACCATGAGATCGTCAGCCCTGGTGCCGGCATAGATGCCCTTCTCCCCGGCGCGGCCGAAGGGGGTGCGCACACCATCGACAAAGACGACATCGCGTACGTTTCGGGGGGTCCCGGCGCTCCGGTGTTGGCTCACTGATACTCCTCATCGAGATTTTGGTGCCGGACGATGGGCGGCTGCGCCCTCGTGGCATTTCCAGCAATGTTACTCGCCAGTAACTTGGCGTGCAAGGGTATACGCCCAGCCTGTGTTGACGGGTCAGGAGGGCGCTATGCCCCAGACGCTGAGAGAGTCAGATGGGCTCGCTGCTGGGCAAATTGCAGGTGCGAGAGCATGCACAAGCCAGGCCGGAGGTTGAGACGCGGCACTACTCCGCAGGCTTGTTTTCCTTTACCGGCAGCGGTTCCGGGTCCAGGAAGGCCGCGGCGATGACCGGCGCCGTCAGCTGCACCTGCCACGGCCGTGCACCAAGGCCGGCCAACTGTTCCGCCACGGTGGATTCGGAGATTTCCGACGGCGGCCGCCAGGCAAGGCGACGCAGGAAGTCCGGAGTCAGCAGGTTCTCCAGCGGCAGGTCCAGTTCATTCGCGAGTTCCTGGAGGAGGGGCCGGGCAGTGGCCAGCCGCGCTGCGGCTTCCGGATCCCGGTCCGCCCAGACCCTCGGCGGGGGCGGCGCATTGGTGGGCAGGTGCAGCGGCGGAAGTTCTTCGAGGTCGCGGGCAATGCTTATGCAGCGCAGCCAGCGTGGCGCTTCCCGCTGCGCGGCGCGGCCATGGAAACCTTTGGTTGCCAGCAGTTGCGGAACCGTGGCGGGCATGGCCTTGGCCGCAGCCACCAGAGCGGCATCGGGAATCAGACGGCCGGGAGCGACGTCGCGCTTGCGGGCCAGGGAGTCGCGCTCGAACCAGAGTTCCCTCACTGCGGCAAGCTGGCGCCGGTCCCGAATCTGATGCAGGCCCGAAGTCTTACGCCAGGGATCCACCCGTGGGGGCGCCACTCCGGCCGCGAGGATCGCCGCGAATTCCTGTTCCGCGTATTCCAGCTTTCCACCTGCCGCCAGCAGTTCAATCAGCTCTTCACGAAGCTCGGCCAGGACTTCGACGTCAAGTGCCGCATAACGCAGCCAGGGTTCGGGCAGCGGGCGCGTTGACCAGTCAGCCGCTGAGTGCTCCTTCGCCAGGCCGAAGCCCAGCAGTTGTTCGATCACGGCGGCGAGGCCAACCCGGGGAAGCCCGGCCAGCCGGGCGGCGAGTTCGGTATCAAACAGCTTTGCCGGCCACATGCCGAGTTCGGACAAACAGGGGAGGTCCTGGCTGGCGGCGTGGAGAATCCACTCGACGCCGTCAAGGGCCTCGTTGACAATTTTAAGGTCCTCAAAGGGTTCCGGGTCGATGAGCCAGGTACCGGCACCTTCACGGCGGATCTGGACAAGGAAGGCGCGCTGGCCATAGCGGAATCCGGAAGCACGCTCGGCGTCAACTCCGGCCGGGCCGGTTCCTGCTGCCAGGGCGGCGGCACAGCGCTCCAGGCCGGCCTGGCTTTCGATGACCAACGGCACTCCCTCGCGGGGAGCGTCTAGGTCGATGATCTGCGGGACAGCCTCGAAGCCGTCAACCTGGATGTGGGTTTTGGACTCATCCGCCGGGGCGCCGGCGGTGGTGTCGTCCGAGATGTGAGGGGTCATGGTGCCCCCAGTTTACCGACAATGGCGTCGATAACCGGGAAAACGGCGGGCATTGTGCCTTGGTCCGTTAGTTCCGGCGTCGGCCGGGCAGTCCGGAGACGCCGTCGGGAAGCGGTGGCAGGCCGGCGAAAGTGCACACCATGTCGGACCAGGCCTCCAAGTGCGCACCCACGTCGGGCCCGGAAGGAGTCCAGGAAGCACGCAGTTCGATGTCGATGGTTCCCGGGCGTCCGGCGAGAGTGCCGAAGCTCTCCGAAAGCACCCGGGTGGCTGTCCCGCCGGCTGCGCGATACGCCGCTTTGCGGTTCTCCAGGGCTTCGACCAGCCAGGTCCACGCGACGGAGCCGAGCATCTCGTCATTACCCATTTCAGGCTCCAGTTGAGCCCGGATGTAGGTAACGATGCGGAAATCGCCGTCCCAGACCGCCGAGCCGTCGGGATCGTGAAGCAGGATGAAGCGCCCCGTTGCCAGTTCTTCTTCGTCCTCCGGCGAAGCAGCGGCCAGGGCCATTGCGGCCGGGCCATGGACCGGCGTTGTGCTGCCTGAAGCCGGTGACATGACCTCCGCACCCAGCGCTACAGCATACGGTGCCAGCCGCGACGGCGCAGGGATTTCAGCGAGCCGCAGTTCACTGCGGCTCTTTGCCTTCCGGAGCGTTCCCAGCGCGTGCAGGAAATCTGCGGGAACATGGGCGAGATCGTTCACCATCGCAGAGTACTCAACCCCTTGCGGCATTCGCCGCAGGCACGCCGCGGGGTACCAACACCCGGCGGCGTCCGCTAGCCGGTGCTGCCGCCATGGCCAGCCAATTCGTTCCGGATGGCGGCCGCGAAATCGTCAACGTCTTCAGCCGTGGTATCGAACGAGCACATCCATCGGACCTCGCCAGTGGCTTCATTCCAGTCATAGAACCGGAAGGACCTGCGCAACCGGTCCGCCACACCTGGAGGAAGAATGGCGAACACGCCGTTGGATTCGGTGGCCTGGGTAAGCCGGACGCCGTCGATGCCTTCCACGGCCGACCGCAGTCGGGTGGCCATTGCATTGGCATGCGACGCGGACCGCAGCCACAAGTCATCTTCCATCAGGGCGATGAACTGGGCAGACAGGAACCTCATTTTGGAGGCAAGCTGCATGTTCATCTTGCGCAGGTACTTAAGCCCCGATGACACTGACGGGTTGAGGGATACCACCACTTCACCGTAGAGGAGACCGTTCTTGGTGCCGCCCAGGGAGAGGATGTCCACGCCGGCGTCCCGCGTGAAGGCCCGCAGCGGCACGCCCAGGTGGGCGGCGGCGTTGGCCAGCCGGGCCCCATCCATATGCAGTGACATGCCCTTCGCGTGGACGTGGTCCGCCAGTGCCCTGACCTCCTCCGGTGTGTAGCACGTGCCCACCTCCGTGGTTTGGGTGATGGAGACCGCCAGCGGCTGGGCGCGGTGCTCGTCGCCCCAGCCCCAGGCTTCCCGGTCGATCAGCTCCGGGGTCAACTTGCCGTCGACAGTCGGGACTGCCAGCAGTTTGATGCCGCCAATCCGCTCCGGGGCACCGTTCTCGTCGACATTGATGTGTGCCGTAGAAGCACAGATCACAGCACCCCAGCGGGGCAGGAGTGACTGCAGCGACAGGACGTTTGCGCCGGTGCCGTTGAAAACGGGGAACGCCTCAATACCGGCCCCGAAGTGGCCTTCCAGGACTTCCTGGAGCCGCGCCGTGTATTCGTCGTCGCCGTAGGCCACCTGGTGGCCATCATTGGCACCGGCCAGTGCCGCCAGCACCTCAGGGTGGATGCCGGAATAGTTGTCCGAGGCAAAGCCCCGCACGGATACGTCGTGGATCCGGCCGGCAGGCAACACGCCGTCGGCTACGGAAGAGGTTTTGGTATTGGTGTTCAAAGGAAGGGTCACACTTTCAGTCTATGGCCGTTGATCGTTGCTGCGGGGGTGCTGAACAGGCGTACGACGGCGGCAGCCAGGTCATCGACGTCGGTGGCACCGGGAAAGCGGCGCTCGGGGTGCCGTGCCCGCATCGCGCTGTCAACAAGTGATTTAACAACCAGGACGACGGCGGCGGCGGAGCTGCCGGAGCGGGTGAAGCCGTCTGCCACGGCCATGGTCCAAGCTTCCGCCGCGGCTTTGGCAGCCACGTAGCTTGCGGTGGCTGCAGCTGGAGCCTCAACCGCCGTCGAGGAGACCATGGCGAACCTGCCGCCGGGGGCAGCCTCGAGCTCGGCGTAGAACTCCCGGGTCACGTTGCGCAGCGTGGTGATGGCCGCCGTCGAGAGGAAATCCCAATCCGTATCCGTCTGCTCCGCAATGCCGGCGGCACCCCGCCAGCCGCCCACGAGGTGGATTACTCCGCCCACCGGACCCGCCAGCGCAGTGACTTCCTTATGCAGGCTTTGGACGTCTGTGGCATCGGCAAGGTTACAGACCAGGGGCGTGGCGCCCTCGCCTGCTTCGGCCGCGGCGGCAGCAATCCGGCCCGCGTCGGATCCGACCATCAGCACCTGGCATCCTGCGGCCAGGAGGGCGCGACCCACGGCGATACCGGAGGAGCCACTGCCGCCCGTCACCAGGACGGTGCGGTCGGAGGTTTCCGGGGAACGGCTCACGGCTGGCCGTCTCCGGTGCCGGAGAGTCCGGTAATTCCGGCCGTTGAGTCGATGACGGGACGCATCTTCTTCTCCAGGGCTTCGTAGAACATGGACAACGGGAACTCGTCAGCAAGGACCTGGTCAGTCAGGCCGCGCGGCGGACCGTCCAGCGGAAGCGCGTCTGGTCCCTTGGCCCAGACCGAGGCCGGGTTGGGCGTCACGGTCTCCGAGACCAGCTGGTACGCGGCGAGCCAGTGGGCGGTCTTGGGCCGGTCAATGGAGCGCCAGTAGAGCTCGTCGATGCGGGCACCAAGGGCAATCACAACGTCTGCGGCTTCATCCCAGTCGATGCTCAGGCGGGTGTCGGTCCAGTGCAGCACGTGGTGCTGGTGCATCCATGCGAACAGCAGCTGGCCGCCCAGTCCGTCATAGTTGCGCACCCGGGAGCCGGTGATGGCAAAGCGGAAGATCCGGTCAAAAATGACTGCGTACTGCACCAGGCGGGCGTGCTTGCGGGCCTGGGGGTCGGCGTCGTCATCCTTTTCAATCCGCACCGATTCGCGGAAGGCGGTCAGGTCGCAGCGCAGTTCCTCCAGTGAGTACAGGAAGTAGGGCATGCGCTGCTTGATCATGAACGGGTCAAACGGCAGGTCGCCGCGCATGTGGGTGCGGTCGTGGATGAGGTCCCACATCACGAAGGTTTCCTCGGCGAGCTGCTGGTTATCCAGCAGTTCGACGGCGTCGGCCGGAAGTTCCAGAGAGGTGATATCCGCGGCCGCGCGCAGGACGCGGCGGAAGCGGGCGGCTTCGCGGTCGGCGAAGATGGCGCCCCAGGTGAAGGACGGCGTTTCGCGGACCGCCACAGTCTCCGGAAACAGGACGGCCGAATTGGTGTCATAACCAGCCGTGAAGTCGCGGAAGCGGATAGGCACAAAGAGCTTGTTGGAGTACTCCCCGGCTTCGAGTCCGTCAATAAATTCAGGCCAGATGACCTCGATCAGCACGGCTTCGACCAGCCTGCTGGTGCTCCCGTTCTGGGTGTACATGGGGAAGATGACCAGGTGCTGAAGGCCGTCGATGCGCTGTTCCTGCGGCTGGAAGGCCAGGAGGGAGTTCAAAAAGTCGGGTACCCCGAAACCGGCATCCCGCCAGCGGATGAAGTCCTCCTGTACGGCGGCCAGATAGGCAGCGTCGTGCGGAAAAGCGGGTGCCAGCGAGGCTATTGAAGCCAACAGGATGTCCAGGTGCGAGGAGGCTGTGCGGTGGCTGGCCTCCTCGGGAATGGACCCGTCCTGGACCTGCAACGCCTGCAAAGCGGAGGCAGCCTCCTTAAGCGTCAGCCACTCCGGGTTGGTGGGGGAAATCCGGGTTGCTGCGGACGTTGCAGTCATCATTTTCGCGGGCCTTTCTGGTTGCTTGCCATGTTGAGGCGAGCCTAGCAAGCAACCAGCTCCACTAATCCATAATTAGCTTGAGCATCAGAAAGACTTTTGCTCAAAGCAACGGGCACGGGGTCCAGCCCTGAGGACCGTTGAGCTTAGGACTCTTCCTTGGGGACGAGCTTCAACGAGACGGAGTTGATGCAGTACCTCTGGTCCGTGGGAGTGCCATATCCTTCGCCTTCAAAAACATGCCCCAGGTGCGAATCGCAGTTGGCGCACCTTACTTCCACCCGGTCCATGCCGAGAGTGCGGTCGTGAATGTAGCGGACCCGCCCTTCGGCCAACGGCGCCCAAAAGGACGGCCAACCGCAGTGCGAATCGAACTTTTCGTTGCTGGTGAAAAGCTCGGCCCCGCAGGCGCGGCAGTGATAGACCCCAGCCGTGTGGGTGTCCCAGTACTCACCCGTGTAGGGGCGCTCGGTGCCGGCCTGCCGGAGCACCTGGAATTCCTCCGGCGTCAGTTCCTGGCGCCACTGGTCATCAGTCTTTTCGGCTGGGTCCGGCACGGATGCTGCACCTTTGTCGTCGAAAGTCTTGTCGAAGCTTTTGTCGAATTTTTTCTCAAACAGGTTCATGCTGGTTGAACGCTCAGGAGTCGCCAATAAATCCCGAGCCTGCGTACAGGTGCAGCACCGGCAGGCCCAAAACATCCTGTGCCTTGTTCGCCCAGTCCGTGTGGAAGGTGTCGGCGATGGCATGCGGGCGCGTCACGACTACAGCCTGCGTAGCCGATAGTTCCTTGACCTTGGCGACCAGGCCGTCCACCGCCCGGCCTTCGACGATCTCGCCGCTGACACCCATGCCTACACCTTGGAGGGTCCGCAGCGAAGCGGCGAGCGTCTCTGCAGCAGCCGTCCGTTCGGCCGCCGGGTCCGGCGCCTTCGGCACAAGTTCACGGAATGCCTTGGCAACTTCCAGCATGGAGAGGTTTTCAAGGAAATCGACGAGGAGGTGGCGTTCTGTGTTGGCCGGCACCAGGACTACAAGCTGCGCATCGCGTCCATCCACCAGGCTTTCAATGTTCTGTCGGTCTTCGGCAACCAGCGGCTCTTCGGTCAGGATGACAATGGGATCACTCATGCCCACAGCCTAGTACCGCACACGCGCTGCCGCACCGACCTGCGCGGTTCCTCCGGCGGAGGGCATCGGCGTGGCAGCGCCTCGATGCGCGAAGCCGGCCTCAGTGCCGGTAAGAATAGATGCATGGCATCTTCCCACCACCCCGATCCGGCGACGACCGAGACCGGCTTGTCCACCTCCACCAAGTGGGGGATTGGCGGACTCATCGCGGGCGGTGCGCTCGGCGCTGCCGTGGCCACGGGGTCATCGGCGTTGGCCGTCTACTTTGCCCGACGGGTGATTACGCCTGTCAGGCAGCGGATGGAAGACCAGGAAATCCTCGCTGTCACCCGCGAAGGCGACTCCCTCCAGGTAATTCTTGCGGCGAACGCGGACACCACTGTTGAGGGTACTTACGGACTGTTTTTCGACGGCGGCAGGGGCCACGCCAGGATCGGCCGGATTGTGTCCTACTCGCCGGCGGAACGCACAGTGCAGCGCGACGTCGAGCAGGTGTACGCGGGAGACCTGGCCAAGGCTGCGCGGGGCTACTGGAGTGGTGTCACCTACCCTGACCTGGAAACAGCCGGGATTGCCTCAGAAGAGATAATGGTGGACGTCGAGGGCGGCCAGGCGCCGGCTTGGCTGGCACGTCCAGCGGCGGAACCGGCCACTGGCCAGGGTTCCGGAACCGGGCACACCGGAGCGGGTATCTGGGCGATTATGGTCCACGGCCGGGGCGCCACCCGGCAGGAAGCCCTCAGGGCTGTGACGACGGCCCGGAGCCTGGGACTCACCAGCTTGCTGGTGTCCTACCGTAACGACGGGCTGGCGCCCTCGGCGGACGACGGCAGGTACGGGCTCGGCTCCACGGAGTGGCGGGATGTTGACGCTGCGATCGATTACGCGCTGTCCAACGGGGCAAGGGAAGTGGTGCTGTTTGGCTGGTCAATGGGCGGCGCCATCTGCCTCCAGACCGCTGACCTCTCACGGCACCGCCACCTGATCCGCGCCATGGTGCTGGACGGCCCCGTGATCAACTGGGTTGATGTCCTGGCCCACCATGCGCAGTTGAACAGGATTCCCTCGCTGGTGGGACGTTACGGCCAGATGATGCTGGGGCATCCGTTGGGCAAGCGGTTGACCGGGCTCGCTGCGCCGGTGGACCTGAAGGCCATGGACTGGGTTTCCAGGGCTGTTGAGCTGCGCACGCCGACCCTCATTGTGCACAGCGTCGACGATGAATATGTGCCCTATGGTCCATCCGCAGAACTCGCCGAACGCAATCCGGAAATGGTCACCTTCGAGATGTTCCACCGGGCCGGCCACACGAAGGAATGGAACGTTGACCCTGAGCGGTGGGAAGGCGTGGTCAGCGCATGGCTGAAGGCGCAGCTGGCACCGCGGACCGACCCGGGCCAGGGCCTGCCCGCCTGACTTCGGCGGAGCCTCCACTTTGCGCGCAACCAGCAGCGCAGGGCGGTCAGCGGCCCGGCCGACGCTGTGCTGCTATGGGCGCTGTTACAGCGCGGGTCAGCCGGATGAGGTCTGCGGGGGCAAGTTCGATGTCAAGACCCCTCCGGCCGCCGGAGACCAGCATGGACTCAAGGTGCAGGGCGCTGGCGTCAATAACGGTGGGGGAAGCCTGCCGCTGCCCCAACGGAGAAATGCCACCCAGGACATAGCCGGTGCGCCGCTGGGCCGTCGCGGGGTCTGCCATGGCGGCCTTTTTGCCACCTAAAGCGGCGGCGATGGACTTCAGGTCCAGGTTTCCGCTGACAGGAACCACACCCACCGCGAGGCTTCCATCGACGTCAACGAGCAGGGTCTTGAAGACTTTCGCCGGATCCATCCCCAAGGCCTCGGCGGCCTCGAGTCCGTAGCTTTCTGCACCCGGGTCATGGGCATAAGGATGGAGTACAAAGGAGACGCCCGCGGCCGTCAAAGCGACGGTGGCGGGCGTTCCGGAGGCAGGGGACTTGCGTGCCATCCGGCGTCCTGCTCAGGCGCCGTTGCTGGCCCGCAGCTTTGCCACAGCGGCTGTTTTGCGCTTGATGCGGCCCAGCATGGCCGTCATTCCCCGCATGCGCAGGGGCGTGATGGCGCGAGTGAGGCCAAGGAGCTCGGGCATGTCGTCCGGAACGGCCAGGATTTCCGGGGCGGTCAGCCCGTCCAGTCCTTCATGCAGGACAGCGGCAAAGCCGCGGGTGGTGGGAGCCTCGGGGGGAGCCTTGAAATAGAGCCTGATGCGGTCCCCTGAATCGGCCGGCTCCGTCTCGATAGTCAGGAACAACGGCGACTGGCATTCGACCACCTGCTCCAGGAGCTCAGGGTGGTTGCCAAGACGCTCCGGAAGTTCCGGCAGGCCGCGGGAGAACTCCAACAGCAGCTGCAGCCGTTCGGGCTCGGTCATGGCCTGGAAGTCGTCAACGATCTCCGCGAGGGCGGGAGGAAGCTCAGTGGTAGTCATCAGTTCAAGTTTACGCAGTCCGGACAGGGATTTCCGCATGCCCGGACTGCGCTGTTATTGCCTGCTCTTACGAGTGTTGTTCCTGATTGCCGATTGCTGTTCCGGACCTGCTATTCGGTGCCGGGAACTGTGCCGGGTTCCGTCCCCTTAACGATGGGAACGCGGACCGCGTTGCCCCATTCCGTCCAGGAACCGTCGTAATTACGGACGTTCTCAAAACCGAGCAGGTACTTCAGGGCAAACCAGGTGTGGCTGGACCGCTCGCCAATCCGGCAATACGCCACGACGTCGTCACCGGCCTTCAGGCCGGCCTCGTCGAGATACAGCACTTCGAGTTCCTTGCGGCTCCGGTAGGTACCATCCTCTGCGGCAGCGCGGGCCCAGGGCACCGAGGCCGCTGTGGGGATGTGGCCGCCGCGGAGGGCACCTTCTTCTGGGTAGGCAGGCATGTGGGTACGCTGGCCGGAGTATTCCTCGGGGGAGCGGACGTCGATGAGCGGTTTGCCCAGGTGCGCCAGCACGTCTTCCTTGAAGGCACGGATCGGGGTGTCGTTGCGTTCCACTACAGGGTAGTCGCCGGGCGCCGGTGTGGGGGTATCGGTGGTCAGTTCACGACCTTCGGCAATCCACTTGTCCCTGCCGCCGTCGAGCAACCGGACGTCCTCGTGGCCGAAGAGTGTGAATACCCACAGCGCGTAGGCAGCCCACCAGTTGGACTTGTCCCCGTAGATCACCACGGTGCTGTCCCGGGAGATCCCCTTGGCTGCTGCGAGCCTTGCAAACTGTTCGCCGTTGACATAGTCGCGGGTGACTTCATCGTTGAGGTCCGTGTGCCAGTCGATCTTGACGGCCCCCGGAATGTGGCCGGTCTCATACAACAGGACGTCTTCATCGGATTCCACCACTACCAGTTTCCCGTCCAGGGTGGCTCCATCGGCAAGGGCCGCTGCCAGCCATTGAGTGGAAACGAGCTTCTCTGGCTGGGCGTAGGCGGCGAATTTTTCGTTCTGTTCAACCGGGTAGGTCATTGCATGCCTTTCACTGACGGGCTGCGGATAAGGTTCCACCGTTCCACCTTAACTTTGAGGCCCGCGCATTGCTGCACTCCGTTAACACTGGGAAACATGCCCTGCTGAAGGCTGCCAAAGGTGCCGCCGCCCACCCGGGCCGGTTTTGTTCCGGCACACAGTGCTGTTGCCGGTATTCTGGCTGGGGTAACGACATACAGAGAATGGACCGCCTTGGTACAGATTGAACAGCTCGCCGCCCGCACTCCTGCGGTCTCGGTGGACGAGCTCCTCAAGGGTTTTTATCCGTCGCCAAGGTTTGGGAAGGTCTCATTCGCCAGCTACCGGCCTGATCCCGCACAGCCGAGTCAGTCGGCCGCAGTGCGTGCCCTGGAATCCTTCGCCGACGGCGTTGGCGCCGGCGATGACGCGGGGTTCCTGAAGAAACTGTTCGCCAAGAAGGACCCGTCGCGCGCCGGGATCTACCTGGACGGCGGCTTCGGCGTCGGCAAGACCCACCTGCTGGCCTCGCTCTGGCATGCTTCCCCCGGCCCCAAGGCGTTCGGAACGTTCGTCGAATACACCAACCTGGTAGGAGCGCTGTCCTTCCGGAAGACTGTTGATGCCCTGAGCCACTACAAACTGGTGTGCATCGATGAATTCGAACTTGATGATCCCGGCGACACCGTCCTGATGTCACGGCTGATGCGGGAACTGGCCGACGCCGGCGTCAAGCTTGCTGCCACCTCCAACACGCTCCCCGGTTCCCTGGGTGACGGCCGCTTTGCTGCAGTGGACTTCCAGCGCGAAATCCAGGTGCTTGCTGACCAGTTCGATGTGTTGCGGATTGATGGGGAGGACTTCCGTCACCGCGGCCTGGCGGCCGCCCCGCCGCCCCTGAAGAACAGCGAACTGGCTTCACGGATGAAGGCGGAGTTTGATGGCAAGACCGTGGCCCAGGATGAGTTCAATACCCTCATCGACCACCTCGCCGGCGTGCACCCCAGCCGCTACCGGAAGCTGATCGACGGAATCGACGGGGTGGTATGGCGCAATGTCGAAACCATCACAGAACAGTCGGTGGCGCTGCGCTTTGTGGTTTTGGCCGACCGTCTGTATGACAAGGACGTGCCGATCCTGGCCAGCGGCGTGCCTTTCGACAAGCTCTTCACCGAGGAGATGATGAACGGCGGTTACATGAAGAAGTACTTCCGCGCCGTTTCCCGGCTGACGGCACTGGCGCGCGAAGGCCAGAACCACGAACCGTCCTGACGCCCTTCGGGCTCCGGGCGTGGCGCCGTCGTCAGGGTGAGCTTTTACGCAGCACGGCGCGGACCAGCAGCCCTGCAGCCAGCGCCCAAAACGCCGCACCAATGCCAGCTACGGAAAGTCCGGATGCCGCCATCAGGAAAGTGACGACGGCGGGAATCCTGTCCGCAGCTTCCTGCAGCGCCGCAGAAACTGCTGCTGCGAGGGTGCCCAGCAGGGCCAGTCCCGCAACGGCTTCCAGCAGGCCGCCGGGGGCCGCGCTGACCAGGGTCACCAGTGCTGCCGAGAAGGCAGCGAGCACCAGATACGCCAGGCCGGACGTGAAACCGGCCACCCAACGCTTGCTCCGATCCGGGCCGGCCTCCTCGCCTGCGGCCAGGGCCGCGCTCAGGGCGGCGAGGTTAATTGCATGGGCGCCGAACGGGGCGCCGAGGACTGTTCCGAATCCGGTGAACAGCATGGCCGGGCGCCACGGGGTTTCATAGCCAAAGGACTTCAGTACGGCCACGCCCGGGATGTTCTGGGAGGCCATGGTCACGATGTACAGCGGGAGGGCAATGCCAACGGCTGCCTGAAGCGTGAACGACGGCGTTGTCCAGACCAGGGCAGGAAGGACTGTGTCAGTGCTGACGGCCGTTCCCTTGGAGACGAGGTGGACGGTGATGCCGGCCAGGGCCACCACCAGGGCCGCCGGGACAGACCAGCGCGGGGCAAACCGCATCATCAAAAGCCAGCACAGGATCACCGGCAACACCAGGGCAGGGACAGTTCCGACGGCCTGGAATGGCGCAAGGCACAGGGGGAGCAGGACACCGGCGAGCATGGCCTGCGCCAGGGCTGCGGGGATTCTCGCCAGCAGCCTGCCAAGTGCCGGGACGAGACCCGTCAACGCTATGAGAACCCCGGTGAGCATGAAAGCCCCCACGGCAGCCGGCCAGCCGCCGTCGACCATCCCTCCCGCCGCAAGCAAGGCAGCGCCGGGAGTTGACCATGCGAGGGTGACGGGCACCCGCGACCGCCAGGCCAGCCACAGGACGGCGACCCCGAAGACCACGGTGAGGGCGAGTAAGCCTGACGCTGCCTGCCCGGCATCTGCGCCCACGGAACGGAGCCCGGCAAGCACCACGGCGAAAGACGACGTAAACCCAACGAGCGCGGTCACGATCCCGGCGATGATTGCCTGATACAGCGGCGTCCGCGGGCCGGAAGGGGTAGCTGTGGCTGAACGCGCGGCCGGTGAACCGGCGGTTGGAAACTTCGGCATAATTGGCAAGATTACCCTCCGGTACCCGGACGGTGGATTCCGTAGCTTGCCCTGCCGAACGAACTGGTTAGCTGCACGGGAAGTTAAACGACGAGGGTGCAGACGCCGCCTCCCGGCGGGATCTGCACCCTGTTGACGTTCTAGGGCAATCCCAGGATTACCGTGTAACTGCCGTTACGGAGTCTGCTCGGTAGCCGGAGCCTCACCAGGCTTGCCGTCTGACTTGTCAACCAAGTTAGAGGCGCCATTCTGGACGGAGTCGATGTGGCCGGAGTACTTGCCGCCGGTCCTGGAATCGACGAAGTCACCGGCCTTTGTGATTCCATCCTTGATGGCCTGTTCGTTGCCGTGGATGAGACCCTGAGCCTTGCCCTTAAGACTGTCAATTAGTCCCACGAGCACCTCCCTTCAGTTGCGGAGCCAGTTCGCTCCTCCACTATCGATCCTAGCTCCGGGGCAGCAGGGAGCCAAGGAATTCCGTGCACTGCCACGAGGATGCGCCAAGGGCGAACAGGAAGGGACCAGGGGATTGCCGGCGAACCGGCAAGTGAAAGGCACAAAAAAGCCTCCATCCTGTTGACTCTCGTCATCAGGTGGAGGCGTTCAGTGGGAGTGGGCGATACTGGGATCGAACCAGTGACCTCTTCCGTGTCAGGGAAGCGCGCTACCGCTGCGCCAATCGCCCGGAGTTCCGGTCGTAAACCAGTTGCTTTCCCCAGCAGAGAGCGGACGACGAGATTCGAACTCGCGACATCCACCTTGGCAAGGTGGTGCTCTACCAGCTGAGCTACGTCCGCAAAAGAAGCAAGTTTCCTTGCCTGGTGGGCGATACTGGGATCGAACCAGTGACCTCTTCCGTGTCAGGGAAGCGCGCTACCGCTGCGCCAATCGCCCAATGCTCACCGGAGTAATCCGGAAACCATGGTTTTCACCGAGGTGGGTACGGGATTCGAACCCGTGTAAACGGCTTTGCAGGCCGCTGCCTCGCCTCTCGGCCAACCCACCATGTAGGCATTGGTCCCGAAGAACCTTTGCCGTGACAGTGTCCTACGAGCGGACGACGAGATTCGAACTCGCGACATCCACCTTGGCAAGGTGGTGCTCTACCAGCTGAGCTACGTCCGCATTTTGGAGTCCGGGATCACTGCCGCAGCCGGCATTCCCTCGCTTTCCAACGAGTAAGAACTCTATAGGAGGTTCACGGATTCTCCAAATCAAGCCGTCTCTCACGTCGCGGAAGGGCTCAAAATCCTTGAAATTCCGCGGCTGAGACGAATTACATCCATGTAATTTGGGCGTGCTGGACCCTGGGCGCCGCGGTGATTCCGGCCCGATTTCCAAATCAGTTCCGGGTCAGCTAGCATTCAAAGGCATCAGGGCGATTGGCGCAGTGGTAGCGCGCTTCGTTCACACCGAAGAGGTCACTGGTTCGAACCCAGTATCGCCCACCGATCAAAGAGTCCGCCTTTTACTGTTTGCAGTATCGGGCGGACTTTTTTGTGCCCGGGTTTTTGTCAGTCCCTTGTGAAAGAGTCATTGCATGACCGCTCCGTTATTGGCCCACGCTACTGAATATGGCCGCATGTACGCGCGCTCCACCACCGCGCCCTATACCGTCCCGTCCATCACTACCGTTATTGGCCAGCAGCCTCACGGCCTTGATGGGTGGTTCGGCTACATGGCCGCTAACGGCCTGGCGCAGGATCCCCTCCTGGCCGAGTCGCTGGGCAGTCCGGCCAAGCTGAAGCAGGCCGTGAACAGAGCTGCGAAAGCGGCGGAGACTTACCGCGATGGTGCCGCGAAACGTGGGGACCGGGTGCACGGGTACTGCGAACAGGTCGCCCTGCGCGCCCTCGGGCGTCCGCACACCATGAAGGAAGCCCGGGCCGCACTGGCCGCCAATGGCGAAGAAGGTTTTGCGGCGCGGTTCGATGAATGGTGGGATCTGTACCAGGTGGAGCCCTTGGCGCCGGAGATCACCGTCTGGAACCAGACTGTAGGCTACGCGGGCACCCTGGACCTCGTGGCCAGGATCAACGGCAGGATCTGCCTGATCGACTATAAGACCAAGGGCACCAGCAGGGACGGCACTGTTAAACCACTCGATGCAAAGGTGGTGATGCAGCTGGTGGCAGGCATGAAGGCGGAAGAGAGCCTGGTAGATGGCGTCGCCGGGGAGTGGGAGCCTTGGAAGTACGGCGAGGCCCCCCTGCTGCTGGCCGTCGCCATCGGAGAAACGGAGGTCCGCCCGGTCCGGGCCAATCCCGAGGTCCTGAAGCATTACTGGTGGAAGTTCTGCGCCCTGCGCCGCGTCTGGGAACTGTCCGCGGATGCGCTTAACGCGGGCAACCCCCTGCTGCCCGTTGCGCCACCGGCCTTCGTGCCGGCAGGAAGTCCCCGGGCCTAGCGGGGCTCCCGCTGTATCCGCCAGGAACTAAACTGGATTGGCTCCTGTATTCCGCCACCCCTAAGGATTAACTTTTCATGGCCATTCTTACTATTCGCATCATCGGCGATCCTGTGCTCCGCACGGTAGCCGATCCCGTGACGGAGTTTGGGCCCGAGCTGGCCAAACTGGTTGCCGATATGACGGAAACCATGGAAGACGTTGATGGCGCAGGTCTGGCAGCGCCGCAGGTAGGAATCAGCCAGCGGGTCTTCACCTACCGGATCGACGGTGTCGAGGGCCATATCGTTAATCCAGTCCTTGAAAACAGCGACGATTTCCAGCCGGACCAGGTGGAGGGGTGTCTGTCTATCCCCGGCCTGGGCTTCCCGGTCCGGCGTTTCCGCAGCACCAAGGTCACCGGAGTCGACATTCACGGCAACCCGGTGTCACTGGAAGGGGAGGGAATGCTGGCACGCTGCTTCCAGCATGAAACCGATCACCTCGATGGCATCCTCTTCACCGATCGCCTTGAGGGCGAGGACCGGACGGCAGCCCTGCGGTCCATCCGCAACGCCAACTATGCCAATGTTGCAGAACGCACGACGTCACAACGCGCCAAGACTGTCGGTTCAAGTTTCGGAGCCTCCGGGCCGGCCGCCGGCAGCTTCGGCGGCGGCTCATTCGGCGCCGGTTCATGAGGGTACTTTTTGCCGGAACACCGGCGGTGGCCGTTCCCTCCCTGGACGCCCTGATCCAAGCGGGATTCGATGTTGTCGCTGTATTGACCCGGCCGGACGCGCCGCTGGGACGCAAACGGGTGATGACGCCGTCGCCGGTTGCCGCGCGGGCAGAAGAACTTGGGATCCCGGTCATCAGGGCCGCGAAGGTCGACGCCGACGTCACGGCACAAATTGCCGGGGCCGCGCCTGATGTTGCTGCAATCGTGGCCTACGGAGGCTTAATTCCACGGCCTGCGCTGGCTGTCCCGCAGCACGGCTGGGTCAACCTCCACTTTTCACTCCTTCCCGCCTGGCGGGGCGCGGGCCCGGTCCAGCGCTCCATCATGGCCGGTGATGATGTCACGGGCGCCGTCACGTTCAGGCTCGAAGAAGGGCTGGACACCGGGCCAGTCTTCGGTACGCTCACCGAAGCAGTCGGGCCCAGGGACACCTCCGGTGAGCTGCTGGATCGGTTATCCCGCAGCGGTGCTGTTTTGTTGGCCCAGACCCTGTCAGCCATCGACGCCGGGCAGGCCAGCCCGGTGCCGCAGCAGGGCGATGTGACCCTCGCACCCAAGCTTTCCCTCGAAGATGGCCGGGTTGACTGGCAGCAGCCGGCCCTGGCCATCGACCGGCAGATCCGCGGGGTGACTCCTGAGCCGGGCGGCTGGACCTCGCTGGCGGGCCAGCGGGTCAAACTCGAACCAGTCAGGCCGGACCCCGGTGCAGGGGACCTGCCCCCGGGCCGGGTTGAACTCCGCGGTAAAGCCGTCCTGGTGGGCACAGGCTCCCATCCGGTGGAATTAACCAGGGTCCAGCCTGCCGGCAAGAAGATGATGGCCGCGGCTGATTGGGCCCGTGGAATGGCCTCCAATGAAAGCGTGGTGTTCGAATGAGCGGATCTGCAGACTCAGGCCGCAACAGCGGCGGCAATCGGGGTAACGGTGGCCAGGAGCGCAGCAACGGCAAGGGTGGTGGAGTTCGGCGCAGTGCCCAGGGACGGGAGCGGAACCGCAGCACCCAGCGCAGTTTCACCGAGAACGCTCCGTCGCAGCGCACCCGGCGTGCCGATCCTGCCCGGCTGGTGGCCTTTGAGGTCCTCCGCGCTGTGGCTACCGAGGACGCGTATGCCAACCTGGTGCTGCCGTCCCGGATCCGCCACCACCACCTTGACCGCCGGGATGCAGGCTTCGCCACCGAACTGACCTACGGCGCGCTGCGTGGCCAGGGGACGTATGACGCCATCCTGGCCCGCTGTGTGGACCGTCCGCTGGACCAGCTGGATCCCGCGATTCTTGACGCTTTGCGGATCGGTGTCCACCAGTTGCTGGCCATGCGCGTCCCGGCGCATGCCGCCCTTGACCAGACGGTGGGGCTTGCCCGTGCAGTGATTGGCGCCGGTCCGGGTGCGCTGGTCAACGCCGTGCTCCGGAAGGTGGCAGCCCGGACCATGGAGGAGTGGCTTGGGGAACTGGTCAGTGGGGAGACCGATCCGACTCGGATTGCGTCCCTCAGATTTGCCCACCCGGAGTGGATTGTCCGCGCCATGCGGCAGTCCCTGGTGGCCCATGGCCGGCCGGCCTCCGATATCGACCGGCTCCTGGAGGCGGACAACGCCGCTCCCGTGGTGAACCTGGTGGCCCTGCCGGGACTCGGCAGCCTTGACGAGGCCCTCGAAGGCGGCGCCATTCCCGGAGAGCTGGTGGAAGGCTCCGCACTCAGCAGCGGCGGCGACCTCGGCCGGCTTGCTTCCATCCGCGAAGGAAGCACCAGGGTCCAGGACGTCGGATCCCAGCTGGTGGCCCGTGCGCTGGCAGCAGCGGACATCGAGCCGAAGGCGGGCACGGAGCCGGGTTCTGACAACAAGGCCGAAGCCTGGCTCGACCTCTGTGCCGGACCTGGCGGAAAGGCGGCGTTGCTCGCTGCCCTGGCGCGTCGCTCAGGAGCCACGTTGCTGGCCAACGAACCCGCGCCCCATCGAGCCAAGCTGGTCAGCCAGGCCCTGGCCGCCGTCCCCGCGGAAACCTGGAGCGTGCGCACGGGGGACGGGCGCGATGTCGGGACTGCTTATGCAGAGACCTTTGACCGGGTGTTGGTGGATGTTCCGTGCAGCGGCCTCGGCGCCCTGCGCCGGCGCCCGGAATCGCGGTGGCGCCGTACTCCCAAGGACCTGGCGGACCTTGGCCCCCTGCAGCGCGAACTGCTGAACTCTGCCATTGACGCTGTCCGCCCGGGCGGAGTGGTGGCCTACGTGACATGCTCGCCGCACCCCGCGGAGACCACTGCGGTGGTCAGCGATGCCCTGCGCAAGCGTGAGGACCTGGAACTGCTGGATGCAGGCGCCGTTCTGGATTCCGTCAGTCTGCCGGGTTCCCTTGATGCCGGGCATGAGCAGACAGCGCAGTTGTGGCCGCACGTCCACCAGACCGACGCCATGTTCCTTGCCCTCATCCGGAAGAAACTCTGAAGTCCTGACGCCCAGCCCTGACCGAAAGGCCGCCACATGACCGAATGCTGCATCAACCCGAGCATCCTCTCCGCTGACTTCGTCAACCTTGAATCCGAGCTGGCCCGCATCAGCAACGCCGATTCCGTCCATGTGGACGTCATGGACAATCACTTTGTGCCCAACCTGACCCTGGGGCTTCCCGTGGTGAAGCGGATCCAGGCCGTCAGCCCGGTCCCGCTGGATGTGCACCTGATGATTTCCGACGCCGACCGCTGGGCTCCCGAATATGCGGACGCCGGCGTGGCGTCAGTGACTTTCCACGCGGAGGCGGCGCTGGCGCCGGTGAAACTGGCCCGCGAGCTCCGTTCCCGGGGTTCGAAGGCGGGCATGGCACTGCGCCCGGCTACCGCCGTCGAGCCGTATCTGGACATGTTGACGGAGTTGGACATGCTGCTGATCATGACCGTTGAGCCCGGCTTCGGCGGCCAGGCATTCCTGGACCTGACACTGCCCAAGATCCGGAGGGCGCGCGCTGCAATCGACGGCTCCGGAGCCTCTGTTGCGCTGCAGGTGGATGGCGGCATTACGGAGGAGACCATCCTTCGCGCCGCGGAAGCCGGGGCAAATGTGTTTGTCGCAGGATCATCGGTTTATGGTGCCGACGATCCTGCCGCCGCGATTACCCGCCTGCGCAAAGCTGGTCTCAGCGCCGGGTTGAGGGCGGGCCACTAGTACACCGGCTTGTTACGCTGCGGGTGCGGGAATAGCCAGCAGGCCTGCCCTGTTGTGGCACAATGACAAGACACATACGTGCTCCGGGGTCGGTGTAAGTCCGAACCGGCGGTGATAGTCCGCGACCCGCGAGCCGCATCCTCCAGTGGAGGGTGTGGCGGACGGTTGAACTGGTGAAACTCCGGTACCGACAGTTAAAGTCTGGATGAGAGAAGCACGTACAGCTGTATTTTCCGGCGCGCAACCTGCGTCGGGTTATTTCGCTGTCGTATACCCCCGGAGCCATCGCGGTTCTAGAGGGAAGGAACGACACACACGTGGACCTTTTGCGGTGGCTCTTCGAAGCTCAGATCCCTGTTGGCGGATCTGCCCTGATTCTTCGTGAAGTGCTGGGAAATGTTTTTGGACTGGCCAGTGCCCTTGGCGGCATGCGCCGCAAAGTCTGGGCCTGGCCGGTGGGCATCGCCGGCAATCTTCTCCTGCTGACGGTGTTCCTGGGCAACGTTTTCGGATCAGCAACGCCGGCCACCTTGTGGGGTCAGGCGTCCCGTCAGGTGATGTTCATTGCAGTCGCGGCCTATGGCTGGCATCGCTGGCAGGAGAGCCGGCGGCAGGCACCGGCGGCAACAGCTGCTGCGGCTATCACTCCCGTCTGGGCAGGCACCCGCACCCGTATCATCCTGGTGCTCGCCATGGTTGCCGGCACCGCCGCTCTGACCCCCTTGTTCGATGCGCTCGGTTCCTACCCGCCGGTCTGGGCAGATGCCTGGACCTTTACGGGATCACTGCTGGCCACCTACGGAATGGCCAGGGGCTGGACGGAGTTCTGGCTGATCTGGGTGGCGGTGGACATAGTAGGCGTGCCCCTGCTGTTCAGCGCGGGGTACTACGCCAGCGCCCTCATGTACCTCTTCTACGGGTTCTTCACACTAGCCGGTTTCTTCGTCTGGCGTCGGGCGTCCAAGGCGGCGCCTGCAGGTACCACCGGAACCGTGGCAGGCATCCCGGCGTTGAAAATGGTGGCTAAATGAGTACCGCTCCAGTAGTATCGGCTTTCACGCCCGTAGAAGAAGCAGCGATGGAGGCAGCACTTCAGGCGGCGGCACAAGGTCCACGTGGAGCCAACCCCCTGGTGGGCGCCGTAGTCATCGGCCGGGACGGCCGGTTGCTGCCCGCAGGCTTCCACCGCGGCGCAGGCACCCCCCACGCTGAGGCCGACGCCATTGCCCTGGCACTGGCGGAGGGCGTGGACCTGCAAGGCACCACCATGGTGGTCACGCTTGAGCCTTGCAACCACTGGGGACGTACCGGCCCCTGCGCCCAGGCCATCATCGACGCCGGGATCAGGGACGTTGTTTATGCCGTTGATGATCCCCACGACCCTGCAGCCGGTGGTGCGGCAACTTTGCGCGCGGCAGGAGTTCAGGTCCGCAGCGGATTGGCGGCCGGAGCGGCTCTGGAGCTCAACCGCCAGTGGTTTCAGGCGGTCGCTGACCACCGGCCGTTCGTAACCCTACACATAGCGCAAACCCTCGACGCGCGGATCGCCGCCGAGGATGGGACCAGCCAGTGGATTTCCAGCCCGGAATCCCTGGCGGACAATCACGCACTTCGCGGCAGGATCGACGCCATCCTGGTTGGTACCGGGACAGTACTGGTGGACAATCCCCGGCTCACTGCGCGTGGCGCCGACGGAAATCCCAGCCGAAAACAGCCGCTGCGGGCAGTCATGGGATTGCGGGAGGTGCCCGCCAACGCAGCAATCCGTGGACGCGACGGATTGTTTATTCAATTGGCCACCCGCGATCCCCACCAGGCGCTGGCGCAGTTGTACCAGGCCGGCGCCCGGCACGTGATGGTCGAGGGCGGTTCCGCGATTCTCAGTTCGTTCCTGTCCGCTGGCCTGGTGGACGAGTTGATTGTGTATCTGGCACCGACGCTCCTGGGCTCCGGCACGTCCTCGCTTACCGGACTTGGCATTGCCACCCTGACCGACGCGCAGCAATGGGACTGGGATCCCGCCCACGGTGGTGCTGTCCAGCATCTGGGCAGGGACCTGAAACTCCATTTGCGGCCCACCGTGGCCGGTGGGCCCGCAGCCCTCGAGTCACTACAACAGACACTAAACACAGCACAACAGCCCGCCGCCGCGGGAAAAGCCTTTGGAGGCAAATGATGTTTACAGGAATTATTGCTGAACAGGGCGAGGTCCTGGCGGTCGAGCGCAACGGCGGGGACAGCGCCGTCGTCAGGTTGCGCGCCCCCGGACTGACGGATGGACTCGAGCCGGGCGGTTCCATCGCCGTTAACGGCGTTTGCCTCTCTGCCACAACCATTGACGGCAAGGAATTCAGCGTCGATGTGATGGGGGAAACCCTGGTGCGCAGCACCATTGGCGAGTTGGCAGCCGGAGACGCGGTCAACCTGGAGCGTTGCGTCCCTGCTGGAGGCCGTCTGGACGGCCATGTTGTACAGGGCCACGTTGACGGCGTCGGTCATCTTGTGGAGCGGGAAGCACAAGGCAACTGGGACCGCCTCAGGTTCAGCGTTCCAGCCAGCCTGGCCCGCTACATTGCCGAAAAAGGCTCTATAGCGATTGACGGTGTCTCTTTGACGGTGACCGCGGTCAGCGAACCGCCAGCGCCCGAACCGTGGTTTGAAGTGGGACTCATTCCCATCACCCTGGCTGAGACGGGGTTGGGGCGGAAAACGCCGGGCAGCCGGGTCAACCTTGAGGTGGACGTGCTGGCGAAGTACACCGAGCGTCTCCTAGCGTTCGGCCCGGCCTCCGCGGGCAGCAAGTGAGTACCGTCGTGCCGGCACAGACAGTAAACCAGGAAAGCCAGGCTGCGTCCGCGCCCCGCCTGGACTCAGTTGCCGACGCTGTACGAGCCATCGCGGCAGGATTGCCCGTGCTGGTGGTGGACAACGAAGACCGGGAAAACGAAGGTGACATCATCTTCGCCGCCCGGCACGCCACCCCGGTGCTGATGGGCTGGACCATCCGGCACTCCTCAGGCGTTATCTGTGTGCCGCTGAGTGGAGAGCGCGCCGACGCATTGGCACTGCCGCCCATGGTCGCCGTGAACGAGGATGCCAAGGGCACCGCCTACACCGTGTCCTGCGATGCAGCGAGCGGCGTGAGCACCGGAATATCAGCTACCGACCGTGCGCTCACGGCCCGCGTGCTTGCTGATTCCAGCAGCTCACCCGGGGACGTGACCCGACCCGGGCATATATTTCCGCTTCGGGCGGTTGACGGGGGAGTGCGCGAACGTCCGGGCCATACAGAGGCGGCCGTGGACCTGTGCCGGCTTGCCGGCCTGGAACCGGTGGGCGTCATCGCCGAGGTAGTTTACGACGACGGCGAAATGATGCGCCTGGACGGATTACGGGCATTCGCCGATGAACACGGCTGTCCCTTAATTTCGATCGAGGCTTTGGCAGACTATCTTGAAGGTACCTACCCGGCAGGCGCAGCAGGCAGACCACCGCAAGGATCCGGGGAAGGATCTCCGGTGGAGGAAGAGGAGAAGAAATGACGGTATTTGGTACCAAAGGCAAAGCCGCCGAAGGTAACGAGACCAGAGCAATGTACCCGGCTCCCGAGGAGGCCAGCGGTGGCTTGCATCCAGTGCTCGGCGGACCGGTGGTGCAACTGCCTTCGGAGTTCGGCACGTTTGTGGCTCAGGCCTGGACAGACCTTGAAACCGGCGTCGAGCACCTTACGGTGAGCTCCCCGCGCCCGCCGGTGGACGGCAAGGCGCCGCTCGTGCGACTCCATTCCGAGTGCCTCACCGGAGACGTTTTCGGCTCCTACCGCTGCGATTGCGGTGAGCAACTGGCTTACGCCCTGGAACTGATCCAGAAGCACGGCGGCACCCTGGTTTACCTGCGTGGACAGGAAGGCCGCGGCATCGGGCTGGCCAACAAGATCAAGGCCTACGCCCTGCAGGAAGCGGGTTTTGACACCGTGGAAGCCAATGAGCAGCTGGGCCTGCCGGTGGATGCACGGCGGTATGCCGCCGCTGCCCGGATCCTTGCGGAAATGGGCCTGACCGAGGTCAGGCTGCTCAGCAACAACCCGGATAAGAAACACCGGCTGGCACAGGCCGGCGTAGCCGTGGTGGAGATGGTTCCCACAGAGGTCCCGTCCCGTGAGCAGAACATCCGTTACCTGCAGACCAAGAAGGACCGGATGGACCATCGGCTCACCCTGGGCGGGGCACAGGCCGTTGCCGGGCCTGCCGCAGCCGTTTACCAGCACGAACAGGACTGACTGCCCGGCATCGTCCGCTGCGGCACCAGTACACCCCCTGACCACTGACCTGAAACGACAAACAAGGATCCAGCATGAGCGGCCACGGCGCACCCACCATCGACCTCACCACTTTCGACCGCGATTCAACGTCACAGCTGCGGCTCGCCATCATCGCGGCGAGTTGGCACAAAGAAATCATGGACGGGCTGCTGGACGGCGCCCTGCGCGCTGCCGGCGAAGCTGGAATTACGGAGCCATCAGTGTTTCGGGTACCGGGGGCTTTTGAACTTCCGGTCGCCGCAGCACGGCTGGCACCACATTTTGACGCCGTGGTGGCCCTCGGTGTCGTCATCCGTGGCGGTACCCCGCACTTTGAGTATGTGTGCCAGGCGGCGACGGCGGGACTCACCGACGTCAGTGTCAACACTGGCGTCCCGGTCGGCTTCGGGGTGCTCACCTGCGACAACGAACAGCAGGGGCTGGACCGTTCCGGACTGCCCGGTTCCTCCGAGGACAAGGGCCATGAGGCGGTAACCGCGGCGCTGGCCACTGCTGTCCTGCTTCGGCCCTTCGGATAGCCGCTCGCTGCCAGCGCCGGTATCCCAGTGTGCCGTCCGTCACAAGTAGGGCGTCATGCTGGGGCCGAACGGGCATGCCCGGCTCCATAGCAAGTAGTCTTGAGGGCGTGAAGAATTTCGAGTCGCTGTTCGCTGAACTGAGTGAGAAGGCAGCCTCCCGTCCGGAGGGTTCCCGCACCGTCGCTGAATTGGATTCCGGCGTGCACGGCATCGGCAAGAAAGTTGTCGAGGAAGCGGCCGAGGTGTGGATGGCTGCCGAGTACGAATCCGATGACGCCGCAGCCGAGGAAATCTCCCAGCTCCTGTACCACCTGCAGGTTCTGATGATCGCCAAGGGCCTCACCCTGGAAGACGTTTACAAGCATCTGTAGCCACCCCGGCAGCCGCACGGCCATGTCCTGCGCTGCCATCGAGTGGCCACTTTTGCCCCAAGAAACGCCTGAACGAAAAGAGCACCCATGCTGCGTGTAGCAGTTCCCAATAAAGGTTCACTGTCCGAAGCCGCCTCCGCCATGCTGTCCGAGGCCGGCTACCGCCAGCGCCGTGATACCCGTGAACTTGTCATGGTTGATCCGGACAATGAGATCGAATTCTTCTTCCTGCGCCCGCGCGACATCGCCGTATACGTGGGGCGAGGAACGCTCGACGTCGGCATCACCGGCCGTGATCTCCTCCTCGACGCCGAGGTCGAAGCAGAGGAACTGCTCCCCCTGGGCTTTGCTGCCTCCACCTTCCGGTTCGCCGGCCCCATCGGTGACTTTGCCGGCGTCGAACAGCTTGAAGGCAAACGCCTGGCGACCAGCTATGACGGCCTGCTCCGCGGCTACCTCCAAGAACGGGGCATCAACGCGCAGGTGGTCCGGCTCGATGGCGCCGTTGAGTCATCGGTGCGGCTGGGTGTCGCGGACGCGATTGCCGACGTCGTGGAAACCGGGAACACGCTCAAAGCCGCCGGGATGGAAATTTTCGGGGAGCCCATCCTCAAGTCCGAGGCCGTGCTGATCAGGCGCACCGGCCAGGGCGGAGCCGCCAACGGCACCGCAAAGGAGATCGAGGTCCTGATCCGCCGCCTGCAGGGCGTGCTGGTGGCCCGCCAATATGTGCTGATGGATTACGACATCCGCAAGGAACTCGTGGAGCAGGCGGCAGCGCTGACTCCCGGACTGGAATCGCCTACCGTCTCGCCGTTGCGTGATTCTGAATGGGTAGCCGTGCGCTCCATGGTCCCCAAAAAGGAGACCAACCGCATCATGGACGAACTCTACGATCTTGGTGCCCGCGCCATCCTGGTCAGCAGCATCCACGCCTGCCGGATCTGAGCACTGAAATCCTGCTGACTTCAAGGAGAAGCACATGGCTGTAGCCGTACGCGTCATTCCCTGCCTGGACGTTGACGCGGGCCGGGTTGTGAAAGGCATTAACTTTGAGGGCCTCCGCGACGCCGGCGATCCGGTGGAGCTGGCGCACCGCTACGACAACGCCGGTGCGGACGAACTGACCTTCCTGGACGTTACGGCGTCCTCGGGCAACCGCGAAACCACCTTCGACGTCGTCCGCCGCACCGCGGAGGAAGTCTTCATCCCATTGACCGTGGGCGGCGGGGTCAGGGGAGTGGCGGAAGTGGACAAGCTCCTGCGTTTCGGCGCAGACAAGGCCTCCATCAATACCGCAGCGGTCGCACGCCCCGACGTCATCGACGAGATCAGCCGGCACTTCGGTTCCCAGGTCCTGGTGCTCTCCGTAGACGCCCGCCGAACCAGGCCCGGCTCTGCGCCCACGCCATCCGGATTCGAAGTCACCACCCACGGTGGCCGGCAGGGGACCGGGATCGACGCCGTTGCCTGGGCCCGCGAGGCCGCTGACCGGGGGGTGGGCGAGATCCTGCTGAACTCCATCGATGCCGACGGCACCAAGGACGGCTTCGACCTTGAACTGATCCGCCTTGTGCGGGCGGCCGTCAAGGTGCCCATCATTGCTTCCGGCGGCGCCGGGGAACCGGCACACTTTCCGCCCGCGGTGGACGCCGGCGCAGATGCGGTGCTTGCGGCGTCGATCTTCCACTGGGGACCGGACAACATGATGTCCCAGGTCAAAGATGCCATCAGGGCCGCAGGCTTCGAGGTCCGCTAAGGCCCCACCCGCGCCCTCTCCTCGCAAGCTCGATCCCCGGCGGCGAGCTTGTCGAAACCGGATGTCGACAAGCTCGATCACCGGTGGTTGAGCTTGTCGAAACCTACAGGCCGACTTCGGCTGACTGCAACAGCGCGACGGCGTCCGGCTGGCCTTCGAAGGTCACCAGGGCGTGCTGCGTCCGGCCATGGGCATGCATGAGGAGTTCGCCGGGTTCGCCAACGATCGCCACTGATACCGGCGCCCGCTTGGCGACGTGACGGGGACCGGAGGGCCGGACCAGGACGATGCCAAGGTCCACGCCGCGGTACAGGATGGCTGCGCGCTTGATCAATTCCGCCCATAACGCATCGGAGTAGGCCTCGTCGAGGGCGCGGGGCGCCCACCTGTCGCCGGCGCGCCGGACGTCCTCGGTATGCACGAAATACTCGATGAGGTTGGAGCTTTCGTCGAGGGCCTTGATGTTCATGGGCGACAACGCAGGAGGCCCGGCGCGGAAGCTGTTGACCAGCCGCGTGTACTCCTCAACAGAGGCTGATTGATCGGCCAGCTTGTTGGTGGCGGCCTCGGAAGCCTTTGCAAGACTCTTGAAGACAAGGCCCAGTCCGACGGCGATTTTGCGTTCGCGAAGGTAAAGGTGGGAAGCAAGATCGCGGGTCTGCCACCCGGCGCAGAGCGTGGGGGAGTCAGGTCCGGCCGCAAGGAGGGTTTCGGCCAGGACTTCTCGGGACGGGTCGACGAAATGCATCACTTGTGAAACTAGCACGAGAAGGCCGCAGATGTGCAGCGGCGGGCGCCGCCGGGCAAGGCACTAGACTTGAGCTGATGTCAGAGCAACCCGCCCCTATCAATTCTCCCGGCGGCACCCTGTCCGGTGCCCTTCCGGATGCCATTTCCGGTGCCCTGAAGCGCGACGCCGCAGGGCTCGTCGCTGCGATCGTCCAGCAGTTCGACACCAACGAGGTTTTGATGTTGGGCTGGATGGACGACGAAGCCCTGAGCCGGACCCTGAGCAGCGGCCGCGTTACGTTCTATTCGCGTTCCCGTCAGGAGTACTGGCGCAAGGGCGACACCTCCGGCCACGTGCAGTGGGTCAAGTCCGTTGCCCTTGACTGCGACGGCGACGCCCTCCTGGTACGCGTGGACCAGGTAGGTGCTGCCTGCCACACGGGCACGCGGACCTGCTTCGACGGCCGGGACCTCGGCGCCACGGCCAGCCAGCAGGACTGACTGCCCGCAAGGCACCCCTGAGCGGCACTTTAGACAGCATGACAAGAACAGGCGGAAGCACAGCTATGCAGGACCTTGGAATCATCAGCCCCGGGCTGGCGGAGTTTCGTGAACTGGCCGCGACCCGGCGGGTCATCCCTGTCCACTTGAAGGTGTTGGCGGACGCTGAGACCCCCATCGGCCTGTACCGCAAGCTGGCGCAGGGCCAGCCGGGTACGTTCCTGATGGAATCAGCTGCGGTGGGCGGAGCCTGGTCGCGTTACTCATTCATCGGTGCCAGGTCCCGGGCCACGCTCACCACCAAGGATGGAGCGGCGCACTGGCTCGGCGAGCCGCCTGCAGGCGTGCCCCTGGAGGGAAACCCCGTGGATGCTGTCCGGAACACCATCGCGGCCCTGCAGACAGAACGCTTTGAGGGCCTCCCTCCCTTCACCTCGGGGTTGGTCGGCTTCCTGGGGTGGGAGTCCGTACGGCACTGGGAGAAGCTCACCAGCCCTCCTGAAGACGACCTCAACCTGCCGGAGCTGGCGCTCAACCTCGTCACTGACATGGCTGTGCATGACAACGTGGACGGAACCGTCATGTTGATCGCCAATGCCATCAACTTTGACGACACTTCGGAACGCGTCGACGACGCCTGGCATGACGCCGTCGCGCGCATCAAATCCCTGCTTGAGCGGGTGGCCACGCCCATCCGGCAGCCGGTGTCCGTGCTGGATCCCCAGGGTGCGGATTTCGCTTCCAGCGTGCAGGAACGCTGGGAGGAATCGGAGTACCTTGCAGCGCTGGACCGGGGTAAGGAAGCCATCGTTGACGGCGAGGTGTTCCAGGTTGTCATCTCCCGGCGCTTCGAGATGGAGTGCGGTGGCTCTGCGCTGGATGTCTACCGCGTGCTGCGAAATACCAACCCGAGCCCCTATATGTACATCTTCAGCCTGGCCGACGCCGATGGCCGGGAGTATTCCATTGTTGGGTCCTCACCGGAGGCACTGGTCACGGTGACCGGCGACGACGTCATTACCCACCCCATCGCGGGGTCCAGGCCGCGTGGCAAGACTGTCGAGGCAGACAAGGCAATGGCCGAGGAACTCCTGGCGGATCAGAAGGAACGGGCAGAGCACCTGATGCTGGTGGATCTGTCCCGCAATGATCTGTCCAAGGTGTGCGTGGCCGGCACCGTCGACGTTTCGCAGTTCATGGAGGTGGAACGCTTCAGCCACATCATGCACCTCGTCTCCACTGTCGTGGGCAAGCTTGCCCCGGGAGCCAGTGCCTACGACGTCCTGAAGGCGACCTTCCCTGCAGGTACGCTCTCCGGGGCACCCAAGCCCCGCGCGCTGCGGCTCCTGGATGAGCTGGAGCCGCACCGCCGTGGGATCTATGGCGGCGTCGTCGGATATCTGGACTTCGCAGGAAATATGGACATGGCCATCGCCATCCGCTCCGCGCTGCTGCGTGAAGGCCGCGCCTACGTCCAGGCAGGCGGCGGCATCGTCGCTGATTCCAGCAATCCGGCAGAGGCCCTTGAAACAGTCAACAAGGCAGCCGCACCCCTGCGCGCCGTACACACTGCCGGTTCCCTGCATGACATCACGGCGGAGTCCGTCCTGATCCGGGATCCTGCCGGGGCATCAGACCCGCGGGCGGCACAATAGTGTCCGGCGCCGTCCAGGCCAAGAATGCGGCTCCGCCACGCTGGGCCCGCCGGCCGTTCCTGGTCCTGGCGGTCACGCTCCTGGCGCTGGCAGCTTTTGGCACAACAACCCAGACCTGGCTGACCGTACAGCTTGATCCCGGGCAGTTGGGCCAGGGGCTCGGCTCCGAACTCGAGGTGGCGGGAAATAAAGCGGCCACCGCGGTGACAGCGCTGGCACTCGTTGCCTTGGCCGGAGGCATCGCGGCTTCCATAGCGGGGCGCGTGGGCCGCTGGGTTATTGCCGTATTGATAGGCCTCGCTGCCGCGGGCATCGTCGCTGCCGCGGGTACTGTGATGGCTGATCCGCTGGCGGCCGCCCAGGGCGCCATTGCGGAAGCCACAGGAGTTTCCGGCGGCACCGCCGAGGTCAGTGTGTCCGCCTTCCCGGTCCTGGCTATTGCGGCAGGCGTCCTTCTCGGTTGTGTTGCCCTCGCACTGGTGCCGGCCGGCCGGTACTGGAAGACGCGCACCCGCTTCGATGCGAAACCCGCTACGGGTGGAGCAGCGCCCAGCGGGCCGGTGGACGACATTGACACCTGGGACCGGTTGTCGCGGGGCGACGATCCCACCTGATCCCCCTGCGGCAGGCGGGGCGCCCTTTGCGCAGCCGGTCATGCAGCACCGACCGTCACCAAGCACGGTACAAAAAATGGCAGAATGTAAGCAGTATTCATCCTGAGGAGATTCCCATGAGCAAAGCCCCTGTTTCCGCGTCCACCACCAACCAGTCGGCGAAGACCGAGCACGGCGTCGATCACAGTGTTGAAATCGGCCACGGTAACAGCCCGGCAGCCTGGACTTGTGTGTTCATCATGCTGGCGGGCGGTTTGATTGCCTCGATCGCCTTCGTGATCGCCAGCACCCCGATCTTCGTTGCCGGAATTGCCGTGATGTTCATCGGCCTGATCGTCGGCTACATCCTTCGCAAGGTGGGCTACGGCGTCGGCGGCAGCAAGCTGAAAAACTCCGGCCACTGATGGCAACTGTTCTCGATGACATCAACGCCGGTGTCAGGGAGGATATGGAGGCCAGGCAGCGGTTGGTATCGCTGGCTGAACTCAAGGACAGGGCAGCCGCAGCTGCTCCTGCCCGGGATGCCTGGGCGGCCTTGGGAGGTCCCCTGCAGCCCCGCAACGAGCTCCGGGTCATCGCGGAGATCAAGCGGAGCAGCCCGTCAAAAGGTGCGCTTGCCGCGATCTCAGATCCGGCGTCGCTTGCTGCCCAGTACGCCGACGGCGGCGCTGCAGTTATCAGCGTCCTGACGGAACAGCGCCGCTTCCACGGCTCCCTGGCTGATCTGGACGCCGTTCGCTCCCGGGTGGACGTTCCCTTGCTGCGCAAGGACTTCACGCTGGACGAATACCAGATCTGGGAAGCTCGGGCCCACGGAGCGGACCTTATTCTGCTCATCGTGGCCTCGTTGTCTGACGCCCAGCTGCAGGAATTCAGCGCGCTGAGCCATGAGCTGGGCATGAATGTCCTGGTGGAGACCCATACCGCCGGGGAAATTGAGCGCGCCATTGCTGCTGAGGCCCGGATCATCGGCGTCAACGTGCGTAACCTCAAAACCCTCGACGTCGACCGTTCCGTTTTCGCCACCCTCGCCGGGGCCATTCCGGCGGAGGCAGTGGTGGTCGCCGAGTCCGGCGTCCGCGACGTTGATGACGTGCGGCACTACGCCGGCAACGGCGCCAACGCCATCCTGGTGGGGGAGGCCCTGGTCAGCGACGCAACACCGCGTGCGCGCATTGCCGAGTTTGCCAGTGCCGGCGCGGCTGCTATCGCTTCCCGCGCCTGAACAAGCCCCGGGAGCTGCAGCGTAGCTGCTTTCCTCCGGCAGCCGGTCCGTATCGCGGCACGCTGCCACAACATACTGACGATCAACTGGAACAGGACGGTGAGACTGATGGTTGATGCACCAACAGGCAACGCTGGCAGCGCTGGCAACGATGCAGCGGAAGATTTTCTGCAGGGACGGGCCTCCCTTAAGAGTGCGCCGGGCCCCTATTTCGGCAGCTACGGCGGCCGTTGGATGCCTGAATCACTCATTGCCGCACTGGATGAGCTGGAAGACACCTTCGACAAGGCGAAGGCAGACCCCGAATTCCTCGCCCAAATCGCCGAGTTGAACAAGAACTACTCCGGAAGGCCCTCCCTGCTCACCGAGGCCAAGCGCTTCTCGGGGCATGCCGGCGGCGCCCGGATTTTCCTCAAGCGGGAGGACCTGAACCATACCGGGTCGCACAAGATCAATAACGTGCTGGGCCAGGCCCTGTTGGCCAAGCGCATGGGCAAGACCCGGATTATCGCCGAGACCGGCGCCGGGCAGCACGGCGTTGCCAGCGCCACTGCCGCCGCGCTGCTGGGACTTGAATGCGTTGTGTACATGGGTGCCGAGGACTGCCGCCGGCAGGCATTGAACGTTGCCCGCATGCAGCTGCTCGGCGCCACCGTGGTTCCTGTCACCAATGGTTCCCAGACCCTCAAAGACGCCATCAACGATGCCCTCAGGGACTGGGTCAGCAACGTGGACACCACGCACTACCTGCTGGGTACCGCCGCCGGAGCGCATCCCTTCCCGGCCATGGTGCGCTTCTTCCACGAGGTGATCGGCGAGGAAGCCCGCGCCCAGATCCTGGACCAGACCGGCAAGCTGCCGGATGCTGTCTGCGCCTGTATTGGCGGCGGCTCCAACGCCATTGGCATCTTCCATGGCTTCCTCGATGATCCCGAAGTCAAGATATACGGCTTCGAGGCAGGAGGCGACGGCGTGGACACCGGCCGGCACGCGGCCACCATCACGCTGGGCAAGCCCGGCGTCCTGCATGGCGCGCGCTCCTATCTGATGCAGGACGACGACGGGCAGACCATCGAATCGCACTCCATTTCGGCAGGCCTGGACTACCCGGGCGTTGGTCCGGAACATGCCTATCTCGCCGACATCGGGCGGGTCAGTTACGAGCCCATCACCGATGCAGAAGCCATGGACGCTTTCAAACTGCTGTGCCAGACGGAGGGAATCATCCCCGCCATCGAGTCCTCCCATGCCCTGGCGGGCGCCATCAAGGTGGGGCAGCGCCTGACCGAGGGCAAGGCGGACCCGTCCGAGGTCGTGATCATCGTCAACCTCTCCGGCCGTGGTGACAAGGATGTGGAGACCGCAGCCGAGTGGTTCGACATGCTCGATGATGAAGGCAAGGTGAAGGGCACCAACCTTTCCACCCGCAAGCCCAAGGGCCCCACCGACCGCGCCGAAACCGAAGCCGTACCGGCGACCACCCCGGCCAACACCAGCAGCAAGGACCGCAACTGATGACCGAACAGCCTGTGAGCAAGTCCGCCGCTGCCATCGACCGTGCACGCACGGCCGGGCGCTCGGCACTGGTGTGCTACCTGCCCGCCGGCTACCCGGATGTACAGGCAACCATCGACGCCGGGATCGCCATGGCCAACAACGGCGCCGACATCATTGAGATCGGTATTCCGTATTCGGATCCGGTCATGGACGGCCCGGTCATCCAGGCCGCCACCACCGAGGCAATTGCGAACGGTTTTCGCGTGGCCAGCGTCTTCGACGTCGTGCGCGGAATCACTTCTGCCACCGACGTCGCCGTCCTGGTCATGACCTACTGGAACCCTGTGGTGCGGATGGGTGTCGAAGAGTTTTCCCGCCAGTTGGCCGAGGCCGGCGGTGCCGGGCTCATCACGCCGGACCTCATCCCGGACGAGGCTTCCGAGTGGTTCGCGGCTTCCGACAAGTACGGACTGGACAGGGTCTTCCTGGTGGCTCCATCCTCCACACCGGAACGCCTCACCAAGACTGTGGAAGCCAGTCGCGGCTTTGTCTATGCGGTCTCCATCATGGGGGTCACCGGAACCCGCCAGGACGTCAGCAGCAGCGCGGAACAGCTCGTGGCGGATACCCACGCTGCCGGCGCCGAGCGGGTCTGCGTCGGCCTGGGAGTCTCCAACGCAGCCCACGTGCGCGAAATCGGAGCGTACGCTGACGGGGTGATCGTTGGAACTGCGCTTGTTGCAGCCATCCGTGATGGCGGCGTGGACGCGGTGGCTACACTGACCAAGGAACTCAGCACAGGACTCAGCCGGGAAGAGGCTTAACACCATGGAGACCCTCCAGCTCGCAGCGGCCATGGTGCCGGCAAGCATTCCCAGCCCGGGCTGGTCCGGCTTCGACATTCCGCTGCCGTGGGGGACCCTGCGCATCCATGCCTATGCCTTGTGCATCCTGGCCGGGATCGTGGCCGGGCTGTGGTTGACTTCCCGCCGCTGGTCACGCCGTGGCGGTCCTGAAGGCAGCATCTGGGACATCGTGATCTGGGCGATCCCGTTCGGGATCATCGGCGGCCGGCTTTATCACGTGGTGTCCTCCCCGGACGCCTACTTCGGGCCTGGTTTTGACGGCACCGGAGACCTCTCCCTGATTCCGCAGCTCTGGAGGGGTGGCCTGGGTATCTGGGGCGCGGTGGTGCTTGGCGTTGTCGGAGCATGGATCGGCTGCCGGCGCTCAGGCGTCAAGCTGCCTGCCTTCCTGGACGCCGCGGCGCCCGGACTGCTGCTGGCCCAAGCGCTTGGCCGCTGGGGTAATTATTTCAACCAGGAGCTCTTTGGCGGTCCCACCACTTTGCCGTGGGGCCTGCAGATTGATGCGGACAACGCCAACTTCCCGCCGGGAGTGCCGGCGGATACCCTGTTCCACCCCACGTTCCTCTATGAGTCGCTGTGGAACATCGCGGGCGTTGTCATCCTCCTTGCCCTCGACCGGCGCTTTGCCTTCCGGCATGGCCGGCTCTTCTGGCTCTATGCGGTGTACTACACCCTGGGCCGGGTCTGGATCGAAGCCATGCGGATAGACGACGCTGAACAGGTCGCCCTCTTCGGGATCACCGCCAGGCTCAACGTCTGGACCAGCATCGTTGTTTTCCTGGTGGCGCTCGTCATTTTCGTGGTGCTCCGCTACCGCAAGCGCCCTGACCCCGATACGGTCTACCTCCCAGGTCATGAACCGGTCACAACCGACGAACCGGTCCGGGATACGGATGGTGGTGTCTCCGACACCGGCCCGCGTGATAACCTCCCAGATAACCAAAGCGGCACAGGCGTGTCTTCCGAACCAACGGAAGGTGAACTGAAGCCTGCAGCACCGGCACCGGGGGATGCCCGTGATGACGCCGCCGGGACCACGCCGGGCGCTGGCCGGACCAAATAGGCCAGCACCGTCACAAGGGCAGCGGAGTTATCACTCGCCAGCACCCGATCCACAGCGTTGTGGCAGCAGGGCCCGCACCCGGAAGCTTAGAGGAGTCGACGGCGGGGCCTTGGGGCAGGAGACCAACGTAACTCTTCGTTGCGCAGGGCCTCCTGGCCTACAATTCGAGTAACTAACACTTGTTGTGCCCCCTATAGGCGCTCTGAGTGGGGCCAGTGTTGTCCCTTCCATAAGCACGATCAGGAGGAAGGACGTCTCCCATGACCCAAACTCTTCACAGCCCCAGTTGGTCTGAACCAGACCGGCCTGAGGCTGCCCTGTCGCCGTTCAAACGCTTCGCGGCACTTCCTGAGGCTTCGGGGCTCTACAACCCGGACAATGAGAAGGACGCCTGCGGCCTGGCCATCATCGCCACCCTTCGCGGTGAACCCGGCTACGACATCGTTGATGCCGCCCTGACGGCCCTCCGTAACCTCGAACACCGCGGTGCCGTTGGCGCCGACGAGGGCACGGGCGACGGCGCCGGCCTCCTGATGCAGATTCCGGACGAATTTTTCCGCGCTGTCACCGAATTTGAGCTCCCTGCTCCCGGGCAGTACGCCGCGGGCACAGCATTCCTGCCGGCCGAGGCCCGTGAGGCTGAAGCTGCCAAGGCTGGAATCGAAAGCCTTGCCGCAGATGAAGGGCTGACCGTCCTGGGCTGGCGCGAGGTACCGATCGTGGCCGACCTGGTGGGCGCCATGGCCCGCGCCTGCATGCCCTATTTTTCCCAGCTGTTCCTTGCCTCGGCAACCGGCGAACACCTGGAACGCAACGACCTGGACGCCAAGGCCTGGCGGATCCGCAAGCGCGCGCAGAATAAGTTTGGCGTGTACTTCCCGTCGCTGTCCTCCCGAACCATCGTCTACAAGGGAATGCTGACCACCGCGCAGCTGGAGCCGTTTTACCCGGACCTTTCGGACAAGCGGTTCAAGACCAAACTGGCGATTGTGCACTCCCGCTTCTCCACCAATACCTTCCCGTCGTGGCCGCTGGCGCAGCCGTTCCGGACTATCGCCCACAATGGCGAGATCAACACGGTTAAGGGCAACCGCAACTGGATGCGCGCCCGCCAGTCCCAGCTGGCCAGTCCGTTGCTGGGGGACGCTCCCGAGGAGCTCTTCCCGATCTGCACGCCTGGTGCCTCTGACTCTGCGTCCTTCGATGAAGTTGCCGAATTGCTCTGGCTGTCCGGCCGTCCCATCACGCACGCCATCATGATGATGATCCCCGAGGCCTGGGAAAACCACGCCACGATGGATCCTGCACGCCGCGCCTTCTACGAATACCACTCCCTCCTGATGGAGCCGTGGGACGGGCCTGCTGCTGTTTCCTTCACCGACGGCAACCTCGTGGGCGCCACACTGGACCGCAACGGGCTCCGTCCGGGCCGGTACTGGATCACCGAAGACGGCCTGATTGTCTTCGCCTCGGAAGTTGGCGTCATCGACGTCGAACCCTCCAAGGTAGTCAAAAAGGGCCGGGTTTCGCCGGGCAGGATGTTCCTGGTCGACACCGATGCCGGCCGCATCATCAGCGACGCCGAGGTTAAGGCCGAGGTTGCAGCTGCGAACCCGTGGGCCGAGTGGGTCGCGGAAAACCTCATTGACCTCAAGGACCTGCCGGAACGCGAGCACGTTGTGCACACCGCGGCCTCGGTCAACATCCGCCAGCGCACCTTCGGCTACACCACGGAAGAACTGCGGATCCTCCTGGGTCCGATGGCCCGCACCGGTGCCGAGCCGTTGGGCGCCATGGGTTCGGACACTCCCGTTGCCGTCCTCTCCAAGCGCCCGCGGTTGCTCTTTGACTACTTTGTGCAGTCGTTTGCACAGGTCACCAATCCACCGCTGGACGCCATCCGGGAGGAACTGGTCACGTCCCTGACGTGTGCCATCGGACCTAACGGCAACCTGCTGGACACCAACCAGGTTAGGCAGCCGCAGGTTTCGCTGCCCTTCCCGGTGATCAATAACGATCAGCTGGCGAAGATCGCCAATATCGAAAACGCCGACGGCGACCGCGTCGCCATGAAGGTCCGCGGCCTCTACCGTCCCGAAGGCGGCGAGGCAGCCCTGCGGGCCCGGCTCACGGAAATCTGCGAGCAGGTGTCCGGAGCGATCAACCGCGGTGTCCAGTACATCGTCCTGTCGGACCGTGACTCCAGCGCCCAGTGGGCACCTATCCCTTCGCTGCTGCTGGTCAGCGCGGTGCACCACCACCTTCTGCGCAGCGCCAACCGCACCAAGACGGCCCTGGTCGTGGAGGCGGGCGACGTCCGCGAGACGCACCATGTCGCGGTCCTGATCGGTTACGGCGCCTCGGCAGTGAACCCGTACCTGGCCATGGAATCCGTGGAACAGCTGATCGCGTGCGGTGACGTCACTGGTGTCACGCCGCAGGATGGCGTCTACAACCTCATCAAGGGCCTCGGCAAGGGCGTCCTGAAGATCATGTCCAAGATGGGCATCTCCACCGTGGCCTCCTACACCGGCGCGCAGACCTTCGAAGCCCTCGGTCTCGGCCAGGAACTGGTGGACGAGTTCTTCTCCGGCACCCACTCCCAGCTGGGCGGCGTCGGCCTCGATGTCATCGCTGCCGAGGTGCTTGCCCGGCACCGGACGGCTTACCCGGAAGACGGCATCGAGCTTCCTCACCAGCCGCTGAACAGCGGCGGGGAGTACCAGTGGCGTCGTGACGGCGAACCGCACCTGTTCAACCCGGAGACGGTTTTCCGGTTGCAGCATGCCACCCGCGAACGCCGCTATGACATCTTCAAGTCGTACACCAGGGGAGTGGACGACCAGTCCGAGAACCTGATGACCCTTCGCGGCCTGCTCAAGTTCAAGACCGGGCAGCGTCCGGCAGTCCCGCTTGAGGAAGTGGAACCCGTCTCCAGCATTGTCAAACGCTTCTCCACCGGTGCCATGAGTTACGGCTCCATCTCCAAGGAAGCGCACGAAACCCTGGCGATTGCCATGAACCGGCTGGGCGGTAAGTCCAACACCGGCGAAGGCGGCGAGGATGTGGACAGGCTTCTCGATCCCGAGCGCCGCTCCGCGGTCAAGCAGATCGCTTCCGGGCGTTTCGGCGTCACCAGCCTTTACTTGAGCAACGCCGACGACATCCAGATCAAGATGGCGCAGGGTGCCAAGCCCGGCGAGGGCGGTCAGCTGATGGCCCAAAAGGTCTACCCCTGGGTGGCCCGGACACGCCACTCAACCCCCGGCGTCGGTCTGATTTCCCCACCCCCGCACCACGACATCTACTCGATCGAGGACCTCGCGCAGCTCATTTATGATGCCAAGCGCGCCAACCCCTCGGCCCGGGTACACGTCAAACTGGTCTCCGAAGTGGGGATCGGCACGGTGGCCTCCGGTGTGACCAAGGCCAAGGCCGACGTCGTACTGGTGTCCGGCCACGACGGCGGTACCGGTGCGTCACCGCTGAACTCGCTCAAGCACGCCGGCGTCCCGTGGGAACTCGGCCTGGCCGAGACCCAGCAGACCCTGATGCTCAACGGCCTGCGCGACCGCGTGGTGGTGCAGGTGGACGGCCAGCTCAAGACCGGCCGTGATGTCGTTATCGCTGCCCTCCTGGGTGGCGAGGAATTCGGCTTCGCTACTGCGCCGCTGGTGGTTTCCGGCTGCATCATGATGCGCGTCTGCCACCTGGACACGTGCCCTGTTGGCGTAGCCACTCAGAACCCGGAGCTGCGCTCCAGGTTCAATGGCAAGCCCGAATTCGTGGTCAACTTCTTTGAATTCCTGGCCGAAGAGGTCCGCGAGATCCTCGCCGAACTCGGGTTCCGGAGCATCGAAGAGGCAATCGGCCACGCCGAGGTGCTGGATACCCGTGAAGCGATCAACCACTGGAAGGCCGAAGGGCTGGACCTGGATCCGATCCTGCACGGGCTCGAATTCGATGATGACGCCCCCTTGCGGAACCTGACCACCCAGAACCACGAGCTGGACAAGCACTTTGACCAGCGACTCATCAGCATGTCCACCGAGGCCCTCACGGACCGCAGTCCTGTGCGGATCCAGGTTGACGTGATCAACACGGACCGCTCGGTGGGTACCATGCTGGGCCACGTGGTGACCAAGACGTTCGGCACAGACGTACTGGCAACCGACACCATCGATATCACCCTCAACGGCACGGCCGGCCAGTCGCTGGGCGCCTTCCTGCCCGCAGGCATCACGCTGCGGCTCTTCGGCGATTCGAACGATTACGTGGGCAAGGGCTTGTCCGGCGGACGGATTATCGTCCGCCCGGACCGTAGCAACGTCTTCGCCGCTGAGCGTAACGTTATTGCCGGCAACGTCATCGGCTACGGTGCCACCAGCGGTGAGTTGTTCCTCCGCGGCCAGGTGGGCGAACGCTTCCTGGTGCGCAACTCCGGCGCCACTGCCGTCGTCGAAGGCATTGGTGACCATGGTTGCGAATACATGACCGGCGGGCAGACCCTGATCATTGGACGGACGGGCCGCAACTTCGGTGCCGGTATGTCCGGCGGAACAGCCTATGTCCTGGACCTGCAGGAAACGAAGGTCAACAAGGACGCGCTGCAGTCCGGCGAACTACAGCTCCGCGAACTTGACGCCGAGGACCGTGACATCGTGCACGGCCTGCTGGTCAAGCACGTTGAGGAAACCGAGTCCGCCCTGGCGGCGCAGCTGTTGGAGAACTTCGACGACACTGCTGCCCGTCTTACCAAGGTATTGCCGCGGGACTACGCGGCCGTGCTTCAAACACGGCTTGACGCCATCGCAGAGGGCCTGGACCCCGATGGCGAAGAAGTCTGGTCTCGAATCCTGGAGGTAACCGGTGGCTGATCCACGCGGATTTCTCAAAGTACGTCAGCGCGAAACCCAGCCGCGGCGTCCTGTTCCCGTCCGCATCATGGACTGGAAGGAAGTGTATGAAGCGCAGGAGAAGGGTGTCCTGAGGAGCCAGGCCGGCCGCTGCATGGACTGCGGCGTTCCCTTCTGCCACCAGGGGTGCCCGCTGGGTAACCTCATTCCCGAGTGGAATGACCTGATGTGGCGGGACAAGGGCCAGGAAGCAATTGAGCGGCTGCATGCCACCAACAACTTCCCTGAGTTCACCGGCCGGCTTTGCCCGGCACCCTGCGAGGCGTCCTGCGTGCTGGGGATCAACCAGCCCGCAGTAACCATCAAGCAGGTGGAGAACTCGATCATTGACGAGGCTTACGACAACGGCTGGGTGTACCCGTTGCCGCCCGCGCGGCTTACCGGCAAGACCGTCGCCGTGGTCGGCTCCGGCCCGGCAGGGCTGGCAGTGGCACAGCAGCTCACCCGGGTTGGACACACCGTCGCCGTGTACGAACGGGACGACAAAATCGGTGGCCTGCTCCGTTACGGCATTCCCGATTTCAAGATGGAAAAGGAGTTGGTGGACCGGCGTGTCGAGCAGATGAAGGCCGAAGGCACCCGTTTCCGTACGGGTGTCGCGGTAGGCACCGACGTCACCTGGGAACAGCTGCGCCGGCGCTACGATGCAGTGGTGGTAGCCACCGGAGCAACCATTCCGCGTGACTTGCCTATCCCCGGCCGCGAACTGGACGGTGTGCACTTTGCAATGGATTACCTGGTTCCTGCCAACCGCATGGTTGCCGGGGAGGCCGTGCCGGACCTGATTGATGCCCGCGGCAAGCACGTGGTGATCCTCGGCGGCGGCGATACCGGTGCTGACTGCCTGGGAACAGCACACCGGCAGCAGGCTGCCTCGGTCACCACGCTGGCTATCGGCCAGCAGCCTCCGGCCGAGCGTGCCGCCCACCAGCCGTGGCCGACGTTCCCCACGCTGTTCGAAATGGCCAGCGCACACGAGGAAGGCGGCGAACGCACCTACCTGGCGTCTACGGTCGAGTTCGTAGGCGAGAACGGCAAGCTGACCGGCGTCAAGGTGGCCGAGACGGAGTTCGTGGACGGCAAACGGCTCCCCAAGGCAGGAACGGAACGCATCATTCCCGCGGACCTCGTCTTCCTGTCGCTGGGCTTCACCGGTGCTGAGCCTTCGGGCATCACCGAGCAGGTCAACGCAGAATTCGATGGCCGCGGCAACGTGTGGCGGGACCGCTCCTACATGACCAACACCGAAGCTGTCTTCGTTGCCGGTGATGCCGGACGCGGACAGTCCCTCATTGTGTGGGCCATCGCCGAGGGCCGGGCGTGTGCCTCCGCCGTCGATAAGTTCCTGATGGGCAGCACCATTCTGCCCGCACCGGTTGCCCCGTCCGACCGTGCGATCGCCGTTCTTTAGGCATCGATCGCTGACCGGAAGTTCACTTCAAAGTCAACTCAACAAAAGCACCAGACCATTAGGGTAGGTATATGAGACGCGCAAAGATTGTGGCCACCTTCGGGCCAGCCATTGCCAGCTATGAGAACACGCTTGCAGTTCTTGAGGCGGGGGTAGACGTTGCCCGCATGAACATGAGCCACGGTGATTACACCGTCCATGATTCAACGTATGAAAACGTCCGGCGTGCCGCCGGCGAGCTGGGCCGCCCCGTCGCGCTCATGGCAGACCTGCAGGGCCCCAAGATCCGGCTGGGCCGCTTCGTGGATGGCCCGCACGCCCTGAGCGTTGGCGACATCTTCACGATCACCACCGAAGACGTTCCCGGCACGCAGGAGATCTGCTCCACCACGCTGAAGAGCCTCACCCAGGACGTCAACGTGGGAGATGCCCTGCTGATCGACGACGGCAAGGTGGCCATGCGTGCCATCGAGGTCGACGACGTCAAGGTGGTTGCCGAGGTAACCGTTGGCGGCATGGTGTCCAACAACAAAGGCATCAACCTTCCCGGCGTAGCCGTCAACGTGCCGGCACTGAGTGAAAAGGACGAGGACGATCTCCGCTGGGCCATGCGCCGCGGCGTTGACCTCGTGGCACTTTCCTTCGTTCGTGATGCATCGGACATTGTCCGCGTGCACGAGATCATGGACGAAGAAGGCCGCCGTGTTCCGGTGATCGCCAAGATCGAGAAGCCGCAGGCCGTTGAGCAGCTGCACGAAATCATCGACGCCTTTGACGCCATCATGGTGGCGCGTGGTGACCTCGGTGTTGAGCTCCCGCTCGAAGAGGTGCCGATCGTCCAGAAGCGCGCCATCGAACTGGCCCGCCGCTGGGCCAAGCCGGTCATCGTGGCCACCCAGGTGCTGGAGTCCATGATCGATAACCCGCGTCCCACGCGTGCCGAGGCCTCGGACTGCGCAAACGCGGTGCTCGACGGTGCGGATGCGGTTATGCTGTCCGGCGAGACCAGCGTCGGCAAATACCCGATCGAGACCGTCAAGGTCATGGGCCGGATCATCGAGTCCACGGAGAAGCACGGCCTTGAGCGCGTCCCTCCGCTGGGCACCAAGCCCAAGACCCGTGGCGGCGCCATCACCCGGGCCGCCGTCGAGATCGCCGATCAGCTGGACGCAAAGTACATCTGTACCTTCACCCAGTCCGGTGATTCTGCCCGCCGGCTGTCCCGTCTGCGGCCGATCAAGCCGGTGTTCGCCTTCACCCCGGTGGAGCAGGTCTGGAACCAGCTGGCTCTTACCTGGGGCATCCAGCCGGTGCTGGTCCCGATGGTTGGCCACACCGACGAAATGACGGCTCAGGTCGACCGCAGCCTGTTGGAGATGGACCTGGTGGAGGACAACGACCTCGTTGTTATCGCTGCCGGTTCCCCTCCCGGAAAGGCCGGTTCCACCAACTCGCTGAAGGTCCACAAGGTAGGCGATCTCGCTGACACCTCCCGCACGGGCGAAGCCGTGGTGAACCGGGAGAAGCTCGGCCCCTGGCCGGAAAAGAAGAGCAAGGTAACTGCCGGACCGGTTTCCTAGTCCGGACGCGCACCAAGAGAAAGCCCTCCGCGGGATATCCGCGGAGGGCTTTCTCTTGTGTTTGGTGGTTCAGCTTGCCGAAACCCGGAATCCGGTGGTTGAGCTTGCCGAAACCCGGTGGTCGAGCCTGTCGAGACCTAGTTGACCTGGTTGATGATCGTCTCGGCGACTTCACGCATGCTGAGGCGCCGGTCCATGGAGGTCTTCTGAATCCAACGGAACGCTTCCGGCTCGGTCAGGCCCATCTTGGTGGTGAGCAGGCTCTTGGCACGCTCTACGAGCTTGCGGGTGGCGAACTGTTCCTGAAGATCCGAAACCTCGGATTCGAGTGCCTTGATCTCCTCGTGGCGGGACAGCGCGATCTCCAGCGCCGGAATCAGGTCTGCCGGGGTGAACGGCTTGACCACATACGCCATGGCGCCGGCATCCCGGGCGCGTTCAACGAGTTCCTTCTGGCTGAACGCCGTCAGCAGGACCACGGGGGCAATGCGTGCTTTGACGATTTTTTCGGCCGCGGTGATGCCATCCATGACGGGCATCTTAACGTCCATGAGGACCAGGTCCGGCTTGAGCTCTTCGGCCAACTGCACTGCCTTCTCGCCGTTGTCGGCCTCGCCGACAACGTCGTAGCCCTCGCCCCGGAGGATTTCGATAATGTCCAGGCGGATCAGGGTTTCATCTTCCGCCACAACAACGCGGCGCGCCGGCTGGGACGTGGACGTGGACTCCGTCGATTCGGTCACGGGATCTCCTTGGAAGGTACGGCGGGAACATCACTATCTTAGTTGTGCCCGCGGCTTTGCTTGATCGGATGGTCAATTGCGGCGGCACTGACGCGATTCTGGAATTCAGCCTATCTGCATGTAGAGTAATTCCGCGCACTGGAGCAGATCGCGTCGGCCACAATAAGCTGTGAGCGGACGGTTATGCTGGTGGTGCAAAGCCCGAGTGGCGGAATTGGCAGACGCGCCGCACTCAAAATGCGGTATCGAAAGGTGTGTGGGTTCGAGTCCCACCTCGGGCACGGCATACCCCCTCGTCAGAGGGGGCTTTTGCTTTAACGTGTGTACAGAGCTTGCCGTGGCGTCTCTCCGACGCCGGATGCGCCGGCTTTGACCCGGTGGCCCGTGGGCTCAGTGCGAGCGCACTGAACGCGAATGGCAACCAGCTCCCCCCGGTGACCGGCCCAGCTCATGACAGGATCGTACGAGGCACAATTCGGGTGGCCAGGTTCTGCGCGCCTTAGGTCTCTTCTCAGCGTGCAGACCCAAGCCGGCAGAGGTCCTGACTGCTCACGCTCCAGTTGGCGCCAAGGCCACCAACGCAACGTGCGCTGGCATCACTACAAGAAGACAAACGCGACTGCGCATTACGCGGGCTTGGCGTAGGAGGCCGCGCTCATAATTTCATACCCCACGAAGGTCTCGTCGTTTTCAACCCACGCATCGTGGCCCGGCGGGATCGCGTAGGCGTCACCGGGGTGGATCGTGGTGGTAGTCCCGTCTTCCAACTGGACTGTGAGTGTGCCGGCGGTGCAGAAGCCCAGATGGTTGTTTTGGCAGCTGTCCGTGTGGACTACCGTCTTGACGGTCTCGGACCAACGCCAGCCCGGCTCGAAGGTGAATCTTCCCAGCGTGGTGCCGCCAATGTTGACGACGTCGACCTCTGTTTTCGGGGGGCGGCGCTTTTCGTCCGGTTCGCTGAAAGACTTTGTTTCCAGATTTGTGACAGTTACTGCAGGCATTTTCAGTTCTCCTCAACAGGGAGCGGGTCCAACTGTTCTTCCGGAGGCGCGTTTTTGTGCTCCGGGAATGCAGGTCCGGCGGTGCCCGGGACGGCGTGCCGCGAAGGGCTGCACCGAAGGTGCGACTGTATTCTCAGGTTGCTCTCGGCATGAAGCGCTGTCAATAAGGGCTGAATTCGCTGTAGCCTTCCTGCCATGGACGACAAGTCGAAATTCCGCATCCTTCTGGAGGAGGAACGGGACCGCAAGCATGCCCTTTTGAAGGCGCTGCGCCGGGACATCAGCTCCGTCAGTGCTGCCCGGGAGAACTCGAACGTTGACGACGAGCATGACCCGGAAGGCAGCACCATCGCTTTTGAACTGTCCCAGGCAGGCGCCCTGCTGGAGCAAAGCCGGTCGGGGCTGGAGCAAATCGAAAGCGCACTCGCCCGGATCGACGAGGGAAGCTATGGCCTCTGCGTGGTGTGCCGGAGCCCTATCGGCGAGGGCCGCCTCGAAGCCCGTCCCTGGACGCCGTTTTGCATCGCGCATGCTTCCGAAGCATCACGGCAGCGGCGATAGCGCCCTCCCTGAGGCTCCGCTCATTGCGGTGGCTGGCCTGACCATTCCTTGCCTGCCCAGGGATCGTAATTGGCAACGAGTTCCTCCTGCGGCGGCCGCTCTGACTCCGGGACGTGCTGCAGGTTCACCCTTACCCGGTACCACAGCGAACTGGAGCCGCGCATCCCGTCCACCAGCACGTCGGCCGGATGCAGGGCAGGAACGACGTCGGAATGCCGGGACTTCCACTCCTCAAGGGCTGCGAGCGCCTCGGGTTTGGTCTTGGTACGGGCAACCTCGATGAGCGGCATCACCGACTGCCGGCGGCCCGAGCCGTCGCCGCTGCGCGGTGGTTTCTCGTCGGGGCCAAGTTCGGCTGCCAACGCGAGTAGCCCGTCCAATGAACCGGGGGCCTCGTCGATCCCCGCGTGCGCGTCGCCGAGGTCGGCGAAGCGTTCCGGCACTGTCAGCACCGTGAACTGCTCAGGCCGGGCGGAGCGGACTTCATCCCACGTGAGCGGAGTTGAAACCCGGGCGTCGGGCAGCGGCCGCACAGAATAGGCGGAAGCCACGGTACGGTCCTTGGCGTTCTGGTTGAAGTCGACGAATACACTCTCGCCGCGCTCCTCCTTCCACCACCGCGCGGTGGCCAGGCCAGGAGCGCGGTTCTCGACTTCGCGGGCGAGCGTTTCGGCGGCGAGCCGCACCTCGCGGTAGGACCACTGCGGCGAGATCCGCACCAGGATGTGAAGCCCGCGGGAGCCGCTCGTCTTCGGCCACCCCACCAGCCCGACGTCCTCGAGCACCTCACCCGCGACGTAGGCGACGTCGACGATCTGCGACCAGCCGACTCCCGGCATGGGATCAAGGTCCACCCGGAGCTCGTCGGGGTGCTCGAGGTCCTCCGCGCGCACAGGATGTGGATTAAGGTCCAGGCAACCAAGATTCACCACCCAGGCCAGGCCAGCAGCATCGCGGATCACGGCTTCCTCGGCGGACGTGCCCGAGGCGTAGTGCAGCGTCGCAGTGTCGATGAAATCCGGATGGGCTTCGGGCACACGCTTCTGAAAAAACGGTTCAGTGCCGATGCCTTTTGGAAAGCGTTTGAGCACCATCGGCCGGCCGCCTGCCCCACGCAAGGCACCCTCCGCGACAGCGAGGTAGTAGTGAACCAGATCGAGCTTCGTCAGGCCGGCCTCGGGGAACACCACCTTGTCCGGGCTTGAGACGCGCACCTCAGAGCCGGCAATGTCCAGGATCTCGGCCGGGGTCTTCGAGGGGCTCATGCCGCCACGCTAGCAACGATCGGATGCCCCGGCCAGACCTGCTGCGCTACAACCGCCGGTTCGAAGACGGCAGCGCTACTCCGCCGGGGGCCGCTGCCGCTGGCGTTTGGTTGCTGAGCGCTGTTGCTTTGCGGCGAGGTGCCGCCGTTTCGAACCCCGGGTGGGTTTGGTCGGGCGGCGCGCGGCTGCCTCGGGGGCAAGCCCCTCAGCGATGAGCTCCGCAAGTTTGCGCAAGGCTATTTCTCGGTTTCGGAGCTGAGACCGGTTTTCCGAGGCCGTAACGGTGACCGTGCCGGCAAGCAGGCGACGGCCAAGGCGCGCCATCAACCGGGCACGCTGCTCGTCGGAGAGCACCGCAGAGCCTGCCACGTTCCAGGACAGCTCGGCCCGGGTGTCCGAGGTGTTCACGTGCTGGCCGCCGGGGCCGGAAGAGCGGGAGAAACGCCAGCTCAGCTCCACCGCGGGAATCGTGAGCTCAGGCGATACCTCCAGGTCCATTCATCAAGTGTGGCACGAAGGTAGACCTTGGACTCTGGCAAACCAGCGGCGAACCGGCCGCAGGCCTGCAGAAGATGGGCGGCGAACATGCCGCGAACGTGTCAAGATCAGCTATGTCCAACCGCCTGATGCTGCTCGATACCGCGTCCCTGTACTTCCGTGCTTTCTACGGCCTTCCGGATACGCTCCGCCGCTCCGATGGCACCCCCGTAAATGCCGTCCGCGGTCTGCTGGACATGATCGCCCGCCTGGTCACGGACTATGACGCCACCCATCTCATTGCCTGCTGGGACAACGACTGGCGGCCGCAGTGGCGGGTGGACCTCCTTCCGAGCTACAAGATGCACCGCGTCAGTGAGGCACTATCCGACGCCCCGGATGTGGAAGTGGTCCCCGACGCCCTGGACGCGCAACTTCCCATGATCCGGCGGATCCTGGATCTCGCGGGTATCGCCGTTGTGGGGGCTGCTGAGCATGAGGCCGACGACGTCATTGGCACCTACGCGAGCCACGCCCGGATGCCGGTGGACGTTGTGACGGGAGACCGCGATCTCTTCCAGGTGGTCAACGACGACCGCGGGGTGCGGGTGATCTATACAGCGCGTGGCATGAGGAACCTCGAAGAGGTGACTGACGCCGTCGTGGTGGGGAAGTACCGGGTGCTGCCGGAGCAGTATGCTGACTACGCCACGCTCCGCGGCGACGCCTCGGACGGCCTGCCCGGAGTCGCCGGCATTGGCGAGAAGACTGCGGCTTCCTTGCTCGCCGATCATGGAACCCTTGATTTCCTGCTGGAAGCGGTGGCGGATCAGGGAAGCGGGCTGCCGCGTTCCTTGCGGTCCAAGCTTGTTGCCGCCGCTGGCTATCTCGAGGTGGCACCCGCCGTCGTCAGGCTTGTCCGGGACCTGGCACTGCCCTCGCTGGAGGAGGCCGGAGCGGAACTGCACCCGGTGAAGGGCGGACCGCGTCAGGAGCTTGAGCGGCTGGCCGTTGAATGGAACTTGGGCAGCTCGGTGAAACGGCTGCTCAAGGCGCTGGATGATCGCTAAGCTGGTGCCACCCAATAATCAGCCTGCTGATGAAAAGGAGTGTGGGTGCCATGCCAAAAACCGGCAGGAATAACCACGCAGTGAAAAGCGAGCTGCCCTCCACCCTGCAGCGTTCTGACCGTAAGGCGCAGAACACATTCGCCAAAACCTACGATTCCGCGCTTGAGTCCTACGACAACGACGAACAGCGGGCTGCCCGGGCGGCCTACGCTTCGCTCAAGCACAGCTATGAGAAGGTTGGCGATCACTGGGAGCCAAAAGAGGATCGCGGGCCTTCGGACAAGCGTGCCGAGGGCGGCGCAGCGTCCAAGGCGCCCACCGCCGGAGGTGTGGACGCGAACGCGTCGAAGGAGCACTTGTATCAGCGTGCCAAGGAACTGGACATCAAGGGCCGCTCAACCATGACCAAGGACCAACTGGTCAAGGCGCTGCAGAAGGCCAACGATGCTGCCACCCGCAAGGCACGCGGCAACTGATCCGGGCTGCGGCACAACAGGAGATCGACGGATCAAACGGCAAAGGTGCCTGACCGGCGTCGGATAACCCGGCAGGCGGCTGTTGCCAGCACAATGGATGGGTGACATCTCCCATGGACCCCGCCCCGCACGCTGCCTTGACGGGCGAAGACTTTGACCTTGGCGTTATTGGCAGGGGCCTGGCATTCGCGTCCTCACTGCGGGACCTTGAGCTGTCGCTGCAATCAGGTGGTCCCTCAGCCGCAGTAGTGGTGCAGGCACCACCGGGTACCGGCAAAACCACCCTGGTTCCGCCGCTTCTTGCCAACAGCACGGCCAGGTCCGGCCAACAGCGGGTGGTGGTTACCCAGCCGCGGCGGGTGGCTGTGCGCGCTGCGGCACGGCGGCTTGCCTTCCTGGACGGGAGCCAGCTTGGCGGGCGCGTTGGCTACTCAGTGCGTGGCGAGCGCAAGTCGGGCCCCAATATCCTCGTGGAGTTTGTTACCCCCGGGATCCTGCTGCGCCGGCTACTGGCGGACCCCGGCCTGGAATCCACTGCCGCAGTCATCCTGGATGAGGTTCACGAGCGCGGACTGGAAACGGACCTGCTTCTTGGCCTGCTCGGCGAGGTCCGTGAGCTCCGAGGCGATCTGATCCTTGTGGCGATGTCCGCCACCCTGGACGCGCCCCGCTTCGCCGCGCTGCTGGGGACCCGAAGCGCAGAAACTGCAGGAAGAGCGGAAACAACAACAGCAGATCACGACGGCGGCAGGCCAGCTCCCGTCGTCGACTGCCCTTCCGCCCTGTACCCCCTCGATGTCCAGTGGGAACCCGCTCGCGCTCCCCGGTTGGACGCCAGGGGAGTGACGCGCGACTTCCTCAACCACGTGGCGGACACCGCAGCGGCAGCACACGGCCGGGCGCTCACTGGCAGCCCGGCCTCTGACGCCCTGGTGTTCGTCCCGGGAGCGCGGGAAGTACAGCACGTTGCGGCGCGGCTCCGCGGCCGCCTGGGTTCCGCCGTCGAAATCCTCGAACTCCATGGCCAGGCCAGCCCTGCCGAACAGGACCGCGCCGTGTCCGGACGCACGCCGGGGGAGCCGCCCCGGATCATCGTCTCCACCGATCTTGCGGAATCGTCGCTGACTGTTCCCGGCGTTCGGCTGGTCATCGACTCCGGGCTGTCCCGGGAGCCGCGGCGGGATGCCAGCCGCGGCATGTCCGGCCTGGTCACCGTCTCCTGTTCGCGGGCTTCGGCGGAACAACGTGCCGGACGGGCTGCCCGCCAGGGCCCGGGTACGGCCGTGCGGTGTTACGACCAAAGGACGTATGGATCGGCGCCTGCCCATGTCACCCCGGAAATTGCCGTGGCAGACCTGACCAGTGCGGCGCTGATCCTGGCCTGCTGGGGCACGCCCGGCGGGCAGGGCCTTAATTTTCCTGACGCGCCGCCCCCTTCGGCCATGGCAGATGCCGTTGAGATTCTTCGTGAACTGGGGGCCATCAGGGCCGATGGCGCAGCTACTGGCCTTGGCCAGGCTCTGGCCAGGATCCCGGCGGATCCGCGCCTTGCCCGCGCGCTGCTCGATGGTGCGGCGTCCGTCGGCGCTCGCCGTGCCGCGGAAGCGGTCGCCCTGGTGGCCGGGGACCAGCGCGCCCCCGGAGCCGATCTGCCACGGCTGGTCGCGTCACTTCGCGCCGGCAAGGACCCCGCATCCCGGCGCTGGGCAGAAGAAGTCCGTCGTCTTGAGACCATGGCACGCCAGGAGGCTCCCGGCGTCGCAGATTCTGTTTCTCCTGAACGTACCGCCGGAGAATCCGTTCCGGACAGGGAAGCGGTGGGCGCTGTCGTCGCACTCGCGTTCCCGGACCGGGTTGCACGCCGCGTTTCCGGCGGCGGTCAGGAGAGTTACCTGCTGTCCTCGGGAACGCGCGCCGGGCTGCCTGCCGGCAGCAGCCTCACCGGTCATGAATGGTTGGCGGTAGCTGACGTATCGCGAGCGCAGGGGCGCGATGCCGCAGGAACAGGAGCCGTGATCCGTGCGGCCGCACCCATTTCGCTGGAGACCGCACAAGCGGCTGCCCGGGAGCTTGTGACCGACGCCGTCGAAGCCCGCTTCAGTCAGGGCCGCGTCACCGCACAACGTGTCCGGCGGCTGGGCGCCATCGTGCTGGCCTCCACCTCCGTCAAGCCTTCGCCGGAGGAAGGCCGTGCAGCGGTGGCGGCTGCACTCCTGAAGGAGGGCCTGGACGTCATTGGCTGGTCGACGGCGGCAGATGCCTTGCGGCGGCGCCTGGCCTTTATCCGTGGTGAGCTGGGGGAACCGTGGCCGGACGTCTCTGACAGGGCCCTGCTGGGACGGCTGGACGAGTGGCTGGCCCCGGAGCTGGCGGCCATGGCCAGTGGGGCGCCGACGGGCAGCATCGACCTTGCGGATCCGCTGCGGAGGCTCCTGCCTTGGCCGGAGGCCGGCCGGCTGGCGGAGCTCGCCCCGGAGCGCCTCCAGGTGCCCAGTGGCACCCGTGCCGCCGTCATCTACCCGGCAATGGAGGATTACCGGCCCGCTGATGGATCCGCGGATCCTGCTCATTCCCCGCACGACGCCGGCCGTCCCGTTGTGGCCGTCAAGCTGCAGGAGTGTTTCGGGCTGGCAGAGACGCCGCGCCTTGTGGACGGACGCGTGCCCGTACTCTTCCACCTGCTCTCGCCCGCGCGCCGGCCGCTGGCCGTAACTGATGACCTGACATCCTTCTGGTCCGGACCCTATACGCAGGTACGGGCCGAGATGCGCGGGCGCTACCCCCGGCATCCCTGGCCGGAGGACCCCTGGACGGCGCCGGCAACCGCACGGACCAAAGGTCGCAAATAGCCCGGTTCCAGGGAAGCTCAACTACGGACCGAAGTCGCGTGAGATGTTCGATACACGATGGAAACCTCACGTCGATGCCCTGAAACATGGCAGGGCTAGGCTGATCAGCACCTGGACAAAGAAGTCCTCCACTGACCTGAAAGGACGTAAAGATGTTTCTCCTGAACACCCGTAACCTTTTGCTTGATTCCGACTCCAATGACGAGAGCCGCTCCTTTGGCTCCGGTACGGCCACAACGAACTTTCCTGAGGGGCAGCTGACCTCCGCAGCCTGGGAAGGCTGGTGGCACGAAAACGCCTCCTAGTCCCGTCCAGTCCAAGACTCCCCGCCCGGTCGGCAGAGTTGCCGGCCGGGCGGGATCCAACGTCAGCTGTTGGCCAGGACGAAGTCCGCGGCCAACCCTGCCACTGAAGCCCCCACGTCTTCTGCGCTGCGCTTCGTGCCCGCAACGGCAAACGAATGGTCCCCGCCTGGTAGCCACTGCAGCCTGGCGGTGGGCCCGATCCGGCGCACCACGTCCTCCAGGATCTGCGGGGTGGCGAAAGTGTCTCGGCTGCCCTGCAGGAACAGCATGGGCAGGGTCAGCCCGTAGAGGTGCTCGTCCCGCACCTTCTCCGGCTTGCCCGGCGGGTGCAGCGGGTAACCCAGGTACACCAGCCCGGCAGCCTCCATCCCCTCGGCAACTGCCATAGAGGCCATGCGCCCGCCAAATGATTTGCCCGCGGCCCAGCGGGCCAACCCGGGTTCGAGCCCTTCGGCAACAGCCATGGCCGCGCGCCAGGCGGCAATGGCAACGGGCGGACGGTCCGGAAATTTCCGTCCTGCGTCCCGGTAAGGGAAATTTAACCGGAGCGTGGCGACGCCCCGGTCAGCCAGGGCTGCAGCCAAGCCGGCCATAAACGGGTGCTCCTTGCCGGCACCGGCACCGTGCGCAAGGACCAGCATGGCCACGGGTTGGCCCGGACGGAGGTAAGTGGCGGAAAGTGGCGTCTCTGCCATGGGAATGGTCAACTGCGATTCGGAAACGGGCATGCACTCATCATGCCCGTTTGGCGGCCTGCAGCTGTGCAGGAAGGTACCGCCTCCCAGTGCCGGGGTGTAGCTTGTCATCATGGCGAGTGAGCAGACCATCCTGACAGTCCCCGGACCACATGGTGACCGTGACGTGCGGCTTTCCAGCCCCAGCAGGGTCCTCTGGCCGGAACTGGGCCTTACCAAACTCGATCTGGCCTCTTACATGGTGGCAGTGGGCGGCCCCTTCATCGAAGCGAACGGCGACCGCCCGGTGTCGCTGCAGCGCTATTCGGAGAACGTCGACGGCGACTTCTTCTTCTCCAAGAATCCGCCCAAGGGCGCGCCGGATTTCATCCGCTCCGTCAAAGTGGTTTACCCCAGCGCCCGTTCCCATCCCCAGCTGGTGCTTGATGAGCCGGCCGCAGCCGTTTGGGCCGTGCAAATGAACACCGTCGTCTTCCACCCCTGGCCTTCGCGGACGGCCAATACGGACAATCCGGACCAGTTGCGTATCGATCTCGATCCCCAGCCCGGCACGGACTTCGACGACGCCGTTCCGGTCGCGTTTGCCCTCAGGGACGTCCTTGCAGAGGCCGGCCTGGCCACCTTTGTCAAGACGTCAGGAAACCGGGGGCTGCACGTTTTCGCTCCCGTCAAGCCGGAATATGAGTTTCTGGATGTACGGCACGCGGTCATCGCTGCCTGCCGGGAGCTGGAACGGCGGATGCCGGACAAAGTCACCACGAACTGGTGGAAGGAGGAACGCGGTACCAGGATCTTCCTGGACTTCAACCAGGCAAACCGCGACCGCACCATGGCCGGTGCCTACAGTCCACGGCCGCTCCCGCACGCCCCGGTCTCGTGCCCGGTGACGTGGGATGAACTGGGCAGCACGGATCCGAAGGCATTCACTATCCTTACCGTCCCGGACAGGCTCAAATCCAGCGGCGATCCCTGGAGCGGTATGCATGAGAACCCCGGCAGCATCAGCACGCTGCTGGAGTGGTGGGACAGGGATCTCGCTGCCGGACTGGGGGAGTTGCCGTTCCCGCCGGACTACCCCAAGATGCCCGGTGAACCGCCGCGCGTGCAGCCAAGCCGCGCGAAGAAGCCGGCATAAGAGGCATATGCCGGTCCCGTCAGCATGCCGCAAGAGGCTACTCAAACCTTGAGGGGTCACCTGTTCCGCTGCGGACTACTTCGGCGGTTCCGCTTGAATAATCCACCACGGTTGTGGGCTCCGGTCCGCAGTCGCCCGAATCGACCACGGCGTCCAGCACGTGGTCCAGGCGTTCCTTGATCTCCCAGCCCTGGGTCAGCGGATCGTCCTCGTCCGGCAGCAGCAGGGTGCTGGACAGGATCGGTTCACCGAGTTCAGCGAGCAGGGCCTGCACTACCCGGTTGTCCGGAATCCTGACCCCCACGGTCTTCTTCTTGGGGTGCAGCAGGCGCCGCGGCACTTCCTTGGTGGCCGGAAGAATGAATGTATAACTGCCCGGTGTGACGGCTTTGATATGGCGGAAGACGTCGTTGCCGATATTGACGAACTGCCCCAGCTGCGCAAAGTCCTTGCAGACCAGCGTGAAATGGTGCTTGCTGTCGAGGTGGCGGATGGTGCGGATCCGGTCCAGAGCTTCCTTGTTTCCGAGTTGGGCGCCCAAGGCATAGCAGGAGTCTGTGGGATAGGCGATCAGGCCGCCGTCACGGATGATTGCTACCGCCTGCGCGATGGTGCGCGGCTGCGGATCCTGCGGATGGACATCAAAGTAACGGGCCATGCATCGAGCCTACGCCAGCCGCCTGTCCTGCAAGAACGTGTGTTGTATTGCTGATGGAAGGCTAGGCAGCCCGGCTGTACTGCGGCACGATGGTGGTGTTACACCACGAACTCCATAAACTCCCATCGACACTCATGAGCAACAGAAAACCAGGAGTCCAGCCATGACTGTTTTACTGAATCCCTACCTCGGTTTCCGCGACAACGCCCGTGACGCCATGACCTTCTACCAGGGTGTTTTTGGCGGCGACCTGGAGCTCAACACCTTCGGGGATTCCCATGCCAGCGACGATCCAGCTGAAGCGAACAAGATCATGCACGGGATGCTCACCGCCCCTAACGGAATGGTGCTGATGGGTGCAGACACCCCGAACGGCATGGAGTATTCCCCGGGAAGTGCTGTCACTATCTCGCTCAGTGGTGATGACGAAACGGCCCTGCGCGGCTACTGGGAGAAGCTTGTTTATGGCGGCAGCGTCACCGTTCCCCTGGAGACTGCCCCTTGGGGTGCAACGTTCGGAATGCTGACCGATCCGTTCGGCGTGGCCTGGATGGTCAACATCGCTGCACCTGCGGCCGGGGCTTCCGCCGCAGATACCGTCAGCTAGGGGAGCGACTGAGCCGCCGTGGAGCCGATCCTTGAGTTCCTCGGACATTACTGGTGGCTTGCTTTTCCGCTGAGCGGCGTGGTCGGCGGCTGGGCAAAGGCTTGGTCCAAGGCAGTCGAACGCCGCCATGAGCGAAGGGTCCAGCTGTATCAGCTGAAGAACCACGTGCAGGACCAGGAGCGTGCCACAGAGGCCGAGGTCGAAGCCCTGGTCACGTCCCACGATGCCGTAAACCGCCGCTGGCTGGATTATGAGCTGGATGTGGGGAAGCTGATCGACTATCCAATGATGACCGATGTCCGGGAGCCCCTGACTGTTGCTTTCCTCCGTGCTAAGCGCGACGCCGATGGCCTCCGGCCCCAGGACTCAGGCGAGCTTACGGGGCGGGCGGCGGACCGCTACCGGGAAGCCGTGCGGAATTTTGAAACCGCCTTTGACGTCGCCGAACGTGAAGCCAGACGCGTTAAAGACGTGAATTTCACCGAAGTTGAGCGGCAACGGCTTGCAACTGCACGGAAGCTGCTGAGGCTTGCCGGGGACAACGCTGCCACTCCGGCCGAGCGCCAGAGCGCCTACCGCCGCGCGCGCCGCCAACTGGATGGCCTCCTTGTACTGCCCGACGCGGCCATTGCAGCCATCGAGCAGCGGGTGGCCGGACGGCTTGACGCAGGGAACCCCGGACCCGGCGGGTCCACTGGAACTGCGCCCTGACCCTGATCACTGTTTGGGTCTGCACCTCCATGCGCGTACGATCTATAGGGTTTCACGCTGGCATCTGAACTCTACAACTCATCCTCGGTAAATTTTTGGTGAACTTGTGGCGCCTGTCAGGCGGGGGAGCGAAACCTCTGAACGTCGACTCTGCAGATGGAGCACAGGTGGATATCACCTTCATGGTGGCGCTGGTCATAGCGCTTGCACTTTTTTTCGATTTCACCAACGGGTTCCACGACACCGCGAATGCGATGGCGACTCCGATTGCCACCGGCGCGATCAAGCCCAAGGCCGCCGTGACGCTCGCCGCGATCCTCAACCTGGTGGGCGCGTTCCTGTCCACGGAGGTGGCCAAGACCGTCTCCGGCGGAATCATCCGCGAAGGCAATGACGGCATCCAGATCACTCCGGACATCATTTTCGCCGGCCTGATGGGGGCGATCCTCTGGAATATGATCACCTGGCTGAAGGGACTTCCCTCAAGCTCATCGCATGCCTTGTTTGGCGGGTTGATCGGAGCCGCAATAGCGGGCATCGGTTTCCATTCGGTTAACCTCGAGACGCTGATGCAGAAAGTCATCCTGCCCGCGCTCTTCGCTCCCTTGATTGCCGCCCTGGTGGCCTACATCTGCACGCGCCTGGCCTACGCACTCACCTCGCGCCATGACCCGGAAACGGGCACCAAGCTGACCCAGAAGCGTGGCGGATTCCGCACCGGGCAGATCTTCACGTCAAGCCTGGTAGCCCTGGCCCATGGCACCAATGATGCGCAGAAGACGATGGGCATTATCACCCTTGTACTGATCGCCGCGGGCACCCAGGAGCCCGGGTCCGGCCCGCAGTTCTGGGTCATAGCGGCGTGTGCGTTCGCCATCGCCATCGGAACCTACGCAGGCGGCTGGCGCATCATCCGGACCATGGGATCGGGACTGACAGAGGTCAAGCCCGCACAGGGCTTTGCCGCCGAGGCGAGCACGGCATCTGCGATCCTTGCGTCCTCACACCTGGGCTTTGCCCTGTCCACAACGCAGGTCGCCTCCGGTTCCGTCATTGGGTCAGGGCTGGGCCGCCGAGGAACCTCAGTGCGCTGGGGAACGGCCGGCCGGATTGCACTGGGCTGGCTGTTTACCCTTCCTGCCGCCGGCGTGGTCGGCGCGTTGACCGCCCTGCTGGTGAAGACCGGCATCGTCGGCGTGGTCATTGCTGCTGTTGCCGGAAGTTCGGCGGTCCTTTACATGTTCCTGCACTCACGGAAATCGGCTGTGGGCCACCATAATGCCGTGGAGGTCGAGGAAGCCGGGGAAGCCGTCAGGTTCCAGAAGAAAAAGAAGGCACGGACAACTGGAGCAGGCACCACAGGAGGCGAAGAATAATGAAGTGGATGGAACTGCTGATCGTAGCCGGAGCCACCCTGAGCGCTGCCGTCACCGTCGTCGTCCTCTATTCCCTGGGGGTCCGGCTGACTGCGATCGCCGGCACCGTCAAGGAACAATCCCCTACCGCCTTCCGTGTCCTGGCAGGTGTGTGTTTCGGTCTCTGCGGCCTTGCCGTCCTGTTCGGCCTTTACCTGATCATTCCGTACTTCAGTAAATAGCAGGCGCCGGGGAGGCCGTTCGCAGCTAGGATGGCGCCATGGCTGATTTTCAATACTTTGTGGCGGCCTCGCTGGACGGATTCATCGCAACGGAAACCGACGACCTCAGCTGGCTCTTGCAGTTTGACGGTTTCGAAGGCGGCGGCGAAAGTTACGACTCGTTTATGGCCGGTGTCGGTTGCATCGCTATGGGCGGGGCCACATTCCAGTGGCTTATAGACCACGAGCCGGGAGCCTGGCCTTATCCCCGCACCCCATGCTGGGTGTTCACGCATCATGAGTACCGGGTGCCGGCAAAGGCGGACGTGAAGTTCGTGCGCGGCAATGTGGCCGAATTCATTCCCGACCTGGCAGAGGCTGCTGCAGGGAACAACGTCTGGGTGGTGGGCGGCGGGGACCTGGCCGCCCAGTTCGCCGCGGCCGGCAAACTGGACGAACTGATTCTTTCCGTTATCCCTGTGGTGCTGGGCAGCGGAAAGCGGCTGCTGCCGTTGACAAATCCGACGGCGCCGCTGCAGCTGACGTCCTCACGGCAGCTTGGCAGCGGAATCGTGGAGAACCGGTACAGGTTCCCGTCCTCAGCTTGAGGGGACGTTGTCCCGCAGCATGTTGGTGATGCGCGCCGTCGAAAGTCTCCGGCCCTGCTCATCCGTCATCACAATCTCGTGGGTGGTGAGCGTTTTACCCAAGCGGATGGCTGTGCAGGTTCCGGTCACGGTGCCTGCGGCGATGGCGCGATGATGGGTGGCCCCCACCTCAATGCCCACGGCATGCCGTCCCGGACCGGCATGGATCGCTGCCGCGAAGGAACCCAGAGTCTCGGCCAACACCACATGTGCCCCGCCGTGAAGAATGCCGGCCACCTGTGTGTTGCCCTCGACCGGCATGGTGGCCACGGAGCGCGCGGGGCCCAGCTCGCTGAAGCGGATTCCAAGCTTGACCACCAAGGATCCGACTCCGCGGTGGCCCAGCCAGTCGTGGAGATGTTCGGGGACGCCGGCCGCAGCCAGCTCCGCGGCAAAGGGCGCGGGCGTGAAATTGTCCATCATGGCAACTAGGCTTGCAGTTGTGAGTGAAACTACCAAACCGGCACCCCTTCCTTCTGAGACTCTTTCCCCGCTGGAGGATGCTGCCGCACAGGATCCGGCGGTTTCCCCGCCCGGCGCAGGGGTTTCGGCCACCGAAGCACCGGTTATTCCGCTGACCGAGCAGCCGCGGCTGCTGGTGCTGGATGGCCATTCCATGGCATTCCGGGCTTTTTTCGCCCTCCCTGCGGACAAGTTCTCCACCGCCAGCGGCCAGCACACCAACGCCATCCATGGGTTCACTTCAATGCTGATCAACCTCATCAAGGAGCAGAAGCCCACGCACGTGGCTGTCGCCTTTGATGTCTCCGACGACACCACCCACCGGAAGACTGAGTACAGCGAGTACAAAGGCGGCCGGAATGAAACTCCGCGGGAGATGAGCGGCCAGATCGACCTCATTGACAAAGTCATGGGCGCATGGGGCATCAAGACCATCAAGATGCCTGGCTACGAGGCAGACGACATCCTCGCCACCCTCGCAACCATGGGCGAAAAAGCAGGCTTTGAGGTCCTGCTGGTCTCGGGCGACCGGGATGCCTTCCAGCTCATTACCGACAACGTCTTTGTGCTTTACCCCAGAAAAGGCGTCAGTGACATTCCGCGCATGGACGCCGCAGCCATCCAGGAAAAGTACTTCGTCACTCCGGCCGAGTATTCGGACCTGGCTGCGTTGGTCGGCGAGTCTGCGGACAATCTCCCGGGCGTGCCCGGTGTGGGACCCAAAACCGCTGCCAAATGGATCAACCTCTATGGCGGGCTCGAAGGTGTGCTGGCCAACCTTGATTCCATAGGCGGCAAAGTGGGCGACGCCCTGCGTGAACACGTGGAATCCGTAAAACGGAACCGTAAGCTCAACAGGCTGCACACCGATCTGGACCTTCCGGTGACCCTTGAGGAACTGGCCGATCCCCGCCCGGACCAGGCCGCACTGGAAGAGCTCTTCGACGAACTGGAATTCAAGACCATCCGGAGCCGGCTGTTCGCCCTGTACGGCAGCGACGTGGAGGAGGCGGAACGGGAGATCATCCAAACCCCTGGGTACATCACCCCTGCCGGCCACGGGGAACTGGCCGCCTTCCTGGCCGCAGGGACGGGGCAGCGCTCCGCCGTCGCCGTCGACCTCGTTCCCGGACGGATCGGCGAGGACGCGGGCGCCCTGGCCATTGTCCGGGATGGCGAAGCAGCATATGTGGACCTGTCCGCACAGGATGCCGAGTCGGAGAACATCCTGGCCGCCTGGCTCCGGGACCCCGAAGCTCCCAAGGTGATGCACGGTTACAAGGGCGCACTCAAGGCACTGGCTGCCCGGGGCCTGGAACTGGAAGGCGTGGTGGATGACACCGCGATCTCCGGCTATCTCATCCAGCCCGACCGCCGGACCTACGAATTGGCGGAACTGGCCCAGCACCACTTGAACGTCGTCGTCTCCACACCCGCCACCAAGGCAGGCCAGCTCGAGCTCGCTTTCGACGGCGACGCCGCCGCCGCAGCGGACGCACTCGTCCACACCGGGGCCGTCGTCCTCGCCCTGAGCCGCTTTTTTGAAGCTGAACTCCAGGAACGCAAGGCAACCAAACTGCTGTCTACGCTGGAACTGCCCGTCAGCCGTGTCCTGGCGGACATGGAGATGGCCGGCATCGGGATAGACCCGGCCCGTATGGACGAGCAGATGGCAGACCTCGCAAAAGTGATCGACAATGCGCAGGAGTTGGCGTTCGCCGCCATTGGCCACGAGGTGAATCTCGGCTCGCCCAAGCAGCTGCAGACGGTATTGTTCGAGGAACTCCAGTTGCCCAAGACCAAGAAGATCAAATCCGGCTACACCACCGACGCCGCTTCCCTGAAAAACCTGCTGGAGAAGACCGGCCATGAGTTCCTGGTCCAGCTGATGGCGCACCGGGAATCTGCCAAGCTGCGGCAAATGATCGAAACGCTCAAGAAATCTGTTGCTGAGGATGGCCGGATCCACACCACCTACGCGCAGAATGTTGCCGCTACAGGCCGAATCTCGTCCAACAACCCTAACCTGCAGAACATCCCGATCCGCAGTGAGGAGGGGCGCCGCGTCCGGGGCATCTTCGTGGTCAGCGAGGGCTATGAGTGCCTGCTCTCCGCCGACTATTCGCAGATCGAAATGCGGATCATGGCCCACCTGTCCGGCGACCAGGGCCTGATCCAGGCCTACCAGGACGGGGAGGACCTGCACCGCTTCGTGGGTTCAAACATCTTCCATGTGCCCACCGAGGAAGTCACCAGTGCCATGCGGTCCAAGGTCAAGGCCATGTCCTATGGCCTCGCGTATGGCCTGACCTCCTTTGGGCTCTCCAAGCAATTGGAGATTTCGGTGGACGAGGCACGAACGTTGATGAAGGAATACTTCGATCGGTTCGGAGCCGTGCGCGATTATCTCCGCGGCGTGGTGGACCAGGCCCGGATCGACGGCTACACCTCCACCATTGAGGGCCGCCGGCGGTACCTTCCGGATCTCACCAGCACGGACCGTCAGCTGCGCGAAAACGCCGAGCGGATCGCTTTGAACTCGCCCATCCAGGGTTCTGCGGCGGACATCATCAAGCGCGCAATGCTTGGCGTCCATGCCGAACTCTCGGCCCAGGGCCTGAAGTCCCGGATGCTGCTGCAGGTCCACGATGAACTGGTCCTTGAGGTGGCCACGGGGGAGCGGGCTGCCGTGGAGAAGCTGGTTACCGAGCAGATGGGCGCCGCCGCGGACCTGACCGTTCCGCTCGAGGTGCAGATCGGCGTCGGCCGCACCTGGTACGACGCCGGCCACTAGGTACTGAAAGCACAGCAGGGAGGCACGACCGTAGCCCGTCCGGATGGCCAGCTGCTTCTTTGAGTGCCGAGTGGTGGCAATCGTGGACTTTGACTAGGCTGCAATGCGTGGCTGAAATGAGTGGGGACTACGAGATCCGCCGGTTTTCGCCGGCATCAAAGGACGAGCCGGGTTACGGGCAATCGGCAGCATGGACGCGCGCGGTGACCTTCGGTTTCCATGACCCGCGCCGGTCCGAGGAAGATGTGGACAGGGTCATCGCGTTCAACCGCGTTGATCAGCGCGTCTATACCGGCGTCTACCAGAAGGGTGACGTTGCGAAGCATTCGCTGGGTGCTGACGTTCCTGTGGCCACCTTTGCCACATTCCGCAAGACTTTGAATGTCGGCTTCGGCCGATTCCTTGACGCCCAGCTCGTGACTTCTGTAACGGTCCGCACATCCCACCGTCGCCGGGGGCTGCTTCGGGCCATGATGGGACAGGATCTGGCAACGGCCCGTGAAGAAGGGATGGCGATCGCTGCCCTCACGGCCTCCGAGGCGTCGATTTACGGGCGGTTCGGCTTTGGCGTTGCAACACTGGAGCAGTCCATCAAGGTGGACACCAGCGCCCGGTTTGTCCTCAACCATGTGCCCACGGGGACCGTGGAAGTGGCGGACCCGAAGGTGTTGTTGGAGCTGGCGCCTGCGGTTTTTGACCGCCTTCATGCGCTTACCCCGGGGTCAGTGGGACGGCAGGAGTTTTACCGGCAGCTCGCCTCTGGGTCTGTCAGCCGGGAGGGCGGCGAAGACCCGAAGGTGAAGGTTGCGCTGCACTATGCCCCGGACGGTATGGTCGACGGTTATGTTTCCTACAAGTTCGGCGGTTGGACGGAGACACCGCCAACCATGGAAATTGTGGACCTGGTGGCCGCCAGCAACGACGCCTACCTGGAACTCTGGCAATATCTGGCGGCGATTGACCTCGTGGAACAGGTGACCTGGGCGGAGGCCCCGGTCGATGATCCGCTGCGCTGGGCACTGAACGACGCGCGCTGCGTGTCCGCTTCCGAGCCCCGGGACATGCTGTGGCTGCGGATTCTGGACGCCGGAAAGGCGCTGGAAGCGCGGCATTACCCTGCCGATGGCTCCCTGGTGCTCAAGATTTCCGATCCGCTGGGTTTCGCGGAGGGCACGTATGTTCTGGAGGTCGACGGCGGCGCTGGCGTCGTGCGCGGACCTGCCAGCCCGGCTGCGCAGGCTCCCGATCTGGAATTGGACATCTCGGCGTTGTCCTCCATCTACCTCGGCGGCGTCAGCCCGGTGACGCTCGCGGCCGCGGGAGTCATCCGGGAGCATCAGCCGGGGGCGGCGTTCCGCGCCGCCCAAATGTTCGCCGTCGAACGTCCTGCCCACTGCCTCACGCATTTCTAGGCGCTTTGACCCGGGTTGCCCGGCTCCACTAGAATGAACGGGCGTGTACTACGTGCACGCATCTTTTATTTTCACCATAATCCACAAATCAGGATGATCCGGCGCTTTGCCGTGTTCTGCTTCCGCGCCCATGCGCAGGAGTGGCGGTCAGCCTGACCGACTCACTATCCACAACGGAGCCCCTACTACATGACCATCACCTCCACCGAGAAGCCCGGTACCCCCGTAGTCGCCATTAACGACATCGGTACCGCTGAGGACTTCCTCGCAGCTGTCGACGCCACCATCAAGTACTTCAACGACGGAGACCTCGTCGAAGGTACCGTCGTCAAGGTCGACCGCGACGAAGTCCTGCTCGACATCGGTTACAAGACCGAAGGTGTCATCCCCTCCCGTGAGCTTTCCATCAAGCACGATGTTGATCCCGGAGACGTCGTCTCCGTCGGCGATCAGGTCGAAGCACTGGTGCTCACCAAGGAAGACAAAGAAGGCCGTCTGATCCTCTCCAAGAAGCGCGCTCAGTACGAGCGTGCCTGGGGCGACATCGAGAAGGTCAAGGAAGAAGACGGTGTCGTCACCGGAACCGTCATCGAGGTTGTCAAGGGTGGTCTTATCCTCGACATCGGCCTGCGCGGCTTCCTGCCCGCATCCCTCGTCGAGATGCGCCGTGTGCGCGACCTGGCTCCGTACATCGGTCAGCAGATCGAAGCCAAGATCATCGAGCTGGACAAGAACCGCAACAACGTGGTTCTGTCCCGCCGTGCCTGGCTCGAGCAGACCCAGTCCGAGGTCCGCTCCACGTTCCTCAACAAGCTGGAAAAGGGCCAGGTCCGTCCCGGCGTCGTTTCCTCGATCGTCAACTTCGGTGCCTTCGTGGACCTGGGCGGCGTAGACGGCCTGGTTCACGTTTCCGAGCTGTCCTGGAAGCACATCGACCACCCGTCCGAGGTTGTCGAGGTTGGCCAGGAAGTCACCGTCGAGGTTCTCGAGGTCGATCTGGACCGCGAGCGCGTCTCCCTGTCGCTCAAGGCTACGCAGGAAGATCCGTGGCAGACCTTCGCCCGCACCCACGCCCTCGGCCAGGTTGTTCCGGGTAAGGTCACCAAGCTGGTTCCGTTCGGTGCGTTCGTCCGCGTCGAAGACGGCATCGAAGGCCTGGTCCACATCTCCGAACTGGCCGTGCGCCACGTGGAGCTGGCGGAGCAGGTTGTCTCCGTTGGTGACGAGCTGTTCGTCAAGGTCATCGACATCGACCTCGAGCGCCGCCGGATCTCGCTGTCCCTCAAGCAGGCCAACGAGGGCGTCGACGCCGAGAGCACTGAATTCGATCCGGCTCTCTACGGCATGGCCGCAGAGTACGACGAAGAAGGCAACTACAAGTACCCGGAGGGCTTCGATCCGGAGTCCAACGAGTGGCTTGAAGGCTACGAGACCCAGCGCGCAACCTGGGAGCAGCAGTACGCTGACGCCCAGACCCGTTGGGAAGCCCACAAGAAGCAGGTTGCCCAGCACGCTGCCGACGACGCTGCCGCTGCAACGTCCGGTGAGAGCGACTCGGGTACCACCAGCTACTCCTCGGAGCCCGCTCCGGAGGCCAACGTCGGAGCCGGTACCCTGGCTTCCGATGAGGCTCTTGCGGCTCTCCGCGAGAAGCTGACCGGCAACTAATTGCCACCGGTCCGGACTTGTCCGGGCCAACGCAACAGGCCCCTGCCGGATGGCAGGGGCCTGTTGCGTTAACGGAAGACCTGCCTTGCAGGAGATGATTCCCGGGACCGCTTCTTAGGTTCCGGCTGCGGTTATTCGACAAGCGCGACGGCGGCACACACCGCGCCGCCGTCGTCGTGCTTCAGCAGGGCTCCTGCCGCGAGGAGGAGACGCAGGGCTTGTGTGTTCCCTGCCGTGGTGTGGGCGATGATCCGGGCCGCCCCGGCCCGCCTCGCCTCAATCAGGACCAGACCTAACGCGGCGCTGCCGGTCCCGCGGCCGCGGAAGCTGCGGCCGAGCCAGATGCCTGTTTCCAGCGCTGACTTCCCGGCCCGTTTCAGCCTGATCGAGCCGGCCGGGGTCCCGTCACAGAGCACGGCCCAGGTCTTTTCCGCAACCGGTCCGTTCAGGCCGGCAGCGGCGGCGCGGTGATAGGCGCGGAACCAGTCCTCGCGCTCCTGGTTCCAGCTTGAGTCACCCAGTGGCGGGGTTACTTCGTTGGGGGATGCGTCGTGAAGGGCCAGTGCAAGCAGCTGCCCCAGAATGGCTTCATCGATGTAAGCCAGAGACACTTCAGGGGAGCGGAGCATCCACCCACTCCGTTCCTTCGGGGGTGAGTATGGCGGTGCCGGCAGTGAGGGACAGCAAGCGGTCCGCGGCGGCGGAAATTCCGGCCGCGGCATCCGGCAACGCCAGTCGGAGGACGGTATTCTCCCCTCCGTAACTGGATGTCGCCATGACGAAGCCCGCAGCGCGGAGTTCGTTCTCCAGCCGTCCGGCCTGTACGTGCGGGACTTCAGTGGAACAGATCCGCAGCCGCCTGCGCCGAACCAGGGGAGCGGTGACCAGGGCTGTGGAAACGGATTCCGAATAGGCCCGCACCAGACCTCCCGCACCGAGCAGGATCCCGCCGAAATAGCGGACGACGACGGCAGTGACGTCGCTGAGGTCGGTCACCCCGGGGTTGGTTTCCCGCTTCGTGATCGCCTCCAGCATGGGTAATCCCGCGGTTCCAGAGGGTTCCCCGTCGTCGCTGGCACGTTGTATGTCCCGGTCAGGCCCCAGAACGAATGCCGAGCAGTGATGACGTGCATCCGGGAATTCCCGGCGGAGTTCCGCCATCAGGGCCCGGGCAGCCGTTTCACTGTCCGTGCGGCGCAGGACCGTAATGAACCTGGAGTGCTTGATATCCAACTCACTGCGGACGTCCTGCCCCGCTTCGAGGGTTGTATAGCTGGAGGCGCGGCTTTCCTGGCTCCTCGGAGTGGCATCAACGTCCGGCACCTGTTCAGTCTAATCTGGTGGAATGCTGAAGATCGGACTCACGGGCGGCATCGCGTCCGGCAAATCAGTAGCGGCTGCAAGGTTCGGTGAACTGGGCGCGGTGGTTATCGATGCTGATGCCCTGGCCCGTGAGGTGGTAGCACGTGGCACTTCGGGCCTTGCCGCCGTCGTCGATCAATTCGGTGACACTATCCTCAGCGGGGATGGCAGTCTGGACCGCGCGAAACTCGGGGCCCTGGTGTTCAAGGACCCGGCGCTCCGCGAGAAGCTGAATGCCATCATCCACCCGTTGGTCAGGGCGCGTGCCGCTGAAATGCTCTCGGAGGCGGGGAAAGCCGGACCCGGGTCCATCGTGGTCCAGGACATCCCCCTCCTGGTGGAAACCGGACAGGCCTCGTCCTTCGATGTTGTAGTGGTGGTGGATGCCCCCGATCATGTCCGGATGCAGCGCATGGTGACGCGCCGCGGCATGAGCGAGGAGGATGCGCGGGCCCGGATGGCGGCCCAGGCCAGCCGGGCGGAGCGACTGGCCGCCGCCGATATCATCCTGGTCAATTCCAGCACCGTCGACTCACTCATCGAGCAAGTGGACACCCTATGGGAGTCGAGGCTGGTTCCGCTGGCCGCAGTGACGGGGAGTGACGGTCAGGCCGGTCGGAGCGCCTGAGCTTACGCCCGCGGTGAATCCGGCCCTTCCTTGTCAGTGCCCGGGGGTAAATTGGAAGCATGAGTCTTGCGCAGGAAATCAACCGCGTTGTAGCCCCCTTCGAAGTCATCAGCGAGTTCAAGCCGGCAGGCGACCAGCCCGCCGCGATCGCGGAGCTGACGGAGCGGATCAGGAACGGTGAGAAGGACGTGGTACTGCTCGGTGCTACTGGTACCGGAAAAAGCGCCACCACTGCCTGGCTGATCGAACAGGTTCAGAGGCCTACGCTTGTCATGGTCCAGAACAAGACGCTCGCGGCCCAACTGGCCAACGAATTCCGCGAGCTCCTGCCGAACAACGCGGTGGAGTACTTCGTCTCGTATTACGACTACTACCAGCCTGAGGCGTACGTCGCGCAGACGGACACTTTCATCGAGAAGGACTCATCGGTTAACGAGGAAGTGGAGCGCCTTCGGCACTCCGCCACCAACGCCCTGCTGACCCGCCGGGACGTCATCGTAGTTGCCACGGTGTCCTGCATCTACGGCCTGGGCACCCCGGAAGAATACATCGCCGGCATGGTCACGCTCCGCAAGGGGGCGGAGATGAACCGGAACGCCCTGCTGCGGAAGTTTGTCGCCATGCAGTACGCACGCAACGACATGGATTTCCACCGCGGAACGTTCCGGGTCCGGGGCGATACCGTGGAGATCATTCCGATGTACGAGGAACTGGCCATCCGGATCGAGTTCTTCGGGGACGAGATTGAGAACATCCATACGCTCCATCCGCTGACCGGTGAGGTGATCCGGGATGAAGAGGAAATGTACGTCTTCCCGGCCTCGCACTACGTGGCAGGCCCCGAGCGGATGGCCCGGGCCATCAAGCGGATCGAGGATGAGCTCGCCGATCGGCTGCAGGTCCTGGAAAGCCAGAACAAACTGGTGGAAGCCCAGCGGCTCCGGATGCGCACCACTTATGACCTTGAAATGATGCAGCAAATGGGCTTCTGCAACGGCATCGAGAACTACTCATCGCACATTGACGGCCGCGCCCGTGGAACAGCTCCGCACTGCCTCATCGACTACTTCCCGGATGACTTCCTGCTGGTGATCGACGAATCCCACGTAACTGTGCCGCAGATTGGCGCCATGTACGAGGGCGACATGTCCCGTAAGCGGAACCTTGTGGACTTTGGCTTCCGCCTGCCCTCGGCGATGGACAACCGCCCGCTTAAATGGGATGAATTCCTGGACCGCGTCGGTCAGACCGTCTACCTGTCGGCCACTCCCGGCAAGTACGAATTGGGCAAGGCCGACGGCTTTGTCCAGCAGATCATCCGGCCCACCGGCCTGATCGATCCCGAAGTGGTGGTCAAACCCACCAAGGGCCAGATCGATGACCTGCTTGGTGAGATCAAGACCCGGACAGCGAAGAACGAACGCGTCCTGGTCACCACGCTTACCAAGCGCATGGCGGAGGATCTCACCGACTACCTGCTGGGCCATGGCATCAAGGTTGAGTACCTGCACTCCGACGTCGACACCCTGCGCCGCGTGGAACTGCTCCGCGAACTCCGGATGGGCGTCTTTGACGTCCTGGTAGGCATCAACCTGCTCCGTGAGGGCCTGGACCTGCCTGAGGTCTCGCTGGTGAGCATCCTGGACGCGGACAAGGAAGGGTTCCTGCGTTCCTCCACGTCGCTGATCCAGACAATCGGCCGTGCCGCCCGAAACGTCTCCGGGCAGGTGCACATGTACGCGGACCGGATCACTGACTCGATGGCACATGCCATCGACGAGACCAACCGCCGCCGTGCCATCCAGGTGGCCTACAACACGGAAAAGGGCATCGATCCACAGCCGTTGCGGAAGAAGATTGCCGACATTACCGACCAGCTGGCCAAGGAAGACGCCGACACCCAGGAGCTGCTGAACAACAACCGTCTGGCCAAGGGTGCAAAGCGCGGAAGCGGTTCCAAGGGTTCGGCCAAGGTCAGGAGCGACGGCCTGGCTGCAGCGCCAGCCGAAGACCTCGTTGGGCTGATCGAACAGCTGACCGAACAAATGCATGGGGCCGCCGCCGAACTCCAGTTCGAAATTGCTGCCCGGATCCGTGACGAAGTGAGCGAACTGAAGAAGGAACTGCGTCAGATGCAGGCTGCCGGGCACGCCTAGGTTACAGTTAACGTCACGTAGGGGAGTATCCCGAGCGCTACGATCGTCAACACGCCAGGCACAGTTGCCCGGCCGGGCGTAGCGGGCCGCCATTTTCAGCACCAAGTGCACAGGCAGGCCGGAGAGACTTACACCGCTAACTCGTACCCTGCGAAAGGTAACATCCCTGTGCTCGAATTACCTGTCTGGTTTGAGGTCGGCTCGTTTGTCGTCCTCGGCCTGATCCTCCTGATCGATCTGCTCCTGGTGATCCGCCGACCCCACGAACCCTCCATGAAGGAGGCAGGCCTGTGGGTGGCGTTCTACGTCAGCCTCGCCTTGGTCTTTGCCGGCGCCATGTTTGCCTTCACCGGCCCCGAATACGGTGGACAGTTCGTCGCTGGCTGGGTGACGGAATACAGCCTCAGCATTGACAACCTGTTCGTCTTCATCATCATCATGGCCCGGTTCTCGGTGCCCCGTAAGTACCAGCAGGAAGTGCTGATGGTGGGCATCATCATTGCGCTGATCCTGCGCGGCATCTTCATTCTGCTCGGCGCTATTGTGATTGAGCAGTTCAGCTGGGTGTTCTACATCTTCGGTGCGTTCCTGCTCTGGACCGCTTGGAAGCAGGCCCAGGATGAGGGCGAGGACGAAGAGGACCGCGAGAACCCGCTGATCGCCAAGATCCGCAAGGTTATTCCCATGTCGGAGAAGTTCGACGGCGGCAAGTTGCGCACCACGGTGGACGGCAAGAGGGTCTTCACCCCCATGCTGATCGTCTTTATTACCATCGGCATGACTGACCTGCTCTTCGCCGTGGACTCCATCCCGGCGATCTTCGGCCTGACACAGAGCCCGTTCATTGTCTTCACAGCGAACCTGTTTGCTTTGATGGGCCTGCGCCAGCTGTACTTCCTGTTGGGTGGGCTGATGAACCGACTCATCTACTTGAAGCACGCGTTGTCCTTCATCCTGGCCTTCATCGGCGTGAAGCTGGTGCTCCACGCGATGCACGTCAACGAACTGCCGTTCATCAACGGTGGACAGCACATCGAGTGGGCCCCGGAAATCCCCACCTTTGTCTCGTTGGCTGTCATCGTGGGCACCATCATCATCGCGGTGATTGCAAGCCTCCTCAGCTCCAAGGCCAAGGAAGCACACTTGGACTCGCGCTTGGAAGAGGACGCCAAGAAGAGCATGAGCGACACCGAGTAACCACTTGGCTATGCTCAAGGAATGACTACATCTCTTGCTACGGCGCTGGACCTGAAAAAGGTCCAGCGCCGTACTGTTTTGGTCCTCAGCAGCGCCCAGCTCCTGAGCGGCATCGGAAACGGAGCCACTTTGTCCGTGGGCTCCCTGCTGGCCGTTCAACTGTCGGGGTCGGACGCTTGGGCCGGCTCAGTCACCACAGTGATGACGCTGGGAACCGCTATCGCCGCGATGCCTTTGGCAGGACTTGCCGGGCGGCGGGGCCGGCGGGTCGGACTTCTGTCCGGTCTGGTGGCCGGAATGATAGGCGCCCTGCTGGTGGTGGCATCCACGGTCACGGAAGCTTTCGTCCTCCTGCTCGCCGGGGCTGCGCTTCTGGGAATCGCGACGGCGGCTAATCTTCAGGCCCGTTTCGCCGCCGTCGACCTTGCCGAAACCGGGCAGCGTGGCAGGTCGCTGGCCATAGTGGTGTGGGCTGTCACCGTTGGCGCTGTGGCCGGCCCCAATCTGATCAAGCCGGGCGCCATTGTTGGCGAGGCCTTGGGTCTGCCGGCGATCTCCGGTCCCTTCCTCTTTTCGACGGCGGGGTTGTTCTTCGCCGCCTTGCTCATTCTGGCCGGGCTGCGCCCCGATCCGTTGCTCTATGCCGCCACGCTGCGTAACGAAAAGCTTGCCGCGGCCGGTTCCGGCCCGCCCGTAGCCAAACGCCAGTCATTGCGGAACGGCCTGCGGGCCATCCGGGAGTCTCCCAAAGCCAGGCTGGCCCTGATTGCCGTCGTAACGGCGCATGCCTGCATGGCTGCGGTAATGTCCATGACGCCACTGCACCTGCAGATTCTTGGCGAGCATGGCGTTGCCGGCGGCCATGACCATTCCGCCGGAACCGGGACCGACACCTTCGCCTTGATCGGCTTCACTATCTCGCTGCATATTGCCGGAATGTATGCCCTGTCGCCCGTAATGGGCTGGCTGACGGACCGCGCAGGCCGCATTCCTACCATCTTGCTGGGCCACGGGCTCATCCTCGCAGCAACGGCTTGTGCGGGATTCGGAGCTGCCACACCGGCATTGGTCACAGTAGGCCTGGTCCTGCTTGGCCTGGGCTGGTCGGCAGCAACCATCGCAGGATCAACCCTTCTCGCAGAGAGCGTCAGCGAGGGGGACAAGGTGCTTGTCCAGGGCGTCTCGGACACCTTAATGAGCGGTGCCGGCGCCGTTGGAGCCGGCACCGCAGGCCTGGTACTGAGCTGGATCGGATACCAGGGCCTGAATATGGTTGCCCTGGCCATAGCCGGGCTCATCATTGCTGTTGTCGTTTCGGTGGCCTCCAGGACAGGGCAGGCAACTCCCGCCTCAACCGGCAGCTGACCTCGCCATGCCAAGGAGCCGGCCGAAGATCGCCTCGCCGTCATCGGCAATTCCGTCGTGGTGGAAGTCTGCTGTCTCCCAGACCTTGAGGCCGGCTACGGAGCCGGCAGTCGCCAGTGAGAGGTCGCGGTCCACGTAGATGTCCTCCGTGTACACGGCGGCGGCTACCGGGACCTCGTTGGCGGCAAGCTGCTCCAGATCGTAGAGCTGCCGCCAGTCGTCTTTTGCCGCCAGGAGTTCTGCCACGCCTTGCAGCGGGCGCAGTGCCGGATCCTGCTCGAAGTACCAGGGGTAGATCATCTCCCCGGTCAGCAGGGTCTCCGGCGCCTCTGGTGAGAACTGCGGAAATTCCTCCAGAATCCGCCAGGCGGCCCAGGACGTGGCCTGTCCCTGGCCGTAGATGGATTCATGCATCAGGGCGTAGAGCGGGTTCGCCGCCCGGGAAACCAAGCCGTACACCTGTTCAAGGAAAGTATCACTGAGCCGTTCGCCGCCGGGTGCCGGCGTGAAAGCGTCCTCGAGGAGATAATGCAGTGCATCCATCCTTGTATTGCCGCCCAGGAAAGCGCCCACCATTTGGAAACGCTCGACGGTGAGCCTGCCGCCGTCGGGCAGGTATTCCGGGGTCTCCCGCAGATGGGCGCCGATCCGGTTCACCACGGCGTGGTCCTGGGGGTAGCGGGCAAAGTATTCCGCATTCCGGGCTTCCACCCGGGCAAACGTTGCCCGGTACACCTGGTCAGCGGATCCCGCGAGGGGCGCCAGCCCACCGGTGATCAGCACCTCGCGCAGTCCCTCCGGGGCGAAGGACAGGTAGCTTAGGGCGCAGAATCCGCCATAACTTTGCCCGTAGATGCTCCAGGGCCCGGAACCCAGGGCCGTCCTGATGAGTTCGGCATCGGCCACGATGGAGTCGGCGCGGAAGTGCTCCAGATAGGCCGCCTGCGCGGCGTCGTCACCACGCAGGGGAAGGGTGTTGCGGTCCAAGGGCGTGGAGAGTCCGGTGCCGCGCTGGTCCAGCATCAGGATCCTGAAGTGCTTTGCCGCGGCCTTCGCCCACCCAGCCAGGGAGGTGAGGCGGTTGCCGCGGCCTCCCGGGCCGCCCTGCAGGTACAGGAGCCAGGGGAGTTGCCCGGCCTCTGCGGGGGTGTGATTGCTGGAGACGTATTCACGGGCAAAGACGGTAATGGTTTCGGAATCGGCTCCGGCGTCGGATTTGGTGAAGTGATTTAGTGGAACCGTGAAATAGTGCTCGGCTGTTCGGAGCCCGCGGAATTCATGGCGGGCCCGTACCTCATGGTCTGCGCCGGCCTGAAGGCCCGGCCGTGTGACACTTTCAGCGGTACCGCCCGGCCCGGGGTGCCGCTCAGGCACGGGTGTCAACCGTTGCGCGGCTGCCGACCTGCTGCAGTGCTTCACCCGTCAGCCGGAAAGTTGACCAGCCATCCATGGGATAAGCACCAAGGTTCCTGTAGAACTTGATGGAGGGTTCATTCCAGTCCAGGACACTCCACTCAACGCGGGCATACCCACGTTCGACGGCGGTTCCGGCGAGATACTCCAGCAGCGCCGTTCCGTGCCCTTCGCCCCGGGATTCAGGGGTGACGTAGAGGTCCTCCAGGTAAATACCGTGGACTCCCTCCCACGTCGAATAGTTCAGGAACCACATGGCGAAGCCCTGGACCTCTCCGGCCGCGTTTTCCGCCATGGTTGCATAGACGCGCGGGCTGTCGCCGAAGAGGACTTCGGTGAGCATCTCGGGGGTGTTCCGGACGGCGTCCGGTTCCTTCTCGTAGACGGCCAGATCGTGGATCATCGACAGGATTGCGGGCACGTCTTCTACGGTTGCCGGGCGGATTACACTCATGGTGAAAAGCTTACTAGGGCTCCTAGAGCCTGTTAACGTCGATCACCCGGACCACCGCGGTGCCCGCCTCATCCGATGCCGCCAGGTCCACTTCCGCGGAAATACCCCAGTCGTGATTCCCGGCCGGGTCCTCGAAAATCTGCCGCACCTTCCACAGGCCCGGCTCTTCCGTGATGATCAGCAGGCCCGGCCCGCGCGCATCGGGGCCGGTGCCGATGTCGTCGTGTTCATCGAAGTAGTCGTCCAGGGCGTCCTCCCAGCGCCCGGCATCCCAGCCGGATCCGCCGTCGAGCTCTCCCAGGGCCGCTGCGTCCTCGTCCGCGAAAAGCTCCACCCGGCGGAACATCTCGTTGCGGACCATCACGCGGAACGCCCGCGTGTTCGACGTCAGCGACGGCGGGGGCGGCGGCGGTGCGTCATGGGGTGTGGGTGCCGCGCCGGAGGTCAACTCCTCCCATTCGTCAAGCAGGCTGGAGTCCACCTGGCGGACCAGCTCGCCCAGCCAGGCAATGAGGTCTTCCAGGTCTTCGCGCAGCATGTCCTGCGGCACGGTCTGGCGGAGGGCCTTGAAGCAGTCCGCAAGGTACCGGAGCACTATGCCCTCCGAACGGGCCAGGCTGTAGAACTGGACGAACTCGCCGAAGTTCATGGCGCGCTGGTACATATCGCGCACAATCGACTTCGGGGCCAGTTCAAAGTCGCCAATCCACGGAGCGGCGCGGCGGTAGACCTCAAACGCTTCGCCCAGCATTTCCGCAAGCGGCTGGGGGTAGCTGACTTCGTCCAGGAGAGCCATTCGCTGGTCGTACTCGATGCCTTCGGACTTCATCGCGGCCACTGCCTCGCCGCGGGCCTTCTTGAGCTGGGCGGACAGGATCTGGCGCGGTTTCTCCAGCGTGGACTCGATCACGGACACCACGTCCAACGCATACGACGGCGACTCCGGATCCAGGAGCTCGAGGGCGGCAAGAGCGAAGGGCGAGAGGGGTTGGTTCAAGGCGAAGTTAGCCTGCAGGTGGACGGTGAGCCGGACTGTCCGCCCGTCCGGTCCCTGCTGTTCAGGCGGTATACGCTCAACGACCTCAGCGGCCAGCAGCTCACGGTAAATGCCCAGCGCCTTTTTCATGAGCCGCAGCTGCGCAGGCCGCGACTCGTGGTTCTCAGTCAGCAGCCGCCGGGCGGCCGTGAAGGGATCGCCGGGACGTTCCATCAGGTTCATCAACATGGAATGGGTCACGGTAAAACTGGACGTCAAGGGATCTGGCACCGACTCGACCAGCCTCTTGAAGGTAGGTTCACCCCATGAGACGAAACCCTCTGGCGGTTTCTTTTTGACTACCTGGCGGAGTTTTTTCTGGTCGTCACCAAACTTGGCCGTGGCCTTCGCCATCGCTTTGACGTTCTCGATCACGTGCTCGGGGGCCTGCACCACCACGGTTCCGGCGGTGTCGTAACCGGCGCGGCCGGCCCGTCCGGCAATCTGGTGGAACTCACGGGAGTTCAGCAGCCGGGTGCGTACGCCGTCGTACTTGCTCAGGGCGGTGAGCAGGACGGTACGGATGGGAACGTTGATGCCGACGCCCAGCGTGTCCGTTCCGCAGATGACCTTCAGCAGTCCGGCTTGTGCCAGCTGCTCCACCAGCCTGCGGTACTTGGGCAGCATGCCGGCATGGTGCACGCCGATTCCGTGCCGCACCAGGCGGTTGAGCGTCTTGCCGAAACCGGCCGCGAAGCGGAAGTTGGCGATCAGCTCGGCGATCCTGTCCTTCTCCTCGCGTGTACAGACGTTAATGCTCATCAGGGTCTGTGCACGGTCGATGGCTTCGATCTGGCTGAAGTGCACCACGTAGACAGGGACCTGCCGGGTACTCAGCAGCTCTTCAAGCGTTTCGTGGACGGGAGTCTGCTGGTAGTAATAATGCAGTGGAATGGGACGCTCCACCGAGCTGACGGTGCTGCTGGGCCGCCCGGTCAGTTCGGTAAGGCCCTTCTCAAACCTGCTGACATCGCCGAGCGTAGCGGACATCAGGAGGAACTGGGCCTGGGGGAGTTCCAGCAGCGGCACCTGCCATGCCCAGCCCCGCTGCGGATCCGAATAAAAGTGGAACTCGTCCATGATGACGGCGCCGAGTTCCGCTGCAGCTCCTTCACGCAGCGCGATGTTGGCCAGAATCTCTGCCGTGCAGCAGATGATCGGCGCGTCCTGGTTCACCCCGGAGTCCCCCGTGATCATGCCCACGTTGGAGGCCCCGAAGATTTCACACAGGGCAAAGAACTTCTCCGAGACGAGCGCCTTGATGGGTGCCGTGTAGTAGCTGCGCTGGCCCCGTGCCAAGGCCTGGAAATGCGCGGCGATCGCCACGAGAGACTTTCCGGATCCGGTGGGCGTGGCCAGGATGACGTTCGCTCCGGTGGCCAGTTCCATGATTGCTTCATCCTGGGCCGGGTACAGGTCGATGCCCCGTGACAACGTCCAGTCCAAAAAGCTGGAGTAAAGCACATCGGGGTCAGCAGCGGCTGCGGAAGGGAGCTGGTCAACAAGATTCATTGATTTCCAGCTTAGTGCCCCTGTTGGTACAGCACGGCGGGCCGACAGCGGGTTAAGCTCCGGGTAGCGATTAATTACCCGAGGCCAAGGAGCAGGCAGTGAAATGGGATCCCACAAAGTACGTTCAGTTCGGCGACCACCGGAACCGGCCGTTCTTCGATCTCACTGCGCGGATCCACGCCACCGATCCCAGCAAGGTAGTAGACCTCGGCTGCGGGCCGGGCAACCTCACGGCCACCCTTGCCCAGCGCTGGACTTCAGCCCGGGTGGTGGGCCTGGACTCCTCACCCGAGATGCTTGCCCAGGCGGCACATCACGCCGGCGCAAACCCCCGGTTGGCCTTTGAACTGGCCGACGCCGGCACGTGGCTGCCGGATCAGGAAACTGACGTAGTGGTTACCAACGCTGCGCTTCAGTGGGTACCCGGCCACACGGTCCTGCTGCCTAAATGGCTGGAAGCCTTGCGGCCGGGAGGGTGGTTCGCCATGCAGGTCCCGGGAAACTTCGGTGCTCCCTCACACGTGCTGATGCGTGAACTCGCTGCCTCGCAGCGGTGGGCCGCTACGCTCCAGGACGTGCTCCGGCATGACGACGTTGTGGCCGAACCTGCCGAATACCTTGAAATCATGCTCGACGCCGGGTGCTCGGCCGATGTCTGGGAAACCAGCTACCAGCAGGTCCTGACGGGGGAGAGCCCTGTCCTCGAGTGGGTTCGGGGCACGGCCCTGCGCCCGGTGCTGGCCGCGCTGACGCCCGAGGAGGGAACGGAGTTTGAACATGAGTATGCCCGGCTTGTAGCTGAGGCTTATCCGCCCACGGTGCACGGGACGGTCTTCCCGTTCCGCCGGATCTTTGCCGTCGCCCGGAAAGCCGGCTGAGCTGTGACTGGCGTCAGTCCGTTCCCGGGGACCTGGCTGCCGAATACGGGCAGCAGCGTCCCGCTTTTCGAGCAGTTGCGGCTGCGGATCATTCAGCTTGCCGACGACGGCACCCTGCCGGCCGGGGCAAAGCTGCCCGCCGTCCGCAGCCTTGCCACTCAACTTGGCGTCGCGCCCCATACAGTGGCGAGGGCGTACAAGGAACTGGAACTGGCCGGGGTAGTGGCAACCCAAGGGCGCAATGGGACCCTGATCACTGCCCGTGACAGCCGCCGGGTGGCTTTGGTTGAGGCTGCGGCGCGGTACGCGGCGACTGCACGGGAGCAGGGGGTCTCCTTCGCGGAAGCAGTCCAGTTGCTTGCGGCGGCCTACGACGCCGGCTAGCGGCGGGTGTGATCCAGTCAATAGAAATTCGAAGAAGTTTTCGATTAGCATTAGTTCGTGCCTAAAGCCGTAGCTGAAGAAACAGCAGTCGAAGCCATGCCCGCCAACGGGTCCACCCTGAATGCAGCCTCCCATCGCCCGGACCTCACGCGTTTGGTGGTTAAGGGTGCCCGCGAGCATAACCTTCGCAATGTGGACCTGGACCTGCCGCGGGACGCAATGATCGTCTTCACGGGCTTGTCAGGTTCCGGAAAGTCGTCGCTGGCGTTCGACACCATCTTTGCCGAAGGCCAGCGCCGCTACGTCGAGTCGCTGTCCGCCTACGCCCGGCAGTTCCTGGGCCAGGTGGACAAGCCGGACGTCGACTTCATCGAAGGCCTTTCGCCGGCGGTCTCCATCGACCAGAAGTCCACCAGCAAGAACCCCCGTTCCACGGTGGGCACCATTACGGAGATTTACGACTACCTGCGCCTGCTCTGGGCCCGCGTGGGCCGTCCGCACTGCCCTGTCTGCGGGGAGCCGGTCACCAAGCAGACGCCGCAGCAGATCGTGGACCAGCTCCTTGAACTGGAGGAGGGCACCCGCTTCCAGATTCTGGCCCCCGTTGTCCGCGGCCGGAAGGGCGAGTTCGTTGACCTGTTCAAGGAACTGACCGCAAAGGGCTATTCACGTGCCAGGGTGGACGGCGAACTGGTCCAGCTCAGCGAACCGCCCAAGCTGGGCAAGCAGTACAAGCACACCATCGAGGTAGTAGTGGACCGGCTGGTGGTCAAGGAGGGGATCAGCCAGCGGCTGACCGACTCGGTGGAGACTGCGCTGGGCCTGGCCGAGGGGCGCGTCCTGGCCGAGTTTGTTGACGTCGACGCAAAGGATCCTGCCCGGCTCCGTGCTTTCTCCGAGCACCTGGCCTGCCCCAACGAACACCCGCTGGCCATTGATGAAATTGAGCCACGGTCCTTCTCCTTCAACAACCCGTTCGGCGCCTGCGCTGTCTGCAGCGGCATCGGCACCCGCCTGGAGGTGGATGAGGAACTCATCATCCCAAACCCGGAGCTCTCACTGGCCGAAGGGGCCATTGCGCCCTGGTCCCTGGGCACTGCCACCACCGAGTACTGGAACAGGCTGCTGGAGGGCCTGGCCTCGGAGCTCGGCTTCTCCATGAAAACCCCCTGGGAAAAGCTGGGCGAGGACATCCGCCAGACGGTGCTGCACGGCAAGGACCACAAAGTCGTCGTCCAGTACAAGAACCGCTTCGGTCGTGAACGCAAGTACAGCACCGGCTTTGAAGGCGCCATCCAGTATGTGCATCGCAAGCACGGTGAAACCGATTCGGAATGGGCCCGCGACCGGTACGAGGAATACATGCGCCAGATTCCGTGCCCGGCCTGCAATGGTGCCCGGCTGAATCCGGCTTCGTTGTCCGTCCTGATCAACGGCAAATCGATTGCCCACGTGGCCGCGCTGCCGCTGCGCCAGTGCGCGGAGTTCCTTAACGAGCTGGTGCTTACCGGTCGCGAAGCCCAGATTGCGCACCAGGTTCTGAAGGAGATCCAGGCCCGGCTGACCTTCCTGCTGGACGTGGGCCTTGAATACCTGAACCTGGAACGCCCGGCCGGTACCCTGTCCGGCGGAGAAGCCCAGCGGATCCGCCTGGCAACCCAGATCGGTTCGGGCCTGGTGGGTGTGCTGTATGTCCTGGACGAGCCCTCCATCGGCCTGCACCAGCGGGATAACCGCCGGCTGATTGACACCCTGACCCGCCTGCGGGACCTCGGCAACACCCTCATTGTGGTCGAACACGATGAAGACACCATCCAGGCATCGGACTGGGTGGTGGACATCGGGCCCGGAGCGGGCGAGCACGGCGGCAAGGTGGTTCACTCCGGAACCTACAAGGAACTCCTGGCAAACGAGGAGTCGATGACCGGCGACTATCTCTCAGGCCGCCGAAAGATCGAGGTTCCCGCCAAGCGGCGCAAGTACGACAAAAAACGCGAACTGAAGGTAGTTGGGGCCCGCGAGAACAACCTGCTGAATGTTGAGGCGTCCTTCCCGCTCGGCCTTTTCACTGCGGTAACGGGTGTCAGCGGCTCTGGTAAATCCACCTTGGTTAACGAGATCCTCTACAAAGTCCTGGCCAATAAGCTCAATGGTGCCAAGCAGGTGGCGGGACGGCACAAAACCGTCCAGGGCCTGGAGCACCTGGACAAGGTAGTGCACGTGGACCAAAGCCCCATCGGGCGCACGCCGCGGTCCAACCCGGCCACTTACACAGGCGTTTTTGACAATATCCGGAAGCTCTTCGCGGAGACCACGGAAGCCAAGGTCCGCGGGTACCTGCCCGGCCGCTTCTCGTTCAACGTTAAGGGCGGCCGTTGCGAGGCGTGCTCGGGCGACGGCACGCTCAAGATCGAAATGAACTTCCTGCCTGACGTCTACGTGCCCTGCGAGGTCTGCCACGGTGCCCGGTACAACAGGGAAACCCTTGAGGTCCACTACAAGGGAAAAACCATCGCCGATGTGCTGAACATGCCTATCGAGGAAGGCGCGGAATTCTTTGCCGCCTTCTCACCCATTGCCCGGCACCTGAACACGCTGGTGGACGTCGGTCTGGGCTACGTGCGCCTGGGCCAGCCTGCCACGACGTTGTCCGGCGGGGAGGCCCAGCGCGTCAAGCTCGCGGCGGAACTGCAGAAACGGTCCAACGGCCGCAGCGTGTACGTCCTGGATGAACCCACAACGGGACTGCATTTCGAGGACATCCGAAAGCTCCTGATGGTTCTGCAAGGCCTGGTGGACAAAGGCAACACAGTCATTACCATCGAGCACAATTTGGACGTTATTAAGAGTGCTGACTGGATCGTGGACCTCGGTCCTGACGGTGGGTCCGGTGGTGGCCGCGTTGTGGCAACCGGTACGCCGGAACAGCTGGCCAAGTCAACAGAGAGCCATACTGCCGCCTTTTTGGCAGAACTGCTGCACTGAGGACCGCATCCCGGGGGGGAAATATTCCTTTTGCGGAATGCGAGTTTCCGGCACGAGTGCTCTCATGAGAAACTAAGCCGGTGACTTCCTCAACAGTGCCCGTGATTTTTGACCTAGACGGCACTCTTGTCGATCCAGCGGGAGGAATCCAGGACGGAATCGCCAGTGCACTTGTTGCTGTGGGCCTACCCGTGCCCGCACCGGCTGCCCTTCAGTCGATGATCGGGCCGAAGCTTAGTGACGCCCTCCTGAACATTGCCGGAGTTCCAGCTCACCTGCTGGACCAAACCATAGCGCTCTACCGCGCGTACTACCGCTCAACCGGTATCGGGCAGGGAGCCGTCTACCCGGGCGTCAGGGAACTGCTGGAAAGCCTGCTGGCTGCCGGGCACCCCCTGGCCGTCGCAACCCAAAAGCCGCAGGCCCTCGCTCATGTCGTCCTGGAATACCACGGGCTGAGCCGCTACTTCAGCTGTATCCATGGTTCCGCTGACGACGAGACGTTGACTGGCGTCCATCTGGGCAAGAAGGAGATTATCGGCAGCGCGCTGGCGAGTCTTTCGACTACAGAAGCTGTCATGGTGGGGGACCGGGCGCAGGACGTCGCGGGGGCACTGGCCAACGGGATTGGCTGCATTGGCGTCCGTTGGGGTTTCGCGGCCCTTGGGGAGCTTGAGGCCGCGGGCGCTGTTGTCACCGTGGACCTGCCATCCGAAGTGCTCCCCGCCGTTGCCAGCCTCACCGGCCCCGCTGCGATTGCCGTTCAGAAGGAGACCAATGGCGCTGTTTGATGCAATCCGCTGGACCACGCGGGGGTTGATTTCCACAACCTGCCGGCCTACCGTCGTCGGCCTGGAGAACGTGCCCAAGGACGGGCCGTTCATCGTGGCACCCAACCACCTTTCCTTCCTGGACAGCGTCATTGTGCAGGCCCTGATGCCGCGTCCGGTGGCATTCTTTGCCAAAGCCGAATACTTCACCACCAGTGGCGTCAAAGGCCGCGTGATGAAGTCCTTCTTCGAGGGCGTCGGTTCCATTCCGGTTGAGCGCGGCGAGCAGGCCGCCAGCGTCCAGGCGCTGAGGTCACTCCTGGACATCCTGGAGGCAGGCAAAGGGATTGGCATTTACCCGGAAGGCACACGGTCCAGGGACGGTATCCTCTACCGCGGCCGGACCGGCGTGGGCTGGCTCGCCCTGACCACGGGCGCCCCCGTCATTCCGGTTGGCCTGATTGGCACGGAGAACCTGCAGCCCGCGGGCCAGAACTCTGTCAAACCCCAGCACTTCCTGATGAAAGTCGGAGAGCCGCTCTATTTCGACAAGACGGGTCCTGATCACTCGCTGCCGGCGCGCCGCGCGGTTACGGACACGATCATGGACTCGATCGCCGAGCTGACTGGCCAGGAACGGTCCACCAGCTATAACCAGAACAAGACGATTGACTGACCGGTCCGGCGCACCGGCATGCCCTCAGTAGACTGGAACCGTGGCAGACCCAGCTAGTTACCGCCCCCAGCCGGGCGAGATACCAACCAACCCCGGGGTCTACCGGTTCCGTGATGCCCAGGGACGGGTCATCTACGTCGGTAAGGCCAAGAACCTCCGTTCCCGGCTGAACAGCTACTTTGCCAACCCTGCCGGCCTGTTGGCCAAGACGCACGCGATGGTGCACGCGGCGAGCAGCGTCGAATGGACTGTGGTGGGCAGCGAGCTTGAGTCCCTGCAGCTTGAGTTTACGTGGATCAAGGAATTCAAGCCACGGTTCAACGTGGTGTTCCGGGACGACAAGACCTACCCCTACCTTGCGCTGACCATGGGTGAGAAATTCCCGCGTGTCCAGGTCATGCGCGGTGACCGCCGCAAGGGCACCCGGTACTTCGGTCCCTACACCGCCGGGGCCATCCGGGAAACGATGGACACGCTCCTGCGGGTTTTCCCTGTCCGGAGCTGCAGCGCCGGTGTATTCCGTCGGGCAGAAGCCAGTGGCAGGCCCTGCCTCCTGGGCTACATCGACAAATGTGCCGCGCCGTGCGTGGGACGGATCTCCCCGGAAGACCACCGTGCACTGGCAGAGGATTTCTGCGCTTTCATGGGCGGTGAGGCCACGCGCTTCATTTCGCGGCTGGAAAAAGACATGGCTGCCGCGGTGGCTGAACTCGATTATGAACGGGCAGCCCGGATCCGCGATGACATCAGCGCCCTGCGCAAGGTTTTTGAACGCAACGCAGTGGTGCTTGCCGAGGATACCGACGCCGACATCTTCGCCCTGCACGAGGACGATCTCGAGGCGGCCGTCCAGGTGTTCCATGTCCGTGGCGGACGCGTGCGCGGACAGCGCGGCTGGGTGGTGGAAAAGGTTGAGGACTCCACGACGCCGGACCTCGTGGAACATCTGCTGCAGCAGGTCTATGGCGAGGACGACGGGAAGCATGGCAGGCTGCCGCGGGAGGTGCTGGTGCCGGTGATGCCCAGCAACAGCGCCGAGCTGGCCGTCTGGCTCGGTGGCCTGCGGGGCGCCAGGGTGGACGTGCGTGTGCCGCAGCGGGGCGACAAGGCTGCCCTGCTCGGCACTGTGCGTGATAATGCCGAGCACGCCCTCAAGCTTCACAAAACCCGCCGCGCCGGCGACCTTACGGTCCGCTCGCAGGCGCTTCAGGAGTTGCAGGAGGCGCTGGACCTGCCGGTAGCCCTGCTTCGGATCGAATGCTTCGATATTTCCCATGTTCAGGGAACCAACGTTGTGGCCTCGATGGTGGTAGTGGAGGATGGCCTGCCCAAAAAGTCCGACTACCGGAAGTTCTCAGTCACCGGGCCTGCTGCTGCGGACGATACTGCGGCGATGCACGATGTGCTGACGCGCCGCTTCCGGCATTACCTGCAGGACCAAAGCGATAAACAGGATGCCCTCGATGCCTCCGTTGAATCAGCCGGCAAGACCGATGGCGCAGGTGCTGTCCTTGACTCGACCACCCCTGCGCCGCGGGCGAAGTTTGCCTATCCGCCGAACCTGGTAGTGGTCGACGGCGGAAAGCCCCAGGTTAATGCCGCGGCACGGGCGTTGGCTGAACTGGGAATTGACGACGTCTATGTAGTGGGCCTTGCCAAGCGGCTCGAGGAAGTATGGCTGCCGGACAGCGACTTCCCGGTGATCCTGCCGAGGAGCTCCCAGGGCCTGTACTTGTTGCAGCGCATCCGGGATGAAGCCCACCGTTTCGCCATCTCATTCCACCGACAGAAGCGCGGCAAGGCCATGACCGTTTCAGTCCTTGATGGCGTACCGGGCCTTGGCACTTCCAAACGGAAGGCCCTGCTGGAGCATTTTGGTTCTGTCAAGGCCATCAAGGCAGCGCCGGTGGAAGAGCTGACCCGGGTCCGGGGCATTGGCCCTTCGCTGGCGGCTGCCATCGCCGGTCATCTTTCGGGTGACCAGGTGGAACCGGCTCCCGCCGTCAACATGACCACCGGCGAAATCATTGAATCTTAGCTAGGGTAAGGAACGGGTCAGGCGCAGCTCGCGCCCGGGCTTGTTGGTATCGCAGAGACATCGCAAAGACATCGCAAAGACATTGCAGAGACGGAGCACGATTCATGGCAGAGACGACGGCGGATTCCGGGACTGGGCACAACGGCCTCAGGCCGGTCAAGCCCCTCGAATCCGAACTGCTCGTGGTCACGGGAATGTCCGGGGCCGGCCGCAGCACCGCCGCCGATGCCCTGGAGGACCATGGCTGGTATGTAGTCGAAAACCTGCCGCCACAGATGCTCGGAACCCTGGCAGGGCTGGTTTCGCATGCGCCGCAGTCCATTCCCAGGCTGGCTGTGGTGATGGATGTCCGCAGCAAGGGCCTCTTCGCGGATATCCGGGCCTCCCTCGGCGCCCTGGAAGCCAGTGGGGTGAAGTTCAGGGTATTGTTCCTCGATGCCAAGGACGACGTCCTCGTGCGCCGGTTCGAACAGGGCCGGCGCCCCCATCCGCTCCAGGGCGGAGGGCGGATCCTGGATGGCATTGCCACCGAACGTGAAGTACTGAAGGAGTTGAAGGACTCGTCCGACCTGGTGTTGGACACCTCGACCCTCAATGTTCACGGGCTCGCGACCGCCATTACGGAGCTCTTCAGCGACTCTGGACCGGTGGCACTGCGGCTAAACGTGATGAGCTTCGGTTTCAAGTACGGCCTGCCGGTGGACGCCAACTACGTCGCTGATGTCAGGTTCATCCCCAACCCGCACTGGGTGCCCCAGCTTCGCCCGCACACCGGTCTCGACAAGCCTGTCAGCGATTACGTCCTGGAAGCCGAGGGCGTCGCCGAGTTCGTGGACCGCTACGTCCTGGCGTTGGAACCGGTGTTGGACGGCTACCGGCGTGAGAACAAGCATTACGCGACGATCGCCGTCGGCTGTACCGGCGGAAAGCACCGCTCGGTGGCGGTCGCCGCTGAACTTTCGAAACGGCTGGCGCAGTTTCCGCGCGTCACGGTAACCACCACTCATCGGGACCTGGGCAGGGAATAATGGGAATGCTGACCGGGCCGCTGCCGCTCATTCCGCCTGCCAAGTCCTCCGCGAACCAACAGTCCAAAGGCCCTACCGTAGTTGCCCTCGGCGGCGGACACGGGCTGTCGGCCTCTCTGTCGGCCCTGCGGCTGCTGACGTCGGAGCTGACTGCGATTGTGACGGTGGCAGACGACGGCGGATCGTCGGGTCGCCTGCGCGAGGAATACGGTGTCCTGCCTCCTGGTGATCTTCGCATGGCGCTGTCCGCTTTGTGCGACGACACCGACTGGGGCCGTACCTGGCGCGATGTCATGCAGCACAGGTTCCGCCCTGCGAACGGAAAACCGGGCGCCCTGGATGAGCACGCCATGGGGAATCTCCTCATTGTGACTCTCTGGGAATTGCTGGGCGACGCCGTCGACGGCCTCAAATGGGCCGGCGCCCTTCTGGGTGCCCGAGGCCAGGTGCTGCCCATGTCCACTGTTCCGCTGACCATCGAAGGCGATGTCAGAGTGACAGCCCCGGACGGAGAATGGGCCCTGCAGACTATCAGCGGGCAGGCGCGGTGTGCTGTGGCGGGTTCGCTGGAACGGGTCCGGCTGCTGCCGGAAGCCGCGCCGGCCTGCGTCGAGGCACTGACGGCAATTGAGTTGGCTGACTGGGTGGTGCTCGGACCTGGCTCCTGGTACACCTCGGTCCTGCCGCACCTGCTGCTGCCGGAAATGCGCCAGGCGCTCTGTGACACACCTGCCAAGCGCTGTCTGACCATGAACCTGGCTACCGACACCAAGGAAACCAGCGGGATGACTGCCGCTGATCACCTGTACGCCCTGCGGGATTACGCACCCGGCTTCAGTGTCGACGTCGTCCTTGCAGATCCGGCCTCGGTTTCGGACAGGGCGGAATTCGAGAAGGCGGCAGGAATGATCGGTGCCGAGGTGGTCTTGGGTAGAGTTGGGGCCGCGGGACGGCGGCCTGTCCATGATCCCTTGCGGCTCGCCGCGGCGTACCACGATATTTTCGGGAACAGTTAGGAAGAGGTGCCATGGCACTGACATCATCGGTTAAGGAAGAGCTTTCCCGGCTGGACATCAAGAAGTCCTCAGTCCGTAAAGCCGAGGTATCGGCCATGCTTCGGTTTGCCGGAGGACTGCACATTATTTCCGGCAGGATCGTGATTGAAGCGGAAGTCGATCTGGCTTCCACGGCCCGCAGGCTTCGGGCTGCCATCGCTGAAGTCTATGGACACCAGAGCGAAATCATCGTGGTCTCGGGTGGCGGCCTCCGGCGCGGCAACCGCTATGTGGTGCGTGTAGTCCGTGACGGTGAAGCCCTGGCACGACAGACCGGCCTGCTGGACGGCAGGGGACGTCCTGTCCGGGGGCTGCCATCCGCCGTCGTCAACGGTTCTGCCGCCGACGCCGAAGCCGTCTGGCGTGGCGCCTTCCTCGCCCATGGTTCGCTTACCGAGCCCGGACGTTCGTCCGCCATGGAGGTGACCTGCCCCGGCCCTGAATCGGCGCTGGCGCTTGTCGGTGCAGCCCGGCGCCTTGGCATCCAGGCGAAGGCCCGCGAGGTCAGGGGCGTGGACCGTGTTGTGATCCGCGACGGCGACACCATAGCCGAACTCCTGACCCGGATGGGTGCCCATGACGCCCTGATGGTCTGGGAAGAACGCCGGATGCGCAAAGAAGTGCGCGCTACAGCAAACCGGCTCGCCAACTTTGACGACGCCAACCTTCGCCGCTCCGCACAGGCCGCAGTTGCCGCAGGGGCCAGAGTGGAGCGCGCGTTGGAGATCCTCGGTGATGATGTTCCGGATCACCTGAAGTATGCGGGCGAACTGCGGGTAGCGCACAAGCAGGCCAGCCTCGATGAACTCGGCCGTTTGGCCGAACCGATGATGACCAAAGACGCCATTGCCGGAAGGATCCGCCGCTTGCTGGCCATGGCGGACAAACGCGCACTTGACCTGGGCATACCCGGGACGGACGCCAATGTGACACCGGAAATGCTGGACGACTAGCCGGCGTCCTAGAATCAAGAGCAGGCGGCGGAAATACCTGCCGGACCCCGGTGGTTATGCCGCACAGGGCCTGTGACCGCCCCTATATTTCCGGATGCACCGCCATCCGGATGCACAATCCGAGAGTTACCAACCGGACAACTGTCCACGACATTGGAGGATTTTGTGACCGAATACGTTCTGCCTGAACTCAGCTACGACTACGCAGCGCTGGAGCCGCACATCTCTGCGCGCATCATGGAACTGCACCACAGCAAGCACCACGCAGCTTACGTCGCGGGCGCCAACAACGCACTGGCCCAGCTGGCCGATGCCCGTGAAAAGGGCGACTTCGCCAACATCAACCGCCTCTCGAAGGACCTCGCCTTCCACACCGGCGGACACGTCAACCACTCGGTCTTCTGGAACAACCTTTCTCCGGACGGGGGCGACAAGCCCGAGGGTGAGCTTGCTGCTGCCATCGAGGACGCTTTCGGTTCCTTCGATGCTTTCCGTGCACAGTTCAGCGCTGCTGCGCTTGCTCTGCAGGGATCCGGCTGGGCCTTCCTGGCCTACGAGCCCATCGGCGGCAACCTGGTCATCGAGCAGCTTTATGACCAGCAGGGCAACGTCGCTTTGGGCACCACGCCGCTGCTGATGCTGGACATGTGGGAGCACGCCTTCTACCTGGATTACGTCAACGTCAAGGCTGACTACGTCAAGGCGTTCTGGAACATCGTCAACTGGGCCGACGTCGCCAAGCGCTTCGAGGGCGCACGCACGAACGCCAGCGGCCTGATTACGGTTTCTTAGTCTTTTCCGCGTCATCTGGTTGTAACAAAGGTCACATTCACGCCGAATCTGACCGGGATCCGGACTCTCCGCCCCCGCAGTTGCGGGGGCGGAGGTTCTTAAACGTAAGATAGATCACGGAAGGCGGTTAGCCTTCAGCAATGTGGCTGGTCGCCCTCCGAAATTGAAATCATCTCTGCCCAATGGCGTGCGGGATCTGTTAGTTGGCTTTGAACGCCCGACTCAACTAGGTGTGCTTGCAAGAGCACCAAGGAGACTGAAAAAGTGACGACCCGTATTGGTATTAATGGCTTCGGCCGCATCGGCCGCAATTACTTCCGCGCAGCACTCGCGCAGGGTGCAGACCTTGAGATCGTAGCTGTCAACGACCTCACCAGCCCGGAGGCACTCGCCCACCTCTTCAAGTACGACTCCGTAGGCGGCCGCCTCAAGGAATCCATCGAGGTCAAGGACGGCAATATCATCGTTGACGGCCGCACCATCAAGGTTCTGGCCGAGCGCGATCCAGCGAAGCTGCCCTGGGGTGAACTCGGGGTGGACATCGTAATCGAGTCCACCGGGTTCTTCACCAAGGCCGCCGACGCCCAGAAGCACATCGATGCCGGCGCCAAAAAGGTGCTGATCTCCGCACCGGCCTCTGACGAAGACATCACGATCGTGATGGGTGTCAATGAGGGTCTTTACGATTCCGACGCCCACAACATCATCTCGAACGCGTCATGCACCACCAACTGCCTGGGACCACTGGCCAAGGTCATCAACGACTCCTTCGGGATCGAGCGTGGCCTGATGACAACCATCCACGCCTACACCGCGGACCAGAACCTGCAGGACGGCCCGCACAAGGATCTTCGCCGGGCCCGGGCAGCAGCAATCAACATGGTGCCCACCTCCACCGGTGCGGCAAAGGCCATCGGGCTGGTCCTACCGGAACTCAAGGGCAAGCTGGACGGCTATGCCATCCGGGTTCCGGTCCCCACGGGTTCCGCCACTGACCTGACCGTCACGGTCTCGCGCGAAACCACGGTGGAGGAAGTCAACGCAGCCCTCAAGGCAGCCTCGGAGTCCGAGGAGCTCATGGGCTTCCTGACTTATACCGAAGAGCCCATTGTTTCGTCCGATATCGTAGGCGATCCCGCTTCGTCGATCTTTGACGCCGGCCTGACCAAGGTCATCGGCAACCAGGTCAAGGTCGTTTCCTGGTATGACAACGAATGGGGCTACTCCAACCGTCTGGTCGACCTGACAGAGCTTGTTGCTTCCAAGCTGGGTTAGGGTTGGTCCATGACCTTTCACACCCTCAACGAACTGATCGCTGAAGGTGTCCGCGGGCGGTACATTCTGGTTCGAAGCGACCTGAATGTGCCGCTCGACGGCTCTACCGTCACTGACGACGGCCGCATCCGCGCCTCGCTGCCAGTGCTGGAAAAGCTAACGGACGCCGGTGCGCGCGTACTGGTAACTGCCCACCTCGGCCGCCCCAAGGGCGCCCCGGAGGACAAGTATTCCCTCAAACCGGCTGCCGCCCGCCTGGCCGAGCTTGCCGGCTTTCCGGTAACCCTTGCCGCGGACACGGTCGGACCCTCCGCCAAAGAGCGTGCGGCATCCCTCAAGGACGGCGAAGCGCTGGTCCTGGAGAACGTTCGCTTCGATCCACGCGAAACCAGCAAGGACGACGCCGAACGCGGCGCCTTGGCAGATGAACTGGTGGGCCTGACCGCCGGTAACGGTGCCTTCGTGGACGATGCCTTCGGTGCAGTGCACCGTAAGCATGCAAGCGTTTACGACGTCGCCACCCGGCTTCCGTCCTTCCAGGGCGATCTGGTGCACACGGAAGTCGAGGTACTGCGCAAGCTGACCACCGACACCCAGCGCCCGTACGTCGTGGTCCTTGGTGGTTCGAAGGTGTCCGACAAGCTCGCGGTCATCGACAACCTCCTGGGCAAGGCAGACACCGTCCTGGTAGGTGGCGGCATGCTCTTCACCTTCCTGGCTGCCCAAGGCCACAAGGTTGCTTCGAGCCTGCTGGAAGCAGACCAGATTCCGGTAGTGCAGGACTACCTCAAGCGTGCTGCTGAAGCCGGAACCGAATTCGTGGTTCCGACTGACGTAGTAGTTGCCGAAAAGTTCGCGGCTGATGCCGGGCACCAGACAGTCAGTGCCGAAGCGATAGAGGAAAGCAGCTTTGGCGCCAGCGGCATGGGTCTGGACATCGGCCCCGAATCAGCCGCGGAATTTGCTGACCGGATCAAGGCAGCAAAGACCGTCTTCTGGAACGGCCCCATGGGTGTGTTCGAGTTCGAAGCATTTGCCGATGGCACCCGTGCCGTGGCCAAGGCCCTGACGGAATCGGAGGCTTTCACTGTGGTGGGCGGTGGCGACTCCGCCGCAGCAGTCCGGACCCTGGGCTTCGCAGATGACCAGTTCGGCCACATTTCCACGGGTGGCGGCGCAAGCCTGGAATACCTCGAGGGCAAGGAACTGCCAGGACTGAGCGTCCTGGACCGCTAGCCAAGGGAGGCCGGTAGATACAGCAATAAGTGTTGCGGTGCCTGCCGGCCTCTTCATTTCACACACTTTTGGAGAACATGTGACGACGTCAACCAACGGCGCCTTTGATCGTAAGCCGCTCATTGCGGGCAACTGGAAGATGAACATGGACCACGTCCAGGGCATCACCCTCCTGCAGAAGCTGGCCTGGACCCTCAGCGACGCCAAACACGACTACAGCCGGGTGGAAGTGGCGGTGTTCCCGCCGTTTACTGACCTTCGCGGAGTGCAAACCCTGGTCCAGGGCGACGAACTGGACATTGAATACGGCGGCCAGGACCTTTCCCAGTTTGATTCGGGAGCCTATACAGGCGACATATCCGGTCAGTTCCTGGCGAAGCTGGGGTGCACGTACGTACTGGTGGGCCATAGCGAACGGCGGACTATCCACAACGAGTCTGACCAGATGCTCAACGCCAAGGTCAAGGCCGCTTACACTCATGGCCTGGCGCCGGTCCTCTGCGTTGGCGAGGGGCTTGAAGTCCGCCAGGCGGGCACCCACGTGGAGCACACCCTCGGTCAGCTGCGTGCCGACGTCGAAGGCCTTTCCGCCGAACAGGCGGGAAGCCTCGTGGTGGCTTATGAACCCGTTTGGGCCATTGGCACCGGTGAAGTCGCAGGTCCGGATGACGCCCAGGAAATGTGCGCCGCCATCCGCGCTGAACTGGTCAAACTTTTCGGCGGGGAAGTCGCTGCCAAGGTCAGGCTTCTTTATGGCGGCTCGGTCAAGGCCAGCAACGTTGCCGCAATCCTCAACGAACGCGATGTAGACGGCGTGTTGGTCGGTGGTGCAAGCCTGGACCCTGCTGAGTTTGCTAATATTGTCAGGTTCGAGAGCCACCTCACCGCTGGTTAATCAGCCGGCTCCCGTCATCCCAACTTTGGAAAGGCCGTCGTGGACGTTCTTCATGTCATCCTGCAGATTATCCTGGGCGTTACCAGCCTTCTGCTGACCCTCTTGATCCTGCTCCATAAGGGACGCGGCGGGGGCCTCTCTGACATGTTCGGCGGAGGCATGAGCTCCGGCCTGAGTTCTTCCGGCGTGGCTGAGCGGAACCTGAACCGATTTACCGTCATTCTGGGAGTCACCTGGGGCGTGGTGATCATCGCTCTTGGGCTGGTCATGAAGTTCGCCGGGGCCGGCGACTCCTGACCTTGCTCCGGGAACTTCAGGAAAACACGGTGCGACCCTGACGCCGGAACAGACTGCGCATTAGACTGTGGCTGTTGGCCTTGCCAACGGCCACAGTCAGTTAAGCCGCCAGTCGAGCAGCCAGGAGTCGCCCGTGGTACATGCCGCCTCAGGGTTTCGGGGCACCCGCGTGGGTGTCAATGAAGGTACCGGGCCCAGAAATGAATCCGATCACTCCTCGGGAGTGAATGTGCCGCGTATGCGTGTGTCCTACTGGTGCGACCGGGGCCACGAAACGCGGCTTGTTTTTCTTGAGCTCCCTGATGAACAAGTCCCCACGATATGGGACTGCCGGCATTGCGGGCACATCGCCTCGCGTGATGGAGCCGGACCTGATCCGGCTGAGCAGTCCGAGGACGGCTACAAAAGCCACCTCGAGTACGTTAAAGAACGACGCTCCGGCCAGGACGCCGAAGCTGTCCTGGCCGGAGCGCTGGAACGGCTACGCGCCAGAAAAGTCCTTCCGGACGAGCTGAGCCGGGACCCGTGAGGCGGCGTTTCCGTCAATAAGCCACAACGTCCTCGACGTGCCTGAAGGGCCGGCAGCCGGAACCTGAACCGGGTTGGCGCCCGCCAGGGCCAAACCGACGGCCCCTGCTTTGTCCTCGCCGGCCACCACCATCCACACCTCGGCTGCGGTATTGATCGCAGGCAGCGTCAGGGAGATACGTTCGGGAGGCGGCTTGGGCGAATTGCGCACGCCGACTACCGTCAGTTCCTTCTCCCGGACGCCGCCCTGCTCGGGAAACAGCGAGGCAACGTGCGCGTCCGGGCCTACACCCAGCAGCACAACGTCGAACCGGGGGAGCAAACCGGGCTGCTCCGGGCGGCCATCGGACATGTCCGCAGCGTGTTCTGCTGCTGCCGCTGCCCTCAGGCGTTCGGCGTAATCGGCGGCGGCTTCCTCTGGTGTCGCGAACTCGTCACTGGATCCAGCCCGATGGACGCGCTCCGGATCCACCGGGATGTGTGCCAGCAGGGCGTCGAAGGCCTGCACGGCATTGCTGTCCGGGCTGTCCGCCGGGACGAAACGTTCGTCTCCCCACCAGAAATTCACTTTGGACCAATCCACGGCAGGCGCAGCGGCTGATGACGCTACTGCCTTCAACGATCCGATGCCGACGGTCCCTCCGGTGAGAACCACCGTGGCTGAACCGTGCTTGTCCTGCACATCCACCAGTTTGGTGATCAGTCTTGCCGCGATTGCGGCCATCAGTACGGATGAATCGGGATGGATGCTGACGCGTGGCTCAACGCTCACTGGGACGGACACTCCTTAGGTTGGTACGTGGCAGTCCAATAGTAATCACTTCGCCGAACACTTCATCCGGGTCCAAGCGGCGCAGTTCCTCCGCCAGGCAATCGCGTAGGCTCCGGCGGGGAAGGGTGATGCGCTGGGCGGGTTGGCCAGGCTGGGTGAGTTCGGCCACGGACAACCCGGGCCGGAACAGTTGGACGTCACCGCTGGAACGGCTCAGGCGCACGCGCCTGATGCCGGTGCCAGCAGGGTCCGCCACAATGGTCACGGGAGCATCAAGTGCAAGCGTCAACCAGGCTGCCAGGAGAATGGTGCTGGGTGAATCGGATGCGCCTTCTACGGCCACAGCCGTTACCGGCGCCGGGTCCACCTGGTCCAGGACTGCTGCGAGCTGGATGCGCCAGTTGGTTAACCGGGTCCAGGCGAGGTCGGTGTCGCCTGCCTTGTAGGTAGCCCGGATGTTCTCCAACGCCGCCTGCGGGTCGGCCTCATTGGCTGAATCGGTGATCCGGCGGTGCGCGATCCGGCCGATGGAGGTGTCGCACGCGTTCTTCGGTGCGCCGTGGGACCACCAGGCCACAATCGGGGCGTCCGGGAGCAGCAGCGCCGCCACCAGGGATTCGTTTTCTTCTGCCAGCTCACCATAGCCGCGGAGGACGATCACCTCAGAAGCACCGGCATCGCCGCCCACGCGGATCTGTGCGTCCAGGCGTGTGGGTTCAGATGCTCCGGCATCGGCCAGCACAATGATGCGGCAGGGGTGCTCCCGGCTGGCCTCATTGGCTGCTTCGATCGCTTCTTCCTCAAGACCGGATTTGGTGACGACGACCAAGGTCAAAACCCGGCCCAGGGCGATCACACCGCCCTGCTCGCGCAGGGACATGATCTTCTTGGAGATCTTTGACGTTGTTGTATCCGGAAGATCTACGATCATGGCCTTCTCCAGGTTCGCCCGTCGCGGGACAGGAGTTCATCGGCAGAGGCGGGGCCCCAGCTGCCGGGTGCATATGGTTCGGGTTGTTCATCCAGCCCGGCCCAGTAGTCCTCGAACGGGTCAAGGATCTTCCAGGACAACTCCACTTCCTGGTGACGCGGGAACAGCGGCGGCTCGCCCAGGAGCACGTCGAGGATGAGGCGCTCGTAGGCTTCAGGGCTGGACTCGGTGAAGGAGTGGCCGTAACCGAAGTCCATGGTGACATCGCGGACCTCCATCTGGGTCCCGGGAACCTTGGAACCGAACCGGATGGTGACGCCTTCATCGGGCTGCACGCGGATAACCACCGCGTTCTGGCCAAAATCGTCCTCACTGTGGTCCCGGAACAGCAGGTTCGGTGCGCGCTTGAAGACGACGGCGATTTCCGTCACCCGGCGGCCGAGCCTCTTCCCGGCCCGAAGGTAGAAAGGCACGCCGTGCCAGCGCCGGGTATTGATATCCAGCCGAATGGCAGCGTAGGTTTCGGTCTTCGAATCGGCTGGAATACCCTCTTCTTCAAGATAACCCTGAACCTGCTCGCCGCCCTGCCAACCGCCGGTGAATTGCCCCCGGGCGGAATGCGTGGAGAGGTCTTCAGGCAGCTTGACGGCCGCCAGGACCTTCTCTTTCTCAGCACGCAGATCATCGGCATTGAAGGAGATTGGTTCCTCCATCGCCGTCAGCGCCAGCAGCTGGAGGAGGTGGTTCTGGATGACGTCACGGGCCGCGCCGACGCCGTCGTAATACCCCGCCCGGCCACCCGTGCCGATGTCCTCGGCCATGGTGATCTGGACGTGGTCAACGTAGTTGGAGTTCCAGAGCGGCTCAAACAGCTGGTTGGCGAAACGCAGGGCCAGGATGTTCTGGACCGTCTCCTTGCCCAGGTAGTGGTCAATCCTGAAAACGGCGTCGGGTGGAAAGACCGACTCCACGATGTCGTTGAGCTGACGGGCAGACTCGAGGTCGTGTCCGAAGGGCTTCTCGATGACGACACGTCGCCACTGGCCGTGGTCGGCCTGGGCCAGGCCGTGCTTGGACAACTGCCGGCAGACCTGTTCGAATGCCTTGGGCGGGATGGAGAGGTAGAACGCGTGGTTACCGCGCGTACCCCTCTGCTCATCCAAGGCCGCGATGGTGTCACCGAGGCGCTCAAAGGCATCGTCGTCGTCGAACTCGCCCTGGACAAACCGGATGCCCTCGGAGAGCTGGTTCCACACGGCCTCGTCGAATGGAGTACGTGCAAAGGACTTCACCGAGGCCTTGACCTCGGCCGCGAAGTCCGTGTCATTCCAGGCACGGCGGCCGAAGCCGACCAGCGCGAAGCTCGGCGGCAACAACCCACGGTTGGCCAGGTCGTAGACAGCCGGCATGAGCTTTTTGCGGGCAAGGTCCCCTGTGACGCCGAAGAGGACCAGTGAGGAAGGGCCGGCGATCCGGTTCAGACGGCGGTCCCTCGGGTCCCGGAGCGGATTGCGACCGGGCTTTCCGTACCGCGCCTGTGGCCGGGTGCCGTTTTCAGTTTCTGGCATGGTGTGTGGTGCTGCCTTAGCTTTCAGGGACAGAGGAGGCCTGCGCGGCCAGTTCTGCAACGATTTTCCGTAGCTGCTCAGTACCCGCGCTCCGGTCTGTCAGGTGCAGCCGCAGGACGGGCCGGCCATGACTTTCCAGAACCTGGGCATCGCCGGCAGCCTGTGCGGAGATAAGTTCTCCGAATGTGAAGGGCCGGTCCGGAATTGCGATGTCACCGGACGGTTCCGCGGTGACCTGCAGGAACACGCCGACAGCCGGTCCACCCTTGTGGAACTGGCCAGTGGAATGCAGGAACCGCGGACCCCAGCCGAAGGTGACAGGGCGGCCGCTGATGACGGCAAGTTCATCACGGACAGCTTCCAGGGAGGCGAAGGCGACCCGGTCGAAGTATGCCTGGACGCTCAGGTAGCTTTCCGTCCCAAGCTGGCCCAGCAGGGCGTTGACGGCCTCTGAGGCAGAGGAAGCGTGTCCCAGCCAGTCGCCGCCGCGCACCTCAATGGCGCCGTCCACGAAGGCGGCAGGAGTCGGCTCGGGCTGTGCATCCAGAAGGCCGCGGGCAGCAACCTTTGCAGCCTCTACATCGGGCTGGTCAAAGGGGTTGATGCCCAGCAACCGGCCGGCCACGGCGGTGGCAAACTCCCATGCCATCATTTGCGCGGCAAGACCGCCGGCAATGGCGGCTTCGTCCCCGGAAAAGTCGACGTCGGCGTCCGCTCCTACCAGCCGGACCACGAGGACGTCCTCGGCGCCGCTTGAGACTTCAGGGGACGTGGGGCCGGCAACGACCGGCAGGACGCCCGTGCCGAGCTTTCCGGTGGATTCGGCGATGAGCTGTTCGGCCCAATCCGCGAAGCCCACAATGCCCGAACCGTCCTCGGCGATGACCACCTTATTCCGCAGCGGGTTGGTGCCACCGAGCACGGCACCGAGCCGCAGTCCAATGTTCTCAGGAGCGTCCTCGTTGAGGACTTCGGCGGCTTCCTCGGCTTCGTCCAGGAACGCCTGGATGTCCACGCCCGCCAGTCCCGACGGGACCAGGCCGAAAGCAGTGAGGGCAGAATAGCGACCACCCACATTGGGGTCTGCGTTGAAGACGGCGCGGTAGCCGGCTTCACGGGCTGCCTTGTCCAGGGGCGAGCCGGGATCCGTGACGATGATGATCCGGCTCTTGGCATCAAGCCCGGCATCGGTGAAGGCCTGCTCAAAGATACGGCGCTGCGAGTCGGTTTCCAGTGTGGAGCCGGACTTGGACGACACTACGATTGCCGTCTCGTCCAGCCGGTCCGCGAGGGCGGCGCTGACCTGATCCGGGTCCGTACTGTCCAGGACTGTCAGCTCCACGCCGGCGGTACCGGCGATGACCTCCGGAGCCAGCGAGGATCCACCCATGCCGCACAGGACGATGCGGGTGACTCCTTCCGCCCGGAGGGCATCGCGGAGTTCCAGGATGCTGCCCACCAGGGGCTGGGAGACGGTGGCCGCCTCCACCCAGCCGAGGCGGACCGCTGACTCGGCTTCGGCGTCGGGACCCCACAGCGTGGGGTCCTTCGCGAAGATCCGCGTAGCGATCCGGTCCTCGACCAGGGCTGGAAGGTGCTGTTCGATAGCCTGCAGCGCGGCTCCGGTGGCGTGGAAGCTGAGTGACGTCATGGTGGGTCAGGAAGCCTTCCGTGCGGAGGAAAGTGCACCTTCGACGTCGGCCAGCAGTTCCTTCCAGCTGGCCACGAACTTGTCCAGGCCTTCGGTTTCCAGGACTGAGACGACGTCGTTGTAGGAAATGCCCAGGCCTTCGAGGGCGTCCAGTATCGCATTGGACTCCGCGTAGGTACCCGTGACGGTGTCACCGGTGATGACACCGTGATCAAAGGTGGCGTCCAGGGTCTTTTCCGGCATGGTGTTGACGACGCCGGGGGCAACCAGCTCTGTCACATACAGAGTGTCCGCGTATGCGGGGTCCTTGACGCCGGTAGAAGCCCACAGTGGGCGCTGAGGAAGTGCGCCGGCCTCGGCCAGCAGCGCCCAGCGTTCGGTCGAGAACAGTTCTTCATACACCTGGTACGCGAGGCGGGCGTTGGCCAATGCGGCTTTGCCCTTGAGTGCCTTTGCCTCGTCGGTGCCGATGGCGTCAAGGCGCTTGTCGATTTCGCTGTCAACGCGGGAGACGAAGAAGGACGCCACGGAGTGCAGTTTGGAGAGGTCGTGGCCGTTTTCCTTGGCCTGTTCCAGGCCTGTCTGGAAGGCGTTGATGACCGCGCGGTAGCGCTCGAGGGAGAAAATCAGTGTCACGTTAACGCTGATGCCTGCCGCGATGGTGGCCGTGATGGCTTCCAGGCCTTCAAGTGTTGCCGGAATCTTGATCAGGACGTTGTCCTTGTTGACCCTCTCGTACAGGCTCTTGGCTTCGGCGATGGTGCCGGCCGTATCCCAGGCCAGTCGCGGATCAACTTCAATCGAGACGCGGCCGTCCACGCCATTGGTGGCTGCTGCAACCGGAGCGAAGAGGTCGCAGGCATCTGCCACGTCGGTGGTGGTGATTTCGAAGATGGTGTCTTCAACGCTTGCGCCTGCTGCTGCCTTCTCGGCGATCAGGGCGTCGTATTCTGTGCCGGCAGTGATGGCGGCATGGAAAATAGACGGGTTCGTGGTGACGCCGACGACGTTCTTTTCGTCGATCAGTTTCTGCAGTGTGCCCGTGTCCAGGCGTGTGCGGGAGAGGTCGTCGAGCCAGATGGAGACACCGGCGTCGGAGAGTTGCTGGGTGGGAGTAGTCATGTTCTTATCTCCTGTAATTGGTTGTCAGGCCTGCAGGCCTGCGAGGGAGTCCTTGGCAGCGGCAACTACAGCTTCGGCCGTAATGCCGAATTCCTGGAAGAGCCGCTTGTAGTCGGCCGAGGCGCCGTAGTGCTCGAGCGAAACGGAACGGCCGGCGTCACCAACGAACTCGCGCCAGCCCAGCGCAAGTCCGGCTTCTACCGATACGCGGGCTTTGACTGCTGCCGGAAGGATGGATTCGCGGTAGTCGGCCTCCTGCTTGTTGAACCACTCAACGCAGGGCATCGAAATAACGCGGGCGGCAATGCCTTCGGCCTGGAGTGCTTCCCGGGCCTGGACAGCCAGCTGGACTTCCGAGCCGGTGCCGATCAGGATGACATCGGCCGGGACCGTAACGCCGTCCTTGGAGGCCTCGGCCAGTACGTAACCGCCCTTGGTGACGCCGTCCACGGAGCCGAAAGTATCGCCGTCGGCAACGCCTTCGCCGCGGGCGTAGGTGGGGATGTTCTGGCGGGTCAGGACAATGCCGGCCGGATTCTCGTGGTTGGCCAGCATGGTCTTCCACGCCACTGCAACCTCGTTCGCGTCGCCGGGACGGACGACGTCCAGTCCGATGATGGCGCGAAGCGAGGACAGCTGCTCCACCGGCTGGTGCGTGGGGCCGTCTTCGCCGAGGCCGATGGAATCGTGCGTCCAGACATACAGCGACGGGACTCCCATGAGTGCGCCCAGGCGGATGGCCGGGCGCTGGTAGTCGCTGAAAATCAGGAACGTGCCGGAAAACGCGCGGGTCCGACCGTGCAGGCTGATGCCGTTGACGATCGACGCAGCGGCATGCTCACGGATGCCGAAGTGGAGTACCCGGCCGTAGGGGTTGCCTGACCAGGCGTTAGTCTGCTTCGACGCCGGAACGAACGACGGGGAGCCTTCGATGGTGGTGTTGTTGGACTCTGCGAGGTCAGCGGAGCCGCCCCAAAGCTCAGGCATGACCGGGCCCAGGGCATTCAGGACCTTGCCGGATGCCGCGCGGGTGGAGACGTCTTTGCCGGCTTCGAAGACGGGCAGGGCAGCATCGAGGCCCTCTGGAAGCTCGCGGGCCTCGACGCGGGCCAGAAGCGCCGCGCCTTCCGGGTTGGCTGCTTGCCAGGCGTTGAAGGACTCTTCCCATTCCTTGCGGGCGGCAGCGCCACGGTCGGCAACGGAGCGGGCATGGGCCAGGACCTCAGGGTCAACGTCAAAGGACTTCTCGGGATCAAAGCCCAGCACGGACTTCAAACCTGCAACTTCTTCTGCACCCAGGGCAGAACCATGGATCTTGCCGGTGTTCTGCTTCTTCGGTGCCGGGTAGCCAATGATGGTCCGCAGCGACACGATAGAGGGCTTGGACGTCTCGGCTTTCGCGGCGAGCAGAGCAGAGTAGAGCTCCTGCACGTCTTCCTTGTATTCGCCGGTCTTGGTCCAGTCAACACGCTGGACGTGCCAGCCGTACGCTTCGTAGCGCTTCAGGACGTCTTCCGTAAACGCGATGTCCGTGTCGTCTTCGATGGAAATGTGGTTCTCATCGTAGAGAACAACAAGGTTGCCCAACTCCTGGTGGCCGGCCAGCGAGGAGGCCTCGCTGGTGACGCCTTCCTGAAGGTCGCCGTCGGAGGCGATGACCCAGATGGTGTGGTCGAACGGGCTGGTACCGGCGGCGGCATCGGCGTCGAACAGGCCGCGTTGCCGGCGCTGGGAGTAGGCAAAACCGACTGACGAGGCCAGGCCCTGGCCCAGCGGGCCGGTGGTGATCTCCACACCGGCGGTGTGCTTGTATTCCGGGTGGCCCGGGGTCAGCGAACCCCAGGTACGCAGCGCCTCAAGGTCCTCCAGCTCCAGGCCATAACCTGAGAGGAACAGCTGGATGTACAGCGTGAGGGAAGTATGGCCGGGGGAGAGGACAAAGCGGTCGCGGCCGATCCACTCCGGGTTCCGGGGGTCATGCCGCATCAGCTTCTGGAAGAGAAGGTATGCAGCGGGGGCCAGACTCATGGCGGTACCGGGGTGGCCGTTGCCAACCTTTTCCACCGCGTCCGCAGCGAGGACGCGGACGGTGTCCACGGCGCGCTGGTCCAAACTGGTCCAGGACAGTTCTTGCTCTTCCAAATGTGGCACGAAAACCGGGCCCCTCTCTGTGCTGACGGCCTCCGGTGATCACAGTGCGGAACAAGGCACATAATGGTGCCCGCCGCGATGTGTACCAGCCGTCCACCATTGAAACGTTGATCTATCATTCAGTCGCCTGCGCCAGCGGGCCGGGAATGCGGTTTCCAACCCCGCCCGCTGCGTGCGCTGATCAGTTCACAGCTTAGCCGGATTCCACACTTCGGTCAGTGCATATCTCATAAAGTGGACGGAAATTTGACTTATATGAACCGCTCAGGGGCTCCCGGCAAGTGAGCTTGAGTTAATGTGCTCGAAGCATGGGCCTTGCGATCACGGACACAGTTGCCGGGGTGAACCGCACGATGACGGCACGGTATGATATTCGCGGCTGGCGTGCTGAAAAACGCACCAAAGAACGCAACAGAGAACAGGGTGACTGCGACCGTGAGCACTACCGAATCCCCGCTGAACGTCTCACCGGCAACGGGGAAGAGCGGTAGCGGCCGGTCGGGTTTGGGTCGGAAGGCAAAGGCCTATCTGGCACTGACCAAGCCGCGGGTCATAGAACTTCTCCTGGTCAGCACTTTGCCCACCATGATTTTTGCCGAGCGCGGTTTCCCGTCCATCGGCCTCATCCTTGCTACTTTGGTGGGCGGCGCCTTTGCCGCCGGCAGTGCGGGTGCCTTCAATTGCTACATCGACCGCGACATCGACAAACTGATGCACCGGACGGAGAAGCGGCCGCTGGTCACCGGTGAAGTCAGTCCCCGTGAAGCCCTCGTCTTTGCGTCAGTCCTGGGTGCAGCCGCCATTGTCATCCTGTGGTTCGGGGCCAATCCGCTCTCGGCCTGGCTTGGCCTGGGCGCCATCTTCTTTTACGTGGTGATTTACACCATGATCCTCAAGCGCCGCACTGCCCAGAACATCGTCTGGGGCGGCGCGGCTGGCTGTTTCCCCGTCCTGATCGCCTGGGCGGCCGTGACCAACACGGTGGAGTGGCCGGCCATCATCCTCTTCATGGTCATCTTCCTCTGGACGCCGCCGCACTACTGGCCGCTGTCCATGCGCTACGGCGAGGATTACCGCAACGCCAAGGTACCCATGCTGGGCGCCATTGCAGGCGCCAGGGTCGTGTCCGTCCAGGTGGTCCTGTATGCATGGGCCATGGTGGCGTGCTCACTGCTGATGATTCCCGCCGGCGGCGCAGGCTGGGTTTACACGGTTGTTGCCGTGGGCGCCGGAGCCTGGTTCCTCTACGAATCCCATGCCTTGTACGGCCGGGCCCACCGTGAGGACATTGAAGACAAGCGGGCCATGAAAGTCTTCCACGGTTCCATCAGCTACCTGACCCTGCTGTTCATCGCACTGGCTGTGGATCCGTTCGTGGGCTCCGCCATCGTGGTTGGCTAGGGACCGGGTCCGCCCTGCCGGTATCAGGGACACACCGGTTCCCCACAAACGAAGCACCTGCACAAAGGTCTGGCACCACGGTTGAACCGTGGTGCCAGACCTTTGCCGTTAGTGCCGTTGAGGGGGAGCCGTCGTCGGCCGTCAATCCCATAGGAAACCCGTAGGACCCCCGGAGGACGCGCTGCGAACCCTCACCGCACCGTCTATGGGCTCCCTAGCGGACCGGGCTGCAGCGCGCGATGTCCGCTGCATTGGTGGCGGCACTCATCAACAGGGCAGCGGCCAGCATGTGCGCGCCCACCAGGAGCGCCGGGACACCGTTGTAGTACTGGGTGAAACCTATGACGCCCTGCAGGAGGGTGACGCCGATCAGCAGCAGCACAGCCGTACTGAAAATGCCGCGGATCCTGTTCCGGAAGACCAGGTACACCGCGAACAGCGTGCCGGCTGTTATCAGGTAGGCCGGCACGGCATGAATGTGCGAGACGAGGTCCCAGTTCAGGCCGTTGCGGGGGGCGTCTGCGTCTCCGGCGTGCGGGCCGGCCCCAGTCACCACAACACCCAGCACGACGGCGGCTGCCGCACACGCTGCCACGGCCGTCATCAGCGGGCGCATGACTCCGGGAAGTACGGGAAGGGGTTGGGCGATAAAACGACCGGTGCGCCCGTGGGCGCGGTTGACCAGAAGCGTGGCAAAAACCACCAGTGCCATGGACACCAGGAAGTGCATCCCGACAACCCAGGGATTGAGGTTGGTCCAGACGGTGATCCCGCCGATGACTGCTTGCGCCGGAATGCTCGCCAGGAGGCCGAGTGCCAGGAGGAACATGTCCTTGCGTTCCTTGCGCAGGTTCCACAGGTACACGAGCATCAGCGCGGCGATGGTGGCAAGCACAAAGGTCAACAGCCGGTTGCCGAACTCGATGAAACCGTGCAGGCCCATTTCCGGGGTGTTCACCAACGAGGTCTCAGTGCACTTCGGCCAGGTAGGGCAGCCCAGTCCCGAGGCGGTCAGCCGGACCGCGCCGCCGGTGACAATCAGCATGGTCTGTCCAATCAGGGACAGTACGGAAAGCCGGCGCACCGTGGAGTTCACCGTGGTGGGGAGGCGTGAAGTGACCCTGCGGGCAAGCTGCGGGAGGCGGGAGGCGGTACTCACTTTTGTTCTCAATTCCACTTGAACCATCGAATGGCTGCTGCTCCGGCAATAAGAGTCCAGAGAAGCAGGATCAGGGCAGCCGGGCCGTTGAACGTACCGGCGCCGAATGCTTCCCGAAGGGCATCGCCGAGCGCACCCGAAGGAAGGAAGGGGACCACGGCCTGAGCCGCGGATGGAAGACGCTCACCCGGGATGACAATCCCGCCCAGGGCGCCCAGCAGTATCCACAGCAGGTTGGTGACGGCCAGCGTGGCTTCCGGCCGGGCCGTGCCGGCCACCAGGAGACCCAAAGCAGTGAAGGCGGCTGCGCCGAGTATCAGCAGGACAGCGCCGGGCAGGATGCCGGCAGCGTCCGGCTGCCAGCCCAGGGGAAGTGCGACGGCGGTAATCACCACCGTCTGGATTGCCAGGACCGCCAGGACTGCCATGGCCTTGCCGGCGATGAGCCCGGTGCGACCCAGCGGCGTGGTGGACAGGAAGCGAAGCACGCCGTACCGCCGGTCAAAACCGGTGGCGATGCCCTGGCCGGTGAAGGCCGTGGACATTGCGCAGAGCGCCAGGATGCCGGGCACCGCCACGTTGACCCTGGAGCCTCCGAGCCCGTCCAGGAGCGGAGTCATGACCAGTCCTATGAGGGCCAGGAGCGGCAGGAACACCGCGAGGATGAGCTGCTCGCCGTTACTCAACATGGCCTGGGCTTCATACCTGCCTTGGAGGAGGATGCGGCGCAGCAGGGGCGCGGGCAGCCGGGTCGCGGCGGTCACCGGGCGTCATCCCTTGCTGAAACGTCGAGGAACACATCCTCCAGGCTGCGTGCCTGGAGGCTCATGGACACGGGCATAACGTCCTTACTTTCCCAAAATGCAGCCAGCGCGGCCAGGTGGGCCGGTGTGAGGTAGCCGGTGGCGGTGTAACTTCCGGCGCGGGTCTCACGGACTTCGATGACCTCCGGCAGGACGCCGTCGAGTTTCAGGCCTGGGGCTGCCTCGAAATACAGCGTCCGTACGCTTTCACCGGGCGGCTGGGTGGATCCGCCGTGCTGAAGGAGCTCGCTGACGGTGCCCTCGGCAACATTGCGGCCGGCGTCGATGATGTAGACGTAGTCGGCCAGCCGCTGAGCGTCGTCCATCAGGTGCGTGGTCAGGATTATCCCCATGCCGGCATCACGCAGTTCGGCTATGTAGTCGAACACCAGTTGGCGCGACTGCGGATCAAGGCCGGCGCTTGGTTCGTCGAGGAACAAGACCTCGGGATTGCCGATCAGTGCGGCCGCAAGGGCCAGCCGCTGTTTCTGTCCGCCGGACAGCCGGCGGACTGTTGTCTTACTGAAGGCATCAATGCCCAGCCGCTCGACCAGGCCGGCCACGGGCAATGGATTACGGTACATACCGGCGATGTGTTTCAGCAGCGGGACAGGCCGGGCCGACGGCGGCAGTCCGCCGTCCTGGAGCATGACGCCGACCCTGGACCGTAAAGCGGCACTGGCCGTGGCCGGATCGCTCCCCAGGAGGGAAACGTGACCTCCGGAGCGTTGCTGCAGGCCCTGGGCGCACTCTATGGTGGTGGTCTTGCCTGCGCCGTTGGTTCCCAGCAGTGCAGTCACCTGGCCTGCGTGCGCTGTCATGGACACGCCGCTGACCACCCGCAGCATCTTGCCGTCCAGGGCCGCCAGCGGGCCGACATCCTTAACGAGCCCATCGATGGCCAGGACAGGGGAATTGGGGGATCGCACCCCAGCATTCTACGTGATGTAGTAGCTGTCGGCCCGTCTCAGGCAGGCGTCGAGGCCAGCGGCGCGCTGGTGACCCGCTTCTTCCGCAGCCCCTTGAAGAAGAGGACCATTCCAGGCAGGGTGAAGATCAGCGTGAAGATGGTGCCGATGCCGCGGACCGAAATGCCGTCGCTTTCATAGCCCACCACCACTGCCTGCGCGGGATTCTGTTCGCGGTAAATCACCGTGACGTCGCCGCCGACCGTGGGATGCTGCTCATGGTCCACGGCGGCACTGATCGAGTGCTTCGCACCGTCCGCTGACATGTACTGAACCCTGATGTCCCTTTTCGAGGCGTTCCTGAGGTCATCAAAGTCAACGATCGTTCCGGTGGTGTGGATGCCGCTCCGCGCGAGCTCTTCGTCTGCATCAGCCATTTGACTGCCGACGCCGATCATCACCGGCCCGGTCAGGACCATTAACGCTGCGAAAGTGACTGTTGCAAGGGTGGTTGATAATGATCGTGGCCTGCGGGGTTCAGAGGTATCCGCGGAGTTCATGATGCCCATTCTGCATGAAGACGTACGGCCAAGCGGAGCGCCCGACGGCACCGCTGTAACGGCATGCGTAGACCGGCTCGAACCGTGACCGAAGGAAGCGCGCCCTAGCCGCCACAACTGCTCAAGGTCAGCCTTGCCTTACTGGAGGCCTGGAACAAATTACGACATGATTGTGTTGTGTATTCCGTGACGAAGACTGTATCCGTGCCTTTGGCCGGCCCCAGGACGAATGGTGCCGTCCGCGGTTCCGTACGTCCGGCCGCGTCAAGTGCTGCGGAGACGGATGAGCGCACCCGCGACCGCGTACTGAGTGCGGTCCTGGAGCACGGCCCGGTCAGCGCTGCCGAGCTCGGCGACATGCTGGGCTTTACCCCAGCGGCGGTCCGCCGGCACCTTGACCGCCTTTCCCGTAACGGTCTTATCGAAGTGAAACGTGCAGCCAGGGGTAGCGCGGGCGCCGGTCGTCCGGCACGCCGCTATGTGCTGAGTTCCCGGGGCCAGTCTTCCCTCGGTGATGACTATCTCAACATTGCCGTATCGGCGCTCAGTCAACTCCAGGGCCTGGCCGGGGAAGAAGCTGTCCGCCGTTTCGCTGCCGAACGCTTCGCCGAGATGGAGAGCCGCTATGCACCGGAGATGGAGCAGGCGGGCGAGGACGTCACCGCCCGTGCCCGTGCTCTTTCCGCCGCATTGACCCGCGACGGATTTGCAGCGTCCGCGGCATCGGTGGATGCAAAAGCACCCCTGCCCGCCGCATTCTCCAGCGTTCAGCTCTGTCAGGGACACTGCCCGATCCAGCACCTAGCAGCCCGGTTTCCGGAGTTCTGCGACGCCGAAACCGAAGTGTTTTCAAGGCTGGTCGGTGTTGATGTCCGCAGGTTGTCCACGCTCGCCCGCGGCGGACATGTCTGCACCACCCACATTCCAACAGGCCGTCCGGCGGTCGCGAAGCCCGAAGCTTCCGGCCCTGTTCCCGGCAACCTGACACCAGTAGCCACCAACCAGCAAGGAAGGCCGTGATGACGGACCAACTATCAGAGAAGCCGGTAGCTGAAGACACCGTGATCTCAGAGATTCTCGAGAAGAATCCTGAGCTCCATGGTATCGGCACGTACGAGTACGGCTGGGCTGACAAGAACGACGTCGGCGCCAACGCACGTCGCGGTATCAACGATGAGGTAGTCCGTGATATCTCGTCCAAGAAGAGCGAGCCGCAGTGGATGTTGGATCTTCGCCTCAAGGGCCTGAAGTACTTTGACCGCAAGCCGATGCCCACCTGGGGCGCGGACCTGTCCGGCATCGACTTCGACAACATCAAGTACTTCGTGCGTTCCACTGAGAAGCAGGCCACCAGCTGGGAGGACCTGCCGGAGGACATCAAAAACACGTACGACAAGCTCGGCATCCCCGAGGCCGAAAAGCAGCGCCTGGTTTCCGGTGTTGCCGCCCAGTACGAGTCCGAGGTCGTCTATCACCAGCTGCGTGAGGATCTTGAGAAGCAGGGTGTTATCTTCCTGGACACGGACACTGCCCTGAAGGAACACCCGGAGATCTTCCAGGAGTACTTCGGCACGGTCATCCCTGTTGGCGACAACAAGTTCGCGTCGCTGAACACGGCCGTCTGGTCCGGTGGCTCCTTTGTGTACGTTCCCAAGGGCGTCCACGTCGACATCCCGCTGCAGGCCTACTTCCGTATCAACACGGAAAACATGGGGCAGTTCGAGCGCACGCTGATCATCGCCGACGAGGACTCCTACGTCCACTACATCGAAGGCTGCACCGCCCCCATCTACACGTCCGACTCCCTGCACTCCGCAGTCGTTGAGATCATCGTGAAGAAGGGCGCCCGCGTCCGCTACACCACCATCCAGAACTGGTCCAACAACGTTTACAACCTGGTGACCAAGCGAGCCATCTGCGAAGCCGGCGCCACCATGGAATGGGTGGATGGCAACATCGGCTCCAAGGTGACCATGAAGTACCCGGCCGTCTACCTGGTCGGCGAGCACGCCAAGGGCGAGACCTTGTCCATCGCTTTTGCCGGCGCGGGCCAGCACCAGGACACCGGCTCAAAGATGGTCCACATCGCTCCGAACACCAAGAGCTCCATCATTTCCAAGTCTGTCGCCCGAGGCGGCGGACGGGCAGCGTACCGCGGCCTGGTCCAGGTCCGCGAAGGAGCCAAGCACTCGGCCAATACCGTACGTTGTGACGCGCTGCTGGTGGACACCATCAGCCGCTCCGATACCTACCCGTACATCGACATCCGCGAGGACGACGTTGTGATGGGCCACGAGGCCACGGTCTCCCGGGTCAGCGAAGAACAGCTCTTCTACCTGATGTCCCGCGGCATGCGCGAAGACGAGGCCATGGCGATGATCGTCCGTGGCTTCATCGAGCCGATTGCCCGCGAACTCCCGATGGAGTACGCACTTGAGCTGAACCGCCTGATTGAACTGCAGATGGAAGGGTCCGTCGGATAACGATGACTGAAATCACTACCGAAAAAGCGCGCATCGGCGCGCCCTCAGCCCAGCCGTTCATCAACGGTTTTACCGAGGAAGGCGAGAGCCTTTCCCCGATCAATGCCGCTGATTCCAAGGCCCCGCTTGCCGGAGAGGCCGTCAAGGCACACTCCCACGGCGGCGGCGCCGGCGTGCCGGACAGCTCACGCGCCGGCCGCCTGACCTCGTACAAGCTGGCTGACTTTAAGCCGCTGACGGGCATGGAGGAGGACTGGCGGTTCACCCCGCTCAAGCGCCTTCGCGGCCTCCACACCGAGGTACTCAACGGCGCGGCACCGTCCGTGCACGTTGTCGCTCCGGCCGGTGTGGTGCTCGAAACCGTGGGCCGCGACGACGCCCGCATCGGCTCTGCCGGCATCCCGGAAGACCGCGTTTCGGCCAACGCCTGGGAAAACTTCGCAGAGGCCACCGTCATCACGGTTCCCGCTGAACTGCAGGTTGCCGGCGAGATCTCCGTCGCCATCGAGGGCACCGGCAGCCAGCCGTCCGCCCAGCACCTGGTGATCATCGCCAAAAGGTTTTCCAAGGCGGTAGTTGTCCTGGAACACCGGGGCAGCGCAGTCGTGTCCGAGAACGTCGAAATCCTGGTTGAAGACGGCGCCGAGCTCACCGTGATCTCGCTTCAGGAATGGAACGACGACGCAGTGCACGCCTCCTCGCAGCAGGCACGCCTGGGCCGGGACGCTAAGTTCAAGCACGTCGTGGTGTCGCTGGGCGGGGACCTGGTCCGCGTCACGCCCTCCACCCGGTTCACGGCAACGGGAGCCGAGGCCGAAATGTTTGGCCTGTACTACGCCGACGCCGGCCAGCACCTGGAGCAGCGCCTGTTCGTTGACCACGCGGTGGCCAACTGCAAGTCCAACGTGCTCTACAAAGGTGCACTGCAGGGCAAAAACGCGCACGCCGTCTGGGTAGGTGACGTCCTCATCCGTAAAGAGGCCGAAGGCACCGACACCTACGAGGCGAACCGCAACCTGGTCCTCACCGACGGGGCACGCGCAGACTCTGTGCCCAACCTGGAAATCGAAACCGGCCTTATCGCAGGTGCTGGCCACGCCAGCGCCACCGGCCGTTTCGATGACGAGCACCTGTTTTACCTCATGGCCCGGGGCATTCCGGAGAAGGTTGCCCGCCGACTCGTCGTGCGCGGCTTCCTCAACGAGATCATCCAGCAGATCGGGATTCCGGCCCTCGAAGAGCGGCTGACCGAAGCTGTTGAGCGCGAACTCGCCGCCAGCGAGCACTGATACCGCAGGCCACCAGCACTGCTGTTGCATAAGACTTAAGAACAACCAGAAAGAAGAGCATGTCAACTCTTGAGATCAAGGACCTGCACGTCAGCATTGAGACGGAGCAGGGCACCAAGGAGATCCTGAAGGGCGTCAGCCTGGTGATCCGCACCGGTGAAACCCACGCGATCATGGGTCCGAATGGTTCGGGCAAGTCCACCCTCGCCTCCACCATCGCCGGCCACCCGCGCTACATCGTGACCAGCGGTTCCATCACCCTTGACGGTGAAGACGTCCTGGAAATGAGCGTGGACGAGCGCGCGCGTGCCGGCCTGTTCCTCGCCATGCAGTACCCGGTCGAGGTTCCCGGGGTCAGCATGACGAACTTCCTGCGCACTGCCAAGACCGCCATTGACGGCGAGGCTCCGGCATTGCGTACCTGGACCAAGGAGGTCAAGTCGGCCATGGAACAGCTCCGCATCAACGCCGACTTCGCGCAGCGAAACGTCAACGAGGGCTTTTCCGGCGGCGAAAAGAAGCGGGTGGAGATCCTGCAGCTGGAACTCTTCAAGCCGAAGTTTGCCATCCTCGACGAGACCGACTCAGGCCTTGACGTGGATGCGCTGAAGGTCGTTTCCGAGGGCGTCAACCGCGCCCAGGCCGAAGGCAAGATGGGCACACTGCTCATCACCCACTACACACGGATCCTGCGCTACATCAAGCCGGAATTCGTCCACGTCTTCGTTGACGGCCAGGTTGTGGAAGAAGGCGGGCCCGAGCTGGCCGACCGCCTGGAAGAAGAAGGCTACGACCGTTACGCGGCCGGTGCAGGCGCTGCCGTTGCACCCGCCGTGCAGGCCTAGTTAGGATCCCTTATGACCGAAATAAATGTGGCCCGCACCAGCCTCGAGGACATCGAGGAGGCGCTCAAGGATGTCATCGACCCCGAACTGGGCGTCAACATCGTTGACCTCGGGCTGCTCTACGGTCTGAAGTATTCCGATGACGACGGCGCACTGCTGATCGACATGACACTGACCACCGCCGCCTGCCCCCTCACGGATGTGCTCGAGGAGCAGGTAGGCAAGGCGCTGGACGGCGTCGTGGATGACTGGCGGCTGAACTGGGTCTGGATGCCGCCGTGGGGTCCGGAACGGATCACCGACGATGGCAAGGACCAGATGCGGGCCCTCGGCTTCAACATCTGATCTGGCGTGAGTACGACGGCGGCCGGAGCTTTTCCCTAAGGGCAGTGGGAACTACGGAGTGGCCACCGCGAAGGTGTCGCACTGGTTGATGTCGCCGGTGTCGTAGCCTACGGAGAACCACTTCTGGCGCTGCTCGCTGGAGCCATGGGTCCAGGCCTCGGGGGAGACACGTCCGGTGGCTGCTTCCTGGATCCGGTCATCGCCCACCGCCGACGCCGCGGACAAAGCGTCGTTGAGGTCCTGTTGGGTGAGGGGTTCAAGGAACGGCTGGCCCGTTTGCGGATCGGGTTGCTCCGTGGCGTAGCGTACCCACAGTCCCGCAAGGCAATCGGCCTGGAGTTCGACCCTGACCGCGCCGGATTCCGGGCCCTGGGGATCCTGCTGGGCGCGGTCCAGGGTGCCGATGATGCTTTGCACGTGGTGACCGAATTCGTGCGCCACCACATACTCCTGTGCCAGGGGACCGCCGGAGGAACCAAAGCGGTCCACCAGTTCCTGGAAGAACCCCGGATCGAAGTAGGCGGTGGAATCAGCCGGACAGTAGAAGGGTCCTACCGCGGAGGTGGCGTTGCCGCACCCGGTGCTGGTGGCGCCGTCGAAGATGACTGTTTCCGGCCGGGGGTACTGCACGCCATAATCGTCCAGGTAGTCCGGCCAGAAGGCGTTGAGGCTGTTGACCGTCCCCACAATGCGGCAGTCGAGGCGGGCGTCGGCGTCGGCCCCGATGGCGCAGGCCGGGCCGGTGGCCTGCCCCTGCCCTTGGCCCTGGTCAGTGCCCATACCGGTAAGCCCATCCAGCATGGCCGGGTTCACCCCGAGCAGCACCAGGAGGAGCACCACAATGCCTCCACCGATGCCACCGCCGATCTTGGTGCCGCGTCCCATGCCGCCCCGGCGGTCCTGCACCTGCGAGGGATCCAGGCGAACGTTGTCATTGAAGCTCATAGTGAAACTCTAGACGCCACACAATGCGGGGCATGTGCATACGGCCGCTAAAATTGGCGTGATGCCATTCCTTGACCGACTTCAGCGCTGGGCCGACGACCGCCCCGATGCCCCCGCTGTTGTGGTTGCCGGCCGTTACCTCAGCTGGTCGGATCTTCGCAAAGCGGCTGCGGCCGTCCTCCCGCAGACGCCGGCCCTGAGCGTCCTCGCGCAGCCCAACTCCGTCGATTTCGCGGTCTCCTTTGCGGCAGGCATTGCCGGAACGCGCCAGTGCGCGGTGCTCGATCCCACCTGGCCGGAAGCTGTCCGGGACGGCATCAGTGAGAATCTGGCTGAGTCCTACGCCGGAGCCCTGGCGGTGCAGCCTGCCAGACCCTTGGCAGAGGAACTGGCAGATGGGCCGCCGGACACGCCTTTCCTGATCGGGCTCACGTCAGGTACCACCTCGGTCCCAAAAGCCTTCACCCGCTCCCGGCGATCCTGGCAACTGTCCTTCGAAGCGTCGATCGCATTCTTTGGCCTGCGCCAGGATGACATCACCCTGGCCCCGGGCCCACTCGCGGCCAGCCTGAATCTGTATGCCCTGGCTGAGTGCCTGTATGCAGGCACGCAGTTCAATACGCTCGAATCGTTCGATATTTCCGACGTCCACACAGCCGTGGCATTCGATGGTGTGACCCGGCTGGTCGTGGTGCCAACCATGCTCCGGCTCCTCAGCGAACGAGGACTGGCCGGGGGAGTTGACGCGTCAGGGCTGCGGAGCATCATCTGCGCCGGTTCCAAGCTGGACGCCCGAACCCTGGAAGCCGCGCGACGCTGGGCTCCGGCAGCGACTATTTTTGAGTATTACGGCGCCTCAGAGCTCAGCTTCGTGGCCGGTTCGGGGCTTGCCCCCGGCGAACCGGCAGCCGCCGGGAACACCAGGATCGGCAAGGCTTTCCCGGGGGTGGACATCAGGATCCTGGGCGGTATCGACACAGCTACAGCTACAGCTACAGCTGCCGATACAGACGCTGATGGTGGGGCTTCTGACACAACATCAAGCAGCATGGAACTTCCCGACGGCGAGGCAGGCTGGATCTGTGTCCGCAGCGGCATGGTCAGCAATGGCTACCTGTGGGGCGATGACGGCGAGGCCCTGCGTTCCCTGGACGGCTGGTACACCGTGGGGGACCAGGGCTACCTGGAGGACGGTGCGCTGCATATCCTTGGCCGGCGCTCAGACATGATCCTGGCAGCCGGCCGCAATGTCTACCCTCACGAGGTCGAGCTGGCGTTGACCTCCATTCCAGGCGTGGCATCGGCCGTGGCAGTGGGCATGCCGGATGACCTCCGCGGCCAGAAAGTTGTGGCAGGGATTGTGCCCGCCAACGGAGCAATCACCGTGACGCAAATCAGGACCGCATTGGCGGATGCTTTAGCCAGGGAAAAGCGACCGCAGCAGTATTACCTCCTGGACGGGCTGCCTGTGACGGACCGCGGGAAAGTCAGCCGCGGACTTCTCCGCGAGTGGATCGAGGCCGGCGACGGCAGGGTTAAGCACCTTGGCTGACGGAAGCACCGCGGAGCGTCAGCCCGTCATTATCGCTGCCCGGCGGACGCCCGTAGTCCGGGCGAAAGGCGCCCTTCGCGATGTGCCGGTACAGCGGCTGCTGGCACCGGTGCTGGAGGCCTTGCTGGCGGAACTGGCCCTGTCCGGCGGCGCTGTTGACGACGTTTTTATCGGTAACGCTGTGGGAGGCGGCGGCAACGCGGCCAGGCTCTCCCTTCTTGAGGCCGGACTGCCTGTTCACGTGCCCGGCATCACCATTGACCGGCAGTGCGGCTCCGGCCTGGACGCCATAGTGCTGGCCAGCCGGCTGGTAGGGGCCGGCGGAAACCCGCTGTATTTGGCCGGGGGAGCGGAAAGCGTCAGCACGGCGCCACTGCGTGCCATCAGGAATCACGACGGCGAACCGGAGTTTTACGCCCGGGCCCGGTTTTCGCCGGACAGCCTTGGCGATCCGGACATGGGTGTCGCGGCAGAGAACGTTGCCCGGGAATACGGCACCAGCCGCCAACAGCAGGACGATTTCGCCCTGGCAAGCCATACACGGGCCCTGCAGGCTTTGGTCACCGGAGCCTTCACTCACGAGATTGTCCCGGTTCCCGCAACCTCCGGCACAGTAACCATCGACGACGGCCCCCGGCCTGCCCTGACTGGCGGAATCCTGGCACGTTTCCCGCCGGCGTTTGTCCCCGGAGGAACAGTCACCGCCGGGAACTCGTGCTTTGATGCAGACGCGGCATCCGCCGTCGTGATCACCTCGTTGGCGCGTGCCCGCGAGCTGGGGGCCGTCGACGGTTTGCTGGTGGAAGGGTCGGAAACGGCCGGCGTCGAACCAAGGCTGCTGGGCATGGGAGCGGCCGCCGCGGCGGAAAGGCTTTTGCGGAAGCGGCAGCTCGTGGCCGATGCGCTGGACCTGGTGGAATTCAACGAGGCGTTCGCGTCGCAGACCCTTGCCTGCCTGACCCGGCTCGGTATCGATCCGGCCCGGGCGAACCTCGACGGCGGGGCGCTGGCGATGGGCCATGCCTACGGCGCGTCGGGCGCAGTCCTCGTTACCAGGCTGCTTGCCCAGGCCCGCACGAGTCCCGGCCGCGGATCCCTGGCGCTGGCGATGATCAGCGGCGCCGGGGGCCTGGGTACTGCGGCCCTCTTCCGGTACGTCCGCATTACCCCAAAGTAAGTAGCAGTAGTTGCCGTATACAGTGCTGTAAACGGCAACTACTGCTGCTCAGTTGGGTCGTCAGGTTCGCCAAGGCCGCGGGCGGCGAGCGCTTCACCCGTCTGCCTTGCGTAGGCCACCGTGGTGATGAATACCGGCAGCACCAGCGCCCGTGGGTTCCGTTCCAGTCCCCGCGCCTTGGCAGAGTCCCGCACGTCGGAGAACGTTCCGGCGATAAATGGAATGCTGCGCAGCATAATGGCGATGGTCAAGGCGAAGCGCTCCGGGTCCGCGCCGAAACGCCGGAAAGGCGTTGCCAGGGAAGTTACGCCGTCGAGCAGCCGTTGCAGGGGAGTGGTTGCCGTCAGGACCGACGCCGCCACCACACACACCAGGATGTTCAGGACGATCCGGGCAGCAGTTGGTCCGCCCAGTTGCCACCATTGAAAGAGGCCGATCACCGCCAGCACGGGAAGCAGTGGCCGGACTGCCCGGAACAGCCTGCGCGCTCCCGCGCCGCTGAGCAGGAACAGCGCCGCCATGGCAGCCAGTACGGTGCCGGATACCAGCCAGTCGGTAATCAGGAACGATGCAAAACCGGCGCCAACCACTGTCAGGAACTTCAGCCAAAGCGGGCAGCGGTGAAGAAAGGACCCGCCAGGCACGTAATTGGCCAGCAGGAAACCGTGCCCCCTCATCCCATCCCCGGAACACCCAGCGCCAGCGCGCGGTAATGCTCGACGGCGGCTACCGGGCCGCCGTCGAAAACTACCCGGCCGGTGTCGATCACCAGCACGCGGTCCATGCCGGTGACCAGCTCAAGATCATGGGTGGACATAATGATCTGCTGGTCCAGGCTGTCCAGGGTCCGGCGGAGCAGTTCACGGTTGCGGAGGTCCAGGAGGGTGGACGGTTCGTCGAGCACCAGGACGGCGGGATCGACCGCCAGGACGGCCGCGAGCGCCATTAACTGCCGTTCGCCGCCGGACAGTTCGTAGATGCTCTGCTCAGCCAGGCCCAGGAGGCCAAACCGCTCCAGCGCTTCCTCGGCCAGGCGGCGCCGGTCAAGCCCGTTGCGGACTGTTCGGCGCAGCGATAGCTCCACGTCCTCCCGGCCCGTAGGCATCACCAGCTGGGACAGCGGGTCCGTGAAAACGAAGCCGACCGAGCGGCGGACGGCACGGACGTCGCGGATGGTGTCCTTTCCGTTGACGGTGACTGAACCGGACGTTGGTTGCGCCAGACCGTTGATGAGCCGGAGGAAGGTGGATTTGCCGGAGCCGTTTGATCCGATAACCCCGATCCGGTGTTCCGTCATAGTGAGGGAGACCTGATCCAGAAGTGTCCTGTGTTGGTCGGTACCGTCAATGGGTACCCGGACCGTAGCTCCGGTGAAAGAGATAGTGGCCATCATTACTGCCGGGCCGCGCGCCGCACCAGGATGTCCGGGAACGCCCGGTGGAGGGACACGGCAATCAGGGCTGCCAGGATGTTCTTCACCACGTCCCCGGGATAGAAAGCCAGGTCTGCGAAGAAGGCCTGCTGGATGGTGGCACCGGTATTAAGGGCAATGCCGGCCACGCCCAGGCTGTGGATAGTGAGGATGCTGGTGAACATGGCAGCAGCGAACAGCCACACAGCGCGAAGCCGCCTGGTCCGGCGCAGGACCTGGACGGTCAGGAAGCCCACCAGGGTGGCCGCCACCGTGAAGCCCACAATGTAACCGGCTGACGGGCCCGCCAGTATGCCAAGTCCGCTGCGGCCACCGGAGAAAATGGGCAGCCCGGCCAGTCCCAACAACGTGTACAGCCCGACGGCGGCAAAAGCGCGGCCGGGGCCAAGGACCATGCCCGTGAGCATCACAGCCAAGGTCTGGAGGGTGATGGGGACTCCTACAGCCAGGGGAATGCCCGGTACCAGGGCGGCGCCCGCGACGAGGGCTGCAAAGACGGCGATCAGGCCGAGGTCCGTGGCGTTCCATCGCTGGCGGCGGGCAGCGGGAATGGTGACTACTGTGTCTGCTTGGCTCATGGGTCTTTCCTGTGGGTTCCTGCAACTGTTGTCGCAGCGGGAGGTGCGGGAGTGATGATGTGCTTTCGACGATACGGGCCCCCTGCGGCGGCGTTTTTGTAGCCCTGCCACTAAAGCGGAGGTCACATCCTGCAGGCGTTGCACAAGCTCTCCTGCCGGTAGACTGGTCTAGGCCGTCTCTGGCCACTGCCCGGCAGCCATGGTGCAACCCGGCATCGGTCCAATCCGATGCGTTGAACCCATGCTGCGGCTTCCCTGTTGTGAAAGGCCTTACCTGCTGTGATTACTGTCCAGGATCTTGAACTGCGCGCTGGCGCCCGGCTCCTTATGGACCAGGTGAGCTTCCGCATCGACAAGGGTGACAAAATCGGGCTGGTGGGCCGCAACGGTGCCGGGAAAACGACTCTCACCCGGGTCCTGGCGGGCGAGGGACTTCCCGCCGGAGGCAAGGTAACGCGCAGTGGCGAAATCGGATACCTTCCGCAGGATCCCCGCACCCCGGACATGGAGCAGCTGGCCCGCGACCGCATCCTTGCTGCCCGGGGCCTGGACGTCGCCGTGGGGAAACTGCGGTTGGCGCACGAGGAAATGGCCAGCGAGGATCCAGAGGTCCAGCGCAAGGCCATGAACAGGTACGACCGCCTGGAATCTGAGTTCCTGGCGGCCGGAGGCTACTCGGCCGAGGCCGAAGCCGCCGCCATCTGCTCCAACCTGGCCCTCCCGGACAGGATCCTGAACCAGCCGTTGAAAACGCTCTCCGGTGGCCAGCGCCGCCGCGTCGAGCTGGCCCGGATTCTCTATTCCGACGCCGAAACCATGCTGCTCGATGAGCCCACCAACCACCTCGACGCCGACTCCATCGCCTGGCTGCGTGACTTCCTCAAGAACCACCAGGGCGGCCTGATCGTGATCAGCCACGATACCGAGCTCCTCGAAGCCACTGTTAACAAGGTTTTCCTCCTGGACGCCAACCGTGCCCAGATCGATTTCTACAACATGGACTGGAAGCGCTACCTCCTGCAGCGCGAAACGGACGAACGCGCCCGCAAACGCGAGCGGGCCAACGCCGAGAAGAAGGCCCAGGTCCTGTTCGACCAGGCCAACAAGATGCGGGCCAAGGCCACCAAGGCAGTGGCGGCACAGAACATGGCCAAGCGCGCAGAACGGCTGTTGAGCGGGCTGGAGGCCGTCCGTGAAAACGACCGCGTGGCAGCCCTGCGGTTCCCGGACCCGTCGCCCTGCGGCAAGACGCCGCTCACGGCTGAGGGCCTTAGCAAGTCCTACGGCTCGCTGGAGATCTTCACCGATGTGGACCTGGCCATCGACCGCGGCTCCAAGGTGGTTATCCTGGGCCTGAACGGTGCGGGCAAAACCACACTGCTGCGCATGCTCGCAGGCGTGGACAAGCCGGACACCGGGGACGTCATCGCGGGGCACGGGCTTAAGGTGGGCTACTACGCCCAGGAACACGACACCCTGGACGTCAACCGCACGGTCCTGGAAAACATGCGCTCGTCTGCACCGGACATGAAGGACGCAGAGGTCCGCGGAATCCTGGGTTCGTTCCTGTTCTCCGGCGACGATGTGGACAAGCCGGCCGGGGTTCTCTCCGGTGGCGAGAAGACCCGCCTGGCCCTGGCCACGATCGTTGCCTCCAGCGCCAACGTGCTGCTCCTGGACGAACCCACGAACAACCTGGACCCGGCCAGCCGCGCCGAAATCCTGGGTGCGCTCCGCAACTATTCCGGCGCCGTCGTGCTGGTCAGCCACGATGAAGGCGCAGTCGAGGCGTTGAACCCGGAGCGGGTGGTCCTCCTGCCCGACGGCGTTGAGGACCACTGGAACGAGGATTACCTGGACCTCATCACCCTGGCCTAGCCGGGACGGCGGTTAAAAGCCGCGCGGGCTAAAAACCCTGGCGGTCAAGGATGGCGTCTTCCTCTTCCTCGGCCGTCGGGGTTTTCCGTTTCCGCGGAGCCGGACCCGGGCGGGCGCCGTGGACTGCCGCATAGCGGGGCTGGGATTCGTCATCCTCAGCGTCGATGGCTGCGTTCCGTGCCTGCTGCCTGGCGGCATAGCCGAAGGCCACGAACATCAGCACACCGAACGCAAACCACTGCAGCGAGTAGGACAAGTGCGTTCCCTCGTTAACAGATGGCATGGGGAACCCTACGGGTTTGTCTGCCGGCGCCGGATCCTCACCGGCCAGTTGCCCATAGGCGCCGGTCAGCACCGGGTAGCCGAGTTCGGCAGCGTAGGTTGACAGGTCGATGGAAGCCAACTGTCCCTGCGGGGCAGTCCGGTCCAGCTGCGGCTCGCCTGCTTTAAGGCGGACGACGGCGGTAACGTCACCGTAAGGCGGGGCAGGGATGCTGTCCGGATGGCCGGCCGTGTTGTTGCCAATAGGGAGCCAGCCGCGATCCACGATGACCGTTTCGCCGGTGTTGAGGCGGAACGGCACCACCACTTCATAGCCCGGCTGCCCGTTGAGGGGCCGGTTCCGCACGATCCGCTGGCCCTCAACGTCATAGCTGCCCTGCAGCCGTACCTGGGTCCATTCGCGCTCCGGCTGGAGGCTGATGAACTGATCGCGGGCAGCATTGAAGTCCAGTGGCTCGGCGGAATAGTTGGACGTTACCCGGTTGATCTCGGCCAGCGTCTCTGCCCGGCGGTCCATCTGCCATCGGCCCAGGAAGACGCAGGCCGCTGCGAAGATGGCTGCGAGCAGAAGGTAACCCAGCCATTTGCTGGAGAAAAGAAAGCGGTACATTCAGTGATCCTGCCCGTCAGCCGGCAGGTTCCCCTGGTGGGCGGCTGAAGTTCCATTGTCCGGCAGCAGGGGCAGTGTCTCTTTCCAGAGGCCACGCTGCTGCAGGTATTCCTCAAGCCAGCCGTGGTGTTCCGGGCAGGCAAGCCAGATTTTGCGGCGGTCCGGGGTGTGGATCTTGGGGTTGTTCCACAACAGTTGCCACAGTGCCGGCGCCCGGCAGCCCTTCCGGGAGCAGCGGGCTTCGGCAGGGCCGTCGACATTTCCAGTGCCGCCGGCCAGGTCAAAGATACTCATGAGGCGCGCTTTTCCTGTTCCTCGGGTCCGTCGTCGTCCGGCACCACTTCGCCTTGCAGGATCACCGGCCCGCTGTCCGTGGTCCCTGTGCTGCTGCCGTCACCGTAGGCATTGCCGTCGGCGGCGGCTTCCGGCGCTGACTGTGCAGCCGGGCCTTCCAGTTCCACGTAGGGGGCCGTGTCCAGGAGAGTGTCGCTGTGGATCGCTGCCTGGTCGCTGCCGTTCGCGATGACTACGGCCACCCACGGCAGGAACAGGGCACCGGCCACCATAACCAACTTGAACCAGCCGTCGACGACGAAGATCAGGACCAGGCAAACCATGCGGATTCCCATGGCCAATCCGTACTGGATCATCCGCTTGCGCATGTCAGTGGAGTGCGCCACGGCAGCATTGGAAATGCTGTGCACCTCCGCATCCGTCAGGTTATTGTTGCGGGCGTGATGGTCTGCGGACATGGACTTTCGGAAGGGGTTTAAGGGGGTCATTAGTGGCGGATCACGCTCCCAAGGCTTCCTGCAATTCTCTCACCTTCCGAGGTGCGGCCCCAAACCCGGGCTAAGATCGTTGGCAGGCAATCCCAACCCTCGACGGCGGCGCCACTGCGCCGCAGATCCGGAGCACCCCCATGACTGAAGCAGTTTCGAGCGCCCGCAGTGTCCTCATCACCGGTGGCAACCGCGGAATCGGACTGGCTATCGCAGAGTCTTTCCTGGCCAACGGCGACAAGGTGGCCGTGACCTACCGGAGCGAGTCACCGTTGCCCGAGGGCATCCTGGGGGTGAAAGCCGATGTCACCGACCCGGCCTCTGTGGACGCGGCCTTTACCGAGGTGGAAGCCGCCCACGGGCCGGTTGAAGTGCTGGTTGCCAACGCGGGCATTACCAGAGACACCTTGCTGCTGCGTATGAGCGAAGAAGACTTCACCTCCGTCATCGACACCAACCTGACCGGCGCCTTCCGCGTCATCAAGCGTGCCACCAAGGGCATGATGAAGCTGCGCAAGGGACGGGTGGTGCTGATCTCGTCAGTTTCCGGGCTGTATGGCGCCCCGGGTCAGATTAATTACTCCGCGTCCAAGGCGGGGCTTGTGGGCATTGCCCGTTCTCTGACCCGTGAACTCGGTTCACGCGGCATCACAGCCAACGTTGTCGCACCCGGGTTCATCAACACGGACATGACTGCCGAACTTCCGGAGGCAACGCAGAAGGACTACCTGGCCAAGGTGCCGGCCGCACGGTTTGCTGAGGCGTCCGAGGTAGCGAATGTGGTGCGCTGGGTGGCCAGCGATGAGGCCGGTTACATCTCCGGCGCGGTCATTCCGGTGGACGGCGGCCTGGGCATGGGTCACTGACCCAGCAGTTAAGGCCCAGCTTTGGAGGGGTCATACAACTGATTTCGCCGCTGCCGCTGGCATGATGAAGAGCGAACCCACTGCGTTTGGACGTATTCAACAAGAAGGAGCTCGAATGGGACTGCTGGATAACAAGACTGCGATAGTGACAGGTTCTTCGCGGGGCGTCGGAGCCGACGTCGCGAAGTTCCTTGCTGCCGAAGGCGCCGCCGTCGTCGTGAATTACCGGCAAAAGGCCCCCCGCGCGAACAAAGTCGTGGCGGAGATCGAAGCCGCGGGAGGTCGTGCCGTCGCGGTCGGTGCAGACCTCACCACTGCCGAGGGTGTACAGGCCCTGGCAAGTGCTGCCATGGAGAACTTCGGTTCGCTGGATCTTCTGGTGCTCAACGCTTCAGGCGGTATGGAATCAGGCATGGAGGAGGGCTACGCGCTTAAGCTCAACCGCGACGCCCAGGTCAACATGCTTAACGCTGCCGCCCCGCTGATGCCGGAGGGCTCCAAGGTGGTGTTTGTCACCAGCCACCAGGCGCACTTCATTGAAACCGTGCCCACCATGCCGGAATACGAGCCCGTGGCCCGCAGCAAACGTGCCGGCGAGGACGCTTTGAGGGAACTGGTGCCGAACCTTGCCGAGCAGGGCATTTCCCTGGTGGTGGTTTCCGGCGACATGATCGAAGGAACCGTCACCGCCACCCTGCTGGATCGGTCCAACCCTGGTGCCATCGAGGCCCGCCGCGCCGAGGCCGGGAAGCTGTACTCTGTTTCCGAGTTCGCCGCCGAGATCGTGAAGATGGCGACTGCCGACGTCGAGACCGGCTACACGCATTACGTTGGCGGTGCCGACTACTTCGGCAAGAGCGCGGTCTAACAGCTCCTCCAAGAACGTCGAGGATGGCACGGCGGGCAATGTTCCAGCGAACATCACCCGCCGTGCCATTCCCTTTAGACGCCGGCGATGTGCCGGACTGCGTCCAGGTAAGGGAAACTGATGGCGGCGGGAGTTACAGCGCGGACAGCGGGCTTTGCGTTGAACGCCACCCCGATCCCCGCTGCTCCCAGCATGTCCAGATCGTTGGCGCCATCGCCGACGGCGATTGTGTGAGCCAGGTCGATGCCCTCCGCAGCTGCCCACTGGCGGAGGTACTTTTCTTTGGCTGCCCGGTCCACAACGTCGCCAAGGACCTTTCCAGTCAGAACGCCGTCGACGATTTCCAGTTCATTGGCCTGCCAGTAGTCAAGGCCCAGTTCACCGGCGATCGGCTGGAGGATCTGGTTGAATCCACCGGACACTACGGCTACCACATGGCCGGCAGCTTTGAACGAGGCCACGAGCTCCGCAGCCCCAAGGCTGAGCCGGACTTCCGCACGGACGGCATTAACGACATCGACGGGCAGCCCGGCCAGCACGGCCACCCGCGCGTGCAGGCTCTGGGTGAAGTCCAGTTCGCCCCGCATGGCGGCCTCGGTCACGGCAGTAACTTCCTCACGCTTGCCGGCATACGCGGCCAGCAGTTCGATTACTTCCTGCTGGATAAGCGTTGAATCAACGTCCATGATCAGCAGCTTCCGTTCCGCATCCCGCAGCCCGGACGGTACGAGCGCTGTCTCAATCCCACCAGGTCCGCGGCGGTTTAGTTCAGAGCGAAGGGCGGCCACGGCGGATTCAGCGTCGGCGTCGGCGTCGATCAGGAGTTCGGTAATGGACACCTGGTAGCGGTCATCTCCTGCCTGCGATTCGCTGATAATCCCCGCCCCTGAATCCGAGTACAGCGCCCGGAGGGAGGCAAGGTCGGCGGGGGAGAGTTTCAAGGCATAGCTGACCGCAGTCACGTTCGACGTCATGGCTGCCATCCTATCCAGCCGGCGGCGGTGCCAGAAGCTGGTTAAGAATTCACCATGGTTGGTTAAGGACACGTCCCGTGACCGGCGCCGGTTATCAGTCCGCCTGCATTTTGACCTAATGTCTACTCCTATGAGCGATGTTCTTGAATTGGCCAAAGTCAGCGTCGTCCGTGGGTCCAAGACCCTGCTGGACAAGGTGGACTGGCAGGTCAAGGAAGGCGAACGCTGGGTCATTCTTGGGCCCAATGGTGCCGGCAAAACCACCCTCCTCCAGATCGCCGCGGCCAGGCTGCATCCCACCTCCGGTATGGCAGGGGTGCTGGAAGAGGTCCTCGGCGCAGTGGACGTCTTTGAACTCCGCCCCCGCATCGGCCTTTCCTCAGCAGCGCTGGCAAACCAGATTCCCGAGCATGAGAAAGTCCTGAACGTCGTGGTCACCGCCGCCTACGGAGTGACTGGCCGCTGGCGGGAAGGCTACGAAAAGGATGACGAGCGCCGCGCCTTCGCCCTGCTCAATGACTGGGGCATGGGGATGCTGCTCAACCGCCCTTTTGCTTCGCTCTCCGAAGGCGAGCGGAAGCGTGTCCAGATCGCCCGGGCACTGATGACAGACCCGGAGCTCCTGCTGCTGGATGAACCCGGCGCCGGACTGGACCTCGGCGGCCGGGAGGACCTGGTGCACCGGCTCAGCGAGCTGGCGCGCGACGAAACCGCTCCGGCCATGGTCCTGGTCACCCACCACCTCGAAGAGGTACCGCCCGGATTCACGCATGCCATGCTGCTGCGTGAAGCCAGTGTCGTCGCCTCCGGACCGATTGCCGAGGTCCTCACCGCCGGGAACCTGAGCACCACGTTCGGACTGCCCCTGGACGTAAGCGTCAACGCAGGCCGTTACACCGCCACCGCCCGCCGCTAGGCGGCAGCTGCAAATGGACCTTCTGGGCAGTATTTTTGTGTTCTTTGCCGGCCTCTGGGCCGGCACCATCAATGCCGTTGTCGGTTCCGGAACCCTCGTCACCTTCCCGGTCCTCATCGCACTCGGTGTCGCTCCGGTGGTGGCTTCCATGAGCAATGCCATGGGCCTCGTGGCCGGTAACGCCGCCGGGGTCTGGGGTTACCGGCGAGAGCTGGCCGGCAGGGGCAGGCAACTGCTCAAGCTGCTCCCGGCCTCGCTGCTCGGCGGTATATCAGGTGCGTGGCTGCTCTTGCACCTGCCTGAAGAAGTGTTCCATTACGTGGCACCCGTCCTGCTGGTCCTGGCGTTGCTGATGGTCCTCTTCCAGCCGAAGCTGCAGGCCTGGGTCCGCCAGCGGGAATCGAACCCGGAGCATGCTATCCGTGACAAAAGTCACAGTGTCCTGCTGGTGGTGCTCGTCTACCTGGCCGGCGTCTATGGCGGCTACTTTGTTGCCGCCCAGGGGATCCTCCTGGTCGGAATCCTTGGCGTATTTTTGACAGGCACCATCCAGAACGCCAACGCCATGAAGAACATCCTGGTACTAGGGGTAAACCTGGTGGCGGCCGCTTCCTACTTGTTGTTCGCCTTCGACAGGATCAACTGGCTGGTGGTCCTCCTGATCGCGGTAAGTTCCACCATCGGCGGGCTGGTCGGGTCCAAGGTGGGAAGGAAGCTTCCACCCACGGTTCTCCGGATGGTGATCTTTGCCCTGGGCCTGATGGCACTCGGCTTTATGATCGCCAATCTGCTGAAATAATCAGCCGGTGAACTTCCACTACCTCGAATCCGCGCAGGATCCCCGCGTGGCCGACTACACCCAGCTCACCGACGCGCACCTCCGCAAGCTCCGCGAACCTGCTGAGGGTATGTACATCGCCGAGTCATCCCGGGTCCTCAGGCGGGCGCTGGCTGCCGGGCACCGGCCACGGTCCTTCTTCCTGGCGGAAAAATGGGTCGCTGACCTGCAGGACGTCTTCGATCAGTTCCCGGAGGTGCCGGCCTACATCGGCAGCGCGCCACTCCTTGAAGAGATCACCGGCTTCCATCTGCACCGTGGCGCGATGGCGGCGATGCACCGGCCGGAACCGGTGCCGTTGCCAACGCTGCTTGCCGGTGCCAGCCGGGTGGCAGTGCTGGAGGACATCGTCGATCACACCAACGTCGGGGCGATCTTCCGCTCTGCAGCTGCCCTGGACATCGACGCCGTACTGGTCTCGCCGCGCTGCGGTGATCCCCTTTACCGGCGCAGCGTCAGGGTCAGCATGGGCACGGTCTTTCAGGTGCCGTGGGCCAGGCTGGAAAACTGGCCCGCGGACCTGGGCTCGCTCAAGGAGCACGGGTTCACCGTGGCGGCCATGGAACTGACGAATGATGCCGTGGCCCTGGATGTGCTGGCGGCCCGCCGGCCGGAGCGTCTTGCCTTGGTACTGGGCACTGAAGGTGCCGGCATGTCCGCAGCGACGCTTGCCGCCGTCGACCTCGCCGTGAAGATTCCCATGCGCGATGGCGTGGATTCCCTTAATGTGGCCGCTGCGTCGGCCGTGGCGTTTTGGGAACTGCGGCCGCGGCCCTGAAGGCGGTTCGTCAGTACGCGCCCGATCCGCTAGTATTGATAGCTGGCCGTGCTGTGGTTCCGGAGGAATTCTTCCGGTGCGGGCAGGCCATCCCATTCATACCTGACAACTGGCAAAATCCAGTTGTGTGAACAAAGGTCCCATTATGAAGTCTGAAATCCACCCGAAGTACGAAGCTGTTGTTTTCAACGACCTGGCTTCCGGCGTCAAGTTCCTGACCAAGTCCACCGTGTCTTCCAAGAAGACCATCGAGTGGGAAGACGGCAACACCTACCCGGTTATCGACGTCGAAATCTCTTCCGAGTCCCACCCGTTCTACACGGGCAAGCAGCGCATCATGGACTCCGCAGGCCGCGTCGAGCGCTTTAACGCTCGCTTCAAGGGCTTCGGCGGCAAGAAGTAGCGTTCTTCTCCTCCAAGCTTTGACAGAAAGCCCGCACCTCACCGGTGCGGGCTTTCTTCGTTAACGTGGTCGATGCGATGCGATTCAGCTGGGCGCATGGGGCAGGATGGAGACATGATTCCTGAAGTTCCAGAAAACGAGCCGGCCCGCCACGGCGAGTACAAAGTCCCCGGCGGCAAGCTGGTGGTAGCGGATTTCGATGTTGTTGCCGGACGGCTGGCGCGGGTCTCCATCAGCGGGGACTTTTTCCTTGAACCCGACGAAGCGCTGCCCGCCATAAACGCCTCCCTGCAGGGACTGCCGGCAGAGGCCACCCCCGGCGAGCTGGCGGCAGCCGTTTCAGGTTCCCTGGGGAGCGAAACCGTGATGTTCGGGTTCTCGCCCGAGGCGGTAGCAGTGGCCATCCGGCGCGGCCTGGCGAAGGCTACCGGCTGGGCTGACCACCAATGGGAAGTCATCCCGCCCACGGTCCTGCCCACGCACTTAAACGTTGCCCTGGATGAAGTCCTCACAGAGGAGGTCGGGGCAGGCCGCCGCAATCCCGCTCTGCGGTTCTGGGACTGGGACGAGCCTTCCGTGGTGATCGGCAGCTTCCAGTCCTACCGCAACGAAGTCCAGCCCGACGGCGTGGCGCGGCACGGAATTACGGTGGCCCGCCGGATCAGCGGCGGCGGCGCCATGTTCATGGAAGCGGGCAACTGCATTACCTATTCGCTCTACCTGCCCCAGACGCTCGTTGACGGCATCAGCTTTGCGGACTCCTACGCCTTCCTGGACGCCTGGGTGATGGCCGGCCTCAAGGAGCTCGGCATCACGGCCTTCTACGTGCCGCTGAACGACATCGCCACGGAGCAGGGCAAGATCGGCGGTGCCGCACAGAAGCGGTTGGCCAACGGCGGCATGCTGCATCACGTCACCATGAGCTACGACATCGATGCGGACAAGATGGTCGAGGTACTGCGGATCGGCAAGGAGAAACTCTCAGACAAGGGGACCCGCAGCGCAAAGAAGCGCGTTGACCCGTTGCGCCGGCAGTCGGGTCGCTCCAGGGCCGAGATCATCGCCGCCCTGCAACAGGTGTTCACCGAACGCTACGGCGCCGTGGAGACAACGTTGACTGAAGCGGAGTTAGCGGCAGGCCGGCAGCGGGTCCAGGCAAAGTTCGCCACCGAGGAATGGCTGCACAGGATTCCCTAACCGACGTCCCGCGACTGCGCTCTCAGTGCACGCAGCAGGTGGCTGCGCTGTTCCACGATGATGCGGCGCAGGGCGGCCGGGGCGGAACGGTGCTCCTCCAGCCAGGCGTCCGTCTGCTGGACTACCGCCTGCTCCAGGGGATCCTGACCGGGCAGCAGCGAGGGTCCGGACGGGTACAGACCGCGGACAATCCGGCTGGCGATCTCGATGCTCCGCTGCTCCCACGTGTCCTCGATGGCCGCGAAGTAGGGTCCGACGAACGGTGCCAGCAGCTCCGGAACAGCCGTGTTGAACCCGGCGATCGTGGCGCCCAGCAGCTGGTTGGACAGTTCGGTTTCCACCACAGCGGCACGCCAGGCCGCTGTTTTGACTTCGGGGTCAGGGCGGGCCGCCAACGCCGTGGTGTGCCCTGCGCGGCCGGACGCGCTGTTGTCGCGGGCGAGCTCGGCATCAAGTTCCTCCTCGCCGGCTTCTCCCTGCGCGGCCAGTGCATGCAGCAAAGCCCACCGCAGCTCTGCGTCAACGCTCAGCCCGTCCACGGTGCCCTCCACGTCCAGCAGGCTGCGCACCAGCGGCAGTTCCGCTGCTGTGTGCCGGCTGGCCGTGGCAAGGGCCCGCGCCCAGGCAAGCTGCTGGTCTGATCCCGGCCGTGCTTCCCGGAGGCGGCCGGCGGCCAGGGAAGCAAGGTCTGCACGGAACTGCGGCCGGTTGGCAGCTGAAGCGTAGTATTCGACGGCGGCGCAGGCGTTGTCGAGGACGTTCAGCAGGACTCCCACGCCGGACTCGGACGCAGCGAAGCGGGCTACAGCATCCAGGTAGAGACCGGCGGGGGAGACGGCGTCGCGGGTTGAGTTCCAGAGGGCGGTCCAGCAGAGGGCACGGGCCATTGGGTCCTGCAGGCGGTCCAGGGACGCACGTACCGTCTCCTCGGAGTGCGGGTCCAGCCGGACTTTGGCATAGCTGAGGTCGTCGTCGTTGACCAGGAGCAGGGCAGGCCGGGCTGCACCCGCCAGTTCCGGAATGACAGTCCGCACACCGTTAACATCCGTTTCGATGCTTCGCGTCCGGACCAGCGCGCCGGCCGGGTCAGTCTCGTAAAGGCCGATCCGCAGGCGGTGCGGGCGGAACTCATCCCGTCCCGTGACCGGGTCCACGGCGTCCTGGACGATGGCCACCTCACGGTACGTTCCGTCGTCGGATGCTATTTCTGCATGGAGGGTGGAAATGCCGGACGTCTGCAGCCATTGCCGTGACCAGCCAGTCAGGTCGCGGCCCGAGGACTTGCTCAGCGCCGCCAGCAGGTCCGTCAGCGTGGTGTTCCCGTAGGCGTGGTCGCGGAAGTACTGGCGGGCGCCGGAAATGAAGGCGTCAAAGCCCACATAGGCAACCAGTTGTTTCAGGACCGACGCGCCCTTGGCGTAGGTGATGCCGTCGAAGTTCTGTTTGGCCGCTTCCAGGTCCGGAATATCCGCGACGATGGGATGGGTGGTGGGCAGTTGGTCCTGGACATACGCCCAGGCCTTGCGCTTGTTGGCGAAGTTCACCCAGGCCGTATCCCAGTCCGTGGCGCGGTCCACGCCCAGGGTGCCCATGTAGTCGGCGAACGATTCCTTGAGCCAGAGATCGTCCCACCACTGCATGGTCACGAGGTCGCCGAACCACATGTGTGCCATCTCGTGCATCAGGGTGTTGGCACGGGCCTGGTACTGGGCATCGGTGGCCCGGGAAGTGAAGACGTAGCTTTCGGTAAAAGTCACCAGTCCCGGGTTTTCCATCGCCCCGAGGTTGTACTCGGGAACAAAGGCCTGCTCGTATTTTCCCCAGGGGTAGGGGTAGTCGAACAGTCCATTGAAGAACGCAAGCCCGCGCTTGGTGAGGCTGAAGAGTTCGTCGGTGTCGAAATGCTTGGCCATGGACGTTCGGCAATACAGGGCCAGCGGCACCTCGAGCCGGGTGCCGTCGTCGAGCGTTGCGCTCCAGGAGTCCTCCGCCTTGTAGTACGGCCCGGCCAGCACAGTGGTGATGTACGTAGACATGGGCGGCGTGGTCTCAAAATCCCAGCGTGTGGCGTTCGGATCGCTGGTAAGAGGAGTCCGCTTCACTGCAGCTCCGTTGGAGGCAACCTCCCAGCCGGCCGGCGCCGTGACGTGGAAGGTGAATTCTGCCTTCAGATCCGGCTGTTCAAAGTTGGCGAACACCCTGCGGGCGTCAGCGGGTTCGTACTGCGTGTACAGGTAGCACTGGCCGTCCGCGGGATCGAAGAACCGATGCATGCCCTCACCCGAACGGCTGTAGAGCGCAATTCCGGTGACGGTCACCTGGTTGTCAGCCTGCAGGTCGGCCAGCCGGATCCGGGCGCCGTCTACGGCCTCCGCCAGGTCCAGTTCCTTACCGTTGAGAAAGACGCTATGGACGTCCCCGTGGATGAAATCGAGGAACGTTTCAGCCCCGGGCTCTGCGGCGGAGAAGTCTATGATCGTCCGGCTTGGATACCCGGGGACGTCCAGATTCTCCGCGTTACGGACGTCAAGGGAGACGTCGTAGCTATGCGTGGTGATCAGGGTGGACCGGTGCGCGGCTTCATCCCGCCGCAGATTCTCAGATGACACCCCGCTATCTAATCATGTGCCCTGACCTGTGATACCCAGGGCGGCGGCCAGTCCCAACAGCGCCAGCAGCAGCCAGGACAGCAACGCCGCGGCCAGCGCGGGCAACCCGGTATGCAGCAGGGTGCGGATCCGGACAGCTGAACCCAGGCCGAAGAGCGCGGCGCCAAGGAGGATGTCCTGCAGGACGGCGCCTGCCTCCAGCCAGCCGGCAGCCAACACCCCGGAGGACCGCAGCGCCACCATGAGCAGGAAGCCGACGATGAACAACGGCAGGACGGGCGGCAGTTTTACCGGCCCGGACAGCACTGCTGCGTCCGGAAGCTGTTGATGTTGCCGGGCCGTACGCCTGGCCATAAGCCGCTGTTCCAGTCCGGCTGCAGCGATCACGGGTGCCAGGAGCAGCACCCTGGTGAGTTTGACGACGACGGCGACGGCCAGCGCCGCTGTACCGGCTGTTTGCGCCGTGGCGACTACCTGACCCACATCATGGACGGAGGCGCCCGCCCAGGCGCCAAACGTCGCCGTGTCAAGGCCCAAGGGGTGCATCAGCAGCGGCAGCGCTCCGATCGCGAGGGTACCGCAAAGCGTCACGAGGGCGACGGGGAGCACGGTGTCCGACTGCTTCATCCTGCGGGCATCGGCCATGGCGCCGATTGCGGAAGCACCGCAGATGGAGAAGCCTGTAGCGATGAGCAGGGACACCGGAGGAGCCAGCCGGAAGAGCCGGGCGATGACGTAGGTACCGCCGAACCCGGCAAGGACGACGGCGGTGATCAGGCCCAGGGATACCCAACCGAGATTCACCACATCGACGATTCCGACTTTGAGGCCAAGCAGTACGATCCCGCCACGCATCAGGCTTTTTCCGGCGAAATCCAGACCCGGCCGGGCCCGGCCTGCGATCACCCCGGCCGTGGGAGGGAGGTTTGCTGCCAGCAGACCCAGGGCAACGGCGACGGTCATGGCGGGCAGGGCCGGCACCGCCGCATGGACGGCGAATGCCGCCACCAGCGACAGTGCGGCGCAGGCAAGGCCAGGCAGCAGTCGGGGGGTTCCGTGGTGGCGCACTCACCTACTTTGCAGTACCGCGGGCGTAATCACGAACTCCGGGAGGAACGGCCAACACGCCACAATGGGCGACGGTAATGATTTCGAAACAAAAGAATGATTGGCTAAGGGGCATGTCAGACCTTTTCCAGGATTACTCCGAGGCCGCCGGCAAAAGCGGCGCCTATGACGAGATGTTTGCCGCGGAGCAGCAGGCCCGGCCCTCGTACACCCAGGTTGCGGATGCCCTGCAGAAGCTGTCACTGACGGACGTGACCGCACGGGCCGATTCGATGGCACGGACCTTCCTGGACCGCGGTGTGACTTTTGATTTTGCCGGCGAGGAACGGCCCTTTCCGCTGGACATTGTGCCGCGGATCATTCCCGCCGACGAATGGGATGTGCTGGAACGCGGCGTCGCGCAGCGCGTCCGTGCGCTGGAGGCATTCCTCAACGATGTCTACGACAAGATGGCCGTGGTGAGCGACGGCGTCATACCGCGCCAGCTGATCACCACCAGCGCCCACTTCCACCGCGAGGTGCACGGCTTCGAACCCGCAGGTGGCGTCCGGGTGCATATTTCCGGCATCGACGTCGTCCGCGATGCTGCCGGAACCTTCCGCGTCCTTGAAGACAACGTGCGGGTACCGTCCGGCGTCAGCTACGTGCTTGAAAACCGGCGCGCCATGGCCAAGGGCTTGCCGGAGGCCTTCGGCCAGCAGCTCATCCGTCCCGTGGAGGAGTACCCCCGCCGGCTCCTGTCCGCACTGCGCAAGACGGCACCGTCCGGCGTCGACGATCCCACGGTGGTGGTCCTCACCCCGGGTGTGTTCAACAGCGCCTACTTCGAACACACCCTGCTGGCCGGACTGATGGGCGTGGAACTGGTGGAAGGGCGTGACCTGATCTGCCGCGGCAACCGCGTCTACATGCGCACCACAGCGGGCGAGCAACGCGTGGACGTCATTTACAAGCGCATCGATGACGAGTTCCTGGACCCGTTGCAGTTCCGCTCCGACTCCATGCTGGGCTGTCCCGGGCTGGTAAACGCCGCCCGGGCCGGGGGAGTGACTATCGCCAACGCGGTAGGGAACGGCGTGGCAGACGACAAACTCGTCTACAGCTACGTACCTGAACTCATCAGGTACTACCTCAATGAAGAGCCGGTGATTGCCAACGTGGACACCTACCGGCTCGAGGAGAAGGAGGCCAGGGAATTCACCCTGGACAACCTCGCCGAACTTGTCGTCAAGCCTGTGGACGGTTCCGGCGGCAAGGGCCTGGTGATTGGTCCCGACGCCTCCCGCACCGAACTTGATGAACTGCGTCAGCGGATCATCGCCGATCCCCGTGGCTGGATCGCCCAGCCCGTCCTCCAGCTTTCCACGGTTCCAACGCTTGTCGGAGACAGGTTCGGACCGCGCCACGTGGACCTGCGCCCCTTCGCGGTCAACGACGGTGACGACGTCTGGGTGCTGCCCGGCGGCCTTACCCGGGTGGCCCTGAAGGAAGGCTCGCTGATCGTCAACTCCAGCCAGGGCGGTGGTTCAAAAGACACCTGGGTCCTGGCGGGTTCGCCGCAGGTGCCGGTTGAAACCCTGCCGCGCCAATCGATAGCTGTCCGTGAACGGGTCTCGGTTTGGCCTGTGGAAAGCATCTGGCGCGACCGCCAGTCGGAGCAGCAGCAGTGATGCGCTGTTGCGGCCGGATCGTTCCCCTTTCGAATTTTTCTGCACCATGTGGTGTAGTTGCGGACACGCAGGAGGTTGCCAGGAATGCTTAGCCGTATTGCCGAGTCCCTTTTTTGGATCGGCCGTTATGTCGAACGGGCGGATGGAACCGCACGCATCCTGGACGTCCACCTCGAACGGTTGAACCACCTCCCGCTGGAAGAGCGCCGGGCAGTGGCCCAGGAGCTCCTGGCTGTGATGGGCGCACGCCCGGACAGTGCAGAGTTCGGATTACCCGAACTGCTCCACGCCTTGGCTTATGACAAAACCAGCGCCACCTCCATAGCCGGCTCCCTTGGGGCCGCACGGGAGAATGCCCGCCGGGCGCGGGAAACTGTCTCCTCCGGCCTCTGGGAGAGCCTCAACACCACCTATTACGGCCTGAACCAGCACCGCAAGGATGTGGTGGGCACCTACCGCTACTGCAACTGGGTACTGGAACGCACGGCCATGGTTAGTGGCCTGGCCGACACTACGGTCAGCCATGACGAGAGCTGGCTGTTCCTGGTCCTGGGCCGGTCACTGGAGCGGGCGGATATGACAGCCCGCATGCTCAGCACCCGCGACGTCCTCAGCGCGGGCATGTCCTGGGTGAATATGCTGCGCTGCGCCGGAGCGTACGAGTCATTCCTACGGACCCGCCGGGCTGCTTTTGGCGACCAGCACGCTGCTGAGTTCCTGCTGCTGGACCGGCTGTTCCCGCGCTCCATCGTGTATGCGCTGCGCGATGCCGACGAATGCCTGGCCAAGCTCGACCCGTCCGCCCAACGCGTCGGGTTCATCAATGATGCCCGCCGGATTGTGGGCCAGGCGCGGACCTTCCTGGAGTTCCACCGGACGGATGATCTCATGGCCGAGCTGCCCGAGCACATGGAGCGCGTGCAGAAGGCAGTGTCCCAGGCGTCCGACGCCATATCCCGTAAGTACTTCAATCAGGCCGACGAGCTTGCCTGGGTGGGAGAAGTTTCATGACCCGGCTGAGTATCCAGCACAGGACCACGTACAACTACAACAAGCGCGTCACGCTTTCCTACAACGAGGCCCGCATGACCCCGTTGTCGGACGCCCAGCAGGTAGTGCTTGAGTCCCAGGTGAAAGTCTCCCCGGCGCAGGCGGCCGTCAGCAGCTACAAGGACTACTGGGGCAGCCGCGTTACCACTTTTGACATGCAAATGCCGCACGACCACCTGGACGTCCTCTCCAGCATCACCGTCGAGGTACACCGTACCGAGAAGGTGCCCACGCCGGCGGATCTGGTGGACTGGGACGTCATCCATTCGGCGGAAACCGCAAACCAGTTCAGTGACTGGATACCGCAGTCGCGGCTGAGCGCCCCGGGTGAAGAAGTGCTTGGCATTGTTCCAGGCGTCGTGGCAGGCAAGGCCCCCCACGATGCCGCAATGGCCATTTTTGAATGGATGCGCGGCGAAATGACCTATATGTCCGGATCCACCGCCGTCACCACCAATGCCGAGGAAGCCTGGGGACAGCGCCAAGGGGTGTGCCAGGACCTGGCACACCTTGCCATCGGTGCCCTCCGCAGCTGCCGGATCCCGGCGCGTTATGTGTCCGGTTACCTGCACCCGCGTTCGACGGCGGAACTCGGCGAGACGGTTGCCGGCCAGTCACACGCCTGGCTGGAGTTCTGGGACGGGGCATGGCGCAGCTGGGACCCCACCAACCACAAGCCGGCGGGAGACTTCCATGTCACAGTGGCCCGGGGCCGCGACTACCGCGACGTGCCGCCGCTGAAGGGAATTCTCTCCGGTGGCGGCGGCTCGGCGCTGAGCGTCTCTGTTGAGATCACCCGGCTGGCCTAGCTGTAGGTAATGCGGGACGCCCGGGAAGGGTTTACCAGGGGCTGGGCTTGTAGTCCTTCAGGAAGACGCCGTACTGGTCCTCGCCATCCTCGCCACGGACGATCGGATCGTAGACGCGCGCGGCGCCATCCACCAGGTCAAGCGGGGCGTGGAAGCCTTCTTCCATGAGCCGGACCTTGGTGTAGTGCGGCCGTTCGTCGGTGATCCAGCCGGTGTCCACCGCGGTCATCAAGATGCCGTCCGACTCCAGCATCTCCTGGGCGCTGGTGCGGGTCATCATATTCAAGGCCGCCTTGGCCATGTTGGTGTGGGGATGGCCGGGACCTTTGTAGGCGCGGGAGAACTGGCCTTCCATGGCAGAAACATTGACGATGTATTTGCGGCGGGCTGTGGAACGCTTCATGGCCGCGCGCAGCCGGCTGACCAGCAGGAACGGAGCGGTGACGTTGCAGAGCTGCACTTCCAGCATCTCAAGGGGGTCCACCTCGTCCACCACCTGGGTCCAGCTGTTGATGTCTGCGAGATCCGGCACCAGGCCGCCGGCGTCGATGGCGTTCCCTGCCGCGATCCGCTCCAGCGACGCCGATCCTGTGGAAAGTGCCAAGGAGGTAATGGCATCGCCGGCCAGAACCGGGTGGTCCGTGACGCTGCTGGCCAGGGCCAGCGGATGCTTGTCGTGGGCGTGGCCGAAAGTTACCAGTTCCGGGCCACCGTTCGCGGCCTCCAACGCAGCGGGAAGCGGCTCATCTTCCGCGTCCACCAGCGGTTTGTAGGCATTGCCGCTGCGCCGCACCGTCTGCGCGGCGTTGTTGATGATGATATCCAGCGGGCCGGCGGCGTCGAGGGAATCGGTCAGCGCCATCACCTGGGAGGGGTCACGGAGGTCGATCCCGACGATGCGCAACCGGTGCAGCCATTCCGCGCTGTCATCCATGGCGGCGAACCGACGCACGGCATCCTTGGGGAACCGGGTGGTGATGGTGGTGTGCGCACCGTCGCGAAGCAGCCTCAGGGCGATGTACATGCCGATCTTCGCCCGCCCGCCGGTGAGCAGTGCCCGGCGACCAGTGAGGTCTGTGCGGGCATCGCGCTTGCTGTGGCTGAACACTGCACACTCAGGGCACAGCTGGTGATAGAAGGCGTCAACCTGTGTGTAGTGCTGCTTGCAGATGTAGCAGGGCCGGGACCGGATGAGGTGACCGGCAACCGCGCCACTGGCCGATGACTCCAGCTTGTTGCCACGTGTTTCATCATCGATCCGGTCAGGGGCCGCCGTGGCGGTACGGGCAAGCACCGCCCGGTCCGATTCTGCGATTTCATCCCGCTTGGTAACACGCCGGTGCCTTTTCACGGCCTTGAACATTTTCCCGGTGGCGCGACGCACGGAAACGTAGTCGGGATGCTCCTCGTCGTAGACGTGGATGGTATTCAGGACCTTCAGGCAGGCCTGAATTTCCTCGGGAGTCAGATCGGGGGAGCTCATTGCCCCAATTTTACCCGCTAGCTGCGTACCACGGATTCAGCCTGCGCCTTGGCAACCTTGCTGACAGTGGACCAAACTTCCGGATTGTTAGCGGTTGCCGCCTTGACGGCATTCGGCACCAGGTGAAGGTTGGCCGCGGACAGCGCGAGCTCCTCGGCGTCGGGCTCGGGAACGAGTTGGCCCTTGGACAGCACAGTGATGCCGGAGTCCGTGACCTTGAAGCCGCGGGCCCGGTCAAGGGCGGGATCCAGTCCGATCGCTGCCCCTGCGGGGATCTTGACGTTTTTGTCGATGATGGCGCGCTTGACCACGGCGCCGGGACCGACGATCACATTGTCCATGAGCACCGAGTCCAGCACGCGGGTGGCCTTGTCGACATACACGTCGTTGGAAAGGACAGAGCCTTCCACCACTCCGCCGGAAACCACTACGCCGCTGGAGACGATCGAGTCAAGCGCGGTGCCCACAGTATTGTCTTCGCCGCGGACAAACTTTGCCGGCGGCGAGATGCTCTGCCGGGTGTAGATGGGCCACGCCGAGTTGTAGAGGTTGAACACGGGCAGCGGTGAGATGAGATCCATGTGCGCGTCATAGAACGAATCGATAGTGCCGACATCGCGCCAGTATGTGCGGTCCCGTTCGGTGGAGCCCGGGATTTCATTCAGGGTGAAGTCGTACACGCCCGCTTCGCCGTTGTTGACGAAGTAGGGGATGATGTCGCCGCCCATGTCGTGTTTCGTATCCAGACGCTCGGCATCCACATGGAGTGCTGCAACCAACGCGTCAGCGTCGAAGACGTAGTTGCCCATGGACGCAAGGAACTGGGTGGGGTCTGCTTCCAAACCCGGGGTGGTGGCGGGCTTTTCAACGAAGGCCGCAATCTTCCCGGCGTCGTTGGGATCAACTTCAATGACGCCGAACTGGTCGGCCATGTGCAGCGGCTGGCGGACGGCAGCTACCGTGGCCTTGGCTCCGCTGGCAACGTGCTGATCCACCATCTGGGCGAAGTCCATCCGGTAGACGTGGTCCGCTCCCACCACCACCACAATGTCCGGGTTGGCGTCACGGATCAGGTTCAGGGACTGGTAGATAGCGTTCGCACTGCCCAGGAACCAGCTCTTGCCCACCCGCTGCTGGGCCGGTACCGAGGCGATGTAGTTGCCCAGCTGGGTGGACATCCGCCAGGTCTCGGAGATGTGGCGGTCAAGGCTGTGGGACTTGTACTGGGTCAACACAACGATCTGCAGGTAGCGCGAATTCACCAGGTTTGACAGTGCGAAGTCGATCAGGCGGTAACTGCCGGCGAACGGCACGGCCGGTTTGGCTCTGTCTGCCGTCAGCGGCATCAGGCGGTTCCCCTCACCACCAGCCAGGACAATAGCCAAAACTTTCTTGATAGCCATGATGGAACTCCCTGCACGTCTTCGTTTCTCCCCAACAGCCCAGAGGACCCGGATTCCTTCACACTAGAACAGTTCCCGCCGAAGGACTACCTTGGGTACCGTGCGAATAGACATTGTGACTAAAGAGTTCCCGCCGGAGATCTACGGCGGCGCCGGCGTCCATGTGGCGGAATTGGCCAGGGTGTTGAGCAAACACGTTGACCTGCGGGTCCGTGCCTTCGGGGCACCCCGCGATTCCGACTATCACGGGGCGGAGGTCACCTCCTACGCGGTCCCTGAAGACCTGGCCGGCGCCAATGCAGCTGTCCAGACCCTCGGCGTCGACCTTCGGATTGTTCCTGATGTGGCAGGAGCTGACCTGGTCCACTCGCACACGTGGTACGCAAACATGGCGGGCCATCTGGCGTCCCTGCTCCACGGCATCCCGCACGTGCTGAGCGCGCACAGCCTCGAGCCGTTACGCCCCTGGAAGGCTGAGCAGCTTGGCGGCGGCTATGCGCTGTCGTCGTGGGTGGAGAAGACAGCCTACGAAGCAGCGGCCGCCATCATCGCGGTCTCGGAAGGTATGCGCCAGGACATCCTCCGCAGCTACCCGGAGGTGGATCCGGCGAAGGTCCGGGTAGTCCACAATGGAGTAGACGTTGAACTCTGGTCCAGGGATGAAAACGACGACGCCGTCAGGGCCCTGGGCATTGATCCGGACCTTCCCAGCGTGGTTTTCGTAGGGCGGAACACCCGGCAGAAGGGGGTTCCCTACCTGTTGCGGGCTGCCGCCCAACTGCCGCCGGACGTGCAGCTCGTGCTGTGCCTGGGGGCAGCGGACACACCCGAACTCGCCGCGGAGACTGCCCGTCTGATTGCCGAGCTGCAGAGCCAGCGGACCGGCGTCGTCCTCATTGAACGGATGCTGCCCCGTCACGAACTCATCCAGGTCCTCAGCCACGCCACCGCCTTTGCCTGCCCGTCCATTTACGAGCCCCTGGGAATTGTGAACCTCGAGGCCATGGCCTGTGGGGCGGCTGTGGTGGCCAGTGCCACCGGCGGCATACCGGAAGTAGTGGACCATGGCGTTACCGGCCTGCTGGTGGAGCTGGAGCAGATGACCGACGGCACCGGTACCCCTCTGGATCCGGAAAAGTTCGTTCGCCAGTTTGCCGAGGCGCTGGTGGAGGTTGTCAACGATCCCGCGCGGGCCCGCGCTATGGGTGAGGCGGGCCGCCGTCGGGCCGAGGAGCATTTCTCCTGGCAGACCATCACCGAGACAACCCTGGATGTCTACCGGTCGGTGTTGCGCTGAGCCCAGCGCAGCACCGGCCGGGGTCTCCTGTTACCGCTGTGGTTTGCCTGCAGCTGCCTTCCGCGCCAACAGAACCTTCTCTTCAACGGGCGCCGTTCCGCTGGCGCGTTGCGCCCGGAAATAGGCGCGTGCCTCGTCCTGGCGGATTCTCTCCGCGCCGGTGGCGATCGCAGCCCGCAGGTGGTCCGGGCCGTACCCGAACGCGTCCACCAGGTCAATCGCGTGGGGCCGGATCTTGACCAGCAGCCTGTTGATGTAATCGCCAACGGTGCGTGCCCGCTGCATGGACAGCCGGCCGTTCATCAAATACCAGGACAGGTTTTTCTCGATCAGGGAAAGCCCAAAGAGGTCGCGGACCCAGGTCAGGATCTTACGGGTGCCCGGGTCCTGCACCTCGGCGAGGGCTTCGGTGAAGGCCTCCCACTGAAGCAACTCCGCATGGGCGTGTGCGGCATCGATCAACTCGTCCTGATGCAGGTTGAACACGGCAGCAGCTTTGTCCTGGGGCAGTCGACTGGCGCCCTTGAGGGCCGATCCGGCCTCGGCCACCATGGTCTGCACGCGGTCGGTGAGCAGCGCCCGCTGGCTGTCTTCGTCGCGCAGGGCGAGTGCCGCCTTTTGAACCAGTCCGGTGTCCGCAACAAACTGCGCTACCTGCCGCAGCCCTGTGCGGTGGATGGCGGCGCCGGCCGCCTGCCCAACCACGTAGCGGGCCAACACCCCGACATCCACGTTGCGGAACTCGCGCGCATAGTCGGAGAGCAGGCGTTTGGCCACCAGTTGGAGCAGTACTGTGTTGTCGCCCTCAAATGTCGCGTACACATCCAGGTCGGCGCGCAGCGAGGCAAAACGGTTCTCGATCAGGAAACCGGCACCGCCGCACGCCTCGCGACATTCCTGGAGGGTGTCCAGGGCATGCCAGGTGCTTAGAGGCTTAAGGGCAGCGGCCAGGGTCTCAAGGTCCTGGCGGTCTTCGTCGGAGTCGTGCGCACCGGAAAAGACGTCGTCGAACTTCCGCAGGAGCTGTTCGTGCGCGAAGCTCGCCGCGTAGGTGGTGGCCAGCCGGGTGAAGAGCCGGCGCTGGTGGCGCTGGTAATCGAGCAGGACCTCCTCTTCTGTGTGTGAAGAGGCGTTGAACTGCCGGCGTTCGCTGGCGTATTGGATTGCTGTCTTGAGGGCGAGCTTCGATGCTGCCACGGCCGCACCGTCCAGCGACACCCTGCCCTGCACAAGGGTGCCGAGCATGGTGAAGAACCTGCGTCCCGGACTGGATATGGGCGAGGTGTAAGTGCCGTCAGCGTCGACGTTGCCGTAGCGGTTCAGGAGGTTGGTGCGGGGAATCCTGACGGCCGTAAAGTGCAGCCGGCCGTTGTCGATCCCGTTGAGCCCGCCCTTGACGCCGTCGTCCTCACCGCCCACACCAGGCAGGAACTTCCTGGTGTCCGGGTCCCGAAGATCAACGTAGAACGCATGGACGCCGTGGTTGACGCCCCTGGTGACCAGCTGGGCAAACACCACCGCGCCGAGGCCGTCGTTGGCGGCATTGCCGATGTAATCCTTCCAGGCGGCTCGGAAGGGGGTATTGATGACGAACTCTTCGGCGGCCTCGTCATAGGTGGCAGTCGTAGCGATGCTCGCAACGTCGGACCCATGCCCGGTCTCGGTCATGGCGAAGCAGCCGGGAATATCTAGGTTCATAATGCCGGGAAGCCACTTGGCATGATGTTCGGCAGTGCCCAGGTGCATAACGGCCGAGCCAAAGAGGCCCCACTGCACTCCGGCTTTGATCTGCAGCGACGGATCAGCCGTGACCAGTTCCTCGAAGCCGGCTACGTTGCCGCCGTGGTCATCGTTGCCGCCGAGTGCTGCCGGAAAGGCCCTGTGGACCGCGCCATGGTCCACCAGGAACTTCAGCTGGTCAAACGTCCGGGAGCGGTGGTCCAGGTGCGTCTGACCCTCGATCTTGTGCAATTCCGGACGGGCTGCGAGGTTCCGTGCCTGCCGGCGGATATCAGCCCATTTGCCAAGCAGCTGCTCGCCGAGGGCGGCAACATCGACGGCTGCTACATCGGCGGCGGGAGCGGACTGGCTGCGGGCAGGGGAGCCGGGAGCGGTGCTGACGCGAGGGGCCACGACTTCTGTCATTGGAATTATCCTTCGTTGCTGGGGGAGGTCTTTACGGGCGGCGGGCCATTTATTCAACGGCTTGTCCTTCAGTTCCTTATTCAATGGCCGCAGGATCCATTTCCGGAGCGATGCCGACGCACAGCCAGGCAGTGATTTGCCGGGCCATGGCTTCCTGTGCCGGCTTGCCCGGTGCCGGAGGGGAATTGAGCCACAGTTCACCGGCGTTGCGGACCAGGCCGATTGCGGCTGTGGGCCAATAGCCCAGGACGGCATCCCGAGCCGGCTCCACCTTGAGGTGGGTCCGCATGGGCCTTGCGATCATGTCCCTGATGGCGTCGAAGAAGTGGCCCAGGGCCCCCGCTGTGGCCAGTGTTTGCGGTGTCCCTGCGTCGGCGCCCGCGTTCTGGGTGACAAAGGCATAGACATGGGGACTGGTTTCGGCCATCTGGAGGTAGGCGGAAACCATTGCGAAAAGTCCTTGCCTGGGCGTCTGGGCACTTTGCGCTGCTTCTGCGATCTTTCGCTGCATCTGCAGCAGCACAACCTCACCTACGGCTTGCTGCAGCCCCGCTTTGTCCCCGAAGTACCTGTAGAACACGGACTTCGATGTGCCGGCGGCGGCAGCGATCTCGTCCATGGAGGCATCGCTGCCCAGGGCGTGCACGGCCTTCCTGGCCGCCTTAATCAGTTCGCGGCGGCGTTCCTCGCGGTGGCTCTGCCAGCGTGTGGCACGGCCATCGGGGATCTCCGTGGAAATTGTGTTCACGATACCCAGCGTATCAGGTACGCTGGGTACTGGTAACCCAGCCAAGTAGAGGAGACACTCCCATGTCCGTAGAAGGACTCTCACCCGCCCCCGCGTCCGGACTCCGTCAGGCAGTGATCGTTGGCGGGAACCGGATTCCCTTTGCCCGCTCCGGCGGTGCCTACACGAAGTCCTCCAACCAGGACATGCTGACGGCCGCCCTGGATGGGCTTATTGCCCGCTTTGGCCTGCAGAACGAGCGGATTGGCCACGTCGCCGCCGGTGCAGTGCTGAAGCATTCCAGAGACTTCAACCTGACCCGCGAGGCCGTCCTGGGCTCGGCCCTTTCGGCCGAAACCCCGGCTTACGACGTGCAGGAAGCCTGCGCCACCGGCCTTGAGACGGTGTTGGGACTGGCCAACAAAATCAAGCTCGGTCAGATTGAATCCGCCATCGCCGGTGGCGTCGACTCCGCTTCTGATGCCCCCATAGCCGTCAGTGAGGGCCTGCGCTCGGTACTGCTGGACCTCAACCGGGCCAAGACTCTGCCGCAGCGCCTGCAGGTGCTGAGCCGCCTGAGGCCAAAGGACCTGGCACCTGACGCGCCAGGAACGGGTGAGCCCAGGACCGGCCTGTCCATGGGCGAGCATCAGGCACTCACCACTGCCCAATGGAAGATCAGCCGGGAAGCCCAGGACGAGTTGGCCCTCAACAGCCACCGCAACATGGCTGCTGCCTACGACGCAGGATTCTTCGACGACCTGATCACGCCCTACCGGGGCTTGAGCAAGGATTCAAATCTCCGCCCGGACACCAGCATGGAAAAGCTGTCGTCCCTCAAGCCCGTGTTCGGCCGCAACCTCGGCGCCGAGGCAACGATGACCGCCGGCAATTCCACTCCTCTGACAGACGGTGCCTCCACCGTATTGCTGGCCTCTGCGGAGTGGGCCGACGCTCACGGCTTGCCCAAGCTCGCCACGGTTGTGGACGGTGAAGCGGCGGCGGTGGACTTCGTGCACGGCAAAGACGGCCTCCTGATGGCGCCCGCCTTTGCCGTACCCCGCTTGCTGGCCCGCAACGGCCTCACCTTGGATGACATGGACTTCGTCGAAATTCACGAGGCTTTCGCCGGTACCGTGCTCACCACCCTGGCCGCCTGGGAAGACGAGGATTTCGGCCGTGACCGCTTGGGCCTCGATGGGGCCTTCGGCAAGGTGGACCGGAGCCGCCTTAACGTTCATGGCTCATCGCTGGCCGCCGGGCACCCCTTCGCCGCCACGGGTGGCCGCATCGTGGCGTCGCTGGCCAAGATGCTGGCCGCCAAGGGAACTGTCGAAGGGCGCCCCGCCCGCGGCCTGGTCTCCATCTGTGCAGCAGGCGGCCAGGGCGTCGTCGCACTACTGGAAGCAGCGTAGGGGGACTGATGACTGACAAGTACACCAAATTCGTCAGCCATGGCACCGGGCGGGACTTTGCCCGGAGACTGGGCCTGCCACAGCCCGTGGAGCTCAGGCGCTACAGGCCGGGCCAGCCGCTGGTGGAAGGGCCAGTGCTGGTGGAGGGAACCGGAGAAGGGGGCGAAGACCTTGCATCGACTTTGCTGGGCTGGGGACTCGATGTCCGCCGTCATGCCGTTCCCAAAGAAAAGCTGGGCGCCATCATCCTGGTACTGGACAGCATTTCCTCCCCGGCCGACCTTGAGAAGCCCGTTCTTGCTGCCGGGGCTGCGCTCCGCGACCTGGCACGCAATGGCCGCGTGGTCACACTGTCCAGAAGCCCTGTCGACTCGGGTGGTCCGGCTGAGGCCGCGGCGCGGCAGGCAGTTGACGGCTTTGTTCGGTCGCTGGCCAAGGAACTGCGCTCGGGTGCAACCGCAAACGGCATCCTCCTCGCCGCCGAAGCCGCTGCCACCAGCCCGGCTGCCCTCGGAGCTCTGCGCTTCTATCTGTCCGGCCGTTCGGCATTCGTGGATGGTCAGTTCCTGACGGTGTCCACAGCGGACGGTTCCCTGCCTGAGGACTTCGATCAGCCGCTTGCAGGGAAGGTGGCCGTCGTCACCGGGGCTGCCCGCGGAATCGGCGCAGCCATCGCACGTACTCTCTCCCGTGACGGTGCCACTGTAGTGGCCGTCGACCTGCCTGCAGCAGGCGAGCAGCTTGCCCGGGTGGTGAATAGTATCCGGGGCACGGCGCTGCAGCTGGACATCACCAGTGATGACGCCGGCAGCCGGATCCTGGAGCACGCGATTGGCCGGCATGGCCACCTTGACGTTGTCGTCCACAACGCCGGCATCACCAGGGACAAGCTGTTGGCCAACATGGACGAGGCAAAGTGGAGCTCGGTGATCAATATCAACATCGCAGCCCAACTGAGGATCAACGAAGTGCTGCTGGCATCGAAGGAGTTCCAGAATTCGCCCAGGATCGTCTCTGTAGCCTCCACCAGCGGCATCGCCGGCAACCGTGGCCAGACGAACTACGCAGCATCTAAAGGCGCCGTGATCGGTATGGTGCGTGGAACAGCGCCGCTGCTGGCTTCGGCTGGCGGCACCATCAATGCTGTGGCCCCAGGCTTCATCGAAACAGAGATGACGGCGCGGATGCCCTTCGCTACCCGCGAAGTAGCCCGGCGCCTGAACTCCCTGCAGCAGGCCGGCCAGCCGGTCGACGTCGCCGAGGCCATTGCTTTCCTGGCCAGTGACGCAGCCGGCGGAATCACCGGCGACGTGCTCAGGGTGTGCGGACAGAACCTGGTGGGGGCATGAGTACCCCCGGGAACGTAGTGTTGGCCGAACTGCCATCGCTGTCCAGGCTTTATGTCAACGCGGCTGCCATGGCCGCAAGACGCAGGCTGGGCGGCAGTAACGGCGCCGTGCGTCTGCCTGGCGAGCAGCACGAGGTTCGGAACGTCCGGTGCGACGTTGAGACCCTGACGTCGTTCCAGCACCTTCTGGGCGAGCCGGCCAGTGACGTGCTGCCGGCCGGCTTTGTCCACGCCATGGCATTTCCGGTGGCCATGAGCGTCCTGGCCCGCGACGACTTCCCGCTGCCCCTGCTGGGCATGATCCACCTGCAGAACGTCATCGAACAATACCTTTCCATCAGGTTCGATGAACCCGTGGACATCACAGCCGGTGTGCAGGGTCTGCGAGGCCATCGGGCGGGAACCCAAGTGGACGTCGTGGCGGAAGTCCGCGGCACCTCGGACGGTATCCTCCGCTGGACGGGCACATCTACGTATCTTGCCAAGGGGGTGTATTTGCCCGCAGTAGACAAGATTGCCCAGGGGCAGGCGAAGGAGGACTTTGTGCCGCCCAACCCTACGGCGCTCTGGCAGCTGGGAGTGGAAACAGGGCGCAGTTATGCCGCCGTTTCCGGTGACTACAATCCGATCCACCTCAGCATGCTGTCCGCCAAAGCCCTGGGTATGCCGCGTTCCATCGCCCACGGCATGTATCTGGCTTCCCGGGCGCTCGCCGATATTGGAGTTCCGAGGGAGGCGCCTTTCAAATGGGAGGTCGCCTTTGAGGCTCCTGTCTACCTGCCGGCTAAAGTAGCCCTGGAAATCACCACGGAAACACCGGACGACGGCGGATGGCAACGGTCTGCGTTTGTCGCCTGGAATCCCCGGTCCGGACGCCGTCATTTCAGTGGAGTTGTGGGCAGGCTCTAGGATGCGGGCCGCGCAGCCCTAAGTATCCGGTGGAGGCTGAGGAGAATGGACTTCGTGGCGGTCACTGCCGAATCACCGGGCTCCCGCGCTGCAGGTGCTGCCATGCACGCCTGCACCGCGGCCTCGGCCTCAGCAAAGAGCTCGCGCTGCCTTTGGGGGTCTTCTCCACGGAAGGAGGAGAGGAGTTCACCCGTTGCCAGCACGGCTTCGGCCAGGGGACCGCTTTCTGCATAAGGCACCGTGTAAGGCGCGTCTTCTTCCCAAATAACGTCGGCCAGCACCTCGGTCATATCCTGGACGTGGAACGTCACCCGTTCGAGTTCCCTCAGATTCCGGTAGTCGAGGTCCACGTCCCGGGGATGAAGTTTCCGGCGCGGGTTGGCCCGGCGGCTTTCATCCGCTTCCTGCACCAGATGACGGACGGTCCTGGCCGCCGCGGCAAGCTCGTCAGAGCGCCTGGCCCAATCCTCGTCTTCGGGTGGCCACTTCTCCTTCAGCGCCTGGCCCATATCAGTGAGCTGTCTGCCCAACGCCGTCCGAAGCTCATCCAGGCTGGCAGCGGCCGCACTCAAATGCAGCGGTGGGAAGATGAGGAAGTTCACTGCAATGCCCACCACCACTCCGGCGCCCATTTGGATGAGGTAGCCGAAGGAAAAGTCGTTCGGGTTGTTTCCGCCTACCAGCAGTACCAGCAGTGCCGCCGTCGGAATCCAGTCCCGGCCCGATTCCATCCGCGGAAGTCCGCCCAGGATGACGCCCAGGCCCATCACGATCGCTACGGTCAGCGGGGACGGATCACCAAGATTGACCAGCATGAAGGCCAGTACCACGCCCAGGGCCAGCCCTACCAGCGCCTGCAGGCCCTGCCTGACTGAACCCGCAACATTGTGGTACATCGCTACGAGTGCGCCGAGCGGCGCGTAGTACGGGTAGTCCGCGGCCGAACCGGGCATCAGCGGGGCGACCGCGAAAGCAAGGCCGGCGGCCAAGGCAGCCTTGGCCGCCAGTTGCAGCCGATACAGGCTGAACGCATCGGAAACACCTGTCACTGCCCGCCTCAGGAACCCGGCCGCCCTGGCACCGCGGTCGTGTGGTTCGCTATCACGCATCCGCCCACACTAGGTGCCAGCGAAGGCCGGTACAAGACGGCGCCCCTCGGATCAGGGCTGCAGGGCCTTAGCCGGCAGGAGCCAAGGAGAGGTGCCAAGCGGCCCGGCGGGCCGCCGCTGCCAGCAGATGCGCCCGTCCCTGCGTCCGGCCCTCTTCGGCCCGCTGGGGAATGTAACCAAAGGACAAACCGTAGGCGGGATCTGCAAAACCAAGGGCAGCGTTGGCTCCTTCATGGCCGAAAGCACGATGGCTCCCGAAATTGCGCGATGGATGCGGCTTCATGAATACGACGGCAAACGCGTTGTCCAGCCCTGAACTCCGATCCAGGCCCCATACCTGTTCCTCGGTCACGACGCCGAGGGTGTTTTGGTCAAGCGCCGGGGCCAGCAGGCCTGATTGCGCCTCGACGCCGGTCGTTACAGCAGCATAGGCACGGGCCAGGCCATCAGCGGACCCCACGCCACCGGCTGCACTCATCCCACCGGCTCGGACTTCGCGGCGGTTGGGGAGTTCCATAACACTGCTGACGGCGCTATTGGAGTTAAGGCCCTCGAAACTGAGGGGATCCACCCACTGATCTCCGGCGTCGTAGAGTACATCGCGGTACCTGGGTTCCTCATCTTTTGGAAGTCCCAGGAAGAAGTCCAGCGCGTAGGGAATCCGAAGCAGTTCATCGTAATTGTGCTGAAGGGAGAACCCGGTGATACGACGGCAGAGTTCTTCCATCATGATGCCTATGGTCAGCGCGTGGTATCCAAAAGCCTTGCCGGGCCGCCACAGCGGTGCCACTGAAGCAAGCATGGCTGCAGCCTCCGCCGTGTGGATACGGTCCAGCGGGATGCCGCCGGGAACGCCTAAAACACCCGCCTGATGCGACAAGGCCTCCCGGACCAAAACGGCGCCCTTCCCGCTTTGGGCAAACTCCGGCCAATAATGAGCCATCGGCAGGTCAAGATCGAGGGCACCGTCCTGGACCATGAGGGCGATAACCATTCCGGCAATACCTTTGGAGCATGAGTACGCGCCGGTGATCGAGTCACTGGTGATGTTCGGGCCCCCATCCAGGTGCACCACCCGGCGGCCGTGGTGATAAACAGCAACCTGGGCGCTGTACTCGGGATCGTCCGCCAGGAACGATTCGAAGAGTTCCTGAACCGCTGAGAATTCGGGCAGGGCTGTGCCTCTGGAAGTGCGCATGGCCCAAGACTATAGCCAGGAGGGCGGCAGGAAGAAAGCGTTTTCGGCCTAACCGTCTGCGCCGTGGCCGGCGGCCACCTTTTCATTTGGGGCGACCGGGCCCGGGGGAGTGCCGTCACCGAACGGACGCCCGCCCAGTTCCTCCCGGCCGTGGGGTGACAGCCAGGTGCCGGGCTCCGGCCCCAGGGGGACTATTCCTGCAGGGTTGATGTCCTCATGGACGATGTAATAATGCTGCTTGATCTGGACGAAATCGGTGGTGTCCCCAAAACCGGGTGTCTGGAAAAGGTCCCGTGCGTAGGCCCACAGCACAGGCATCTCGCTAAGCTTCTGCCTGTTGCACTTGAAGTGGCCGTGATACACGGCGTCGAAGCGGGCCAGCGTTGTGAAGAGCCGGACATCGGCCTCGGTGATGGTATCCCCTACGAGGAAACGTTGGCCGGCGAGCCGTTCCTCCAACCAGTCCATAGCGGCCCACAACCGTGAATACGCGGCGTCATAAGCTGCCTGGGACCCAGCGAATCCGCAACGGTACACGCCGTTATTCACCTCCGTGAAAATGCGCTTATTGACGGCGTCAATTTCACCGCGGAGGTGCTCCGGGTACAACTGCGGAGCCCCCGGGCGGTGGAAATCGGTCCATTCAGTGGAAAAGTCCAGGGTGATCTGGGGAAAGTTGTTGGTGACGACGGCACCGCTGGCGATGTCAACAATGGCCGGAACCGTGATTCCCCGCGGGTAATCCGGGAAACGCCGGAAGTACGACTCCTGCAGGCGTTCGATGCCGAGCACGGGATCCACTCCTCCCGGGTCAAGGTCGAAGGTCCAGGAACGCACGTCATGGGTGGGGCCGGGCTGGCCCAGCGAGATGGCGTCTTCCAGGCCAAGCAACCTGCGCACGATGACCGCCCTGTTGGCCCAGGGGCACGCCCGTGCGGCGATAAGCCGGTATTTGCCCGGTTCGACCTTCCAACCGGGCTCACCGTTGTCGCCGGGACGGCCATCACGGGTAATGCGGTCTTCGATGTAGTTGGTGTCGCGGTTGAACTCTTCACCGCCGGTGACATAGGCGCCACGGGTGCTGTATTCGGCTACGGCATTATTCTGGCTGCTGTCATTCATCCGTCCAGCCTATGCTCCGCGGAGGGTGACTGCAGCAGCCGGCAACCAGGCTATGTACCAGGACGCGCAGATGATGACCGCAAAAAGCAGGATCCACAACAGCGCAGGAACGCCCGTTGCCCGGTGCAGCAGGTGAGCGTCGGACGTTCGCAACAAGGTGCGGCGGTGCATATGAAGATGGATGAGGTTTCCGAGGGCGCGAACGGAGCCCACCAAGAGCACGAGCCCCAGGACAACCGCGACGTAGCCGGTCGACACTGCAGGTGCCAGCAGGACGATTCCCAAGCCAAGTGCCGCCGTCGTAAGGGTGATGGCCGCCCCGGCGACGTTGCGGATGAACAGCAGGGACGCCAGGACTACAGCGCTGGCGACGGCGATCGCGGCGCTGCCCCAGCCTGCGAAACCGCACGTAACGAAGGCAGCACCAGCAACAGCCGGCGTCGGGTAGCCCCAGAACCCTGACCATACTGCCGGCCAGCGCCCCCGGCTGAGGGACGTCGTGGTGCCCGAATGATCGCCCCTGAGGACAATGCTGTGCAGGCGCTGCCCGCTCATCAACGCCGCGAACGCATGGCCCAGTTCGTGAACCACAGTGGTCAACAGGCCCACGTACCGCCAGCTGCCGCGGGGCAGGGACAGCGCGGCGACGACCGCAAGGATCAGCAGAACAACGCCCGGACTGAACTCAGGTGCAGGCCCTTGGGCGAAGGCCGCCAGCAGCCGATCACCCGGGGTTTGCGGCGGGACTAGCTGCAGGATGCTGAGAAGGTGCTGGTGGCCTCTGCGTAAGCTTCTGAGAGCTCCGTCAAAACGTCCTCGTTGGGCTCTGCCTTGGAGGCCTCATCGGTGTATTCGATGATGGAGGCGAGAGCCGGCTTCAGCTCATCCGACGCCACCGTTTCGATGGGGCGGATCTGGTTGGCCAGCTGCGTGGCGCCGGTCTTTCCCACGTTGTTGCCCGGGTTTGCCAGCACGGTCTGCACCCGCTCGCAGGTTTCCTTCGTGCTCAGCTGCGTGGTGGCTGTACAGGCGCTGGCGCTCAGCACAAGTCCGGCGGCAAATACGGCCGTGGTGATTTTCTTCATGATTCCCTCACACGTTGATTGACATTCGATTGTAGACAGAAGATTCTGTACGTCGATGCCGGAACATGCCTGCCAAGGCTGATGCCGTGCCCGGACATGGCAAAAGGCTGGCCGGGCGTGCTGCCGGCCAGCCTTCAGTAGAGCCTTTAGAGGGGCTGGATGTTCTCCGCCTGGGGCCCCTTGGGGCCCTGTACGACGTCGAACTGAACCTTCTGGTTCTCTTCGAGGGACCGGTAACCGCTGGACGCGATTGCGGAATAGTGTGCGAACACGTCAGCGCTTCCGTCGTCGGGGGCGATGAATCCGAAGCCCTTTTCGGCGTTGAACCACTTGACAGTACCTTGAGCCATGCTGTTTTCCTTCACGGGTCGCGAGTCGGTTCCGCTTGTCGGATTACCGTCCCCGCCACTCACAGAACGAGCCTATGTGCCATAAGCTGCCGGGGCAAGGGATTGCGTCACGAATGTGCAACGTTCCCGACTGCGCGACGTGTGAGCGGATGATCTCTACTGCTGTTCGAGAATCCTTTTCGCATCGTGCTGGGCATCTACGGCGGTTTGGTCCACCAGCTGGCCGGTTAGGTGACCAGCAGCGGCGATCAGTTCCCGTACTTCCGGGACGGATCTTGGTGTGCCGACGCCCAGGTGGGCCACGGTGTGGCAGTTGGCGCACAGGGGAACGAGATCGGTGACCGGGTCCAGCTGGTATCCGGGGCCAAGCTGCGAAACCGGAACTACATGATGGACGTGGATGAAATCTTTGCCCACCTCGCCATAATGGATCTCGAAAGAGAACCCGCACGCCGCACAGACGGTTCCATGGAAAGCCAGGCAAACGCGCCGGGCCTCCGGGCTCCGTTCATACCGGTTGACTTCTACACGGGCGATGGAGCTTTCGGGATAGGTTCCCGGAACCAGGCTGATCGGGTCACCGTTAGCCTTGGGGCCCTCGTCCTGCCACAGACGCCTCAGGTTCGCCTCTTCAGCAGGAGGAACGGACCTCTCCGAACCGCGGAAACTGCTCCAGGGAATCCCCGGTGCCGCCTCGGCGAGGACGTCCCAGGGGAGCTGTGAGCCAAGGGGCAGCAGGGCGTCGAACGTCACACTGACGAACCGCAGTGTCTCGTGCGGATCGGAATAATGGCTGGACCCGTATGTCTCAGAGGTCACGATGCCATGTCCGATGAGGCCCCGGCCATGCTCGCTTCTACCCTGCAGAAACAGCCATGCCTCGCTGCCGGGCAGAATGCTGCGTCGCCTGCCGACCCTCCATCGCTCCCGGACCTGGCCGGTTTCGCTAACCTGTCGCACGACTGCGTCGTAATTCCAGGCATTCCAACGATCAGGATTCCACCCGAGAATGATGGCTGTCATAGGTCCTATTGCACCACGCTGCCGGTTTCGGGTGCGCGCCGCAGGGAATGTCTTAGTGCCAGGGGAAAGAACCGGGCGGACGTGGTGTAGGACAGAAAAAACCCCTGGAATCCTTGGATTCCAGGGGTTTCTACTTGTGCGCGGAGGGGGACTTGAACCCCCACCCCCTTTCGAGGACTAGCACCTCAAGCTAGCGCGTCTGCCATTCCGCCACCCGCGCAGGTGGTAATTCGGACAACGATTTTGCTTTGCAGCGTTTCGCATTTCTCCGAAGCAGCGAGAAAAACTCTAACACGAAGTTTCGGTAAACATGGAATCGGGCCTAATGGGTAGGCTGAGTGTCAAGGCCCGCAATTGCCGGACTGAAAGATTGTCCGCCGCCCTGCCGCGTGTACCACCACACCGAGGAGTGATCATGTCCGACATCCGCCCTGAGGATGAAGTTGTTCAGATCTGCCAGGACCTGATCCGCATCGATACCTCCAATTTCGGTGATGGAAGCGGACCGGGGGAGCGGAAGGCTGCTGAGTACACGGCGGGCCTGATAACCGAGGTTGGACTGGAAGCCGAGATCTTCGAATCGGCACCCGGCCGCGCCAATGTGATCACCCGCATGGCGGGCACGGATCCGGCCGCCAGTGCCCTGGTGGTCCACGGACACCTGGACGTTGTTCCCGCACTCAGGGAGCAATGGTCGGTGGATCCGTTCGGCGCCGAGTTGCGCGATGGACTCGTCTGGGGCCGTGGAGCGGTGGACATGAAGGACATGGACGCCATGATCCTGTCCGTACTGCGGGACTTCGCCAGGACCGGCCGCAAGCCTAAACGGGACATCATTTTCGCCTTCTTCGCCGATGAAGAAGCAGGCGGACAGTACGGCGCACGGTATGCCGTAGACAACCGGCCGGAGCTTTTCGAAGGTGCCACCGAGGCCATTTCCGAGGTAGGCGGCTTTTCTGCCACTATCGGCGGCCAGCGCACCTATCTCCTCCAGACTGCGGAGAAAGGCATCTCCTGGCTCAGGCTGGTTGCCCATGGCAGGGCAGGACACGGCTCCCAGATCAACACAGACAATGCCGTCACCCGACTTGCCGCGGCCGTCACCCGCATTGGTGAATACAAGTGGCCCATCGAACTGACACCCACCACCCGCCAGTTCCTGGACGGTGTGACGGAACTCACCGGGGTGGAGTTCGACGCCGATAATCCGGACGTCCTGCTCAACCAGTTGGGAACCGTGGCCAGGTTTGTGGGGGCCACCCTGCAGAACACCACCAACCCCACGCTGGTCAAGGGCGGCTACAAACACAACGTCATCCCCGAGTCCGCGGAGGCGCTGATCGACTGCCGCACGCTGCCCGGTCAAGCCGAGCATGTCCTGGAAGTGGTGCGTGAGCTGGCCGGTGGGGGCGTTGATGTGGGCTATGTGCACAGCGACGTGTCATTGGAGGTTCCATTCGCGGGTAACCTGGTCGATTCCATGATCGATGCACTCCACTCCGAGGACCCCGGTGCCAAAGTCCTGCCGTACACACTCTCAGGCGGCACTGACAACAAGTCGCTCAGCCGGCTCGGAATCACCGGCTACGGCTTTGCCCCGCTGCAGCTTCCCGATGACCTGGACTTCACAGGAATGTTCCACGGCGTCGACGAGCGGGTGCCCGCAGACTCGTTGAAGTTCGGCGCCCGGGTGCTCAATACACTCCTGACCAACTACTAGCCCACGGAGTTTGTTGCAATGACCCCCGAAGAAGTCCTGCCCGACGCCCTTCTGGACCGGATCCGGTCCCGCGCTGCCGGTTACGACCGGGAAAACACCTTCTTCCACGAGGATCTTGCTGATTTGGCGGAGGCGGGATACCTCGGGCTTTTTGTTCCGAAGGCCGACGGCGGGCGGGGGCTTGGGCTGGAAGCGGCAGCACTGTGCCAGCGAAGGCTGGCTACGGCCGCCCCTGCCACCGCCCTGGCGGTCAACATGCACCTGGTGTGGACCGGCGTCGCACATGTCCTGGCAGCCCGGGGAGACCACTCCCTGGAGTACGTGCTGCAGGAGGCCGGCCGGGGTGAGATCTTTGCCTTTGGAAACTCGGAGGCCGGCAACGATTCTGTCCTGTTCGACTCCAGGACCACGGCCACGCCACTTCCGGACGGCGGCTACAGCTTCACGGGTACGAAGATCTTCACGAGCCTTTCGCCGGCCTGGACCCGGCTGGGAGTCTTCGGCAAGGACCCGGCGGGCCACGACGGCGCAGGGGAACTGGTGCACGGCTTCATCACCAGGGATTCGCCCGGCTACCGGATCCTGGAGGATTGGGACACCCTGGGCATGAGGGCCAGCCAGTCCAACACCACGGTCCTGGAGAATGCCATCGTTCCGCCCGACCGGATCTTCCGGAAGCTGCCGGTTGGCCCGAACGCCGATCCGCTGATCTTCGCCATCTTCGCCTGCTTCGAGTCCCTCCTGGCGGCTGTTTATGCAGGCATCGGAGAGAGGGCGCTGGCCCTCGGTGTTGCTGCCGTCCAGAAACGCACGTCCTTCAAGAACGGCGGCCGCAGCTATGCTCAGGATCCGGATATCCGCTGGAAAGTGGCAGAGGCTGCAATGGCGATGGAAAACCTCTACCCACAGCTCTCGCAGGTAGCCCGCGACGTCGACGAATTGGCCGATCACGGGGCACTGTGGTTTCCCAAGCTGGTGGGACTGAAGGTTAATGCAACAGAGACCGCGCGGCGGGTCGTGGACCTGGCCATCCGGGTGGCCGGCGGATCCAGTTATTTCAGCGGATCCGAGCTGGAACGTCTCTACCGGGACGTGCTGGCGGGAATGTTCCACCCCTCGGACGACGAATCAGCCCACAACACAGTGGCAAGCGCCTGGCTGGGCCCGCTGGACTAGACCGTTCGCTGGACCTGCATCACCCGCCGGCGCAGCCAGAAGCGCCGGCCGCCGCCCACATAGAGAATGCTCCGCTCCAGTTCCCACTTGCCGTATTCGGAGTGTTCCACGAGCCGGCGCCGCGCTTCGTGGAGGGAATCGTCAGGGCGGACCGTCAGCACGAGGTACTCGTACTGACGAAGGTAATCCCGTTCCCTCTGGACCGAGCTGGTGAGAAATTGTTCCTTCATTTGCTCTCCATTTTCGTCCTTTTCCGGCTAACGTGAAGTCATGAGCATCGATCCGCGTGTCGCGCTTCAGTCCCTGACTTCCGCCTTGGAAGAACACCTTATAGCAGCATCAAACCGCCGTGGTGATGGCGACCCGGCAGTGGAAACGGCATTTTTTGCTGTTGCCGACGCCTTTGAGGTTTACGAGGACGCCTTGTACGAGGCCTACAACGAAGTCACCCCTCTCCAGGTCTTTGAGGATGAGGAAGACGAGGACGATGCCGATGAAGTTGACGAAGAGGACCTCGACATCGTCGAGTAGCGGTACCTCCTTCTTGCGGCGCTGCGCTTAGGCGGAGACTGCGGAAACGTCCCTTAGGGCCGTATGGATCTCGGCCGGCAAAGCTGTGAGCCGGGAATCGAGGATCTCCTTGAGCTGTACAGGATTCCGCGCTCCGACGACTGCCGTAGCTACGCCTTCCCCTGCAAGGAGCCAGCTCAGTGCAACGTCGGCGGGGCTCCTGCCCAGGCCCTTGGACGCCATGGCCACAGCTTCCACAACTCCAGAGGAGCTCTCCGAAAGGTACGCCTCGACGTAGGAAGCCGTACCGTCCATGGCGGCCCTGGATCCGGCAGGGATATGCCCGCGGTACTTTCCGGTCAGCACGCCTCGTCCCAACGGTGCCCATGCCATCAGTCCCAGGCCGGCGTCGTCCACGGCGGGAACCAGCTCGGCTTCAACCGCCCGGTTCAGCAGCGAATACTCTGCCTGGCAGGCGACGAGCGGAAAGTTGGCCAGGGCGGCCGCCTTGGCGGTCTGCCAGCCGGAAAAGTTGGCAACGCCCACGTACCGGGCACGGCCGCTTCGGACGGCATAGTCCAGGGCCCCCAGCGTCTCATCCAAGGGCACGTTCGGGTCCCACGCCTGGGCAAACCACACGTCCACATAGTCGGTCCCCAGCCGGGCAAGACTGGCATCAAGCGCTGACAGCATGGCGTGCCGGGAGGTGTCCACGGACTGCCGGCCACTGCGCGTCAGCAGCCCCGCCCGGGTGGAGATGGACACCTCGGTGCGGGAGACGATGTCGCCGATCAGGGAACCGAGCAACGCTTCTGTGCCACCTCCCGCATACCACGCCGCGGTATCCACCATAGAACCGCCCGCATCGAGGAACATCCGCAGCATGTCTGCCACGTCCTGGGTATCAGTTTCCGGAGTCCAGGACATGGTTCCAAGGGACAAGGCGGATACCCTTAATCCGCTGTTTCCGACATAGCGCTGCTGCATAGCAGCAAGCTTACGGCTGAACAGCCGGTCCTATGACGTAGGGTCTTAGCGTGAACTGGTTTGAAGCGGCCTTTTTGGGCCTTGTGCAGGGACTGACCGAATTTTTGCCGATTTCCTCAAGTGCGCATCTGCGTATCGTGGGGCAATTCCTACCTAACGCTGAAGATCCCGGGGCTGCATTTACAGCCATTACCCAACTGGGCACGGAGACTGCCGTTGTGGTTTATTTCTGGCGCGACATCGTCAGGATCGTTGGAGCATGGTGGGGATCCCTGTTCGGAAAGGTCGAGCGTAACAACCCCGATGCACGCATGGGCTGGCTGGTAATACTCGGAAGCCTGCCGATTATTGTGCTGGGGCTCCTTTTCCAGGACCAGATCGAGTCTGTATTGCGAAGTCTTTGGATCGTAGCCACCAGCCTCATCGTGTTTGGCCTGGTGCTGGCAGTGGCTGACGCCGTCGGAAAGCAGGAACGGGAGCTCTCCCGGATGACCTACAAGCATGGGCTTCTCTACGGGCTTGCCCAGGCCATGGCGCTGATTCCAGGGGTTTCCCGTTCCGGTGGCACCATCACGGCAGGGCTCCTGATGGGCTATACCCGGGAGGCTGCTGCCCGCTACTCGTTTCTGCTCGCCATCCCGGCCGTCTTCGGCAGTGGCCTGTACCAGCTCTACAAGGTCGCCTCGGCTGAAGGAATCACCGGGCCATATGGCCTGCCGGAGACAGCGCTGGCCACGATCATCGCGTTCGTTGTGGGTTACATCATCATTGGCTGGTTCCTCAAATACGTCTCTACCCGCAGCTACAGGCTGTTTGTCTGGTACCGGATCCTGCTCGGCCTCGCCCTGTATTTGCTGCTCGGTTTCAACGTCATCACCGCCTAGGTCTAGGCTTGATGTGTGAAGTCATGGTCATCCCTCCCTGTTCCCGAAGTCCCCGGCAAGATGCCGGTTATCCGGATCTTCGATTCTGCGCTGCGCCGTGAAGTGACGCTGCCGGGGGATGGCGGGCAGTCGCTGTATGTCTGTGGCATCACCCCTTACGATGCGACCCACATGGGCCATGCCGCCACCTACGTGGCTTTTGACCTTCTTAACAGAGCCTGGCGGGATGCGGGTTTGTCAGTTCAATACGTCCAGAACGTCACGGACGTTGACGACCCCCTGCTGGAGCGGGCCACCGCTACCGGAGTGGACTGGCGGGATCTCGCCGCTGAGCAAATTGATTTGTTCCATGCGGACATGGAAGCTCTCAACGTTCTCGCCCCGGACCATTACGTCGGCGCCGTCGAGGCTGTGCCGGCTATCGTTCCGGAAATTGAGAGGCTCATCGACGTCGGAATCGCCTACCGTGTTGGGGCCTCCGCGAGTGAGCCTGCCGGGGATGTCTATTACGACGTCGTAGCTGCCGGCGACCACCCTGAACACCCTGAGGCGTGGAAGCTGGGGACGGTGTCCAACCTTTCGGAAAGCGAAATGTTGGCGTTGTTCGCCGAACGTGGCGGGGACCCGGAGCGCCCCGGGAAGAGGAACGCCCTGGATCCGCTGCTGTGGCGTGTTGCCCGCGAAGGCGAACCAAGCTGGCCCGGCGCTTCGCTGGGGGAGGGGCGTCCCGGCTGGCACATCGAATGTACCGTCATAGCCCAAAAGTATCTGCCGGCGCCTTTCACGGTTCAGGGCGGTGGCTCCGACCTCATCTTCCCGCACCATGAGATGGGGGCAGGACACGCCTACTCTCTCGCCGGGGTTCCACTGGCCACCCACTTCGCCCACACAGGAATGGTAGGGCTGGACGGCGAGAAAATGAGTAAGTCCAAGGGTAACCTGGTCCTCGTCTCCAAGCTACGGGCCGCCGGTGAGGAACCCACTGCCATCCGTTTGGCCATCTTGGCACACCACTACCGCAGCGACTGGTCCTGGACAGAGGAGGCGTTCCTGCACGCCAAGGCCCGCCTCAAGCGCTGGCGCGAAGCTGCTTCCTGTGCTCCCGCAGGCTCTGCAGCACCCTTGATTGACCAGATGCGATCGGCCCTTGCCAACGATCTTGACGCACCGGCCGCGCTGGCCGCGGTGGATCGCTGGGCAGAGAACGCTGCGAGTGATTCCGGGAATGTGGCTGCCCTTGCCAAAGGCGCGCTCGTCGGCGCGGGAGTCACGCCCAGCCGAACGGACGAGGCGTTGGTCTATGACGCGTTGAGCGCACTCTTGGGCGTGGAACTTTAAGCTACGGCTTGTCCTTGCCGCGGCGCTTGAGGTACCTCTCAAACTCTCGCGCAATTGACTCGCCGCTGGCCTCGGGGAGATCGGCGGTGTCCTTCGCCTCTTCCAGTTGGCGGACATAAGCGGCAATTTCGGGATCTTCGGTGGCAAGCTCATCGACTCCGCGTTCCCAAGCTTCAGCCTCCTCAGCCAGTTCAGTGGTGTCCAAGGGAACTTGGAGTAATTCCTCGACGCGATGCAGCAAAGCCAGTTGGGCCTTGGGCGAAGGCGCCTGCGCCACATAGTGGGGTACTGCTGCCCACAGCGACAATGACGGCAATCCTGCCAGCAGTGCTACCTCGGCGAGCACGCCAACGATCCCGACGGGCCCCTCATACTGGGATGCTTCCAGGTTAAGGCGCTCACGCAGGGCAGCATCGTCACTGGAGGTACTGACGGGGATTGGCCTGCTGTGCGGAACGTCCGCAAGGAGCGCGCCCACCAGTATGACGTAGTCCACGTTCAGTGCCTCGGCCTGGACCAGCAGTTCTGCCGTGTAGGCCCGCCATTTGTAGGAAGGCTCCGTGCCCTGCACAAAAATTACATCGATGTTCGTGCCGGGGGCCGTCGCCTTGTAAATCCTGGTGGAGGGCCACTTGATCTTCCGCTGGCCGGCAGCATTGCGCCGCACGGTGGGACGGGTGAACTGGAAGTCGTAGTACTCATCGGCATCAATCGAAGCAATCTTTTTGCCGTCCCATAGCTTGTTCAAGTACCGGAGGGCGTCGCTGGCGGCCTCTCCTGCATCATTCCAGCCTTCGAAAGCGGCCAGCATGACCGTTATGCGCTCACCTTCCGCCACCGGCTGCAAAAGACGCTCAGGCTCGGGCGGGGTGCCGGGATCTACGGTGTCTCCGTCAAAGCTGTTCATTCCAACACCCTACGTCCAAGACGGCGCCGGATGCACAGGGTTGAGCCAAGACTGATGATGATCTGCGGGGGTGTACGCCGAGGGCGTACACCGGGCGGCCCGCCGGGTTGCGCCCCCGTAAAGTGGAGCATATGCATCTGCCTGCTCTGAACCCCGTCCAGTCCGGCAATACCCTCCGTGCCGTCCTGTGGGACATGGACGGGACCATCGTTGATACGGAGCCGTATTGGATGGCAGCCGAACGTGCCCTTGTTGCCGATCACGGCGGAACCTGGTCCCACGAACAGGCCATGCAACTGGTTGGGCAATCCCTTGACTATTCTGCGGGGCTCCTCCAAAAGGCCGGAGTCCGACTGGAGATCCGCGAGATCATTGACACCCTGACAGCCTCGGTGATTGCCAATGTCCGCGAGGAGGTGCCGTGGCGTCCCGGTGCCAGGGAGTTGCTTGACGAACTTCATGGCGCGGGTATCCGCTGCGCTCTGGTGACGATGTCGGAGGCGCCCCTGGCCCGCGAAATTGTTGCCAGCCTCGACAAACCATATTTCGAGTTTTTGGTCACCGGAGACACCGTTACCCAGGGCAAGCCCCATCCGGAAGCGTACCTGCGCGCCGTGGAGCAGTTGCAGGTTGCTGACCCTGACCTGAGTTTCCACCATTGCATTGCTTTGGAGGACTCCGTTCCGGGTGTGGCCGCGGCCATGGCATCAGGCGTCACAACGATCGCGGTTCCCCACATCACCCCGCTGCCGCCGGACGCCGGAAGAATCACCTGGGACACGCTTGCCGGCCGGACCGTGGCAGACCTTGAGGCCGCCGCCGTAGCGCGTGTCTTCCCGGCGGGACAGGCCGCTGCCACCTTGTCCGGAGGCTCCTCCCATGGCTGAAACCAGGCCCGGCAATCCCGCGCCTGCCACTAAACGCGAAGGCATTCCACTGGGCCGGATCGCCGGCATCCCTGTGATTCTGGCCTACTCGTGGTTCATCATTGCCGCGTTTACGGTCATCGCGTACGGACCCGTCCTGCAGGCAAACAATCCGGCCCTTGGCATCATGGCCTACTACGTTGCTTTCGCCTATGCGTTGCTGCTCCTTATCTCGGTGCTGGTCCATGAACTGTCCCATGCCCTGACGGCAAAGATCTTTGACTGGCCCACGCAGAAGATCGTCCTCACGCTGTGGGGCGGGCACACACAGTTCGAGAATTTTACGGCCACTCCGGGGCGCTCCCTCCTAGTGGCGATGGCTGGTCCCGCGGCCAACTTTGTTCTTGCCGGCGGCGCGTGGCTGGTGCTCTCCACTACCAGCCTGCCCAGCGTTGCGGAACTGCTGACGAATATCTTTATGTGGGCAAACTTCCTGATCGCCGTCTTCAACGTCCTCCCCGGCCTGCCTCTGGACGGTGGCCGACTGGTCGAGTCCCTGGTCTGGACCATCACTGGCAGCCAGGCGAAGGGCACCGTCGCCGCCGGCTGGGCCGGACGCATCATCGTTATCGGCCTCGTCGTGTGGTTCATTGCGCTTCCCTACGCGAGCGGTGCGCCCTTGGACATGACACTGGTGGTGGTTACCGTACTGGTGGGCGGATTCCTCTGGATGGGGGCATCCGCAGCTGTCCGGCAGGGCACCCTGCGGGGACGCCTTTACCTGGTCAGCGCCGGAGCCCTCGCCATCCCTGCCAGGGGGCTGGCCTCGTCAGCAACTGCAGGACAGGCCCGTGCGGCTGCGGCCGGCGGCGCTGCCGTGGTTCTCTTTGGGCCGGACGGGCGGCCGCAGGCGGTGGTGGACCAGGGAGCGCTATCAGCCGTGCCGCCGTCGGTCCTGGAATCCACTCCCGTCACCGCTGTGAGCTATCCGCTTGCGCCCGGTGCCTATGTTCCTGAGAAGGCAAACGGGTCGGAGCTCATTCAGTATCTTTCAGGGCTGGCAGGGCAGGAATATGCAGTCATCAACGAACACGGCCAGGTGACAGGCCTCCTCGGCCAGGCGGCCGTTTTGTCAGCACTTACCGGAAGGCCCGGGGCACGCAAATAGTTACCCGGGCAGGCCGGCCGGTAGAGTTACATGCTGGCCCCACCTGCGGCCAAGGTTTACAGGAGCGAGGAAATCACGTCATGAGCAGCGAATCTGCCGCAATCCGGGACACGGCTGAGGACGCGGAAACAGGAAAGGGAGAAGCCGTCGGCGCCGCACGCCGTCGGGGTCCTTTCCGTGAAGGCGAGCGCGTGCAGTTGACGGACGAACGCGGACGGATGAATACCATCACGCTGGAAGCGGGCGGAGCCTTCCACACCCACCGGGGATTCCTGAATCACGACGACATCATCGGGCACGCGGACGGCTCGGTGGTAATGAACAACGTAGGCCAGCAGTACCAGACCCTGCGCCCGCTGCTCTCTGATTTCGTGCTGTCGATGCCCCGGGGCGCCGCCGTCGTCTATCCCAAGGACGCCGGCCAGATTGTCACCATGGCCGATATCTTCCCGGGCGCACGGGTGGTTGAAGCCGGCGTAGGATCCGGCGCACTGTCCATCTCGCTGCTCCGCGCCGTCGGCGATAACGGTTACCTGCACTCGTTTGAGCGGCGCCAGGAATTTGCCGATATTGCCCGCGGAAACGTCGAAACGATCTTCGGCGGTCCGCATCCCGCCTGGAAAATCTCGTTGGGCGACTTCCAGGACGAGGTTGTCCGGACCGAGGAGCCCGGCTCCGTGGACCGGGTCGTCCTGGACATGCTGGCGCCGTGGGAGTGCCTCGACGCCGTAGCCACAGTCCTTGCCCCCGGTGGTGTATGGATCAACTACGTTGCCACCGTTACCCAGCTTTCCCGCACGGCGGAAGCAATCCGGGCCGATGGCCGCTTCACCGAGCCGGACGCGTGGGAATCGATGGTGCGCGGCTGGCACCTTGAAGGACTGGCAGTCAGGCCGGACCACCGGATGGTTGCCCACACGGGATTCCTGCTGGTCACCCGGAGGCTCGCGGACGGCGTCACCGGTATCTCCGTGAAGCGCAGGCCCTCCAAAACGGATTTTAACGAAGAAGACGTCAACGCGTGGACTCCGGGTGCCGTGGGTGAACGTCCCGTTTCTGACAAAAAGCTGCGCCGCGCCGCCCGCGACGCCATCGCGGGCACCAATGTCAAGGACGAACCGGAGATCACGAACTAGCCTGCATTCTACGAAGTTGCCAGCAGTTCCAGCCATCTTGGGGTTAAGGTCTTAAGAGAAGCGCAGGAAGGAGCTGGGGCATCATGGAAACTCCCAATGAGGGGTCGGCAGGAACGCCGGCAGAACAGGCTTCCGTCAGTGGAATCTCCGCAGCAGACCGGCAAATCAACATTCTCCGGGACAAATTGCGGAACATCGACCGTCAACTCGTGGCGGCCGCGCAAAATAACTCCAAGCTTGTCAGCATGTTGGAGGCGGCCAAGGCGGAGATCGTCCGGCTGAAGAATGCGCTGGATCAGGAGGGGCAGCCTCCTTACAGCTTTGGCACTATCCTCCAGATCAACCCGCGGCGGCATCCGCAACCGGGCGACAGCCGGCAGTCCGTCACCGAGGAGTCGGTGGACATCTTCAATGCGGGCCGGAAGATGAGGGTGGGCGTCAGTCCGCTCGTCAACATCAACCAGCTGGCCCCTGGCCAGGAAGTGCTGCTTAATGAGGCTTTGCTGGTGGTAGCTGGGCTGGGCTATGAACGCGCCGGCGAGCTCGTCACGCTTAAGGAAAAGCTCGGCACAGACCGTGCCCTGGTGTTGGGCCGCGCGGACGAGGAACGCGTGATCCGGTTGTCCGGCGCGTTGCAGGCAGAGCATCTGCGCGTGGGTGACGCCCTGTCCATTGATTCCCGGACCGGATACGCCCTGGAGAAGGTTCCCCGCTCCGAGGTGGAAAACCTCGTGCTGGAAGAAGTTCCTGATATTACCTACCAGGACATTGGCGGACTCGGCCCGCAGATCGAACAGATCCGCGACGCCGTCGAGCTTCCTTTTCTGCACCCTGACCTGTACCGCGAGCACGGGCTGAAGGCCCCCAAGGGCATCCTGCTGTACGGCCCTCCCGGCTGCGGCAAGACGCTGATCGCCAAGGCTGTTGCCAACTCCTTGGCCGCCAGGGCAGCGGAGCGGGCCGGCAATCTCGACCTGAAGAGCTACTTCCTTAACATCAAGGGTCCGGAGCTGCTGGACAAGTACGTTGGCGAAACGGAACGGCACATCCGGCTGATCTTCGCCAGGGCACGGGAGAAGGCATCAGATGGCAGCCCCGTGGTGGTATTTTTCGACGAAATGGACTCGCTGTTCCGCACCCGCGGCACCGGTGTCTCGTCCGACGTCGAAACGACCATCGTCCCGCAGCTGCTGAGCGAGATCGACGGCGTCGAGCGCCTGGACAACGTCATTGTTATTGGTGCTTCCAACCGCGAGGACATGATCGATCCGGCAATCCTGCGGCCCGGGCGCCTTGACGTGAAGGTCAAGATCCACCGGCCCGACGCCGAGGCGGCCGCGGACATTTTCAAGAAGTACATCACCGAGGACCTCCCGTTCCACGAGCACGATCTCGCCGAACACGACGGCGACGTCCCGGCCACGGTGGATGACATGATCCAACGGACCGTCGAGGCCATGTACTCCACGGAAAAGTCCAATGAGTTCCTCGAGGTGACCTATGCCAACGGGGATACCGAGATGCTCTACTTCAAGGACTTTAATTCCGGGGCAGTAGTCCAGAACGTGGTGGACCGGGCCAAGAAGTACGCCATCAAGGACCTGCTCACCCTGGGCCAGAAGGGCTTGCGGATCGACCACCTGTTGCGTGCCGTCGTCGACGAGTTCCGCGAGCATGAGGACATGCCCAACACCACCAATCCGGATGACTGGGCTCGGATTTCCGGGAAGAAGGGTGAACGGATCACGTACATCCGCACCATCGTTCAGGGCAAGGCCGGCCAGGAACCGGGCAAATCCATTGAGACGATGCCGACCACGGGGCAGTACCTGTGACGGCTGCACCGCGTTCCGCCGGGACAGAGGGACTGCCCGTGGGCGGGGCCATGCGGGTCATGGGGGCGGAAACCGAATACGGCATCCATGCACCTTCGTCCCCGGGGGCGAATGCCACGATGATGTCTGCCCGGGTGGTGCAGGCCTACGCCCAGGTCACGAAGCAACGGGCAGCGGGTGGCGCCGAGACGCGGTGGGACTACACCGATGAGGAGCCGCTCCACGACGCCCGCGGCTGGACGCTCGAACGGTCCCAGGCGCACCCCAGCCAGCTTACGGACCAACCGCCCGTGCTCGACGCCGAGGCGATTGCCCTCGCTTACGGCCGGGATGAACTGGACGGTGAAGACGAATCCGGATCCCTGCTGATGAACATGGTGCTGGGGAACGGTGCCCGGCTCTACGTGGACCATGCCCACCCCGAATACTCCAGCCCGGAGGTTACCAACCCCCGCGACGCCGTCGTCTGGGATGCGGCAGGTGACCTGGTGGCCCTGGCGGCAGTGCGCCGGATCGCAAGCGACCCAACCCTGCCGCAGGTGAACCTGTACAAGAACAACACCGACAACAAGTCGGTGTCATACGGATCCCACGAGAATTACCTGATGCCCCGCTCTGTTCCGTTTGGGGACATCATCCGGGGCCTGACTCCCTTCTTTGTTACCCGGCAGATTATCTGTGGCGCAGGCCGCGTGGGCATCGGGCAGGACGCCGGAACGCCCGGCTACCAGATCAGCCAACGGGCCGATTTCTTCGAGGCTGAGGTGGGATTGGAGACCACCATCCGCAGGCCCATCATCAATACCAGGGACGAACCGCACGCGACGGCGGAAAAATACCGGCGCCTGCATGTGATCATTGGCGATGCGAACCTGAGCCAGGCCTCGAATTACCTCAAGTTCGGCAGCACCGCGATGGTACTGAGTCTCATCGAGGCCGGGCTGGCCCCCAAAGTGGAGGTCTACGAACCCGTCGCGGCCCTGCAGTCTGTCAGCCACGACACCTCACTCACTGCCACTTTGACGCTGACGGATGGACGCAAGGTAACGGCCCTGGACCTGCAATGGATGTACTACGAAGCCGCGGCCAAGCTTGCCCAGGAAAGTGGTGTGGGAGATGCAGTGGACGGCGACGGACACACCCACGGCGTGTTGGAGCACTGGTCCACAACGCTGACCCAGCTGGGGACGGACCGGGCGGCCGCTGCCGGCTCCGTTGAATGGCTTGCCAAACTCTCCCTCCTTGAGGGGTACCGCCAGCGTGACGGGCTGGCCTGGGACAATGCCCGGCTGGGCCTCATCGACCTTCAGTGGGCAGATATCCGCCCGGAGAAGGGTCTCTATAACCGCTTGGCGGCGCGGAGCCGGATCCGGAAACTGGTTGATGACGCCGCGATCGCGGCTGCGGTGACCGATCCGCCGTCGGACACCAGGGCCTTCTTCCGCGGCCGGAGCGTCAGCAGCTTCGGAAAGCATGTGGTGGGTGCCAGCTGGGACTCGGTCATCTTTGATGTCCCTGGTTATGGAAGGCTGCAGCGGGTTCCGACCCGGGAGCCGCTGCGCGGCACAAAGGCATTGACCGGGGGCCTGTTTGAGAAGCACCGGGATACAGAGTCCTTCCTGGCGGAACTGTTGGGCCAGAACAGCCCTCCGCCAGGGGCTTAAAGCGCTCGGGGTGACCAGCAGCGTGGCAATATGGGCATATCGGATGTTTCAGCAATAACAGCCCGCTGGAACTGACAGAGGGAGAGAACAATGGCAGCGCAGGAACAGCAGCAGCCGCAGTCGCGGGACAACGTTGTCGAGGATGAAATCCCCGACGCTCCCCCCGCAGCGCCTGAAGCACAGGCCTCGGCAGCAACCCAGGGCGTTGACGACCTCCTGGACGAAATCGACGGTGTCCTGGAATCAAATGCAGAGGAATTCGTCCGGGCCTTCGTGCAAAAGGGTGGCCAATAAGGGAGTCCGCGGCGCCGGAGGGCGCTGTGCGGCACCAGGCTGGAAAAGCGTTTTCTACATGAAGGAGTGCACCATTGCAGGAGCGAACCGCCAACCGGATAGCTGCCAACGCCACCTCGTCCTTTACTGAGCACCTTCAGCGGGACCGGCCCGAGCTGCTGCCGTTCAATCTGGCAGCTGGGCAGGGGAGCCAAAGCCAGCCGCTGCAGGCACCGCACGCCACCACCATCGTGTCCCTGACGTTTGCCGGCGGCGTACTCATGGCGGGTGACCGTCGGGCAACCATGGGCAACGTGATCGCCAGCCGGCACATTGAAAAGGTCTTTCCAGCCGACCAGTTCTCCGTCCTGGGCATTGCCGGCACCGCAGGCATTGCCCTGGACATGACCCGCCTGTTCCAGGTCGAACTGGAGCACTACGAGAAAATCGAAGGCACGCTGCTGAGCCTGGACGGCAAAGCCAACCGGCTTGGCGCAATGATCCGGGGCAATCTGGCCATGGCCATGCAGGGTCTCGCCGTCATCCCGCTGTTTGCGGGTTATGACACGGTTGCGGGCGTGGGCAGGCTTTTCTCCTATGACGTCACTGGTGGCAGGTACGAGGAACACGAACACCATTCGGTTGGTTCCGGATCACAGTTCGCCCGTGGGGCACTGAAGAAGCTCTGGCGGCCCGGCCTCACAGCAGCAGAGGCTGTAGCCGTTGCCGTTGAATCCCTCTATGACGCAGCTGACGACGATTCCGCGACCGGCGGTCCGGACGCCGTCCGCCAGTTGTGGCCTGTGGTCTACGTGGTGACACAGGAAGGCGCCAAACGGATACCGGAGCAGGATCTGGCCGCAGTGGCAGGTTCCATCATCGAGGCACGGGCCATCGCCCGGCGGGAGGCGTAAACATGAGCCAGCAGTTCTATGTGTCGCCAGAACAACTGATGAAGGACCGCGCCGATTTTGCGCGGAAAGGCATTGCCCGGGGCCGCTCTGTCGCCGTCATCAGCTGCGCGGAAGGCATCGCGCTGGTAGCGGAGAATCCCTCCCCATCACTGCACAAGATCGGCGAAATCTACGACAAAATCGCCTTCGCGGCCGTGGGGAAATACAACGAATTCGAGAGCCTGCGCCAAGCGGGAGTCCGGTATGCGGATGTCCGGGGTTACTCCTACGACCGTGAAGACGTTACCGCCCGTGGCTTGGCCAGTGTCTATGCGCAGAGCCTCGGAGCCGTGTTCACCGCCGAGCAGAAACCTTTCGAAGTTGAACTGGCCGTGGCGGAAGTAGGCCCACGGCAGGAATCCGACCACTTGTACCGCCTTACCTTTGACGGATCGATCGCGGACGAAAACGGCTTCATCGTAATGGGCGGACAGGCAGACACCGTCTCGGCCGCCATTAGAGAGGGCTGGCATCCCACGCTGACCTTTGCTGACGCAATCAGGCTGGCTGTCCAGGGGTTGGTTCCAAAGACTGACACGGATCCGCAGCCACTGCCCGTTGTCGAAGTCGCGGTGCTGCACCGCGATTCCGAGTCGACCCGGGGAACGCGGCGCGCGTTCCGCAGGCTCACTGCCGCCGATGTGGAACCGCTGTTACGGGGGAAAAACTAATGGACAAGAGAATCTTTGGCATCGAAACCGAATTCGGGATCTCGTACTCAAGCCCGGACTCACGTCCTCTGGCGCCGGAAGAGGTTGCCCGTTATCTTTTTCGGAAGGTCGTCAGCTGGGGAAGGTCATCCAACGTCTTCCTCACCAACGGCTCCCGGCTCTACCTGGACGTGGGCTCACATCCCGAGTACGCCACCGCCGAGTGCGACGACCTCGCCCAGTTGATCGCCCATGACAAAGCCGGCGAACTGATTCTTGACGACCTCGTCGATGAGGCCCAGTCCCGGCTGGCCGCCGAGGGCTTCAACGGAACTGTCTACCTCTTCAAGAACAACACCGATTCGGCCGGCAACTCTTACGGCAGCCACGAGAACTACCTCATTCCCCGCCGCGGAGAGTTCTCCCGGCTCGCCGAGATCCTGATCCCGTTCCTCGTAACCCGGCAGCTTATTGCAGGTGCCGGCAAGATCCTTAAGACGCCCCACGGCGCCACGTTCGCATTCTCGCAGCGGGCAGACCACATCTGGGAAGGCGTTTCCTCAGCCACCACAAGGTCCCGGCCCATCATCAACACCCGCGACGAGCCGCACGCTGACGCAGAGTTCTACCGGCGCCTGCACGTGATTGTGGGGGACTCGAATATGTCCGAGACCACAGCGCTGCTGAAGGTGGGCACCGTGGACCTGATCCTTCGTATGGTTGAGGCCGGCGTAATCATGCGGGACATGCGGATGGAGAATCCCATCCGAAGCATCCGGGAAATCTCACACGACCTCACCGGCCGTGCCCTGGTTCGCCTGGCCAACGGCAGGCAGTTGACCGCCTTGGACATCCAACGGGAGTACCTCGCCAAGGTGACCGCCTTCGTTAAGGATCACGGCGCGCACAATCCGCACGTACCGCTGATCCTGGACCTCTGGGAACGCACCCTCGATGCCATCGAATCCGGCAACACTGCGGCAATTGACACCGAAGTTGACTGGGCGATTAAGAAGAAGCTGGTGGACAGTTATCAGGAGCGCCATGGACTGGAGCTGGATGCACCACGGATCAGTCAGCTCGATTTGACTTACCACGACATTTCCCGGACTCGCGGACTCTTCTACCTGCTGCAGTCCCGTGGAGCTGTACGTCGGCTGGTCGACGATCCCGCGGTGAAGGCCGCCGTTGACGGGCCACCGCAAACCACCAGGGCCAAGCTCCGTGGAGACTTTGTCCGGCGGGCCCAGGAGCTTGGCCGTGACTACACCGTGGACTGGGTTCATCTGAAACTCAATGACCGGGCACACCAGACCATTCTGTGCAAGGATCCTTTCCGCAGCGTAGACGCCCGCGTCAACGCCCTCCTGGATTCTATGGGCTGACTCCCAGCTTCAGCCGTTATCCTTGACTGGGCGTTATTCAGCCCTCGACGTACCTGCCTGCCAGGCGGGTGCTGCGTCCATCCAGCCCCGACGAAAGTTTTTAAGTGCGCCGAATACTCGCAATAATCCTTCCCGCGCTGTTGCTCCTGACCGCTTGTGGTGGGTCCGGTGAACCTGAGCCCACCAGCCAGTCCGCCGGAGAGGTGGCCAAGCTGGACTCCGTCAAAGTCACGGATAACGGTGACAAGGCAGCGCCGGGCCTGGAGTTCACACAGCCGCTGGAAGTAGGGGAGCCCACTATCAAGGTTGTTTCTGAGGGTTCCGGCGACGCTCTGAAAGCCGACCAGGTTGCTGCCATCAACATTCTTGCTGTCAATGGATCAGACGGTTCCACTCTGGAAGACACGTTCCCCGCAGAACCCCAGCCCCTGGAAATTGACGACTCACTGAAGACCGGAAGCGCGATACTCTATGACGCCCTGGTTGGCGCCAAGCTCGGTTCGATACTTGCTCTTGCCATGCCGGGCCAGGCAGCTGCCGCCGGTGCCGAGCCGCAGCCGACGCAGTTGATCCTGATTAAAGTGGTCTCTGCGAAGGACCTTCCGGGCCTGTTGAGCCCGGAAGAGACTGCCAAACTGGACCAGGACGGCAAGCTTCCCAAGGTGACTTTCGATGACAAGGGCGTTCCCGCCGTCGAGATCCCTGAAGGTGAGGCACCCAACGGGCTCTCCGTGAAGGTGCTGGAAGAGGGCTCCGGCGAGGCAATCGCAGCCTCAGACTCCATCGAAGCCCATTACACCGGCTGGCGCTGGGAAGGCGGCGAGAAGTTCGACTCCAGCTATGATCGCGGTGAGGCCGCGACGTTCCCGCTTACAGGAGTGATTCAGGGATGGACCATGGGACTCGAGGGCCAAAAGGTCGGTTCCAAAGTACTCTTGACTATCCCGGCCGATCTCGCTTACGGGGCCACTGCCGCTCAACAGGGGCGGCCGGCCGGGCCGCTCGTGTTCGTGGTGGAGATCGTCGCGAAGAAGTAGTACCGGGACACCTCATTCCGGCACCTGCATCACATCCCCAATAGATATCGAAGGAGCACCATGTCATTTGGACAGCGTGAATTTGACCGCCAGAAGCCCGAGATCGACTTTCCGGAAGGCGATGTCCCCACCGAGTTGGTCATCACCGACCTGATCGAAGGCGACGGCGCCGAGGCCAAAAAGGGCGATACCGTCTCCACCCATTACGTGGGCGTTGCCTGGTCCACCGGGGAAGAGTTTGACGCTTCCTGGGGCCGCGGCGCACCGCTGGACTTCCGCGTGGGTGTTGGCCAGGTGATCCAGGGCTGGGACCAGGGCCTCCTGGGCATGAAGGTAGGCGGCCGGCGTCGCCTGGAAATCCCTTCCGAACTGGCTTACGGCTCCCGTGGTGCAGGCGGGGCGATTGGCCCCAATGAGGCATTGATATTCGTCGTGGATCTGGTAGCCGTCCGCTAGGTACAATAACCACACGCATGGCGCGGTAACAATCAGGGACTTCTTTCCCTGCCTGTTGCCGCGCTTCATGCGTTAAACCCCTGCATTTAGTAACGTAGCCAGAGTGTCCGCAACCCGTACTGAACGCCTCCTGAACCTCCTGATGGCACTGCTCAATACCCGCTATGGCCTGCGCCGCAGCGAGCTTCGGGAAAAGATCTACCGGACGAGCTCCGATGCCGCGTTCGGCAGAATGTTCGAGCGCGACAAAAACGACCTCCGGCAGTTCGGCTTTGACGTCGAAACCGTCACGGACACGGGGTGGGGTTCGGATGATCCGGCCACCACGCGGTACCGGATCGGTAAAGAATCAAACCGGTTGCCCGACGTCCAGCTCAGCCGCGAAGAGTGGGCGGTCCTCCTGCTGGCAGCCCAGCTGTGGGAGCAGGAGGCGCTGGGTACAGCCGCAGCGAACGCCCTCCGCAAGCTGCAGGCTGCCGGCGGCCAGGCCGACGTCGACGTAACTGCGGGAATCCAGCCGCGCATCAAGCCGGCGGGCCAGGCCTTTGATCTCCTGGTGACTGCCATGCATGCCCGACACGCCGTGACATTCCGCTACCTTGCCGGCAGTACAGGGGTGGAAGAGCTTCGGACAGTGGAACCCTGGGGCCTGGGCAGTCGTTTCGGCCACTGGTACCTGGCCGGACGGGACCGTCAGCGTAACGCCCTGCGCTACTTCCGGTTGTCACGCTTCACCAGCGAGGTAACGGTGCTGGAGGATCAGGGGTTCGAGCCGCCGTCGGATTTCGACATCCGCGCGGAACTGGCAAAACTCCCCGATCTCCCGCTGGCGCATGCCGTGGTGGAAGTGCCGACGGGCCGCTTGTTGCCGCTGCGCAAGCGTGCAGAAGCGGTCTCGAAGCTGGTAAGGGCCGGAGAATCCGAAGGAATGCACGACGCCGGCATCGACGTTCTGCAGTTGCCGTTCCGTGACCCCGAGGTACTCGCCGAAGAACTCGCCTCCTACGGCCCGCAGGTTCGGGTGTTGGAACCCGAGGAGCTGGTATCCTCGGTCAAGCGAAGACTGCGGGCGGCCACGCTGCTGGCGGCGTCGCCCGTTCCTGAGTACACGTTCGATGAACGGGCAGCGCGCAACGTCCGGGCGCGGACCTCCGAAGACCAGCTGCGCCGGATGCTCGAACTGGTGCCGTTCCTTGTGCACAACCAAGGCCTGCACATCGAGGAAATCGCCGACAAATTCGGTGTCACGCGGCGCCAGCTCGAGGACGACCTGCGGATCCTTATCTGCACAGGGCTGCCTGAGGGATATCCGGGGGACCTTTTTGATATCCAGTGGGAGGACGACCACGTCTACATCATCGAGGACCTGGAGCTGACCCGGCCGGTCCGTTTCACGGTCGAGGAAGCTTGCGCCTTGCTGACGGGACTTTCCGTACTGAACGGGCTTCCTGAACTCACCGAAGATTCCGCCCTTGAGTCGGTCACGCTGAAACTCCTTGCAGCGGCCGGGGAAGAGGGACTCCGTGCGGCTTCCCTGAGCGGGCCCGATGTGGTGCCCGCAGACCGCACCGCCATGGACATCATCGCTTCGGCTATCGCTTCCGGTTCCCAACTGCATCTTCGGTACGTCTCGCCGCTCCGTGATGAAGTCAGTGAACGGGATATCGATCCGCTGCGGCTCTTTTCGCGTGACACCATCTGGTATGTGGAGGCGTGGTGCCATGGAGCAGGCGGTATTCGGAACTTCCGCCTGGACCGGATGGAGTCCCTTGAACCCAACGGCCATGCAGTGCAGCACGGCGCACAAGAGCTGGCAACAGGCCCGGCCCGGCCTTTTACGCCTCACGATGAAGACACCGTGGTTACTGTGCAGCTGACCCGCCAGGGTTCCGGCCTTGCCGACGAATACTTCGCGGAGCGTACTGCCAACCTTCCCGACGGCGGCCTGGTGGCGGAAATCCGGATCGCCAACGCCGACCGGCTTCCCATGCTGGTAGCCCAGCACGGCGGCCAGGTCCGTGTGCTGGCCCCTGCAGAGCTTGCCCTTTCTGCCCGGAACTGGGTGGAGTCCGCCCTCGGCCGGTACGGAGGATAGAGTGGACACCATGCCTTGGTGGTCCTGGATAGTGATCTGGATCGCGCTGATAGCGCTTTCCCTCTTGCTCTTTGTGCTGCTTGGAATCCGGCTCTTCCGGCAGTTCATGGCCGTCATGCGCGATCTTGGTGCTGCCGGAGAGAAGCTGGGGCAAACGCCGGCAGCTCTGCCGGACGCCGCCCCGCCGGCGGATAGGGCCCAACCCGAACCCGGGTGGGCTGTTTTTGCCTCGCCAGCGAAGGTAAGACATGATTACCACACCGCCAAGTCGTCCCGCCGGGAGTTGCGCCGCCAACGGCGCATGCAGCGCAAGAGACTCCGGAACCAACCGCAGTCACTGCGCGACCTCGACTTAAGATAGACGTAGATGTATCCCCTAGAAAGGAATTCCCGTGGGAAGACTGTTTGATAGCCCCTGGCCCATTCTCATCCTCATCATCGTGGCATTGCTGCTTTTCGCCGCTCCTAAGCTTCCCGGCATGGCCCGCAGCCTTGGCCAGTCCATGCGCATCATCAAATCCGAGGTCAAGGAGATGAAGAACGACGGCAAGCCCGAGGCAGACAACACCACCGGCCCTGTCGAAGGCAAAGTGGTGAACCACCCGCAGAATGAGCAGCGGAACGCCGATGGCACGACCGGTGGAAATGATGTTCCGCCGTCCAGCCGTATCTGATTCCAGTGGCATTGACGAAAGGCCGCAAGTCCAACCCCGAGGGGAGGATGGCTCTCTGGGATCACATCAGGGAGCTGAAGAACCGGCTTATCAAGTCGGCCATCGGCATTCTCGTGGCAGCGGTCGGCGGCTGGTTCCTTTACGATCCCGTTGTTAACGCTCTCTCCACGCCGCTGATCACCATTGCTGCGGAAACGGGACGCACAGCCGTCCTGAACTTCGCGACGATTGCGGACCCTTTCGCGTTCAAGATCCAGATTGCCATTCAGATCGGCCTGGTGATTTCAAGCCCCGTCTGGATCTACCAGGTATGGGCCTTCATCACGCCCGGACTGACGTCCAAGGAACGCAAGTACACCCTGGGATACATGGTGGCCGGCGTGCCGTTGTTCCTCGCCGGGGTATACGTCGGCTGGCTGGTTTTTCCCACGGTCGTGCGCGCCCTGCTGCAGTTCACCCCTACCGACGGCGCCAACAACGTCCTTGCCGGGGACTACCTGACCTTCGTCACCCAGATGTTCCTCATCCTCGGCATCTCCTTCCTCGTGCCGGTCCTGCTGGTGGGAGTGAACATGGCCGGGATTGTCCGCGGCCGGACTATCCTCAAGGCCTGGCGCATCATTGTGTTCCTCGTATTTGTCCTGACCGCACTTGCTGCCCCCGGCACTGATGCACTGTCCATGATCATGCTGGCAGGTCCCTTGCTGGTGCTGTTCTTTGCGGCCATTGGCCTGTGCATCCTCAACGACAACCGCCGCGACAAGCGTGCCGCCAAGATCGCCGCCGAGACCGATGCCACTGCCAGCATGGCAACGCCCAGCAGCGAACTGAAGAATCTTTAGGCGCCCATTAGGCTGGAGGTATGTCCTCCACAGCCGGGTCCGATTCCTCTGGTTCCCTTTCACCCTCTGAAGCCTATCGAGCCAGCGTTGAGCGGGCGGCGGAAGCGGCGAGTTACCTGGGCCGCTTCCGCCGGACGCTCGACTTCGCACTGGATGACTTTCAGCTCCAGGCGTGCCGTTCATTGCAGGAGGGTCGAGGTGTCCTGGTGGCAGCACCAACCGGTGCAGGAAAGACCATCGTTGGCGAATTCGCTATCTACCTGGCGTTGCAGCGCGGCTTGAAGGCGTTCTACACCACGCCCATCAAGGCCCTCAGCAATCAGAAGTTCTTTGAACTCAGCGAGAAATACGGCCCGGAGAACGTAGGCCTGCTTACCGGTGATACCAACATCAATGGTGACGCTCCGGTAGTCGTGATGACCACCGAAGTCCTGCGCAACATGCTTTATGCGGACTCGGACGCCCTGTTCGACCTCGGCTACGTCGTCATGGACGAGGTCCATTATCTGGCTGACAGGTTCCGCGGGGCCGTTTGGGAGGAAGTGATTATCCATCTGCCCAGCGAGGTGCAGGTGGCTTCGCTCAGCGCCACAGTGTCGAACGCTGAAGAGTTCGGCGCCTGGCTCGATACAGTACGCGGCGACACCGACGTCATAGTTTCGGAGCACCGGCCGGTGCCGCTGTGGCAGCACGTAATGGTCGGCAGGGAGATTATTGACCTCTTCGCCGATCAAACCACCTTTGATGAGATCGCCCCGCCTGCGGACCGTAATACTGTCGAGGCCACGGTGGCACGGCCGGTTAAGGCGCGCACCGGCTACGAGGTCAACCCCGAACTGACCGCACTGGCACGCAACGAGACCCCGGCGCACAGCCGAGCCCGCGCTGCCCACAGCGGCCGCAACGGACGCCGCCAGCAACGCCGGGGCGACTCCTACGGCCGCGGCCAGGGACATGGGCAGGACAACGGTGCCATCCGCAAGGCCAGCCGCCCGCAGGTCATCGCCAGCCTGGACAAGCAGGACTTGTTACCGGCCATCACCTTCATCTTCTCGCGGGCCGGTTGTGATGCCGCCGTAGCCCAATGTGTATCCTCCGGATTGTGGCTCACCTCCGAAAAGGAACAGCGCATCATCGCGCAGCGCGTGGACGAGGCCGGCCAGGACATCCCGTCGGACGATCTTGACGTCCTCGGCTTCTGGACATGGCGGGAGGGCCTGGTGCGCGGATTTGCCGCCCACCATGCCGGCATGCTCCCCACCTTCAAGGAAGTAGTGGAAAAGCTGTTCGCGGAAGGGCTCGTCAAGGCCGTCTTCGCCACGGAAACCCTGGCCCTGGGTGTCAACATGCCAGCCCGGACAGTGGTGCTGGAGAAGCTGGATAAATTTAACGGCGAATCCCACGTGGACATTACTGCGGGCGAATACACCCAGCTGACCGGCCGCGCCGGACGGCGCGGCATCGACGTCGAAGGTCATGCCGTCGTGCTGTGGCAGCCGGGAACCGATCCCGCCGCCGTTGCAGGTCTGGCTTCCCGCCGGACCTATCCGCTGAATTCCAGCTTCCGTCCCAGCTACAACATGAGCATCAACCTGCTGGCACAGTTCGGCCGCTCCCGGGCGCGCGAGATCCTTGAGTCCTCCTTCGCACAGTTCCAGGCTGACCGTTCCGTGGTGGGCCTTGCCAGGCAGGTGAGGGCTCTCGAGGAGTCGCTGGCCGGCTACGCCAGGTCCATGACCTGTCATCTGGGGGATTTCACGGAGTACGCCCGCCTGCAAAGGGAACTATCCGACGCCGAAAAAGCCTCCTCGCGTACGCTCACCAAGGCGAGGAAGTCCCTTACTGACGATTCCCTGGCCAGGCTCCTGCCCGGAGACGTGATCGAGGTCCCGCAGGGCCGCGCCCCCGGGACGGTAGTGGTCCTGGCGGCGGACCATCACAGCCGTGAACCCAGGCCGGCCGTGCTGACCCTCGACGGCCAGCTGCGTCGCGTGGGCAACGATGATCTGGATGGACCGATCGCCCCTGTTACCCGCGTACGGATTCCCAAAGGATTCAACGGCAAGACCCCCAAGTCCCGGCGCGACCTCGCCTCGGCCGTTCGTGATGCGCTTCGTGAAAACCGGCCGCCATCGCCGGCCAGCGCACGCAACAGCGCGTTCGCCGGCGGGTCAGGCTCTGCCGACCAGGAAAAGCGCATCGTGGAGCTGCGAAAGGCGCTTCGCGCCCATCCCTGCCATGGTTGCAGCGAGCGGGAGGACCATGCCCGCTGGTCCGAGCGCTGGTGGAAGCTTCGCCGCGAGGCCGACGGCCTGGTCCGGCAGATCCAGTCCAGGACCAACACCATCGCCAAGACCTTCGACAGGGTCTGTGATGTCCTGGCAGCCTATGGCTACCTTGAAACCCGGGACGACGGCGAGCTTTCCATCAGCCGCGACGGCCAACGGCTGCGTCGAATCTACGGTGAAAAGGACCTGCTGATTTCACAGGCGCTGCGGCTGGGCGCCTTTGACGACCTCGACGCCGTCGAACTTGCAGCCGTTGCCTCCGCCCTGGTCTTTCAGGCCCGGCGGGAGGAGGGCGGGCTCCGGCCCCGGATGCCCAGCGTTTCCCTCGAAACGTCCGTGGACATCATGGTCCAGGAGTGGTCCGCCCTCGAGGACCTCGAGGAGCAGAAGAAACTGCCGCTGACGGGCGAGCCTGAACTGGGGTTGATCTGGCCGCTCTACAAGTGGGCCAAGGGCAAACACCTGCAGGAGGTGCTCCGCGGTACGGATCTGGCAGCGGGTGACTTTGTCCGCTGGGTCAAGCAGGTTATCGACCTCCTGGACCAGCTGGCCGGCATTCCCGGGCTCGAACCACGGCTGGCACGGCTCTGCACCGAGGCCATCAGGAAGATCCGCAGGGGAGTGGTGGCGTACTCAGCCGTGACCTGACCGGCCAGCACCCGGCCGCCCAAAGCATAATCCACAGAGACACCACCCCGGTGTGTGCAATCCAAGGAGTCCGCCTGCCATGACAGCAACCCAATACAGCCCTGCCGCCCGCCCAGAACGACGCGTGGTCCTCTACCGGAACGGTTCGGTCTACACCGCCGCTGATCCCTTCGCTTCCGCAATGCTGGTTGACGACGGCCAGGTGGCGTGGGTGGGGTCGGAGCAGGCGGCCTCCTCGATTGCCGACGCTTCCATGGACATTGTTGATCTCCAGGGCGCCCTTGTTGCGCCCGGTTTCGTAGATTCGCACATCCATCTGACCGAGACCGGCATCGCCCTGTCAGGCTTGCAACTTGGGCAGGTCAGGTCGGCCACGGAGCTCCTGGACGCCGTGGCAGTGCGGGCGGCCGCCGGTGACGGAATAATCCTGGGACATGGTTGGGATGAATCCACCTGGCCCAGCCCGGAACTTCCGACGCCGGAACAACTGGAGCGTGCCGCAGCAGGGCGGCCTCTTTATCTGGCACGGATCGACGTACATTCGGCACTGGTGTCACCGTCACTGGCAGCAGCTGCGCACCTGTTGGGGCTCGATGGCTACTCCGGGGGCTCAATGGTCGTCAGGGACGCCCACGTGGCAGCCCGCCGGTTCACCCGGGACCTGCCGGAGTCCGCAAGGAAGGACTTCCAGGAACACGCGCTCCGGGAAGCCGGCGCACAGGGCTACGTAGCCGTTGCCGAGATGGCCGGGCCGAACATATCCAGCCCCGAAGACCTGCGCCTGGCGGTGGCCCGGAACAACGCGCCGGTCACCGGGCCCGAGGTCCTGGCGTACTGGGCGGAACTCGCCACCTCCGAAGACCAGACCCGTGCCCTGCTGTCCAGCCTGGGGGCTCCGGTCCGCGGCCTTGCCGGAGACCTGAACATTGACGGCTCACTCGGATCGCGCACGGCAGCCCTCCGCTCAGATTATTCGGATGCCGCAGGACACCGGGGCTCGCTGTATCTCTCAGTGGATGAGGCCGCTACACATCTGGCCGTTTGTTCGCTGCTGGGCATCCAAGGCGGCTTCCATGTGATTGGCGACGCCGGCCTGGATGTTGCCCTGGAAGCCCTGGACCGTGCTGCAGCCCAGGTAGGGGAGAGCCTCGTCCGGGCGGCGGGCCACCGCTTTGAGCACGTTGAAATGGCCGATGACGACGCCGTTCAGAGATTGGCGCGTTACTCCGTGTCCGTCAGCGCGCAACCTGCCTTCGATGCGTTGTGGGGCGGTACCGGGGCTCTGTACGAACAACGCCTGGGCGGTCGAAGCACGTCTATGAACCCCTTCGCTTCCTTTTACTCCGCCGGGGTGCCCATCACCTTCGGCAGTGACAGCCCCGTCACGCCCCTGGCGCCCTGGTCCAGTGTCCGGGCATGCGTGGAGCATCACAACCCTGAAGCACAGGTCTCCGCCCGCGCCGCGTTTCTGGGCCATACCAGGGCAGGCTGGCGGGCTGCACGCTACTCAAACCCCATGGCGGGGCAGCTGGTGCCGGGAGCACCGGCAAGTTTCGCCGTCTGGGAGGTGGAGGAACTGATGGTCCAGGTATCCGATGGCAGGGTGCAGTCCTGGAGTACCGATCCCCGTGCCCGGACCCCTTTGCTGCCGGCCCTCGATACCGGGAGTGATCCGGTCTGCCTGCAGACGGTACGGGACGGCGTCGAGATCTATTCCTCCGGGGACCTTCCCAAGGGCTGACAGGGCGCGTCATCTTGACCGCCGGTCCAGGAAACTTCTCCACCGGAGACGGCTCGCTGAGCTGCGGCGACGTCTGTCGCGGCTGGTGGGGGACCGGTTGACAGCTGTCCTGCAACACGTAGCATTGTGCTTCAACGGGTGGGGGACAATACCGGTTTCCGCCCGGCTACGGCGGGCTTGGGCCCAGACCAGGACGTTTCGGCCAAACCGATCGGGCCGGGGAGCGTGCTGTAGCTACCGGGGCAGGTCCACAGGTGCAGAGAACAGTTTCGAAAGCCGTGCAGCGCGGCACCACGGAACCGGCCCGCGACTGTGGACCTGCCTTCGTGGCCCTATAATGGGGATTTGTGCTTGGACCCGGCTGTTCCGGTTCCTGCCGTGCTGATCGTCCCCTTTCGGAAAGGCCCTCTGTGCGCGTCCTGACCATCATCCCTACCTATAACGAGTTGGAGTCGCTGCCGCTGACCCTTGGACGCCTGAGGACGGCCGTTCCGGAGTCGGATGTGTTGGTGGTTGACGACAACAGCCCGGACGGTACCGGCCAGCTTGCGGACCGCATCGCCGCGGAGGACCAGCAGGTCCACGTGCTGCACCGCAAGGGTAAGGAAGGCCTGGGCGCGGCCTACATCGCAGGATTCCAGTGGGGCCTCGAGGCTGGTTATGACGTCCTGGTGGAGATGGATGCAGATGGTTCGCACCAGCCGGAGCAGCTTCCGCTGCTGCTAGATGCCATCGAGGACGGCGCTGACCTCGCCATGGGTTCCAGGTGGGTCAGCGGCGGCAGCGTCGTTAACTGGCCGTTCCACCGCCAGCTTATTTCCCGGACGGGAAGCTTGTATGCCCGCCTCATGCTGGGGCTGAGCATCAAGGACGTCACTGGCGGCTACCGCGCGTTCCGCCGCACCACGCTTGAAAAGCTGAACCTGTCAGAGGTTGAGTCGGTGGGGTACGGTTTCCAGGTGGATCTGGCCTGGCGGGTTGCCAAGCTGGGGCTGACCATCGTAGAGCGGCCCATCACTTTTGTGGAGCGTGAACTCGGTGCCTCGAAAATGAGCGGCAACATTGTCGTCGAGGCCATGCTCAACGTCACCAGATGGGGCCTGGCAGCTCGTTGGAACAAGCTGACAGGTAAGGCAGCCAAGTAGTTCCGTCTACGGGACCAAAGCAGGCTGGAAGAAAAAAACGGGGCCTGCCGTAACGGTTGTTACGGCAGGCCCGCTTTTGCGTCCCTAGAGAAAGGGCGGGTCCAATCAGGCGCTGCGGCGCTCTCCACGGCGTTCGCGCAGAATGGTCAGTCGATCCTCGAGGATCTGCTCAAGTTCCGGAAGGCTCCGGCGTTCCAGCAACATGTCCCAGTGGGTGCGCACAGCTTTTTCGTTGCTGGTGTCAGGACGCTCACCGTCAACGAGCAGGGCTTCCTTGCCTGTCTTTGAAACCCAAACGGGGGGAATTTCGGCCTCGGAAGAGAAAGTGACGAACACCTGTTCGCCGTCTTCACACCGGTACTCGACACGCTGACGCGGAGCCGGTTCAACACCGGATTCGGTCTCCATGCTCTGCGCGCCCAGGCGCATTCCCCGCAGGCTGCGATCGCTCATGATTTCTCCCTCTGTTCGGTTCGCGAGGCTGTAACCCCGCGCTAGCCGGCGACCGAAATCATCGCCGGGCTATGATGTGCACAACGCTGCATCATGCTAGATTCAACGTCCTGCGAAGCGTTCTTGTTCCGGCTCGAATGGCCGAACCGGACAAATATTTCATTATACGGAAACCCGTCCTCACAGCAAAATCCGGGCCACTGCGCGGAGTGCGCAGGGGCCCGGATCAGCGGAGCAGTGGTTACGAAGCGGGCGTCTCAGATCCTGAACCGCTGCCGAAGATGCCCTGGCCTGACTTGTCCTGACCGGACTTATCCTCGGCCGGGACGCCTCCAAGGGCACTGCCAATACCCTTGAGCGCTTCGCCAACTTCGCTGGGAATGATCCACAACTTATTGGATGTACCCTCGGCCAGTTTTGGCAGGGTCTGCAGGTACTGGTAGGCCAGGAGCTTCTGGTCCGGGTTACCGGCGTGGATGGCGCCAAAGACCTTCTGGATGGCCTGGGCTTCGCCGTCGGCGCGCAGGATGGCAGCTTTGGCGTCACCCTCTGCAGCCAGAATGGAAGCCTGCCGCTGGCCCTCGGCCGTCAGGATGGCGGACTGCTTGGTGCCTTCGGCGGTGAGGATGGCTGCACGGCGGTCACGTTCGGCGCGCATCTGCTTTTCCATCGAGTCCTGGATGGAGTGGGGCGGGTCAATGGCCTTGAGCTCCACGCGTGAAACACGGATACCCCACCGTCCCGTAGCTTCATCCAGGACTCCACGGAGCTGGCCGTTGATCTGGTCACGCGATGTCAGAGCCTCTTCAAGGTTGAGCCCGCCCACCACGTTACGCAGCGTGGTGGTGGTCAGCTGCTCAACCGCCTGGATGTAATTGGCGATCTCATAGGTGGCTGCGCGCGGGTCCGTGACCTGGAAGTAGACGACGGTGTCAATGGAGACCACCAGGTTGTCTTCGGTGATGACGGGCTGGGGCGGAAACGACACGACCTGCTCGCGCAGGTCCAGCAGCGGCAGCAGCCGGTCAACGAACGGGATGAGGATCGTCAGGCCGGGGAGAAGCGTGCGCTGGTACTTTCCAAGGCGTTCGACGACGCCGGCCCTCGCCTGAGGGATGATCCGTACCGAGCGGACCAAGACAATAATCACGAATACAATCAGAACCAGCAGCACCACTGTTGCGGCGACTCCTCCGGCGTTATCCATACATCTCCTTCATTCCCCAGTTTGATAAGTGAAGCTGTAGCCGTAGCTTGTTCAACAATCCTGCCCGGCGGGCAGAACAATTAGTTGACCGCAGGGTCCGTTGGAGCCGTGACAACTGCCGTGGCCCCATCAATGGCTGCCACGATCACGCCTTCGCCGGCAGCGATGGTTCCGGCGGCGGAGCGGGCGCTCCATACGTCCCCGCCGATTTTCACCCGGCCACCGTTGGCGGTCACCGGTTCCAGCACCAGCGCTGTCTCACCGATCAACCGGTCGATGTTGCTGCGCTGCTCTGCCGGACCCTTCTTCAGGTGCGCCAGCGCTACGGGACGGATAAAAGCGATCATCAGCAGCGAGACGACGCAGAAGGCGACGATCTGGAGCCAGAACTCCCCGCCCGCGAGTTCAGTAACCAGGCCAGCCAGGGCACCAGCTCCGAGCATGATGAAAAACAGGTCGAGGGTGAGCATTTCAATGACGGCAAACGCCAGGAACAGGGTGAGCCAGAGGGCCCACCAGTTTTGACCAATCCATTCAAACATTTCTTCCCCCTTGCAATTCCGCGTCCATATGGGAACCGCGGCATACTCATCGTAATGCGCCATGCTCGGAGAGGGCAGGGGAGTCCTGGAACCATGCTGAACGTGGCCAAGTTGTGACCTCCAGTGCCTCTGGCCGGTACACAGGACTTCAGGCAGGGAGCGGCCGGAACGTTGTGATCCTGAACTGAGCTGTTACCCGGGTGATGCCATTTCCGGACAACGCAGCGCTCAGGGCGGCACGGTCCAGGTGATGGCCTGCCGGACCCATATACGCAAGGTCCGCTACTTCGCTGACGGCCAGGTCCATAGCCACATCCAGGTCCTCGAAGCCCAGTTTTTCGAACCGGCCGGCCAGCTGTCCGGCCAGCCGATCGTCCTTGCCCTGCTCTATCCCTAGCATTCCCAGGGCTGTGGCTATCTCCGAAAGATGACCCGGCCTCGGAGTCACCACCACCAGGAGTCCTTCCGGCCGTAGTGCCCTGACAAATTCTGCGGCATTGCGGGGCGCGAACACCACCATGATGGCATCTACGGTCCGGTCAGCAATCGGAAGGGGTTGCCAGATGTCTGCCACCAGGTTCATGGCCTCCGGGTTGAGCCGGGCAGCCCGCCGGACGGCAAACTTTGAAATGTCCATGGCAAGGGCCCTAAGCCCGGCAGCAGCGGGGATCCTGTCCAGGACCCTGCGGAGATAGTGCCCGGTGCCGGTACCGGCATCGAGGATCAGCGGGGATTCTCGCGTCAGTGCGGGGGAAACCGCCGCGGCAACAGCTTCAGCCAGTGCGTCGTAATGGCCGCTGGCCAGGAAGTCGTGGCGGGCGGCCACCATCGCCGCGGAGTCCGCCTCAAAAACCGTTCCCTTGCCTACCAGGAAATTAAAATAGCCCTGCTTTGCGGCGTCGAAATGGTGGCCCGCCTGGCAATGCATGGAGGCTGGTCCGCCCTCGTCCCCTGATGCCGCGGATAAAGCGAGGGGCGTCCGGCAAACGGGGCACAGCAAGGCAGGCTTGGGGTGGGCAGGCATGGCTTCAATCCTGGGCTTCGCGCATGAAGCCCAGGGCTTCGCTGGCGCGGCCGATGCCCGGCTCTGCCCAACGGGCTGCGTATTCGGAATTGGTGCTCAATGATCGGAGTTCGGCCTTGTCAATGTACAGGACTCCGGCCAGGTGGTCTGTTTCATGTTGGACGATGCGGGACTGCCAGCCCTCGAACTCGCGGTGAAGGGCCGTGCCATCAGGGGTCAGGTAATCAAGCGCCACCCGCTCGGGGCGGACAACGACGGCCTGCAACCCGTTCAGCGACAGGCACCCTTCGTAGAAAGCCGCTGTTGCCGGGCCCATGGGCTGATACCGCGGGTTCAGCATGGCAAAGAACTCAAGCGGGTGCCGGTTCCGTGCTGCAGCAACCTCCGGGTCAAGCGGATAGAGGTCTTCGAGAACGGCCAGCTGCAGGGGAATACCCAGTTGCGGAGCAGCCAGCCCCACACCAGGTGCCTCATGCATAACCGTTCGCATCAGCTCTATGAAGCGGGCCAGCTCGGTGCCTGAAAGCTGTCCATCAAATTTGACGGCGGGCTGCCGCAGAGCCGGATGACCCGCCTGCACAATCGGCGGAAGAACCCCGGCGTCCAGCAAACCAAGGACCGCCTCCCGGATGCCCGCTGCTTTGGGACTGAAAGGTGAATCGCGGAATTCGGCGGGCTGGCTCATGGCCAATATCCTAGCCGGGCGTGCAGGTCATGCTGACGAAGTCGTGGATGGCACCCTTGAGCTGCTGTCCGGCCGCCACCTTGATGGTGCCGCCCTGGCCACCCACGGACACTTCCAGTGGGATCAGGGTGCCTACTTTGTCTTCTGCTACAGCGTGCGGATCGCAGCGTGCGGGGCGAACCCGCAACAGGACAGTCCGGGGTACGTCCCCGGACCGGACGTAGATTCGTTCCGGCCACGGTGCCGCAGGATCGGCAGCCAGCAGGGTCGTCCCAAGAATCCGCTCAATCACCAGTTCACCGCCTGCTGGGGCAGCACCCTCCGCGGCGGGGGTTATGGCGAGCCGGAGCGTTGCCGTCCCTGTGGCTTCATGTTGAAGATGAGGGAGGAGTTCGACGGCGGCAATTGCCTTTACGGCGTGGGTGAGGCATTGTTCCGTCCGGTTCCGCTCCAGGACGCCGAAGGCGTCTGTCACGTAGGTTGCGGCCACCGCACCGTGGCCCCCCAGTTCCAGGCGGGCGGACAACGCCGGCTCCGGTGGGATTCGTTGAGGGTCCACGCACTCAGGTTCCGGAAGCTCTGTAACCAGACTCTTAGGTTGGCCGGGCGGGAGGACGGTGCCGTCGCCGTCGGCCGTCCACGCCACGGGACCGGCAAAAAGGCCACTGTCCAGGAAGACTGACGTAACCGTCACGGGTCCGGGACCATTGTTCGTGGCTAACAGGTCAATGAGCCGCGTTCCGTAATTGGAGCGGGACTGGTTAACTTCGATCGTGTAAGTATGCTGCGTAGTGCCGGTTGGCCCGGTATCCGGGGGCCCCGCAGCGGGCGAGCAGGAGGCTAACGCAACAAGGGCCGCCGCAGCAGCTGCCTGTGCCACCAGCCGCCGTCCCGTCGTCGCAGGTTTTGATCCCGCCGCAGAGACCCGCATACAGCGCAGTCTAGGCCCAGGTGAGGGGCCGGACCAGAGGAATTCCTGCATCCTGATCGGCTAGTGTCGGGTTCATGACGGAACACTTGAGCTTGCCTGATGATGCCCTCAGCCGGGTGCTGGAATTTGTGAGGACCATAGAAGCCGGGGGAGGTTCTGCTGACATCCGGCCGTTCCTGGCCCCGGATTTCCAGCTGACCGAGGCGCCGAACCTGCTCTCGCCCAAAGGCGCCGTCCGGTCCCTCGAACAGGTACTGGAAGGAGCGGACGCAAGCCGGGAAGTGGTCAAGGACCAGCGGTTTGATGTCACCGGGAGCACCTCAGACGGCGTTAACGTGGTGTTGGAGGTCGATTGGTCCGCCACGTCCCTGATGGACCTGCGCTACTGGGACCGCGGCCAGCTGATCCGGGCCAAGACGTGCTCGGTGTTCGGCGTCCGGAACGGCCTGATCTACCGCCAGAGCAGCTACGACTGTTACCACCAGGACGACTGACGAGTCTGTGGCAGCCGCTTACTTACGGCCAGGCGGATTGTTACTGCATGGTGAAGCGTTGAGCCATGTACCTGTTCACTGCCGGAATACCGGCCAGCCCGCCGACGAACCTGTTCCGCAGGGCCAGCAAAGGAACGGGACCCGGACGGCCCAGCATCATGTTGATCTCTGACTGGAAAGCGGCTCGGCGCGCCGCCCGGCGCCGGGAATGCTCAAAGTGGCGGACGGCACTATCCGTGGCGGAGCCGCGGAGGTCCAGCGCGATGATGGGGGCAAGCTCCGCTGCATCAAGCCAGCCCAGGTTCATGCCCTGCCCGCCAATGGGACTGACCTCGTGGGCGGCGTCGCCAATCACGGCTGTGCGTGTGTTCAGGAGCCTGGGAAGTATGCTGCTCCGGACGCGGAAGCTACTGACCATGGAGCATGATTCCACGTCCGGCGCCGCCCCTGTCCGGGCATTCACGACGCCGGCAAGCCAGCGGGCGGTAGGGTCCGGCGTGTAGTCATCCACCCGGGCTACCCAGCGCCTGATGTTCCCAGGCAACGGGAACGATTCAACAATCCCGTCAGGTTCCAGGAACAGGACGGCCGTGCTGCCAAAGCCCGTGGAATCGGCGAAATCGCCCATAACGTAGGAGTCCCTGTACTCCCGCTGGCGGATCCTGTCCTGGCCGGCAGACCCTTCCTGTGGCAGCGATGACCGGGCGCCTGCCGCCACAACACACCAGCGGGCCTGCACCTGTTCCGTCCGAACTTCCCCTCCGCGAGCACCATCGGTGACGGTCACAGCAACGTCCACGCGGCCGCCGCGGTCCAAGCAACCGGACACCCGGGCACCGCGCCGCACCGCACCGGCGTCGAGCACTGCCACCCGTGCTTCCAGCACTGCCTCGGTCAGCATCTGTGGACTGGAAAGCACAAACGGATAGCGGGACGGCAACACCGAGAAGTCCATCTTGGCGAGCTGCCGCCCGTTGCCGAAAGCGTGCCCTGAACTGATGGCTACGCCCCCGCGGATCAGGGCGTCCGAGCAGCCAACCCGGTCCAGGGCTTCCAGCGCCGGGGGATGAATTCCGATAGCCCGGGAATGGCCGCTGCGTTCGAGCCTCTGTTCGAATACCCTGACGCTTATGCCCTCCTGCAGCAGCAGGCCCGCCAGATAGAGGCCCACCGGACCGCCACCCACAATGGCGACGTCAATCATGGTCGTCCGCAGGGGCATCACGGGCGGTGAGCAGCAGCTGACGGAACGGCCGGATGGGAACAACCTGCCACGACGACGGCGCTGCCGCCGCAAGCTCGCCCGGCGTGTAGCTCCGTCGAATGGACGTCAACCCGTCTTCGCGGATGAACGAGCCCCGCAGCGGCAGTGCGGCAAGGCCGAAAAGAACATAGGCGGCCGGATGGCGGCGCAGGTCGTTGTGCACAACAAGCTGCCGGGACAATTGCTCCGATTCCCGCAGGAAGTCCCCGAATTCCCGGGGACCTAAATGGTGGAGGACGTGATTGGAAATGACCAGGTCGAAGGTCTTCCCCTCCGCCACCAGCTCCCGGCCTGCCGCCTGGCGGAAGGTCACGCGCCCGCGGCCCGGACGGCCCAGGGCGAAATCCATGGCCCGGGGATCAGGATCGACGCCGGTAACGCTGAGCCTCAACCCGTCCCGCCGGGCAAGGCTGTCCAGATGCAGCGCAACGTCGCCACCGCCGCAGCCTAGGTCCAGGAGTGTGGTGGGAACGTCCGTGGACAGCCGCGGCCGAAGATACCTGCGGTACACCGCTGACCAACCCGCGAAAGCCCTGTTGACCAGTGGAAATTGTTGATAAGTCCTGCGCAGTGTGGCCAAGTCGCAGTCCGGATTATCCATCCTTTCGCGATCGTTCACCGCGCGATGGTCCAGCATCATGGGTAGGTGTCAACCGTCACCGGGGACAGGTGTCCGGTGCCCGCTATGGCTCGAGCGTCGTCCACATTGCCTGTTGCGCTGACCGCGGCGGGTACGGCGGCATCGCGGACGGATTCGAAGGCAGGGGAGAGGCTCCGAAGCTTGGTGAACAGTCCGGTTTCAACCGTGAGGCCGGGGCCGAACGCCATGGAACACATCTGTTCACCCTCACCGCCGGGCTGTTCCAGGATGTTCCTGATGACGAACAGCACAGTTGAACTGCTCATGTTTCCGTAGTTCCTCAGCACTTCACGCGCAGGAACCAATTGTTTCTCTGTGAGCTCCAGCCGGTGCTGGACCTTATCCAGGATGCTTCTTCCGCCTGGGTGGATGGCCCAGTGCGGAACGCTCTGGTAAGGCGTGCCGCTCAACCTGCCACCAGGGCCGAAGTAGGGCTCCAGGGCGCCGGTGATGTGTTCTTCAATGATGTGCGGTACGTAGTTCCCCAGGATCATCTCGAATCCGTGGTCACCTATGTTCCAGGCCATGGATTCTTCGCCCACCGGCGTCAGGACCGTCTCCATCTGGTCAAGGCTCAACAGCGGGGGCTCACCGTCGAAGTCCCGGGCGCTGACCACGGCGGCCGCTGCGCCGTCTGCAAAAAGAGCCGATCCCATGATGGTGTCAGGATCGTTAGAGGCACGGACATGGAGTGAGCAGAGTTCGGCGCAGACCACTAATACCACTGCGTCAGGATCCGCCTCGCAGAACTGCTTGGCTGCACGCAGTGCCGGAAACGCCGCATAGCAACCCATAAAACCGAGATGGAAGCGCTGCACCGACGGCTGCAGCCCCAGCTCGCGGACGATCTTGTAGTCGGGGCCGGGGTTGAAGAACCCGGTGCAGGACACAGTGACAAGGTGGGTGATGTCCTGCGGCCCGGCACCGGCGAAGGCGTCAAGCGCATTGCGTGCTGCTTGAACAAATAGCTTGGTCGCTTCCGTGGCGAAAATATCGTTGCGGACCTTGGTGCTCGGGTTGAGCAGCAGCCCCGTGGCCGAATCAAAGAACTGTGGATCGTCGGTCCGGGAATCCATGCTGAGTTCCCTGACGGCCGTGTACCGGGTATCAATGGCCGCAGAGTCAAAACATGTTGAAACCAGCCTCGTCCCCAATCGGGTCAGCCCGGGCTGGGCAGCGAAAACGTCGCGCGCTTCGTGCTGGAACAACACCGTTGCCGGAACTGCGGTTTCGAGCGACCTCACGTAAACAGTCATTGCTTCATTCTTGGCCAGCATCGGCCTGAAGACAATGCCTGAAAGGACAAAACCCCATTTCAAGCGCCCCTGCCGCACCTTTTAACCGAGGTATCCCCGCGTCACGGTACAGCTGATCCTGAGCTGCGGGGACCCTTCTCACCAGACCGTTACCGGCGGGCTGGCTCATGGTGCTGCGTTTTGGAGGTAACAGCCCGCGTTCAACATGCTGGACAATGCGCAGGACCAGTGGCAGTATCGCGCACGTGACCACCATTGCCGTTGATGCCCAGCGCCTACGCGACCTGGCACTGTTGCGGCGGGTCCGGGACAGGATAGACCGGGAGTACGCTCAGCCGCTGAACGTCGAAGCGCTCGCCCGCGGCGTCAACATGTCAGCGGGACATCTCAGCAGGCAGTTCCGTAGTGCATACGGGGAACCGCCGTACAGCTATCTGATGACCCGGCGGATCGAACGGGCGATGACTCTCTTGCGTCAGACCGATTTGTCCGTCACGGACGTCTGCTTCGCCGTCGGCTGTTCCTCACTCGGAACCTTCAGTACCAGGTTTTCTGAGCTCGTCGGCGTCCCGCCCAGTGTCTACAAGGGCCGGGCGCGTGCTACGCACGGCATGCCGTCGTGCGTAGTAAAACAGGTCACCAGACCGGTCAGGAATCAAGAAGTACCGGCTGTTGGAGCCCACCTAGACTGATCCGCATGAACCTTTCGATCCATTGGACATTCCTCCCGCATAATGACCCCGATGCCTCCCTGGAGTTCTATCGGGACACCCTCGGATTCGAGGTGCGCAACGACGTCGGATATGGCGGCATGCGCTGGATCACCGTCGGTCCACCGGACCAGCCGCAGACGGCCATTGTTTTGGAACCACCTGCAGCCGATCCCGGACTGACCGATGACGAACGCCGCACGATTGCCGAGCTGATGGCCAAGGGCAACTACGCGCGCATAGTCCTGGCGACCACTGACCTGGATGGCACGTTCGAACGCCTGGCAGCCAGCGGTGCTGAAGTGGTGCAGGAAGTGACCCAGCAGGCATACGGAATTCGCGACTGCGCCTTCCGGGATCCGGCCGGCAACATGATCCGAATCAATGAGCTCTCCTGATCCGAGAGGCAAAGACTGTTTAGATAGAGCCAGTGGGCCCGCCGGCGACGGCGTTGGCGGGCCCCTTTAGCAGATGGAGACACGATGAGCACGGCGACGGGCACAGACGCGGGGCAGCAAGCGGTCCACATTGCAGATACTCACGACCTGATCCGGGTGCAGGGGGCACGCGAGAACAATCTCAAGGACGTCTGTATCGAGATCCCCAAGCGCCGGCTTACTGTGTTCACCGGCGTGTCGGGGTCAGGAAAGAGTTCCCTGGTGTTCGACACCATCGCCGCGGAGTCGCAGCGCATGATCAATGAAACCTACAGCGCCTTCCTGCAGGGCTTCATGCCGACGCTGGCCCGGCCGGACGTGGACCTGCTGGAAGGCCTGACCACGGCCATCATCGTGGACCAGGAGCGGATGGGCGCCAATCCGCGGTCCACCGTTGGCACGGCTACAGACGTCAACGCCATGCTGCGCATTATCTTCAGCCGCCTGGGCCAGCCGCACATTGGATCGCCGCAGGCGTTTTCTTTTAACGTCGCCTCCATCAGCGGAGCCGGAGCCGTCACCATTGAAAAGGCCGGCCAGACCACCAAGGAGCGGCGCAGCTTCAGCATCACGGGCGGCATGTGCCCGCGCTGCGAGGGCATGGGGTCAGTGACTGACTTCGACCTGTCCGCACTGTATGACGACAGCAAATCCCTCAGCGACGGTGCCCTGACCATTCCCGGTTACACCATGGAGGGCTGGTATGGCCGTATCTTCAGCGGCTCCGGCTTTTTCGATATGGCCAAGCCCATTGCGAAGTACACCAAGAAGGAACTCCATGATCTCCTCTACAAGGAGCCGGTCAAGATTAAGGTCGAGGGCATCAACCTGACGTACGAGGGCCTGATCCCGAAAATCCAGAAGTCCATGCTGGTCAAGGACCGCGAAGCGATGCAGCCGCATATTCGGGCATTCGTGGACCGGGCCATCACCTTCACCACCTGTCCTGAGTGCAATGGCACCCGGCTCAGCGAGGCAGCACGTTCCTCGAAAATCAAGGGCATCAACATTGCCGACGCCTGCGCCATGCAGATCAGCGACCTCGCCGTTTGGGTGCGGGGCCTGAGCGAGCCGTCGGTGGCGCCGTTGCTTGAGGCGCTGGGGGAGACCCTCGATTCATTCGTTGAGATCGGCCTGGGGTACCTCAGTGTGGACCGCCCCTCCGGCACCCTGTCCGGTGGAGAGAGTCAGCGCACCAAGATGATCCGCCACCTGGGTTCGTCCCTCACGGACGTCACCTACGTCTTTGACGAACCGACGATCGGGCTGCACCCGCACGACATCCAGCGGATGAACGGGCTCCTGCTGCGCCTTCGCGACAAAGGCAACACGGTTCTGGTGGTGGAACACAAACCAGAAGCAATCGCGATTGCCGATCACGTCGTCGACCTTGGTCCAGGCGCCGGTACTGCGGGAGGCAGTGTTTGCTACGAAGGCACTGTGGAGGGTCTGCGGAAGAGCGGCACCCTGACCGGCCGTCATTTCGACGACAGGGCAGCCCTTAAGGAGACGGTCAGGAGGTCCAGCGGCAAACTCGAAATCCGGGGAGCCAACGCAAACAACCTGCAGAACGTCGACGTCGATATCCCGTTGGGTGTGCTCTGCGTTCTGACCGGGGTAGCCGGTTCCGGCAAGAGTTCGCTGATCCGGAGTTCGGTATCGGGGCGTGAAGGCGTGGTAACGGTGGACCAGACGGGCATCAGGGGTTCCCGTCGAAGCAACCCGGCAACCTACACCGGCCTCCTGGAGCCTGTCCGCAAGGCTTTCGCGAAGGCCAATGCTGTCAAGCCCGCATTGTTCAGCGCCAACTCCGAGGGTGCCTGTCCAACGTGCAATGGTGCCGGTGTCACCTTCACCGACCTGGCCATGATGGCTGGCGTTGCCACCACCTGCGTGGAGTGCGACGGCAAGCGCTTCCAGGCCGATGTGCTGGATTACAAGCTGGGCGGCAAGGACATCAGCGAGGTGCTCTCGATTCCTGTGACTGAAGCCCTGGACTACTTCAATACGGGGGAGTCACGCGTTCCCGCTGCCCACAAAATCGTTGAGCGGTTGGCGGACGTCGGACTCGGCTACCTAAGCCTCGGCCAGCCACTCACCACGCTCTCCGGCGGTGAACGCCAACGGCTCAAACTGGCTACCCAGATGGCTGAAAAGGGCGGCGTCTACGTTCTGGATGAACCCACCACAGGACTGCACCTGGCCGATGTCGAACAGCTTCTCGGCCTGCTGGACCGTCTGGTGGAGTCCGGGAAGTCAGTGATCGTCATCGAGCACCATCAGGCGGTGATGGCCCATGCGGACTGGATCATCGATTTGGGCCCGGGAGCAGGCCACGACGGCGGGAGGATCGTTTTCGAGGGAACGCCGGCGGAGCTGGTGGCCACCAAGCCAACACTTACCGGAGAGCACCTTGCCGCCTACGTCGGCGGGTGACCGCTACCGGCTCGGTGTTTTCGCCGTTCCGGAGTCAACATCTGTTGACGCCGAAATGCGCGTCAACTATTGTTGACGCATGGAGGTGGAACGGATGAAAACACTTGTTGCGTCAATGGATGGAAAGGGCCCTGCGGAGGCGCTCTACGCTGTAGCGGAACTTACCAAGGAAGTCAGCAGGGCCGAAGCTTCCCTTGTCCGGAATGCGCGTCAGGCGGGTTTGTCCTGGGAAGCAATCGCTCTGTGTCTGGGCGTGAGCAAGCAGGCAGTCCACCGCAAATACGGCAAAATGTGAGCGTGCAAGCCGTTGACACCATAACGATCACGGAAACACTCGTGCAGCTGGCGGCGGACCGGCGACGGGGCGCGTTTCGTGAGTAGGTGAAGGGTTCCGAGCCGGGCCCCGCCCGATGAGAGTTAGGACCGTCATTCGACGCCCTCACACCATCGGGTGCCCTATACGCTGTCGCGAACCGGCCGTGTCCGGCGCCGGCTCACGCGGCTGGGGCGGCCTTGGTGGGGGAGCAGCTGCCTTCGTCGTTGCGGTGCGGGAGTATAGGCGCGACTGTGTTGGTCTGCGGGTCGTGGCCTGTGCAGCTCCGGCACGTCTTCGCCGATGATTGGCGTGCCACTGGGCCGGCATGAGGAAGCCCAGGCAACGATCTGTTGCGGCCCTGATCAGCTGGTTCCAGCGCGCCACCTGATCCCCAAGCTGCCTACGTTCATTCTCGGCAAACCCGGGCCGGGACCATCCACGCTGGGGCGCAAGATGCTCCTGGACCTCTTCGGCCAGGGCTTGCACCCTTCGTGCTGGGGACCTGAAGGCCGAGGGCGCCGACGCGCGGTCGAGGTCAGGCCGACAGCCGGGTCATCTACGGCGGCAGCGGCGGCCCAACCCTATCACCAAGGGACTTCGCCGTCGCCGGCCTGTTCCTAGGTCGGGGCGGCTAACCCATGAACGGTCGTTCACGAGCAGAGGTGCAGCCGTCGAGCCAGGTCGCCCCAAACGTCATTGCTTGTGCTAACGGATACTGCTACTATCTGATAGTGAAGATATCCGAAATGGCCAAGTCGGCGGGCGTCCCCTTGTCTGCAGTGAAGTACTACCAGCGCGAAGGCCTTATCCCTGAAGGGATCCGGTCCTCAGCGAACCAAGTCGCCTACAGCGAGACGCACGTACAACGAGTTCGTCTCATTCGCGCACTTATCGAGACGGGCGGCCTGTCCATCTCCGCCACGAGGGAGGTCATCCGGGTGATCGACACCCCCGGCATGCCGATCGCCGAGACGTTCCGCGTCGCTCAACACGCCATGAGCACCCCGAGAACAGCAGAGTCCACACCGAGCGCCATCACCCGAGAGCGCGTTGCGTCCGTCGCCCAGCACCAGGGATGGTGCATTACCGATGACAACCCTGGACTTGATGAGGCAGCTCGCGCCCTCGACGGGCTTCATGCGATCGGATTCGACGCGCCCGATGAATATCTCGGTGCTTATGCGGCGGCGGCGGCGTCTGCGGCCGACGCGGATCTGAACGCACTCACGGCACTCTCTGGCCCCGATGAAGTGGCAGAACTGATGGTCGTGGGGACGGCGCTCGGTGACCCGCTCTTCGCTGGCCTGCGCCGCCTTGCGCACCAACACGCCACGTCAACCCTCTTTCCCACCATCGATCCGAATGGAACCCCCTCATGACCATCACATCCCGTCACGTTGTTCTCGGCGGCAACGGCATCGTCGGCCGCGAAACCCTGCGCGCCCTGACCGCGGTTGGAGAAAGACCTTCCTCCGTCGGCCGCCTCCCATCGGCCATTGCCGGAGCGCATTCCCTGACCGCTGACCTTCTCAGTGCCAGCGACGTTTCGCGCGCACTGCAAGGCGCCGACGTCGCCTACCTCACCGCAGGCCTCCCGTACTCGGCGCGCGTATGGGCGGAACAATGGCCCGTTGTCCTCCGCAACACGATCGTCGCCGCGCTCGAGCACGGCGTTCATCTTGTTTACCTCGACAACGTCTACGCGTACGGCCTCGTCGACGGCGTCATGACCGAACACACGCCCCTCGCACCGAGGAGCAAAAAAGGTGAAGTGCGCGCAGCCGCCCTGCGCTCTCTCGACGACGCTCAGTCACGGGGACTGACGGTGACCATCGGGAGAAGCGCTGACTTCTATGGCCCAGGTGCCAGCACCAGCGTCTTCAACACCTTCGCCCTCGACAAGGTCGCCGCAGGAAAAGCCGGGACCTGGCTTTTCGACGCAGAGCAACCACACTCCCTCACCTACACCCCCGACATCGGCGACGCCCTCGCCATCCTCGGTAGAGAACCCGCCGCCAGAGGCCAGACGTGGCACCTACCGACCGCCCCCGCACTGACAGGCCGCCAATACGTCGAAATCGCGGCCGGTCCCGATGCCCGCACCGCGGTAATGGGAAGCACGACGATGCGAATCGGCGCACTCTTCAATCCCGCAGCTCGCGAAACTCTCGAAATGGACTACCAGTACACCCGGCCCTACCTCTTCGACTCCAACAGGTTCGAAGCGGCCTTCGGCATGACCGCGACACCAACTGCACACGGCATTGCGACGTCGCTTGCGCACAGGCGAATGACGTCATGATCGCGACGCTGCGCCGGGCCTATCGATGGCACCGGCCACTAATGATCGTCGCAGGCCTCATGCTTTCCTGCGCCGCACTCAGCATCGCCGGCATTGTGCTTGATCCTCGCGAGATCCTGGGCACGCCGGCATGGTCCAAACCGCTGAAATTCTCGCTCTCGATCTTCGTGTACACATTCACCTGGGCCTGGCTCATCGCTCACCTGCCCCGGTGGCGGCGCCTTACGCATGCTCTTGGCACGATCATCGCCGTCACCCTCGCCATCGAACAAGCGTTGATCATCTGGGCCGCAGCCACCGGCACGACAAGCCACTTCAACATCTCCAACGGCCTACACACCGCGGTTTGGGCGACCATGGCAACGGCCATCACCATCATGTACCTCTGCACACTCGTGACGTCGGCAGCAGCATTTTTCATGCGCCTACAAACGCCGGCGATCACCGTCGCATTGCGCGCTGGCTTGGCCAACGCCCTCGCCGGAATCGGAGTCGCATTCCTCATGACCGGCCCAACAGCTGAACAACTGAGTACTCCTTCCGGAATCGCCGGGGCACATGCGGTCGGCGTGACCGACGGTGGCCCCGGCCTGCCGCTACTGGGATGGAGTACACAGGGCGGCGACTACCGAATCGCTCACTTCATTGGAATGCACGCGCTGCAAGTGCTTCCTCTCCTCGCCATCGGCCTGAACGCCGCAGCACGCCACCTCCCTCTTCTCTCGCCACCCGGAGTACAACTGCGTCTGGTGGTCGCCGCCTCCCTTGCCTACGCCGCCGCCGTCGGACTTCTCACTGCTCAAGCAGCCGCGGGACAATCGGTCGTCCGCCCGGACGGCTTCTTTCTCGCCGCGGGGTGGGCTGTTGCTCTCCTCTGCGGAAGCTCCGCAGCTCATACTTTCTTCCTCAGCTCAAAGTCATCAAAGAGAGCACCGTTACAGAATGTTTGAGTAAGCGTTACCCGCTAAACCGATGCGACTAAGAGGCCCGCAGCGACAGGAACCAGGGACGCGGCATCATGCAATGGGGCGTTCCCTTTGCGGAGCAAGAAAACCTGTTCGCCGCACCCAATTCAACTAAAAACCTGGCGCATTCTCCTGGGTTCAAACAGGAGGCCACGAGGAATCGCGGAAAAGAAGTTATTCGGCGTCGTAGGTGTTGGCGATGTAGACGTCACAGGGAGCATTGTGCGCCACGCTATTGGCGACGCTACCTAGGACGCGGCCGATCCCCTGCATTCTGCGGTTTCCCACCACTATGATGCCTGCGTCTATCCGGACCGCTTCCTTGATAAGGGCGTCCGCGGGTCTGCCGCGGACGGCTGAAACTGTCACGTTGATCCCAGGGCCTAACGACTGTGCCACCGACCGGGCAACATGCTCAGCAGAGTCAGCGTCGGACACGATCCATTTGTCACTGCCGACGTCAAAGACCTCAGCGCGATCGCTGTCGAAGGCCGACACAACGTGGAGGGAAGCGCCCACGGCAGCTGCGAGATTCCGCGCCGATTCCGCGGCCTTTTTCGCGGTTGCACTGCCGTCAACTCCTACAACTATTATTGCGCTCATGTGCGTGCTCCTTTGCTTGAACTATGGGCGTTTGGGTCTCACAGGCGCAGATCGTAGCCTGGCCTAACTTCGAGGCGGGAGGTTAGTTTGGTCCGCCATATCGGTGCGGTCACCGAGCAATCCGGAACGGCTACCTCGACCCCTTGCAGCCGAGGCGACGGGTGCAGGGGGTCGCAGATAGCGGGTCCGCTGAACATTCGAAGGGGTTCCGGAAAAACTAAGAGGCTTCAACCTGAAAGGATCAGGTCGCAGCTACTGAGCTGCTGAGAGCTTCGAGTACTGCTAGGCCGATTTCAGCGTCCTGGTCAGGGGTTCCACCGGCGACGCCAAGGCCGCCTAGGTGCTTTTCGTCCAGAACTAAGGGGAATCCACCGCGAATGTTTGTGAGAAGATTGTCGGTTCCCATTGGAAGGGCAAGCGCGAAGTCTCCCTGCATCCATCCACTGGGCCTACGAGAGGACGCCGCTGTATTGGCTTTCCGTCGGCTTGTCTCAACGCTGTGGGGCATCGATCCGTCCGCCCGGCCGAAGGCAACGAGACCCATCATAGGATCGACGACAGTGACTGCGACCAAAACACCTCGCTTAGACCCTTCCTCGATGGCCAACGAGACAGCCCGTGCGGCGACCGGATAGCTCACCGAAAGTGTTTCAACATAGTTTTGCATGAGGTTTTTCCTTGTGCGTTCATGAGTTAAACAGCGGGAATTGCTGCTGAGCGGATAAGGGCCGCTTTGACTTCACGTCGTCGTTGGTGAAGGAGAGGTTCGGTGTAGCCGTTGGGCTGGCTGGTTCCTTGGAACACCAGATCGACAGCGCACTGGAAGGCGATGCTTTCCTCGTAGTTGGAGGACATGGGTCGGTACAGCGGATCAGTTGCGTTCTGTTCATCTACAACTGCGGCCATCCGTTTCATGCTTTGCTGCACGTCCTGCACGCTCACTACTCCATGGCGGAGCCAGTTGGCGATGTGTTGGCTTGATATGCGCAAGGTGGCGCGGTCCTCCATGAGCGCAATGTCTTGCATGTCAGGGACCTTGGAACATCCCACCCCCTGGTCAATCCAGCGGACGACGTAGCCGAGCAGCGACTGCATATTGTTATCGAGTTCTTCCTGACGCTCGGCCGCGGACCACGAGGGGTTAGCTTCGATGGGAAGAGTCAGCAGTCCCTCAAGGGTGCCGCGGCGGCCCTGATTGGCGATGTCCCGCTGTCGGTAAGGAACATCTACGCGGTGGTAATGGATGGCGTGGAGGGTCGCCGCGGTGGGGGAGGGTACCCAGGCAGTAGTGGCCCCAGCCAGGGGGTGGGCAACCTTTTGCTCGAGCATCGCAGCCATGAGCTCGGGCATCGCCCACATGCCTTTACCGATCTGGCCGTGGCCGGGCAACCCCACCTCAAGGCCAATGTCGACGTTTTGATCCTCATAGGCGGATATCCACGCCTGGTTGCGCATGTCAGCCTTGCGGACGAAAGGCCCGGCCTCCATTGAGGTGTGTATTTCGTCGCCGGACCGGTCCAGGAAGCCGGTGTTGATGAACACCAGTCGTTCCCGGGCTTCCGCTATGCAGGCCTTGAGGTTGACCGTCGTCCGTCGCTCCTCGTCCATCAGGCCGAGCTTCAGCGTGTTCAGCGGCAGCCCAAGAAGCTCCTCCACGCGGCGGAAGAGTTCGACCGTGAAAGCTACCTCGGCCGGTCCGTGCATTTTCGGCTTCACGATGTAAATGGAACCTTGGGTCCCGTTTCGCAAAGGGTTGGAGGGATCGCGGCCGGGCAACGCGGTCAGCGTAGTGAGAACGGCGTCCAAAATGCCCTCGCCGATCTCGTTTCCTTGGGAATCGAGCACGGCGTCGGTGCTCATGAGGTGCCCGACATTGCGGGCGAAGAGAAGTGCCCGTCCCGGCACCGTGACTTCTGCTGCGCCATCTGGAGTGGTATAGCGCCGGTCGTTTGCCAGCCGCCGGACCACCACTTCACTTCCCTTTTTGAAGCTGTCTGCGAGGTCACCGCGGTTGATTCCGAGCCAATTGCGGTAGCAGAGGATCTTATCCTCGGCGTCCACGGCAGAAACTGAATCCTCGAAGTCAATGATGGTCGTAACGGCTGATTCGAGGAGGACGTCGGAGATGCCTGCCGGGTCGGTCCGTCCAACCTGTGTTGAAGCATCGATAGCGATCTCGACGTGAAGCCCATGGTGGCGCAGCAGGACTGCCGATGGTGAGCCTGCCCCACCCAGATAGCCGACGAACAGTTCAGGCTGAAGCAGGCTGCTGAAGGTGCCGTCTGCCAGTTCCACGGTCAGGCTGTGATCATATACGGCGTATCCCACGGAATCGGCGTGGCGTCCTGCAGTTAGCGGGAAGAACTCGTCCAGCAGGTCGCGCACGAATGCGACCACCAGTTTGCCGCGTGAAGGATCATAGCCTTTTACTCCCGACGCCGGGGCCAACGTGTCGGTGCCGTACAGGGCATCATAGAGGGAGCCCCACCGCGCGTTTGCGGCGTTAAGTGCATATCGGGCATTTGATACGGGCACAACCAGTTGGGGTCCGGCTAGGTGGGCGATTTCCCTATCGACTCCGGCGGTCAGTACCTGTACGTCTTCCGGTTCGGGAAGGATGTACCCGATTTTTTCCAGGAAGGTCCGGTATTCGTTTGGGTCGATCGGAACCGAGTGCAGTGCGTGCCATCCGTCAATTTGTGCCTGGAGTTCGTCCCGCCGGGCGAGTAGCTCACGGTTTTTGGGTGCCAGGTCTTGGACAATCTGTTCAAAACCCTGCCAGAAGTCTGCTGCTCGGATGCCCGAGACGGGCAAGGCCTCCTGCTCGATAAAACGGTGCAAGGCCTTGTCGACGGAGAGGCCTCCGGCTTGCATGCGATCTTCCTGGTCCATCATGAACGTCCTGTCGTTGTAACGCCGCGGGCAGTACCTGAAGCCGCGAAAATGGACCCGGGATTGAGGATTCCTGCCGGGTCGAGGGCGCGTTTCACGTTGTGTGAGATCTCCAGGAGGTCCTCTCCGATCTGGTTAACGAGCCAGGGCCGCTTTAGTCGGCCTACGCCGTGTTCGCCGGTGATGGTGCCTTCCAGGTCTATGGCGAGGTCCATGACCTCGCCATAGGCGAGGTATGCGCGCTCCTTCATGTCGGGGTCATCCGGGTTGAAAACAATCAGCGGATGAGTGTTGCCGTCACCCGCGTGAGCGATGAAGGCTATGACCACGTTGCGGGCTTCAGCGATCTTCTCTACTCCGAGAATGAGTTCTCCCAGTCGGGGGATGGCTACGCCTACGTCCTCCAGCAGCAGTGTACCCAAGCGTTCGACGGAAGGGATGGCGATCCGCCGGGCGTGGGCAAACCGCTCACCTTCCTGTTGGTCAGCAACTTCGAATGCCTCGAACGCGCCGTGCCGTGCAAAAGCTTCCAGCATGGTTGTGACTTCGGCGCCGCTGGGGCTTTGGTCATCCGAGCGGGCAACGACGAGGGCTGACGCGTGCCGGTGCAAGCCCATGGCCAGTACGTCTTCGACGGCATTGATGGACGTCGCGTCCATGTACTCGAGCATTGAGGGGCGGATGCTTGAGGCGATCTCAAGGATCGCGGCCGCTGCGTCCGCGCTGCTGGCGAACCACCCTACTACCGTCCGTGCGGGCGGTGCTTCCGGCAGGAGGCGCAGGGTGAGCTCAGTGATGATGCCAAGCGTTCCCTCGCTGCCCACAAAGAGCTTGAGCATAGACAAGCCCGCGACGTCTTTTAGCCGCGGCCCGCCGAGGCGTACAACTCGCCCATCGGCAGTGACTACTTCCATCCCAAGGATGTAGTCAGAGGTGACACCGTACTTGACGCAGCACAGGCCGCCGGCGTTAGTGGCGGCATTGCCGCCGATGGTGCAGATCTCGTAGGACGCGGGGTCCGGCGGATACCACAGCCCTGCCTGGGCGGCAGCCGCCTTGACCTCGGCGTTGAGCAGCCCCGGCTGGACGACGGCGGTGCGGGTGACTGCGTCGACATGGATGCTGCGCATCCGCTCGGTGCTCAGCACGATGCCGTTGTTGACAGCGGTAGCTCCTCCGGAAAGGCCAGTCCCCGCACCCCTCGGCACGACGGGGATCCGATATTTAGCCGCCCACTGCATGGTTGCTTGGATGTGCTCAGTGGTCAGGGGAAGCACGACAGCCATCGGCATGCCGGCTTCGGGATCAAAGGCGCGGTCCTGTTGGTACGGTCCCATGGCTGCAGGATCCGTGATCAGGGCTTCGGGCGGCAGTACGAGGGCGAGTTCGTCGATCGTCTGGCCGGGTGCATGGCTTTGGTCTGTTACTTCGGATGCCGGAGGTTGTAGCTCTGCATCCTGCACGTTGGCAGCGTGTGACACGTGGTCGGGCTCCTTTTCGGTCAATGTTCTGGGAGATTAGTGGGTTCCGGGCAAGCTCTGTGGGCCGGGCTGCCCGAGCAATTTGCAGCGTCAGTCAGTTCTTGAGTTGGACGACTTCGAAGAGTTCGATCGTTGGCAACTCGATCAGCAGGTCGCTGCCCTCGTAGCGGATCTGCAACGGAGTTCCGGCTACTAGTGCCTCCGCTTTCAATTCCTTCTCGGCTCGTCCATGAAGGCGCAGAAGCCCGCCGCTGAAAGGGAAGTGCGGGCCGTAAGTGCGCCGACGCACACCAGAGTGGTTGACCAGGTGGAGCACGGTGCCCTGGTTGTTGGCACCGATGACGACTTCAATATTTTCGTGGAGGTCTGCCGTAAGTTCAGGCGCCACCGTCGTCCGCACAAGGTTTGCGAAATGGTCACGTACGTCTGTTTTTCCGAACTCGCGGTACGTTCGGCCGATCGTCCACGGGACATGAAGAACTTCCCCCTGGCCGAACTGCCCGCGAACATAGGCCGGGTCGCCACTTCCTTGGTGCCCGTAGGCCAGTTCAGGAGGGCCAAAGGGTGCACGGGGGAGCACAAACCCGGTGGAGGCGGAACCGGGCTTCCAGACGTAGCGCTGATAGCGACCAAAGACTGGCAGCAGCGGAGCCTGGTAGTGGTAGTCCGCCATTCTGGGTTGCGGTTGATCTGTGACATAAGTAGAGCGAAGTTCGGTGCCTGTAAGCGCCGGGGTGATTGCCTGCAACGCCGGGCTGCTGGACAGCTCAAGGTCGCCATCTCGGCCAAGGCCGGCAGAACCAGTGGAAATCACTTTCCCGCCGCGGCGGACAAAAGCGTCGACCGCTGATGCCGCATCGCCCATGTTGCTCAGGTCGGGCAGAATGACCAGGCTGAACCGGTTAAGTCCGCCGGTCGTTTCCATGGAAGCCAGCTCACTCACAGGGACGACGTCGAAGGGGAGGTGTGCTTCGAGTAGCGACAGGTAGAGCCCCCGGAATTCTTCGACGATTTCCCAGTAGCTACCCGCGGCCCCGGATGAAAAGTCTGGGCGAACCAAGGCGATGCTGGCAGTTGGTCGCAGTTCCCGGTACACGGAAGCGTTGTGCTGACGGAACCTCATGACGTCCCGAGCGTGGGACGTGGCCCATTCCGTAGGGAGCCGACCTGGGGCGCCGAAATAATAGGCCGACGGGTTTCCACCGCGTGCGATAGTTTGCACCACGTACTGGGCGAAGTGCTCCGGCTGCTCGGAGCCCATACGGTAGGCGGAGTCGATAAACCCGACGCAGTTCACCATGACGGCTGCCTCCGGCCGCGAGGCGACGTGGGCGCTCACAGCCTCGGCAGTAGCATGCGGCCAAAGCTCTTTCCCCGGCATGGACTTGAACGCGTTACTACCCTCGAGATACACCATAGGCGCGCCTTCGCGAAGGAGAACTCCTAGGTCCTTGCCCCGGGCTGCCACGTGGTCCGCGATCCTGGAGGTGAGCTGCTTAAGCGTGGCGGCCGTGTACCTGCTCCACTGTCCAAACGACTCGGACGTCCTGTCGATGGGTAATTCGCTTTCACCGCTGAAGAGTGCAAAACCCTTGATGCAGGCTTCACAGTGGCAAGGCCCATGCATGACCTCGTCGTAGTCGCGTACATTGAAGTTGAACCAGTTGAAAAAAACTGCGTCGACGTCATAGCGGTCGAGGACCTCGTCCAGAACGTCAAAAGTCCGTGACTGGTAATACTCTCCGGACGGGCAGGCGCTATACAGGGTGTTGTATATTTGGGGATTCCCCTCAGCAGAGCGGAAGAGCCATTCCGGATGTTCGCGTGCCAGACGTGCAGACACTTTTGACATGTCAAAGCGGGCAATAATTTTCAGCCCTCTCGCCTTGCCTGCTTTGACTGCATCTCCAAGAAGGTCCCCTGAAGGGCGGTCAACCAGCAGCGGGTTACGGGTCTGGAACGGAAGGTCTGTCGGATAAAACGACATGATCCCCCCGGCGTTCAGGAGCCAGGTGTCAGCTCCATAGTCCACGACCGCGTCGGCTGCCGCCTCCGTGTCCATGTCCGCGTCTATCTCTTGGAGATTGGTCTGCAGCACGTTGAAGGGATGGTGCCATCGACTGTCCTTGGGAAGGTCGCGGGCGTACAGGTTGAATTCTTTTTGCATCATGACCTAACTGAATGAAACGACGTGCGTGGCTTGTTAGCCGGCCGCCACTGGATTAAGGGCACTCTGCTCCTTCGCCAGGCGCAGCCGTTCTAGCCGCCTTCGCTTCTGTTCCACCGGGTCGGCAACAGGAGCGGCAAGCAACAGGGTCTTTGTGTAGGGGTGTTCCGGGGAGGAGGTGACCAGCCCTGCAGGTCCGGTCTCGACGATGTCACCTTTATAAATCACGGAGACCCGGTGGCTGACGTACCGCACCACAGCCAGGTCGTGCGAGATAAACAGGCACGCAACACCGGTGCGCTGCTGGATTTCGAGGAGAAGACGCAAAACAGTGGCCTGGGTGGACAGGTCCAGGGCCGATACCGGTTCGTCACAGATGATGAGCTTCGGTTCCGGGGCGAGGGCTCGGGCGATGGCGATTCGCTGCCGTTGTCCGCCGCTGAATTCCCGGGGCAGGCGTTCGGCGGCGTCGACCGGCAGTTCCACCTGGTTCAGGAGCCCACGTATGCGCTTGCGGGCGTCAGCACGGGTTGCACCTTGGACCACGAGGGGTTCAGTCAGAATGTCGCCAATGGTCAGCGCTGGATTCAGGGACGAGTAGGGGTCTTGGAACACCACCTGAATGTCCCTAGCCAGCGCACGTCGCCGGCTTGGACTGGCGTGGGTGATGTTTTCACCCTGGAAGGTGATGGTTCCACCAGTGGGTTTGACGAGCCCGAGCGCGGCCCGGCCGATGGTGGTCTTACCAGATCCGGATTCACCAACAAGCCCCAACACTTCACCTTGGGCGATTGACAGCGAAACACCGTGAAGCACTTCATGCATTTTTCTGCGCAGGCCGTGCCCGGGGAATGCAACCCGAAGGTCCTCCACCTGGAGTAGTGTGTCCGCGGTCATTTCTGCTCCTTGCCGGTGGCTACCAAAGGCGTGAGGTCTTCGCGCAGAGTGCTTTCGTCCAGGATGGAACTGAGAAGTTTCTGCGTGTACGGGTGCTGTGGGTTAGTGAAGACTTGCATAACGTCTCCTTCTTCTACGATGAGGCCCTCGCGCATCACGGCGATTCGGTCGCAAATGTCTGCGACCACGCCGAAGTTGTGTGTCACAAGAAGAATGGCCATTCCCATTTCCTGCTGCAGGTCGCGAAGCAGGTCCAGGATTTCGGCCTGGATGGTGACGTCCAGCGCTGTTGTTGGTTCATCGGCAATAAGCAGCCGCGGCTGGCTTGCCACGGCCCCGGCGATGAGGATCCTTTGGGCCATACCGCCGGAAATCTGGTGAGGGTAGAGGTCAAAAGTACGGCGGGTATTGGGGATGCCGACCCGTTCCATAAGCTCCAAGGCACGTTCCTTGGCAGCCGAGCGGGACATCCCGGAGGCCGTCCTGATGCCTTCAACCAGCTGGCTTCCGACGGTGAACGAAGGGTCGAGGTTGGACATGGGTTCTTGTGGGATGTAGGCGATCTCTTTGCCGCGGATCTCCCGCAGCTCCCGTTCCCGAAGACCAAGCAGTTCCCTTCCTTCAAGCAGCACCGACCCGCTCGTGATGATCGCTTCGGGAGGCAGGACACCCAGGACGGAAAAGGCAGTCTGGGTCTTTCCCGAACCCGACTCACCGACAAGCCCCAGGGTTTCTCCGGCCTTAAGCTCGAGGGAAACGCCTTTCAGTACCTGCTTGGGCTCCCCGGAAGGCGTGGGGTACTCCATTTTCAGGTCCTTTACCTGGAGCAGGTTGGTCGCGTCTCTCTTTGCCTCGCTGGCCGCCGCCCCTCGTGCAAGGACTTTGACGCTTCCCAATTTGGCTGCCTTTGGCCGGGCACCTTCAAGCGCATCGCGCAAAGAGTTCCCCAGGAGGACCAAGGAGGCAGTAATTACGCCCAGCAGCAGTGCCGGCCACAGGAACTGCAGCGGGTGAACGTAGAAGTTCAGGAACCCTGTGGCGATCATGGAGCCGAAGCTGGGGACTTCCGTGGATCCTACGCCGAGAAATGCCAGGCCAGATTGTAGGTTGATGGCCGCCCCCATGAGGAAAGCTGCCGAGATTATGACCGGCCCTCTCACTACGGGCATTACGTGTCGTCCGAGGATCCTTGCCGTCGATAACCCGGCAACCTTTGCTGCGTCAACATAAAGCTCGTTCTTCACTCCAGCGGTGACGTTGCGGACGATTCGATAGATCGACGGTGAAAGGAGGACACCGAAGATCAACATGGTGATGCGGAAATCTCCCTTGGTCAGTGGCATCAGGACGATGAGGAGAAGAAGGCCTGGGAACGTCATGATCAGGTTGAAGATCCACTCAATCGTGGTCCGGACCCGCCCGCCGAAGTAACCGCCAATAAGCCCGAAGGTCAAACCGACAAAACAGGCCACGCCGGTGCCGATGAGCGCGGAGATAGCACCGGTGTTGATGGAGTAGAGCAACCGGGAAAAGATGTCCCGTCCGCTTTGGTCTCCGCCCAGGAGGTATCCAGGTGCGCCGATCTCGGCGTTCACCGCGTTGAGTGAGGACTCGTTGGGGTGGTGTTGGGCAATAAAGGGCGCCAGCAGACCTAGCAGGATCAGTATGAGCAGCAGTGCTGTGGTGATGACAGCCTGCGGGTCCCTGACCAGCCGCCGGAAGGGTGAACGTTGTGAGCCGGCTTCAATCGTCTCCGTCTCAAGGAGGGCTACTTCGGTGCTCAAAAAAGCCTCGCTTTCGGGTTGAGCCAACCGTTGATGACGTCTGTCAGCAGGTTGACGGATACGACGAGCATGACGCTAAAGATGGTGACGCCCATGATCACCGGAATATCACCTTGCAGTGAGGAATTGAATGCGAAAGAGCCGAAACCTGGGAGCGCGAAGACGTTTTCGATGATGAGTGCGCCCCCAAACATCGAGATGAACTCCAAGGAGAGCACAACGAGGGCGGGCGCAGCCGCGTTACGCAGTGCGTGACGGTAAACGATGGATCGCGCAGGGATTCCCCGTGTACGAAGCGTCCGCACATAGTCTTTTTGAAGTTCCCCAATCATCGTGCCCCGGATCTGGGCCGACATGTTGGCGACCCCGTTGATGACCAGGACTATGACCGGAATGGTGATGGAAGCAGCCCACCGTCTTGGGTCCTCTGAGAAAGGCGTAAATCCGGTGGCCGGGAGCAGCCTTAGGTTGAGGGCAAATATCACAACCAGCCCGATCGCAATCAGAAGGTTGGGAAACAGGTTCCCAATCAGGGACGTGCCTTGGGCGATGCGGTCCACGGCTCCGGCGCGTGAAGCAGCCAATACACCAAGAAAGACGCTGACTATGACACTAAGTACCAAGGCCACCAGAACGATGGACAGCGTCACTCCAAGCCGGGATGTGACAGCTTTGCCCACCGCTTCACTGGTGAAGTAGGAGACCCCGAAGTCCCCCCTGAGAGCGGCCCAGAGCCAGTCAAAATATTGGGTGAGGACAGGGCGGTTCAGCCCTTTTTGTTCCATAAGGGCGTCCACCGCCTCGGCTGAGGAGGCAGGACCCAGAATGTTTGATGCAACTCCTGTAAAGGAAAAGCTCAATAACCAAAAGGTTATGAGCGTCACGAGGACTGCAAGGACAACTCCTGTTGCCATCCTGCGAAGAATATAGGGAATCATGGAGAACCTTAATGAGATAGAACGGGAGCCGGAGTGGCCGGCAGCCTAAATGCAACTAAGGGCAGCTGATGCAGGAGCCTGGACAGCGGTACCTGCGACTCTCCTGGGTTGGTACCTATCCGGGAGCGTTGTGACCAGGGCCCGACTCGGGGCACCCGGAGAGAATGCAGATCGGTGCGAATCTGCTCCCACCCCCTCTGCCGTGCAAGGCACGCAGCCGTGCACTCCGGGGGAATTCTGTCGGACATCGCGACCCCTTTGTCGGTTTCATTGATTTCCGCCACATGAACACTGGCGGTCAGCGGCCACACCAGCAAATTGCTGTTACCCGCATCACTTGAAGTAAAGCATGTATGGAACCCGTTGACAACCGCTTGCCGAAAAACGACTGGCGAACCATGGGAACAACTATCGCGCACTGATCCTTGTCCTCGACCGTTTCATCTACGGCGCATGGCCCAGCACTCACAAGCCCAACATCTAAGGCTGCTAAGCAAATATCTTTGTCACGTCTCACAAACGGCAACCGGTTGACAAGATGTTTTAAGGTTGTGATACTTGCGGAAGGCGGGTATCGGCGAACTCCCGATTCGTTCGCCGTAAACAAAGGAGTTTAAACATATGGATACAGGATCTGAAGCACGCGAAATCCGAAGTGTGCTCGCTACCTTGCTGTATCAGCCAGACGAGATCGAGCAGCTTCGGCAGGCCTTTGCCCCGGCGGAGTTCCTGCACCTTCATCCACGTGAGGCGGCCGACATTGAGGATGCACTCAAGCGGGTGGACGTGGCTATCCTCCAAACCGATATCGATGACCGGTATTTAGCCGCTCCACACTTGAAATGGGTGCACTGCGATCACTCGGGCCTCACACGCTCCGCCCGGCCCGAGGTCTTCGCGAAGGGCCTCATCATCACAGGATCTGCCGGCAGATCAGCGCCGGCACTTGCGCAGCATGCCTTCTACTTCGCACTAGCCTTGACCTTCGACGCCAAACGGCTTTTTGAACTTCAGGCCTCGCACGTCTGGACCCGAATCCCGGGTTATGAGAACCGGCTTGCCCTTTGGGGCAAGACGCTGGGAATCGTGGGGTTCGGAAACACTGGGCAGGAAATGGCCCGCCTTGGTAAAGCCTTCGGGATGCGCGTCATCGCTCACCGCCGCAGCGCCGGTGAGACACCGGCGAATGTGGATCTGATGCTGTCAAAAGACGCCGGTGATTCCCTGGAACCGCTGATCGAAGAATCTGATGTCATTATGCTCGCCGTGCCACTGAATGATGAGACTCACCATCTCTTCTCAACTGCGGAGTTCTCCCGCATGAAGGATCAGGCGTACATCATCAACATGGCCCGCGGCGGTGTTATAGACCAGGAAGCTCTCATCTCAGCACTGCAGACCGGGCAGATAGCAGGGGCTGGGTTGGACGTGACCGACCCCGAACCACTAACCGGGGATTCGCTGTTGTGGGATATGGACAATGTGGTCATCACTCCTCATGTCACCCCAAAACTTCCAAACCGCACGCAACGGTCCATTGACACCATCGTAGAAAACATCGACCGGTACCGCCGTGGAGAAGACATGCTGAACGCCCTAACTCCACGGGATGTCTACACGCGCCTCCAGCCCTCGGCACATACCTAATTCAAGAAATGCCTGGCAACTACAAGTCAAAGGAACTTTCATGCCAAAACTTCGCCTTTCCCGAGCCGCTGTCGGCAGCGCCGCCGTCGTGCTCGCAACAAGCCTGGTAGTCTCTGCCTGCGGGGGAGACCCAACTCCTGCAACAGAATCCGCCCCTGAAACGCTCGCGTTCGGAGTCCAGGTGGCACCGAACTCACTGGATCCCGCCCAACTGCACGACGGTCAGCAGCGGTACGTCTGGGGAGCGGTTTTCGACACCCTGATTTACAGCGACAATGAAGGTGTGCTCAAGCCCGGAGCAGCAAAGAGCTGGGAGTACTCAGCTGACGCACGATCTCTCACGCTCAAGCTGCGGGATGACATGAAGTTCAGTGACGGTGACCCAGTCACCTCCGAGGCGGTCAAAGTAAGCCTCGAACGAACCCGGACCACCGCCGGACCACAAAAGAGCAACCTTGCCGCGGTAGCTTCCATCGACGCACCGGATGAGCACACCGCCGTTATCAACCTCAGCCGCCCGGATCCCAATTTGCTTGTGGCTCTCTCATACGGGGCAGGGGCGATTGGAGATCCCGATACGATCAACGAAGCGCGGACCGCTCTGGATCCAGTCGGATCGGGTCCGTACATTCTTGACCGAACGGCGACTGTTGACGGTACCAAGTACGTGCTGAACAAGCGCGAGGACCACTGGAACGCGGCAGCATATCCGTTCAAGACGGTCACGATAAGGGCAATCCAGGACCGGACGGCACTGTTCAATTCACTGCTGACCAAAGAACTTGATGCCGGGACAGTTGATCACGGCCAAGCCAAGCAGATCGAAGCCAGCGGATTCACCATCACACCCGTTGAGGGCGTGACGACCGGCGGATTGGTGATCGCCGACCGGGCAGGCACGGTAGCGCCGCCACTGGCGGATGTCCGCGTCCGGCAGGCAATCAACCATGCCTTTGACCGCCAGAAAATGCTCGATGCACTTCTTGGTGGCAACGGCCGTTCCACGACACAAATCTTCAACAAGCTCTCCCCGGCCTACGTTGAAGAGCTGGACGATGCCTACAGCTTTGATCCGGAAAAGGCACGTAGCCTTCTGAAAGAAGCGGGCTACCCCGACGGGTTCAGCCTCACAATGCCTGCGAACATTATCGTGCAGACATACCAGGCCACTATCACGCAGTCCCTTGCCGACATTGGTATCAAGGTGGAATGGGAACCTGTGCCTGCCCAGAGTTCAGGTCAGACAACGAAATGGGGTATGTACTTCAACCTGGGCAGCACGGCCGCTCCCTCACGTACTGCTGCACTCTACTTCGACAAAAATGGGTCACAAAACCCCTTCAAGCACGAAGACCCTAAGATGAATGACCTTCTGGCAAAGCTTGGGGCTGAAACAGACACCACACGTGCCGGGGAAATTTACAAAGAGATCAACAAATACGCGACCGACAATGCCTGGTTCGCTCCGTTCTTCTCTCTGAAAACTAACTGGGCACTGAAGGAAGGGATTGAATACCGGGGTACCGGTAGCGCTATTCCTGACCTGCGCGTATTCGGAGTGTCAGGTAAGTAAGCCCACCGACCGATAATCCACGGCCGCTGGCCGGCAGACGGGCTCCCTGAGTCCTGCCTGCCGGCCAGTGCCGCTTTATGCGCACCGACTGCAGCTGTCATAAGTGGGGTGCCTTCGGCAACCCGACACTTGCACGTCATTTTGTTGATCCATATCGATAGAAAGGACCAGCCCATGAACGGCGGAGGCTTCAACGTTTCAGTTGAGCGAAAGAGAGGTGCACAACCCGCCTCGGGAACCATCGTTTTTGTTAACTCGCTGGCGACGAACGGGCGCATGTGGGACGGAGTCGTGGCCCGGCTCTCAAAAGACTTCGACGTCGTCCGCTTCGACCAGAGGGACCGGGGAGGCCCTCGCGGACACAGTCCCTTCAGCCTCGATGATCTCGTCGGTGACCTGTTCGAGGTGCTCGATGCAGAGGACGTGGAGAAAGCCCACATTGCCGGGGTGTCGTTGGGCGGACTGGTGGCATTGCGGGCGGCAGCGCTAATGCCCCAGAGAACGAAGTCCGCTGTGGCGATGTGTTGTGCTGCCCGCTTCTCCAAGGATGTGTGGGTCGAACGCGGTCAACAGGTGCGCGCCGAGGGCATTACTCCGCTGGTGCCCCAAGTGATGAACCGTTGGTTTACACCGGAGTTCCAGCAGCGGCAACCCTACGTCGTGAATCGGCACCGGCAGATGCTTGCGTCCACAGATCCCGTGGGTTACGCCTATGCCTGTGATCTTCTCGCTGAAGCAGACGTGAGAGACGACCTCCCCGATATCAAGGTGCCCGTGCTGGTTATCAGTGGCGAGGCAGATTCAGCTAACCCGGTCGAAGACCAAAACCTCATCGCCCGAGGAATACCCTCTGCCAGACATGAAGTTCTAAAAGAAACGGCTCACCTAGCACCCGTTGCTGAACCGCAGCTGGTTGCCGACCTTGTTTCGGACCACGCCAAACTGAACAACTGAGGATATCGGCAGGACGAAAGCGCTGATCAGAGGTCGCCTCGCGAATGCACCACTGCGCCACGCAAGGGATAGCCTGTAGAAACCTCCATTCAGGTTTCGCACGGTGACCCTGTCGGAAGCCAGGCAAGGTGCTAATCCTCACCTGCAGGGACAAGTCGTTGACGTAGGGCGAGGCATGGAGTTGTTCTGGGTTGTTTTCCAGGATTGAACACGCAGCATAGTGGGCCTCTCTGAATCCGAAGTGTACTTCGCAGCTTGGGCCGGCAGGGCCGTCCCAAAAACGTAGCAACCTCGTCTTGTTGCCGTTCGCCTCACCGCTCCAGGACGTTCGTGCAGTTATACGCCCCAAACGTTCGACCTTCTTTGTGCAAAGGAACAAGCCATGACTGTAGATACTTCCCGACGGCGGACAGGCTCTCCCAAAGGTGGTGCTTCCAAGGGGCAGGGCAGGATTGTTGTGGTGCTTGCCTTCGCCGGCATCGTCGTCTCCTTGATGCATTCCCTGGTAATTCCTTTGCTTCCGCTACTGCCGGAGTTCCTGTCAGCGTCCGCAGGTGATACCACCTGGGCAGTCACTACAACTTTGCTTGCCGGTGCTGTTGCCACCCCCACCGTAGGTCGCCTGGGGGACATGTACGGCAAGCGACGCATGCTACTTATCAGCCTGGCCTTACTTGTCGTCGGATCAGTGGTGGGTGCGTTCAGTTTCAGCTTGGCGCCATTGATCGTCGGGCGGACCCTGCAGGGGCTCGCCGCAGGCGTGATCCCCCTGGGCATCAGCATCATGCGTGACGAGCTCCCACCCGCTAAATTAGGCGGCGCAACAGCGACAATGAGCGCCTCACTTGGAGTCGGCGGTGCTCTTGGTCTTCCGCTAGCGGCAGTAATTGCAGAGAATCTGGACTGGCATACCTTGTTCTGGGTGGCGGCTGGACTCGGCCTGGTGGCCTTCGTCCTCATCGCTTGGCTGGTGCCAGAGTCCCAGGTTAAGTCGGGGGGGCGTTTTGACGCCGTCGGAGCTGTGTCCATGTCGGCTGGTCTGGTGATGCTGCTGCTTGTAGTTTCCAAAGGCGGAACCTGGGGCTGGACTTCGGCGTTGACGCTGGGATTGACCGGGGGATCCGTGATCCTCTTTACCGGCTGGACTTTCTGGGAGCTACGCGTCGCCCGGCCACTCGTTGACCTGCGGACTATCGGGCGCCGTCAGGTGCTTCTGACTAACATGGCATCCCTAATCTTCGCCTTCTCCATGCTCTCCATGTCCCTCAGCCTGCCCCAAATTTTACAGTTGCCGGCGGAAACCGGTTATGGGTTGGGACAATCGATGTTGGTCGTGGGTCTGGTCATGGCTCCCTCGGGTCTGGTGATGATGGCTGTAGCGCCCATGTCTGCATGGCTCTCGGCAGCATGGGGGCCGAAGTGGTCCCTTATGGCCGGAGCGGTCCTCGTTACTGCTGGATATACGATCGGGTTTTTTGCCATGGAAGCAGTCTGGCAATTAGTGGCCGTCTCGGGCATTGTCGGTGCCGGCATTGGCCTCGCGTACGGCGCGATGCCGGCACTGGTGATGGGCGCAGTCCCGCCCTCAGAGTCCGCCTCTGCCAACGGACTCAACTCCCTGATGCGCTCCGTGGGCACGTCCCTGTCGGCCGCCGTCGCGGGGCTGGTATTCGCTCACATGAGCACCAGTTTGGCAGGAACTCCCATTCCCTCACGGGCAGCCTTTCAAATGATGATGGGGATCGGAGCAGCGGCCGCGCTTGCAGCCTTGGTCATTGCGGTGTTTCTGCCCCGTTATCGGCTTTCTGACCAGCGCATTCCTGACTGACACACGGGGGCGGGGCCGCCTGGATGAGTCTGCCCCCGCCCCGCACACGAGGACTCCAATGAGCAGCGCATCGGCGGCGTATTTCTTTCCTTACGGGGCGGTCTCGTTTGTCCCAATTGGCCCATGGAGCCGCCCCAGAGATGTGACAGCACTGCAGTCACGCCGATCCAGGACTGCTCTTCTCTTCGCTTCACACCCATCCAGGAATTCTTTTCGCTTCTACACGGCAAAGGGTTCCGCTACCGGTAGCGGAACCCTTTGCGTCACTGCTGAATTACTGCTGGGTGGGCTTGCTGTTGCCGGTCACGGTCCACCGGTTGCGAAGAAAGAATGCGGCACCCTTCGGCCGGCGGTCACGGGTGAAAATGCCCTTTTTGTTTCCGTCCACCCGGTGCACACCCGGCGTCGTCCGAAAGTCGGCGAAATTCCAGACGTGCTCGCCGACAAAGGCGGGAAATTTGTCAAACACCCGGTGATTCATCTCCAGGTAGGCGATCTGGTATTCCTCTGACCACGGGACGTCGTTCAGCGAGTGAAGGCCTGCCAGCGTGTCAGCACCGTATTCCGTCATCATGACCGGCTTGTCGAATTTGCCGACCCAGTCGCGGATATCGGCTTCGAGCTTCACCTGTGCTGAGGCAAGGTCGCCGTTATCGATATACCAACCGAAGTACCGGTTGATCCCGATGACATCAAATAGCGTCGCGATCTGGTCGTTTTGCGCGTTGGCAAGCAACCAGGCGGTGTAAGTGATCGGGCGGCTGGGATCCAGTTTTCGGGCCAGTTCCGCAAGCGGCGCAAAGTACTCGTAGGCGCCGTCTTCCTGGCTGGCTGGTTCATTGGCGATGCACCACATCACGACGCTTGGGTGGTTCTTGTCCCGGCCAATCAGTTCACGAAGGTGCTGTGCGTGGGTCTCCTGCATCTCATCGCCCAGCGTATCCGGCGAGAACGTGGGTGGCGGGTTTCTGGCAGACATCCCTCCCGATACACCGAGGTTGAATCCGACAGCGGCAGTCTCACCAATCACCACAATGCCGTGTCTGTCGGCGTAGTCCAGGACTTCTTCTGCATAAGGATAGTGGGACGTCCGGAAGGAATTGGCTCCGATCCACTTCATCAGTTCGAAGTCGTGGACAAGGTACGCGTTGTCGTGCCCTTTGCCGCGAACCGGAGTGTCTTCATGCTTGCCGAACCCCGTGAAATAGAAGGGCTTGCCGTTGATGAGAAACTCGTTTTTCGTCACTTCGACAGTGCGGACCCCCACGGTTTGGGTGTACGAGTCGATGAGTTCCCCACTCGCGTACAGCGACACTTCCAAGTTGTACAGATACGCCGCTCCAGGCTGCCACAGCTTTACATCCTCGACGCGAAGGACGCCCTCGGCACCGCTCCCGCGCACGACTTCCGCACCCGCCTCGTCCCGAAGGACCACCTGCACCTCAGCGGATCCTGTGGTCGCCACGGAATACCCGATCGTCCCGACGGTACCTTCGACGCCGGTTGCCACAATGATGTCCTCGACGCGCGTCTCCGGCACACCTGCGAGCCAGACCGAGCGCGCGAGACCCGCGTAGTTGAAGAAGTCGTGATGGTAGCTCTGCCGCCGCTGCCCCGAATCCACGACGTTGACGTGCCCCGGCGGAATCGTGTGAATGGAAAGCTCGTTGTCCACACCTACCGTCAACCGGAAGGACTTCCCGGGCTGAACGTGCTCGGTTATATCCGCCTCGAATGGAGTGTAGCCACCGACATGCTCCACTACGAGCACGTCATTGACATATACCTTCCCGTGGTGCGTCGCCGCATCGAAGCGGATAATGGTGCGTTTGTCATCCCATCCCCGTGGTACGAACACGACACGCTGATACCATACCCAGCCGACGTGGTCCCGGACGCTCGCGTCCAGAAAAAGATCGTTGTAACTGGCCGGTACTGCTACGTCGAGTGAACCGGAAAGCGGGGCAGACCACGGTTCCGGGAGACCGGACTGGGACTTGTCCAAGGCGAAGCGCCAAATTCCGTCCAGGTTGACTAGGTCGCGGCTTTCTGAAGCCTGAGGTCTCAGCATTGGTGATTTCCTGACTCTAACTGGTTGTAGTCTTTCGCTTGGTCTGAAAGGCAAGCGGTTGCCAAGAGCCTACCCCGTCTGTGCTGGTATGGCGAGAAATTTTTCGTCACTGACGCCTGTAGAGGCTTCAATCTTGCGCGCGCTATTCGTCATCAATGGCTTGGAACAGCCCACGCCACCCGCGAAACGTGGTTAGCACTGCGCGAAACTAGCACTGCACGCGAAAAGTGCCTGGCAACCGCTCGCGACAGTCACCGGCAACAGGTCAGCCTAGGAGTTTTCCGGTGGATCCCCGGACCACCAGCTCTGTGTCGATGTAGCGGGTCGAGGGCACGTCTCCGTGCCCCTTGAGAAACGTAAGTAAGAGACTGGCTGCCTCCACGCCGCAGGTTTCCATCGGTGCACGGACGGTGGTCAGTCCGGGAGTCGTGAAGTCGGCACCGAAGATGTCGTCGAAGCCAACGATGCTAATTTGGTCCGGAACTACGTAGGCTGCTGCTTGGAGCTCCTGCATGAGTCCTATGGCGAGAAGGTCGTTGTAAGCGACGACGGCGGAGGATCCAAGGCTGACGATGGTGCGGGCAATTGCCCGGCCCCCTTTTATTGTGGGACTCTCAGATTGCAACTTCACCGGTTCTATGCGGGACCATTCGCATGCCTTTTGGACGGCCAGCCATCGCCGGCTGGACATCCAGGACGCCTCCGGACCGGCAATGAAGGTTATCTTTCTGTGGCCGTGGACAGCGAGATGGCGAATCGCTTCGCCCACTCCCATGGCAACATCTGGCACGACGCACGTGATGCCCTCGACGTCACGGTTCACGACTACTACAGGTTTTGCATCGGCCAGTTCCCGGATGTGGTCGTCGTCCATGCGTGGGCTGGCGAGGATCAGGCCGTCCACGCTGGCCATCATGCGTTGTGCAGCGGAAAGTTCCTTCTCTGGCGATTCGGCCGATTCAGCAAGGATTACCGAGTAATCATGGTCCGCGGCGGTAAATTCCGCGCCGCGGATAGTCCCAAAAAAGGTGGGGTTTGCAATATCGGCGACGATGAGGCCGATGGTGCTGGTTCTTCCAGTGGGAAGCGCCCTGGCGAAGGGATTGACTTGGTAGTTCAGCTCCGCCGCGGCATCCTCGATGAGCTTACGGGTTTTCACACTTACCCTTCCGGGCTTGCTGAGAGCCCTGGACACCGTAGAAGGGTTCACGCCTGCCAATTTCGCGATGTCATAGATCGTGGCGTTTGTCTTGGCCGCCCTGCCCTCGGCCATGCCGGCGGAGGTCTTCTCGTCGGCTCGTGGGGGTAAAAGTTCAGTCACCTGCTCATGATATCCGGAGAGGGACTCAAAAGCTCATTCGGTTGCCATCTTTCCTGTTTTCTCCGCTGTCCTCCCTCCTCTAAAACCGGAGCGTAGGCGTATCACCCCCGGATTTCTTGCCACCATAAACGGTCACCGCTCCGATTCCGCCATGGCAACCGGTTGACAAGAATCGAAGTTTTGGCCACCATGGAGGCATGTCTCAGTCCTTAGTTCACCCGGACCGCCTTCTGCCTGCGGATCCCCGGATGCGTCGAATCGCAACGTTCCTGTTGGATTCGGTGAAGAACCTTCCCATCCTTTCGCCCCATGGTCATGTCGATGCGGCCGTGATCGCGGAGAACTCCGCTTTTCCTGACCCGGCTGCGTTGCTGGTGAGCCCGGACCATTACGTCGTTCGCCTGATCCATGCCAGTGGCGTGCCGCTGTCCCGGCTGACTCCGGCGGCTGGTGGATCGTCGGGACCGGACAGCAGGTCGATTTGGCGCGAGTTTTGCCGGGCATGGCCACTCTTCGATGGAACAGCTTCAGGCCATTGGCTTCGTGACCAGTTCCAGTTCGTCTTCGGACTTAGTGAGATGCCGAGCGCCGAATCGGCGGACAGGATTTACGACGAGCTGTCGGCAAAGCTTCAGGAAGAGGATTTCCGTCCCCGTCAACTTTTCAAGGATTTCAACATTGAAGTGTTGGCAACGACAGATGACCCGTGCGACGACCTGAGCAGCCACAAAGCCCTCGCCGAGGACCCAACATTCCATGGGCGGGTTCTGCCCACCTTCCGGCCCGACGCTTATATGAACATTGCCCATCCACGGTGGAGGGAAAATGTAGATCGGCTCACCGCGGCTGCAGGGGAAGGGGACACCGGCTACAAGAGCTATATTCGTGCCCTGGAAAGCCGAAGACGCTACTTCATTGACAACGGCGCGGTCTCGGCAGACCACGGAGTAAGAACTCCTGCAACTTTAAAGCTGAGTGAGCCTGAGGCTGCACGACTGTTTGAGCTTGCGCGGACCGGAACCTTCAGCGACGCGGAGCGTGACGCTTTCGAAGCGCACATGCTGTACCAGATGGGCCGCATGTCTGTAGAGGACGGGCTGGTAATGACGATCCATCCCGGCTCCTTCAGGAACCACCACCAAGCAAGCTTCGATGCCTTCGGCCCCGACACTGGTCACGATATTCCTTTTGCGATCAATTACACCGAGTCCGTCCGCCCACTCCTGCAGGATTTCGGCACGGCCAAGGACTTCCACCTGGTTCTCTTCACCTTGGACGAGACCGTTTTCTCACGGGAACTTGCCCCGCTGGCCGGTTTTTATCCATCGGTCTATCTTGGTGCCCCGTGGTGGTTCCTCGACGCTCCCGATGCAATGCTGCGCTTCAGGTCAGCTGTTACAGAAACAGCGGGATTCTCCCGCTTTTCCGGCTTTGTCGACGACACGAGGGCGTTCTGCTCGATACCGGCGCGCCACGAAGCGTCCCGGCGGGTAGAGGCTTCGTTTCTGGCCCGGATGGTGGCCGAACACCGAATCAGTGAGGAACGTGCATACGAAATAATGATCGACACCGTAGACACTTCACCAAGACGTGTGTTCAAGCTATGAGCGCTGCAAGTCCCGAAAGTTCAACAACAGCAGCGGACCGTCCGATGCCGCTGCTCAGCCGCCGCCTGAAAAGCGCTGCAGCCCCGGCTCCCGTGCGAATCGTCCATCTGGGACTTGGAGCATTCCACCGCTCCCACCAGGCCTGGTACACCCAGCACGCAGGTGACGCATCGGAATGGGGAATAGCGTCATTCAGTGGTCGCCGGCCGCATGCTGCGGAAACCTTGGCCGTCCAGGACGGACTGTTCACGCTTGTTCGACGGTCGGGCAACGGTGACGACTTCGAACTTGTGGCAAGCATTGTGGAAGCTGTGGACGGGGCCAATTTGCAACGGCTCAAGGAACTGGTCGCGGCACCGGAAACCGCCATCGTCACCCTCACTATCACCGAGGCAGCCTATGCCTTGGGCGAGTCGAACGGCAGCGGCCTGGAGGCTTCAACTCCGCTGGGTCGTCTTGTCCTGGCACTCGCCGCACGCAGGGACGCCGGTGCCGGACCCATCGCCGTCGTCAGCTGTGACAACCTTGCCCGCAATGGGCAGGTGACGCGGAACGCTGTCCTGGCCCTGGCCGCGTGGCCGGCAGGGCAGCCTGGTTCTTTCGCGGGTTTGGCAGACTGGATCGACGCTAACGTCAGCTTTGTCAGCACGTCCGTAGACCGGATTACTCCCAGGACCACGACGGCGGACCTTCATTTGGTCGCCGAAACCTGCGGCTACCGGGACGCGGCACCAGTGGTCACCGAACCATTCCACAACTGGGTCCTCAGTGGCACTTTTCCTGCCGGCCGCCCACAGTGGGAAAATGCTGGCGCCGTCTTCGTCGATGACATTGAACCGTACGAGAACCGCAAGCTGTGGTTGCTTAATGGCGCGCACTCCATCCTGGCGTACTCGGGACAAGTCAGGGGTCATCAAACCGTGGCCGAAGCCCTTTCCGACGGCACATGCCGGGAGGCCGTTCAGGAATTCTGGGACGAGGCAGCCAGGCATCTGCCGGCAGACCTTATGATTCCGGAATATCGTGCCGCCCTGCTGGAGCGTTTTGGAAACAGCAGGATCGCGCACAACCTAGCGCAGATTGCCATGGACGGGACCACAAAGCTTCGGATGCGCGCTTTGCCTGTCCTGGAAGCAGAACGTGCTGCCGGACGACGGGGTGACGGGGCTGCCCGCATGATTGCAGTATGGATCGCCTATTTATCAGTGGTAGCCGAGTTCCACGACCAGCACGCCCCCGAGATCAGGGCCGCCCTGGCCCTGGAGGGCCGCCACCGCACGGCGGCGCTCCTGGCGCTGCTTAAGCCTGGACTCGCCGATGAGGAAGTTCTTGTTTCTCAAATAACCAGCCTTCAAGCAGCCTTCATGGCTGCCTCCTCCACCGCCGATTTTTCCGCCTTCGATAAAGCGGCCCCTTGAGTCAGTTTTTGAAAGGATTTGCAGTGAAAATTATTGCCGCTGATGTCTTCGTGACGAGTCCGTCGCGGAATTTTGTGACGCTCCGGATCACTACCGAGGATGGT